>CALOAN010000037.1:0-12790 GCA_942491345.1 uncultured actinomycete
CGGAGATCTCCAACTGCTCGGCCAGATACTCGATCAACGCGGGCGGGACATCCAGCGGATCAGCCAGGAACATTCCCAGGTGACGCACCGTCACCACCTGCACCGCGAACCCCAGACGGTTGTAGTCGCGCCGCCGCGCAGCGATCAGCCGCCGGTCCTCGTCATCCAAGTAGCAGTAACGCTCCAGCTCCTGCCGAGACAACGCACCGAACCGGCCATAGCCGCCCTCATCAGTCACGACGACATGAAATCACCTACAGCGCAAGGTCGCTCGGCGATTGCCCCTTAGCGCCGGATTTCGTCAATCTGCTCCCCGACCCCCTTCAAGCAGGAAAGCGGCTTCAACGTCAACGCGCACAACAACGACTCCGGCGCGGACGGCCCGGCACAGTTCCTTCCCTCAACTGCTGCACAGGAAGGCGTGGACGGGGACGGGGACGGAAAGCTCGACATGCGCTCACCGGCCGACGCTGCGATGTCGATGGCGTCCTACGACTGCAAGATGCTCGAGCTGACGAAAAAGGCGATGGCTGACGGCCGCCTGCAAGGTGAGCTGATCCCGCTGACATTGTCCATGTACAACTGCGGCCCCGGAAACACCTTGTCCCAGGGCCAGGTCTGCCAGAACGAGGAAACACGCGGCTACGTCACCAACATTCAGAAGTTCGCGATCGAGGAATTCACCGACACGTCCGCACCGGCGGGGCCGATTCCAGGCGGCCCCTCGACGGGTTCGGTCGTCGTCGATGCCGCTCTGAGGTGGCTCGGCACCCCGTATGCCTGGGGCGGCGGCGACGAGAACGGACCGACGCGCGGCGTCCGTGACGGGGGAGTGGCAGATAGTTTCGGCGACTTCAACAAGGTCGGGTTCGACTGCTCAGGATTGGTGAAATACGCAGTCGCGCAAGCGACAGGCGGCCGAACGGTTCTCCCTCACCAGGACCAGATGCAGATAGGCGACTCTCGCGGAACCTCGATCACCAACCCTGCCGACCTGCGACCCGGCGACATCATCCAACCCCACAGCGGCCACATCTTCATCTGGATGGGCGGCGGCAAGGTCGTCGAAGCTCCGCAATCGGGCGATGTCGTCAAAATCTCCGACTGGACCCCGCCGTCCTCGGGATTGGCAGCGAAACGCTTTGCCTGACAGAACAACCCAGACCAGAACATCGCAACCCGATGACCACCCCGGAATGAAGTTTCACCCGAAGAAAGGTAGATCCCAGAAATGACGGTATCCGCAGCCACCGAATGGGAACAGGCCGCAGACGCAGTACGTACCGCCGCTGACGAGTTGCGCACCAGCGACTCCTCAGAGATCCGCGCGTGGGCGAAGAAGAACAAACTGCTCTCGCGCAGCATGTGGCCGAAGGTCAAGCGCGAGTTGGTCAAACAACTCGATCTCGACTACGACGTACTCCGCGACGCGGAAGCGACCAAACGCAAGAAGGAGATCGCCGAAGCCGCCGCCACCGCACCGTTGGTGGAACTGTTCGCCGCAGGTGACGAGCGGGGTAGCTTCGCTGTACTCGGACCGGTCGACGACGCGGCCTGGTACGGGACGTTCCACAAGAACGACACGGTCTTCAAGGAAGGCAACCAGCGCTCGGCAGACGACTCGGCAGCCGGTAAGGCGGTATTCCTCGCCGGCAAAGCACGGGAGGACGCGAACGTTCCCGCGGTGCGGTTGCTCCTGCACATCTCCAATCCGGAGATCGACGGGAACTCCCTCGCCGGTATGGCAGCCAAGCACGGTGTTGCACTCGACCTCGACATCACCGACAACAACCGGGCCGTGGACTGGTGCGAAGAGCCTGGTTACCAGGCGTGGCAGGCGATTCGGTTGTCGGATCTGTTCATCGAGGACGAGTCGTGAAACGCCACCTCGCCGCGCTCGCCGCTGCATCTGCCGTCGCTATTGCCCTGGCCGGGTGCTCCTCGGGCACGGAAGGCACCGCAACCGGCCCGTCCACCACGACGACGGGTGCACGGGCGCAGCAATGGTCCCCGAACGAAACCTCGGCGGCCGAGTCCACGCGGCCTGCGGCCACCGTTCCGGAACACGCGCCCGAACAGGTCGCCATCGTGGACCGCAGCGATCCGGCTGCCGTTGCCGACGCCGTGGTCACCACCTGGTTCACCTGGAACACCGCTGACGATCGCGGACCCAACGACGCGGCCGCCCGCACCGGCGACCTGCTCACCGAACGCTTCCTCGGCGACGTCACCGGAACCACCCCGACCGGAAGCCCCGGCGGTCAGTGGCTCGAATGGGCCGCGAAGGACGCGCAGGTCTGGCCGACGGTCAGCTCTGTACCGAACCAGGGCGCCGTGGACACCGCGACTGCGGTGCACCGGATGTATCAGGTCGAACAGACCGCGATTGCGTCCGATGGCTCCATCGTCGGCGTCGACACCGCAATCGTCGCCGTCCTGGTCGTCAGTCGCGGCGGTCTGTGGGCCGTCGACGACCTCAAAAAGCTATGACCAGCGAGAAGAACGTCCCCGGAACCACCCCCTCCCCGAAAGGAACTCCCGTGAGCGCTCCTGACCCCTACGACGAGCACCAGGACACGTACACCACCGAAAAGGCCGTTGACCTGCGCGGCCAGCGTCTACGCCGGCAATCTCGGCCCGAAGCCGAGACCGCCCCGATCGAGACTCCTGAACCAGCCCCGCAGATCGAGTCAGCCACCGAATCCGGCGATACCGAGTTGGTCGACGAGTCGGCAGGATACGACGACCCGTATGCGGTCGGGCAGGACGCACTGGCAGAGAACGACGAACCCGAATTCGACTACCGGTTCGAGCGGGAGACCAGCGAAGTCGACGACAGCCCCGCAACATGGGGCTGGCGCGGACGTGTCAACGCGGCGGTCGGCATGAAGATGGCGCCGAAGCCTGACTCGGCGGAGGTGCGGTTCCGCCAATCCGTCACCCGAGTCCAGCAGCCGCTACCCGGTTGCATGGTCGTCTCGGTGATCAGCCTCAAAGGTGATGCCGGAAAGACTTCGACGACCCTGACCCTGGCCAACACCTTCGGTTCGCACCGCCACGGCGTTGTCGCGTGGGATGCCAACCAGTCCACCGGGACCCTCGGAGACCGCGCGGCGAATCCCACCGATCCCGACGTCGGCCCCTGGGATGTTCTCGAGAACGCCCGCGATCTCACCTCGGCGGGAGCCGTGTCAGGTGCGCTCGGCAGGTTCCTGCGACTTCAACCCACGCACGACGAAGTCCTCGGAGCCGACACTTCGACCTCACGCGATCATGGCATCGGCTGGGACGAGTGCGCGGCGATCATGGCTGTACTCCGCCGTCATCGGGACCTGATCTTCATCGACACCGGCAACGAACCCGTGGCCGCGAATTGGCAATGGGCCGTGCAGCACTCGAACCTGTTGGTCGTTCCCCTGCCACTGCGCCTCGACATGACCAAGATGGCGTTGCGGATGTTCAAGGGGATCATCGCCCGCGGCTTCGGGCATCTGGTGTCCTCCGCGATCGTGCTGACTGTCGTGACACCCGGCTCCGATCCCACCCTCGAACCTGAACTCGTCGAGGGACTGGCTCGACTGGGCCTTCCGGAAGAGAACGTCATCCGGGTTCCCTACGAGCCGTCGTTCGCGACTGGAGAGCGCATCGTCTACGACCGGCTCCTTCCGTCCACGATCGAGGCTTACACCAATGTCGCCGCCGAAATCGCGGATGCTCTCGCTGCCAGCGTGTACGGCCGCGCTGCCGAGTACGCCGACCCGTACACCCCCGAGCAGATCCAACGTCCTCCGGAAGTTATTCGACGTACAGCCCGACCCGAACCGGTCGCGCAGTACGAGGACCGATACGCGGAGTACGAGCCGGAACCCCGGCCGAACCCCCGCCCCCTCCGTCCTCGCCCGGTAACTCCACCCCACCCGCGAAGTCGCGGGCGCCTGGATTGAAAACCACTGCACCACAGCCGAACACCACATCGAAAGGGAACACGATGAACGAACAGAACACACCGGTGAGCCCGTCCACCCGCGGCGGCCGGCTGCGTCGAGCGGCAGCCATCACCTCCGGCACCATCGCCCTGGCAATCATAACCGCCGCTCCTGCCGCAGCTCAGGACGCGCCGAAGTCGAAGAACCCATTCGAAGGGGTCACCCCTACCCTCGAGTTCCTCGGACCTGCGTTCCAGAACGTCTGGGTCCGCGTGCTCGGCACCATCTGGGCACTCGCAATGGGCGGTGTCGGCGTGAAACTGATCTTCGCGCTGTACAAGATGCGAGCAGCGAAGAACGGCGGCTACGCCTCGGAGATGACCGACAACGCCGCTGAGGTCAAGACCGCAGCCACCGCCTTCGGCGGCCTGACACTTCTGACCGTCATCATCGGCGCCATCATGTTCGTCACTCAAGGCTGAGACGAATTCCGTTCCATCTCAGCATTGTTCACGAGAAAGAAGAGAACTCATGGTCAAAGATTTTTCTCAGGTAGGTACGGGCAACCGTCCGGTCGCGGCGACTGGATCCACAGGTGGCGGATCGGGGTTCTTCTCTGACCGTAAGCGCGTTATCGCCACTGGTGTCGTCGCAGTGGTGTTCCTCGCGTTGGTGATCGCGCTCCTCACCTCCGGTGGTGCTGATGACAACAAGGGGAGCGGAGCCGATGCAATTCGTGCAGCCCACGGTCCGACGACGACCATCGACGGTGTCCCGGCGGGATACACCCGCGATCAGGCGGGAGCGCAGACCGCGGCGGTGAACTTCATTCAGGCCGATGGTCAGACGTACCAGGGCCGGATCGACGTCGCGAAGCTGCGGGAGGTCGCTGTAGCGTCCGATCCCAGCCCTTCCTTGCAGAGTGTTCTCGATATCTCCAGCGGCCGAACTGATCTGGGAAAAACCGTCAACAACGTGCCGCTGATCGTCACGGTCACCGACTTCACTCAGGACTCGGCCACGGTGTCGGTGTGGGGCATGGGCGTCGGTCAAAGTCCGGTCAGTGAGGGCAGCGACAAGGTCGGCATCCTCACCGTTTACTCGACTACCACCGTCACGGTGAAGTGGGAGAACGGGGACTGGAAAGCCCAGGACTGGAAGTTCGTCAGTGGCCCGTCCGCAGATGATGCCCAGTTCCCGGCGGCTGATTCACCGCTCTCGAAGCCTGGCGCGAACGGCTTCTACACGTTCTACGTCAACTAGAAGGGGCCGACTGATGTGGCGCAAAATCATTCTGACCGCGGTCGTGGCATTGTTCGCGATGCTCGGACTGGCGTTGCCGGCGGCAGCGGAACCAGTTGCTGTCCCCAACACCGACCCGGCTCCTGGCGTGCAGAATGCCACTCAGTCGGGCAAGGAACTCCCCAAAGGATTTCCCGATGATCTGAAGAAGTTCGTCGCCGGCACAGACGAATTCAAATCCGCCTCGTGGTTCACCGGAGTCTGCAAGGACACAGGCGGCGACATGGGCCAGTACTCGACACAGGTCATGCACAACGAAAACCGGTTGATGTACTGGACGGCAAAAGAATCCGAGCGGATCGCCATGTGGGCACCGCAAGTGATGATGTCGAAGAACCCGGCTCTGATCGACGCTCTGGTCGCCGCCGGCGGTGCCGGTACTCAGATGTCCGGAGTTGACATGGGCGTGGAGGCGAACCAGAAGGCCGCCTTGAGCATCACGGACGAGTCGATCCTCAAGGGCGTCTACCCGGACACCTACCCCCTCGACGAGGGCGCGGACATGTACCCGCCGTCTCCGACGTGTGCGCAGGATCTGGCCCGGTGGACGACGAAGACGACAAGCACCTGGGGTTTCGAGTGGAGCCCGACACCGGACGCTGCCTCGCTCGCGGTGATGAAGAAGCAGCCGAACGCCGACAAGGTCCCCGACGCTGCCTGGACTTCTCCCTGCGCCGGCAACGGTGTTCCCAGCATCCTGTGCATGCACGCGATGTTCGTGAACTGCGAGCGCGCCAACGAGAAACCAGATGACCTGTTCGCGTGCACTGAATGGAACACCAGGGTCGGGAAAATGTTCGGCGGCACCATGAACTGGATCGATCAGAACACCAGTTTCAGTGACCGCCTCGGCGAGACCCTCGGAGGGATGATGAGGGCGACACCTGCCTATATGGGCGGCAAGATCTTCGTCGACAGTTTCACCTTCGCGTGGGATACCGTTGCCGGCCCGCTCGGTGATCTGGTCGCGTTCGTCAAAGACCCGTCGGACGTGATCGATTCCTGGGCGAACAAATTCAAGAGTTCAGCGATGTCGATGACCGATTCGGTCCTGCCCGGTTTGGCAGGAATCGGCGAATTCGATCCGTTGGAGCCGCAGTTCTTGACGGTGTACGCGATGTCGACGGGGTTGGGGCTCCTGGTGCTGGCTATCGCCACGATCTTCGCGCTCTACAAGTCAGCCGACGGAAGCCGCCCAGGCGAAGAACTCGCCAAGGACTTCTTCGGATACTTGCCCGCCGGGATCATGCTGATGCTCTTCGCTCCCTCTATCGCCCAATTCGTCATCAGTCTCGCCCACGAGATCTCGGTCGCGTTGGTAGGCGCGATCGGCACCACCACCGACGAGGTGATCAACAACGTATCGACCTCCCTGGGCGCTCTCAACGACGAAACCCTGGTCGGTGGAGCCGTGGCCGGCATCATCGGATTCGGGTTGATGGTTATCGGTGTGCTCTCGGTCTTCTTCGGCTTCTTGATGCATGCGGCCGCGCTTCCCGTTCTCGCAGTGGTCAGCGGTATCGCATTCGGCATGTGGGTGCACCCCACCTGGCGAAAAAAGGCGCTTCGGCCGGTGATGATGTTTCTCGGTGTCGTGCTGTCCAAGCCCATGTTGTTCGTTCTGCTGGCCGCGGTGTTCGTTGTCATCAACGTCTCGGCGCAAGGATCGGTCGCCGACGACGGCAAATTGGAATCACTGGGCCAACTCGCCCTGATCGCCGTGTGCTTCGTGATGATCGGTCTGGCACCGTTCGCGTTGCTCAAGTGGTCACCGATCCTGCCGACCGCTGCGGATTCCGCCGACTTCGGTAGCTCGGGCTCAGCGTCGGGCGAGATGATCGGCTCGTCGGCGAGCATGTACCAGCAGCAAGCCGGAGGCGGCTCGGGCGGCGGCGGCGACGGGGGAGCTGCGTCCCGCAATGCCGATGTCGCCACCTCTCCCGGACGCGGCACCGGACCGTCCGATCACCTCGGCGGTCACAATTCCTCCCCGGACGCATCGTCGGCATCATCCGATCACGCGTCCAGTCGATCTGGCCACGGAGGGCAAACCTCGTCCGGTTCCGTCGGGATCGGTGGCAAAGACTCCGGCAAGGGCGGAGCCAAAGCGGGAAGCGCCGAATCGAAATTGATGAGCGCGGCGAAGACAACCGCCGGCGCAGCGGCAGGTGCAGCGACAGTGGCGGCGCCCTTCGCGGTGGCTGCTGCCGGTGCAGCGATGAACAAGGCCGGGGCCTCGGCCCAGAACGCTCCCGAACACGCGGACGGAGAACACTGATGAGCGAACAACGCACGTCGATCCTGGGGCGTCAGATCGCCCGCAAAGGAAACCTGCCTTTCGCCGAACCGGTCTTGATCGCCTGGAGCGCGACACTCATCCTGGCGCTGGTCCTGATCTTCGTCATCGGTCAGAACATCTGGGTTCTCGGGTTCGACTTGGCGCTGATCCTGGCCGTCATCGGTGCGACGTTCGAATTCGGGCAGCGCGAGTCCTACGCGGCAAGCAAAGCCAAGCAGATTCGAAACCGTCAGCGCCGCAAGCGCGGTGAGCACGTGTACGTCAGCGCCAGGGACGAAAACTTCGGCGATCCCGACCACGATCCAGGGTGGGAGTTCCCCGTCCCGCTCTACCAGACGAAGCCGGTGGATCTGGCCGGCACCGGACTCGACGACATGTTCATCCTCGAGCACACCACACCGGGCGACAACAACTACTACTCCGTGATCGTGGCGATGCAAGGTTTGGCCGAAGGTCTACGCGGTGATGCGGAGTGGGCGGTGACCTCAGCTGCGTTCGGACGTATCCTCGCCGGGTTCGCGAAACGGTCCTCGTTCGTTCGGGGTGTGGCGCTGCTGCACCGCAGTGTCCCGGCCGATATGGCGCCGCACGAGAACTGGATGATGCGCATGATCTCGGCCGCCGGTGAATCCGTGCGGCGCATCGACGAAGCGATCCGTTCCTACGGTCAGCTCCTCGACCGCAACGCCCCGTATGTCGAGGAACACCGCTCGTACTGCGTACTGATCATTCCGAAGTCGCCGACGTTCCTCGCCGAAGCTGCGCGCATCGCGCGCCGCAAGGATGCCGCCCTGGTCGGCGGTATCGCTCAGGTCATTCGCGACGAAACGGAGAAGGCGCAGCATTCCCTCGAACGCGCCGGTATGGGCCGGGTGGAGGTCTACGGCGAACAGCGAGCCTGCGCGGTGATCCGCGCATTCCAAGACCCCACCTTCCCCCTCGACGCGCACAAGGGTGTGCGGTGGAACAACTGCTGGCCCTCCTACATCGGCCGCGACGAGTCGGTCGAGGTTGCGGGAGCGTGGCACACACGGGCCGGGGTGATTCCCCCGCGTGCGATCGAACCGCGTGAACTCGGCCCGTTGTGGCTTGGTCCGTTCCTGACCGGAGTCGAGCCCGACGTCGGAGACGACGAGATCGCCGCCGCCCCGACCATCCGCACGGTGATGGTGCGCATGGATTTCGTGGAAGCCTCCCAATCCCGCGAAGCCGCGAAGAAGGACGTCACCCGCGACGAGGCCAAGCGCATCGAGGAGAGCCGCAAGGGAAAGACCACCGACGGCGCCTCCGACGTGGCGATCACCGAATCAGCTCGCCGCCGACAGGATCTTCTGCCTGGTAGCGGCCACCACGGCCTGATCTATTCGATGGCCGTCTCGGTCACCGGCCGAAACGAAGACGACGCACTACGCGCCGGGACACGCGTGGAGCAGGCCGCCGACAACTGCGGCATCGGAGAAATCGTGTGGCAGGACAACCGCCACGACGTGGCCGCGTTCTTGACGTTGCCGCTCGGCCGCGGACTGGCGGCCACCAAATGGACTCGAATCAAGACAAGGGGCTGAACCGGCGATGACGAAGACAGAACAGACCACGGCGCACCGTCGCGGCCACAAGAAGTCCAACCGATGGACCCTCGCACCCAGCCTCGGGAAGAAGAACGTCCAGGTCGAGAGCGCGGAGGAATCCGCAGTCGCCCAGGCGGTCCACTCCTCCGACCGGATCACCACCCGCCGGCCTGCCCCCAAACGCAACCGCTGGTTGGACCGGTGGGGCTGGTACGAGGTGCGAGCGGAAGGTGCGTGGACCACCACCCGGCAAGGTGAAGCGCTGAACCTGGCCACGATGCGCCGCTCGGTGCGTCACGAAGGACTCATGACCGGGCTGAACAAGATCAACCAGTCGATGGTGATCACCGATCCGTTCGCGCTCTACGGCTCGGAAATCGAGAACATCAACGTCGCTATCGTCGGTGACATCGGCAAAGCGAAGTCTTCGCTGATCAAAACCGCGTTCTGCATCCGTCAACTCGCCCTGGCGAACAACCGGCAGTGCGTCGTCATCGACAAAAAGCGTCAGGGCAACAAGGGCGGCGAGTATTCCGGTATCGCGCAGGCGATGGGCGCCCGGTCGATCCGATTCCTCGCCGGCGGTGACGGTGTCCGGATCAATCTGCTCGACCCGGCTATCGCGAGCGGAACCCAACGTACGGACGGCGTTTCCCCGGCCGGCCAGGAAGCACTGGTCGGTGCCGTCATCGAAGACACGATGGGTCGTTCCCTCGTCGAGACGGAAAAAGCAGCTGTGCGCCAAGCACTCAAATCCGTCAACGAACGAGCCGATGCGGAGAACCGCGAACCGACCTTGCGCGAACTCGCCGCTGAACTGCTCGAAGCGAGCCCCGGCAGCGGCAACATCTTCGGCTCACTGCACGCCGAGGACTCGCGCCGCTGGGGCCTCAATCCTGGTCTCGCACTGCAAGAACTGTGCGAAGGAGACCTCAAGGGCCTCGTCGACGGCGCTACCTCCCCGGAGGTCCGCGAGGCACTCGATCATTCGTTCGTGCACTTCGACGTCTCGGCCCTCCCGAACAAGGGACCGGCGTTGCGAGTGATCATGACCGTGATCAACACCTGGCTCGCGAACGTTCTCGCAACCCGCTCCGCCAAGCACATGCAAACGCTGCTGCTGATCGAGGAAGGCTGGCACGTCGCCGACGGCTCGACCGGAAAGGTGTTCCGGGAGAACATGAAACTCTCTCGCGGCCTCGGACTTTCGACCGTTTCGGCGTTCCACCACATCTCGGACCTCCCCGTCGATTCGCCCGCGCGGGCGCTGATGAAAGAAGCCGGAATCGTCTTCTTGTACGGGCAGGACCGTGTCGAGGATGCGGAGGAAACAGCTCGCATGTACCACCTGCCGGCCGGGTCGACGGAAATCATCATGTCCCTGGCGAAAGGACATTGCCTGGTCAAGTACGGCAGCGCCGATCCGATTCTCATGCAGCACGTCCGTTCCGATCTGGAAATCGAACTCACCAACACCGACGAAGTGATCAAGGGAGAGGCAGCATGATCCCGACAGACGCTCCGGATCGCCTGGCGACGCTTCCTATGCCGCCGCTCGTCGCCTTCACCATTCTGGTCGTCGGGTCGGTAGCGGCCTGCGCGCTCATGATGTGGGTTCTGATAATGCGGCGCAGGTCCAGCGGCCGTAGGACGACCCTGTCACCGCGTGGCCGGCCATCCGGCATGGCATCCGCCCGCACCACACTCTCGCGGCCCGAGCTTGTGATGCCCGACCCGATCGAAGGAGACAAGTCGTGAGTACAACTCAGCGTCCTACGCAACCGATGGTGCCGCCTGGCGTGCTTCCCCTTGTGAGTCTCGTTGCTTCGGCCGTCGTCAGCGTCGTTGCCGGCGGATACATCTCGGGTGTCGTGTCCGGTCATGGCGGCGCTCTCCCCACCGGTGTGTACGGAGTTCTCGACGTGTTCGAAGGGCTGTTCCGGAATCCGGGCGACCCCGCACTCGCGTGGCCGGAAGGTTCTCGGCCGGGCGGACCGGTACTGACGTGGGTTTCCATCGCGATCGTTGCAGCGTTGTGCCTGTGGATGGGGCTGTTCGTTTCCGGGCAGCAGATGAAACGCGCCGCCGCTCGGCGGGTGCGAGAGTCCGGATTCGCTGACCGCACCGAACTCGCCCGAACCGGTATCAGCGAAAAGGCGGCCGTCCGGAAGGCGAAAGCGACCCGCCTCTCACTCAAAGACGTCCCGGTGCGCCGCATCGATGCCGCTGTCGAGACCACCCGAGTCGCGGAGCTGTACGACCACAAAGGGGAGGGCGTATTCCTCCAGTACCGCGACGGGCTTACCTGCACCGGACCGACTGGTGCGGGTAAGACGTGGCGTGTCTGCTGGAAAGGTGTCACCGACGCCGTCGGCCCGGTCGTCGCTACCTCGACCCGCGGCGATCTGTTGCGCTCCACGTGGGCGCAGCGCCGGGAAGTCGGGCACGTCGAGGTCTTCGACCCGGAGGGGCTGACCGCGATCCCCAATCCGATGCGGTGGTCGATCCTCGACGGGTGCGAGGATCCGGAAGTCGCCAAGCGGCGTGCAGAAGCACTGGTCCAGGCCATGCCGATGGACGACACCAGCAATTCCGGCTATTGGAACGGCAAGGCCGCGATGCTCATGCGCGGCTACCTCTACTCCGCGGCCGTCAAGAACAAGAACATGATCGACCTGCGGATCTGGGCGTCCTCGCGCAACGTCCAACTGGTCCGCGATGTTCTCGAGCAGGACCTTCCGGACTGGCACGCCGAACTCGAGCAAGCCTTGGACTCACAGTCCGATTCCTCCGATGACGTGGTCAGCGCGTGCGCGCGGTTGCTCGAACCGTTGGCGTCCCCGAAGTTGATGAGCGCGATCAACGTCCCCCGTAGCGAGTCCGCGGATCTGCATGCGCTGATGACCGAGGGCAAGAACACTGTGTATCTGGTCTCGGAAGGACACAGCGCTTCGGCGGCCGCGTTCACCACTGTGCTCTCGGCCGAGCTCTATCACATCGCGAAGACACACGGGCTGGGCAACGAGGACGACAAGATTGATCCGCCGTTGCGGATGGTCCTCGACGAAATGAACAATGTCGCGGCGATTCCGCATATGCCGGATCTGATTACGGACTCGGGCGGCCGCGGAATCCAGATCTGGGCGTTCGTGCACAGCGCCTTGCAGAACGAGAAGCGTTGGGGCCGCATCGACGGGCAACGGTTGTCGAGCGATTCCCCGGCACGGATCTACTTGCCAGGCCTAGGTGACGAAGGCGAATTGTCGGCGCTCTCACGGTTGATGGGTAGCCGCGACGAATACATCAGCCTGGACCCGCGTTCGGCACCGCGCAGCGTTCCGGTGATGGCACTCAACGAAATTCGTGAAATGCCGGAAGATCAAGCGTTGATGATCTACCGCAACGCCAGGCCGATGAAGGTGCGGCTGCCGTCGGTGTGGGATGTTCCGGATCTCTCGAAGCGGGTGCGGGCGAATCAGTCGGCGTTCGACGCGTTCTGCGCGAAGGCCGAACTATGAGCTCCGAATCTGCGGCCTCGCCGTGGGAGTGCGCGGACCACTGGGCGCCCGGGGATTCTGCGTTGTGGATTGGCGTCGGCGCCAGCGGGGTGTACGAGCGGCCGATCATCGTCGTCTCCCCGGCCGGCGCCCTCGTTCGGGATCCGGAAGTAACGTACAACGACGGTATCTTCACTC
>CALOAN010000038.1:0-13722 GCA_942491345.1 uncultured actinomycete
CGTAGTGATCAGCGCGATTCCGCTGATGACGTAGAAGACAGTGAAGAGCTTCGACCCGGTGGTGCTCGGCGTGAAGTCGCCGAACCCCACTGTGGTCAGGGCGATGGTGCTGAAGTAGAACGAGTCCACCCATTCCCAGCCTTCGGTGAGCCGGTAGACGACCGTCCCCAACGCGAACAGCAGCAGAGCCAACCCGGCGATCACCCGGTTCGCATGCTTGTCCCACGTGCTCTGTGCCGCGGCACCGTCCTTCACATCGCCAGAAGCCACCTCCACACGGTGGCTGGCCGCGAACCCCCCGGCCTCACCCGATTCGGGTAGTCCGTGCCCACGTCGTCCGGGTGATGCCGCCTCCACGCTGGCTGGCGCGGCCTACGCCCCGCTCGCCGCGGGCTCGGGCACCTCAGACGCGCCCACTGGAGGGCCGTCCGCGACCGACGCATCGCCAGGCATGACTGTCGCTCCGGCCTGGTAGGCACGAACGCGGGTCCGGATCCGGATCATCATGCTCAGTACCGGGGCGGAGAGGGTGGCCCCGAGAACGCCGGCGAACGCTGCACCAACGATCGTCGAGCCGAAGCTGACGACCGGGTTCAGGTCCAGCTCCTCGGCGGTCATCTTGTTCTGCAGCACCGGCTGAAGCACGTTCTGAACCAGCAGGATGACGGCGAGCACGATCGCGGCCTGCGTCACCCCACCCGAACCGAGGGCGATGAGCACGGCGAACGCCCCGGAGACCAGGGCACCGATGTAGGGGACGTAGGAGGTGACGAAGGTGACGAGCCCAATGGTGAAGGCCAGTGGCAATCCCATCACGGCGGCAGCCACTCCGATGGCCACGGCCGAGAACAGGCTCGTCACAGTGAGCGCCGAGAAGTAGCGGCGGATCGACCATGTGGCGTCCTGCACCATTCCGGCACCCAGGTCAGCGGGCACACCCAGGTGCGATCCCACCCACGTGGTGAAGCCTCGCCAGTCCGCGAGCAAGTAGAACAGGATGAAGATGCCAATAGCCGTTCCGGCGACGAAACCCGTCACGCTCGAGAACGCGCTGCTCAAGAACGTGGAGATGCCTGCCGCGGCCCCCGCGGCAGCGTCCCCCACGCCGTCCGTTAGCGACCCGCCAGAGCCGATGTCAACACCGAGCCCCGCCACCCACTCACGCAGCTTCTCCAGCCCGGCCGTCAGCTCCTCTCTGATCTGTGGGCCCTGGTCGACCACACCTGCCACAGCGATGGCGACCGAGCCAATCCCCACGACGACCAGACCAAGAAGAACAAGCGCCGCCGCACCCTTGCGAGGCATGCGAAGGGCGAGCCAGTCCACCAGCGGAACGAACAGCGTCCCGACCACGATCGCCACGACCAGGGGCACCACTAGACCGGACAACCCGGCGAGCAACAAGTAGGTGCCGGCCGCGACGACGGCCACGCCGACGATCGCCCAGGCTCGGCCCCCCAACCTCAACAGTGTCGACGACTGCTCCGCTTGGCCTTGCGCAGGGGCCGGGCCCATGGGTCCTCCTTCTCGTGTCTGGTCCTATGACCAGGCGACCCGGACGGTATGGACCAACGCGCCCACCCGCCACACCCGATGTGGGTGATCGGGGCTTCTCCACAGCTGCGCCCAGGTCGAGAACGCGCATGGCCTCACCGTCGATTCGGCGTGGGTGAGGCGAGCCAAACCACCCGATTCGGGTGGCGTCACGGGTCGGCTGCCGCCATAGCGTCCGGCGAAGGTCGGTGATCAAGCACGGGCCAGATCGCGTGTCGAGAGGAGACACCCATGTCCGACAACTCCCCCACCTTCACGATGACGACACCGATCCCGGCATCGATCACCACCCCAGACTCGGTGGACAGCTCGATCGGGACGTTGGAGTTCTTCGATGGGGTCCCCACCTCGACGACCGTCGAGACCGTGTACGACTACCTCGATCGCTCACGTGCGGTGGAGTCGTTCCTCAACTGCATCCCAGCCATGTCGATGTACTCGATCAGGCAGGGCCAGCGCGAGTTCGGTGCCACGAGCTCCAGCGACATCATCATCTACGACACGCTGCTGGACTCGAAGTCGCTGTGGCTGACTGCCAATACCTCGACGATGTACGCCATGGGGTGGCTGGACCTCAAGACCGACGGCCCAACTGTGATCGACCTGCCCCCGCGGATGCTTGGCATCCTCGACGACATGGCCTTCCTGTACCTGACTGACCTCGGCATGGCCGGCCCCGACAAGGGCCAGGGCGGGAAGTTCCTGGTCCTACCGCCGGACCACGACGGTGATGTGCCGGACGGCTACTTCGTGGTGCGCTCCAAGACCTATGGCGTGTGGCTGTTCATGCGCGGCTACCTGGACAAGGGCGTCGAGGCAGCGTCGAACAACATCCGGGACAACCTGCGGGTGTACCCGCTCGCCAGCAAGAACAATCCGCCCCCGACCACCTTCCACAACGGCTCCGGACGGGAGATCCAGACCGTCCTTCCCAACGATTACAAGTTCTACGAGAACCTGAACGCCGTCGTCCAGGAGGAGCCCGAGGATTTCCTGGGCGCGGAGATCAAGGGCCAACTGGCGGCCATCGGCATCGTGAAGGGGCAGCCCTTCACCCCTGACGCCAGGATGGAAGAGATCCTCAATGATGCCGCCGCCATCGGGAACACGGCTGCGCGTGCCATCAGCTTCGCCCCCCGCGATCCTGGGCTGTACACATACGGCCCAGGCAGCGGTTGGTGCAAGCCGATCATCGACGGCGACACGACCTACACACGGCACGGTGCTCGAAGCCTCGAGGGCCGGGTCTTCTACCACTTCGGCTACATCTGCGTGTCGCCGGCCATGGCCACCACGGTCCCGGGCAAGGGCTCGGACTACTCCATGGGCATGGTCGACTCGAACGCGCGGCCACTCGATGGCTCCAAGACGTACCGCCTGAACCTTCCGCCCAATATTCCCGTCAAGGACTTCTGGGCACTGACCATGTACGACACGCAGACCCGCTGCCAGCTCCAGACTGATCAGCAGTTCCCGACGCTTGACAGCTACCGCGAGGGCATGAAGGTGAATGCCGACGGTTCGACCGACATCTACTTCAGCCCCAGCGCGCCCGCTGGCGAGGAGGGCAACTGGTTGCAGACGGTGCCGGGCAAGTGCTGGTTCGTCGCCCTGCGGATGTATGGACCGCTGGAGCCCTGGATCGACAAGACCTGGCGTCCCGGCGAGATCGAGCCCGTCGGCTAGCCGACCAGAACCACCCGGTTCGGGTGGTGACCGCCACCCAGACCGGGTCCGACACTGATGGGGCCACCCTGGCTCTCCAACCAGAAGGAAGACGGAACGATGACTGAACAGAACCTGGCCCTGTACGTGGCCTCCTACCCCGACGCCACCAGCGCCGAAGCCGACTTCGACAGCCTCAAGGCCGCTGAGGGCGACGACCTGGCTGTCGTCGCCGCCGTCGTGATGAGCCGCGGCGCCGATGGAAAGGTCGACGTGCTCGAGCAGGGCGACGGGACCACCGCCACCGGCGCCGTCATCGGCGGCGGGGCCGGACTGGTGGTCGGGCTCTTCGCACCTCCGCTCCTGGCCGCGACCGCGATCGGCGCCGGCATCGGCGCGCTGCTGGGGCACCTCACCAAGAAGCACCACGAGAAGGAGCTCGGAGCCGATCTCGAGGAGTACCTGCCCCTGAACTCCTCCGCCGTTGTGGTGGTCGTCGACGACGTGTACCTCGACCGGGTTGAGGCTGCGCTGACGAAGGCATCCAAGCGGATCTCCGAAGCGATCGACTCCGACGACTACGACAAGCTCGAGAAGGCCCTGTCGAAGTCGGCCGACCAGGTGCAGGACGCCGTCGACTCCTGATCGGGCACCGCGTTCTTCGTGGGCGCCTGACGAGAAAGGGAGAGGTCAGATGAACGAGCAACCGAGCGGTTGGGCCATCGGGTGGACGGCTTTCGCCGGAATCATGATGGTGATGGGCGGCATCTGGTGGGCGATCATCGGAATCGTCGCACTGGCGAACGACACGTTCTACGTCGTGGGTGAGGAGTACATCTTCCAGTTCGACGTCACGACCTGGGGCTGGATTCACCTGCTCCTGGGCATCGTGGCCGCCTTGGCCGGTGTCTTCCTCTTCGGCGGCGCGGTGTGGGCACGCACCGTGGGCGTGATCGTCGCAGTGCTGTGGGCGCTGATCGCCTTCGCCTGGCTGCCGTGGTACCCGGTGTGGGCGATCCTTCTCATCGCCGTATCGGTCTTCGTGATCTGGGCACTCACCGTGCACGGACGCGACATCGTCGAGGCCTAGCCGCAAAGGGTGTGGTCGCGCCACGAATGCTCCACGGCGAGCGTGCGGCGTGATCACACTCACGAACGTGCGAACCCCAGCAGCACCGCAAGGAGAACCGGACATGGACACGACAAGCATCTTCAGCCCCACGGGAGCACCACACTCCCAGCCGTTCAGCCCGGCCGCTGGGCAGGTCAAGACCCGGTTCGGTGATCTGGCGTTTCTCCGTGGCTACCCGACCGACGACACGGTGCAGAAGGTCTACGACGAGCTCGATCTGCAGCGCGCCACCCAGCTCTACCTGGACATGTACCCGACCCTGTCGATGCACGGCATGCTCACCGGGGTCGTACGCGACTACGGCGTCGCCACCTGTTCCGACATCTGTGTGACGGCGAACCGGCTCGACTCGAAGGCGCTCTTCCTGACCGGCAACACCGAGAGCATCTACGTCTTCGTCGTGATCGACACGTTGGTCGACGGGCCGACCGTCGTGGAGGTTCCGCCGGGCGTGATGGGACCGTTCGACGATCACACCTTCAAGTTCGTGTTCGACATCGGCCCGACCGGCAAGGATGAGGGCAAGGGAGGGAAGTACCTCGTGCTACCTCCTGACTACGACGGCG
This sequence comes from uncultured actinomycete, assembly GCA_942491345.1. Lineage (GTDB taxonomy): Bacteria > Actinomycetota > Acidimicrobiia > Spongiisociales > UBA5794 > JAHEEL01. Next base: position 4,918 of record CALOAN010000038.1, read on the forward strand.
ACGTGCCGGACGGCTACTTCGTGTTCCGCTCACCCACCTACGTCAACTTCTCGTTCATGCGGGCCAACGCCGCCGAGGTCGGATTCGGCGACGAGGCGATGTCGTTCGTTCGTGAGAACTGCAAGGTCTATCCGCTCTCGACTGGTCCGCGGGAGGGGCGCTTCACGAACGTCTCCGGAGTTCCGAGCAACACGCTGGTTCCTGAGGACGGGTCGGCGTTCGAGTGGATGCATCAGGTCATCAGCTACGAACCGGCCGACGCCTTCGGCAGGGAGCTGCTCGGGAGGCTCGCGTCGCTCGGCATCGAGCGCGGCAAGCCGTTCAGCCCCGACGCACGGATGCGGAATATCTTCGACCAGGCTGCGGTGCAGGGTGTGGCCATGTCCCGCGTCATCGCCTTCAGCTGCCGCGACGATCAGGCTGTCGTCTACCCGGATCGGCGGTGGGAGAGCCCGTACGTCACCAACAACTCGACCTTCTACCAGGACGACTACATCAACCTGGAGGCCCGCACGGTCTTCCACTTCTGCGCCGACGGCATCACACCGGCGATGGCGGCCCAGATGCCCGAGGGCAAGGGGTCCCGCTACCAGACGACCTACAAGGACAAGGACGGCAACTTCTTGGACGGCAACAAGACCTACAAGGTCAACGTGCCGGCCAAGGTCCCCGTTGCGAACTTCTGGGCGGTCACCGTCTACGACCCGTGGAGCCGTTGCGAGATCCAGAGCCAGCGCTACCCGAGCATCAGCAGCCAGCAGGACCCGCCACCGGCGACCAACCCGGACGGCTCGGTAGACATCTACTTCGCCACCGCCAAGCCTCACGGCGTCCCGGAGCAGAACTTCGTCAAGACGCTGCCCGATCAAGGCTTCTTCGTCTACTTCCGCTACTACGGCCCACTCAACGCCTTCAACGACCAGACGTGGGTGCCCAACGACGTGGAGCTCGTCGACTGAGGTGAGTGCTGTGGCGGACGCCTCCGGCGGTCTCGGGAGCCGGCTAGGCAAGCGATTCCCCCTCAGGCATCTCCGTAGAGACCTCCCCGCTGGTGTCGTGCTCGGTGTCGAGAGCGTTCCCGACGGTCTTGCCGGCGGCCTGCTCGCCGGCGTCAACCCCGTCTACGGCCTCTACGGCTACCTGTTCGGCACCCTGTTCGGCGCCGTGGCAACCAGCTCTGCGTTCATGGCTGTGCAAGCCACCGGCGCGATGGCGGTGGTCGTCTCCGATGTGGAGCAGGTGCGGGGTGACTCCCCGGAGGCGGTGACGGCGCTGTTCACGCTGTCGGTGATGGCCGGGGTGGTGATGCTGGCGCTCGGCCTGGCTCGGATGGGATGGATCGTGCGGTGGGTCCCGAACGCGGTGCTGACCGGGTTCATCAATGCTGTCGCGGTCAACATCGTGCTGGGTCAGCTGGACAACCTCACCGGCTACACCGCTGAGGGGGCGAACCGGGTCGCCCGCGCGGTGGACACCGCACTGAACGCGCCGGAGTTCGTGTGGCCGGCGGTGCTGGTCGGCACGGTCACGATCGCGCTGATCGTGGCCTTGGAGCGCACCCGGCTGGGGGCGTTGGGCATGGTGGTGGCCATTGTGGCCGGCTCGGTTCTGGTGGTGGTGGGTGACATGGATCAGGTGGCCCAGCTGCGTGACATCACTGAGGTGCCGCGTGGGCTGCCGGTCCCGCAGCTGCCGAGCTTGGCCCTGGTCGGGTCGTTGCTGATCCCGGCGCTCTCACTGGCCTTCGTCGGGCTCGTCCAGGGTGCGGCCATCAGCTCGTCGGTGCCCAACCCGGACGGGGAGTACCCGGATGCCTCCGGCGACTTCCGCGGCCAGGGCATCGCCAACATCGGCGCCGGGATCTTCCAGGGCATGCCGGTCGGCGGGTCGATGTCGGCCACCTCCATCGTCACCGCCGCGGGTGCGCGCAGCCGCCTGGCCCTGCTGGTCGCCGCTGCCACCATGATCGTCACGATCTTGCTGTTCGCCGACCTCGTCGGCTACATCGCCATGCCCGCGCTCGCCGGGCTGCTGATCGTGGTCGGGGTCAAGACGTTCAAACCCGACAACGTCCGGCTGGTGCTGCGCACCGGGCCGGTGCAGGCCACCGTCATGCTCACCACGTTCGTGCTCACCATGATCATCCCGCTGCAGTACGCCGTGCTGATCGGGGTCGGCCTGTCAATCATCTTGTACGTGGCCCGCCAGTCCAACCGCATCCAGGTCAAGCAGTGGGTCTTCAGCCCCGACGGCACCATCACCGAGCAGGACCCGCCCGCAGAGCTGCCTCCCGACGAGACGGTTGTGCTGCGCCCCTACGGCAGCCTGTTCTTCGCCGCCGCCGCAGCGTTCGAGACGGCCCTACCCACCGTCACCGACCACTCGCGACACACCGTGGTCATCATCACCCTGCGCGGGAAAGAAGACCTCGGCAGCACCTTCATCAACGTCGTCACCCGCTACGCCGAACGCCTGCACGACGTCGACAGCACCCTCATGCTCGCCGGCGTCTCCGACCGGGTCGCCGACCAGCTGGACAGCACTAGAGCCAGCAGCACCATCGGACCCGACAACATCCACCGCGCCACCCCAGCCGTCACCGAGTCCACCCGGCGCGCCATGGCGCAAGCGCGACGTGGGGCCGACCGACCGGACGAGGCGCCGTCCACCACACCTGACGAGGAGAACGGGTGACCTTCGGCGTGCTAGGCGCGCCGATCAGTTCGGGGCCGAGCCTCGCCGCGATCAGAGGCCCGCGTTCGCTGCGTCGCGGTCCAACAACGCTCGCTGGTGGCGAATGGCGTCGTGACGCCAGGGCTGCGTGAGGTTCGTCAGTCCGTCCAGCATCCGCCGCATCGCGGACACCACGCTGGGCGAGTCGTGACCGTAGACGCGGATCTCCGTGACGGCAAGAGCGAGAAAGTCTTCCCACGTAGGGGTGGGATAGATGAATCGCAGGCGGCCGTCTTCGGTGTGAAATGCCCCATCAGGGAGCCGTCGCGAACCAACGAACGCCAGCATGTCTCCGATGCGACCGATCGCATCCACGGCTGTCGTCGGATCGTTCACAGCAGGTGACAGGGCGCGGATGGCGATGTCCACCAGGACCCGGAAGGCGAAACCAGGGTCTTGGCGGAACGTCCGCTCATCGCCCAATGCCACCCAGTCCAACAGCCGCTCCGCCTCCTCGGGGTCGACATCTCCGTACAGTCGGAACACTGGAGCGAACGAAGGCACGAACTCGCCGACGGGCGACACCATCTCGACCGTCACGTCCAGCTGCTCTGCCGCGGAGACGACACCCTCCGCGTGCATGGCCTGGATGACGCCTCCCCCGTACCGTGGGTTGACCACCACGAAGGTGGCGGTCTCCGCTGCTATCGGCTCCGACGAAACGCCCGACGGCAGGCGCGTGGGCTCCGGATAGGTCGCGTCGATCACCTGACGTCCGAGTCGGGCCACGTCGGTGACGACCCTGCCTGATCGGACGGTCGCCGTCACCCTCGCGAGGATCTCGAGGAAGAGCAGGGTCGAGACCCCGACCAGGAGCACGGCAAGGAGAACTGAGCGCTGGGGAACGTAGACGGTGTCACCGGGGGCGACGTCCGCCAGGACGAGCAGCGAGTAGACGAAGGTTGCGATGAAGATGCCCAGAGAGACCTTGGTCCTGACGTCGGTTGCCACCGTTCGCAGGAGGCGAAGCGAGTAGGTCGAAGCCCCGAACTGAAGGGCGAAGGTCACGATCGAGAACACGAAGCCCGTGAACACAAGCATGCCGGACGAGATCGCCGACAGCGTCGACTGAGCGGAGCTGGCGCTGTAGGTGAACGGAGGGGCGCCCGGGACCTGTCGATCGACCCACGGCATCAACACGGCTAGGCCGATCGCGAGGACGATGAAGGCCAGCGGAATCGCCAACATGCTTGAGGCCAACCGCGTGCGCACGCTGAACCGTTGGGCCCACGTCAGCATGATGGACACCTCCCCGCCCACGCTGACGACGCCAACCCTCGCTGTGTCGACAGATCCCTGCGCTCCACGGTTGACAGACTCACCACGGCTGAGCCACCGAGCATCACCCGGTTCGGGTGGTGTGCTTGGCAGGTCTGAGCGCCAGTGTCGGTGACAACGGTTGTTCGGCAAAGGAGCCCAGGATGAGCAAGCCCACGATGATCACCCAGCAGCCGGTGATGACGATGACGACCCCGATCCCGCAGAACCGCACCACACCGGACTCGGTCGAGACGTCGATCGGAACGCTCGAGTTCTTCGACGGCGTCCCCATCGGCGACACCAAGGAGGAGGGACAGGTCGAACACCGGGGTCGACCTGTCTGAGGAGAGGATGCGTCGAGCGGCGGCCGGTGTGTTCAGCGAGCACGGGTTGCTCGAAGAGGCAATCGAACAGCTGGACCTTGCGGGGGCCGAGGATGAGTTGGCTGCACTGGCCGCCGACCGGGGCCGACAGCTGATCGAGGATGGTCGGTGGGTGGAACTGGCGCGTCTCGTGTCGCGCATCCCGGCTCGGGTGCGTGACCAGGAACCGGAACTGTTGATGCTTCGGTCCTGCGTCATCGGCGAGAATGGGTCCCGATACCGCGAGATGAACGACATCCTCGATGACGTCGAACGGCTACTCCATGAACGCACCGACGCGGGCCCGACTGACCGGTGGTTGCGTGGCGAGGTGGCCGTTCTTCGTGGTGTGTACGGCAAGTTCCTCGCGTCCGACTTCGAGGGCGCGATTGCCGACGCCAGGAAGGCACAACTCCTCCTCCAGGATCATCCCGGGCGCCGGTTGATCCTCGCCTACGTGCTCGAAGTCAATGCCCTGGGCGCCGCGGGCCGCACCGACGAGGCGCATCGGGTGGCCGACTCGCTGGTCGGTGATCCGCGATTCGAAGGGTCGCCCATTGATCCGATGGCGGCGGCAAGGTGCTACCTCGGGTGGCTCGAGGGTGACCTCGACTCAGTGGAGCGGTACGCGACAGCGATGCGCTCGGCCATGACGGATATTGACACCCTGGCTCACTACTTCCTGGGAATCAGCGCGTACGAACGGAACCAACTGGTCGACGCCGAACGCCACCTCGCGATCGTCGTCGATCGCCGGCATGCGACGAAGGCCCTCTACGCGGGCGAAGCGGGGGTTGCGCTGGCGTTCACGGAACTGGCGATGGGCCACGACCGCGCGGCTGAGGCGACTGCGATGTCCGTCACGCAAGACCTGCTGGGCGCCCGCAGTGAGTACCTCAAACTCACGGCCGAGGCCTTCATCGCCGAGTTCGATCTCCGGCGCGGCCGGCCGGATGGGGGGCTGCGCTGGGCCCGAAGCGTCGTGGCCCCGGAGTTCGGGCACCATTTCTTCTGGTTCGACCCGGTGCCGGCGCTCGTCCAGGTCCTGCTGGCCTCCGATCCGGACGCGGACCGCGGCCGTGCGCTCCTTGACGTGGGACTTGAGTCCGCGATCCGCAGGCACCACCGCCCCCTGACCATTCGCCTTCTGGGGATCCAGGCACTGGATCTGGCCGCCTCCGGGGACGAGCCCGAGGCGTTGCGGGTGCTCGAATCGGCCGTCCGAATGGGCCAGCGCGGTGGAATCGTCCGCCAACTTGCTGACCTCGGCCCCATGTTGGCACCGCTGCTGCTACAGACTTGATGTCACGGGTGATGTGCTGACCCACGTCGGAGCGATCCTTTCCGCGGTCGAGGCCCTGGACGAGTGGACGATCACCGAAGCGATGATGCCCGGGCGATGGGCGTCACCCTGGTGAGCCAGCCCTGCTACGACTCGTGAGGCCGAGTGCTGCAGCTCCTGGACGCCCGCTACTCCAACAAGGAGATCGCGCGGGTGCCGATCATCGCGCCGGCCACGGTGAAGAAGCACACGATCACGCTCTACGACAAGCTCAACGTCCACGGCCGTCGCGAGGCCGTGGCCAAGGCTCGCAGCCTCGGCTACCTCAACGACTGGATCACGGCGCAGCGACGCTGGACACGCGCCTGAATCCGGTCAATGTCGATGAAGGTTGAGCGCGACAGCACGTCTCCAGCGTGGCCGAGAGCCCCACGGACCTCGCACGCCCATGGTCCCGGCGGGTGGCCATGATGAGACCTACGACGCTGCGATTCATCGAGGAATGACCCGAGCACCATCAGCTCAGCACGCCCGAACGCCCGGGCGACCTCGCCCCCGACAGCCTCCCAGGATGGAGCGCTGAACCCACAGCGAGATGGGGGCGTCGGCCCACGCTGACGGAAACAGCGCCGCGGCGAGCCCGGCGGCAAGGCTCACGTTGGCATCCGGCGATCCGTCGGATCCTCGGGCCTGCTCCGGACCGAGGTGGAACCGAACCTCGCCGGAGGAACGCCGGCCGAGGGTCACTGCGTCGAACTCCTGCGGAACGCCGTGATCGGCGTGCCACCGGTGGAGGGCACCATGGTCGCTGTCAGCCCGCGGTAGATCGATGTAGGTGGCGAGGACGAGAATGCGCTCTTCAGGCACGCGGCCTCCTCCAGGCGTGGGGTCCGAGGCGTGCTCGGCTGATCAACCCGCTGCTGCGAGTGTCAGCCGCCGGTGAGCGGATGCGAAGCACCGAATTGGTGCAGCCAGGAGTAGGCGCCCCAGCCGACCCCGACCGGACGTGCGCACTGGGTCCACCATGCAGAAGGGTTCCACGGGGAATGGGGCGACGACACGATCCGCACCGTCAAGCTTGGTCCAGCACGCGGACCGCGTCGGCCGTGATGGCGACTTCGGCGCGTGCGAACAGAGGGGTTCTTCCGGTGCGTCGCTTCTACACCCACGAGACCAACGGCAAACGCCTGGAGTTCCTTCAACCGAGGACGGATGCGAGCGACGTAGTCGCGGGTGGCTGGCTGGTACTGGATCCGGCTCTGGACCACGATGTGCAGTGCGTTGTTGAGCTGGCGATCGCCGTAGCGGTTGAGCCGATACCGGGTGGTGACTTGGCCACTGTTCGCCGGGATCGGTGCCACGCCGGCGAGCATCGCGAATGCCGCCTCGGAGTGGATACGGCCGGGGTGGGACCAGGCGCACAACACTGTCGCGGCCACGATCGGTCCGATGCCGAACTCCTCGAGCAGGTCCGGGCGCCAGCTACGGATGATGGCCACGATCGCCTTCTGGAGCTCCCGTGCCTCTTTGAGCATCGCGTGCGCGCGACGGGCCAGGGTTCGCAGCGCCACCACGGTGCTGGTCGTCTCGGTGTCCCAGGAGGCGGCGTGCACTCGCACAGGTTCGCGGCGGTGTTGAGCATCGCAGCGAGCTCTGACCACGGAACCGAGCCCGAATGGGTTCGGTGCGGCGATGACCAGGCTGAAGACCTGTTGCTGGGCCTCGGTGGAGGCGTTGATCGCCCCGCAGCGGCGAGCAGCCAAGAGCACTGACAGTGCTTGACGTTCGCCCCCAGTGCGGGGAGTTCCCAACCGCGGTCGAGCCATCGCTTCACGTGCAGCGCGGATCGCATCGAGCGGATCAGACTTGGCGCCGTTGCGGCGCGCGGCCCGCTTCGGGCGGTCGGACTCGATGACGATCTCCGAGGACTCCAGCAGGTGACGACTCAGGCCGGCGCCGTGACCACCGGTCCCCTCGATCGCCCAGGCCCGCAAGATCGCGTGGTTGTTGGCGAACTCCACCAGCTCGGCATAGCCCTCGGCTGTCGCCTCGACGGTGATCTCGTCGAGGACACCACCGGCCGCAGCATCGACCACGGCCGCGGAGTGGGTATGGACGTGGGTGTCGACGCCGATGACGACATCGACGAGACGCTGCCCGGACCGCGGGAGGGTGACCTCAAGAGGCTTGTCACCAGTTTCGTGCTTGCCGGCGCCGACAACGATCTCGCCGATGGGGCGGGCCGGGACGCGGCTGTCCGAGCCGACATGTCACATTTCGGTGCCCTGGATGTCTGATACCACAGCGTCAACATGGCGTCGCTGAAGACCGTCCTGGCCTCTAAGGCGGACAAGCAGAAGTTCGGAGAAGAGTCTGGCCAAGGCCCGGAGCAAGACCAGTCAGCGAGCCCTCGGCAAGCTCACCGAGACGGTCGACGACAAGCTGCAGATCCGCAGCGATCCGCTGTTGCTGGAGCGCCTCACCGACCTGGCCAAGAAGGGCGAGGAGCTCGGCACGGAGCATCTGGGCCAGACGGTCATGGACAGTTTTCTGCAGTATGCGGCTTCCCTGACCGACAGCCGCAAGAAGTTGCTCGGACGATTCGAGGTCGTCGACATCGCCCTGAGGGTCGTCGGGGGTGGGATCGGTGGGCACCCGGTGCCTGATCGTGCTCGCGCGAGCTGGATAACGGCGAGCCGCTGGTCCTGCAGATCAAGGAGGCGGGACCCTCGGTGCTCGAGAAGTACCTGCCCGCCACCCCCTACTCCCAGCACGGGCAGCCGGGTGGTGGAGAGCCAGCTGCCTGATGCAGGCCTCCAGCGACATCTTCACCGAGGTGGTCGTCCGGATCCGCGGACGCCAAGGAGAGCGACATGAAGGACTACTACTGGCGGCAGTTCCACGACATGAAGGGCTCAGCGAAGGTCGCCGCCAAGGGTCCGGACCAGCCGGAAGGGATACTCCGCCCTGTGCGGAGCCACGCTGGCACACTCCCACGCCCGTTCCGGGACTCGCTGGTGGCCATCGCCGCCTACATGGGCGACAGCGACACGTTCGACCGTGCCCTCGGCGACTTCGCCGTGGCCTACGCGAAGCAGAACAACGAGGACTACGCGGCCTTCACCGAGGCGATCACGTCAGGGCGGATCACAGCCGAAGAGGTGGCGC
>CALOAN010000039.1:0-1076 GCA_942491345.1 uncultured actinomycete
AACCGGGGACGTTGTCCCTGGCGGGATGGTGTGAATCGTTGAGGTGAGCCCTCCAAGTGAGACTGTGGGCGTGTGACAGCTCACAACTCACAAGGAGGGCTCATGGCACACGGTAGAAGCCAGCATCCGAATGCGCCGCTCACCCCGGAGGGGCGCCGCCGCATGGTCGAGTGTGTCCTGGTCAAGAGGTGGACGATCGAGGCGACCGCCGAGCGGTTCCAGGTTGACGCCAAGACGGTTCGCAAGTGGCGGGACCGGTTCATCGCTGAGGGGGAGACCGGTCTGTGTGACCGGTCGTCTCGTCCGCACCGGTTGCCGAACCGCACGCCACGACCGATCCGTCGACAGGTGATCCGGTTGCGGAAGAAGCGTCGCAAGGGGGCGGCATGGATCGCTCATCAGGTGGGGTTGGCGGCATCGACGGTCCAGCACATTCTCAACCAGGCCGGAGTCGGTCGCCTCGACCGAGGGGACCGGGCCACGGCTCGAGAGCCGGTCCGTCGCTATCAGCGGGAGCATCCCGGCGAGCTGATCCATGTCGACATCAAGAAACTGGCCGCCATCCCTCCCGGCGGTGGCTGGCGGATACACGGCAGAGGCAACGACGCCTTCAAAGGGCACTCGGGTGCCGGCTATGTGTATCTGCACTCCGCGCTCGACGACCGCACCCGCATCGTCTACTCAGAGATCCACACGGACGAACAAGCCACAACCGCAGCCGGGTTCTGGACCAGAGCCGTCGCTTTCTACACCGGTCTCGGCATCGATTGTGAACGGGTGATCACCGACAACGGATCCTGTTACCGGTCCCGGCTCTGGCATCAGGCGTGCGCTGGGACCGGCACCACCGTGAAGAAGACCCGACCGTACCGGCCTCAGACCAACGGCAAGATCGAACGGTTCCACCGCATCCTGCTGGAAGAGTGGGCCTACATCCGCGACTGGACCTCAGAACACCAACGAGCCGAAGCCTTCACCCGATTCATCCACTTCTACAATCACCACCGATCCCACGGATCACTCGGATGGGCCACCCCAATCGACACCATCCGGGACAACCTCCCCGCAATGCACAG
>CALOAN010000040.1:0-2869 GCA_942491345.1 uncultured actinomycete
TCGGGCCTCACCAACAAAGGCAGTGCTGCCATGCATCTGCGCTGGCCATCGGTCGCCACGACGGGGTGAGCGACCGACGGCCGGCTCCGACGAAGGCAGCAAGACACGGTCTTTTCCGGGAATCTGAGAGTACGCCGATTGCGATGCGCCCACAGCGCAACACCCGAACTGGCTCGCCGCAAGCCCCGAGCGAGTGGCCGCCTGACCACAAGAGCCACCCACAAGAAACCCGGATGGACCAAAGATTCTAGCGTTCTTGCGTTCAGAAGGCTCGATCGACATGGCACCGATTTCCTAGCGCTGTTCGTGCACGAGAGACAACACCCGTGCGCGCAAATTCTATGAGTCGGTTGGATTCGAGTACGTGGAGACAGTTGACATGACAACGACTATTCCCTGATAGTTCTAAATCTCAACGATTACCGCGAACCGTGATGGTGCCAACGGCTCTGTATTGTCATGAACACCTTCGTTGTGAATTCCGACGGCTCTTGCATGCTTGAGTAGCATGGAGAGCGGCCCGCGTCTCGGACGGCGCAGCAGCCTTATACCCCAGGGCTTCCAAGGTGACGGCATTCATCGTAATCTTCGGTGGTGGCGATGGATGCGACACATTGGGGAGGCGACAAGGATGTTGCTGGACCGAGTCTTTCGACCGTTCGTGGAACAGCGTCCGTTCGCCGTGATGGTGCGGGCCACGTTGGAGCGGATGCTGGCGCCCGCGGCCATCGACGGGATCTTTCGACGGGAAGCGGAACATCAGTACGAGCGGGACTTGCCGTTCTCGTCCGTCGTCGACCTGATGGCTCAGGTGGTGTTGCAGGTCGAGCCGTCGGTGCTCGCCGCCTATCGTGCAGCGAAGGATCGGTTGCCGGTTTCGGATCAGGCGCTGTACGACAAATTGCAGGGAGTCGAGACGCGGGTGTCCGAAGCGTTGGTGCGGCACTCGTATCGCGAAGCGGCGGGCGTGCTGCAGAAGCTGCCGGTTCGGGAGCGGCCCTGGCTGGCGAAGTTCAACGTGAAGGTGCTGGACGGCAATCATCTGTCGGCGACGGAGCATCGGATCGGCGAACTCCGCACGACGTGGGATGCTCCATTGCCGGGCCGCATTCTGGTGGTCTGGGAGCAACGACGGCGGCTGGTCTGCGACGCGTTTCTCACCGAGGACGGTCACGCTTCGGAACGATCGCTGCTGTCCGACGTGTTGGCCACGGTGCGGCCCCGCGATGTGTGGATCGCCGATCGCAACTTCTGCACGATCGATTTCCTGTGCGGGATCCGGGAGCGGAAAGCCCGCTTCGCGATTCGGCAGCACGGTTCGTTGAAGGGGCGCCTCGTGGGTTCGCCGCGGAAGTGCGGCAAGGATGGGCGGGGCCAGCCGGTTTCCGAGCAGTGCCTGGACATCACCGACCGCGGCGGCCGCACGCGACGAATGCGGCGGATCACCGTGACGCTGCACAAGCCGACGCGGGACGGCGATCGGGAACTGCACATCCTCACCAACCTGACGCCCGGCGAAGCGTCGGCGGGAAAAGTCTCCGACCTCTACGCCGGCCGCTGGACGATCGAGGTGGTGTTTCTGTTGGGTTGGATCACGACGCTCCACTTGGGGAGGGTCGCGGAGCGTTCGAGGCGGGCGGCGATGGGGCGGAACGCGGACTTCGTCAGTCGCACGCCGGTGTCGTAGATGCGGTCGAGCAACTGCACGATCGGAGCGACGCCGCGCCAGGTCATGGTTCGAGCCCATGCCAAGGTGGTCTCGACGGTGTTCAACAGCGTGCCGTTCCAATGGTTCTCCAGGATGCCCCAGCAACGTTCGATCGGATTGTACTTGCTGTGGTACGGAGGATAGTACGCCAGTTCCAGCGTCAATCGATGCCGATCCGAGAACTCGACCAGCCGCTTCATGAACTGCGTGCGGGAACTGGCGATCTCCGGGCCGTTGTCCAGGTTGATCAACAGCCGTCGCACGTCGGGATGCGCCGCTTGTCTCTGGCTCCACCACGACTCCAGCACGTCCGCCACGAAGTCGCTCGTGTCGCGGGACGTGCCGAAGACGACCGTCAGTTGGCGGGTGGCGACTTCCAGAATGCCGGCCGGTGCGAGCACGGCGTCGGGATGCATGTCGTGATCGACGGCTCGCACCGCTTCTCGACCACGGGCCACGCCGCCGCGCGAGAACTCGCCGACCTTCACCTTGGCTTTGGTGTCCAGTGAAATCCGCAGCGTGTCCGGCGCTGCGGCGGCTTGCTCGTGAACGTGCTTCAGGTGCTCGAAGATCGCCTCGGTTTCGGGGACTTTTTTTGCGGCTTGGTCTTGCGGACGCGACGCAGCCGATACCCCAGACGATTGAGAATGTCGTGCACGGTCCGCTCCGCGGGCACAGGCCTCGGCGAATCGGCCGCCTGCTCGACGAGTCGGCGATGCACGGCTCGGGCCGTGATGCGGGTGAACGCCAGCGGCGTCTGAAACTTGGGGTCCGCCTGACATTCCGGCTCGACGATCGCACGCATCCGTTCCACCAAGGCCGGATCCCGCTCCTCGGTCCGAGGGCGGCCGCGGCCCGAGAAATCGTCGAGGCAGCGAATCCCGCTGCGCAACTCGTGCAGCCCGGTCTGCACCGCCACGCGTCCCCAGCCGAAGATCCGTTCCGCCCGCCGGGCACTTCCTTCACAATACTGCCGAGCGACTTCCGCCTGAAACTCCCGACGCCGAAACCCGGTCAGCTTGCGTGCCGCCGACTTGATCGTGTCCCGCACCGCTTCGGTCACCGTGATCGACATGGCCTCTTCCTTGAGACGACGAATTCAACAATCCTCCCCGAAAAGTGCTGAATAGCAACATCGACGAATTATGGGTAGATCGCTTT
>CALOAN010000041.1:0-9228 GCA_942491345.1 uncultured actinomycete
GACGACTCGGCAAGACCTCAACTCCATGACCGCACACTTCAGCTCGCGGAATCCCGAGTGACTCAGTCGATCGGGCACCACAGAACGGAACGGCCCAAGCCGAGCACCCGATAACCGCGCCAGCGGCTCACCAACCGAGCACGGTCGGTGATCGCGTCCTGAGCTAGCAGCGCGCCTCGCCTGGGCGCACTACCTCGCCGACGGTTGAGCTCGGGTCGGCGTCAGCAACGGTTCGCTGCATCGCCCTCTACGCAGGAATGGTGCGGTCCATGGTCATCGGTCCGCCATGTTCTGAGATCGATGCGAAAACGGGCGCGCCATCAAGTCGGTATTCGCCATAGGAACGCTCGGCTCGCTTCGTGAATCCAAGTCGTCCAAAGATGTGCTGGGACACCAGGTTGGTCGCCTCAGTGACCGCTGATGTGTATCCCTTGATGGCCCCATTGGCAAGGCACGCCGAAACGAGGTGATGGCCGATCATGCGTCGAGTGAATTGCTCGGCGACACCCAGCAAGAACAGGTGGAGAGTCTGACCCGGCTCGATTGTCCGTACATCCCGGTACTCGGCATCGATCTGACCCAGCAGGTCGAGGATCGGATCGAACTTGTCCGACACTGCTTCGAGTCCTTGCGGGGGTGGCGCTGCGGCGTCGTCTGTCAGCAGAACACCCGCCAGCTGACCGGTCGCGACATCTCGGGCGACGACGGTCAGGCCGTCCACACCCGCTGCTGGTGACCAGAGTTCGACGAACGCCTCGAATTCGTTTGGGGTGAGGCCAACGGCGACCGCAGGCGGATCGTGTTGCGTGAAGCTCTCCGCGAGCAGGCGAGCCATGTCGGGTGTGTCTCGAGGTCGACAAACGGAGTACTCGATGCCTGAGATCACTTGTGGCGGCGTGTTGATCATCCGAGGGCTCCGGATTGTCGTGAGACGCTCCAATGCGGACGATACAGCACGTCAACAGGTGGCTGGACAGCTCGACGTCCACCCCCACGCCCGCTCATATCCGGCGCACACAATCACGGCGATCGATGCACGACCACCGCCCGGTAACGGCCCAACTCTCGCGTCACGTAATCGCGTCCAGGATCCGGCCTGAGGGCCAGACAGTCGCTGTCGGATGGTTCGGCCTAGGGTCGGGCTGTGCAGGAGCGAACCGGTCGATTGTGGGAGAAGCAAGACCAACACCACGGCGACCGCCATCGTTTGTTCATGGCCGTGGCCGCAGCCATCGACGTGGAGCGGGTGCTCTATCCGGGCTCCTACGTCGATCTCGCACCCTCGTTCGTCTGGCCGTCGGTGACGTACGTCGATATTGACCGACGAGCAGGGCAGTTCTTCGGCGATCAGATCGGGGTTCAGGAGTTGCTCGTCGAGCACGGCGTCGGGCCCAACTCTCATTCGGTGCGCTTCATCAGCGCGGACTACACCGATCTGCTCGACCTCGACGAGGGTGAGTTCGACCTCCTCATCTCCCTGTATGCAGGATTCGTCTCAGAAGCCTGCACGCGCCATCTGCGCGTCGGTGGCACGCTGCTGGTGAATCCGAGCCACGGCGATGCCGCGATGGCATCGATTGATCCGAGGTACCGGCTCCACGCAGTCGTGACGTCGAGATCGGGCAACTACGCCGTGGAGACTCGAGACCTCGACTCCTATCTCGTGCCGAAGCGTGACGTCGAGGTCACCAAGGAATCGCTGCACGACAGCGGCCGCGGCATCGCCTACACCAAGTCGCCATTCGCGTACCTCTTTGAGCGGGTCGCCTGACCATCCCCGGAGGGCTTCGTACTGGGCACCCGATATCGCGACACGTAATCCCGCTCCGGACGTCTTCCGCCGCGCCGCACTGCGGCCCAACTCGAGCACCCGATAACCGCGTCGAGTGGCGCACCAGTTGAACGCGGTCGGTGTTCGCGTTACGAGCTACATGTCCGACTCATCCGGCCGCCGCACCGCGCCGGTTACCGAGTGCCTTGGAGCACAACCGCTGCAGCAGCCTGAGCTCGTCGAGTGATGCGTGGCCAGCGACCGAGGTGCTTGCGGTCTACCAATGCGCGATGTGCTCGCTGATGATCTTCACTTCTCCGTTCTTGGTGAAGTGGATGACCGATAGCCAGGTCACCTCATAGCTCGACACCATGCCGAACGAGACGACTCGATCGTCGTACACGACCATCGGTCCGACGAACTGGAACGTGCTGTACGGGCCATTGCTGATCCGTTGCTGCAGCGAACCGTCCGTCACGTAGAAGGTCCAGTCGCCCTCGACGTACTCGACATACCCGTCATCGGTCATGAAACTGGCGGCTCGTTCGCCATCGGTTGCCTGCCAACTGGCACCGTACTCCTGGGCGATTCTGGCCATCTCTTGCTGGCGCGCGGTTGGCTCGCCGCCATCGGCTCGGATCACATCGTGTTCGCCCCCGCCGCTGTCCGTGAGCAGCGCCCCGCCGACCGCGCCGAACGCAAAGGCAAACAGCGCCACCACAGCGAGGAGCCACCACCTTGTGGTCCGGGGATCCCGGCGATGTTTCGTTTGGTCCTGATCGTTCGAGGTTTGCGAGATTGCCTGCATCGCTGCCCCTTCGCCTTCTCACCTTCAACCCTGCGACGGCGTCAGAGCGAATCGTTAGAGGCGTTTGACAACAGTTGAACCGCAAGAACTCCGGGCGAGCGTTCGAAGTCCAAGTCTTCCTGACGTCGGCGACGAGAACGACTGCGGAGGGCCACGGAACGGTCCAACAGCTCTGGTGAACAGCAGCAGCAGAGGCCCAGGGTTGAGGTGGAGGCAACCAAGGAGGTGAACTGATGCGCTGGATTGTTGCCGTTGTTCTCGCCCTCTCGCTGGTCGGGTGCGCCGGCGACTCCGACGGCAAGGGACCGACCGAGCCGTACGCCGCAGGAGAGGACCTGACCGAATGGGTGACGACCGAGGAGATGGCGAGCGTCTTGGAGCAGGTGTCCGCCCAGTTCATGGGCTCCCCGCTCGCCGACGAGGTCGCCGCCGAATCGGTGGACGACCAGTTCTGGTACCGCTCGGGTGTTCCGGTCGGTGAGGAGACTGAGTTCTTCAACGGCGGATGGGAAGTCCTACTCGAGCCCTGGAGCGATGAACGCGCCATGGAAGGCGCCCAACCCGATCCAGGACTGCCCAAAGGGGTCGAAGCCGCCGGCCCGCACATGGGAGGGTCCTACTTCATGCGCGGACCGCTGTCCGACGAGATCCTCAGCATCTGGGTCAACCCGCCTGAGACCCTCGGAAGTGGTGACCGAGCAGAGGCCCGGTGGCGGGACCTGTACTTCCAGGTGGCCTCGATGGCGTTGGTCGAGATGGGATGGGCCGAATAGCAGCCTCGAACAGCACCCGTCTCGTCCCGATCTTCCACTCCGACCGAGAGGCGGGCGCTCGACTCGATTCGCGCAACGGGCAGGTCGGTTCGCTGCGGACCCGAAGTCCGCTATCCGTGCACAGTTCCTTGTCGATATCGGCAGCGCGACCCGGTCGGATGGACCCCATTCGCCCGTCCGACTCCGGACCAACCGTGACACGAGATAATCCCGGCACATGACGAGACGGTGAGCTCGACTACCGAAGTGCGTCGGCAAAGACTTGGTGGTTGTCCGACCACCATTGACGTCGGCGGTCGAACCGCTCCTGGCCGCCCATGTTGTTCCACATCTCTATGAAGGCGACCTCGCCGGCCTCCACCCGCCGCCGGACGAACTCGCCACCACGAGCGATCGAATCGGACAGACACGCGAGCACGTCGGCTCGACCCGACTCGTCGCAGCCGTATGCGTCGCACAAGACGCGAAGACGCATGGGCTTGTCGATCGACGCCCAACCCAGGCGTGACGCATTGAAGCCGTCATCGATCGGCACACACATCCGTGCGAATGCAGCCAGATCGAATTCTCGCCGTCCCGGAGCGGCAAAGTCGAAATCGAGGAGCGCAACAGCGCGCCCGTCTCGGAACACGACGTTCTCCAAACAGACGTCGTTGTGACACATGACGGGTCCACCGTCGGGGTCGGCCATTTCGCTGTTCCACGACTCACCGTCGAGGGAAAGGCCGATCGATGCGTCGTGGAGTCCTCGGATCAGCACCGCGACCGATACCAACGCCTCGTCGGTCTGGGCCCACGACGGGTACGGCGGCAGCGGAACATCGCCAGGCACGAAGCGCAGACGTTCCCGACCGTCGGGATCGATCGCCACCGGTTCAGAAGCACCGTGGAATCCGCGTACCCGGATGCGTTTCAGGAACGTGTGGAGAGAGGCGGAGTGTTGATTCGAGGGACGCAAGACGTAGTCACCCGACCGGACCACAGCGCCGGCATTCGCGACACCACCCTGAAGGATCTCCTCGTCGTCCACATCAAGAATCCTCTCATTGCGGCGTGAGCCGACTGATAACACTTCCGATAATCACCGCCACGCGTCGGCCGACGCGTGCGCGTTGGGCCCCACTGCAGTGCCCGCTAGTCGCTTCACCGACCCGAGTCTGGGGGCGTGCGGACGCGCGGTCTGGCAGGCTTGCCGGGTGGGACTGAAGTTGTTGCCGAAGGTCACGCCGCTCCACCTCGCTCAGGTGCGTCTTCCCGAGAGCCATCCGGCTGCGACATTCGGATCGTCGATGCCGGTCTACGGGTTCGCGATTGACCATCCGGACGGAACCATTTTGGTGGACACCGGTGTCGGTCACGGAAGCGCGGTCGTCGACGACCTGTACCAGCCTGAACGAACCGGGCTTGACGAGTGCCTGGTTCGGCTTGGCGTCGACATTGACAACGCGATCGCTGTCGTCAACAGCCACCTGCATTTCGACCACTGCGGCCAGAACCCGCTGCTGCACGGCCATGACACGCGCTTCTACTCGCAAGCTGCCGAAATCGATGCCGTGAACGCCGATCCGTACTACACCGTCGCCGACTGGGCGATTGCGCCGGCATCACAGCAACGGGTGGTCCGCGGCGATGAACAGATCGCCGAGGGGGTCTCGATCCTCGCGACCCCCGGGCACACCGCTGGGCACCAGTCGGTCCTTGTCGAGGGCGGCGGGCGACGAGTCATCATCGGAGCGCAGGTTGTCTGGCACCACTCGGAGCTCACTGCCGAAATGGCGAGCAGGGCAAACGTTGACCCCGATCCCGACTTGGAGCGGGCGGCGGTCGACTCGATGAGGCGGTTGAAGGCGCTCGAACCCGAGATCATCCACCTGAGCCACTGCGACGCTTACCGACCGAGCACGGTGTGACGTCGCGCTCTTTGGAAGGTAGGTCCAAGACGGGTGCCGGTCGAGACGCTCGATAATCGGCGCCCGACTTTCCGGTCGCGAACGACGAGCCCGCGCCGCATCGCGGCCCTACTGCGGTGCAACACTTTCGCGGGCGGCCCGGCTGATTCAGTCGCCTGGTGGGATGGTCCCGCACGCATCCGGCGCATGCGGCCTGTCGCTCGTCGCGAGTACCCTGATCTGCATGGCACGGCGCGCTGACGAGTTGCACGACCGGGTGGTCGTTGTGAATCCGGAGGAGGACTGCTCTCCGGCCGCGTTCCGTTTGCTCATCGACGAGCTCTCGATCGAACCGGAACCTGAGCTCGAATCCTTGGACGCAGCGGCCGTACTCGAGACGATCCGCGCCGAGTCCGAACACGCGTGACGCCCGTTGTCATCGACGCGTCCGCTGGCGTGGAGATCCTTGCCAACACTGCCCACGGTCGGCGTCTCGCACGACTGCTTCCGACCGATGCCGTGGGCTGGGTGCCCGAGCACTTCTACGTCGAAGTCGCCGGGGTCGTGCGACATCAGACCGTCGTGGCTCGGACGCTGACCGAGGATGCTGCCGCGGAGGTGTTGGGCCGGCTCGATCGTTGGCACCTGCGCCAAGCGCAACCCGGACCGTTGATCACCGCTGCGTGGCGATTTCGTCACAACATGACCATGGCCGATGCCGTCTACGTGGCACTCGCCGCGGAACTCGGCGGAGCCCTTCTCACCGACGATCACCGGCTTGTCAACTCGCCTGGATTCCCGACCAACGTGAGCGCTCTCACACTCGACCGCTCCTGAACACGACCGGCAGTCGGTCGGGCCACCCCTCGCCACGGCTGGACGTCTTGCCAATCCACTTGCCACTCCACGCAGCGGTACTGGCCGATATGGGACGACACGAGGCAACACGGCGTGTAGCGTTAGCCCTGCTCAGACCACATAAGACGGCATCAGACAACACGAGCCGGACAGTCTCAGTCGCCCTCTCAAGGTGGCGGCACGGGTTCGAATCCCGTACGGGCTGCCAAGGAAGTACCAGGTCAGAGCCACTCTTCGGAGTGGCTCTTTCCGTTCCCGGCCTCTGTTGCCCATGGCCTGCCCATGAACGACAATGGAGGTCACGCCATGAAGGGATCGATGCGCCAACGGGGGTCGGCGTGGGAGCTCAGGGTCTACCTGGGCGCCGACCCGGTCACCGGCAAGCAGCGCTATGCCACGAAGACGGTCCGCGCGGGCAAGCGCGAGGCGCAGCGGCTGCTGAACGAGATGAAGGTCGAGGCCGAGCGTGGTCTGGCGACGAGGACCACGGCGACGGTGGGCGAGCTGCTCGACCGTTGGCTCGAGCTCGCCCGCGAGGACTTCTCGCCGAAGACGACGCGAGAGACGGCAGGGTACATCGAGCGCAACCTGCGGCCGGCGCTCGGCGACGTTCGGCTCAGCAAGCTCACGACGGCGTCGCTCGACCGGTACTAACGCTCACTGCTCGTCGACGGCGGCCGCAACGGGCGACCGCTGGCACCGGGCTCGATCCGGCGTATCCACGGGATCCTCCGGCGGGCACTGGCGCAGGGCGTGCGGTGGGGCTGGCTCGGCGTGAACCCGGCCGCGGCGGCGTCACCGCCAAGGGTGCCGATGCCCGAGATTGCGCCGCCGACGCCCGCTCAGCTCGCGAAGCTTCAGAAGGCGATCGACGCGAGCGATCCGGAGTTCGGGGTCTTCGTCCGGCTGTCGGCCATGACGGGTGCACGTCGGAGCGAAGTGCTTGCGCTCCGCTGGACCGATGTCGACCTCGAGCGGGGCGTCGTGACGATCGGTCGCGGCCTCGTGCAGGGTCCGGACGGGCTCGTGGAGAAGGACACCAAGACCCATCAGACCAGACGGGTAGCTCTTGATGCACCGACGACGGCAGTGCTGACCGATCACCGATCGGCTGCCGTCGAGCGAGCCCAGCACTGCGGCGTCGCCCTCGCCGACGATGCGTTCGTGTTCGCGGGCGACGTCGCCGGCACGACGCCGTGGTACCCGGACTCGGCTTCGCGTCGGTTCCGGAAGGCGTGCGACGAGGTCGGGCTGAAGAGCGTCCGCCTCCACGACCTCCGCCACTACGTCGCCACCCGATTGCTGAGCGCCGGCGTCGACGTACGGACCGTGGCCGGTCGTCTGGGACACCGGAAAGCAGCGACAACGCTGAACGTCTACTCGCACTTCGTTCCAGAGGCCGACCAGGAGGCTGCGAAGATCCTGGGCCGTCTCAGCACACCCGCCGAGCCCGGCGAGTAGCCGGTGGACGAGCCTGCTGGTCACGCCGCCTCTTCCTCGGTCGTCGGAGAGTCGGCCGAGTCGCCGTCCAGCATCGCCAGTAGCCGGGCCTTCGGCACCAGTAGACGCCGCCCGAGCCGAACGGTCGGGATCTCGTCTCGCCTCACACGTTCGTACGCCGACGTCCGCGAGATTCCGAGCATGACCGCGGCCTGCGTGACCGTCACCGTCAGCCGCTCGACCGCCGACACGCCCGCTTCGCGTTCCATGCATACACATGACTCTCGATTGCCGAGTTCGTGACGCGCTCGCCCCGATCTCTCTGCTCACCATTTCCGCACGTGCGTCTATTCGACTCAGTGCTCTGTACATCTGCACCAATGGTGCGTCGTGCCGTCCGCGGGTAGTCGAAGACGCCCTGAGTGCGCTGCGAGTAGCCTGTGCACGTGGATCTGACGGAGCTGATCGAGACCCGCCCGGGAGTCCGGAGCGGCAAGCCGTGCTTCGTAGGGACGCGCATCGCCGTCTACGACGTCTTGGACTATCTGGCCTCGGGGATGACGGCCGATGAGATCGTCGCGGACTTTCCGGAGCTCACGGAGCGACATGTACGCGCCGCGATCGAGTTTGCAGCGCTCCGTGAGCGTCGGCTCGCCACTCCGGCGTGAAGCTGCTGTTCGATCAGAACCTGTCACGGCGTCTCGTCGGAACGCTCTCGATCGACTACCCGGAGAGCAGCCACGTCACCGAGGTCGGACTCGACACGGCAACCGACGCTGAGATCTGGACGTATGCCGGAGAGCACGGATTCGTGATCGTGTCGAAGGACTCCGACTTCCGTCAGCTCGCGTTCCTGCACGGCCCGCCGCCGAAGGCGATCTGGGTGAGGCTCGGCAATGCCACGACGATCGAGATCTTCGACGCTTTGCGGAACAACCACGACGAGATTGTTCGTTTCGGTGAGGATGCCGACGAGGCGCTCCTGGTGCTTCCTTGAGTGTCGATCGGGGGCCGATGGGAACAGTCGTCCCTCGGCAGTCGGGTATTCATCCGTGACGTGGTCCGTGACCCGCCGGGATCGAGTCGGGTAGTGATCCGTGAGGTCACGGCATCAGCGTCGTGGCATGGACGACCTACAGCGGCGACCGGGCAGGCCGAGGAAGTGGTCGTCCGACGCCGAGCGGATGCGCGCCTACCGCGCCCGAGAACGCGAGCGAACGGCCCGACTCGTTGACCCCGCCAATGCACCCGAGGCGCTCATCGAGAATGGGAAGCTTCGTGAGCGCATCGTCCAGCTCGAGGCCGAGCGCGACCGCCTCTGGGCTCAGATCGTCCGACTGCAGGGTGAGCTTCGAGCTTCGGCAACTGCGATCCCCTCGACATCGAGCTCGCCGCCACCGTCGGTGACGGACCATCGAATGCCCGAGACCCGGGTCGATGGCGAGCCGAGTGGTCTTGGCCTCCCGCGTGCAGAGCGACGTCGTCGGGAGCGCGAGGCGGCGCGTCGAGAACGCCGACGGACGTAGCGCCTCGAAGTGAACGCGCACGAGCGCCCCGGCGGACGGGATCCCCCGTTCTCTGGACAACGGTGCCAGCTACCTGGAGTCGGAGAATCCAACGAGTCAGGCGGTCCCTCCGTCGGCGGGACACGGGTGCCTCACCGGGCCTGCACCCCCGGGATTATGCGGT
>CALOAN010000042.1:0-152643 GCA_942491345.1 uncultured actinomycete
GCGATTCGCAGCCCGTGGAATGAGGAGTTGATCCGACTTCGGAGTGCTCGCGCCTCGAATCGCCGCCATGATCAGAATCAGCACTTGAAGCGATAGATCCCCTGGCGAGCACGTTACCCCCGCATGGGCTTCTGTCCGCGCAGGCTGGAATTGACCGTGGGTAGATCGCAAGACTCCAATCGCGGCGCAAGAAACCAGACACCGTATCGGAGACCATACCAAGACACCGTATCGGATGAGGGAGCTGCTAGCTAGGAGGGCTTGTCCCTGGTCAAGTCGTGGGTACTTGGATCATTCTTGAAGCCGGGCTTTGGCTTGGTCTTCATTTGCACGCGGTCCATCCTGCCGAGATTCCGAAGATTCGGTTTGTTGTAGGTGCGCGCATCGCCAGAACCGTTCATCAAGCACCATGCTACCGAGCGTTCGACACAATCCGGTGATCTCCGTGGTAGCGACCTAGGCCGTCGAGCCACGCCATCAGCGTCCATGCGCTCCAGAGTGACTCTCGCTCAAGGAATTCGGGGGTCGCGCGTCCCACGCATCAAGCAGCTGGGCATATCGACGGCTGTCGAGGTACGGGCGAGCGACTTCGGACACCTCGGGATACCGGTTGCGGTACTGCTTGCCATGTACGTCGAGCAGAGCGTTGAGATACTCATCGGCAACGGTCTTGGTGCGGCGGTTGAGGACAGAAGCCGGCAAGGAACCTGAGAAAGCAGCACGAGTGAGTGATTTCGACCGGCCGTCGTAGGGGCGGTCGCCGACGGGCAGCGACGCCACGAACTCGACAAGATCCTTGTCGAGGTACGGCTGGGAGAGCCCGATCCCGCGTGAGGCGTACTGGGCCTCCTGCACCTCATTGATCCACGTGAGCAACGGGTGCAGGCTGGCTGAGACCACGCCGGACTGCGTGAGTGACGGATAGTCAAACTCGAACGGAGCCATTTCGATCACATCCCCGTCGAGATAGTCTCGGAGCTCATCACTCACCAGCCCGGGGAAGGTGCCGTCTCTGCCGGGGAACGCCAGTCGAACCGCCTTCTTCATGGAGACTGGCAGGGCGCCGCGCACCAACTCGTCGAAGACGTCGATGATGCTCCGTCCGGTCCAGTTGATGTGGGCCCGGAGGTCGCGAACCCGCCGCATCGGGGAGCCGGATCGGAATCGGTCGAGAACGAATTGGTCTTGGTTGAGTACCTGGTCGCCGCCGATGCCCGTGAAGGCAAGATCTGCACCCGCTTGTTCGCCGATCAACGCCGTGTGGGTCCACATGTCTCTGATCCGGTTGACCCGCGGTTGATCGCCGACCCACATGTCTTCATCGAAGGCGTCAATGCCCTGAATGCTCGGTATGAAGTCGTGATGGGCAAAGGGCTGTTGGGACACGATGTCGTCAATCCACACCGACTCGTCGATGGCATGGCCCGGGAAGACGGCCGACACCGTATGGAAGGGTGCCGGTAGGCGGCCTTCGTCAACAAGGATGTGTGCCGACGCCGCGATGGCGCTGCTGTCGAGGCCGCCGCTGAGGTGACTCACTGCGCCGCTGGACGCTTCCAACCGGTGCTTCATGGCGTTGGCCAGCCGGTCGCGAAACTCGCCCTCGACGCGCTGCCGTGATGGGGGCGGGAGCGAATCCTGGCTGGGGTCCCAATACCCGAGTTCCGAATAGCCCGTCGGATCGGCGATGAGGGCAGTCGCCGGTCGGACCCGCCGGATTCCGTCGAAGAATGTGAAACGAGTCTCCTTGAAATCCCCGGTCAAGTACTCGGCAACTGATCGGGCACATGGCTCAACGGGTCGATGCGAGGTCGTGACGAGCTGCTTCGGTTCGGACGCGAACCGGATACCAGAAGGCGTACGTTCGAAGAACAACGGTTTGGCGGCGAATCGGTCCCGAACGGCGATGGCTTGCCGCTTCAGATCGTCCCAGATGACAAACGCGAAGTCGCCGTCGATGACGTTGAAGCAATCGACCCCGGCCCGTCGATACGCCTCGAGAATGAGCTGTGAGTCGCTCATGCCGGACGTGAGGGATTGGCCGCCGGCGCGTGAGCGCAGGCCATCTCGATTCCAGAGCCGAAGGTCACCGACGATCGCGAGATGAGGGCTTGTGGGTCTTTGCTGCCCCGACGTCCTGTTGGAGCGAATGGCCGAGCCGGCGAGGACACAATGCTCGAACGAAGCGTGCTCGACTCCGCTGCTCGTCCGATGAGGCACAGGCATGAGCATGGCGTCGACCTCTTGAGGTGCCACGGGGCGCTGCCAATCGACGACGACGGCGAGTCCTCCCATTACCCGCCCCTAGGTTTCGCGGACCAGGGAATCCCGTACCCCCCGAGGCTGGATTCGAGCATTGTCACGGCTTTGCGCTGTGGTTGTGGGTCCGCCCCGACGCCGCGTGCCCGGGCAGTGGGCTACCGACGCTCCGGCGGACGGCTTGGATCTCGGCTCGCTGGCTCCAGCGCCATCGAAGAAGCGCCACCGGATACGGACAGTTGCACCCTGGGTACCGATCGTCGATAACGTGGCGCGGCGGGAAGAACCGGTGAACCATCGCTTGGGTCACATCGAGTCGACGCCCGGCAACGAGATAGCTGGCGAACGATTCACGTCGGAAGCTCCTGGTCCAGCTGTCCTGGCCCTTCAGCCGGATCCGGTCCGGCCACACCGTCTTGAGCAGGATCTGCCCGCTGCGAGACAGATCTCTGGGCAGCGGGGAGGGTCGGTCGAGCACGTCGCACACATAGCCGAGCGAGAATCGAACCAGATCCGTCCAGCCTTCCGCTTCGGCAAAGGATGCGACGAAATCCCAGTCCGGCCCTGCGTCGAGCATCCGGCCCACGTCCGATATGTGAAGGAGGTCGGCGAAGTTGTCGCGGAACAGATGGAAGAGTGCTTGGAGGAGCGATAACTCCAGATCCAGTGCGAGGACCGCGCCAGCCTCTCCGACGGAGATGCATTCGGTCCGCTGCCACATCAGGTCGGTCTGTCGCGTCGGCACCACGAGATTGATCGGGTCGACGTGCAGGTCGATCATCACGCCCTCAACGACGAGCGAGTATTCGAAGACTCTCCCTTCGGCCACCATTGAGTCGACTGCCGCTCGACGCTCGGGGTCTGCGTCGAGTTCCTGGACCAGTTCGCCGAGGCGATGAGCTTGGTCCGGATTGACGAAAACGTCGATGTCGACGAAGGGGCGGAGTTCGGGTTGGGCGTACCAGCGGGTCCCGATCGCGAGTCCTTTGAAGAGTGCGACTTCGATGCTGATGGATTCCGAGACCTCGACCAAACGGCCGAGTGCTCTGATCGCAGTCTGGGTGCTGCCAGCTGAAGCCAAGCTCCTCATCGACAGTCTGACGAGTGCCTCGTGGTCACCGTCGATTCCCTGGTTGCGCACCGCATCGTCGAGCAGTGGTGCGAGTCCATGCTCGACGGCGGATGTGACGATCGGCATCGAGATGCGGTACCCCTCTGGGAACTCTTCACCTTGGACGAATCTGAGGAGGTCCGGGTGTGGCGCTGCCATGTCGTTCCGATCGTAGTGGCCGACGCTGCGGGAACACGCGTCAAGTGGCACCGTCAGGTCTTCGTCGAGACCCGTTGAGACCCTCCGTCGCTGCCAACCCTCCGGATCGGGTCCACGGGTCTTGGCTGGCCCACCTTTGGGGGCTACCGAAAATGGAGAATCGACCGGTCGTTGGGACCGCCATTGGGCATGGAGGCATCGTGGATCCAGCCTCTCCAAGCTCAGAATGGGCGAACGCCAACCGTGCTGAGCTGCTTCGGGCGCGGTGTTCGAGGACGAGATCCAGCATCGAATCAACCGCGCGTGTGGTGATTGGGCGAATCCAGTCGATATCGACCGCGAAGCCACCCATCAGGCTGGTCCTCCAGCGGTTGCGCCGAGGGCTTGTTCTGATGCAGTGGCCGAGTTCGGGCCGGTGGGCGACATGGTCCTGCCAGCGTACCGGTCGGCGGCTGACGAGAGGGAACACCGCAATGGTGCGAGCAAGCGGGCATCTACCATCCGCTCATGCGCCCGCTCCGTCGACCATTCCCAACCAAACGAGACCCGGAGGAATCAACGGACGGGGCCTCGACCACGACGTCGCAGATGGGCCAACTCGTCGCGATGTTCCGCTTCGCGAAGCCGTACCGGATTCGGCTCATCGTCGGGACGTTGGCCGTGGTGGTGTCGGCCGGGTTGGGGCTGGTGTTCCCGATCATCATGGGCGACCTCGTCGACACCGTCGTGCCGAGTGCCGGGGCCGAGACCGGGAGTCTGGACCGGTACGGAGCGATCCTCATCGGCGTGTTCGTGGTCCAGGCCGTGTTCAACTACATCCGGACGTACCAGCTGGCCGTTGTCGGTCAGGGTGTCGTCGCCGACATTCGCCGGGCCGTGTTCGACCGGGTTGTCCGGCTGCCGGTTCCGTTCTTCGACCGCAACCTCTCAGGCGACATCACGTCACGGTTGACGTCTGACGCCGCCGAAGTTCAGTACACCGTCTCTACCGTCCTGGCGCAGGCCCTGTCCCAAGGCATCACGCTTGTCGGCGGTGTCATTCTTTTGATCGTGTTGAGCCCGATCCTCTCGCTGACCGTTCTGACGTTCCTGCCGGTCATCATCGGAATCGCCGTTGTGTTCGGGCGCAGACTGCGGAGGCTCTCGGCGGAATTCCAGGACCAGATAGCGAGTAGCCAACTCGCTCGCGAGCGAAGCCATCTCCGCGGTCCGGGTCGTCAAGTGGTTCTCGGGCGAGGATGCGATCACCAGCCAATACGACCGAGACATTGTGGCGTCGTACAAGACCGCCGTTCACCGGGCACGCCTCCAGGCGCTGTTCGTCCCGTTGATCACGTTCTTCGGGTTCTCCACCGTCGCCCTCGTCCTTTGGGCTGGCGGACGTCTCGTCGTTCGTGGCGATCTCACCGCGGGCGAGCTTGTGACATTCCTCCTCTACACGCTGACCGTTGCCGGGGCGATTGCGTCCTTCACCGGCTTGTACACCCAGGTGCAGACCTCGCTCGGCGCATCCCGGAGAATCTTCGGTCTGCTCGAGGAGGCTCCGGAGGTGGCGATTCCGGACACTCCGACAGAACCTGAGGATCCCTCCGGCGGCATCCGGTTCGAGGCTGTCGACTTCTCGTATGAAGGACGGGACGTGGAGGTCTTGTCCGACATCGATCTCGAAGTGAGGCCAGGCGAGATGGTCGCGCTCGTCGGACCGTCGGGTGCAGGCAAGTCCACGATCGTGGAACTGATCCCGCGGTTCTACGACGTCGACCGCAGGGCGGGTTCTCGTCGACGGGGTCGACGTTCGGGATCGGGACATCGCCTCGCTGCGACAGCGGATGGCGGCGGTGCCGCAGGAAGTGCAGCTGTTCTCGGGAACGATCGCTGAGAACCTCCGGATCGCCAAGCCCGATGCCAGCGACGATGAGCTCGTTGCGGCCTGTCGCTCGGCGAACGCCCACCGCTTCGTCGAGACCTTCCCCGATGGCTACGACAGCGTGGTCGGGGAGCGGGGGTTCAGCTCTCGGGTGGGCAGCGGCAGCGCATTGCGATCGCTCGAGCCTGCTCGCCGATCCCGAAGATCCTCATCCTCGACGAGGCGACGAGTTCGCTCGACGCCGAATCGGAGGGACTCGTTCAGGAGGCGCTCGAGCACCTCATGGAGGGACGAACCACACTCGTGATTGCCCACCGGCTGAGCACGGTGATTGCCGCCGATCGACTGGTGGTCCTGGCGGAGGGCCGGATCGTCGAGGAGGGCACGCATGCAGAACTACTCGCACGTGACGGGCTGTACGCGGTTGTATGCGAAGCAGTTGGAGGTGTGAAGAACAAGAACCAAGAACCCGAAGAACGCCAAGACAGTGTCCCGGCTGGTTCTTGTTGGAATGCGTGAGGTATTCGAGCTCGTGTTGGCTGGTCCCGCACTCCGGCCGTCGACATTGCGGTCGGGTTATCCCTTGGCCTTTCGGGCGGCGGCGCCGTAGCCGTAGCCGTAGCCGTAGCCGGGTTTCTTGGACGAGTCGGTGGCTCGGTTGTAGACGTAGCCGATGATCGGCTTGCCGGTGATCTCGATGCGGGCCCGGGCCTCTTGGAGCTTCCTTTGGCTGGTTCCTTCGACAACGACCATCAGAACTGCATCCGCCTGGTGGGCGATATCGGTGGTCTCCGCCACGGCAAGGACCGGCGGAGCATCGATGATGACGAACTCCTGACCGGCGGTGAGTGCGGGCATCGCTTGTTGGAAGGCTGGGGAGCGGAAGAACCGTGCCGGGTCCGTGGAGCGCGAAGATCCGGCCGGCACGAAGAGCAGATCGGTTTGCGCACCGACTCCCCATTGGCGGATCAGGTCGGTCGCATCGCCCTCGGTGGCCGACAGGTCGGTGAGGCCGGGGACATTGGCGAGGTTGGCGAGGGTGGTGAGTCCGAGGGTTCGTTCGTCGGCGTCGATGAGGAGCGGTCGTTGACCGCTGCCCGCCGCTGCGACAGCCAGGTTGAGCGAGGTCACCGTCTTGCCGTCTTCGGGCCCGGTCGATGTCACGACCACCGTCTTGCCGTTGATCGCACCGAGGGCGAGCTTGAGGGAGGAGACGATGAAGTGGTAGGACTCCGCCGCGATCGAATTCGGATCGGTGACCGTTGGCGCCGGACCCTTCACCTTGACGGACGAGTACTCGGGAACGGTACCCAGCAGCGGCGCGTCGAGCACGGAAGCCGGTGTGTTGCGGCTCTCCACTTGGTCGCGGCGCTCTTCCCGCCACCACGACCAGGCGCCGGCCGCGATGAGGCCGAGAACTCCCGCGATCGCCGCGTTGCGATAGGGTCTCGGCGCGATCTGCGCTGCGTAGTTCGGGGCGTCGTAGAGTCGAACGCCGGTGCCGTAGAGGGCGGTGTTGACGGCGATCTGCTCGATCTGGGTGTCGAGGGCGTAGAGCTGTTCCAACTGGGCGTTTCGCTGTGCTTCGAGCGCCGCGCTTTCTGGTACTTCGGCGAGTGCAGCGTCCGTCTCCGCGATACGAACCCGCAGTTCAAGTTTGGAGTTCTGCAATGTGGCCACGGCGCTCTGCGACGCAGCCTGTGTCTGTTCGGCAACAATCTCACCGTAGGCGGCTACCACCGCATCGACGACGTCAATCGCCCCCTGCCCGGTCGGCTGGGTGGCGCTGATCGTGAGCAGGTCGACGTCGAACTCGCCTTCGGCCGAAACCACACCCTGAATCTCGTCGGCGTCGGGGTTGCCGCCAAGGATTTCGGATGCGCGGACGGCCACCGGGCGGGAAATGAAGACCTCGGCCTCGTTGGCGACGTAGCGGCCCTGGTCGATGTAGGCGGTGAACGGGTCGGTGAACACGGCCGTGCCGCGTGGATCGCTGAGGAGCACCGAGCCGGTCGCGCTTGTAGACCAGTGGCTGCGTGACGGAGACGCCGTAGCCGATCGCTGCTGCGATCACCGTCGCGAAGACGATCAAGAACTTGTGGCGCCAGAGCGCCGCGAAGAGACTGGGTTGCTGCTCGATGGTGATCGTCCCCCAACGCGTGGCCGCATCTTAGGGATGCGGCGATTGATTCATTGGGGATGACCACCTTCAGGGCTGCCGGTAGACCGCGACCGCAATGTTGTCCCCGGCGCCGCCGGAGAAGCTCTCGGAAAGGAGGAGCTCGGCCGCGGCCGGTGGGGCGAGCTGCGCGGCCGACCGGAGTGTTCCTTTGAGATCTGTCGCGAAGTCGATGAAGCCGTCCGTGGTGAGGATCACTGCTGCGCGGTCTGGGAGCTTCTTCTCTGCGACGCTGATCGCTGCGGGATCGGTCTCAGAGGACAGGAACTCGCTATCGGTGCCGAGACGCTTCGAGCGGCGGCGGGTCGCCACGTATCCCGCGGTGTCGCCGATGGTGGTGGCCGCGATTGCATCGCCGCGGACCGCTGCGATGGTGAGGGAGGTTCGGCTCGTGTTTCGAGGTGGGGGCAACGTCGGAACGATCTCGGCCACCGCGGCGATCGCCGCGCCGGCCAGCTGGCGGATCACGACTTCGAGCGGTGCATCGATGACACCGGGAGCAGTATCCGCGATCGCCGATGTGGCGGCTCGGGCCGCGTCGAATCCCTGATGGCCGTCGGCGACGACAAGGACTGTCGTGGTGCCATCGGTGGCGGCGTAGGCGGCGTCTTCGTTGGGGTCGACGTGGGGGTAGCCCTTGGGGAAGCGTCCTCTGGAGATACCGATCGCGAGGTTGGGGGCGACTTCTGTGATGGCGACTTCTTCGAGTTCGGTGTGGTCTTCGCCGAGGAGGAGGGCGGAGTGGAAGGTGGGGGGCGTCGGATCGATCTGGGGCAATTCGCTTGGATCGGTCGCGTTCACGTCTTGACCCCCTCCGTCAGCGCCCGGCGGCGCTGCCACCTCCCCCTGAGGAGGAGGAGTGGGTCGGGGTTCTCGGTTGTCCGCGGGCACCGGCTAGGTCTTGTCGCGGCCGTAGCCGTAGCCGTAGCCGTAGGCGCCGGTGGAGCCCTTGGCGCGGTTGAAGATGTAGCCGAGGATCGGGGTGCGTGAGATGGAGAGGCGCTGGCGGGCGTCGTGGAGGTCGCGCAAGGGTGTGCCGGCGCTCACGACCAGAACCACGCCGTCCGCTTGCGATGCGATGTCGCTGGTCTCGGCGGCGGACATCGCGGGGGGCGTGTCGATGATCACCATGTCGTAGTCCGCAGTGAGTTGTGGCAAGCGCATTCCGAAACGACGTGGAGCGGAAGTAGGCGGCGGCGCTGTCGTCGAGGCGGCTTCCGGCGGGGACGAAGGGCAGGGATGTGTTGTTCATCATCAGCCACTCACCGATGACGTCTTCTGTCGGCCGGCCGTTGGTGAGATCGGTGAGGCCGAGGCCGATGCCGAGACCTGAGAGGCGGGTGAGTCCGCGTGCTCGTTCGTCGGCGTCGATGAGGAGCGGGCGGCGGCCGTCCTTCGCTGCGGCAAATGCGATGTTCAGCGCCGTGACGCTCTTGCCGTCGCCGGGTGCGGTGGACGTGATGATGACGGTCTTTCCGCCGACCTGGTCGAGGGCGAAGCTGAGTGCGGACACGGCGAAGTGGTACGCCTCGGCGGCTCCGGATTCGGGATTCGCGTCGGCAGGATTCGGCCCGTTCGCACCAACATCCGAATACTCAGGGACGACCGCCAGGAGTGGTGCGTCCAGGATCGCGGCAGGCGTGTTGCGATCGTCGGCCCGCTGGTCCTTCTCGGAGCGCCACCACGCCCACGCTCCGGCGGCGATGACACCCAGCACCAAGGCGATCGCCGCGTTACGCACCGGCCTTGGCTGTATCTGGCTGCCGGGACCGCCGGGGGCCACGTAGAGCTGCACGCCGGAGCCGTAGATCGTGGCGTCCGTTCCGAGCTCCTCGATCCTGGTATCGAGCGCGACCAGCTGCGAGACCGCAGCGGTTCGCTGGGCCGTGAGCGTGATGTTGCCCGGGTCCGCGGCGAGTTCGGCATCGATCTCCGCGATTCGCGTGATCAGATCGAGTTTGGATTGTTCGAGCGTCGCGATCGCGCTATTGACCCTCGTTGAAATGCCTTCTTCGACCACGTCCTCGTAGGCAGCCGCGACGGCGTTGACGACGGCTGTGGCCAGCTCGCCGGTGGATTGAGTGGAGCGAAGCCAGATTGCGTCGATGTCGTAGTCCGTCGATACCGACATGGAGTCCTGGATCGCAGACGTGCTCGGATCGCCTCCGAGCAGCTCTGAGGCTTGTGCGGCCACCTGCGGCGATTGGATGATCTCTGCCTGGTTCCGGACGTAGCGGCCGGGGTCGAGGACGATGCCGATCTCGCTGGCGACGCCACCCGAGCTTCCCGGGTCGTTGAGGAGAAGCTGCCCTTCAGATTGGTAGAGCTCGTCCTGGAGCATCGAGAGGCCGTAGCCGGCGACGGCTGCGAGGATCCCGGCCGCGACGATGTACCACTTGAAGCGCCAGAGGGAGGCGAACAGGCTCGGTTCATTGTCGTTGATGGTCCCCCCGATCGGTCGGTCGGTATGCGGATGATAGGACGCGATGGGCATTGGTGGCATGGGCGCCTATCGGGCCCACAGAGTTAGCGTACGCTCTCATGGACGGGAGAACGGTGTGACTCGCAGACGAATCATCCTGCTGGTGGCGGGCGGCGTGGTCTTGCTGGTCGTGGCGTTCGCCGGCTGGCAGGGGGCGCGTGCGTGGTGGGCGTGGCGCGGCATCGAGCGAATCGAGTTCGACACGGCCGCGGCGCGAAGCCAGTTGCCGTTCATCCCGCTGCAGTCCGACAGTGGGTCGCCTGAGTTGGCGGCGACACCAACCCCGACCTTCTCCGTTGTCGAATACGACACCGTTCTCGCCATCGGATCTGACGAACGCACGGAAGAGGAGCAGGAACTCGCAGCCGAGGCGGGCCGGCCGATTCAGGAGCGGGCCTACGCCGACGCGATTCTCCTCTGGCTCTCGCCGACGGACGGCGGCGACCCCGCGCTGGTGTCACTCCCTCGAGACCTGCTCGTTGTCGACCCGTGCACCGGCACCGAGACGAAGCTGGATCGAACGTTGGCCGGGTGCGGTGAGACCGTGTCGGGACCCGAACTCGTTGCTCTGGCGGTTGAGGACTACACGGGGGTCGCTGTCGACCACTACGCGACCTTCGACTTCGAGGCGTTCATCGACGTGATCGACTCGCTCGGCGGTGTCGAGCTTTGTGTCGAGTACGCGCTGCGGGAGGGCGGAAGCGGATCTGCTCCCAGCCGGATGTTCGACCGCCGATGGAAAGACGGCGCTTGCGTGGGTGCGGTCTCGTGCAACGCAGGAGTTCGTGGACGGAGAGTGGCGGTTCGTCGAAGGGGTCTCCGATCTGAGTCGCACCGAGCGGCAGCAGCAGCTGATGTTCGCCATGCTCGCCAAGATGAAGACCATGCGGTCCCCAACGGCGCTCGCAGGGATCGCTGAGAGTGTTGGGGACTCGGTGGTCCTGAGTGATTCGCTGTCGATGGGCGATGCGGTAGGGATGGCCTGGGATCTGCGCAGTGTGCCCTCGTCGAGCATTCGGCGGATCATCGTGCCGACGGAGTCGGTGGTGACCGAGGACGGGTCCTTTGCGTTGCGCGGTCTCGTGCCGTTCCGGGAGTTGCTGGAGGGGTAGAGGGGCTCGGGCCCTCGGTCGGATGTGGTCGCCACTTGCACAGCCCCCTCCGCTGCGCTCCGCTCAACGGCCAAGAAATGCCCGGGCATTCGCCGCGCTCCCCACTCCGTGGTGGAGGCGAAGAAGGCCACCGCCCTCCCGCCTCTGCCCTGCTCCGGCCTTGTCGGGAACGCATCCCCACTTCGTGGGTGGAGGCGCCCTCCCCACTTCGTGGGAGAGGATGGCCTGCGCCTCCACCGCCGAAGGGGGGGAGGGGCCGAGCGGAGCGAGGGCGGGAGGGGCCGTCTGGGAGCCGGAATCGGAAGATGAGGTCTGGTGCGGGCTTCAAGACGCCTCGCACTTCGTGGTGGAGGCGAAGAAGGCCTCTTCTTCGTCCCCTCCACCGCCGAAGGTGGGGGAGGGTGCCCGAGCGGAGCGAGGGCGGGAGGGGGCCGTCTGGGAGCCTGAATCGCGAAGATCAGGTCTGGTGGGTCATCGGCCCCTTGCGCTGCGGTTTGTCTGTCCGGATGCTCGCGCCCGTCTATTTGCATCGCGGAGGCGAAGAGGGTCTTCGTCTCTCCCGCCGGAAGGTGGGGGAGACGCGACCGAGCGGGTAGCTCGGTCGCAGAGGGGGCGGCCTGGGAGCTGGAGCCGAGAAGATGAGGTCTGGTGCGGGTTCAAGACAGCCCCCTCCGCTGCGCTCCGGCCTCGTTCGGCCAAGACAGCCCCCTCCGCGCGCTCCGGGGTCGGCCGGAGGGCGCGCCTCCCCCACTTCGTGGGAGAGGCGAAGACCATGTACTCGAAGACCGTCCGAGCGAAGACTCGTTCGCGCGAGAACACGTTGCCGTGTGGAGGCGAGGACTGTCTTCGCCTCCACACTGCGTGGGAGAGGCGGGGAACCAAGAAGAGTCGTCAGACGTCGGAGGGGATCCAGACGATTATTTGGACGCTTGCTTCTGTCGACACGCCCCATTGGTCGGTGGCTTTTGCGGTGATTCTTGGTTGGGCGGAGTCGAATTGGCCGGTGCTCAGGGTCGCGATGATCGACTCGCCGGTGCCGAGGGCGCCCTGGTCGCTCGAGGACCACTGGACCGTGATGTCGTCTCCGTTTGGATCGGAGACGATGGCTGAGAGAGACACTGCGGCGCCGAAAGCGGTTCGTGGCGGGGTCGAGGACGGCGATGTGTGACGAGAGGTTCGCCGGTGAGATGATCTCGACCGTGGGTGGCTCGTTGTCGGGCGGGATCGCGAGGGTCGTCGTGGTTGTGGTCGGGCGGGTGGTGGTTGTCGGTCGCGTGGTCGTGGTGGTCGACGACGTCGTCGGGGCCCGCGTGGTTGATGTCGTTGCCGCGATTGTGGAGGTGGTGCGCGTCTCCGGGACCGTCGTTGAACTCGATGAAGTCGATCCGGCTGCGGCCGTGCGAGTGGGCTCGTCCGTCGTCGAATCAGTGTCGTCGGCCGCCGGCGAGCACGCCGCTACGAGCAGCAGACAGGCAAGGCCGAGTGCGGCGATTCGATAGGTGCTCTGCCGGCTCAGGGACACGCCCACGGAACCGCGGAGAGCGTGCCGTCGGCCAGATCGGCGAACGTTGCGTAGTTCTGCGGCTGCAGTACGAAGTTGGTTGGTGGTGCCCAGCATCCCTTGATCATCACGTTCGGGAGTGTTCCTACGTTCTGATTGTACGGCGTGTGGCTCGTTGCGATGGCAGCTCCTGAAACATGGCCCGCCGCGGCGAGGTCGGCATTGGTGAGGGTCGGCATCGGACCGGGGTCAACCGTGTAGACCGTGGCGGCCAACGTGAGCACGTCGTCAAGTGCGAGGTCGGTGGTCACGTAGTCGTCCATCAGTGACAGCAGGCCCGGCATGGCGAGCATGCCGACCTTCTTCACCTCGGCGATCGCCGCCTTGAGCAGCAGGCCTTGGCCGAGGGTGCGGTCCACGTCGCCGTGGGGGAGCGTTGATGCGTTCGCGGCCAACGGCGAGGGCTTCGGCGCCGTCGACGAACGTGTCGCCGGCGACTGCGACGCCGGCGTCGTAGGGCACCAAGAACGGGAAGCCGCCGTAGTCGTCAATGAGGTCGCGGAGGCCGGGCGGTGGATTCCCGGGGACCGTTCCCGTGCCCATGGCGATGTGGAAGTAGCCCTCGATGGGGAGATTGGTCTCGCGCCGGAGGGCATCGACGGTGAACTGCGGGTCCGTGGTTCTCCATCGTCTTCGAGACCTTGACCGTGCCGAACGAGGCCTCCACCAGCGTGTCCCTGGGGAAGCCGACGATGGCGCCTGCTCCGGCCGACGGGACCACGGAGTAGATGTGGACGCTGTCGGAGTGGGTCATCAGCGGATCGGTTGGCCACTTGCCGTCCCAGGTCTGCTGCCAGTCGGCGCCGATGAGGGTCACGAAGCGGGGTTCGTCGCCGAACCAGCGGGCGCGGCCCTTCGAGGCCATCTCTGCGCCGACGACGCGCCACTCCCAGCCGTTGTCGGAGACGGCGAGGATCGTGTCGCCGCCGGCTTGGACGACGCCGACCTGCTTGCCGTAGGCGGTGGAGGTCGACGCGGTGCCGGTGACGGTCTGGGTCTTCGGACGGTCGTGCATGCCGGCGAGGTTGGTGCGCAGGCCGTTCGGGAGATGCGGCGCCGAGGGGAGTTCCTGGTAGAGCGACTCGACGGCCCACTTCAGCGCGTCGGGAGCGCCGGAGACGTTGACGGTGACACCCGAGTTGAGGGTGCCGAAGTCGCCGGCCACCGGGATGTAGGGGGACTCACCCCACACGAACTGCTCGTTGGCGTTGCCCTGGGTGTTCGAGTACCGCATGTACATGGTGCGGTCGGCGGGCCGGTAGACCGCGGCGGTGTCGTTGCCGTCGCCGGTCCAGTCGCCGGCGATGAGGCGGTCGTTGGGGATGCCGAAGTAGAACTGGAACTCCGCGATGCCCTGCGTGTTCGTGTTGCGGAAGTAGAGGAAGCCGCTGGACTCGCGGTGGAGGCCGACGGTGGTGATGCCGTCGCCGTTGAAGTCGCCGGTGAACGGCTTGTCGCCCGGGTTGCCGAAGTAGTAGTGGTATTCGGCTTTGCCGAGGCCGCCGTTGTTCGCCCCGAGCTTGTTGATGATGTAGACCTGGCCCTCGGTCTGGCGGTAGATCGAGACCGTGTCGCAGCCGTCGCCGTTGAAGTCGCCGGCGAGGGGCACGTCGCCCGGATCGCCGAAGTAGAACTTGATGTCCGCCACGCCCTGCGTGTTGGAGTTGCGGAGGTAGACGTAGCCGTCGGACTGGCGGTAGAGGCCGGGGGTGTCGATGCCGTTGCAGTTCCAGTCGCCCATCATCGGATAGTCGCCGGGGTTGCCGAAGTAGAACGAGGCAGGGTCGCCGCCGCGGGTGCGCAGGTGCCAGACACCCGAGGTCGGGTCGACGAGGCCCATGCCGGTGGCACCGGCCGGAGCGGCCGCCGCAATGGCGGGGGCGGGGAGGATCGAGGCGAACGCCGCTGCCATCTCGGCGGGGGCTTCGATGTGGACCGGGCCGCTCGCGGCCTCCACCGGTTCGGGCTGCAGCCACACGGCTCCCACGGAGGCGATGAGCAGGAGGACGACGCCGACGATCGTGAGATTGATGGTCTGGCTGCGGCGGCTCTTCATGGTGGGCCCTCCTGGACTAGTGCGCGCGAGTGTATCCGGGGTAGTCACTACGAGGGCAGTATCGGCCGGTCCGCGCGGGTTCTGAATGAACGTTTTTCGCGATACGGGTAGCCTGCACGATGTATGGGACGCAGATTCCTGCTCTGGATGTTCCTCAGCGACCTCTTGGCCCTCGCACTTGCGATGGGAATCGCCTTGTGGGTGGTCTTTGGAGGTGTTGCGCCTGCCGAATGGCAGGTGCCTGCCGGCGCGTCGCTGTGGCCGATGGCTGCGCTGTTGTTTGCCGGCGCGATCTTCGGTTCGTACGTCAGCCGCCTCACCTGGGCCAACGCCGCGCCGCGCCCTTCCTACGGCCGGGCGCTGATGATTGCGCTGGTCGCAGCGTCCGTGGCGGCGATCGGGATCGTCATCTTCCGCCCCTACTGGTCCCGGCCGCTGTTCGGCGTCACGGTCGTTGCGTGGCTGGGGCTGATGCTGGCGCATCGTGCGATACGCCGGCAGCGTCCCTGGTCGGAGTCGATGGTGATCGTCACCGGCGAGAAGCAGCTCGCCGAGGACATCCGCGAGACGCCGCACGCCGAGGTGATCGCCGTGCTGAACCCGACCGAACGGCCTCCCGAAGATCCGCTGCCGCAGGGTGTCACGGTGGTGACCGACCTGCGGGCGGTGCTGTCCGACGAGATGGCACAGTTCGTGTCGTCGTCGAATCTCGCCGGCTACCGGGTGCGGCCGTTGGTGGAGGTGTATGAGGAGCACACGGGTCGCCTCCCGATGGTGCACCTCGCCGAAGGGTGGGAGATCTCCCAGCCCGTCGCCCGCTCCGGCTACGCACCGGTGAAGCGGGCGATCGACATCGTCCTCGTGGTCCTGACCGCCCCGATCTGGCTGGCGCTTGGTGCGATCGTGTGGCTGATCGTGCGGTTCGGGTCACCGGGCCCGGTCATCTACTCGCAGCAGCGGGTGGGGCGCAACGAGAAGGAGTTCACGCTCCACAAGTTCCGCACCATGGTGGACAACGCCGAAGAGAACGGGCCGCAGTTCGCCGAGATCGACGACCCGCGGATCGTGCCGGGCGGCAAGTTCCTGCGCAAGAGCCGCCTCGACGAGATCCCGCAGCTGTGGAACGTGCTGCGGGGTGACCTGACGATCATCGGGCCCCGTCCGGAGCGGGTCGAGTTCGTCGAAGAGTTCGAGAAGACGATCCCGTTCTACGCCAGCCGCCACATCATCCGGCCGGGCGTGACCGGGTGGGCGCAGGTGAAGTACCACTACGCCGACGACGAAGCCGAGACGGTGGAGAAGCTCACCTACGACCTCTACTACGTGAAACACTCGTCGCTGTCGCTGGACCTGCATATCACCGGGCTTTCGATCTGGACCGTGATCACGGGCGCGGGGGCGCGGTAGGGGACGCTCCCAGTCGTTCGGAGCAGCGCGTTTTCCGACAGACCCGCCCTCGATTCTGTCGCCAAACCCCGTTCTGCACCCGTGTGCAGACAGGAATCCTCGTTCCGTTGTCGCGACTGCCTAACGCATTAGCCTGCGGCCACGTGATCGCGGGGACGCGGCGGTGTTGGGCCGCCGACCTAGCATCCTCGTTGCGAAGAAGAGCAGGCTATGAGGAGGTCGGAATGCAAAGAGGGAGCGCGCTACGTGGCGTTTTCGTACTCACGGTTGTGGTGATGATGGTCGCTGCAGGACCGGCCTCCTTTGCAGCAGGCGACGCCGATGCTGCATCGCCATCTGAGGGCTGTGACTCGCCGACGGAGTATGACTTGATCGGCGCTGGCGGCAAGTATTCGACTCCCGGAGGCGAGGGCTGGGTAGATGTTGGCGGTGTGAGAGTCTGGGACGACGGCGCGACGCTGTTCGTGCAGTTCTTCACCGATGTGGACAATTGGAGAATCTCGGGAATCCACCTCCACGTTGGGGACACGCCCGCTGACGTTCCGCAGACGAAGAAGGGCAACACCAAGCCCGGCAAGTTCGATGTGAAAGAAGAGTTCGATCCGTGGGTCACAGAGACACCCGTCTATGAGTTCCAACTGAGCGATTTCGACGGCACTCCCGTGATTGCGGCACATGCCAATCTGTGGGACTCGATGACGATATCGATAGTCAGCGAAGCCGGCGGCGCGAATGTGTACGGGCCGCTGAACGAATACGCGGGAATTGGCGATCCACTGTGGGTGAATCCGGCTCCTGCAGTCGCCACCTGGGTCCACCCACTGTGGCCGACGCTTCCCGGTGCTACGTGGATCTCGAACACCTACTACATAGAGGGCGTCATCGCGCCGGATACGTGGAGGCTCTTCGAAGACACGATCCCCGGCACCGTGATGGAGTCGTATGAGCTTCAGACGGCGTCGATGGTGACCGCTACAGCCGACAACGCGGAAGAGGTCTACCTCAACGACACACTTGTCGGTTCCGACGGCGTCGTCCAGGGTCCCTACGTCGACAACTTCGAGTGGGGCACACTGGTCGGCTACGACCTCGCTCCGTTTGTCAACGAGGGGGAGGACAATGACTTGTCCTTCATCGTGAGGAACTACACGGGTGGCGCAAGCCCACAGAGCAATCCGACTGGCTTGATATACGAGATCGAGGCCGACTACCTCCGTGGCGAGTCCGGATGGGGCGCCGGAGAGGACTTCCGCGGCAAAGACTGGTCGATGTACCTGGAGTACGACGCCAGTGAGTGCGACCTGCCCTAGCAAACGCATCACTACAACTGAATGACGGAGAGAACCCCGGGTACCGCCCCCGGGGTTCACTCTCATCCGGGATTGATCTCCACTGAACCCGGGGCGCGTTCACCCTTCGGGGCAATCATCCGAGGCCGAGTCTTCGCCTCCACCACGGAGTGGGGGAGGCGCGAGCACCGGCCGTTCAGGCCGGAGCGCAGCGGAGGGGGCTGGTTGGGCTGACGTGGCCTCGAACCTGAAGCGGCCCCATCTTCGCGATTCGGGCTCCCAGGCTGCCCCCTCTGCGACCGAGCATTGGCTCGGCCGCGTCTCCCCCACCTTGACGGTGGGGGAGACCAAGTAGGGCCTGCTTGCGCGGGTCTTCGCCTCCACCTTGGCGGTGGTGGAGACGAAGAAGGGCCTGCTCACGCGGTCTTCGCCTCCACCACGGAGTGGGGGAGGCGCGAGCACCGGCCTTACCAGGCCGGAGCGCAGCGGAGGGGGCTGGTTGGGGTGACGGAGCCTGAAGCGGCCTCGAATCTGCCGCGGCCTCATCTTTGTGATTCCGGCTCCCAGGCCGCCCCCTCTGCGCCCGGACTTCCGTCCGGCCGCGTCTCCCCCACCTGACGGTGGTGGAGACGAAGACCAGTCTTCGCCTCTCCCACGCAGTGGGGGAGGCGCGAGCATCCGGCCGCTAGGCCGGAGCGCAGCGGAGGGGGCTGAGCTCGTGGAGAGCTACCTGCGGGTTGGCCACCACCGGAGGCCAAGGAGTCTCAGCGCCATCAGGGCGTAGGGGGGGATGAGGCTGAGGTAGCGCATCTTGGATTCGCCGGCGACGCGGGTGGACAGGACGAGGGGGACTTCGTTGATGGTCTTGCCGGCGGCGATGAGGCGGATGGTGATCTCGAGTTGGGTCTCGAACCCTTCACCGACGAGGTCGAGGCCGTGGACGGCTTCGGCGCGATACGCGCGGTAGCCGGTGGTGAGGTCACGGGTGGGGGAGCGATAGGCGGTGCGCAGGATCACGTTCGCGATCCGGCTGATCGCACTGCGCCACAGCGGCACACCGACCATGCCGCCGCCGGGGACGAAACGGCTGCCGTAGCAGGCGTCGGCGGTATCGCAGCCCGCGACCAGGTCGGGCAGCAGGTCGAGGGGGTGGGAGAGATCGGCGTCCATCGTCACGATGATCCCGTCGGGGATCTCGGCGAAGCCCGTAGCCAGCGCCGCACCGATCCCGGCGTTCTGTTCGTGGGTGACGACGCGCAGCTTCGGATTGGCGGCGGCCAGGGCCTCGAGATGCTCCGGCGTCGAATCGGTGGAGCCGTCGTCGACGACGAGGATCTCCCAATCGTCTTCGAGGCACGGGGTGACGGCGTCGACGAACTGGTCGATGGCGTCTTCCTCGTTGTAGGCGGGGGCGAGGACCGTGACCTTCATTTCGGCTCCACCACGAGTTCACGCACGAGCACACCCGACGCGGTGCCCCAGCCCCACCCGGTTTCGATGCCGGGGAGCGCCACCACCGAGACACTCAACGTGTGAGGATCGGTCCCGGCCGGGATGTCGAAGTCGACGCGGGTCCACCGCGACGGGTCGCCGATGTCCGATTCGTAGACAACGGTGTCATCGAGGGTGACCACGATGCTCATTCTCCCTCGATTGAAGCCGTGACCCCACAACCCTCGCAGGTCGACGCTGCCCGACCGCTCCTCTTCGGCCGGGGGAATCGTCGTGGCGATCGTCGTCCGTTCACCGGCGACGGGATCGTTCGTGACGAACTGGAACCCGAGATAGGGGCCGCCTTCGAGCGGCCGTTCGTGGCCCCCTTCGTCGATCCACGTCCATCCTTCACATCCGGTGCACGGCGGAAGCCGGAACGCCTCGGCGCCGGGACCGGCGAGGCGGTAGCGGCCGATGGCCGGCTCGGCGTTGAGATCGAACTCGAGGATGCGGCCCGGCGACCGCTCGATCCACACGTCGCCGACCTGACCCGGGACGGCCGTGAGGTCGCTCGTGACGCTGAGGGCGACCTGGTCGCCGTTCTGCACGGCGAGCGGGATGTGATCGGTCTCCGTCTCCGGCCCGGCCACCACCTCGAGAACAGCGGGCGCAGCCACCACCCCGATCTGCTCGTTCAAAGCCAGCAGGTCGGGGGCGTGGGTCCACTCCTCGGGGCGGTCCTGGATGCGCACGGCGGTGACGGCCACGGCGACGACGACGAGCGCGACGGCGGCGGCCTTGAGCGCTCTGGCCGGGACCAGATCCCGGAGCACGCCGGGGAGTCCGCCGACGAGTGGGGCGAGGCCGAGGGCGAAGGCGAAGAGGAAACGCTCCGGGAATGCGCCGAGGGCGTCGGACGGCAGCGACGTGACATAGAAGAGGACGAACTCCGTCGCGAAAACCGCGACGAGGAGGATGACGGCACGGCTGCGCCTGCGCATGACGGCAACGACACCTTCGGCCACCAGCAGCAGTGGTGCGGCGCGGAGGAGCGACATCGGGTAGTAGACGAGTCGCCGCGCCCGCCCCTCGAAGCCGCCGTAGGCGCTCTTGAAGATGCGGGCGCTCTCTCTGGCGAAGTAGAAGGGCGAGTCTTCGTTCGCGAGGTTGACCCCCATCCAGGCGAGCGGCACCAGCAGCGGCGCCGCCGCGATCAGCAGCGTTCCGAACCGCTCGCGCAGCACATCCCCGAACGGCCGGCGGCGCAG
Source organism: uncultured actinomycete (assembly GCA_942491345.1). GTDB lineage: Bacteria > Actinomycetota > Acidimicrobiia > Spongiisociales > UBA5794 > JAHEEL01. The sequence continues at coordinate 20,185 of CALOAN010000042.1, forward strand.
CAGGAGCAGCGAGTCGATTCCAATGACGGCGATCCACGCGCCGGCGAGCCACCACCCTTCGTACCGCATGCCGGCGGCGGCCGCGACCCCGAGGCTCCCGACGACCAGCGACGTGTTCTTCCCGGTGACCGCCCACGACACCAAACCGGCGGCTGCGGTGGCGATCGCCACGAAGTAGAGCGGTTCGGCCAGCCCGGAGAGTGAGAGGAAGTAGCTCCAGGGTGCGAACAACACGACGACGAAGACCGTGAGCGTCCCGATCGTGTCGCTGAACATGCGGTGCGCCGACCATGCCGCGATGGCTGCAGCGATGAACACCGCAACCGTGTTGATGATCGCCATCAGCGCCATCGGACTCGACGCGAACCAGCCACCCGCGACGGTGTAGATCGAACCGGTGATCCACACCGGCAGCGGCAGCCACACGAAGCCGTTGAACCAGAACGGAGCGTCCGCCCAATGCCTCGCGATCGCGACCCGGGTGAAGTCGTCCCAGGTGAGTGCCGACCAGCCCGGCGCCCACGTGAAGAAACCGAGGGCGATGCGGGCCACCACCACGGCGGCGACGACGAGAAGAATCAAGGTGCGTCGTCGCGGCGCCGACATCTCAGCCATGGAACCAAGGCTAGAAGGCCGCCCCTCGGTTCGCGCGGCTTGCTCTCCTCGCGAACCCTCCCCGCCAAAAGTCGCCACTTTCCGTAGCGGCGGCACTACCGTCGCATCCAACGTGATGACCATCAGAGCACTGCTCCTCCTGGTCGCCGTGGCCATGATCGCCACTGTGCCGACCGTCGCCTCAGCCGCAGCCCCCTCCGACACCGGGGTCAGCCTGGCTTCGTTCAACGAATCCGAAGGCTGTCCTCCGGGCATCTCCGGGCCGATCAAGGCCGACGCGGGGACCAACCAGGTGCTCGTCGGTGCCGTCATCCACGGGCCGTGGGGTGACTTCTTCGGACGGACGCAGACGCAGGTCTCCAACTCGCTGAAGACCTGGCGGATCGCCACGTCGAGCAAATACGTGCGCATCCACGAGCGGGCCTGGCCGGCGGCGCAACTCGTCGACGCCCGGCTCATCGCCGCCGCCAACGCCGGGCAGTACTACCAGCTGATCAGCGCCGGTTCGTGGTTCTGGCGCACCGTCGGCGGCACCAACCGATTCTCCGAACACGCCATCGGCACCGCCATCGACCTCAACCCACAGCAGAACCCCTACAGCAGCGCCAACTACCTGCGCACCAACATGCCGTCGTGGTGGGTCGACTCGTTCGTCGACTCCGGATGGTGCTGGGGCGGGCAGTGGGTCACCGTCAAGGACTCGATGCACTACTCGTGGAGCGGACCCGGGCAAACACCCGGCTATCCGGGCCGTCCAGCGCCGTACCCGCCGCTCACGAACCCGGCGCCGTTCAACCGCACCGGGTTCTCCGGGCCGTCGGCGCTCGGCGTCATCGCCGGGGCACAGTACGGCATGGCCGACTTCTCGGGCGACGGCTCCGCCGACCTCTACCGGATCCGCCCCTACGGAGACGGCAGCCGTCTCGAAGCCGCCGGGTCACAATCCGGGTTCACGGTCATCGGCTATCGCAAGAACCTTCCCTTCTCCGCCGACTCGCCGGTCCTCGTCGCCGACCACGACAAGAACGGCCGACCCGACCTGTGGGTCGTCGACGACTCCGGGCCGACGGTGAAGCTCGCCGTCTGGCACAACGCCGACCGCTACACCACCCCCACCGTCCTCACCACCGGAGCCCCGGCATCGGAGGACTACTCGATCACCATGCACGACGACGACTGGATCCCCGACCTGGTCACCATCACCCGCAGCGGCGAGACGACGGCCAAGGTATGGAGCGGATCGTCGGGTTACACCGCCAACACCGCCACCTACGTGCCGGGTGTGGGCGACACGTCGAACGGCTGGTCGCTGCTCCTCGGCGACTGGGACGTCAACGGCATCACCGACCTCTACGCCCTCCCCGACGGCACCGACACCACCGTCCGAATTGCCACGCAGAGTGGTGGCCTCGCCGACGTGCCGACCACCCTCGACGTCGGCGGCAACGCCGAAGTCCTCATCTCCGACTTCGACGGAGACGGGCGCGACGACCTGCATATCCTCAGCGGCTCCACGCTGTCCGTCTCGCTCGGCGGGACGAGCGGCTCCGGGTCGCTGTCGAACTGGTTCATCCCCGACAAGCCGATTCCGTGGGACGCCGGGCCCGAATGCCTCGGCCCCGAACCGTGCGATCGGATCGGATACGTCGATGAGAACGGCGAGTGGTACCTGATCAACGAGGTCGCCAGCGGCGCCGACAAGCAACAGTTCTACTACGGCAATCCGAGAGACGTCCCGTTCTCAGGCGACTGGAACTGCGACGGCATCGACACCCCGGGGTTGTATCGGAGCAGCGACGGCTACGTCTACCTGCGTGACACCAACACACAAGGCGTCGCCGACCTGGACTTCTTCTTCGGGAACCCGGGCGACAAACCGATCGTCGGCGACTTCAACGGCGACGGGTGTGACACCGTGTCGATCTACCGGTCTTCGGAGCAGCGCTTCTACATCATCAACCACCTCGGTGACGGCGCTGCCGGCCTCGGTGCCGCCGACTACTTCTTCGATTTCGGCAACCGCGGCGACACCCCCTTCGCCGGTGACTTCGACGGCGACGGCATCGACGAAGTGGCGCTGCACCGGGCCTCAACCGGCTTCGTCTACCTGCGCTACACGCTCGACACCGGGATCGCCGACCAGGAGTTCTTCTACGGGATTCCCCGCGACGTCCCGATCGCCGGAGACTGGGACGGCGACGGGATCGACACGGTGGCCGTGTTCCGTCCCAAGGACGGCAACTGGTACCTGAAGCTGAACAACACGCAAGGCAACGCCGATCACGGCATCCACTTCCACAGCCACGACGATGTCACCCTGCCCGTAGCCGGCTACTTCGGAGCCCCATAGCCCCGGGTCACGGCTTGCGTGAAATGCCGATCGTCTCGTTGTGGAGGAACACCTTCCCGACGGCGGGGGGGAACGGGAACGAGTAGACCCGCACCGATTCGAGGCTGTGCGCTTCCTCGATGTCCTTGATCGCCGCTCGGTCCACGAACTCGACGTGGGTGGGATCCGACGCGTATCCGGCTGGCTGCGGCACGATGATCACGACCTGTCCGCCGGGTCGGAGGTAGGGGAGGTGCGACCCGACGAGATCGCTCGCCTCGGCGTGGGTCATATGTTCGAGCACGTGAGCGAACAGCAGCGAGTCGTAGCGCTCGGGCTGCGCATCGGGGCAGGTGGGGAACTCCTCGGCGGTGTAGGCGGTGAAACCTCTTGCTCGGGCTTCGGCGATCGACGTCGGGCTGAGATCCACGCCGACGCCGTTGCCGTCGAGATGCCCGAGGTTGCGCCCGATCCCGCACCCCACGTCGAGCACATACCCGAGGTCGAGCCGCCGCAGGTTCCACCGGTACGGCGCCTGCGTGTTGAGCACCCGCTTCCAGCGAGCCCCCTTGAGCCGCTCCGTATACGCCGCATCGTCATATGACATGACGAGGAGGGTACCGCTCACGTGCGCGGGTCTTCGCCTCTCCCACGAAGTGGGCGAGGCGCGTCCGGGCAATCGCCCGGCCGCGGACGGGGCTGAGTCTGAGTCGTGGCGGACCTCATCGGCATGTGCGTGCTCCCAGGCCGCCCCCTCTGCGGCCGAGCATCAGCTCGGCCGCGTCTCCCCCACCTTCGGTGGGAGAGACAAAGAGCAGCGGCGGTTGGAGAGTCGAGGAACGGGTCTTCGCCTCCACCACGGAGTGGGGGAGGCGCGGCCGATGGGCGGACGGGGGAGGAGCGGGCAATCGCCCGGACGTGCGGCCGCCCAGGGGCTGCGCTCGCTGACAACCACAAGCATCCGATTTGCTATGGCCCGAGGCGTGCCACCTTGAGATCGCTGCTGCCGCCGCCGAAGTAGGCGATCATCGGCATGCCGAGGGGGTCGGTAGCGAGTGACAGGAACATCCCTACGCCCCGACGCGGGTCGACGGTGGCGACCTCGGCCGACGAGCACGTGATGTCGCTGCACGCTGCCACCTTGACGTTCCAGAGAACGCCGGCGATCGACTGGTACGCGACGATCGGCAGTCCATTGCCGCCGATGTCGATCTCCACGAAATAGGCCCGCTCGTTCGCGACAACCGACGTCGTATAGCTCGTGCACTCGACATTGAGACAGTGGGCAACTTTGACCGACTCGTTGTGGATCTCCCTGCCGTCGGGTGCGTAGTCCACGGACAGGTCGTTGTACGCGATGACTGGGAGGCCGTCGGTGCCGATCGCAACCGACGGGAAGCCCCAACCTTCGTAGTCCGCTTTCCACGACTGCAGCTGGGTCGCGGAGCCGCTGGAACACGAGTCATCGACGCAGTGACCGACGGTCAGGGCGAACAGCCCGTATGAGGAATTGAAGACGGCGTAGATCGGTAGACCGTCCGACCCGACGGCGAGGTCGAAGCGATGGAAGTCCCCGTGATTGATGTCGACGGATTGAAGGTTGGCAGAAGAGCACCCCGGGTCAAGGCACCGAGCCACCCACAGTCCCCGTGTCGGGTCCGTCGACATGTACATGACGAGGGGATTCCCGTCCGCCCCGATCGCGATTGAGCCGAGGATCCCGGCATCTGAGAATTGTCCGGGAGGAAGCGGCACCGGGGGGTCGATGACCGAATACGAGACAGAAGAGCAGCTGGGGTCCTCGCAGCGGCCCACGACCAGTTGGCCTCCGGCGCTGTCGTGGAAGCTCCATACGGGGAGCCCGTCCGCTCCGGTTGCCATCGACGTATGGTCGGAGACGCGCCACGGCTGGATGCTCGTTTCCGACGTCCAGCAGCTCTGGTGGAGGCATCGTGTAATCGCAAGGTCGAGCGACTGCCAATCGTGTAGGGACCCGTGGCTGATCACGGCGCGACCGTCGGCGCCGAAGCCGAGCGACGCGAATCTGCCCCACTGGACGGGTGCTTTGATGCTGCTGATGTCCCAGTCCCGGTCGGCGACATCCTTGGCCTGGATGCCGAACCTGCCGGCGACGGGGATCATCCGGGGGATGCCGTAGTCGAACTGTTCGTTCGCGTTGCCCTGCGTGTTGGTGAAGCGGAGATAGATTCGAGCATCCGATGGGCGGAAGAGTCCGGGGCTGTCGTTGCCGTCTCCGTTCCAGTCTCCGGCGATGAGGCGGTCGCCCGGGTCGCCGAAGTAGAACTCGAACTCGGCGATGCCCTGCGTATTGGTGTTGCGGAAGTACACCAGACCGGTCGATTCGCGATGCAGCCCGACCGTGTCGGTCCCGTTGCCGTTGAAGTCACCGACGAACGGTTTGTCGCCCGGGTTCCCGAAGTAGTAGTCGTAGTCGGCGGCGCCGAGGCCGCCGTCGTTCTCACCGAGTTCGTTGATGATGTAGACGCGGCCTTCGGACTGGCGGTAGATCGACACGGTGTCACATCCGTCACCGTTGAAATCACCGGCGAGGGGGATGTCTCCCGGGTTCCCGAAGTAGAACTTCAGATCGGCGTTGCCCTGGGTGTTGGAGTTGCGCAGGTAGACGTAGCCGTCGGATTGGCGGTAGAGGCCGGGTGTGTCGATGGTGTCGCAGTTCCAGTCGCCCATGATCGGATAGTCACCCGGGTTGCCGTAGTAGAACGACGTGGTGAAACCGTCGGGCCCCCGCAGGTGCCACTCGCCGGTTACGGGATCAACCAGGCCGATTCCCTCGGGTTCGAAGGACTTGCCGTGGGCCTCGTCGGTCGGCGCCAGCGGGAAGAGAAGAACCGCCGCAATCAACAGGGCCACCGTCGTGCGTGCTCCAGATCTCACAACATCACCCCCTCGTGACCCTTCCAGTATCCGACCACGAGACCCGTCCGACAAGAGCCATTGAGGTGATGACGTGATGGGCCCCCTCTGCGCCCGAGCATCAGCTCGGCCTCGTCTCCCCCACCTCGGCGGTGGGGGAGACGAGGAAACGTCGCCTACTCACGCGGGCCTCTGCCTCACCGCGTTGGCGGTGGGGGAGACGAGGAAACGTCGCCATCTCACGCGGGTCTTCGCCTCCACCACGTTTTCGCCTCCACCACGGAGTGGGGAGGCGCGTCCGGGCATTTGCCCGGACGGGCGGGAGGGGCTGTTCTTGGCCGAATAGGCCGGAGCGCAGCGGAGGGGGCGGTGGTGTTGACGAAGCGGTGCAGCTTGTGAGTCCGTGATGGTTGTCCACGGAGTGGGGGGCGAAGAGCGTCCGGGCATTTGCCCGGGCGCGGAGGGGGCTGTTCTTGGCCGAATAATCCGGAGCGCAGCGGAGGGGGCTGAGTTCGCCGGAATCACATCGCACCCTCGACGGCGGGTCTTCAGTTGGTGAAGGTGCCGGCTACCGGGATCCAATTGGTGTTGGCTTCGGGCCAGGTGACTTGCGAGTCGGCGTTCCCTTGGGTCAGGGTGTGGCGGAAGTAGAAGACCGTGTTCGACGGGCGGAACACCGCCGGCGTGTCGCGACCGTCGATGGTTCCCCAATCACCGGCGACGAAACGGTCGCCGGGGTCGCCGAAGTAGAACTCGGCATCCGCAATCCCGGTCGTCAACGTGTTGCGGTAGTAGAAGAACCCGGTCGTTGCGCGGTGCAGGCCGATCTCGTCGATCCCGTCGCCGTCCCAGTCGCCAACGACCGGCTGGTCGCCGGGGTTGCCGAACAGGAAGTCGTAGTCGGCGGCACCGAGGCCGCCATCGTTCTCACCGAGTTCGTTGATGATGTAGAAGCGTTGTTCGGATGGTCGGTAGATCGACACGGTGTCGAACCCGTCGCCGTCAAAGTCACCCGCCAACGGTATGTCACCGGGGTTGCCGAAGAAGAACTTGATGTCCGCGATGCCTTGTGTGTTGGTGTTGCGGAGATAAACGTATCCATCGGTTTGGCGATACAGGCCGGGTGTGTCGATCCCGTCGCCGTCCCAGTCACCCAGGAACGGCACATCGCCCGGGTTGCCGTAGTAGAACGAATCGATCACACCCCACTGGTCGCGCAGGTACCACAACCCCGTCGACGGATCGACCAAACCAACCGGACCCAACGGCTGCGGACGCCACGCGGCCGAGAAGTTGTGGGGCCCGGCAAGGTCGCTGGAGATGCTCCTCGGTGCGGAGCCATCAGGCGCAGCAACATAGACGTCACTCCGCGACGACATCGTGGCCGTCGAATACTCGACGTGTGTGCCGTAGGTCGACCAGGAAGGTGGCGAGATACCCGCACCTACCGTGAGCGTGACCGGTGCGCCGCTCCCGTCTGCGGCGGCGATCACCGTGGTCGAGTCGATGCTGTAGTTGCCCGTCGATTGGATCGCAAGACGGGCGCCGTCGGGGGACCACCACAGCGACCAACCACCACCACCCGACCATATCTCGACCGGACGTCCGCCACCTGTCGGGTCCACGGTGTAGATCGTGAAGTGGCGGCCGTGCGGCCCGGCGGAGGTGGTGTTCGTGGCCACGGCGAACGCCAGCCGGGACCCATCGAGTGACCACGTCGGACCGGTGTGGGCGAGAGAACGCGACAGGAGGGGATCGGGATCTGGATCGATGGAACCGTCCGTAAGGGCCCGCCGGTTGGAGCCGTCGGCGTCCATCACATAGATCCGCGACGGGATCACAACGACCCAGTTCGAGCTCTCATCCCGGGTCTCGAGTCCCGAGGAGAAGGCGATCTGGGAGCCGTCGGGCGACCATGCCGGTTCGCGATCGTTGGCCGGGTTGTTGGTCAGCCGCACCGGGTTGCGACCGTCGCCGTCTGCCAGATAGATCTCATCGTTTCCGTCCCGGCTCGTGACGAACGCGAAGTGGGATCCGTCCGGTGACCAAGCGCCCCCCGGACTCCACGCCGTGTCGTCGGTCACATTGACGGGTGTGCCTCCCAGAAGCAGGAGCGACGTGGACGTCGACGTAGTCATTGTCGACGCCGGCACGACGCACGTCGTAGGCGAGATGAGTACCGGTGGGGGACCATCTCGGGCGAGTTGTCTCCCACGAATCATCCGACAGATTGACGGTGGTGCCGGTCTCGACGTTGGCGACGTGGACGTCAGCGTCTCCGTCTTGCATGGAGACGTACGCGATCCTGGTGCTATCCGGTGACCACGCCCACCCGTCATCGGGATCGGTTCCCTCGGCGACGACATACGGCTGCGCCTTGTCGAGGTCTCGGACGTAGAGCGTCTCGTTGTCGTAGTCGCCGGAGAAGAACGCCACCCGAGAACCGTCTGGTGACCATGCCCAATGCTGCCCGGCGCCGAAGTCGGCGGTAAGGCCGACTCGGCCGGTGCCGTCAGCGTCGGAAAGGTACAGCTCCAAATCCTGCGCCAGCGGGTTCTCTCCGGAGACGAATCCGATCTGCGGTTGGTCGTCGTCGGCGCCGGCGCTGATGGCCGGTACGGCGAGGAGTGCGGTCACTGTCGCGACGATGAGCATCCGATACGGCGATCTGTGGGTAGCGCGCATACGTGCCTCCTGGCTCTCACCGCCCATTGGAACAGTCCGGAGGTGCAGTGCCTAGGGCCAAACGCCGGAGCCAGTCATGGCCCCCTCTGCGGCCGAGTGCCCCCTCTGCGGCCGAGCATCAGCTCGGCCGCATCTCCCCCACCTTCGGTGGGGGAGACGAAGCAGCGTCGCCTAGTCACGCGGGTCTTGGCCTCTCCCACGGAGTGGGGAGGCGCGAGCATCCGGCCGAACAGGCCGGAGCGGAGCGGATCCGGCCGAACAGGCCGGAGCGGAGCGGAGGGGGCTGTTCTTGCCGAACAGGCCGGAGCGGAGCGGAGGGGACGGGGTTTGAGCTGTGGCAGACCTCATCGCCATGTGCTGGCTCCCAAGCTGCCCCCTCTGCGGCCGAGCATCGGCTCGGCCGCGTCTCCCCCACCTTGACGGTGGGGGAGACTGAGAAGAGGCGGCCGCCAGGCCGGAGCGGAGCGGAGGGGGCTGTTTCCTACGACTCCAGGTTGAGCGGGTCGGGGACGGCGTCGCGATCGTGGAGGGCGAGGTAGACCAGGTCGAGGGCGTCGTCGGTCTGTTCGAGGACGTAGGTGTCCCAGAACCTGAGAACAAACCAACCATGGTCCAGGAACCACCGGTCTCGTCGCCGGTCTCGAGCCGGATCGGTGTGGCTGTCGCCGTCGACCTCAACGATGAGGCGAGCCTTGAGGCACGCGAAATCGGCGATGAACGGTCCGATGGGCTCTTGCCGTCGGAAGCGCACCCCCATCTGCCGCCGTCTGAGGTGATACCAGAGGCGGTCTTCGGCGAGCGTTGGCTGCGACCGCATCTCGCGGGCGAACCGCAGCGTTCTTGGCTTTCGACGGGCCATGGGCGAGTGGTATCGCGTACGTGCTCTGGGTTCAAGGGTTCTGATCGTCGGCTGCCCCCTCTGCGACCGAGCATCAGCTCGGCCGCGTCTCCCCCACCTGGGCGGTGGGGGAGACGGAAGAAGGGCCTGCTCGCGCTATCTTCGCCTCCTCCCACGGAGTGGGGGAGGCGCGTCCGGGCGACTGCCCGGCCGCGGAGGGGGCTGTGTATGGATCCGCGGCGGAGCTCATCGCCATGTGCTGGCTCCCAGGCTGCCCCCTCTGCGACCGGACTCCGTCCGGCCGCGTCTCCCCCACCTTGGCGGTGGGGGAGACGGAAGATCGCGCAATCGCCCGATAGCGGAGGGGGCTGCACTCGCGACCGAGTCGCCGAAGTCGAATCGGGGTAGCCTTCATTCTCTATGGGGTCGCTCGAGGTTTCGGTGATTACGACGGTGTTCAACGAGGGGGCGTCGATTGAGGCGTTTCTCGACTCTTTGGTGCATCAGACGCTTCAGGCCGACGAGATCGTGGTCGTTGATGCAGGGTCGACGGATGGCACCTTGGAACGCCTCGAGGCTGCTGCCGAGATCGACCCTCGCATCAGCGTCATCGTGGAGCCCGGGAACCGGTCCCACGGGAGGAACACCGCGATCGAGGCAGCGACCCACGAAATCGTCGCGTGCACCGACGGCGGCGGCGTTGCGGACCCGGAGTGGCTCCAGCACCTCGTTGCACCGTTCGCCGAAGGAGCCGACTGGGTCGCCGGCTTCTACCGCGTCGACGCCGCAACAGTCCTCGACCGGTGTGTCGGGCTGACGATCACCTACGTGATCGAAGAGGTCAACCCCGACTTCTTCATGCCGTCGGGCCGGTCGATGGCATTCACGAAGACCGCTTGGGAGGCAGCCGGCGGCTTCCCCGAGGACGTCGAGTTCGGAGAGGACACCCTCTTCGACGAGATGATGCTCAACGCCGGCTACCTGCCCGTCTTCGCCGGCGACGCGACCGTTGCATGGCATCCACCCTCCGGCTTCAAAGGCCTCGCCCGGACGACGTTCCGGTGGGGGAGAGGCGATGGTGCCGCTCACCTGCGCGGCAGCTACTACAAACGCACGCTCGCCGCCTACGCCGGGTCGGTGGCCCTCGCGGCCGTCCTTGCCGTCACCAAGCCGAAGCTCCTCCCGCTTGCCGTCCTCCCGATCGCCAAGCCGATGTGGAAGTCGATCCGTTTCAAACTCCGGCACGAAGACAGCCCGGCGAAGTACGTGTACCTCCCGGCGGCCCGGATGACGGCCACAACGTCGAACCTGGCAGGGTTCCTCGTCGGCCGCTACATCGGCGAGTAACGCCGGCGGCGCCTACGGAGGTCCGAAGTAGCCGGCGACCGGCAACCAGTAGGACAGCCCCCACGTGAACTGCTCGTCGGCGTTGCCCTGCGTGTTGGTGTAGCGCAGGTAGAACGTCCGGTCCGACGGCCGGTACAGGCCCGGCGTGTCCATGCCGTCGTAACTCCAGTCCCCGGCGACGAGGCGGTCTCCGGGATCACCGAAGTAGAACTCGAACTCGGCGTTGCCCTGTGTGTTCGAGTTGCGGAAGTACACCAACCCCGTCGATTCGCGATGCAGGCCGACGGTGTCCACGCCGTCGCCGTTGAAGTCGCCGACGAACGGCTTGTCGCCCGGGTTCCCGAAGAAGTAGTCGTAGTCCGCGGCACCGAGTCCGCCGTCGCCTGAACCGAGCGCATTGATGATGTAGACGCGCCCTTCGGACTGGCGGTAGATCGACACGGTGTCACACCCGTCGCCGTTGAAGTCGCCGGCGATCGGCGTGTCACCGGGATTGCCGAAGAAGAACCGGATGTCGGCATTGCCCTGCGTGTTGGAGTTGCGCAGATACACGTATCCGTCGGACTGGCGGTACAACCCGGGCGTGTCTGTTCCGTTGCAATCCCAGTCGCCCATCATCGGGAAGTCACCCGGATTGCCGTAGTAGAACTGGTTGATCATGCCGTGCAGGGTGGTGATGTGCCACTTGCCGGTTTGCGGGTCGACGAGGCCTACTGATTGAGCAATCCTCTGGATCGGCTGCCAGTCGACGTTGCGGCCGGTGAAGGTGACGATGCGGCCGTCTGCCTGGCTCCACAACCCGCTGTCCGATTCTGAGATGTAGAGGATCTGGGAGCCGTCCGGCGAGATCGTCGGCGTGTGCTGCCCGCCGGGTTCGGCGATGAGGGGCTGGGCCGACGTCTTCGGGTACTCGTTCACCCACACGTCGGTGTCGTCCAGCGACCCCATCGCGTCGGGGTCGCCGGTGGTCGGCCCCGTGTACGCAGTGAAGATGATCCGGGAGCCGGAGGGATCCCACCGGGGCTGATACGCCCAGGCTCCTCCGCTGAACGGACCGTTGAGTGAACCGGTGGAGACCTGCGTCAGGAGGATCTGGCGGGAGTTGCTTCCAGAACGAGCGGAGAAGGCGATCGAGCTGCCGTCCGGGGACCAATCCAGATCCCTGATGCTCCACACCGAGCCACCCGTCGACCCGGCCCTGACCACGAGGCGGGGATTGGCGCCGGACAGGTCGATGGTCCAGATTCCGTCGCCTCTGCCGTCGAGGTCCGTCCCGACGATGGCGAGCTGTGAGCCGTCCGGCGACCAGGCGAGACTCGTGATCGGTGAGAATGCATCGGTGACCGTGCGGATGAACGTCCCTTCGGCGTCCATCAATCGGACCGAGTACTCCGCCGACTCGTTCATGTGGACGTAGGCGATGATGGGACTGTCGGGCGACCATCGCGGGTTGGAGTTCTCCGACACGACCACGTCCGACCCGGCGGCCGTCCCGTTCGAGCGTCCGGCGTCTCTCGTGAGGCGGCGCACCACAGTCCCGTCCGGGTACATGGTGTAGATCTCGCCGGCAGTGACCCCGGAGACCTGCGAGGGAACGTCCTGCACATAGACGAGCAAGCCGTTCTCACCGGGGACGGTGGCTCCTGCCGGATCCACGATCACGAGCGATGGGAGAACCATCAACCCGGCCAGTACGAACCCCACCACGAGACGCCGCATAACCACCCCTTCGTCGGCTCCTTCCCACAGCTTGTCGCATTTCCAACGCCACGTCCAGGGTAAATCGTTGCCCCGGCCGCAACCCGGGGTATGTCTCACGACGCGGTTTCGGCGACAATGGCGCCGTGCACATCGTCTTCGTCACCACCGAACTCGCACCACTCACCCCCGGGGGAGCCGGTGCCGTGGTCGCGCGCCTGCGGGGCCGGCTCACCGAACGCGGTGATCACGTCACGGTGATCCTCGTCGGTGATATCGACGGCGAGCTTCCCGACGGTGTGGTCGCGGCCGGTTCCGCCCCCACGTTCGAGGAGCGGTCCCGCATCGCAGCCGGGGCACTGCGTGACGTCGCGTCGGAGGCCCGCCCCGACCTGATCGAGATCCAGGACTTCGACGGCCTCGCGTTCCATGCGCTGGCCCACCGAGGCGAGGTGGGGATCGACCAGGTACCGGTCCAGGTCCGTTTCCACGGACCGGCCGATCTCATGTTCGAAGCCATCGGTGTTGAACCGCCCGAGATTGGCGTCGCGCGGTCGATGGAGGTGTCCTCGTTCCGCATGGCCGACCGGGTGGTTGTTCCGTCACCCGGCATTGGCGCCCTCGCGACCGATCGCTACGGGCTCGAGGCCGATCGAGTAGTCGTCGGCACCCCGCCCATCGCCGAACCACGCCATATCGACCTCACCCCGGCGCCGGATCCGACCCTCGTGTGCGTGGCACGACTGGGCGAGGTGAAGGGCACACATGATCTCGTGGCCGCCGCGGTGCCGGTGTTGCGCGACATCCCGAGCCTGCGGCTCGTCCTGATCGGCGAGGATGGATGGAGCGCCACCGCACGCAGACCGATGTCCGAGTGGCTGGCGAACGAACTCATCCCGCAGGACGTCGCGGACCGAATCGAGATGACCGGCAGGCGCGAAGGCGCCGCGCTCGACGAACGGATCGCCGAGGCTTGGGCGATCGTCATCCCGAGCCGGTTCGAGAGCTTCAACCTCGTCGCCCACGAGGCCCGCTCCGCCGGGCTGCCCGTCATCATCCCGAACCTCGCGGCGTTCGACGGTGTGCTCGACGAAACCACAGGCGCGCTCGTCTACGACGGCACCCGCCAGGGACTGACCGACGCCATACGCCGGATGGTCGGCGACGAGGACCTGCGCCGCCGCCTCGGCTCCGCCGCCGTTCCGACCTACGGCAACCCGCTGGATCCGTACGAGACACTTCCCGCCGTGCGGCATCCGAGGAGCCAGGCCGGGCTCGCCACCGCCGCCGTCCAGCGCCTCGAGCAGGACCAGCCGGTCGCATTCGACGAACCGGAACCCGACGTCGACGACCGGGGCCGGATACGGCGCACCGGGTACGCCGCCCTGATGGCGTTGTCCGAATCACAGGCCACGAGCGTCGTTGGGGCGATCCCATCCCGGCTGCGCGAGAAACTCGGGTTTGTGGCCGACTGGCGTGAGGAGTTGCGGCTCCGTGACGTCGCGGCGCAGGCGGAGGCCGACCAGATCCGCGAACTCGTCAAGCGGGCCGCGCTCGACGCCAGGGTCGCACAGGGCGACTTTCCCGACCTCGACCAACCGCTTGTCAGCATCGTGGTGCCGTGTTTCAACGACGGGCGATACCTCGACGACTCGATCCGGAGTGTCTTCAACCAGACCATGACGTCCTTCGAGGTCATTGTCGTCGACGACGGCTCGACCGACCCCGACACGATCGCCATCATCGATGCCCTTCCGTGGAGCCGGACCCGGGTGATCCGCCAGACCAATCAGGGCCTCTCGGCCGCGCGCAACACGGGCATGTCGGCCGCGCGCGGCACCTACGTCGTCCCGCTCGACGCCGACGATGAACTCGAACCGCAGTTCCTCGAGAAGATGGTCGCGGCCCTCGAACCGGAACCCGAGGCGGCATTCGCCGCGTGCAGAGCCCGGCTCTTCGAAGACATCGACGCCGTGTGGATCCCCCGGCCCTACAACCCGTATCAGTTGCTGCTCTCGAACTCGATCATCGGATGTGTGCTCCTGCGGCGCGACGCGTACCTCGCCGTGGACGGATACGACGAGACGATGCGCCACGGCAACGAAGACTGGGACCTATGGATCCGACTCATCAAGGCCGGTTGGGATGTCGTCGAAGTCCCCGACGTGCTCTTCCGCTACCGCAAACACGGCATCTCCATGAGCGTCGAGACCGAGGCGCGATTCGAGCAGGGCCGCGCCGAGATCGTCGAACGCCACCCCGACCTCTACGCCTCCGACCACCTCGCGCGGATGAAGGCCAATCACTATCCGCTGGTCACGGTGATCGCCACTTCGGGGACGGACCCGTCGGGACTCGAGACGCAGGACCTTGCGGACGCCGAAGTCGTCACGATCGGGGATCCAACCCCCGCCTGGGAGGACGTCGCGCATGAGCACGGCTGGCGGATCCGCGGCGCAACGACGATGGACGATGCCGTGGCGCTGGCCTCGGGCAAGTTCGTCGTTCGCTGGAGCGGCGTCGCCGGCGTCGCGGACGACACCCTTGCCCGTCTCGCCGAGCGGCTCGAGACAGACCCGAATGCCGGAGCGGCGCGCACCGACGATCCCGAACCACTCGTTGTGGTGCGGCGCTGGTCGCTGCTCGACCCCGGTGCGCCGTCGACGGTCGCGACCGTCGACACGCCGGGCTCCGCGACCGCGCCCCTCGCTCCCGGCCAGTTCCCCGACCCCGACTGGACGTTCCCGGACGTCATCGGCGACGTGCCGGTGCAACGCCAGCGACCCGAAGAGGAAGGGCATATCCCATCATGGGCCAGCCGGTGAGGGAGGCGTTCATGTCGGTGAAGCGGGCGCTGCTCCCGTACATGCCCGACTCCGCCATGGCGCAGTACCGGCTGCGACGAGAGCTGTTCCGGGCCCGCTTCGGGCTCCGGCAAGCCAGCGCCCCCACGGAGGTGAACGTCGAGGTGCTCGCCGACCGTGGCCATGCCCGTCGGTGGCTGCTCGCGACCGGAGACACCTGTCGCACGGTCGACCCGGTTGCCCTGGGGCCGGCGCCTCGCGAGATGGTGGTTGTCCCGGAAGATGCGGACGTCGACGACGCAGCCCGGCTCTTCGGCCGCCCGGGAATCGACGCCGCCGTCGCCGGCCGCGTCGAGGCACCGAGCTGGGTCGACCGGTCGGCCGGGCTGCTCGTGGAACCGACGGCGATCGTGACTCGCCAGGCGGTCATCGACGAAGTCGGCGGCGTGCCCGACGGCCCCAACCCGCTGCCGGGCCTCCTCGCTCGGATCACCGACGCCGGTCACCGAATCGGCCTGGTTCCCACGACCGTCGACAGCATCGATCCCGAGCGCCGGGATCCCATCACCGGTGAAGCCGTGGTGATCCTCGCCGCCGTGCCGCTGCACGATGTCGGCGGAGGGAGCCGCGGCGCCCAGATCGCCCTCGAGCTCGTGCGGCGGGGCTACCACGTGACCTACGTGAACCGGTACCCGACGTATGAGGACGTTGACCTCGGCCTGCGCTACATCCATCCGCGCCTCGAGCAGATCGGCTTCACACGCTTCGACGCGGATCTGCTTGCCGAGCGGCGTGTCGACGGCGGCGGCATCGTCATCGTCGAGATCCCCGACCCCGGCTATGCGCCGTCGCTGACGACCCTGCGGGCTGCGGGCTGGGAAGTCGTATTCGACATCATCGACGACTGGAGTGACCCGGCGCTCGGCGGCGAGTGGTACGAGGCGGACTTCGAAAACGACCTCATCATGAACGCGGATGCGGTTGTCGGGTCGGCGCCCGATCTGTTGCAGCGGGCGAGCACCGCCGGTCGAACCGACGCGGTCCTCGTGCCGAACGCCGTCAACGAGTCCGTGTTCGGCAGCGACCCGGGCAATCGACCGCCCGACCTGCCGGAGGGCCCGCTCATCGGATACCACGGGTCCCTCTACGGCGACTGGTTCGACTGGGACGGCCTCCGGGCGGTCGCACAGGCGAACCCGGATGCGACCGTCATCCTCATCGGTGAGGCCCGCGGGGTGCCGAAGGACGTGCCGGACAACGTGGTGTTCCTCGGACTCAAGGCACAGGGTGACTTGCCCGCCTACCTCACCCGCCTCGACGTCGGCCTCGTGCCGTTCACCGTCACGCCCACCACCCACGCCGTTTCGCCGCTCAAAGTGTTCGAGTATCTCGCGTGCGGGGTGCCGGTGGCTGCGCCGCCCCTGCGAGCACTCGACGGTGTCGACGGCGTTGTACTCGACGCCGACCTCGTCGCCGCCGTCGCCGCTGCCCGATCGGGGCCGAGGCCGGATCCGGATGCAGCGGTGAGGGACCATTCATGGGGCGCGCGGCTGGCGGCTCTGTTCGAAGCAACGGGGGAGACCCTCGCCGATGTGACGGGGCCGGGGGTGAAGATCACCCGGCGGCCCGTCGTCCACTATCGATGGAGAGACCGCCGCCTTTCGCGGTGATCTCGTACACTGGCCGGACGTATTGGAGGTCGCACATGCGCAGAAATGGTCTTCTTGTCGCGGGTCTCATCGCCGCTCTTTTCGCCCTCGCCGGCCCGGCCTCGGCCGTCGAGGAACCGCAAGGCAGCTTCGGGGCGGTCGATGGGAGAACCGGCATCTGGTACCTCTATGACGCTTCGAACAGCGAGACGACCTCGTTCTACTACGGCAATCCCGGCGACTTTCCGATCATGGGTGACTGGGACTGCAACGATGTCGACACGCCGGGCCTCTATCGCCAGTCCGACGGGTACGTCTATCTGCGCAATTCGAACACCCAGGGCAATGCCGACCTGAAGTTCTACTTCGGGAATCCGGGGGATATCCCCCTGGCCGGTGACTTCAACGGCGACGGGTGTGACACCGTCTCGATCTACCGGCCGTCGCAGGGCAGGGTGTTCATCATCAACGAACTCGGCTCAGACGACGGCGGGCTGGGTGCCGCGGAGTTCGACTACTACTTCGGGAACCCGGGCGACAAGCCGTTCGCCGGCGACTTCGACGCCGACGGCATCGACACCGTCGGCCTGCACCGAGAGTCCACCGGCCTGGTCTACTTCCGCAACAGCCACACCCAGGGGATCGCCGACTATTCGTTCATCTACGGGGACCCGGGTGACAAGATCATCGCCGACGAGTGGGCAATGGGAACGGGTGGTGGCACCGACACCGTCGGAATCTTCCGCCCCGACGACGGGAAGTTCTTCCTCCGGTTCACCAACACGCAGGGCAATGCAGACTTCGATCAGAAGTACGGCAACAGCGACATGCTGCCCGTGGCCGGTGCCTTCGGCGTGCTCCCCGGCGGCGACGAGGCGCCGCCGGACGAGCCGTACGTCCCGCCACCCCCACCGAAGATCACCGCTCCGGTCTTCGCAGTCGGCGACTCGGTCATGCTCGGCGTCACCTGCAATTCGTACAGCTGCTACTCGCCGTCGATCAATCTCGAAGGGACCATCCCGCAGCTCGACTCGAACGCGAGGGTGAGTCGCGGGTTCCGTGACGGGGCGAGCGTGATCGCGTCGCGGCTGGCGCGGTCACCGGTACCGCAGGTGGTCGTGGTGCATCTCGGCACGAACGGAGCGCCGAGCGACTCCGACTTCGCCGCGGTGATGAACGCAGCGCGCAACGTGCCACGAGTGCTGTTCCTGACGGTCAAGCAGTCGAATACGGCGAACGAGACTGCGGCCAACGCGGTGATCCGGCGCAACGTCCCGCTCTACGACAACGCCGAACTGGTCGACTGGTATGCCCTCGCCAAGGCCAACCCGAGCTGGCTCTCGGCCGACACCAACTACGGCGCCCACCTCTGGACCACCGGCGCAAGAAACGGCTACGTAAACCTCGTAGCCAGCGCAGTAGCAGCGGGGTAGGACGCCGACCTCCCTCTGCCTTCGCCTCTCCCACGGAGTGGGGGAGGCGCGAGCATCCGGCCGGTGAGGCCGGAGCGCAGCGGAGGGGGCTGTGTTTGAGCCGTGGCGGGCCTCATCGGCATGCGCTGGCTCCCAGGCCGCCCCCTCTGCGGCCAAGCATCAGCTCGGCCGCGTCTCCCCCACCTTCGGTGGGGGAGACGAAGAGGCGTATCCCACACACTCACTCGGGTTTTCGCCTCTCCCCACGGAGTGGGGGAGCGCAGCGGAGGGGGCTGTGTTTGAGCCGCGGCGGGCCTCATCGGCATGTGCTGGCTCCCAGGCCGCCCCCTCTGCGGCCGGACCTCGGTCCGGCCGCGTCTCCCCCACCTGTCGGTGGGGGAGACGAAGAAGCGTATCCCACACACTCACTCGGGTCTTCGCCTCTCCCACGGAGTGGGGGAGGCGACGCGGAGGGGGCTGCTTGAGTCTTACATTCCGTAGGCGCCGGCGATGGTTTTGACCATCAGTCTGGCGCCGGTGGGGTTGAGGTGGATCAGGTCGTAGGTGTTGCCGGGGCCTTTCGACACGGCAGCCCAGTCGGCCAGCACCACATCGTCGTTTTCTTCCGCGAGGATTCGCAGGCGCTCGTTCACGTAGTACAAGTAGAAGCCGTAGCGGCTGTTCTGTTCCCGCTGCTGGGCCGTGATGATCGCCTCAGGCGACGCCTCACGCAGCGTTACCCACACGATGTGCTCCGCCCCGCGTGACCGAACCAGGTCCAGCACGGCGTTCGCCTCCCGGTCGAACTTCGCCGCCCACTTGTCGTAGTTCGCGCGGTCCTTCTCCCACAGCGAGTTGTACCCGATGGCGACAACGGTGTGCGGGTAGACCCACTTGCCGGGCGGCAGCAACGTGGTGGTGAGCTGGTGGAGCATGACCGCCCCTTTGCCGAGGAAGTCGATGTCGGTCCCCGGGAAGGCGTCCGGGAAGAAGCGCTCGGCCCCGAGCACCACCGAGTCGGTGATGACGGTGAGCCCGGGTGGCGTTCGCGGCGGCGGATCGTCTCCACCGGGCAGCGGACCGAAGCGGCCGGCCACCGGCACCATGGCGTAGTTCCCATATTCGAACGACTCGTCGGCATACCCGGGCGTGTTCGAATGCCGAAGGAAGAACTCGCCAAATGCCGGCCGGAAGATGCCAACCGTGTCGACGCTCTGCGCCGTCGACCACCGCCCCGCGACAAGCCGGTCACCGGGATTCCCGTAGATGAACGAATAGTCGGCGATCCCCTGGGTGTGGCTGTTGCGGAAGTAGACGAGGCCGCTCGATTCGCGATGCAACCCCACAGTGTCGATCCCGTCACCGTCGAAGTCGCCGGCGAACGGCTTGTCTCCCGGCGCACCGAAGTAGTAGGCGATCTCCGCCGCACCGAGCCCGCCGTCGTCCGAGCCCAGTTCGTTGATGACGTAGACCCGGCCTTCGGACGGCCGGTAGATCGAGACGGTGTCGCAGTGGTCTCCGTTGAAGTCGCCGGCCAGCGGAATGTCACCGGGGTTCCCGAAGAAGTAGCGCACGTCGGCGTTGCCCTGCGTGTTCGAATTGCGCAGATACACGTAGCCGTCGGATTGGCGATACAGCCCCGGCGTGTCGTCACCGTCGCAGTCCCAGTCGCCCATGAACGGCACGTCGCCGGGAACGCCGTAGTAGAACGAGGTCGTCTCGCCCGTCGCTGCGTCCCTCAGGAACCACAGCCCCGAGCTGGTGTTGACGACGCCAACCGATTCAGGCTCGGTCACGGCTCCTGCGGGGAGGCCGGTCCCCAAGACCGCCAGGACGGTGACCGCAAGGCCGAGAAGGAGCCGTCTCATTGCCCAATCACGCTGGTTGTCATGACGAGGAATCTAGCCGACCCACCGGTTCGATGGCCGCTTCGTACGGCCGGATGATCAGCCACCAGAACGGAAGACTCATCAGGGAGAGGAGGTAGATGCCGAACGCATACCGGAACTCGTGGGCGGGGGTCATGGCCGCCACGTTGAGCAGCTGCGCCCCGATGAGTCCGCCCGCCCACAGCAGCGGTCGCAGGCGCCGGCGAACCGCCATCCCGACGTAGGTGGCGATGCCGGCAAGGACAACAAGCGCCGGACGCCACGTGAACCACAGCACGCCGGGTTTCTCGATCCACTGGTACTGGGCGAAGGTGAACGAATACGCCCGCTCGGAAATCGAGTCGCGGGCGATGCCGAGCGTATTCGGATAGATCTCAAACGGCGGGCGATGGAGGTAGCTGTCGCCACGGGCCCACGGGACGAACAGGAACGAGGCGGCGCACCACCGGTGACCGAGGACCGTCGGGAGGTGTGTGATGGCGGTGCGGGCGACCAGCGACCGATACTCCCACGGACTCTGCCGTGCCGGTGCGTGCTTGAACTTCGGGTCCCAGACAAGCGGCGTTGAGTCCGTGCACTCGTACTTGTCTTGCCAGAATTCGATCGGCGCGATGGCCTCGAGTCGCTCCACGTCGGCGTCGCTGAACCAATCCGGGTCGTTCACGACCACCGCGGCCACATCGGGGAGGAACACCTGGGCTGGTTCGATCGTGCCGGGGTTCACCGACAGCACGGCGACAGCAGGACGGCGGGGATCAGGATCCCAACGGCGACCAACGCACCGCCTGCTGCGAGCAAACGACGCCAGCGGCGCCAGAATCCGATCGCCAAAGCTACCACGAAGATCAGGACGGTCACCTTCCCGTTCGCCCGCAGCGCCCACATCAAGCCCAAGGGCGGTGCCGAGACGCAGCGGACCCCACCAAGACGACCAGAAGCGGCCCCGGTCCCGAGCGAGTGCGACCAGCTCGGCGAACGCCCACACCATCGCGAGCGAGTAGGGGATGTCTTTCCAGATCGTGATCGTGGTTGCCCCCACCATCGGGAGTGCCGCCGTGATCCAGGCGGCGGCCACCGCCAGCCACCACGGAACACCCACCTGCGTGAGGCGGCGCGCAAGGAACCCCAGTAGACCGGCGAGGAGCAGCACCTGGAGCAGCGTGACGGCCCCGGGGTGATCCCAGACCCGCGTCACGACCCACATCGAGAACGTGTGAGCGATCGGGTGGAAGTTGAAGAACTCGAACCGGTCGACCTGGCCGAGCTGGTCGATCGAGTCGGGCGACAGGAAACCCGGGAACCAGCCGAGCCACCAGATCAGCAAAGGGAGCACACTCAGCCAGCCGAGCAGCATCGCAACGTCGGGTTTTGTGAGGCGCGGTGTCTTCATACGGTGGCGAACGGGAGGGCCATGGTGAGGATGGTAGGGAGCGCAGCGCCGTGAATCAGCGAGCGTGCTCGACTGGCTTTCCGATCGACACGTAGCGGAATCCGGAATTGGCCACGTCGCGCGGGTCGTACAGATTCCGCAGGTCGACAAGGATCTTGTGGTTCACGAGATCGCCCAGCCGTCCGAGATCGAGCGTGGCGAACTCGCCCCACTCCGTTGCGATCACCACGGCGTCGGCCCCTTCGGCCGCGGCGTACGCATCGGTGCAGAAGCTGACGCCCTCGAGTTCCCGACGTGCGTTGTCCATGCCGCGCGGGTCATATACGTTGACGGTCGCTCCCGCATCCACGAGCCCGCCGGCGATTCGCACGGCTGGGGATTCGCGCAAGTCGTCGGTGTCTGCCTTGAAGGTGATCCCGAGCAACGCAACCGTGGCCTCGTCGGCGGGGATGGGCAGCGACTTTGTGATCATCTGGACCATGCGGCTCGGTCGATCCATGTTCGCTGCAATCGACGCAGCGACGATCTTGGACGGCACGCCGTGGATTTCTCCGGATCGGAAGAGCGCCTGCGTGTCCTTCGGGAAACACGAGCCGCCGTACCCCGGGCCGGCGGCGAGGAACCGGTCGCCGATTCGGCTGTCCATGCCCATTCCGGCGGCAACGTCCTGCACATCCGCACCGGTCTCCTGTGCCAGGTCGGCCATCTCGTTGATGAACGCCAACTTCACGGAGAGGAATGCGTTGGACGCGTACTTGATGAGCTCCGCCGTCTCGAGACCGGTGAAGAGGGAGGCCGCGCCGCGGTGGAGCAACGGCTGATAGACATGGCGAAGCGCGGCCGCCGACCGATCGTCGTCTGCCCCTACGACGATCCGGTCCGGATGCATGAAATCCTCGATGGCGGCCCCTTGCCGAAGAAACTCAGGGTTCGATGCCACGCCGAAGTCGAGGTCCGGGCGGGCCTCGCGGATCAGTGCCCCCACTTCCCTGTTGGTGCCCACGGGAACGGTCGACTTGATCACGACGGTCGTGCCCGGATCGAGAAGTGGGGCCATCGACCTCGCGGAGGCGCGCACTGCTGAGAGGTCCGCATCGCCGTTGCCCGTCGAAGGTGTTCCGACGCCGATCATGACCACCTCTGCACCGGGGATCGCATCGTCGTAGCTCGTCGTGAAGCTCAGTCGGCCGGACGCCGTGTTGCGTTCGACGAGTTCTGCGAGTCCCGGTTCGAAGATCGGCACGGAACCCGACTGGAGGAGGGCGATCCTGTCTTCGTCCACGTCGACGCACGTGACCGTGTGACCGATTCTGGCGAGGCAGGCTCCTGTGACGAGCCCCACGTAGCCGCTTCCAATAACCGTGATCTTCATAACGTCTCCAGGTGTGTCGAATGGCGGATTGGGCGGTCGGCGGAGTGTAGGAACGTATCGCTCAGCTTCGTCACACGACGTCCGCTGGTTCTTCGGCGCCTAGGCGGAGGGGGGTCGAATCCGCCGGCGGAGCTTTGCGATCGCGGGCCGGGCCGCGCGTGGAATGAAACGAGCCGCAGGGTGGGGGGTATACGTGTCGGCCTCCCCATCGGTGGGCGGATCCGGTTCGTGCTCGTCGACGTCCGGGTATGGGAGGTCGCGCACCGCTATACCGAGGCGCCACCATCCGGCGGTCGACACTGTCGGGTCGTTCGACAAGTCCGAGATGTGCGAACTCAGGTCGCGAAGCCACGGCGTCCGGTCCTCCATCGCGACCACGCTGTCGCCGTCCTTTCGCCACGAGATGTTGGCGATCGTCTCGTCGATGACATGGACCGTCGAGCCGGGCGCGGTGAACAACAGGAGTTGCAGGGCGTAGTCCTCACCGAGGTCTGAGTGGGGTGGCGCAGCCGAGACCCGACCCATCGCGATTTCGCGCGGTATGACCAGGCTGCAATTCGGGAGGAAGTTCCAGCCGGTGAATGCGCGATACCACTCGCGGGGCAGATACCGGCGGGCGAGCGCCGCGTCCAGGAGTTGGTCACCCTCCCACGACTCGTCGTACGCCTCAACAGCGCCGATGAGAATCGGACGGTCGGCGGCATGGACGGCATCCTTGATGCGCTCAACCGATCCGGGGGCAACCCAGTCGTCGTCGTCGACGTACCAGACGTAGTCGCCGCGAGCAGCGCTCAATCCGCCCAGCATGGCGGCCGACCGTGATGCCGCCTCGTCCGATTCGACCGGCAGAGCCACCAACGGGAGCGAAGCGTGGCGCCGACTCGCGTCGGCGATGATGTCCGTCAGGCTGTCCTCCCCGGCGGTCGAGGTGACGATCACCTCCAGCAGCGGGCTCTCGGCATGTTCACCGGCAAGGGCGCCAAGGTTCCGTTCGAGCATCGCAGGTCGTGACGTTGCGGTTCGCACGACAACCGAGATCGTTGGATCGGGACGGATCGAGACCGGTCGGATTCCGGCGATGGCGTTCACGGAGTCAGCCGGTGGAGCGACTCGCTCGCGGAGCGAAGAGAACCTCAGCCGGTGGGAGAAGAAGACCGGGATGCCATGTTCCGCGCCTGCACCCACGAGATCCGAGAACGTGCCGGGGACGGCGCGCGACGCGACGATGGACTGCAGCATGCCGACGGCAACAACCGAGACGGCTGGTTCGGCCCGGCCGACGAGTCGGAGGGGCCGGGCAGCCGGAGTTGCCGGGTCCTCGAGGTAGTTGCCCGAGTCCAGCCGCTCTCCGAGAATGTCGATACCGTCACTGACCAAGGCGAGCCAGGCGACGCCGTCGAGACCCGGATCGGAAACGGCCGCCGCGAGCTCTGTCGAGAACTGGTGATTGAGGATGATGTCGGGTTCGACGACGGCGATGAGGGGGACGGAGACGGGGTCGACGTCGAGCGCGAACTCGAACACGGCACGCATGGAGTCGCGTTCGGCCGGCACCAACGACGGCGCGTCGGCCGGTCCGCCATGCGAGAGGACCGCAAGGTCGAAGATCCGAAACGTTCCGGAGCCGGGTTCATTCGTTGCTTGCACGGGGTGGATCATCGTACCCTCCGAGTCCGTACCAGCGCCTGATCCCCGACGAGGAAGGGATTCACGGCGGCCTGAGATAGAATCCCAGGACCTAGTGAGAGAGGCGTCGAGGTTCGCTGCAGAACAACGACGATACGTTCCTTATGACTACCACTCCTGCCCTTCAGTACGACTCGGCCACGCCACGCCGCCCCATCGTCGACGAGACCCGCTCTTTGTGGGAGCGTCGCGCGCTGGTACGGCTGCTCGTGTCCCGAGATCTCACCCTGCGCTACAAGCGGTCGGTTCTCGGCGTGTGGTGGACGCTGCTGAATCCGCTGCTCACCGCCGCAGTGATGTGGCTGGTCTTTTCGCAGATCTTCGACCGGGTCTCGGAGGATGTTCCGTTCATCGTCTACATGTTGTCCGGCATCCTGCTCATCCAGACCTTCTTCGCCCAAGGTGTGCTTGCAGCAGGTTCGTCGTTGATGTCGAGCGGAGGAATCCTCAGCAAGATCCGCGTTCCGGGGGAGGTGTTTGCGTTCACCGCCGCCCTTGCCGCCGGCGTGAACTTCGCCATCGGCCTCATTCCCCTGGTCTTGATCATGGTGTTCACCGGAACGCCGATACCGTGGACGATCATTTTGGTGCCGATTCCCGCGATTGCGATGCTCGCCCTCGTCACCGGTGTTGGCATGCTCATCGCCGCGGCTGCCGTCCACTTCTACGACGTGCTCGACTTCGTCCGGGTCATCCTCCAACTCGTGATTTGGCTCGTGCCGACCTTCTATCCCCTCGAGATGATTCCCGAGCAGTACCAGTTCGTCATCAAACTCAACCCGCTCTTCTCCTACCTCGAAGTGTTCCGCGGGTTCCTCTATCGGGGCTCCTTCGCTCCGATGTGGAACTTCTCGGTGATGACGGTGAGCGCTCTCGTCTTCCTGGCGTTCGGCGTGTGGGTCTTTTCTAGGAGCTGGCGCAACATGGTGGTGAAGCTCTAGTGACGCATGCACGACCGATCGAGGTCAAAGACGTATCGATGGCCTATCAGATGGCTCGGAACCGTGCGAGTACGGCGAAGGAGTACGTCATCAACCTCCTCAAGCGACAGGTTGTGTACGACGAGCTGTGGGCGCTCAACGACGTGTCCTTCGACGTGCGCCGCGGCGAGGTGGTCGGCGTTGTCGGCGCCAACGGTGCCGGCAAGAGCACACTGATGAAAGTCCTCGCCGGTGTTCTCCATCCGTCCGCAGGACGCGTGATCGTTCGCGGGCGCTTGTCGCCGATGATCGAAGTCAGCGGTGGCATGAACAACGAACTGTCCGGACGCGAGAACATCGTGCTGATGGGAACCCTTCTGGGAAGGACACCCCGCGAGATGAACAAGCGTGTTGATCCCATTGCAGAGTGGGCGGGTCTCGAGGAGTTCATCGATGTGCCCGTCCGCGGCTATTCAACCGGCATGAAGGCCCGGCTGGGTTTCGGCGTCGCGACCGACGTGAAGCCCGATGTTCTGTTGATCGACGAGGTGCTCGCCGTTGGTGACGAGGCGTTTCGCGCGAAGTCACTCGATCGGATCGAGTTCCTCATGGACGGAGGAACCTCGGTCGTGATGGTGTCGCACAGCCTGCCGATGATCGAGAAGCTGTGCGAGCGGGCCATCTGGTTCGACCGGGGCTATATGAAGGCGATGGGGCCGGCGAAAGACGTCGTCGACGCCTACAAAGCCTCGGTGTGAGTGTGAGTTCGATCCCGGTCGTTGAAGCCACCAACCTCCCGGACGTCCTCATCATTCGACCCCAAGTCTTCGGTGATCACCGCGGATCATTCGTCGAGACGTACAACGAGCAGACGTTTGCCGCGGCGATCGGGCGTTCGGAGCGGTTTGTCCAGGACAACGAGTCGTTGTCGACGATCGGCACGGTTCGCGGTATCCACTACCAGCTACCGCCGAGCGCCCAAGGCAAACTCGTTCGTGTGACCGAAGGTGCCGCGTTCGACGTCGCTGTCGACCTTCGACGTTCGTCGCCGACGCTTGGCCAATGGGCCGGCGTGGTTCTCTCCGCAGAGGATCACAACCAACTGTGGATCCCCACCGGCTTCGGCCACGGGTTCCTCGCCCTCACCGACCCCGTGAGGATCGCGTACAAGACCACCGACTTCTACGACCCGACGACCGATCGGGGCGTCCAGTGGAATGATCCCGAGATCGGCATCGACTGGCCGATCGGTTCGTTGCCGATCACCGTCTCCGACAAGGATGCGTCAGCGCCGCGATTCTCAGAAGCCGACCTCTACGACTGACCCTTCGGGCTTCTCTCCCTCAGACTCCTCCCACTGAAGGGGAGGAATCTTCCAAAGGGGGAGGATTGGCAGCGTCATTTGCTGTCGACGTTCGTGATGTGGTCGACGGTTCCCGGCCAGCGCAGGATCGAGGCGTTGACGAAGTCAGAGTCCTTCGCATCCCAGGTGTGGTCCCCGTGTCCGCGATACAGGACGAAGTCGAATGGATTCGTCGCGTACAGCAGGCACCCTGCCGCCGCCGCACGGTCGTACAACGACTGGTCGACGGCACTCGGACGGCGTTCGAATCGGAGTGTTCGAGCGAGGTCGCGCGACATGAGCATGGTTGGACCGGCGACGTGATGTCCGTAGCGCTCTGCCAGACCGGTGGTGATCATCAGCGTCTCGTCCCGTTCGGCGAGGTACACGAAGTCGGGCGCTCGCCCGACGATGTCGGCCAGGCTGAACTCGT
Organism: uncultured actinomycete; assembly: GCA_942491345.1. Lineage (GTDB taxonomy): Bacteria > Actinomycetota > Acidimicrobiia > Spongiisociales > UBA5794 > JAHEEL01. Next base: position 47,489 of record CALOAN010000042.1, read on the forward strand.
ACGCGGTGACGAGATCCTCGAGGTGTTCAGGCCCGTAGGCGTCATCGTCGTCCATCTTCGTAACGAGCTCGCCGGTCGCCGACTCGAGTGCGGCGTTGAGACAGTCCCCAAGCCTCCACACCGCAGGAGCCTCGATGATGGTCACGCGCGCCGACAGCTGCGCACCAAGTCGTTCGACTTCGGAGCGAACGAATCCTTTGCCGTGGAGCACGGCGACAACCTCCACGTTCGGATAGCGCTGGAGGTCGATGTTCGCGAAGGCGTCGGCAAGGCGATCGGGACGCCGCGTGGACAACAACACGCTGACGAGCGGAGGCGCCATCAGGGGGATCCCGAGTGCGTAGAGCACGGCCTCGAATCGTCGGCGCCGGCTGTGTTCGCGCACCACGTGCCGGCGGGCTGCGACGCTGAGCCGTTCCCGTTCGAGGGGATCGAGGGCGACGGCGCTCAGGGTGCGTTCGTCGGAAGGGTCGATCGTCATGTCCGGCAAGAGTCGCCGGAGGCGATCGTTGGGTTCTGTGACGACGGGTGTCCCCGAGGCCGACACCGCAAGCACGTGCTCGATAAACGAGACGTCGGTTTGGTGGAGGCCCGAGACGGCGGCAACGATCGCATAGTGTTGTGCGTGGTCCGGCCACGCTTGCCGTGTCATCTCCAGCACCGGTATGCCGTCCGGGACGATCGTTCCCGGCTCCACGACCACATCGAGCCCCGGGTGTGCCGCCACGAGGTCGGCGACTGCGTCCGGGTCCTCGCTCGAGCGCTCCACGAACGCGCAGATTCCGGCCGCCGGCGTGCGTTGAAAACCCACGGGATTCGACTGCTGGATATCAACCGAAGGATCGATGAGCAGCACTCGATCGGCGCCGAAACGCTGCTGTGCGACCATCACCACGTCGCGATCTTCGGTGACCACGAGGCTGGCGCCGATTCCGAGATCGATTGCTGCCTCGTTCGGCACGTACGCGACGATGGGTACAGGCGCGGAACTGTCTGTTTCGTCACCGTCATCGATCGAGTCGGTGCCTTCGCCGCCGCCGGGTGATCTGACAACGAGATCGACGTGGTCCCCATCCTCGACCTCGTTGGCGGTTGCTGCGAACGGGTTCGAAGCACCGCGATGGAGAAGCCGCACGTGGGCGTAGGGTGCTGCCCCGGAACGATGGAGACCGATTGACGCAGCCGTGCCGGCCGCCTCGCCGCGCCCGGTGGCTTCGCGTGTGACGTCGGTGCGTCGCAGGGCGGTCGAGACTCGTGTCGGCAGTCCCCGCAGGTCGCGAGCCGACACGGTTTCGGAGAGCGCGAGCCCCAGGCGGACGATTCGCATCGACCGGATCGTCTCGAGTTCATGAATCGCCTCATCCCGCTCCCGCTCTGCGGCCGCCGCTCGGTCGACGGGCGACGACGGTTGGTCGGAGCTCTTGGGATCGGTTGGTTTCGCCATCGTGGGTTTGCGATTCCTCGTTGGGTGTCGCCGGGGAACTGCCCCGCGGCTGTCGCTGCCGGCGCTACGGCGCCGGGTCGGCTGGATCCATTTGCCACTGATCGTCGGGAGACTGGTCGCTGCCCCGCACCGCCCGGGCGATCGCTTTCAGAGCGAAGATCGTGTCACCGGTGCTTCGAGACGCCTTCAAGCTCCCTGCCGCGTCCGCCAGCCTGAGCGCTCTGCGGGATTGCAGGTCGGCAAGCTGGGACTCGACGGCATACAGGGTTGCCGCCGCCACCTCGGCTGTTTCGTCGTCTGCACGATCCGAATAGGGATCCTCCGGCTCTGTGATCTCGAAAGAGCTGTGCACCATCCCGAGGCCGAGTGTTCGGCTGCTTGCCCAGCGTTCGCCGAAGAGCGTGCCGACTACCCCGTCGATCTCCTCCGGGGATGCCGCGATGCGCTGTGCGCGGTGGAGGGCTCGTGTCGAGACGGCCCGGAGCATGGCGGCGCTGGGCGCCGTATCGGGCAGCGTTCCGTGCAAAACGCCAACGCCGCTCGCCCGGACCTGGTCGACGATCTCAGTCATCGTGTTCTCGTGAAAGAGCGTCCTCGGGGGGGACGCTGAGGCGCAACGGCGAGAAGGGATGGGTCTCGTCGAGATCCAGCGGCTCGTCGACCACCCGCACGCGGGTGTCGGACTCAAATCGCCGCCGCAACCATGCGGAATCCGGGCCGTCGCCGGGTGCGTACACCACGACGATCAGATCGTGAAACCGAGACCCAAGGATCGACTCGACGGTGCGAGATGTGGCTTCGGCAGGAGTGTTCCCCGCCTCGATCGTCGCAACCGCGTACGGCACGGTATACGAGCAGCCGGGCTCCGGATTCCGGTAGCCGAGTTCGGCGATCAAGTTGCGCATCTTCGGCTGCTGCAATCGGTGCGATTCGAGTTCGGCTGCACTGGGCTCGTGCCCTTCGCCTTGGTGCCAGCACACCGCGCTCCGGTCGGGGACCACGATCAGGCCGGCTTGTACGGCCCTGAAACCGAATTCGTTGTCCTCTCCGCCCCATTGGTCGAATGACTCGTCGGTCCCGCCGATTCCGAGGTAGTGATCGCGACGGATGCTGAGGTTGCCTCCGCTCGTAACGAGGAACTGGTCGTCGAAGCGGCCGTTGAGCATGTCGGTTCGATCGAGGTGGCCTTCGATCCACTCGGGTCGTTGCGGATCTTGTCCCGGCAGGATCGATCGCAGATCACGAGCCGCGACGGCGGCTGCGATCGTTTCGGCATCGATACGGGAGAAATCGGCATGCCAGCGGAACCCGAAGACGAGTGCATCCGACACGACGTGGTGCCATCGTGCGTGAGCTTCGATGTGCTGCGCCTCGGGCATCATGTCGCAATCGATGAAGACGAGGATCTCGCCGGTGGCAACCTGTGCGCCCAGATTCCTGGCTCGTGCAAGGCCGAAACCCCGGTCTTCCTGGACATGCACGTTCACGTCGAGGTCCGAAGCGTGCTCGGGCACTTCAGGTGCCACCGAGGAACCGTCATCGACGATGACAATCTCCATGAGATCGCGCGGATACGTCTGCCGGGTGAGCGCCGCGAGCGTCAAGTCGAGCTCGTTCTGGGCCTCGAAATACGGAATCACGACCGTCACGCGACGCTCGGGTCGCCACTCTCCGATCTCAGGGACCGGGATGTCGATCCACTCGTTGCGTGGGACCAGCGCAGGCGCTGGTGCTGGGAGCGTGGTTGCGATATCTGCGGTCATGGTTGGTGTCCTGGGTGTGTCGACGGCGCTGGTGACCCGATGTGGACCAGCGGGGCATACTCGGATCGGCCACGGATCTGGGTCGTCGACTGTTCGAGGAAGTAGTCCACGCCGATATCCCACGTGTGGCCGGACGCATTCCGATTCAGCAGGTAGCCGAATCCGTGTGTCCGGTAGGTCTCCCCGCCGAGACGGCGAACGTCGTTGATGAGCCCGAGATCGATGTGGCGTCGTGCCCTGCGGAATCTTCCAACGGCATCGAAGTCGGAGCGCCGCATCATCATGGTGCCGCCGGCCATCGTCGCCGTGTAGGACTCGGCACCGGAATTGAACCGCCTCATCGTGATGTCCAGTTCACTGAGATACACCCACTCAGCTGCTTTCGCGATCAACTCGGCACCCGAGTACTCCATGGCGTGCACAAGGTCCCAGAGGTGGTCGGCGCCATACCAATCGTCGTCGTCCATCTTGGTGATCAGTTCACCGGTGGCGAGATCCGCGCCCGCGTTGAGTGCGCTTCCGAAGGCCACTTCATGCCCCACATGAATGCTGCGTGCGTTCGGACAACGATCAGCGACGAGCCGCGCGGCATCATCCCCGAATCCATCCCCGTGCAGAACGAAGATCGGTTCGAGCGGCTCGTAGTTCTGGTTTGCGATCTGCTGTGCGGCATGGGCGAGCTGCTCCGGCCGATTGGTTGCGAGGATCGCCGAGATCGTTGGCCGCGGTCGAAGCCGCACGTCGAGGAGATCGGTGAGGTCCTCCCACCGTGCCCAATCCGTGAAGCGCCGCAACGCGATTCGACGTTGTGCGACGCTGAGGCGCTCTCGATCGTCGGCGTCGAACAGATGCTCGATCGGGCCGGCAGAGGCCGCGACCAACTCGTCGCCGATCCATGCACCGATCAATTCGGGGGCGTCGTCGGTCAGCCGGAACGGTATCCCCGCGACAGCGAGTTGAGCGAGGTAGCGGGCGCGAGCCTCGGGCGCCGCGTGAAGAGAGGTGTCGTCTACGACGCCCCATGCGGACCGGAGGTCGTTGAGGATCGGCGCGATGTCCGGACTCTTCCCCAGATCACCGAGGCTCAGGAGCCACTCGGATCCGGTGTAACCGGCGAGTTCGAGGTCGAGCATCCGCTCGAACGACCGCGCGGTTCGACGGGCCGCAGCCCGACCTCCCGACCTCAAGGCAACCAGCGGTCCTCGTTCGATGTCTCTGACTCCACCGATCGGCGAGACGCGGTCGAGATCAACCAACGGGGCCACGCGCACGTCGGCGGCGAGGCCGTTGCCGCCGACCGGGGCGACGGTGATGTCTGTGACACCGGCAAGGCCGCGATCGTTGCCGTCCGTGAGAAAGCCAACCGTACGGACCCCGGCCGAGCGGGCATCGGCGACAATGCGCCGCAGTACCGGGCCGCGGGCTTCACTCGTGCCGCTGTCGATGACGAGCACATCGATCCAGTGCTCAGCCTCTTCGGCAGGTTCCCAGTCCGATCCGATGCCGATGTCTTGGACTCTCCAGCCGAGCCAGCGTTGGGCGACATGGCCGAGATAGCCGACGCGAAGACTGCCAAGACGCTCCGAAAGTGGTCCTGGTGGGCTCAGGTGGGTCACGTCATGTCCCGGGTTGGCGAGCCGTCATGATACGGCCGTTCCCGAGGATGGTGCTGATTGCGTTGTTGGCGGAGATGGCGATTGGTGCGGTCCGCTGCAGGTTTCCGCAACTTCTCGAGCCCGGGTCGAAGGGGAGGATCGGGCCGCGGTACACTGAGAATCCGCACGGTAGAGCAGAACTCGCCGGTGCACCTTGGCGCGGTCAGCGATCGATGTGGCCGCGATTCACGATGATGAGGTAGCGTCAAAATGGGGCAACAGCGGCCATCAGTGGCGATAGCGAGAGGCCTCTTTCAGGTGATCACCGGGCCGGTGAAACGCCGCCTCGATCGGCGGTACTTGTCGCGAGATGAGGCGGCACTGGCCATCGCCGGAATCCACGAACGACTCGTAGATGTGCGACAGAATCTGCGAGATCAACGCAGCGATCAGCGCACGGCCCTCACGACGGCGAACCTGCGGCTTTCGTCCATCGAGTCCCAACTCTCCGACGTTTCGTCGCTGCTGCAGACATCGGTTCAGCGGATTTCCGACCTGGATCGGGAGTTGAAGGAGCGGATCGACGGCGTTGGCTCCCAAGCTGCGATCGGTGCGGCATTTGTCGGGCGGGAAGAACCCCACGAGCTTCGGAAGAAGCTGTTCGATGCCCATCGTCTTGCCCGAGAGTCTGCAGAGGCCATTGAGAGCCTCCTTCAGGCAGAACTCGAACTCTGGCAGGCAGTCGACGGCGTTGACGCCGAACGGTCGAGGCCAGGATTGACCGATGCGTAGCGGCCCGACGATGCGCGCTCGATGGGGTTGAAACTGTGGTCGAGCAGTTGGTAGCCCGGATCTGCCTCGGTTCGCCCCACGTGCAGCGGGTGTTTGTCCACGGATTCACTGCCCATCTCGATACAGAACGGGGAGGAGGCCCTCGATGAGGGTGACCACATCCTGGAACAGCTCAGGCATGCAATTCAAACTGCGGCTCGATGGTGGGGAACACCTCGCAGGTGCCGGCCAAGACCTCATGCCGATCCGCCTCATCACCAACGAGGCGTTCGTGCATCATCCGGATATCAGGCCGGACGTGCACCCGGATCTTGTTGCCCTCGCGATCCTCACGGTCGTAGCTCCTTGGGCGGCCACGAGACTCTGGCTGGATACGCCCGTGTCTCAACGATTTGCGGAGGCCGTTGAAGCCGTATTCAACATCCCCGTCGGACCTGTTGACCCCGCTCTCGAAGCTCGAGCACCCGGGCACACGATGGGGTTGCTCTATTCGGGCGGAACGGACTCTGCCGCACTGTTCGAATTCATGCCGGACGACACACCGCTGATCCACCTCAAACGCGTCCGGCACCCACGTGTCCCGAATCGCGCAACTCACCTCAGAGTTGACGTGAGCGAGCACTACGCCCAGCGACTTGCGGAATCCGATCGCACGCTCCACGTATTCGGGACGGATCTCGAGTTCCTCTGCCAACCGTTCCCGACATACCCGACGTGGCCGGCGATTGCCGCCGGGGCGATACTCCTGGCCGACCACTTCGCTCTCGGCTCGATCGCCTCGGGCATGGTCCTGGGAACCCGGTACCTCAGCTATGGCCACGTCTTTCATGCCGATGGCGACAATGATCACGCCTGGCGTACCGTGTTCGACGCGGCGGGCCTCCCTCATTTCCGGGGCATGGCCGGGGCGAGCGAGGTTGTGACCGACGACATCGTTGCCCGTTCCGGACTCGCCTCGAGCGTTCGGTCCTGCCAACTCGGCGGTTTCGACGAACCGTGTTGGAACTGTACGAAATGCCTGCGCAAGGAACTCATTGGTGCGGCACGCACCCATCAACCGCTTCCCCGGCTGCTCCTCGACAGGGTTTCGTCGAACGCGAAAGTCGTCGAACCGCTCATTGGGCCGCCGCCCTACTACCGGCAGCACATCTACGAGTATGCGCTCGCTCGAGTCCCCGGGCTCGAGGGTTCCTTCCTCGAAGCAACGAAGGAACTCCTTCATCCGACGCTGCAGGCCACCGAGTAAGTTGCGTGCTACTACACACCGGCTCTTGAAGAGCTCCCCGATCCGTGGAGAGCGACGTTCTGTGATCAATTGCCCGACTTCGTTGAGCTCATGACCGACGAAGACCGCACGACGCTCGAGTCGTGGGACGCTTCGCTGAGATGAGGAACGGCAGTTGTGAGTGCCGATTGAGACTCCCTCCGGGGGCATCAACCGAGGCGTCGTCGAATCGCGGACACGGGTCGCTGACGTCGGATCATGAGCAGCACGGAGCGCCAGGGTGAGAGTCTCGACATCGTGGGACGAGGGACAGCTGAACCTTCGCCTGCGTCTCGACGAAGGCGAACGGCTCGACGGTGCAGGCCAAGCCGGCATGCCAATCCGACTTGTTGCGAACACTGCGACAATCCGACACCCGGCGCTGTCAGCGGACACGCACCCGGATCTGGTCGCGCTGGCCGTGATCATGACGGTCGCTCCGTGGGTCGGGCGGCGGCTGTGGCTCGACGAACCGGTGTCGTCGGCGTTCGCGGACGCCGCGCAGGATGGCTTCGATTTCGAACTCGGCCCTGTAGATGAGGATCTTCCGTCGAGGGCTCGGGGCCAACACGTAGGGCTCCTCTACTCCGGTGGGGTCGACTCGGTCGCCCTCAGCGAGTTCATCCCTCCAGACTCGCCGCTCATCCACCTCAGGCGCGTTCGGCACCCGCGTGTGCCGAACCGGGCAACCCACCTTCGCGTCGACGTGAGCGAACACTATGCCCGCCTCCTCGAAACACCTGATCGACGACTCGAGGTCGTGGCCACCGACATTGAGTTTCTATGTCAGCCGTTCCCGACCTACGCGACGTGGATCACACTCGGAATCGGGGCGGTGCTCCTTGCCGACTACCTGAACCTCGGTGCCGTCGCTGCCGGGTTCATTCTCGGTGCGCGACATCTCGACGAAGGCAGGAGATTCGATCCGAACGGTGACAACGCTCGGGCCTGGTACGGGGTATTCGAAGCCGCAGGGATCCCCCTCTTCGGTGGAATGGCTGGAGCAACCGAAATCCTGACCTTCCAACTCGCCGAGAATGCAGGACTGGAATCGATCACCCGATCGTGCCAGCTAGGGACGGTCGAGGCGCCGTGCTGGAACTGCATCAAGTGCCTGAGGAAGGAGCTCATTGCCTCTGCCCGTTCCGACGAACCCCTCCCGGCCGAACTCGTTGATCGTGTCTCCACGAACGGCAAGATCGTCGAACCGTTGCTCGGGCCGCCCCCGTATTACCAGCAGCACATCCTCGAGTACGTGCTTTCCCGCGTGCCGGGCATCGAATCAACCTTCCTGAAGAGCACCAAGGACCAGCTGCGTCCCACGCGGAGTGGAAGCGATTGGGTCGAGCGGTACTACCCGCCGGCCCTCGAACAGATCCCGGCTCCCTGGCTGGCATCGTTCCGACCCCAACTCCTCGACAGCGTTGATCTCATGACCGAAGAAGACTGTGCGATCGTGGAGAACTGGGACGCCTCGAAGCGTCCTCAACCAGGACCTGATCCCGAGGCCGATGAGCCGGCGGGCCTACAATCGCGGCAACCGTAGCTGCGCCCGGAGGTGCCCCGTGTGTGTTGTTGATGCCCCGAGTCGGTGCGCTGCAGGCACGATCACTCTGCGGGTGCCGACGCGCAGGGCGACTCCCGGCTCACGCGGATGATTGCGCACCACATCGCCGCAGACGAGCGCAGGATGAGCCGCTCTCCGGAGCCGTTCGACCGTCTGAACCCCGTTTTCCGGAATATGGTTCGGTAGACATATGCGACTTCTCATCACCGGCGGCTCAGGGTTCATCGGATCGGCCGTCGTGCGCCAGGCCGTAGCTCGCGGCATGTCGGTGGTGAACGTCGACAAGCTCACCTACGCCGCAACTGCGGGTTCAACGAGTGCAGTCGCCGATTCCGACCGGTACGTCCTCGAAGTCGCCGACGTCGTCGACACGCAGGCGATGTCCACCATCCTCGCCCGGTTCCAACCGGATCGAGTGATCCACCTCGCCGCAGAAACGCACGTCGACCGCTCAATCGACCGGCCCCTGGAGTTCGTCGAAATCCAACGTCCTGAACGGCCCGGTGCGATTGCTGGACGCGGCTCGCGAGTACTTCGAGAGCCCTGCCAAATGATCGGCCGCGAGGAATTCCGCTTCCAGCATGTCTCGACGACGATGAGGTCTTTGGGTCGCTGGGCGATACCGGAAGCCTTTCACGAAGCCCATCCGTACGATCCACGATAGCCCGTATCTGGCATCCAAGGCCGGCCCCGACCACCTCGTGCGTGCTTGGTATCACACGCAACGGCCTGCCGATGTTGATCAGCAACTGCTGCAACAACTACGGGCCCTACCAGTTCCCGGAGAAGCTCATCCCGCTCACCGTCATCCGGGCGCTGATGGGGTTGTCGCTCCCCGTGTACGGAGCAGGCGAGAACGTGCGGGACTGGCTCTATGTCGAAGACCACGCGGCCGCATTGCTGCAAATCGCCGAAGAGGGGGAGATCGGCTCCACCTACCTGGTCGGAGGCGACGCGGAACAACGCAACATCGACGTGGTGATGCACATTTGCAGGATCTTCTCGACGACACTCCGCCCTGTCGCAGAGCGGCTTGATCCGCACGAGCATCTGGTCACCTTCGTCGAGGACCGGCCGGGGCATGACCAGCGGTACGCCTTCGATGCATCCGATACGTCCGAGCGGCTCGGATGGTCGCCGGCGACCTCGTTCGCGGCCGGGCTGCGCGCAACCGTCGAGTGGTACATCGCGAATGCGGCATGGTGGGAACCGCTGACGAGCAGCGGGGCCACCGTGGAGCGGGCGGGATTGTCATCTGGAGGAGGTGGCGAACGGTGAAAGGGATCGTGCTCGCGGGCGGAACAGGGAGCCGACTCGATCCGGCGACCCGGGTGGTGAGCAAGCAGCTCCTTCCGGTCTACGACAAACCGATGGTCTACTACCCGCTATCGCTGCTCATGCTGGCCGGGATCACCGAGATCCTCGTCATCACCACACCCGACCAGAGCGGTCAATTCCGCCAACTCCTCGGCGACGGAAGCGACTGGGGGCTCGATCTGAGCTACGCCGTGCAACCTTCACCGGACGGATTGGCGCAGGCCTTCCTGATCGGAGAGGACTTCATCGATGGTTCTTCGGCTGCACTCGTACTCGGCGACAACATCCTGTACGGGAGGGGCCTTTCCGGACTGCTCCGCGAAGCAACGCAGCGCGACGGCGCCACCATCTTCGGCTACCCGGTTCGTGATCCCGAGCAATTCGGTGTTGTCACGCTCGGCGAGGATGGAACTCCTCTGAATATCGAGGAGAAGCCGGATCGCGCGGAGTCGAACCTCGCGGTGATCGGTTTGTACTTCTTCGATGATCGCGTTGTTGATGTGGCACGCCGGGTGCGGCCGTCGGCGCGTGGTGAACTCGAGATCACGGACGTGATTCGATCGTATCTCGACGAGGGTGAGCTCGTGGTTGAGGCTCTGGGACGAGGTATCGCATGGCTCGACGCCGGGACACCCGAGTCCTTGCATGAAGCGTCGGCGTTCGTGCATACCATCGAGAAACGCCAGGGTTCGAAAGTTGCATGTTTGGAGGAAGTTGCCTATCGCATGGGGTTCATCTCGCGCGAAGCCCTCGCGCGGCAGGCAGCAACGGCGCCGAGCCCCGAGTACGCCACCTACCTCATGGACGTGCTCGACGAGAGCTGAGGCTGCCGTCCTTGGGCGACCCGGCGCCGGGCCGCGTATGAGCGGACGGCCGATTCCCTAGTATCGGATGCCATGAGTCTGGTGATGGCCGACGAACGAGTCGTGGTGACCGGGGCCACGGGATACATCGGGTCAGCGCTCGTTGCACACCTTCGCGGCCGAAACGAAGTGCACGTGCTCGCTCGCGATGCCGCAGCGGCCCAGTCGCGTCTCGGGCTCGAATCCAGCCTCGTCCATGCTGTGGGAGAAGGCTCGATGCCGGTGGGAGAGACATTCGATCGGATCGCTCCGACGGTGGTCTTTCATCTGGCGACTCACTATCGACGGCAAGATGACCCGGCCTCGATTGCTCTCATGATCGACGCAAATGTGCGGTTCGGATCGCTCGTTCTCGATGCAGCGTCGAGGTGCGCGGGGTGCGACGTGGTGGTTGCAGGGTCCCATTTTCAGTTCGCCGGAGCCCCTGGCCGGTCGTCGAGCTTCTACGCATCAACGAAGAACGCTCTCTGCGAGATCGCCAGATACTTGCAGGAGGCTCGGGGCCTGCAATGGACCCAGCCGGTCATCTACGACGCGTACGGTCCTGCGGACACCAGAGCAAAACTCATCGACGTGCTGATCGACCGGGTGGAGTCCGGGCAGGCCGTCCGGCTGCCCGACCCCGAGCCGCTCCACCACTTCGTGTATATCGAAGATGTGGTCGCAGCACTGGTCGTTTCTGCCCGCAATCTCCGGTTCCGCGAAGTGGGCCAAGCGGCACCAGCGTGTGGGTCAGCCCGATCGAGCTCAGCCCGGGCCTCGATGCCCGAGCGTGACTGCTGCGGAGCTGGGGAACGAGCCTGCTGCGCTGGCCTGAGCCTTCGACCTGACCGCCAGGGCGACCCTGCGGCCAAGTACGAAGGACCAAGGCACGCTGGGGTGGCAAGCTGATGGTAGGCTGGCTGACGGCATTGGAAGCACATGGATTGCGTTCCATGCGCGTCTTCGTAGCCGGCAGGTGAAGACGTCGAGCGTCGCAGACCGTGGACCAATCCTCGGCAACGTCGAGATGCCTGAACACGACATCAGCAGCCCACCACCACGGTCGTACCTGACCAGCGGTCGGGTAGGGTGTCGGGATGTCCATCCGAGCCGTAGCACCGGGACGCGTCTACGAGTTCGGTCACAGATCCGGTGCTCGATCACCTTCGAGGAAGACCACGCCGTGGGGATTCTGGAGGTGGACGACATCGAAGCGCGGAATCCCGACGGAAGCGCCGAGGATCCCGGAAGTGATGGCTTCAAGCACACCCCCGAGCCACTGATCCGATCGTGGTACGCCGCGCAGCAGGTGCTCGCCGAAACCGAGCCGGGGGATGTCGTGGTCGCACCGGATCACGGCGGCATTGGTGGTGTTCTGGCGGTGAGCGAAGCGTCCAAACCAAGAGATCAGCGGCGCCGGATTTGGACGATCGCCGGCGACGGTGCCTGGCTCGAGGCGATGCTCGTTGCGGGAACCGCAGACCATGCTGAGATGCCGTTGGCGTCGGAGATCGATTGGGAGCTGGCGCAGTATCGGAACTCAGAGGTGGTGCTCGCCGCATCCCCGATTGCCGCTCAGCTTCTGAGCAGCATCGGCGTGTCGGCGGAGATTGTCGACGTCGCGGCTGCTCCGGCGTCGAGTTCGGATGAACCGGGACTCGGGGCCTGGGCGCCGGGACCGGTGTCTCGCAGCAATCGCTCGGGCGATGTGTTGCGTGCTGCGGCGACGGTTGCCGATCTCCAGGTGACGGTTTCCGGGCAGGACGCTGCGGATCTGATCTGGTCGGGAACAACGTGGGAGGCTCTGAGTGGCGTACGAGCCATTCTTGGTGACAGGCTCCGGCGGTCTGATCGACCGATTGCGCGGCCGGCCTTCGTGGTGCTGGGGAATGCCCTTGAACCGCCCGATCAGGCGGCCGCGCAGTGGAGGGACGCCGGCGTCGAGGTCCTGGCGCCGCGGGGGAGCGTCGCGGCGGCGATGTGGAGCGATGTCCGGACCTGGGACTCCAGCGATGAGCTGGCCTCACTCCTTTCCGGAACGGGTCCGCAATCGACGTCCGTAGCGTCAACGCCGATACGTTCCCCGCAAGCCCCATCGTCGGACCAGTCGAGGGCCCGGCGGGTATCCGTCGGGGTGCCGGTCTTCCGGAATGTCTCGTTTCTCGACGAGTGCGTCGAGTCGATTCTCGGACAGTCGCAAGCGCCTCACGAAGTGCTGCTGATGGATGACGGTTCAGACTCTGCCGGAGTGGACCAAGCGTTCAGGCGGTGGGTGGACCGGGAACCGACGCGCATACGCAGACTGTCGCAGGCCAATCGCGGCGTGTGCACCGCGAGGAACCGGATGATCGAGGCAATGACCGGAGACGCCTTCCTCCTTGTTGATCAAGACGATGTGTTGGAGCCGAATTGCATCAAACGCACCGCCGAAGCCTTGCGGGAGGATGTGTCGCTCTGGGCCGTTGCAGGTTGGACCGAGTTCTTCGGCGAGTATCAGGGGATCGAGGCGAAACCCCCGTTCGATCGGAGGGTCGGGCTGCGAGAGAACCCGATCGTCTCAACGGCAGCGCTCGTCGACATGCACGTACGCGACGCCGGAGTCGCGTTCGCCCCCGACCTGGCGTTCTTGTACTGCGAAGACTGGCACTACTGGTCGCAGATCATCGCCGCCGGGGGCAACATCGGGCTTGTGCCCGAAGTCGTGGTGCGGCATCGCGTTCACCTCGCCTCCGGAGGGTTCCAGAGGACCGAACTCGCTCATCGGATTGGCCGGGCGCGGGCAATCGAACCGCTCCTCGATCCGGCCAACGGCTAGGACACGCACGAGTGCCGCCGCCGACACACCCGCGGCAACTGCCTCGTCGACCCTCGACCGGGCTCAGGCACCCGCCTTCATGTTCGCGATCTGGAGGCGCGTTGACTCCAGGTACTGCTCGAACCGACGTTGAGGATCGGAACCCGGGGGAGGGGAGATCTCGGCGAGCACCGCCTCGGCGGCTTCGAAGTGACCGGTCCGAGCCAGCTCGAGCGCAAGGCCGAATCGGATCGCAACGTCGTACCGCTCATCGGTAATCGCTGCATCGAGTTGGGTGAGCACTTCGGCGCCGTCTCTTGCGACTGCGTTCGGCGGGATCAGGAGGCGCCACTCTCCGTCGTCGACGATGCGCCAGCCTGGGGGAGCGACGGAAGTCCGCGTATCTCCGGCGAGCAGAACGACGATCGGTTCTTCCCCGAGGCGGTGGCTCGAGGTGACCATCGCCCGCGGGAGGCGGATCTGGTACCACGTTGGGAGGTATCGGGGTTGGCCGTAGAACAGGGGCTGGTATCGCGGGAATTCGCGCAGGAACTCGAACAGAACGACGGTGTCCGGTTCCACGTTCTCCATGATGAGGTGCGACGCCTGTTCCCAGTCGGTCGTCTCCTGTTCGGTGACCTCGGCATGGAATCCAATCGCCGTCGGAATCGCGTAGAGAGCGAGAGCGACGGCACCGATGATCGTCGACGGGATGCGCCAGCTCTCACGGGGCGCGAGCAGCAGACGCGAACCGACAAGCCCGATCGCCAGAGCGCCGGGCAGCATCAGATCGTGGAAGTAGCGGTCGAAGAACGAGAATCCGGGTGCCACGGAAGCGAAGAAGACGGCGGAGATTCCGGGAGAAATTGCCGCGAGTGGGATGAACCACCAGACCTCGCCCCGGGTCGGGCGGAATGGCTTGAACAGCAGAAGGATGACGAGAGCGGCGAGCGCGAGGCCCGCCAGACCGAACGCGGCGTCGAACTCGGAAACGAACGCCGAAACGCTGTCGACGAACCGCTCACGCAAGCCATACGGCGTCTGGGTCTCGAAGAACGTTGGGTTCTTGATTCGGGTGATGATCGGCATCGCCAGGGAAGCCACAAACGTGATTCCCGCGACGGACAGTGCGCTGGTCCCGCCGGGATCGTTCTCACGAACCACGTAGCGGCGCACCAGGAGTCCGGCCACGGCGAACAGGGAAACCATCACTGGGACCAGCGCCTGGGTCAGGACGAGGAGCAATCCCGAGAGTCCTGAGAATGTGAGGGTCTTCGCGTTCGGTCCGGTCCGGAGCAGAGAACGGACCGCTACGACGAAGAGCAGCGCGAAGAAGGTCGGAATTGCGTACGGCCGGATGAACGCCGTTGTGCGCAGCACAATGGGGGAGAACCCGTACGCGAGGATCGTGATCGCGGGAGCAAAACGGTTTCCCGCGAACTGCTTGGATAGGTACCCAAGGAAGCCCACCGATCACAGGCCGAAGAGCGTCGGCAGGAGGCGTTCGGCAAAGTCGGTTGCGCCGAACGCAAGCCTCCATGTTCCACCGAGCGCGACCTCGAGCGGCGGCTGGTTGAGCGCCCACGAGGTGCTGAGCCATTGCCCGGGACCTCCCCAGTATCCGCCGAGTTGACGCAGCTCGTCGATGTGAAACGGTTCCTCAGTTGCGAAGACGATCCACGTCACCGCAACGAGCACAAACGCCAGAGCGGTCAGCCATCGCGCGTCGCCCGTGTGCAACCACGAACGGTTTGTGTCTGATGGTGAGGTTGTTGTCGTCAGGATCGTTCCAAGGTCGGCGTGCGGAGCATATCCGCAACACCAGAGAAGTCGATTGCACGAGCGAAGCAGCATGCGCCGGGCCGGATGGGGCACCCCTCCGGCGTTCGGGGGCCGGCGCGGACGGGTCCGGACGGTGGAACGGCAGTGAAAATCCGCCGGACGATGCATGTAATCGCTGCAGCCACACCGGTAGGATGCGCGCAGTTGCCCGATCCCGGACGGAGTGCGCCCTGTGACGAATCAATACTTCCCAGAGACCGTGTCCGAAGACCTCGCACATATCCGCAGCGAGATCCTGCGGTACCGCAGCACCGACCTCATGGACGATCGGGAACGGGCCCGGTTCCTGGGCCTGCCGGCGGGCTGTCGTATACGCGAAAACGCGAAGATCCTGAATCCGGACAACCTCACCTGCGGCGAGAATGTGTGGATCGGCGAGGGAGCCGTGCTCGACGCGCAGGGCGGCCTCGAGATCGGTGACAACACGCAGATCGGGCTCGGTGTGTTCGTGTGGAGCCACACGACCCACAAGCAGGCCCGCGCCGGCCAGACAGGTCAGAGCAAGGAACTCATCGACTACAGCCGGACACGTATCGGAAAGAACTGCTTCATCGCGGGGCCGACCGTCATAGGACCCGGTGTCACCGTCGGTGATGGTGCCATCATCTCGCCGCTGAACTTCGTGGAGCGCGACGTGGCCCCGGGTGCCGTCGTGAGTGGCCGGCTGGAGCGACGCGAGGTCGACAATCGTGTTGCGGCGCTCGAAGCCGAGGTCGAATCGCTCAGGCAGCTCATTGCCGAACTCGGGCGCTAGGTCCGGCCTAGAGCGGACCTGAGTCTCTCGAAATGATGTAGATCGGCCTGCCGCGCGATTCGTCGAGCGTACGCCATACGTATTCGCCGAGGACCGAGATGGCGACGAGGATCAGACCACCCATGACGGATATCGCCGTCATGAGCGACGCCCACCCGGAATCCGGGGTTTGGCCGAACAGCGCTCGAAGCACCGTGACGAAGCCGAAGACGATGCCGGCAAGGCCGACGACCGCCCCAACGATCGACAGCAGCCTGAGGGGAGCGGCTGAGACCGCAATCAGCATGTCGCCTGCCGCTTTGAACTTCTTGCGCGTTGTCCAGCCAGACTCTCCGGCGGTTCGCGGAGCACGGTCGTAGTCAACGTACGTCTGTCCGAACCCCAGGTTGAAGATCGTGAGGAACAGCGGGAGGTTGCGCTCCGGGAACGCCACAACGGCGTCGCGAACCCGCCGGGTCATGACGAGGAAGTCCAGGCCGCCCTCGGGATAGTCCAACCTCGTGAGGGCACGGAACAACCGGTAGTAGGCCGAGGCCATGGTTCGGGTCAGCCATGAGTCGCCGTCGCGATTCGCTCGGCGGCCCCACGCGATGTCCACGGTGGGGCTCAACTGACTGACCAACTCGGGCAGAACCTCGGGAGGGTCCTGTCCATCCGCCGAAATGACCGCAACCGCATCGCCCGATGCGAGTTCCAGACCACACCGGATCACCGCGTGGGAGCCGACGTTGCTGACGAATTCGACGACACGCCCCTCCAAGCCGTCGTCGAGAGCGGCGCTGGCTACATCGAACGTGGAATCGGTCGAGCCGTCGCTCAGCACGATGACTTCGATGGAGATTGCCCCATCACCGCTGCTTGGGAAGGTCTCGCGAATGCGATCAATCGCAGCCGGAAGCGCGTCGGCCTCGTTGTACGCGGGAATGATGATGGACAGGTCCGGGGAGGCCATTCACTCTCTCTGGATGGCGAACGACACCTTACCGTGGCACCGTGTCGATGCATGGCTATTGGTATAGTTCCGCGCCCCCAACAACTGGAGAACGTCGGCATGTCGCAAACCGGAATTGGCGTGATTGGAGCTGGCTACTGGGGACCCAACCTCGTTCGAAACTTCAACAGCAGCGAATCTGCGGACGTCCGCTGGGTCTGCGATATCGATGAGGATGCGGCGGCCCGGCTCGCTCGGCGTTTCGGTGTCGAACGATGGACGTCGTCACTTGATGATGTGCTTGCAGACGAGTCGGTCTCCGGGGTTGCGATCGCCACGCCGGCAGGAACCCACGGCCCCATCGCCGAGCGTTGCTTCGACGCCGGCAAGGACGTTCTTGTGGAGAAGCCGCTTGCAAACGACCTCGACGTGGGCCGGCGCCTGGTTGATCGGGCCGACGCCGAGGGGCGCGTGCTCATGACCGACCACACCTTCTGCTACACGGGCACGGTCCAATACCTGCGCCAGGCGCTACGGGCCGGCGACATCGGTGATTTCCAGTACTACGACTCCGTGCGGATCAACTTGGGACTCGTCCAATCCGATATCGACGTGATCTGGGACCTTGCTCCCCACGATCTCTCGATCCTCGACTTCATTCTTCCCGACGGCATCACGCCGGTGTCGGTCGCCGCACAAGGCTCCGACCCGTTGGGCGTCGGCCACCCGTGTGTTGCCTATGTGTCGATTCAGCTCTCCAACGGCGCCATTGCACACCTTCACCTCAACTGGCTCAGCCCGGTCAAGGTCCGCACCATCCTGATCGGAGGTTCGGACAGAATGATGGTGTGGGATGATCTGAAACCGACCCAGCGACTCAGCATCTACGACAGCGGAGCGACGCTCGAGACCGATTCGGAGGCTGTGCGCCGCAGAGCTCTCGTTTCGTATCGCATCGGCGACATGGTGGCGCCCGCAATCTCTGAGACCGAAGCGCTTGCCCTCGTCGCGCAGGAGTTCGTTCAGTCGATCGAGAACCGATCGGCGCCCGCGACCGATGGCCACGCCGGATTGAGGGTCCTCGAGCTCCTCGAGGCAGCGAGGCGGAGTCTCGAAATGGACGGTTCACCGGTCACCGTCGCCGCATTGTGACGTTCGCAGCGCATCACCAGGCAATCGCCGATGACGTGGTGCTGGGCACCGACGTTCGGCTCTCATCGTTCATCAACCTCTACGGCTGCACGATCGGTGACGAGACGCTGATCGGCGCCTTCGTCGAGATCCAGCGGGGAGCCGTTGTCGGGGCTCGATGCAAGATCTCGAGCCATTCGTTCGTTTGTGAAGGCGTGACCATCGAGGATGAGTGCTTCATCGGCCATGGGGTGACATTCGTGAACGACATGTACCCGCGGGCGACGGCGCCGGACGGACGGCCGCAGACGAGCGACGATTGGACCGTGATCCCGACGGACGTCAAGCGGGGTGCCTCCATCGGCTCGGGAGCGACCATCCTCGCGGGGCTCACGATCGGTGAACGTGCTCTGGTCGGCGCCGGTTCTGTTGTCACCACCGATGTGCCTCCGGGGTCCGTCGTTGCGGGAAACCCCGCACGTATCATCTCGAGTGCAGACACCGAGCCTTCGGAGGATCCCGATGAACGTCCCGTTTCTTGACCTTGTCGCGCACCATCGCCCCTTCCGCGCCGACCTGATCGACAGCTTCTCGGAGATTCTCGATAGCGCTGCCTTCGTCAACGGATCCCGGGTCCGGAGTTTCGAGGAGGCCTTTGCCCACGCGCACGACGTGGAACACGCGGTGGCCGTGGGGAACGGGACCGTTGCCCTGGAGATCGCTCTCCGCTCGCTGGGTATCGGGGACGGGGACAGCGTGATCGTTCCGGCGAACACGTTCATCGCGAGCGCCGAAGCCGTTTCGAACGTTGGTGCAACCCCCGTCCTGGTCGATTGTGACAACACAACCTGGAATATCTCGGTGACGGCCGTGGCGGCGGCGCTCGAAGCGCAGCCGGTTCAAGCCGTGATTGCGGTCCACCTCTATGGTCAGCCGGCTCCGATCGATGACCTCCTCAGCGTCATCGAGCCGTACGGCATCCCGCTTCTCGAGGATGCCGCACAGGCCCATCTCGCCGAGTACCGCGGGCGCAAGGTCGGCGGCTTGGGGACGATCGCCGGATTCTCGTTCTACCCGGGGAAGAACCTCGGCGCCGTCGGTGAGGGTGGTGCGGTCACGACGAACGATCCCGAACTCGCGGCGATGGCGCGCTCGTACCGTGACCACGGCCAGATCGAGAAGTACCGCAGCGGGGTCATCGGCACGAACGGAAGGATGAGCGAACTCGTCGGTGCCGGCCTGGGCCTCGAACTGGGCCACCTCGACGCGTGGACAACCCGCAGACGCGAGGTCGCCGAACGCTACAACGAGCGGCTCTCATCGGTAGCCGGTCTGCAGCTGCCGACCGAACCATCGGATGTGCGCTCGGTGTACCACCTGTATGTCGTGCATGCGGACAATCGCGACGAGATTCAGTCGCGGCTATCCGATGCCGGGATCGGCACCGGTCTCCACTATCCGATTCCCATCCATCTCCAGGCGGCGTACTCGTCGCTCGGCCTCGGGGCCGGTTCGTTCCCAAACGCCGAATGGAGCGCTGAACGACTGCTGTCACTCCCGATGTTCCCCGAGCTGACGGACGAGCAGGTCGACTACGTGTGTGACGCTGTGCGCGACGCCGTCGAGGCGGCGTGATGACTGCCGACGGAGCCGAACGGATCGTTGTCACCGGCGGGGCGGGTTTCATCGGCTCGCACCTGGTCGAGCACCTTGCGCGCGAGACCGAAGCCTCGATCGTCGTGGTCGACGACCTGTCCACCGGTTCCCGGGCCAACCTCGAGCCCGTCTCGGCCGATGTGGAGCTGATCGTCGGCGACTGCGCTCAGCGCGACATTGCGCAGGTCGCCGCCGACGCAGATCTTGTCTTCCACCTCGCCGTCAGAAACGTGCGGGCCTCGATCGGCGATCCCCGTGAGAACCTGCGGGTGAACGCGACCGGCACCCTCGAGGTGCTCGAGGCGATGCGCGGGGGACGCCGGGGCCAGTTTGTGTATGTCTCATCCTCGGAGATCTACGGCGTGGCGGACACCGGGTCGTTCAGCGAAGACACGGTGCCGCAACCCACCACCGTCTACGGGGCGGGCAAGCTGGCGGGAGAGCTCATCACCCTTGCCTACCACCGCACGTATGGCATGAACACGGCGGTGGTCCGGCCATTCAACAACTACGGACCACGCTCGCATTTCGAGGGCGATTCGGGAGAGGTGATTCCCAAGTTCATCCTCCGCGCACTCGCGTCAGAACCCCTCCACGTGCACGGAGACGGCACCCAAACACGCGACTTCATGTACGTAGAGGACACGGCCGCGTGGATCCTCGAACTCGCGCGCACCCCGGCGTTCGCCGGGGAGGTCGTCAACATCGGATACGGTCTCGAGATTTCGGTCAACGACCTCGCAGCGGCGGTGCTGGAGATCACCGGTTCGGCGTCGGGAGTTGAATACGGTCCCGAGCGGCCGGGCGATCTGCCTCGACTCCTTGCAGACGTGACGAAGGTGTCGGGTCTGACAGCGTACGTTCCATCCGTCGGGTTCGAGGAAGGTCTGCGCCGCACGGTGGGGTACTTCGGCGGTCTTGGGGATCCCGCGACGCTCCTCGCCGAAGAGCAGTCGAGGAATTGGGCGTGATTCCCGTCATGAAGCCGTGGTTGGGGGAGGAAGAGGTTCGTGCGTCGGCCGACGCCATCCGATCCGGGTGGGTGGCTCAGGGACCGCGGGTTGCGGCGTTCGAGAAAGAACTGTGCGAATTCGTCGGGAACCGGGAAGGCATCGCCGTGTCGTCCTGCACCACCGGACTCCATCTGGTCCTCCACGCCCTTGGAATCGGCGCAGGCGACGAGGTCATCGTGCCATCGCTGTCGTTCATCGCGACGGCGAATGCGCCCCGCTACGTAGGTGCCCAACCCATATTCGCCGACGTAGACGGCGTCACGCAGAACCTGACGCCGGAGACGATCGCTCAGGT
Organism: uncultured actinomycete; assembly: GCA_942491345.1. Classification (GTDB taxonomy): domain Bacteria; phylum Actinomycetota; class Acidimicrobiia; order Spongiisociales; family UBA5794; genus JAHEEL01. The sequence goes on from CALOAN010000042.1 coordinate 68,492, forward strand.
CATGACGCCAAAGACGAAGGCAGTGATCCTCGTCCATCAGATCGGCATGCCCGCGGATCTCGACCCGATTCGCGACCTCTGTGCCGACCGCGAGATCGCCTTGATCGAAGATGCCGCCTGCGCCATCGGATCGACCTATCGCGGCGCCCAGATCGGGAGTGCTCCAGGGACGGCAGTGTTCTCGTTCCATCCCCGAAAGCTCCTCACCACAGGTGAGGGCGGGATGATCGTCACCGACGCTCCCGATCTTGCCGAGCGCATGCGGACGCTGCGCCAGCACGCCATGAGCGTGTCGGCCGCCGACCGTCACGCTGCCGATCGCGTGATCGTGGAGGAGTACCCAGAGTTGGGGTTCAATTATCGACTGACCGACATCCAGGCCGCCATCGGCATCGTCCAGCTGGGCAAGGTCCCGGAAATGATCGCCCGGCGGAGGTATCTCGCCGGAATGTACGCGGATCGCCTTGCAGATGTCGATGGTGTATCGGTCCCGCGCGATCCCGACTACGGCACGACCAACTATCAGTCCTATTCCGTGGTCCTCGGTGAATCAATCCCGGTGACGCGGGACTTGGTGATGCAGCGCTTGATGGAAGCCGGCGTCTCGAGCCGGCGCGGGGTGATGGCCGCCCACCTGGAAGCGACATTCACGGGTCAGGCCCGGATACCCCTGCCGGAGACCGAACGCTTGAGCGAGCGGTCGATCATCTTGCCGCTGTACCACGAGATGACGGAAGAGGACATCGAGACGGTGGTCGACCGGTTCCGTATCGCCCTTCGCTGACGTCCGCCGACCTGTCGCTAGGAAACGAAGGCACGCCAGCGGTCGGCTGCGCTCGCGTCGGCACGGACGATCCAACGCTCGGCCCGCTCCACGGCCTCGCCGGCATGATCGATGAGGCGGCGCGTCGCATTCGCGATCTCCGACGGGTCGTCCGGGATCTCGACCGTCGTGAGGCCCCACAACCTGCCGTCACTTCGGAACACGTCGGACGTGCGGGAAATCAACGCCGGCACACCCGTCTGGTACGACTCGATCGGCGAAAGCGGGTGGCACTCCGACAACGTGACGTAGAGATTGATGTCCATCGACGCCTGGAGAGAGACGAAATCGCCCCACGGGATCTCGCCGTGGTCGACGAGGTGCAGGTGATCCAGGTATTCGACGTCCGGTCGTCGCATCACATGCGCCGTTGCATCGTCGATCAGTGCAACAGCGCCGAGTTGGGTTACGACGTTCTTTCGCCAGAACGGTTCGGCGAAGATCCCGACGTTGAGGCCCGGTCCAACGTCGCGTGCCTCGTACGACGGGAGATCCGGCGCCCGGTTTGGCACATACGATGCCGGGTATCCGAGAGCGGTGAACGACTCGGCGAGACCTGCCTTCACGAACCCCACGCGATCTAGAAGCCCGCCGCCGGCAAGCGCAAGAACTTCGTTTGCGACGGCGGCCTCACCGGCTTCGGCGCCGTGCTGGGTCATCGACGAATGGAGCACCACGCGGGTGCCTATGCCGGCTCCGTGAGCCGCACGGATGAACGAGCCCGAGCCGGGGGGGAATCCATGGACGACGACGGTTGCAGTGTTGCTGTCGCGCAGCCCGGCGATGATCTCGTCTTTCCATCGGTCGAGATCGTCGCACTCGATTGTGGGCTCGCGAAAGGTGTACGCCGCGGTTCGCACGCCCCGCCAGTCGGGGTGGCACACGACGACCACCGCCGGATCGCCCGGATTGAGACCGTCCCACGACCCAAACGACAGAACCGGAGGGCGGTCGTCGGCCGGAGCTTCGGCTGGTGCATCGGTTGGTGCTGTCGCGGCGAATCGCCGCCTGAGGATCTCACGCATCGATCATGTTCCTTATGGCATCAACGGACCGCTGGGACGCCGACCCGTCGCCGTAGGGGCTTGGGGTATCAGCGAGCCGGCTGTGAACCGCGGCGAGGTCGGCTGCCCACTCGCTGGCGACACGGGAGATGTCGGGACCGGGATCGACCCGCTCAGCGAATGTCCCGATGACTTCGGGCCGTTCCGTCGACCGCCGCACGACGAGGACCGGGCGTTTGTAGACGGACACTTCCTCCTGAACGCCACCGGAGTCGGAGACGAGGAACGCCGACTCGGCACCCAGCCCGAGGAACTCGCGGTAGCCGATCGGTTCGACGACCATGACCCGGTCGAGGAGGCTCCCGAGCCCGGCCGAGGCGACACGGGCGACGGCACGCGGGTGGAGCGGGAGCAGCACCGGGAAGGGGAGCGCCGCAAGCTCCTCGAGGATGGACTCGAGAACGTCCGGGTCGTCGACATTCTCCGGACGGTGGAAGGTGCTGAGCACGAACCGGCCGGGTGTCACTCCGAACGACACAGCCAGCGCGCGGCGTTCTTCGGCGTCCGGCATGAGCTCACGTACCGCCTCCACAACGGTGTTGCCGGTGACGACGATTCGCTCATCCGGGATCCCTTCGGCCAGCAGATTGGCACGGCTCGTCTCCGTGGGCGCGAGCAGGAGATCTGCGAGGTGGTCGGTGACGACCCGGTTGTGCTCCTCGGGCATTCGCCGGTCATTGCTGCGGAGACCGGCTTCGACGTGCACGACCGGTACTTCACGGGCATTTGCGGCGAGCGCCGCCGCCAGGACGGTGTTGGTGTCGCCCTGGACAACCACGGCTGCCGGCCGCATCTCCTCGAAGACCCCGTCGAGTGCGGTCACGGCGAGGCCGATCTGACGCCCGCGGGATTCGCCGCCGATCTCGAGGAATACCTTGGGCTCCGGCAGATTGAGCTGCTCGAAGAACGAGTCGGACAGACCCGGGTCATAGTGCTGGCCGGTGTGCACAACGACGCCGTCGTCGCCGAGGATTCTCGTGATGTGCGCCAGTTTGACGATCTCCGGCCTGGTGCCGAGAACCACCATGATCGGTCCGTTCGAATCTCGGCCCATCAACTCTGTCGCTCCTCGGTCGGTACGCTTCGGCCGTCATGCTACGGGTTCTCGCAAAGACGGCGCAGATGATCGTGCTCTCGATCGCCGGGTACAACGCGGTTGTTGCGCTGTGGGGATGGAGAAACCGCCCCGCCGCCGCGCCGGGTTCCGGCTGGCGGCGGCTGCGGATCGTCGTGCCGGCCCATGATGAGGAGGCCGTGATCTCCGGGATCCTTGGAGACCTCGCATCGGACACATATCCGGCAGCTGAGGTCGTGGTTCTTGCGGATCGCTGCACCGATCAGACGGCGGAGGTCGCCGCCGGCAGGGGAGTGACAGCGGTGGAGCGTTTGAGCGGACCGGGAGGAAAAGGGGCAGCGCTCTCGTGGTACCTCGATGCCTATCCCCTCGACGATGATGAGGCGCTGGTGGTATTCGATGCCGACAATCGGCTGCCACCTCGAGCTTTGACGAGGATCGCCGACGAACTCGACGCCGGCCATGAAATCGTTCAGTGCTATCTCGACGTCGAGAACCCGGATGGATCCGTGCTCGCCACCGCTTCGGCGATGTCGTATTGGGCCGGGAACCGGATGGTGCAGTTGGCACGCGACAATCTTGGCTGGTCGAGCGACCTCGGTGGCACCGGGATGGCGTTCACCGCAGAGGCGCTGGATCGGATCGGCGGATTCGGGACCTCACTCACGGAGGACCAGGAGATCGGAGTGCGGGCAGCGCTGGCCGACCTCCGCGTGGCCTGGCTCCACGATGTGAGGATCCGCGATGAGAAGCCGACCGGCCTGACGACCACCGTCCGACAGCGATCCCGATGGATGTCCGGAAAACGCGAGGTGGCGAAGTTGTACCTGCGACCCTTGTGGTCGGCGGCGGTCGAGCGCCGGTCCTTCCGCCTGTTCGACCAGGGGCTCAGGCTCGTCCAACCGGGACGCTCGTTCGTGGCGCTCCTGTCCGGTCTGTTGGCAGTCGCTGCCGTAGCGACCCGAAGCCGCCTCCTGCTCTCACCGTGGATCTGGGTCACAGCAGCGGTCGGGCAGTTCGCGCAGCCGATCCCCTTCCTGCTCCGCGACGGTGTCTCGCCCCGCTACGTGGTGCGATACCCGTTCCTTGCCGTCCTCGCCGCCCTCTGGATCCCCATCCGCCTGGTGAGCAGCCGAATCAACGGTGACTGGTTCCACACCCCGCATGGAGAAGCAACAAACCCCCAGTCTTCGCCTCCCCCACGGAGTGGGGAGGCGCGAGCACCGGCCGCTAGGCCGGAGCGGAGCGGAGGGGGCTGAGAGGTTGGCGGGACGGTGCAGTTGAGCGGTCCGCGGTGTTTGTCGGCGGAGTGGGGGAGGCGCGTGTACCGGACGCTAGGCCGGAGCGGAGCGGAGGGGGCTGAGAGGTTGGCGGGACGGTGCCGTGGAGCGGTCCGCGCTGGTTGTCGTCGGGGGCGGGAGGCGCGAGCACCGGCCGCTAGGCCGGAGCGGAGCGGAGGGGGCTGAGAGGTTGGCGGGACGGTGCAGTTGAGCGGTCCGCGGTGGTTGTCGGCGGAGTGGGGGAGGCGCGAGCACCGGCCGCTAGGCCGGAGCGGAGCGGAGGGGGCTGAGAGGTTGGCGGGACGGGTGCTCCGCGGATGGGCCTCATCTTCGCGTTTCGGGCTCCCAGGCGGCCCCCTCTGCGACCGGACTCCGTCCGGTCGCGTCTCCCCCACCTTGACGGTGGGGGAGACGAAGGAGCGCGCCGTGACGATGTGGGGGAAAGGGCTGAGAGGTTGGCGGGACGGGTGCTCCGCGGATGGGCCTCATCTTCGCGTTTCGGGCTCCCAGGCGGCCCCCTCTGCGACCGGACTCCGTCCGGTCGCGTCTCCCCCACCTTGACGGTGGGGGAGACGAAGGAGCGCGCCGTGACGATGTGGGGGAGGCGAAGGAGCGCGCCGTGGCGATGTGGGGGAGGCGAAGTGGGGGGGAGGCGAAGGAGCGCGCCGTGGCGATGTGGGGGAGGCGAAGAGAGCCGCTAGCGGCTCTCTTCCTTCAAATAGGCCACGGCACCGGGTCCTCTCACCAGGCCTTGGAGCACGCCGAGGCCGTACGACGTGTGCATGATCATGGCGGCGGCCATCACGCGGCCAATCGACTCACCGGAACGGATTGCCACTGTGCCGACGACGGTGAGCCATGATCCGAGCCCGAAGAGGAACGGCCACGACTTCTTGGTGATCATCCCGGCAACGGCGGTGCTGGTCAACCCGACGACGAGGACGGCGGGCGCCAGCGGGCGCGGCGAGGGGAGCCGACCATTGATCCACAGCATCTCCGACTTGCCGAGTCCGTACCGGTAGTACTGGTTCCACAGCGCCCCAGGATTCTGCCGCGGCGTGTACTCCGAGTGGATCACCGGATCGACGACCACCTTCCTGCCCGTGCGGTTCCAGCGGTGATAGAAGTCGGCATCCTCGGCGGCACCCGACGGGAACGCTCGGAAACCACCGAGGTCGAGGAAATCCTCCCTCGGGAACGCACCGAGATACACCGTGTCGACCTCTTCGCGGCGGTCGGCGTGATGAAAACGAGCCGGACCCATCGTGAGCCGGCTGTTCATTGCCGCGGCGACGGCACGGCCGAATGGGTTCGTTCCGACCGGGTTCATTCGCCCGCCCGCGGCCGCCCCAGTCTCGATGACGGTCTTGACCGACTGGCGCACGTAGTCGGCTGCGTAGTGGGTATGGCCGTCGGCGCGCACCAAGAAGGGAGCGCCTGACGCCTCCGCGGCTGCATTCAAGCCGTACGACTGAACTCGGCGATCGTTGTCGATCACCGTGACGTTCGGCGTTGAAACCGTCCACTGTTCGAGCTTCTCGCGCGTCCCGTCGGTGGACCCACCGTCGGCGATGATGACGTCGAGGGGTCCTGCGTAGTCCTGCCCGATGAGGGAGGTGAGCGTTCCGTCGATCGTCTCGACCTCGTTGAAGACCGGGAGGATGATGGTCACAGGCGGTTGCGGCATTACGGCCGAAGGTTACCGGCACAGCGGTCACGTCGTTATCGTGCCGCGTGTATGGAGCCCTCCCCGTCCCAACCGAGCGCTGCCACACGTCTGAAGATATCCGGCACCGCCGCCATGATCCTCGGGACGATGGTGAGCGCCTTCTCGGTCTACGTCTACCAAGTGATCGCCGGACGGATGCTGGGAACCGACGAATTCGCCCCCATCGGGGTGATGTGGACGGTGATGTTCCTTGTCTTCACCGTGCTGCTGCTGCCGGTCGAGCAGTACGTCACCCGTCATTTGACGATCACTGGCGGACGAACCGCCGGAGACCGCACGGGAATCATGCTCGTGGGCGGAACAATTGCCCTCGGGATCGTCCTGGGCGTCGGATTCGTCATTGTGACCCGCGATCGGTTCTTCGACGGGGCCGCCGTCTACGGCGTGGTGATGTTCATCAACCTCGCAGGACGGAGCATGCTCGCAATCGCTCGCGGGTACCTCGCCGGCCGGCGGAGGTTCCATGCGTACGGCGCAGCGATCGCGATCGAGGGGGTTGCGCTCGTCATTCTCTCCCTGTTCGTGGCCGCGGTCAGCCCGACAACGCTGGCGTTTGCCATCGCGATGAGCCTCGGGCCGCTTTCGGTACTGCTGGTCCGCCCGTTCTCGGGTGGCTATCGCGGCGAGCCGTTGCAGGACGCTTCGGCGCAGGGCATCGGGTTCCTCGGTCCGCTGATCATCGCCACCGGCGCCTCGCAACTCGTGCTGTCCGTCGGCCCGATCGTCGTGGGGTTCGTGGGTGGAACGGCGGCCGCGATCAGTGTCTTCTTCATCACCTTCACGCTGTTCCGGGGCCCGGTCACCTCGTCGTACAACATCGTGGCCCGGGTGCTGCCCGACTTCACCTCGTTGGCAGCTCGCGGTGAACAGCACCGGTTGAGCGCGTGGGCCGGGAAGCTCGGATTGATCGGTGTCGCCACCATGATCGTGTTCGGCGTCTCCGGGTGGATTCTCGGTCCCACGGTCGTCGACTTCCTCTACGGCGGCGAGTTCCGGCCATCGCCCCAGCTTGCCGCACTCGGTGCCGCAGGTGTGGGCGCAGCGTTGATCGCCCTGTTCCTCAACCAGATCTACATCGCTCGCGGTGAGACCGGCCGCATGGCCCTTGTTTGGGTTTCGAGCCTTCTGGTGGCCGGGGCGGTGCTTGCCGTGACCACAACCGAGCCGGTGATCAGGGTTGGGACGGCATTCCTGGCGGGTGAAGCGACGGCCATGGTCTTGCTCGGCGGCGTTGGAACCCTCGCGCATTGGCGGGATCGAGCGTGACATCTCTACTCGAGAGGAGTCGCGAGATTCGGTCGACCGACGTGCGGCGATGGATGGTCGTCGCCCTCGTGTTCCTGCTGCCGCTCCACACCGTCTTCGTGCCGGCGGGGATCTCATGGAAGCCGTACCTGCTCATCCTCATCGCCCTCGTGGTGTGGGACTCCGCCGACGGCCTCCGCGACCGGACGTGGCCCTGGGACCTCCGAGCGTCCATTGCGGTCGGCGCGCTCCTCGTTGCGACGACCGTGGGGTGGTCCGGTCTTCCGGAAGCCCGTGGTGCCCGGCTGTGGCTTGCATTGCTCGCCGGGACACTCCTGCTACTCGTCGTCGAGCGGTCGATTCGCGAATTCAAACTCGACCGGCCGGTCATGAGAGGCATCCTGTGGTCGGCGGTCGCCATGGCCGCGACCGCAGCCGTGCTCTCGTTCGTGATTGTCGGGACGTTCGGCGCCGACGTGATCGAAACTATCGATGAGGTTCCGGGGATCGACCGCGTCGGAAAAGCGACGTACCTGACCGAGGGCTTCGTCGCGTTGACGAACTGGCATCAGGACCCGGGGTACGCCGCGGCATGGATGAACCTGTGGGCTGCACTCGTTGTGGCAGCGTGGGCCCGGGGGTGGGCGTTCAGCCGGTGGTGGCTGAACGCAGTGGTCGTCGGCGGTCTCGGTGCCGGCACGTTCATGACGATGAGCCGAACCGGATGGATCGGCTTCGTGGTCGCGGTGGGAGCGGCGACGCTCTTCACACACTTCCGCGACCGCATCCCGTGGCTGCACCTTCTGCGGCTGCTCGGCGTGGCGTTCGCCGCAAGTGTGTTCCTCGTTGCGTCATTCTGGGTGGCCGACCGACCCGGCATCGGTACCGATCTTGCCGACGCCGTGGAATACCGGCTTTCCCAAGGTGCGTCCCTTGGTGCTCCGATCGAGGGCTTCGTCGAAGAAGGCATCGGAGCGCAGGACACAAGATCCGTCGTGTGGCCCCGATACGTCAACGCCTATCAGACCCACCCGATCTCCGGCATCGGTCTCGGCGTCGGCTGGGCGACGCCAAGCATGCAGGAACCTCACAACCTGGTTCTGCAGCTCCTCGGCGAGACCGGCCTGCTCGGCCTGTTCGCTTTTGCCGCGGTCGTGTACGTCATTTTGGCCCGGGGCGGAGGGACGATCGGGGCGATCGCACTGGTTGTCGTCGCCTCAACCGCAATGACCCAGACCGTTTTCTTCGAACCCACCTTATGGTTTTCCGGTGCTCTCTATCTTGGAAAAGCCGGAGTCGATCGAACGAATCTCCATTCAAGCGGCGCCTGAACGGCGCCGATAACGTCGTAATGAGGGGTCTTCGTCGCTGGACCGTGGTGCTCGCGTTCGTCGGGCTGATCGTGTCGGTCGCGCCGTCAGCCGGTGCCGGCGAGATCGTCATCGAAGACGAGGTCCACAGCGGCATCTACTCCTCTGAGTTCTTTTCCTCGAGCGATTTCGATGCACTTGGCAGCGCAGCAGGCGGCCGAGCGACGTTCGGCGGGACCTTCCACGACATCGCAGAGAACGATTCTGCGAGCGGCGGCTGGTCGAACACGCGGGAGCTGCTCGACGAGGTCTGGCGAGGGAGGGCGACGCCGTTCGCGAGTGTGATCGTGAACGCCTCGGCCTACGCAGTCGCAGCCGGCCAGTTCGATGCCAAGATCCACGAGTGGGCTTCACACGTCGAGCAGTACCTCAACAAGGGCGAAGGCCGCAGTCTCATCATCGCCCCGCTCCAGGAGGCGAACGGCACATGGATTCCCTACGGATGCGACCCAGGGAACTTCAAGGGTGCCTACCGCAAGTTCGTTGACATCTTCCGCAGCCGCGGACTTGACGAAACCAAGGTCCGCTGGGCGTTTGCGCCGAACGGGTGGACGTCACAAGGCTGCGGATCGCTGTCGGACTACTACCCGGGCGACGACTACGTCGACGTCCTGTCGTTCTCCGGATACAACTTCGGGACGTGTCTCTCGACCAAGTGGGAAAGCGTTGCCGAGGTCGTCGACTTCGCGATCAGTGAACTGACGGCCATCAACTCGACCAAGCCGATCGTGATCTCACAGACGGCGGCGGGACGCTCCTGCGGTGGAGACCAGTCCCAGTGGGTGCGAGACCTCTTCGCACATCTCAAAGCGAAATCGAATGTGTTCGGATTCATCTGGTTCAACCTCAACAAGGAGACCGATTGGCGCGTCTGGACCGGTTCGTGGGTGTCTCCCGGCTGGCAGGACGGCACCAAGACCGCGAGCTACCAGTGGCCGCTCACCGACTGGTTCGCACGCGGCCCGCTTGTGATCGCTCCTCCGACGCCCCAGACCCCACCCTGTCCCAACGGTTTGTGCGACTCGGTCGGACTGGTAGATGCGGGGGGTGAATGGCAGTTGTGGGACGGGCTAGGTTCCGGATCTGGCCTGGACGGGTTCTACTTCGGAAACCCCGGCGACGTTCCGTTCATGGGAGATTGGGACGGAGACGGAGTCGCCACACCGGGGCTCTATCGGCGCTCTGACGGGTTCGTGTACCTGAGGAACTCGAATACGCAGGGGGTTGCAGATACAACGTTCTACTTCGGGAATCCCGGAGACTGGCCGTTGGTCGGCGACTTCAACGGGGATGGGAAGGACACCGTTTCGATCTTCCGCGAATCCGAGGCACGTGTCTACGTGGTGAATCGTCTGGGTGTCAACGGCGGCGGACTGGGCGCGGCCGACTACAACTTCTACTTCGGGAACCCGGGTGACGTCCCGTTTGTCGGCGACTTCGACGGCAACGGAATCGACTCCGTTGGGTTGTATCGCCAGTCTTCCGGGTTCGTGTACTTCAGAAACGCACTGTCGACGGGTATCGCCCACCTGGAGTTCTTCTACGGCAATCCGGGCGACGTGATTCTGGCCGGTGATTGGGACGGCAATGGTGACGACACAGTGGCGGTCTTCCGGCCCTCGGACGGCCGTGTATATGTGAATCTGAAGAACGCACCAACGGCGGCCGACTACTACGTCTACGTGGGGTCCTATCCCAACGCCGTGACCTGGTCCCGAGGTCGCTAGGGCATGGCGGCGCGCCAACTGCTGCTCCTCCCGGCGATGATTGTCGGGTTCGTCGTGGCTCTTGGGGTTGCACCGGCACTTGCCGGAGAGGTCACGGCCGAAGAGCAGCAGTTCATCTACGACCTCAACGAAGCCAGGCGCGACCCGGCTGCCTATGCCGCAACCCACCTCTCGGGCTCACTGCGGGATCTCATCGCGAGCTACCAGGCTCGCCCGCCGGTCGCCGTCGGCGACGTCATCAGTGATGCTGCTCAGCTTCGGACCGACGACATGGTGGCGTATAGCTACTTCGCCCACTACAACCCAATCACCGGATTCGGCCCACCGCAAGCACTGGCGCAGGTGGACTACGACTGGACGAGTTGGGGTGAGAACATCGGCCGCGGCTATCAGACCCCGTCCTCGATGCTGATCGGCTTTCTCAGCTCGAACTCCGGGCATCGCGAATCGGTCATGGGTCAGGGATCGATCCCACAGACCTTCCGCGAGATCGGAGTCGGACATCACGCAACCAGCAACACGTGGACCGTCATCCTGGCCCGGCCGGGGAACACGGAACCGGCTCTCACGGGTGTGGTCTACGACGACAAGAACAACAACAACCGGATGGACCTGGGTGAGGGCGCAGGCGGTGTCTCGGTGAGTGCCGGCTCTGCAACGGTTCAGACCAACCAGGGCGGAGGATGGTCGATACCCATAGGTCCGGGAACATGGGAAGTCACCGCATCGGGTGGGGGCCTCCCGAGCACCCTGCGAACCTCAGCAGTGATGGCCTCGACCAACGTGTGGATCGAATTCGAGTCCGAGCCGCTCCCGGACCCGCGGCCCGCACCCTGCGCCGGAGCTACCTGTGATTCGGTCGGGCTGGTTGATGATGGAAGCCAGTGGCATCTGTGGGCCAGCCCGGAAGTAGGCGACGGCATGGACGCGTTCTTCTTCGGCAATCCCGGCGACGTTCCGTTCATGGGGGACTGGAACGGTGACGGAGTCGCAACGCCTGGTCTCTATCGGCAATCGGACGGCTACGTCTACCTGAGGAACACCAACTCCCAGGGCAACGCCGACATCAAGTTCTACTTTGGGAACCCCGGCGACGTGCCGATCGTCGGTGACTTCAACGGCAACGGCCGAGACACGGTGTCGATCTACCGTCCGTCGAACCAGACGTTCTACATCATCAACCAATTGGGGTCCAATGATGACGGCCTCGGCGCTGCCGACTACTCCTACCTGTTCGGGAATCCGGGTGACCTGCCGTTCGTCGGTGACTTCGACGGCAACGGAATTGACAGTGTCGGCCTGTATCGCCAGTCCACCGGTTTCGTCTACTTCCGGAACTCGCTGACGACGGGGATCGCAGAACTCGAGTTCTACTACGGCAACCCGGGTGATGTGATTCTCGCAGGCGACTGGGATGGAGACGGGGACGACACGGTCGCGGTCTATCGACCGTCCGACGGCCGGGTGTACATAAACCTGTCGAATGCGCCAACAGTGGCCGACTACTACGTCTATGTTGGGACCTACCCCAACGCCGTCGCCTGGCAACGAAGCTAGATCGCAGAGAACACCGAACATGGACGAGTCACCACCAAAGCAACGAGTCGCGTCCGCACTGCTCGTTGCAGTCACCTTCGCGGCAGTCTTGATCGCTATCCCGCACGGCGCCAGGGCCGACGAAACCGAGCTCCCGATCGTGCCGGATTCCGGCATGCTGGCCGACGAGCCGTTTCTCGTCCAGCTCGATCCAAACTCGACGCGATACTCGGCTTCCTCAGATGGGGACTGGGTGATCCGCGATGCTCGCCCCGGTGAATCGATCCAAGCTGCCTATGAGCGCCTCGCCTCGACGCCGGGAGTGAAGGATGTCGCCTTCAATTACCGCTATGCGGCCCACGGTGTGCCGAACGATCCCTTGTTCGCATCGCAGTGGAACCTCCAGCAGATCAACACACCAATCGCCTGGGACTTCGGCGACGGCACCGGAACCGTCGTGGCGGTGCTCGACTCCGGGGTTGGTGTGGATGGACAGGACCTTGCGTGCCACGAGTTCGTGGATCCCTACAACGGGATCACGGGCGAGGAAGGTCTCGCCGCCGTGCTTGACGACAACGGGCATGGCACCCATGTCACAGGAACGATTGCCCAGTGCACCAACAACGGCATCGGCGCGGCCGGCGTCGCTCCGGGAGCTTCGATCATGCCCGTCAAAGTCATGGACAAAGACGCAATGGCCTCCACGCTGACGATATACCGGGGCATGGTCTGGGCGATAGAACACGACGCGGATGTGATCAACCTCTCTCTCGGGCTGGACTGCACCGCTCCATGGCCGACGTGCTCGGACAACGTCATCGACTTTCTGGTGGAAGAAGCGCACGAAGCCGGCATCGTTGTTGTTGCATCGAGCGGCAACGACGGGAGCGCGTTCGTTTCCTCACCGGCGAACCATCCTCTGACGATCGCCGTCGGGGCTACAACGATCGCCGACGTGGCTGCCGAGTACAGCGCACACGGAGACGCACTCGATGTGGTTGCGCCCGGCGGCTCGAGATACGCCGGCATTTGGCAAGAGACGTTCGATGAATTCGGGGTGTGGGGCTACTACATGTGGAACGGAACGTCGATGTCCGCTCCGCACGTGACCGGGGCGGTGGCACTCATGCTTTCGGTGAACCCGAACGCCTCGCCCGAGTATGTCCGCGACATGCTGACCGAGTCGGCAATCGACATCGAAGAGCCCGGGTGGGATGAGACCAGTGGCTACGGGCGTATCGACGCTGCTGCCGCCGTTCAAGCGATCCGCTTCGACCCGAGCGATCCGTGTCCGACGACTGAGGACTGCAGCGGCATCTTCACCGTGGGCCAATCGGGGGTGTGGTCCCTCATGCCCGATCTCTCGGAGCCTTCCATCGCGGATTTCTACTACGGCGTGCCGGGCGACATTGCGTTCTCGGGCGACTGGAACTGCGACGGCACGAGGACCCCGGGCCTCTATCGCCAGTCGGATGGGTTTGTGTATCTCCGCAACTCGAATACCCAGGGAATTGCGGACATCACGTTCTACTTCGGAAACCCCGGCGACATCCCGATCGCCGGCGATTTCAACGGCGATGGCTGCGACACCGTCTCCTTGTACCGCGCGACCGAAGGCCGCGTCTACGTGATCAACCGCCTCGGTGAGGACGGCGGGGGCCTAGGCGCAGCGGATCTCGACTACTACTTCGGAGACCCGGGTGACAAGCCGTTCGCCGGCGATTTCAACGGCGATGGTGTTGACACGATCGGGCTCCACCGGGAGTACACCGGGCTCGTCTACTTCCGCAACTACCACGCGCAGGGCATTGCAGATTCCTCGTTCATCTACGGCGACCCGGACGATCAGATCCTCGCCGGCGATTGGAACGGGGACGGGGTGGACACGGTCGCCGTATACCGCCCATCCGTCGGCATTCTGTACGTCAAGCTCAGCAACGCACAGGGTGTCGCCGACTACGAATACTCGATCGGGCCCTATTCTCAAGTGATACGGGCCGGGTAGTTCGCGAACCGCCGGCCCTGTGACCAGCCCGACGAAACGTCGCCGACCCCTTTCACGGATCCGATGATTCAAGATTCTCCATCCGCAGGCCGAAGACTTCCCATGGGGCCATTTCCCGTCGACCGCCCGCGCCGCCTGCTGCGCCTGACGGTGGCTGCGCTCGCCGTCGTCGTGGCGTTTGCCGCAATCCCCGCATGGGCCGACTACCCGATGCCGGCACAGCCCGATCCGCTTCCCGCCCCCGCCGAGGACGGCCTGTACCCGATGATCTTCCCCGTCCAGGGCGACAACTACTTCTCCGACACATGGGGCGCCTGCAGAAGCGGTTGCAGCCGCGGGCACCTCGGTGTCGACATCCTCACGTACGGCGTCAAGGGAGTTCCGGTAGTCGCCGCCGCTGCCGGCACGATCGACTGGGTCAGCAGCACCTGCTGCGCCATCTCGATCAACCACGACGACGGCTGGAAGAGCTACTACATCCACCTCAACAACGACACGCCCGGGACCGACGACGGCCAAGGCTGGGGTATCGCCGACGGCCTCGAATCAGGCTCCCACGTCGAGGCGGGACAACTCATCGGATGGGTCGGCGACTCCGGCAACGCTGAAGGTGTCAGCCCGCATCTCCACTGGGAGTTGTGGGCCCCGGTTGATCTCGACGCCGACGACTGGCGCGACCGTCACCAGGCGATCAATCCAACGCCCCACGCTTCGGCGGCCGACGTGCCGCTCCCGGATCCGCGGCCGGCGCCGTGTGCAGACGGAGTGTGTGATTCGGTCGGTCTGATCGACGAGGGCGGCCTGTGGACGTTGTGGGACGGCCTGGAGGTCGGCGACGGCCTGGACGGCTTCTTCTTCGGGAATCCCGGCGACGTCCCGTTCATGGGGGACTGGGACGGTGACGGGGTCGCGACGCCAGGCCTCTATCGACAGTCCGATGGGTTCGTCTACGTACGCGACACGAACACCGAAGGAGTCGCCGATTCGGAGTTCTTCTTCGGGAATCCCGGAGACTGGCCGCTGGTCGGCGACTTCGACGGCGACGGCAAGGACTCGGTCTCGATCTTCCGCGAGTCCGAGGCGCGGGTGTATGTGATCAACCGGCTCGGCGAAGACGGGGGCGGGTTGGGCGCAGCGGACTACGACTTCTACTTCGGGAATCCGGGAGATGTTCCGTTCGTCGGCGACTTCGACGGCGACGGGATCGACACCGTCGGGCTGTACCGCCAGTCGTCCGGGTTCGCCTACTTCCGGAACTCACTGACGACCGGCGTCGCCGATTTCGAGTTCTTCTACGGAGATCCCGGCGACGTGATCTTGGCTGGCGACTGGGACGGCGACGGAGACGATACGGTGGCGGTATATCGGCCATCGGACGGCAAGGTCTACGTGAATCTGGAGAACGCGGCGACGGTCGCCGACTACTGGGTCTACGTCGGTTCCTACACGAACGCCGTCGCCTGGTCCCGCAGCTAAGGCGAACCCAGGGTTCTCCACCCCGTATGCGGCGCTGTCAGCCCGCGGAATGGATGGCGCTGCGAACCCAGGGTTCTCCACCCCGTATGCGGCGCTGTCAGCCCGCGGAATGGGTGGCGCTGCGAACCCAGGGTTCTCCACCCCGTATGCGGCGCTGTCAGCCCGCGGAATGGGTGGCGCTGCGAACCCAGGGTTCTCCACCCCGTATGCGGCGCTGTCAGCCCGCGGAATCGGTGGCGCGCGCATCGTACGTCAAGAGGGTCATACGGTTCAGGTGTGTCACCCGCCGTGGTGGGCCCGGTGCCGAGGGCTTCGCCGACTCGGGGAGAGAAGGAGCACCGAAGGATGGCTCGCGCGGAGCGTGTCCGCTACCATACGGAGCGTGGCGACACGCCGATCCGCCCTCACCGTTCTCTTCGTGCTGCTGACGTTCTTCGTCGGCGTCGTCCCCGCAGGCGCGGCGCCGCAGAACTCGGTGACCGCAGGAGCCGTCCGCGTCGATGCCACGTTCCATCACATCGGTGTCTATTGGGAGATCGCCGGCGACGACGATCTCGATTCGACCATGACGCTCGAATTCCGACCGGCCGGAACGCCCGACTGGAAGATGGCGGCGCCGGCGATGCGTGCCTATCCGTCCGTCATCGTCAACGGGAATCCGCTCGGACTCAACTCGTGGGCGGCAAGCGCCATGTTCGTGGATCCCGGCGTCACGTACGAGCTTCGCCTGTCGCTCACCGATCCTGACGGCGGCGGAGCGATACGCACCGTCACCGGCGCCACCCGCACAAAACCCGCGGTCGACCCGGGAGGCAGGCAGCTCGACGTGGTACCCGGCGCCGGCGGGGGCGACGGCTCCGCAGCGAGTCCGTTCCGAGGCCTTCAGGCGGCAGCCGATGCCGCCGTGCCCGGCGACGTGTTCCACGTTGCAGCGGGAATGTATGACGGTTTCACGATCACAACGAGCGGAACGGCCGCCCGTCCGATCAGCTTTGTCGGGCCCTCCTCCGGCCAGGCGATCGTCGACGGTGGCGGAACCGACCGCGAAGTGATTGCCATTGGCGCCTTCGACACGCCGACCGGATACGTGATCGTGCGCAACCTCGTCGTTCAGAACGGTCGGTGGGGCATCGATGCGCAACGCACTCACAACATCGTCATCGAGGACAACACCATCCGCGACGTCGACTTCGGCGTCTACAACCGCCGGGGATACGGCGATGAGTTGAACCAGACGGTCTGCAACAACACCATCACCGGCCGCACCGCGTGGCCGCAGTCCGGCATTCCGAGCGAACGGGGCATCGATCTGCGCGGCACCGGAAACGTGGCCTGCTACAACCGCGTGACGTACTTCGGTGACTGCATCTCGGTCCAGCCGTCAACCGGGCCTTCCTACGGCAACGACGTGTACGGAAACGACGCCGCCTACTGCGTCGATGACGGCATCGAGATCGACTACAACCGCGCCAACGTACGCGTGTGGCGCAACCGTGTCACAAACGCCCGCATGGGTATCAGCGTCCAGCCGATCTACGGCGGTCCCGCCTACCTGTTCCGCAACGAACTGTTCAACCTCGAATCCAACCCGATCAAGCTCAACAACAGTCCAAGCGGCCTTGTCGTTGCCCACAACACCGCGGTGAAGCACAACAACGGTCTGGGTGATCCCGGCGTGCCCTGGACGAGCGCGATCTTCCGGAACAACCTCTTCCTCGGTACCGCGTACGCTTTCGAGTTCACGACCGTCGCACCGAGCGGATTTCGCGACTTCGACTACGACGGGTGGGGCACGACGAGAGCCGTCGGAGGGGCCTCCGCTCCCTACTTCAAGTGGGACAACGTGCGGTACGACCGGATCACCGACTTGCCTTCGGGCGTCGAGGACCACGGCACCGACGTCAGCTTTCCCGATCTGGTCGATGCAAGCCTCACCGCGAGTTGGGACGTCCCGATCACGCCCGGCAGCCGCGACCTGCGCCTCTCCTCGTCGTCCGCCGGCATCAACCGCGGCACGACGCTTGCGAACCTGAACGACGGATTCACGCTCAGCGGCCTTCCCGATCTCGGAGCGTTCGAAAAGGGCCAGCCGCCTCCCCAATACGGACCGGGCGGCCATGCGGAACCAGGACCGGGTCCCGAGCCCGAGCCGGTGATCTACGATTCGGTCGGCCTTGTGGATCCGGCAACCGGCGTGTGGCGGCTACGAGCGCCGGATACGAGCGTCGACGTCTTCTACTACGGCAACCCGGCAGACGTGCCGTTCGTCGGAGACTGGGACTGCAACGGTTCTGAGACTCCGGGCCTCTACCGCCAGAGTGACGGGTTTGTGTACCTGCGCAACTCGAACACTCAGGGAAACGCAGACATCGAGTTCTACTTCGGAAACCCGGGCGATGTGCCACTGGCCGGAGACTTCAACGGCGACGGATGCGACACGGTGTCGATCTACAGGCAGACCGAAGGCCGTGTCTACGTGATCAACCGCCTCGGCGACGGCAGCGGCGGGCTCGGCGCCGCCGACTACGCCTACTACTTCGGGAACCCGGGGGACAAGGCATTCGTCGGCGACTTCACCGGCGACGGGGTGGACACCGTCGGGCTCCATCGCGAATCAACCGGCCTGGTCTACTTCCGCAACACCAACACGCAGGGTATCGCCGACGTGTCGTTCATCTACGGCAACCCCGGCGATCGTATGGTCGCAGCGGATTGGACCGGCAACGGTATCGACACGGTTGGGATCTACCGACCTGCGAAGTCGCGGTTCTACTTCCGGTTCACCAACACGCAGGGAAACGCAGACGCGGAACTCGGATGGGGTGAGCCCACGTGGCTCCCGGTCGCCGGTCGGTTGTATCCCAACTGATCGACGGACGTGTGGCCAAGGCCGGCCTATTGAACCGGCATCTCCCTGCCGCCACGGCGGCCGCGCGACGAGCGGCGGCGTCCGAGAAACGCCAGCTGGTCCCAGGTGTAGTTCCAATGGAGCGCACGGAGGACGTGACGGTCGGGGACGCGGCGAAGACGAGCGATCACGGCGCGCCGTTTTGCGATGACGCCGCGGCGCCTGCCGATCGATCGGTAGCTCCGCCTCTTGGCTGCCAGCATCGAGAACCCTCGTGACGCGCAGTACGTCCACATCATCAGCTCAGTCCACAACAACAACGGAGAGATGAGCAGCCGGGTTGCCCATCTCGTGTTCGCCAGCAGCATCTCCCATCGATTGCGCTCGAGCAGATACAGCTTCTCCGGAGACATCGTCAGCGAGTAGTGATGCTCGACGGGGGGCGTCGGGACGTACGCGATTCGGTATCCCATCAGCCGCAGCGTCCACGAGAGCTCAACATCTTCGTGGTACAGGAAACCTCCGGCGTACCAGCCACCCATCGCGGCGAGAACGTCACGTCGGACCACGAAGGCGGTGCCTTGTATGCCGGACACCTCCTGAGGATTCGAGGCGACCTCGGTTACACGATGGTGGAGCATCCGGTTGAAGCCGAGTCCCGTGATGTGAATCTCCTGCCCGGCGGCGTTCACCACGTCTGATCCGGCCATCGTCAGAGTCGGGCAGGTCGCGGCATGGTCAGGGTGAGCGTCGAGGTAGGCGATCTGAGGTGAGAGCCAGCCCGGGGAGGGAACACAGTCGGCGTTCATCACGGCTACATACGAGGTCTCGATAGAGCCGAGCACGTCGTCGACGGCGCCGGCGTACCCCAGGTTGCTGGTGTTGTGCGCCGTACCGACGCGCGAATCAGTCGCCTCGAGATCGCTGAGAATTGATGCTGTGCCGTCGGTCGATGCGTTGTCGACGACGACGATTCGAGTAGCCGCCGGATCCGCAGCGAGGGCCGCAACACAGGTAGGCAGTGACTCGCGATCGTTGTAGCCCACCACAACCACCGTCACGTCGAGCATGCCGGAGTTCATGACCTGGGCGAGGGCGGCGCGGGCCGGTCCCTGAAGAGGGTGAGGAACAGCGACGCTGAGACAAGCTGGAGCCCGAAGACGAAGCCGGTCGACGCGAACACCAGCTGCCGGGTCTCGGTGAACGCCGGTCCTCCCGCAACGAGCCAGCTGATGATGAGGATGGCAAGGAACACACCGGAGACCACGGCCAGGATGCCGCCGACGACGGCCATCGTGGTGCGCACGCCGGTTGATGTCGCTCGCTGGAGCCAGATCGTCGGTGTGAAGCCAAGACTCGCTCGATAGAGGGCGGCGGCGAGCCCGAACACAACAAGCTGGAAACCGGCCAGGATTCCAAGCGCAGCGACGATGAACGTGTGGATGCTCAAGCCGAGGTAGTCCGTGACGATCGGGCCCTGGGACAAGGCGAGTGCGCCGATGATCGAGACGACCAGGAGGATGAGTCCCGGCACGGCGAAGAAGACGAGCGGCCGGTAGAGCAACACCATGGTCAGGATGCGGCCGAGGATCCCCATCCCATCCGTGATCGGATCGAGCTTCTTCTCGCCAACCCGAGGGTGGTAGTCAGTCGGCAGCGTTGCCACCCTCAATTCGTTGGCTTGCGATTTGATGCCGATCTCGACCTCGATGTCGAACCCGTCGGCTTCGGTGCCGAGGCTCTCGAACACCTCGCGTCTCGCTCCGTAGAGTCCGGACAGGTAGTCGCCGGCATCGAGACCGTGCAGCGACGTCATAGCCTTGCCGAGCAGGACATTGCCGAGCCGGTTGATCGCTGGTGTGTTCGACGAATCGATGTTGCGCTCGGCTCGCACGAAGTCGTTGTCTCCGAGGAGGTCGACCATGGCCGGGATCGTCGCCGCGGGGTAGGTAGCGTCGGCATCCATGACGATCACGATCTCGCCTGATGCGGCCGCAACCCCGGTCCGGATTGCAGCACCTTTGCCGCGGTTGACGCTGTGGACCTCAACCGCACAGCCAAGTTGGCGTGCAGCATCGGCGGTGCCGTCGGTGCTGCCGTCATCGACCACGAGGATGTCGGCATCTGGGCCGAGGACCGATCGGATGTCGTCGACGACCACGGGGAGCGCCTCCTCCTCGTTGAAGGCAGGCAACACGATCGTGGTATGAGGTGGCAAAGGTTCTGCTCCGACCCGGTGGTCGATGTTGTCGGTCGTCGCGACAATACCCGTCGTTGGCCCGATTACTCGCCCCAGAAGCCGGTCGTCGGATTCATGAAGCCCTCGCCGAACTCGAAGACGATGTTTGCGGATGTCTGGGTGAAGGTGTCTCGGAGGTACCACGTGCCGGTTGACGGCCTGAAGAGGCCGATCGTGTCGGTGCCGTCGCCGTCCCAATCGCCGGCGATGATTCGGTCACCGGATGCAGCACCCGAGTAGAAGAACGATATGTCGGCAATCGGACGGTTGAGGTCGTTCATCAGGTAGACCATCCGGGTGGACGGCCGGTAGACCCCGACCGTGTCGGTGCCGTCGCCGTCCCAATCGCCGGCGATCGGCACGTCGCCCGGGTTGCCGAACGGGAAGTCGATGTCGGCAATTCCCTGAGTGTTGGTGTTGCGCAGGTAGAACCGGCCCTCGGATGACCGGTAGATGCCGACGGTGTCGACGCCGTTGCCGTTCCAGTCACCCGACACTGGAAGGTCGCGCGGGATGCCGTAGTAGATCTCGATGTCGGCGATGCCCTGGTTGTTGGTGTTTCGCAGGAAGAGATATCCATTGCTCTCGCGATAGAGGCCCATGGTGTCGATGCCGTCGCCGTTCCAGTCACCTGCGTACGGCGTGTCCTTCGGGTTGCCGTAGTAGAAGCTGTCGACCGTCCCGTTCGAATGCCTGATGTGCCAGATACCGGTTCTTGGATCCTGCATGGCCACCTGATCGGCTTTGGGATTGTTCAGCGGGGGAGGACGGTTGATGGCAATCGCGAAGTACCACGAGCGGAGTCCGTATCGCGAGGTCACTTCACCGACGCTCTTCTCCACGTTGACGGAGCTGCCGCCGCTGGTGATCCCGCCGAAGCGGAAGCGGCTCGGGCTGCCTGAATCGTTGGTTGCGATCACGTCGACGGTTTCGACGTCGGCGAGGCCGAGCCACGATGCGAGGCTGGCGCGGGTGATGGTCTCGTTCCACGAGCGGAACGGATTGATCGATGCGAGCGACCAAGGGTCGGCAACCGAGATGAGATACGGGAATGCTCCGCCCCACTTGTCCTCGGAAGACTCGGTAGCGCCGCCCGACGACGAGGAGTAGAACGCTCGGACGATGGTCGAGTCCGGTGCGGCAGGGTGGACGATCACCCGGCCGGTCGTGGAGACGGCCGCAGCGTCCCATGTCTGCCAAAGCGATCGTGCACCAAGCCATCCCGCAAAGACCTGATCGGCCGAGCTGTTCTTGATGTCGCAGAAGCAGGCGGCAGCACGATGGTCCGTTCGAAGGTCGGCGGTGGCGGCGTACGACCGTGCGGCGATGGCCTGAGCCTTGAGCGTCTCGACGTTCCACGAGAACGGCACTTCGGCGATACCCCGGGTGTAGGTGTCAAGCGGGAGTTGGACAGCTACGTCGAAGCCCGGCCAGAGTGGACAGGCCCCGGGACACACCGTGTCGGCAACGGTACGCGGACCGCCGTTGCCCACCACGCTGCCGTTGTCGACGAAGAGCAGCGCCGTCCCCCACGCGAATGTGCAGTTGGTGGTCCGACATGCGTTGAGGGCGATCACGTACGGCGGGAGCGCTCCATCGGGAGCGAGTGGGACGGTGATGTCGCATGATCCGGATTCCCAGGCCGTGCCGTCGCTGAACGCCACCGTGCAGCCGCCGTTGGTCTGCGGGGCCGTATCAACCACGGTGAACGATGCGCCGGCGAAGAGTTCCTTCTGCTGCAACGTGGCGGCGGCGCCTCGTGACACAACGACGCCCGTGGCGGAGGTGCCCGGTCCGTTGCTGATCGAGACCGTCCGGGTCGTCTGGTCCGAATCGACACCAACGAAGATGTCGCCGTCGGTCGGTACGCCGTTGGTTCCGATCGTACCGAGCGTTGTGCCCTGGTAGTAGGTGCTCAAGATCTGCTGGTGCGTGGAGCCTTCCGCCGCCATGGCCTCGGCCCC
Organism: uncultured actinomycete; assembly: GCA_942491345.1. GTDB lineage: Bacteria > Actinomycetota > Acidimicrobiia > Spongiisociales > UBA5794 > JAHEEL01. Next base: position 90,873 of record CALOAN010000042.1, read on the forward strand.
GTATTGGCTCATGCCAACACCGTGGCCCCATCCGGCGCCGTCAAACGAAACGGTGTCATCTTCGGCCGCATCAGCCGGGACGGCGGTGAACACGACGAGGAACACGACGAACACGGCAATGATCCGCCACACGCGAGTCATCGAAAGGATGCCCATTGGATGTATATCGAACGATGTGGGCGACGCCTTGAGGAATGCCATCACCTTCATTGTGGTGCCAAAACGGCTGTATTCGACGCGGTGCAGAGATCCGCTCCAGTCACGATCTTCTCGTGCCGATACCGATTCGGGTAGTCTCGCTCGCTCTTGGCCCGGGGCAGCAGAACGGAGGACATGTGAGTACTGGAACTCGGATCTTTGTGGTCCTCGCTCTCGTTGCCGGTCTGCTCGCCGCGATCGGCGGCACCGCGTCGGCCGTGTCGAACGACGCCGGCGTCGGACTGGTCGACCCAACAACCGGTGAGTGGTTCCTCCGCGATCCCGGAACCGGTGATACGACGCACTTCTACTTCGGCAACCCCGGTGACAAGCCGTTCACCGGCGACTGGGACTGCGATTCCGTCGACACTCCTGGTCTCTACCGCAGCTCGGACGGCTACGTCTATCTTCGGAACTCGAACACGCAAGGGGTCGCCGATGTGCGCTACTACTTCGGAAACCCGGGCGATATCCCGATTGCCGGCGATTTCAACGGCGATGGCTGCGATACCGTCTCGATCTACCGGCCCTCGGAGCACCGCTTCTACATCATCAACACCCTCGGTGCCGACGGCGAGGGTCTTGGTGCCGCCGATATCGCATACACGTTCGGTGTACCCGGTGACCAACCGATTGCCGGTGATTTCGATGGGAACGGCACGGACACGGTGGGTGTGTACCGCCCCTACACCAGCACTGTGTACCTCCAGAACTCGCACAAGGGTGGAGACGCCGACGTTTCGTTCACGTTTGGTGAGCGTTCTGACAAGGTGGTCATGGCTGCATGGTCCGGCGGCGTCGACACGGTTGGCGTCTATCGGCCGTCAACCGGCACGTTCCACGTGCGCAACAGCAACTCACCCGGTGCGGGTGACGCGTCGTACGACTACGGCTACTCGAAATACGTGCCGATTGCGGGAACGTTCGGGGCATTGCCGGGAGGTCATGAGGCACCGCCGACGTCTCCGCCGTATCCAAACGTTGGTTCCGGGAAACGGATCATCTACTCGAACTCCCTGCACCAGGTGTGGCTCATCGACGAGAACGACGAACTCGTCGATACCTATCCGGTAACCGGACGCAAAGGCATCCCGCTTTTCGGGACCTACAAGGTTTTCTCGAAATCGGTCAACGCCTGGGCTCCGTACGGCGGCATCACGATGAAGCACATGGTGCGGTTCGTCCGGCCCGGGACGTTCGGCAACCAGTGGTCGTACGGCTTCCATTCGATCCCGCGGTATTCGAACGGTCGGCCGATGCAGACCGAGGCGCAACTCGGGTCGTTCGGTTCGGGCGGATGCGTCCGGCAAGCCGATCACAAGGCGCTCGCGCTCTACAACTGGGCGCCCATCGGCACCACGGTGCACGCAATTCCGTAACGAACGACGATCCTAGGGACTCAGATGACCAGCCAGTATTCTTCGGCGCGATGACGATCTCGACTTCCCCGCGTACCTACGTGCGAGTACTAGTCGGGTTCTTGTCGCTCATGGTCATCGGTGTGGTCTGGGCCGCGACTGCTCAGGCCGACGACACCACCACGACTACGACGACGTCGACCACAACCACGACCACCGCGCCCCGTCCGCCCGAGAAGGCCGGTGTCGGCGTCGTCGACTCCGAGTCGGGCCAGTGGTGGCTGCGCGACCCGGTCAGCGGCCAGTCAACACGGTTCTACTACGGCAACCCTGGTGATAGCCCGTTCACCGGCGACTGGAATTGCGACGGCGTCGATACTCCCGGCCTCTATCGCCAGTCAGACGGATACGTCTACCTGAGGAACTCGAACACCCAGGGTGTCGCCGATATCAAGTTCTTCTTCGGCAACCCGGGTGACATCCCGCTCGCCGGGGACTTCGACGGCGACGGGTGCGATTCCGTATCGGTATATCGCCCTTCGGAGAGCCGCTTCTTCGTGATGAATCGACTCGGCACCAGTGACGAAGGTCTGGGCGCGGCCGAATACTCGTTCATCTTCGGGGACCCCGGTGACAGGCCCTTCGTCGGCGATTTCGACGACGACGGCATTGACACCATTGGCCTCCACCGTGAGAAGACGGGCCTGGTGTACTACCGGAACAGCAACGACCAGGGTCCGGCGGAACACGAGTTCCTCTTCGGCGACAAGGGCGACCGCATCGTCGCGGGCGATTGGACCGCCGATGGCATTTCCACTCCCGGCATCTATCGCGTAGCACAGGGGAAGTTCTTCCTGCGATACACCAACACACAGGGCGCCGCCGATCAGGAATTCCTCTACGGCGGATCACTCATGAACCCCGTCGCGGGCGTATTCGGGGATCTGCCAGGCGGCGACGCACCTCCGCCCCAGGACAAACTCCTTGTGGCCGAGTTCACGACCTACCACCCGTGCTGCCAGAGCCGCGTGATCAACATCCACCGCATTGCCGATGCCGTCGACGGGGCCGTTGTGCAGCCGGGGGCGACCTTCTCCATCAACGCTCACGTTGGTCAGCGAACGGAGGCGAAGGGGTACGTTGCCGCAGGGGCGATCGTTGGTGGCGAGATCGTCTGCTGCGACCACCCGGCGAACATCGGGGGAGGCACGAGCCAGTTCGCCACCACGCTCTACAACGCGGTCTTCTGGGGCGGATACGAGGATGTCTACCACAAGCCCCACAGCCTGTACTTCACCCGCTACCCGGTCGGGATCGAGGCGACGCTCGGGTATCCGGGGCCGGATGTCGTCTTCCGAAACGACACCCTGGCACCCGTGTACATCGACACGTCGCACACGTCCCGCAGCGTCACCGTGCGTCTCTACGGCACCAACGAGGGACGAGTGGTCACGGCGTACACAACGGGGTCGGTCACGTCAAGAGACGGAGGGACCGTGAGAGTCACGCGTACGATCACTCACCCCAACGGAGCGGTCGAGACTCAGCGATGGGCGCATCGCTACAACCCGATGCCGGAAGACTGATCCATTCTTCAGCCCGAACCTACTGCGGGCCTCATACTCGCGGTTCGAGCTCCCAGGCGGCCCCCTCTCATCAGGCTGCCCCCTCTGCGGCCGAGCATCAGGCTGCCCCCTCTGCGGCCGAGCATCAGGCCGCCCCCTCTGCGGCCGAGCATGAGGCGGCCCCCTCTGCGGCCGAGCATCAGCTCGGCCGCGTCTCCCCCACCTTGGCGGTGGGGGAGACCAGGAAGGGCCCCGGCACATGGGGGCGCTTGCGTCCACCGCGAAGGGAGTAGCGGTCTGCGGCGGATTCATCTGGCGCGCTCCGAATCGTCATGTTTGGGGGAACCGTCGATACACTCACGGCCATCATGATTCCCTTCAAGAGATCTCTTCTTCTGTTCGTCGCGCTCGCGTTGCTTGTTGTGTCCTGCAGCCGCAGCTCCGCGTCGGACTCAACGACGACGCTGGCCACGACCACATCCACCTCCACGACCACATCCACCTCCACGACTACGACGACTACGACGACCACCACGACCACAACCGTGCCGCCGGCGGAGGCGTCGATCAACGGTCTCGAGGCCGATGACGATCTCATCAATCGGAGGGTCGTTGCGGTCAAGATCGACAACCATCCGCAAGCCCGGCCTCACACCAACCTGCACCTCGCCGACGTGGTGTACGAGGTGCTCGTCGAAGGTGGTCTCACTCGGTTCATCGCCTTGTTCCACCAGAGCGACTCCGAGTACGTCGGTCCGGTCCGGTCCGGTCGGCCGACCGATGTGAGCCTCGTCAAACCCCTCGGAGGGCCGTTCCAGATCTCCGGTGCTCAGCCGTGGGTTCGAGCGCTGTTCTCCAGCGAAGACCTGTACATGATCTTCGACAACGGCATCACGACGTTCCGGGACAAGACCCGCAGGGCACCCCACAATCTGTACTCATCGACCGAGGAGATCCGCGAGTGGGCCGATGAACGCGATTGGCCGGACGTCGCACCGCTCCCCATCTTCTCCTATGCACTGGATGCGCCGGAACCGACCGAAGAGGCGACGTTGATCGAGTTGCAGTTCTCAGGTCACGCCCCCTCGACATGGATCTGGGATGAGGAAGAGGAGTTGTACTTGCACTCCTACGGCACCGAGCCGCACATGTCGATCGATACCGACAAGATCGATACCGACGACGAAGAACAGCAGATCTCCGCCGACATGGTTGTGGTTGTCGAAGCCGGCCGTTACACAGCATGGGATCCGGCTGGGAAGGGTCAGGAGCTCCCCGCGTTGAGAACGACCGGAGAGTGGCCCGCCCATGTCTTCTACAACGGCGGCGTCATCCACGCCACGTGGATGCGGGAGACCGAGGAAGACCCGGTCACCCTCCTCGACGAGGCCGGCGAAGAGATATCAATCCCGCCCGGACGAGTGTGGATCGAAGTCTTCCCGGACGATCAAACCCTCACCTGGGAGTGATCCGTGGTCTCGATCGTCGACCTCGCCGCAGCGGTTCGAAGCGGTGAGCGTTCGGCGGTTGACGGTGTTGAAGAAGCGCTTGCCGCTGCTGAAGCGCTTCAACCCCGCTTGAACGCCTTCACGTCGATCTCCCGGCCCGGAGCAATGGAGCGCGCCGAGGAGCTGGATCGCAGGATCGCCGCCGGAGAGGACGTCGGGGAGCTTGCCGGCATCCCGATCGGACTCAAGGATCTGATCGATCAGTCGGGTGTCGCGAACACCAACGGCGCCGCGTTCGAACCCGTGGTTCCTGACACGTCTGCGACCGTGGTTGATCGGCTCGAGGCTGCGGGCGCGGTCATCATCGGGCGAACCGGCCTTCATGAGTTCGCTTTCGGATTCACGTCGGAGAACGAGCACTTCGGCCCGGTTCGCAATCCCTGGGATGTCGAGCTCTCGCCGGGTGGATCCTCTGGAGGTTCGGCAGCGGCCGTCGCTGCTGGCATCGTGCCTGCTGCCATCGGCACCGACACCGGGGGATCGGTGCGCGTTCCGGCTGCATTGTGCGGCGTGGTGGGCCTGAAAGTCACCCATGGCCGTGTGCCCCTCACCGGAATAACACCGCTCGCCCCGTCACTCGACACCGTCGGCCCGATCACGAGAACCGTGAGTGATGCGGCCGCCGTGTACGCAGCTATCGCCGGCGACGACCCTCACGATCCTTGGGCCGCTCCGGTGCCCGTGGGCCTTGCGGGTGGGCCTCGCGATCCTTCGACGATCGCCGTCGGCGTTCCGAAGCAGTGGATGCTCGCGCCGACGGATCGCGTTACGGGCGAAGCGTTCCATGCTGCGATCGAGAGACTCGTTGATGCAGGGGTGTCTGTCGAGACGGTGGATGAGCCGGCGCTCTTGACAACCGATGCCGCCGCGTTGGCCACTTCCGCTGAAGTGTTCCGCGTGCATCGGGATCGCTGGCATCGGGACGCCGATCGATATGGCCGTGACGTGGCCTCCCGTCTCCGCAAGGCTGCAGCAGTCCGGCTCGATTCGGTGATCGACGCGATGGCTTGGGACGCCGGAGCCCGCCACGCGATGAGCCGCCTGTTCACTCGATTCGATGCTCTTGTCACTCCTACCGTCGGATCAACGCGAAAGGTGATCGGACAGGCTGACATAGACATTGACGGAGAGAGCATCTTCCACCGTCTGGTTATTGCTCAGAACACTTGGCCGGTCAATCGTGTCGGGAATCCGGCCCTCGCGCTCCCGATCCCGAGCAACGGGACGCCGCCCGCGAGCATGCAAATAGTCGGCCGCAGATGGGGTGAATCTGATCTCTTGGAGATAGGCCTCGGTCTCGAATCAGCCGGCATCGTCGGCGCCGATTGGCCACCGAACATTGCCCCGCACGCGGCGACTTCATGATCGACGCCGAACACACGACGATTCCGGCTTTCCCTGATCTGCTGTTCCGCGTCCGGCCCCGGGAGATCGACATTCACCGGGTGGAAGTGGCATAGACTTGCCGAGTGCACATGGGGGACGACCCCTACCGATCCCCTACTCGTTATGAGGAGCAGAAATCGTGTCAACAGACACTGAGACCGACGCCCCCCCGGCACCGGAACAAATCGATCGGGTGGTCATCCGATTCGCAGGTGACTCCGGGGACGGCATGCAGCTGGCAGGGACCCAGTTCACCGCCAGCTCGGCGATGTTCGGCAACGACCTCGCCACGCTCCCGAACTTCCCAGCGGAGATTCGCGCCCCTGCCGGAACGATCGCCGGCGTCTCTTCGTTCCAGGTCCACATCGCCGACTGGGACATCCTCACTCCCGGCGATCGGCCGGACTGCCTGATCGCGATGAATCCCGCGGCGCTCATGGCGAATTTCGACGACCTCAAGCCCGGGGCATTGATCATCGCCAATTCGGACGCGTTCGACGAGCGCAATCTCGCAAAAGCGGGGTACGAGAAGAACCCGCTCAAGGACCATTCGCTCCGCGGCTTTCACGTGTTGACGGCTCCGATGGAGGAGCTTACGAAGCAAGCGCTGGTCGGGACCGGCGTCAAAGGGCGCGAGGTTCTCCGCTCCAAGAACTTCTTTGCCCTCGGGCTGATGTCGTGGATGTATTCGCGGCCGCTCGAGTCGGTCGAGGGATGGATCACCGGCAAGTTCGGCACCGACACACCGGTTGCCGCCGCCAACCGGGCGGCGCTTCGCGCCGGATACAACTACGGAATCACGACTGAGGAATTCCACCACACGTTCGAGGTGCGACCCGCGTCACTCCCCGAGGGGGAATACACGAACGTGACCGGGAATGCCGCACTGGCCTGGGGGCTGATTGCGGGGGCCAGGGCTGCGAACCTTCCGCTCTTCCTCGGCTCCTACCCGATCACGCCGGCGACTTCGATTCTCGAGGAGCTGGCGAAGCAGAAGCACTTCGGGGTGAAGACCTTCCAGGCCGAAGACGAGATCGCGGCCGTCGGAACGGCCATCGGCGCTGCGTTCACCGGCAGCCTTGCAGCGACCACCACGTCGGGGCCCGGGCTTGCGCTCAAGTCGGAGACGATCAGCCTTGCCTTCATGATGGAGCTGCCGCTGATCGTGATCGACGTCCAGCGCGCCGGTCCGTCAACCGGGATGCCGACGCGCGTTGAGCAATCCGATTTGCTCTTCGCCATGTACGGACGCCACGGAGAAGCGCCGCTGCCGGTGCTCGCCGTCGCCACTCCGGCGGACGCTTTTTCAACGACGATCGAGGCGGCACGAATCGCCACGAAGTACATGACGCCGGTGATCCTGCTCTCAGACGGCTATGTCGCCAACTCATCCGAACCCTGGCTGATCCCGGACATCGAGGACTTGCCGAAGTTCCCCGTCACGTTCGCGACGAAGCCGAACGACGGCGACCAGTTCCTGCCGTATGTCCGGGATCCCGTGACCATGGCACGGCCGTGGGCAATTCCGGGAACCCCGGACATGGAGCACCGCCTCGGAGGCCTGGAGAAGCAAGACCGAACCGGAACTGTCGCATACGACGGCGCGAACCATCAACTGATGACGGAACTCCGCGCCGCCAAGATCGACGCTATCCGCAAGGACATCCCGCCGATCACCGTCCACGGAGACGCCGACGCGAGAATCCTCGTACTCGGATGGGGTTCGACCTTCGGAGCGATTCGTGCGGGCGTGCTGAACGCTCGCAGGAACGGACTGTCCGTCGCTCACGCGCAGATCCGCCACCTCAATCCACTGCCGCCCGACCTCGGCGACATCCTCGAGGGGCGCGAGATCGTGCTGGTCCCCGAACTCAATGCCGGGCAGTTCTCGAAGCTGATCCGGGCGGAGTATCTCGTGGATGCGGTGACGTTCGGCAAGATGGAGGGAGACCCGTTCAAGTCGGGCGAGATCGAAGACAAACTCGTGGAACTCTGCCGGGAGCTCAACTCATGACGATTGACGTGACTGACTACAAACGGGCCGATTTCCAGTCCGCTCAGGAAGTCCGCTGGTGCCCGGGCTGTGGTGACTACACCATCCTTGCCACGGTTCAGAACTTCCTCGCCGAGATGGGGATTGCACGCGAGAACCACGTGTTCATCTCCGGAATCGGCTGCTCGAGCCGTTTCCCGTACTACGTGAACACCTACGGCATGCACGGCATCCACGGCCGCGCCCCCGCCATCGCGTCCGGTGTGGCGAGCGCCAATCCGGATCTCACCGTCTGGGTGATCACAGGCGACGGAGACGGCTTGTCGATCGGCGGAAACCACCTCATTCACGCATTGCGACGCAACGTGAATCTCAAGATCCTGCTGTTCAACAACCAGATCTATGGGTTGACAAAGGGCCAGTACTCGCCGACCTCGGAGCTCGGGAAGAAGACGAAGACCTCTCCGATGGGTTCGATCGATTTCCCGTTCAATCCTGTCAGCCTCGCGCTTGGTGCTGAGGCGACGTTCGTTGCTCGCACGATCGACATGGACCGGAAGCACATGGCCGAGGTGCTCGCCGCAGCAGCGGAGCACCGCGGCACGTCTTTCATCGAGATCTATCAGAACTGCAACGTCTTCAACGACAAGGCGTTCATCGAGCTCACAAGTCGCGAGACCCGAGACGACAACCGCGTCTATCTCGAACACGGCAAGCCCATCGTCTTCGGTCCCGACGACGAGTATGGGATTCGCATCGGTCATCTCGGTGCAGAGATTGTCGAGGTGTCGGCGGTCGGCATCGACGCGATCCAGGTCCACAACGCCAAGGACCCGGAACCCGGTGTTGCGTTCGCTCTCAGCCGCCTCTCGCGGGGTCCCCATGGGCCAACCCCGCTCGGGATCTTCCGTGATGTCGACCGCGCGGTCTACGAGGACCTCATGGTTGGCCATATCAACCAGGCCCAGGAGCTGCGCGGGACCGGAGACCTTGCGGCGTTGCTTCGCTCCGGCGGCAGCTGGACCGCCGAGCAGGAGACCGACTCGCCTTCGTAGCGCCGGAAAGCCGGGACAATGAGCGAAACCGTGAACGTCCGGTTTTCGAAGTGGGACGGACACGCGCATTGGGCCTTCGACATGAGGCGCCTCGGTGAGGACGAACACGGCGTGTGGCTGTGGGCTCCGGCCGGGACGGAACTCCGTCGGGGGTCTGAAGCCCCGATCGAGGCGAAACACGGATTCGTCAAAGTGGTAGCTGCCGGGCAGTGGTGGACGGGGATCTGGAACGACGGGCTGCAAACCGACGGCCGATCGATTCGGACGTACGTTGATGTGATCACCCCGGCCGTGTGGGACGGGGACACGGTTCGCATGATCGACCTCGATCTTGATGTTGTTCGCCGCAGCGATGGAAGCATCGAGGTCGACGACGAAGACGAGTTCGAGGAACACAAGGTCGCCTTCGGCTACCCACAACACGTTGTCGACCGTGCACGAGCAGAGGCCGCGCAACTGGTTCTAGCACTCGAGCAGGGCAGGGAGCCGTTCAGTGCTGTGGGGGAAGGGTGGCTGGAGGTGTCGCGTGGACGTTGAGGGGCTGGTGGATCTTGTCGCCCGCGGTCTGAGCGAAGGCGCGAATGCGTCCAAGGCTGCATCGATGGCTGCCTACATGAAGACCGACACGCCGTTCTACGGCGCCCAGAAGGCGGCGCGAGTCCCGGTGCACCGCGAGGCCGTCCGCCGATTCCCGCCGGCCGATCGAAACGACTACCGCCAAGCCGTTATCGCACTCTGGAACCAGCCGCATCGAGAAGAGCGGTACCTCGCAATCGACTATGCATGCTCGTTTCCGAAGTACATCACGCTGTCGTCGCTCCCGCTGTATCGGAGGATGATTGTCGAGGGGGCATGGTGGGATTTCGTCGATTCCCTCGCGATCCATCTCGTGGGGCAGGTCTTGCTCAACCAGCGCGAGGCCACGACTCCCAAGGTCAAGGCGTGGATCGACGATCCCGACATGTGGCTGCGGCGGTCCGCGATCATCGGCCAGATCACCCACAAGCAGGAGACGGATACCGACCTGCTCTTCGAAGCCTGCGCGCGGCGCATGCACGAAACTGAGTTCTTCATTCGGAAAGCCATCGGTTGGGCGCTCCGCGACTACGCCAAGACAGACCCGTCCGCGGTCGTTGCGTTCGTGACCGAACACCGGGACGCACTCTCCGGGTTGTCCTTCCGGGAAGCCACGAAACATCTCGACGTCTGATACCTTCGCTCCATGGACAGAGAAGTCATGCAGGACATGTGGAACGACCGCTACCGAGAGAGCGAAACGGTGTTTGGAGATGAGCCGAATCAGTTCCTCGTCGAGATTGCCACGAAACTCGATCGCGGGACTGCCCTCGACCTGGGGTGTGGTCAAGGTCGCAACGCCCTGTGGCTGGCCGAACGCGGGTTCGCCGTCACCGGACTGGATCTCTCACCGGTCGCGATCGAGCAGGCGCGTGCTCGAGCGGCCCAACTTGGACTCGACGCAACCTTCGAGTCGGTCGACTTGCTCACCTGGGAGCCCGATGGGCAGGAGTGGGATCTCGTGGTCTTGGCCTACATCCACCTGCCCGAACAGATGAGGCGGGCCGTTCATGCCGCAGCTCAACGAGCCGTCGCCCCGGGAGGCAGCATCGTCGTCATCGCTCATCACCTCGACAACCTCGGCGGAGGCACCGGCGGCCCTCAGCGCCCCGACTGGCTCTTCACCGAGGAGCAGCTTGCTGATGACTTCTCCGGCCTCGATATCGTGCGAAACGAGCAGGTCGTTCGAACCACCGACCACGGCGATGCCCTCGACGTTGTGTGTGTCGCCGTGAAGAAGGCGACCTAGGGGTCGATCCGACCGGCACGGGGCAGTGGCCAGTAGCGAACGACGACCTTCCAGTCAATGTCGGTGATCGGAATGGGTCCGAGGACACGACTGTCGACCGATGAGGCTGCCCGACGGTCCGCCATCACCCAGATCGCACCCTCAGGAACGATCCCCTCCACCTGCGAGGCTGTGGGACCGTCGGCCCACGGTTCGGCGAGCAGGCGGCCGTCGATGCGGATCTGCCCGTTCGAGACGGCCACGTACTCTCCGGGAAGGCCGACCACGCGCTTGATCAGCGTCCAGCCGGGATATGACGGGTGGGTGAAGACCACAACGCTTCCACGGGTTGGGACTCCTCGCCGACGCTGCGCAATGACCCAATCATCCGGCTCGAGCGTCGGCCGCATCGAATCGTCGACGATCGCGAACCTGCGTGACATTCCACCGGCCGCCGCTGCGACCAACGCCGCTCCAATAGCCGCTGTTGCAACCCGTCGCCTGCGAATGTGCCCTCCTCTGACGGCGGGGAGTGTACGGAGCAGAACCTCTGAGATGCGCTCCCGCACTCGGGTATGGTTGCAGAGAACCCGACCCGATGGAGGGAAACGATGAAGATCGTCGAGAGAATCCTCGCACCGCGTCACGAGGCGCATGCCCACTGTGACCTGTTCTGCGGCACCTACGACCCGGCACAGGCAATGATCGAAGCCGTTTCGTGTCTCAAGATCGCTGAGAAGTATCAGGCATCCGATGATGACGTGTTCCGGTCACGTGCGATCTCGATCAAGGAGCAGAGCGCCGAGCTCGTCAAGCATCACCTGTGGGTGTTGTGGACCGATTTCTTTGAGCCGAAGCATGTTGAGGAGTTCCCCGGTCTGCATGACCTGTTCTGGCGGGCGACGAAGGCCGCCGGCGAAGCGAAGAAGACGATGGACCCGGCCGCTTCCCAGAAGATGATCGACCTCATTGCCGAGGTCTCCGATGTGTTCTGGGCCACCGAAAAGGCCCAAGCCGCCGGCGTCTACCCACCGAAGTAGGTGGAAGACCCGAGACCCGAGACCCGAGACGCATAGGCAAGGAGTGGGTAACGCTTCGTTGTCTCGTGTCTCGTGTCTCGTGTCTCGTGTCTCGTGTCTTGTCTCTCCTACCCGATCAGCTCCATCACGTCCGTTTCTTCCGGTGGGGCCGGCGGGCGGCGGCGGGCGGCCGCGGTGAGGATGTCGTAGAGGAACGAACCGAGGCTGAACGCGACCCCCGCGAACACCGCGGTTCCGAGCAGAACTGCCGCGATGCTCACGATGGTGGTCTGGCCCGGGAGGTTCGTCATCACCGCCCAAGCGATCAGGAAGGCTGCTGCGGCTCCGAGGACGGTCGGCGGTATCGCCCTCCCGGCGGTTCCCAGCACCTGCCGCAGCCGGGCGTGCCCGTCGGCTCCTCGATACCAGAGCAGCGCAAGTGCGCCCGTGTAGGCGAGAAGCGATAGCACGCTGGCAACGGCCACGCCGCGGATGCCGAATTCGTCGGCGAGCGCGAGATAGAGCGGGATGGCGATGGCTGTGGTGACGGTGCCGACAATGACCGGGGTCCACATCGACCGGCGTGCGTAGAACGCGCGGGTGAGGATCTGCAGAGCGCCCCAGATCGGTATCGAGAAGGCGTAGAAGAAGAGCGCCGCCGCCGTGGCGGAACTGTCTGCCACATCAAACGCATACCGTTCGTACAGCGTCTGGACGACCGGCAGTGCCAGAGCGGCGAGCAGGCCGGCCGCACCGATTGAGAGTACGAGCACCCACCGCATCGCCTTGTCGACGGTGCTCTGCATGGCTCGAATCTTCCCTTCCGCGAACAGGCGCGACAAGAACGGGTAGGCAGCAACGGCGGCCGCCTGGGCGATGATCCCAACCGGCACGAGCATGGTGCGTCGGGCGTAGAGGAGATGGGTCTGGGTCCCATCGCCGACGAGGTCTCCGAAGATCGACATGAAGCTCTCATCGAGTGCCACAATCGACTGACCGATCATGAGTGGGATGGCCATCAGCACGTACTGCTTGACGGCGCCCGAGAACCACCCGCCGGCGAAGTCGAAGTGCATACCGACTCTGCGTGCCCCCCACCACTGGACGGCGAGATTGCCGATGAATGCTCCCGCCACGGCGCCCCAGATGAACCCCTCCGGGTTGGCCGTTCCGGTGACCCAGGCGTAGATGACGCCGCCGGCGATGATGCCTACGTTGTAGATGATCGGAGCCAGCGTTGGGATCGTGAACACGCCCTGCGCGTACTGGACCGCCGCAAACATGGCACCCACCACGAACGCGAATTGCGCCGTCATGACGATCCGGGTGAGGCGGACGGTGGTGGACACCTGATCTGGCGTGAACTCGGGGTAGATCGTCTCGATGATCCATGGCGTCGCAATCCAGGCGGCGATGATCAGCGCCGTGATGCCAATTGCCAGCCATCGTACGATCGATGAGAAGGCGCGCCAGCCGCCTTCTTGGTCATCATCCGCGAGGTACTTCGAGAAGATCGGGATGAACGTGATCGTCAGGAACCCGCCGGCGAGCAGGTAGTTGGCATAGTCGGGGATCCGGAATGCGGCGACGTACTGGTCGGTGATGTTGTCGGCGCCGAGAAACGCTGCGAAGATCGCCTCGCGAACCACACCGAGCAACCGGGAGATCAGGATGCCGCCGGAGACGACGAGGGCAGCGACGCCGATCCTGCTCCGTTTCAGACGGTCCGTGGAGCGGCTCATGTTCCTACGATCGTAGATCGTCGTCGCCCGAGAACGCGGTTACTCACGCGAGGTCGCGTCGGCGGAGCACCATCGTGATCGCGGCGATCGAGAGTGCGGCAATGAGTACCGTTCTGAAGAGCGCTGTGCCGAAACCCGAGAGGTTTGCGGCTCCGAAGTCTGCGAGTTCGAGAGCGTCCTCGGTTGGCGCGAGACCGGCGAAGGCCGACATGCCGATCCTCCACGGTGACAGCGCGGAGAGGCCGCTCAGGGCACTCACCACCGCGTTCTCGAAGATGAACACGAAGGCCAGGCCGATGAGCACAGCCCTGTCGGTGAAGAATCCGAGCGGCACGAACAGAGATGCATACACGATGCTTGCGAGGGTTCCACCAACGGCGAGCGGCACGACGTAGCTCCACGATCCCGTCTCGATCCCGTAGACCACCGTCAGTGCGACGGCCCCGAAGATGTTGAGGCCGGCGGACACAATCACGGCGCCCCCGAACTTCGAGAGGGCGATGACGGATCGCGGAATAGGGCGGAGCACCAGGAACGACAAGGTTCCGTCGCGGCGCTCATCGCCGAGAGCGGAGGCCGCGATGATCAACGTCACGATTGGGACGAGGAGCGGGAAGTAGAGCGCGGCGACCATGATCAGGAACCTGTCGAGCGCTGCCTCCTGGGCCAGCGTCTGTGTCATGAGAAGGAGCACGCCGGCGGGTGCTAGTTCGCCGAGGCCGAACACGATCATTCGGCGCACGCCGAGCAGTTGCTTGATTGTCGTCGTGGTCATGGCCCATGCGGCTCGCATCAGCGCCTCACCAGGTAGCGGAAGACACTCTCGAGCGAGGCATCCTCGGGCTGGAAGGAGGTAATGAGCGCATCGACTTCTCGCGCGACGGCCGGAACCCGGCGTCCGAGCGACGCGAGATCGCTGGTTTCGACGTGCAGGATCCCCTCATCGACGGATACGCCGTGTACCAACGCCTCCTCGAGAAGCCGGGCCGCGAGCACCCGGGTGGAGTCAGATTCGATCCGGACCCGGTATGGGATGTCGGTCATGGCTTCACGAATCGCCGCCACGTCGCCGGCCGCTGCGAGCCGTCCGTCGACAATTGCGATCACGCGATCCGACATGCGATCGACCTCGTCGAGAATATGGGATGAGACGATCACGGTCCGTCCCTCTTCACCGAGGCGTTGGAACAGGTTGATGAGGTGGAGACGCTGCACCGGGTCGGTCCCGTTGAGCGGTTCATCGAGGAGGAGAATCTGCGGATCGCTGACGAGTGCTGCGGCGACCTTGGCCCTTTGGCGCATGCCCTTTGAATAGCCGGCGAGCTTGCGGTCGGCCGGTTCGCCGAGTGCAACCGTTTCGATTGCGCGGGCGGTTGCTTCCTCGACGTCGGTGACACTTGCGAGGGTTGCCGCGTACCGGACGTACTCGCGTGCCGTGAGGGAGGGATAGACGGCTGCTTCCTCCGGAACCAACCCGACATTGGCGTACACCGAAGGGGAGGTCCTCGGCCATACGCCCAACACTCGCACCGAACCCTGTGAAGGCCGGATCAAGCCGGTGAGCATGCGGAGCATCGTTGTCTTGCCGGCCCCGTTCGGGCCGAGCAATCCGGTGACACCGGGTCCGAAAGAGCAGGTCACGTTGGAGACGGCCACCTTCTGTCCGAACCACTTCGAGGCATCGTCCAGTTCAACGGTGGGCGATTCGACAAGCGCGGGGTTGGTGGTCACATCAGCCTCCGGTAGCGCCACACCACAAAGATCGAAGATGCAACGGCGACCACTGCGATCACGGCGAGAGAGACCCAGGGATCGAACCCGGCGCTGGACATCACGGCCTCGCTGGAACCGGTGAGCCCGAAGATCCAATCTCGAACGAAGTCCGGGTGGTCACCGATCGAGAGGAGGGCCGCGTAGCGGCTCCCCGGGACCGACGTTGCCTCGACGAGTGCTGCGGCAAGGCCCGTTCCGACGAACAGCACGCCGAGGTAGATGCCGGTAGCCGCTGCCTTGCGAGACGCCACGGTCGAAACCAGGAGAGCGAGTGGTGCGATGGCAAGTGCGTAGACGACGGCGGCGGCAAGGATCTTCGGGATTTCGTCGGCGTTGTCCAGGAGGGCACTGAAGAAGCCGGACGGCGAGAGTGCGGCGAATCCGATGTACATCAGCACCTGCGGGATCAGCATGAAGCCGGCAACAACGGTGAGCAGCGAGGCGGCCCGGGTCCCGATGTAGTCATCCGGCATGAGAGGGCGTGACGAGTAAATGGAGAGAACTCCTTCTCTTCGATCGGGGATCAGGAGCTCCGGTCCTGCGAGGGCCACGAACAGCAGGACCACGCCGCCCGTGATCGAGAAGTACTCACCATGGCCGCCGAAGGGTGAGTCGGCCTCCGGTGAGAATGTCGACAGGAGGAACGCAAACCCGACAAACACGGTTGCGGGCAGAATCGCCAGCACGACGAGCGTCCAGGGCAAGACCTTCTTCCGCGCCCTGCGGCGGATCCCGAATACCCGAAATACCCCGTCGCGATATGTCGTCGCAATGGCGCCACGCCGCGCCCGGCGCTCTCCTTCGTAAGGGACGTATCCGAGGTCGTAGACGACACCCTTGTCGGTCACGATTCGCTCCCTTCCAGGAACACGTCCTCGAGCGTCGTGGCTTTCGGCCCCATCGATCGCATCCCGGTACCAGTCTCGGCCAGTGCGTCTCGCACGAGCCGGAACGGATCGTCGGTTGTGGTTGAGACGTGGAGCCGTGGGCCGGTTGCATCGACGGCCGCGCCGGCGGCGATGAGGTGTTGAACCACAACATCCGGATCGCCGATGACCTCAACCGCGACAACGTCGACGTCAACGAGATGTGACAGAGGCCCCGATCGCAGCACGCGACCGCCGTCGAGCATGAGCACCCAATCACACGTGCGCTCGATGTCGCCGAGCACATGCGACGAGACCAGTACGTTGATGCCGAAGCCGCCGAGTCGCGATATCAGCTCCAGCATCTCCTCACGGCCCTCCGGATCAAGGCCTGCGGTTGGTTCGTCGAGGAACACCAGCTCTGGATCGTGCACGATTGCCTGGGCAAGCTTGGTGCGCTGCTTCATGCCTGTCGAGAAGCCCTCGATCGGACGGAAGCGTTCCTCCTCGAGGCCGACGAGGGTGAGGATGTCTGAGGCCCGTTGGCGGGCGGCATTCGCTGGGAGGCCCGCGAGGCCGGCGGCGTACACGACGAAGTTCGCCGCGGTGATATCGAGCGGGAGGCAGTCGCTCTCCGGCATATACCCAATCCGGGATCGGATATCGAGCATGTCGCTCGTCGCGTTGAAACCAAGGACCGAGGCCGAGCCGACGGTTGGTTTGAGAATGCCCAGGAGGATCTTGATCAGCGTGGTCTTGCCCGCGCCGTTGGCGCCGACGAGCCCGATCCGCCCTGGAGGCAAATCGAAGTCGACGCCGTGCAGCGCAACGATGGAGCCGTACGCAAGGCCGAGATCGCGAGCTGAGAGAATGGGGGATTCAGACATGACGGCACCATGCTCGCAGATCTGGGAGGTTGCCGGGTCGAGAGTCGTGAAGAGCGAGTCGCCAGTCGGATCGTCGTGAGCGAGGCCCTGGTGCGCGCCGCTTGACGCGAGTTCGGTTCTCGCCCTGAGGGTGAGTGTGCGCGGTCACGGGCGAATCATGCCCGAGCTGCCGGCTGCTCGCCATCGGGGATCCACCCCGTTCGACCCCGACACGGCGCTGAGAATCAGGGCTCTCGGTGGCCGGCTGCCGGGTGCCGGATTCCGACTACCGGGCGGCGGCCCTCGTTCTGCCGGCTCGGTCGGTGATGACCATGCCGGCGAGGATCAGTGCTCCGCCGATGGCGATGCCGGACTCAATCTGCTCTCCAAGGAGGACAACACCAGCGACGAGCGAGACGAGCGGGACAAGGTATCCGACCAGCGAAACGGTGGTCACCGGCGCCGACTCGATCAGGCGGTAATAGAGGTAGAACGGCAAGAACGTGGAAGCCACTGCCATGTAGAGCACGAGCGCCCAACCCGGGGCCGTCAAGGAATCCGGAAGACCTTCAAACCACAGCATGGCCGGGATCAGAACGACGGTGGAGAGCGAGAACTGGAGGCCGGTGATTTCGAGAGGGTCGTAGCGGCCCGCGTACCGCTTGGCATACGCTCCGGCGTATCCGATCGCCGCCACCGATATCAGGGCGAGCACCGCCGCGACGAGTGGCCGACCCTCGGATCCGAGGCCCGAATCGCCGGAGACGAGCAGGGCGGCCACTCCTATGAATCCGATTGCAAGTCCGACGATCTTTCCCGCGTTGAGCCTCTCGTCGATGAGCATGAAGTTGGCGTAGACCGCTGTGGCGAGGGGGATGAGAGCTGCGAACAGGCCGACGAAGCCGGCAGACGCCTCCTCGTACGCAAAGGTGAAGAGGACGTATGGGATCAACAGGTTGGTGACCGCCAGCACGGCGCCGATCTTCACTGTCAGCCGGTCCGGTCGGCGGAGTCCTTTGGTGGCGAGGAAGGCAATGACGAGGATCGCCGCGATGGCTACTCGCAGCGCAACGGTCGTCCAGGGACCGACTCCTTCATCGAAGGCGGCTCGGACGGCGACCCCTCCCGTTCCCCAGCCAACGGCAGCAACAACGAACGCGATCCAGGCCGAGCGGCTCATCTCGACTTCAGCCCTACCGTGTGTGGCTCATCGGCGACGCCCCCGCCATCCCCGCACCACATACCGCCAGAACGATGATGTTTCTGTGACCGGCACAGGTGGTGTTTGACCCTCTCCGTCTGCGGCGGTTCCGGAGTCCGGAATGGGTTCGGATGATGCTTGGCCGCCTCCGTCAGCCGATGCGGCGGTTTCGGGGCTCGCGGCGGGGGCGATTGGTGTGTGACCCCCTCCGCCGTCGTGGCTCGCAGCTGGTGGTTGGTAGCTCGACGCTTCTCTCAGCTCCGCCAGCCGTTCGCGCAGGAACAGGGCCTCCGTCTCCGCCTTCGCGGCCCGTTCTCTCGCTTCGGCGAGTTGCTGCCCGGCTTCGTGCAGGTTGCCGAGCTGATTGAGCATCTTGTTCCAAGCATCGACTGGGACAATCATCGTCGCCGGCTCCGGCGGCCGAGCAGGCGTCTCCTGTCTCGTGTCTCGTGTGTCGTGTCTCGTGTCTCGATGCTCTCGACTCGCGTCGGGCTCGCGGCGACTGGTATCTCTCTTCGCCCTCACCGACCCCATCTCCACCATCCGCAGTGTCAGCTCTCCGTCCGATTCGAGGTAGGTGTCCACCGTGTCGCGGCGGCACCATTTCCTCAGAGTGCCAATCGGGATACCCGTGAGTTCGGAGGCTTCGCGTAGCGTGCGCCATTCACCGCTGCGCGGTGCGGAGTCGCGGTCCTGGGAGACGGCGGGTCGGCCTCGTTTGCGATCGCGTGATTCACGCATCGCTTCGGTCTCCCATCGTTTCGCTGCATCCATGAGGTTCGAGGCTAGCGGCCGGCGGTTCGGCGGGATCGGGATCCGGCAGGCTCCTAGGATGGTGGTCACACGACTCAGGATTGAGCATATGCCGGAAGAGCCGCCGCAACTCGCAGACGAAGTACGAGGACTCGTGCGGAGCATCGTTACCGGCGTGCTCGACGACGCCGGGCGTATCCCGCCACTGCCGGAGCGTGAAGCGCCGACACCTGGGGCAGGCGGTTTCGAGACAATCGCTGTCGGCGCCGACCACGGCGGATTCCCGTTGAAGGAGCGAATCGCGTTTCGGCTCAAGGAGACCGGGCACGACGTGCACGACTGCGGCACCGATTCCACGGACGCCGTCGACTATCCCGACTACGCCCATGAGGTGGCGCGCCTCGTTGCGGACGGCACGTGCGGGTCGGGCATTATCGTTGATGGCGCGGGCATTGGCTCCGCGATGGTCGCGAACAAGGTCCCTGGAGTGAGGGCTGCGCTGTGCTATGACCTCTCGAGCGCTCGCAATAGCCGCGAACACAACCACGCCAATGTGCTCACGCTCGGCGCCGGCCTCATCGGACCAAACCTCGCTCTGCAGATCGTCGAGGAATGGCTTGCGACGCCGTGGGGCGAAGGTCGTCACGCCGATCGAGTTGCCAAGATCACAGCCATCGAACACCGATACGCCGGGGGGTCTCCGTGACCAGCGACATCCTCGACCGGGAGATCCTGGTTGAACTCATAACCAAAGAAGTGCTGACCGCCCTTTCGGAGCGCTCTGACATCTGCAAGAACCCCGAGGCGGTTCGCCAGGTTGTCGCGAACGGCGCCGACCGTGTTGCATTCCACGGAACTGCGGCGGACGTACCGATCGACGTTGCGAAGTACATCGACCACACGCTCCTGAAACCGGAAGCAACGGCCGACGAGATCGACGTTTTGTGTGACGAAGCAATGGAGTTCGGGTTCGCCTCGGTCTGCGTCAATCCAACGTGGGTCAAGCGGGCGGCGGACCGCCTCCGCGGTTCCGAGGTCGTGACGTGTTCGGTGATCGGGTTCCCACTCGGTGCATCGACGCCCGAGATCAAAGCTATGGAAGCCCGGCGGGCCCTCCGGGACGGCGCGCGTGAGGTCGACATGGTCCTCAATGTCGGGGCGCTCAAGTCGGGTGATCTCGAACTCGTCCGCACGGATATCGAGAAGGTGGTTGACTCGGCGCACGAAGCCGGAGCGATCGTCAAGGTGATCCTCGAGACGTCGAAGCTCACCGACGAAGAGAAGGTGATCGCTTCTGCGCTGGCGAAGCAGGCGAAGGCCGACTACGTGAAGACCTCGACCGGCTTCGGCGGCGGGGGGGCGACCGTCTATGACGTCGCCCTGATGCGAGAGACGGTTGGGCCGGAGATGGGCATCAAGGCTTCCGGAGGAGTCCACACTGCCCAAGAGGCGGAAGACATGATTGCGGCCGGGGCGACCAGAATCGGGGCGTCGGCCGGTGTACAGATTGTTGCGGGATCGGAAGGAGACGCCGGTGGCAAAGGGTATTGAGGTCCGGTCGTACACCTTCCTGGACTCACTACAACCGCAATACGCCGCATTTCTCGGCACCGTGGCGCAGGGGTTCCTCCCGCTCGCGGGTGACGCGTCCCTCTTCGTGGAGGTGGCTCCCGGCATCGAGATCAACCGACTCACCGACGTCGCGCTGAAGGCGACCACCGTCAGACCGGGGATGCAGATCATCGAGCGCTACTACGGCCTGCTCGAGGTCCACTCGCCGGATCAGGCTGAGACGAGGGCGGCAGGGGCGGCGATTCTCGAGTCGGTGGATCATGTCGAGACCGACCGACTCAAGCCGAAGATCCTGTCATCGCAGATCATTCGTCGGATCGACGACCATCACGCGCAGCTGATCAATCGAACCCGGCATGGGCAGTTGATCATCCCCGGCCAGACTCTCTACGTCCTCGAGTGTGAACCGGCCGCGTATGCCTCGCTGGCGGCGAACGAGGCTGAGAAGGCCGCCGAGATCAACGTCCTCGAGGTTCGCTCGCACGGCTCCATGGGCCGCATCTACCTCGGTGGCGAGGAACGGGACATCGATGTCGGCTGGAGAGCCGCCGTTGCCGCCCTCGAGGGCCTTGACGGGCGGGTTGTGTGACGGTGAGCAGCAAGTAGTCAGCAGCAAGTAGCGGGTAGCGAACAGGGCTGAGGAGTGCGGAAACCACCGCTCACCCGGCCGTCGGCAGTTGCCTAGAGTCAGAAACTAACCACAGAGGGAGACAACCAGATGGCTGAAGCGCTTGGGATGATTGAATGCCGGAGTTTTGCGGCGATGGTGGAATCGGCCGATGCAATGGTGAAGGCGGCCAAGGTAGAACTCGTTTCGTACGAGGAGACCGGTGGCGGCTACGTGACCGCCATCGTTCGTGGTGACGTCGCTGCAGTGAAGGCCGCAGTCGATGCCGGCATACGCGGCGCAGAGAAGGTCGGCGAGGTCATCTCGACCCACGTGATCGCCCGTCCCCATCTCAACATCGACCTGGTGCTCCCGCTCGGACGAGCGGATCAGGCGGCAGAAGAACTCGGTTGAGCCCGACTGCTTCGTACCCCCAGGAGGTGGAATAGATGCAGCTCGGGAGGGTCACCGGCACACTTGTGTCGAGTCGCAAAGAGCCCCTCATGGAGGGGATGACGTTCCTCGTGGTCCGACAGATCAACGCCGACAACACCGACACCGACTCGTACGTTGTTGCCGTCGATGCCGTGGGAGCCGGGGTCGGCGAGGTCGTCATGTACGCCTCCGGCAGCTCTGCACGGCAGACTGAAGGCACGAAAGACAAACCCTGCGACGCCGTGATCATGGCGATCGTCGACACGTGGGAGATCGACGGCGAGACGGTGTTCGTGAAGTGAGCCACCGGTGCTGAACGAGCAGGAGATCTCCGAGATCATCGGTCGCGTCCGGGGTCGCGTGGAGGCCGTCGAAGGGCGCAGCCGGACCGGCCCCGCGTTACGCGCTGCCGCCGAGAGCGCGGCGTTGTCTTCGAAGCTCGGCGACGGCATCTACGCGAACATCGATGAGGCGATATCTGCTGCACGCCGGGCATTCTTCGCGTATCGCGACATGGGACTCGAGAAGCGCAGAGTGATCGTGGATGCGATGCGTTCGGCGATGCTCGCGGACGGGGAGAGGCTTGCCTATCTCGCCCGCGAAGAGACCGGCCTCGGGCGAGCGGAGGACAAGATCCTCAAGAACCGGCTCGTCACGATCCGCACGCCCGGCCCTGAGGATCTCGAGCCGCAGGCGGTGACCGGGGACTCCGGGATGATGGTCACCGAGTTCGCCCCATACGGCGTAATCGGCTCGATCTCACCCACAACGAATCCAACCTCGACAGTGATCAACAATTCGATCGCCATCATTTCGGCCGGGAATGCGGTCACGTTCAACGTGCACCCGAGCGCCAAGGATGTCTCGGTCGAGAACATCCAGGTTCTCAACCGGGCGATCATGTCGGCGGGTGGGCCTCCGGATCTCATCACGGCGATCGCTGAGCCGACGCTCGAATCGGCGAAGCGGCTGATGGCCCATCCCGACGTACCCGTGCTGCTCGTCACCGGAGGGCCGGGGGTCGTCAGGGAGGCGTTGGCGATGCCGAAGAAGGCCATCACGGCAGGTCCCGGGAATCCGCCGGCGGTGGTTGATCAGACGGCTGATATCAACCAAGCGGGCCGCGACATCGTCCGCGGCGCTTCATTCGACAACAACATCGTATGTGTTGATGAGAAGACGACGATCGTCGTCGACAGTGTCGCGGACCGGCTCGTGCAGTCCATGACTTCGCACGGCGCCTATCGACTCAAAGAGCATGAGCTGAAACGACTGGAACGCGTGATCTTCAGAGAGATGGGCCCACAAGGGAAACCCGGGATCATCAACCCAGCGTGGATCGGAAAGGACGCAGGAGCGATCCTCGCCGAGATCGGCGTGTCGGTCGACACCGACCTCCGCCTGCTCGTCGCCGAAGTGCCGGCAGGGCACAACCTCGTCTGGACCGAGCAGATGATGCCCGTGATGCCGGTGGTGCGAGTCAAGGATGTCGATTCCGCGATCGATCTCGCGGTGCGGTCCGAACACGGCTTTCGGCACTCCGCGTCGATCCACTCCACCAACGTCGACACGATCACCCACATGGCACGCGAGATGAACTGCTCGATCTTCATCGCCAACGGGCCGAACATTTCGGGCCTTGGAGACGGCGGTGAAGGCTTCAGCTCATTCTCGATCGCGAGTCCGACCGGAGAAGGCCTCACCCGACCTCGAACGTTCTCACGTATCCGGCGTGTAACCGTGGTGGGGGCGATGCGCATTGTCTGATCCCGCAATCGCCATTGTCGAATTCGACTCGATCGCATCCGGGATCTACACCGGCGATGCGATGGTGAAGTCCTCACCGATCGGCTCGATCTACGCCGGTACCGTCCACCCCGGGCGGTACCTCGTTCTGGTATCTGGGGATACGGCGAGCGTTGAAGTGGCCCTGGAGACCGGCCGGGAAGCAGGTGCGCGATCCGTTATCGACTCGATCTTCCTGCCGGCGGTTCACGATGATGTGGTTGCGGCAATCGTGTCGCTGGTCGATGCCGCAGACTTCGAAGGCGACGCAGCAGGGATCGTCGAAACCGCCACGGTGGCCAGCGTGGTCGAGGCTGCGGACGCCGGCGTCAAGGCTGCGGCGGTATCGCTCCCTGCCGTTCGTCTCGCGGACGGACTCGGCGGTAAGGGATACGCCGTCTTCACCGGTCCGATTGCCGAAGTGGAAGCTGCGCTCGAGGCTGCCGTTGAACGAGCCACACCGACCGGCCAGCTCATTCGTCATGTCATCATCGCGCAGATTCACTCCGAGATGCGGGAGAACCTCGCTGCCGATCTGCGATTCAATCAGCGACTGGCACAGCACGCGGAGGACCGCTGATGCAACTCGGTCGCGTCACGGGGACCGTCGTTGCTTCGGTGAAGACCGAGGGCCTCGAGGGGGTCAAGTTCCTTGTCGTCCAACCGCTCGATAAACACCAGGAGCCGATCGGCAAGCCCTTGATTGCAGCGGACGCGGTGTACATGGCGGGTCCAGGGGAATTGGTCTACTTCGTGGCCTCACGTGAGGCTGCCGAGGCACTCGAGCCGAGGTTCGTGCCCGTTGACCACGCCATCGTCGGCATCGTTGACCAGGTTTCGTTGTGAAGATCGGTCTCGTCTCCGGCAACGTCGTTTCGACGATCAACCACCCGTTCTTCGACGGGCATCGCCTCATGATCTGCGACCTGATCAACCCCGACGGCGAACCGGACGGCTACACGATCGCCGTTGATACGGTCGACGCCGGTGTCGGTGACACAGTCCTCATCATCGACGAGGGCAACTCGGCGCGCCAGATCTTCGGCCTTACGACCGGCCCGGTTCGCGCCGTCATCACCGGGATCATCGACTCGATCGATCAGGTGTGATCCGCCGGATACTCGAAGGCAGTGTCTAGCCTCCGCGCCGTGCTGCCCAGAAACGTCCTTGTGTTGATCGTCGTGCTTGCAGTGGCCCTATCCGCCTGTGGAGGGGGTCAGCCGGAGACTTGTGATGAGGTCGCCGACGAGACGGTCAAGCTGATGCAAGAACTCATCGACGACGTTGAGAAGGAAGTGGGGGACGTCTCCATCGAGGACCTGCTCGCGTCCGGCGGGGATCTGCCCTCGATTGAGCACTTCGAGGAAGACTCGGAAAAGATCGACGAGCGGGCCACCGAACTTGGATGCACACCGGCCGAGATCCAGAACGGCGTCGCCGCCCGCGCCAACCAACTCGAAGCCGACACCCCGATCGGCCAGTTCCTGATAGAAGCCATCCGCGACGGAAGCCTCTAACCCTCCCCTCCACCACCGAAGGTGGGGGAGGGTGCCCGAGCGGAGCGAGGGCGGGAGGGGGCGGCCTGGGAGCTTGGATCGCGCAGATGAGGTCAGCGCCCGGGTGCCCGAGCGGAGCGAGGGGGGGAGGGGGCGGTTTGGGAGCTTGGATCGCGCAGATGAGGTCTTGCGCCCGGGTGCCCGAGCGGAGCGAGGGCGGGAGGGGGCGGTTTGGTTCTCCGTCTCCACCACGCAGTGGGGGAGACGCGACCGGACGGAAGTCCGGTCGCAGAGGGGGCGGCCTGGGAGACCGGACCCCGCCGATTTGGCCCCCCCCCGGGGTGCCCGAGCGGAGCGAGGGCGGGAGGGGGCGGCCTGGGTCTCCGTCTCCACCACGCAGTGGGGGAGACGGAGACCGGACGGAAGTCCGGTCGCAGAGGGGGCGGCCTGGGAGCCAGAATCGCGCAGATGAGGTCTTGCGCCGGGTGCCCGAGCGGAGCGAGGGCGGTAGGGGGCGGCCTGGGAGCTTGGATCGCGCAGATGAGGTCTGGCGCCGGGGTGCCCGAGCGGAGGAGGGGGGAGGGGGCGGTTTGGTTCTCCGTCTCCACCACCGAAGGTGGGGAGACGCGACCGGACGGAAGTCCGGTCGCAGAGGGGGCGGCCTGGGAGCTTGGATCGCGCAGATGAGGTCTTGCGCCGGGGTGCCCGAGCGGAGCGAGGGGGGAGGGGGCGGCCTGGGAGCTTGGATCGCGCAGATGAGGCCTTGTGCCCGGGTGCCCGAGCGTACGCAGCGAGGCGCACGGTCGAGCGATCCGCGAGACTGTGCGCATGAAGATCACGTACGACGGCGGGACGGTCACCGGCGTCACAGCGGGTGAGCCGGGGGAGATCGGGGTACTGCTCGCCCACGGGGCAGGAGCGGGTCAGGACCACCCGTGGATCGTCGCCGTTCGGGACGGTCTCGCGCGACATGGCCTGTTCGTGTTGTCGTTCAACTACCGCTACACCGAGGCTGGGAGGAAGGCTCCCGACCGCATGCCGATGCTGGTGAACGTGCACCGAGCGGCCGCCGACCTGTTGGCGGGGGAGTGCAACGGAGTCGTGCTTGCGGGCAAGTCGATGGGTGGCCGCGTTGGGTCCCACCTAGCGGGCGACGATGGATGGCCCGCTGCGGGTCTTGTGTATTTCGGCTATCCGCTCATGCCGCCGGGCAAGGGCGATCCACGACCCACGGATCATCTCGGGAAGATCGAGGTTCCCCAGCTGTTCTTCGCCGGCACCCGGGACCGCCTCTCTCCTCCGGAGCTGATGGCTCCGATCGCCGCTTCCGTTCCGGATGGGACATTGGAGGTCGTCGAGGACGGCGATCACTCATTCAAGGTGCTGAAGCGGAGCCCGAAGACCAACGAAGAGGTGCTCGACGACGTTGCGAACGCTGCCGCCGATTGGATCGTCACCCGGATCGAGAGTTGATTCCGCGGGCTCACAGCGCCGTATGCGGGGTGGAGAACCCTGGGTTCGCTGCGCCGCCCATTCCGCGGGCTGGGGGCGCCGTATGCGGGGTGGAGAACCCTGGGTTCGCGGTCCTAGCGCTTCGGGGGGATGTAGCGGCCGGAGCGGACCAGGCCATCGCTCGCTTCGAGGACCCACACTGAACCCTTCTTCCACTCCATCGGGCCGTCGAGATCCACGCCGTCCTCGGCGAGCCTCTCCATGACGGGGCCGATGACGTCGCCGTGGGTGACGACGACCGCCGACTCGCCTTGTAGTTGCTGGAACAGCTCCAGGACGCCGTCCGCGCCGGCGCCGGCACGCAGTCTCCGGTCGAGCACATCCGGCATTCGGATGGCGTTGACGAGGGGCTTCGCGGTCTGAACGCACCGCTGAGAGTCGGAGCTCAGAATCCGAGACACAGGATGTGCATTGAAGCGGACTGCGAGGTCGATCGCCTGGTTCCTGCCGCGTCGGTCGAGCGGTCGCTTGCGATCCTTGTCGTTCCACTGCGGTCTTCGCACCGCCCGAGCATGTCGAACGAGGTAGATCTTCGAGTGCGACGGGTCGTTGGTCAGTGCGTCGGCTCGCATGAGGACCTTCCTGTCGTTGGTGTACTCGAGCCGCTCCGTCGCTTTGTCGAGCGTGAGCCAGGCGATGTCGTCGACTTCACGGTTTGGACGGAACTTGCCCCCGACCATCTCCATGTGCCACCAGCGCACAACCTTGCGATTGCCGGCGTCGGTCTCGTATCCGACCGAGCCGACGTCCACGGGGCGGTTCCCCTGAATGCCGGTCTCTTCTCGCACCTCTCGCAGCGCCGCTTCGAGGAATCCTTCGCGTCGATTGAGCTTCCCCTTCGGCAGCGACCAATCGTCGTAGCGCGGGCGGTGCACGAGGAGGAACTTCCGTTTGCCGTCGCCGTTCTCCCGGTGGACGACCCCGCCGGCTGCCATGATCGAAGCGCGGAATCGTTGGGGGCTCATGGCTCGTACCGCGCCTGTTCGGCGGCCCACTCGGGAGCGACGTCATCGTGCAGTTCATCGTCGTTGATCTCGAGATTCGGGAACACGATGGTCCAGCTCCCGTCAGGGTTGGCCTCCCACGCAAGCGAGTCGTCTGCGAGGTCGACATCACCCCGCGCCCGCTGGGCAGCAAGGTCCAGGAGCCGCTGGTGTGTATCGATGCCCCGATGTGGCACAACCTTTGTCCAGCTCCCGTCGGGGTGGGCCTGCCACGCCAGGACATCGTCGGAGAGCTCGACGTCGAGGATCTCTTCGAGACGCACTTTGAGGTTGGGATCGTTCACCGGCACCAGCGCCTCGACTCGATTGTTGAGGTTGCGCTGCATCATGTCGGCAGAGCCGATGTAGTAGATCGCGTCGGGACCCGGTGGTCCGAATCGGTAGATCCGCGAGTGTTCGAGGAATCGGCCGACGATCGAACGCAGGTTGATGGTCTCTGACAACCCAGGAACACCGGCACGTACCGAACAGTTGCCGCGCACGATCAGATCGATTCGGCATCCCTTGGCCGATGCGGCATAGAGCTCGTCGACGATCTCCGGATCGACGACATGATTCGACTTCATGAGGATGTGACCTTCGGGCCCGAGCTCGGCTTGTTCCCGGATACGTTCGATGATCTCAGGGCGGAGGAAGTCCGGGGCGACGACCAGCTTGCGGTACGTTGCCGGGCGGGCGTAGCCCGTGAGGTGGTTGAACAGCTCCGAAAGGTCGGCACCGATGTCCTCGTCGGCCGTATACAGGCCGATGTCCTCATAGATGCGGGCGGTGTTCGGGTTGAAGTTTCCGGTCCCAACGTGCGAATACCGCCGGATGCCGTCTCCTTCGCGCCGGACGACGAGCAGCGTCTTGGTGTGGGTCTTGAGGCCCTGCACCCCGTACACGACGTGAACACCGGCGGACTCGAGCATCTTCGCCCAGTTGATATTGGCCGCTTCATCGAAGCGGGCCTTCAACTCGACGAGCACCACCACCTGCTTGTTCGCTTCGGCTGCCTCGATCAGCGTACGAACGACTGCTTCTTCACCGCCGATGGCAGGATCGTCGGGGATGGACGTTCGGTAGAGCGTCTGTTTGATCGCCAGCACATCCGGGTCGGCGGCCGCCTGGGCGAGGAACGCGCCCGTTGACGTGGCAAACGACTCGTACGGGTAGTGAACGAGGATGTCACCCTTGCGAAGCTCAGCAAACCAGTCGATGGGCTTGCCGCTGCGCTCGGCGAGACGCGGTTGCGTCGTCGGTGGTGATAGTGGATCCTTGAGTTCGGGCCGATCGAGGGCGTAGACGCTCCAGAGGCCGGCGAGGCCGAGCGGGGCATGCCGGATGTAGACCTCGTCTCGCGCAAGCTGCAAACCCCGGAGGAGCAGCTCGAGCACCTTGTCCGACACTCCGGCTCTCACCTCGAGTCGAACTGCCTGAGCGGCGCGCTGCCGGTAGCGCAGCACGCTTTCGATGGCCTGGAGGAGGTCGTCGGCTTCTTCCTCCTCGACCGCCAGATCGGCGCTGCGCGTCACCCGGAACGTCGAAGCATCCACCACGTCAAGGCCGCCGAAGAGTCGTCCGAGGTGGTGGCTCACGATCTGCTCGATGGGCACGAATCGCTCGCCGTCGGCGAGCCGGATCAGTCGGGGTACGTTGGGCGGGATCTTCACACGGGCGAATCGGTGTGCCTCCGCGATCGGATCGTAGAGCAAGACCGCTAGGTTCAGCGAGAGGTCGGAAATGAACGGGAACGGGTGGGACGGATCGACGGCGAGTGGCGTCAACACGGGGAAGATCGACGCTTCGAAGACCGCCTCGAGTTCCGCGCGGTCTTCCTGCCTCAGGTCGGCGTAGGTCACGATCTTGATGCCCTCGGACGCGAGGGCTGGGACGATCTCGGTGTTGAACAGCTGGTCGATTTCGTTGTTGAGGGCGGTCACCCGCTCGTGAATCGCAGCAAGCTGTTGTCGCGGGGTCAACCCGTCCGGTCCGGACTTCGTAACGCCGCTCTCCGCCTGTTCGAGGAGGCCGGCGACGCGCACTTGGTGGAACTCGTCGAGATTCGACGACACGATTGCGATGAACTTGACTCGCTCGAGGAGGGGACGATCCTCGGATAACGCGAGCGCGAATACACGCTCCTGGAACGCGAGGAGCGACAGCTCTCGGTTGACGTACGGCGTGCCGTTCGTTGGATCCATGGTCTTCACAGCTCGGGGTGCAACTCATGTTATCGGTGGAGTCGGGTGAGCCACTGAGGGATTCGCCGAAGCGTTCGGTCCCACCGGACCCGCCCGGGCTCATTCCGCAGGCCCACACCGCCAAATAGGGCGTCCCCAGCCCTGGTACGCGAAGTCTTCGCTGCTGCTACGACCGCGACTGGTCCAGTTCGTCGATCTTCCCGACCCTTCGGACGTGCCGCTCTTCACCCGTGAACTCGGCCCCGATGAAGGCCTTGACGATTTCCCACGCCAACTCCGAACCGATGACTCGAGCGCCAAGGGCGATGACGTTCAGGCCGTCGTGTTCGACCGCTTGATGCGCCGTGTAGACGTCGTGGACCGTCGTGGACCGCACGCCGAAGACTTTGTCCGCCGTGATTGCGGCGCCGGCGCCTGATCCGCAGAGCACCACCCCTCGATCGACCTCACCGGCGGCGACGGCGCGGGCTGCAGGTATCACGTAGTCCGGATAGTCGGCGGCGGCGTCCGAGTCGGTTCCGAAGTCGACGACCTCGTGGCCGGCTGCAGTGAGCCGCGCCTTGAGATCCTCTTTGAGGTGAAAACCCCCATGATCCGTCGCCATGGCAATACGCACGAGTTCTCCTTGATCGGTAGATGGTGAGGCTAGCGAAGGGAGACCCGAGATCCGAGACCGGAGATGTGAGATCCGAGACCCGAGATCCGACCGTGCCCTGTCTCGTGTCTCGTGTCTCGTGTCTCAACTACCACCCGAAGTCCCACCCGGTTCACACGCCTTTCCCTAGTCTTCGGTTCATGACCATCCCGACGGAGGTGTTGCGGGTCGTAGGGGGGACCCCGCTCGAGGGGGAACTCTCGGTGCTTGGCGCAAAGAATGCCGCGCTGAAGCACATGGTCGCCACGTTGCTGGCGCCCGGACTGCACTGCCTCTCAAACGTTCCTCGGATTCTCGACGTCGAAATCATGGGCGACGTCCTGCGGCATGTCGGCGCGACGTGTGAGCGGAGCGGGACCACGATCGAGATCTCGGTTCCCGAAGACCCGAACCCGGAAGCGCCGCTTGATCTCGTTCGGCAGATGCGCGCCTCGATCCTGATCCTCGGCACGCTCCTTGCCCGGACGGGTGAAGCCAGAGTCGCGCTGCCGGGAGGTGATGACTTTGGTGCGCGGCCGATCGATCTTCATCTCGGTGGACTCGAGGACCTCGGCGCCGTGTTCGAACTCCGGCACGGCGTGCTGCGGGCCACCGCCCCGAACGGGCTCCGTGGCGCCGAGATCTATCTCGAGTTCCCGTCAGTCGGCGCGACCGAGAACATCCTCCTCGCTTCCGTGTTGGCACAGGGGACAACCACGATCGGCAACGCGGCCAGGGAACCCGAACTCGCCGACCTGGCGGAATACCTCATTGAGATGGGGGCCGACATCGAAGGTGCGGGGACTTCGACCATCGTCGTCAGAGGCGTTTCCGAGCTGCACCCGGCCAACCATCGCGTGGTTCCCGATCGCCTTGAGGCCGGAACGTACATCTTCGCCGGTGCGATGACCGGCGGCAGAGTCACCATTCGCGATTGTGTTCCTCAGCACCTTCGGATGGAGATGAGCAAGCTGGGCGATGCAGGGGCAGAGGTTACGTCAGGCGAAGACTGGATCACCGTCACGGGTCCCGACCGTCCGGAGCCGATCGACTTCGCCACCCTCCCATTCCCGGGCTACCACACCGACATGCATCCGCAGATGGTGGCGTTGCTTTCGGTGGCGGACGGGACTTCGATCGCGACCGAGAACGTCTACGCCGCACGATTTCGATACATCGGCGAGCTGAACCGCATGGGAGCCGACATTCACACCGATGGGCAGCACATCGTGATCCGCGGCGTCGGAGAGCTCAGCGGCTGTGAAGTCGACGGATGCGATATCAGGGCTGCTGCTGCGCTCACCATCGCCGGCCTGCGGGCTGACGGCACAACCACCGTCGTCGGCGCACATCACGTCGACCGCGGCTACGACGGCTTCGTCCGGAATCTGCGATCGCTCGGTGCCCAGATCGAAAGGGTCTGATCAGGACCGCCGTGAGGGATCGGCAACCGACGTCCGCAGTAGTGAGTCATCCGCGATTAGCTTGTGGGTATGGTCGCTGAGCAAGAGAACGTGATCGAGATCGCCTCTCCCACGGACAAACCCGAAGCCGGGTTTGGCGGCGCGGGGGAGATCGATCTCTCCGTGCTCGAGACAACACTCGAGTACATCCGTCCTGCGCTGCAAGCCGACGGGGGAGACCTTGTGCTGCTTGGCGCAGAGGATGGCAAGGTGAGCCTTCAGCTCGTCGGAGCCTGCGGCGGCTGTCCGCTATCGACGATGACGCTCACCGCCGGAATTGAACGCATCCTTCGCGACCGGGTGCCCGGCGTCACAACCGTCGAAGCTATCTGACGCGCGTGTGCGCCGCTCCGTCGTCGTCGTCGCCGTAATCTGACGTCGTGATGCTCATTGAACGCGCCAGAGCAGGCGATCGCCGCTCCCTTGCCCGCCTCGTCAGCAGGGTTGAGGACGACACGCCGGAGGGTCGACAAGCACTCGCCGACGTGTACCCGGCCGGAGGGGATGCCTGGGTGACCGGAATCACTGGAGCGCCGGGAGCCGGCAAGTCCAGCCTCGTCGACGGGCTCGTCGGCCACGCGACCGATCACGGGAACGTGGCGGTTATCGCGGTTGATCCCTCGAGTCCGTTCACCGGCGGTGCCGTCCTTGGGGACCGCATACGAATGCAGCGCCACACCGACGACCCGCGTGTCTACATCCGGTCGATGGCAAATCGCGGGCACCTCGGCGGCCTTGCGGATGCAACACCGAGGGTTGTTGCGTTGCTCGACGGCATCGGCTTTCGCGAAGTGGTGATCGAAACGGTTGGTGTCGGTCAGGCGGAGGTCGACGTCGCGGCGTCTGCGGACACCGTGGTTGTGGTTGTGAACCCCGGTTGGGGAGATGCGGTCCAGGCTGCGAAGGCGGGGCTTCTCGAGATCGGCGATATCTTCGTGGTGAACAAGGCAGATCGACCCGGCGCTCACGAAGCGGTGACCGATTTGAATCGTATGCTCGACGTCGGCCCCGAACGTGCTTGGCGTCCACCCGTCGTGACCACCGTCGCCACGGACGGCACGGGGATCGGAGAGCTCCTGAGCGCGATCGCGGACCACCGTCGCTACCTCGAAGAGAGCGGTGCGCTCGACCAACTGCGACGAGAACGGGCGTTGCGCGAGATTGAGGCAGCGGTGCGAGCCGGGCTGCGGAGACGGGCAACAATCGACGATGCCGGTGAGGCCACGCTCGATCGTGTCGTGGCTCGCGAGATTGATCCTTGGTCGGCAGCCGAAGGCGTCGTCAACGCGTTGTAGCCTCCCATGCACGCGAGTTCAGGAGGGAACGTCGTGAATCTCGTCAACTACACCGTTTCGGACTCGGTGGCCACGATCACCCTCAACCGGCCACCGGTGAACGCCCTCAACGCGGAACTGATCACCGATATCGGTTCCGCTCTCGGCGAGGCGGAAGCCGACGAAGTACGAGCCGTGATTGTCACCGGGCGCCCTCACTTCGCGGCCGGGGCGGACATCACCGGCTTCCAGAAGGCGTTCGATGGCGGTGGCGCCCCCGGCCTCGCCGCATCCTTGTCCGCCGTTGTGACGCAACTCCAGTCCCTCGAGAAGCCAACCATTGCCGCAATCCGTGGATTTGCTCTCGGCGGAGGACTCGAGCTTGCCATGGGAGCCGACCTTCGGTATCTGGCCGACGACGCCCGCATAGGGCAGCCTGAGATCCTGCTCGGAATCATCCCCGGCGCAGGTGGCACGCAGCGGCTTCCTCGCCTCATCGGGTATCAGCGTGCTCTCGAGATGTGCCTGACCGGACGGCAGGTCGATGCGGACGAGGCCGTCGAGATCGGTCTCGCCGATCGGGTCGTCCCTGCCGACGATCTCTTCGACACCGTCATGAAGGACGCCGTCCAATTCGCGTCTGGACCGACGGCCGCATATGCCGCAACCAAACGAGCGGTTGCCGGAGGCTGGGGGGCTCAACTCGGTCGGGGCCTGGATATCGAGGCCGCCGAGTTCGACCGTGTCTTCGCCACGAACGATGCGAGGACCGGAGTCGCCGCGTTCCTCGCGAAGGAGAAGCCCGAGTTCGAGGGCCGGTAGCGTGCTGCACATGGCCGGTGGAAGACCGGCACCCCAATACCCGTCACGGAGATAGCCTCCAAGCGATATGGCCACCCGAAAGATCCCGCGATGGACGGGAACCGCTGTCCTCATCGGCATCGGCGTAGTGGCGGTCGTGCTGTTCCTGGTGGCCTGGCTTTCCGCCAACCAGATCCGATCCGACCTCCTCGTGCCGGTCGCGGACGACCGCCCGTACGACATCGAAGTGGTTCGAACACCTCCGGCGCGCCTCGTGATCGCCGGAACCGACGACCCGGCCCGCGGCGGAACGTGGGGTTTTGAGACCGAGGAGACGTACACCCAGCTCACGGCGTTGCTCAACCGGACGCAGACAGACACAGAATGGGCCGCCACTCCGTATGTCGGCGAACCGCTGGTCGGCGTATCGGGCAGAGCCGATGTCGACGCATTTCCGGTCGATCCGATGGTTTCGTTCGGTCTCGGGTTCGAGGACGTTCGCGCCCCCGGCGACCTTGGCCCGCTGCCGGCGTGGCTGATCGATGGGCGCCAGTCGACGTGGGTGATCATCGTTCACGGTCGGGGCACCGACAGCCGCACGCAGGCCCTTCGGATGATCCCGAGCTACGTCGAATCCGGATACCCGGTGTTGGTCGTCACCTACCGCAACGATGACGGTGCGCCCAAAGACCCGTCCGGCCTGCGGTCCTGGGGCCTGACGGAGTGGCGCGATCTAGAGGCCGCGGTGCGCCTCGCCGAGCGGGAAGGTGCGCAGGACTACATCCTGGTCGGCCACGACCTCGGTGCCGAGGTGGTGTCGACGTTCCTCCATGAGTCCGACAGCGTTGGGAACGTGCTCGGTGTTGTGTTCGATTCACCCTCCCTCGATCTCGCGGGCGCTCTCAACTACAACTCGGGCCCGGTCGCGTCATTCGTCGGATATCTCGGCCAGCAGATGGCGAGGCTGCGGTTCGGGATGGAATGGGATGAACTCGACCAAGTCGCCCGGGCTGACCAGTTCGACGTTCCGGTCCTCGCCCTTCATGGGGCCCGCGACGAGGTCGCCCCCATTGCCATCACCGAATCGTTCGTTGCCGCGCGGCCGGACCTCGCCAGACTCGTTCGGTTCGAGCAAGGCGGCCATGGGGATCTCTGGAACATCGACCGCGCGCGCTACGAAACCGAAGTCATGGCATTTCTGGAGAGCTTCGTCGACGACGAAGGCTGAGAACGGCACCGCAACGACGCGAAGTGGGGCAGACTTGGAGTCCATGCTGTATCTCGACCACGCCGCCACAACCCCATTGCGACCCGAGGTTCGCGACGCGATGGCTCCATATGTGGGTGAACGCTTCGGCAACCCGTCCGGCATTCACACGACCGCGCAGCAGGCGAAGAACGCGGTGGAGGAGGCCCGCGAACAGATCGCGGCGTCGATCGGTGCGGCGCGCCCGCTCGAGATCGTGTTCACCGGTGGTGGGACCGAAGCAGACAATCTCGCCGTCCTCGGCGCATCCTGGTCCGGCCACGGTGCGATCATCACGACCGCGGTCGAGCACGCTGCCGTCCTCGAGTCGGCCCGATTCGCGGAGCGCAACGGACGTGCCGTGACGGTCCTCCCGGTAGATCACCGGGGTCGAGTCTCTCCCGAAGATGTGGCCGCCGCCGTCGACGATGAAACCGCGGTTGTCTCCGTGATGATGGCGAACAACGAAACGGGTGTCCTCCTGCCGGTGGACGAGATCGCCCATCGTGTCCGAGAGGTGAATACCCGGGCTCTCGTGCACACCGACGCCGTCCAAGCTTTTGCGTCGTTGCCCGTCGAGGTTCACGAATCCGGCCCTGATCTGATTTCGGTCTCCGCACACAAGATTGGTGGGCCGCAAGGTGTGGGCTTCCTCTTCGTTCGGGACGGCATCGAACTCGAGCCTGTGATTCACGGAGGAGGTCAAGAACTCGGCAGACGGTCCGGAACTCACAACGTCGCTGCGATCGTCGGACTCGGAGCTGCGGTCACCGCAAGTGTCGCCGACCGTGACGGATACCGCACCCGGGTCGCCGCCGCTCGCGACCAATTCGAGCAGGACCTCCGATCACGTACGACCATCGAAGTCACGGCCGGCGACGCACAGCGCCTAGCCTCGCACTCCCATCTGAGGTTCCCGGACATCGCAGCTGAGACACTCCTCGTCCGCCTCGATTTGGCCGGCGTCGCAGCCGCCGCCGGAGCGGCCTGCCACAGCGGCGCCATCGAGACGAGTCACGTGCTCGATGCGATGGGTATCGATCCGGTGGCCGCGTCCGAATCCATTCGATTCAGCTTCGGCAGAGACGACGATGCCTCGACAGGAGCCGCAGCCGCTCGGGTCGTATCCGACGTCGTCGAGGGCCTCTCATGAGGGCGCTGGTTGCGATGTCGGGGGGAGTTGACTCTTCCGTTGCTGCTGCACTCATGATCGAAGCCGGCTACGACGTGATCGGAGTCACCCTCAAACAATGGGTCGGCGCCGGAGGTGCGATGCCCACCGCAGGGTGCTGCACCGTATCGGATGCTGAGGACGCCCGCCGCGTCGCCGCCCAACTCGGTGTTCCCTACTACGTCCTGGACTACGTCGATGAGTTCACGCAAGCTGTTGTGGAGCCGTTCGGGGCGTCGTACCTCGCCGGCTTCACACCGAACCCGTGTATCGAATGCAACCGCAAGGTCCGCTTCTCCGCCCTCCTGGATCGCTCGAACGACTTGGATGCCGACGTCCTCGTGACGGGTCACCATGCGAGGGTGCAGCGCGACGACGACGGGTGGCATCTGCTGCGTGCGGTAGATGGCACCAAGGACCAGTCCTACGTTCTCCATATGCTCGGTCAGCCCGAGTTGTCCCGGATCCGACTCCCCATTGGAGAGATGACGAAAACCGAGGTTCGCCGGCGCGCAGCCGATATGGGACTTCGAACCGCCGCCAAACCGGATAGCCAGGACATCTGCTTCGTAGGATCGGGCGACTACCGGGATTTCCTCAGCGACAACTTCCCGGAGACCGCCTTGCCGGGACCCGTCGTCGATACCGCGGGTGTGGTGCTCGGAGAACACGATGGCGTCACCGGTTTCACGATCGGTCAGCGGCGCGGACTCGGCATCTCCGTCGGTGAGCCCCGCTACGTCGTCGACATCGACCCACGGGACCGCACGGTCGTGGTCGGAACCTACGAAGACCTGCTCGTCGACGGATGCACGGTCAGCGACGTGTCGTTCACGTCGGGTTCCGCACCAGCCAGCGCGGCGGTGACGGTGAAGGTTCGCTACCGCTCGAGTGCAGTTGGAGCAACACTTCAGCCGTCGAACGACGAGTGGGAGGTTGCGTTCGACGATCCCCACCCGGCGCCAGCTCCGGGTCAGGCCGCTGTGT
The DNA here is from genome assembly GCA_942491345.1 of uncultured actinomycete. Classification (GTDB taxonomy): domain Bacteria; phylum Actinomycetota; class Acidimicrobiia; order Spongiisociales; family UBA5794; genus JAHEEL01. Next base: position 128,130 of record CALOAN010000042.1, read on the forward strand.
TCTACGACGGAGACCGGGTCCTCGGTGGTGGAACCATCACAGGTGTGATCCGGCCATGAGGATCACCGGGGTCGGGAGCCTACCGCATACCGACGTTCACGAAGCTGCGACCTTCGTGGCGGAGACGACCGACCTCCACTACCTGCCGCAGCTGCCGAACCGCGACGCGTCGGAGGGAATGCTCCGCCAATGGGCGGAAGGGCTCTGTGGGGTCGGGGGGACCGAAGACGGCATCGGGCTCCGCTATGGCGAGGGCTCACAACCCTCAGCGGACGCGTTCGGCGGCGCTATGGCGATGCTCGATCGTGCCGAGGGCCCTGAACTCAAGACCCAGTTCGTGGGACCCGTGACGCTCTTCCTCGCCCTGCTCGCAGCCGGCTGCCCGTTTGACGGGCTCTGGGATTGTGTCGTGGACGGACTCGTGAAACGCATACAGGCACACATTGACATGATCAACGCTGCCCGGCCCGGCGTGGACGTGATTGCCGTGATGGACGAACCGGCGCTGGTGACGTTCGCTCCCGGCCGCTCCAGCGGCCCGGTCCCAATCGAGGCGGCGGCGGATGCCATCGTGAGGGTGATGGCCGGAACGCCGATCCCGGTCGGCGTCCACGTGTGCGGCGACACCGACTGGCGGATGGTCGCCGGCTTGCAGCCGGCGTGGCTCTCGTGGGACTTGGCAGCGCTCGGAGACGGATTCCTCAACGCCACCGATGCGATTGCCGAGACCGTGTCGCACGGCACCGGCATCATGTGGGGGATGGTTCCAACCGACCCCGCCCCGATCGACACCGACCGAATTCGCTCGCGGTACGGTACGGCGGTGACTCGACTCGTGATCGATGGAGCCCCGGCTGCGGCGTTGACGAGCGCTTCACTAGCGACACCGGCCTGCGGGCTGGCGGGAATCACGGTCGGAGGCGCCGGCGTCGTCATGGATCGCCTCCGCGAGGTCGTGGAGATGGTTGATGCCTGATTCCGCGGCCCGGGCGGCCGAACTGCGAGCCTTCCTCCGGCACCACAACTACCAGTATCACGTTCTCGATTCGCCGCTGATCCCCGATATCGAGTTCGATGAGGCCCTCCGGGAGCTCCAGGCGATCGAGGCGGCCTCTCCAGAACTCGTCGTTGCGGATTCACCAACGCAACAGATTGGTGGAATGGTTTCGGCGGCTTTTGCCGCTGTCACGCACCGTGAGCGGATGTTCTCGCTCGACAACGTCGAGAACGTCGCGGATCTCGAAGCCTGGCGCGCACGGATTGTCCGCCTCCTCGGACGGGATCCCTCCGGCTATTCCTGTGAGTTGAAGATCGACGGGCTTGCCATTTCGCTCACCTACGAAGTGGGGTATCTCGTGCGAGCCGCGACACGCGGCGACGGCGTCACGGGGGAAGACATCACGGCAAACGTGCGCACGATGGAGAACGTACCTCACGTGTTGTCCGGTGATCCACCGGTCGTGATCGAGGTTCGTGGCGAGATCTACATGCCGGTCTCGGCGTTCGATGAGCTCAACATTCGCCAGGCCGAGGACGGCAAACCTCCGTACGTCAACCCGCGCAACACTGCAGCAGGTTCGGTCCGCCAGAAGGATCCGGCGGTGACCGGCTCCCGAAGGCTGCTGTTGTGGGCCTATCAGATCGGCTATCTCGAGGGTGGACCGGCGCTCGAGTCACACACCGCACAAATGGAGTGGCTCGCCACGCTCGGATTGCCGGTCAACCCGGAGAACCGGACGGTGGACACGATCGAGGAAGTCGAGGCCTACGTCCGTCGCGCCGAGGTCCAGCGGCACTCCAACGACTATGCCACCGACGGAATCGTGATCAAGGTCGACAATCTCGTCGATCAGCGCGCCCTTGGGTTCACCGCGAAGAGCCCTCGCTGGGCCGTCGCCTACAAACTCCCGCCGGAGGAGAAGGCGACGAAGTTGCTCGACATCAAGATCAACGTCGGTCGAACGGGCGCGGTCACCCCGTACGCGGTTCTCGACCCGGTCTTTGTGGGTGGTGTCACGGTCACCAACGCGACGCTGCACAACGAGAGCGAAGTCCATCGACGCGACGTCCGGCCGGGAGACACGGTCATCGTGCGGCGGGCCGGCGACGTTATACCCGAGGTCGTTGGGCCGGTGCTTTCTGTTCGTCCGGAGGGCCTTGCACAGTGGAACATGCCGCCGCGGTGTCCATTCTGTGGCAACCCCCTGGTGCTGCCCGATGGCGAGGCGAAAGCCAAATGCACCGGCGGCTACGAGTGTCCAAGCCGCATCCGAGAGCATCTCGCCTATTTCGCCGGTCGGGGTGCGATGGACATCGAGGGGCTCGGCTACAAGACCGTCGACCTGCTACTGCGCGAAGGGCTCATCGGCGACCCGGCCGACGTGTTCACCCTGAAGTCGGACGACTTGCTCGGCCGGGAGGGCTGGGGCGAGACCTCCGTGTCGAACCTGCTGTCGGCGATCGACGCGGCGAAGGATCGGGAGGTTGGACGCTTGCTCACCGGACTGGGAATCGACCACGTCGGTGGCACCGTCGCGAGGGTCCTCGCCAGGCACTTCGGCAGTCTCGACGCACTCGCAGCAGCGAGCGAAGACGACATCATGCTGATTGATGGCATCGGACCTGAGATCGCCGGTTCGGTTGTGGGATGGTTCAGCGATTCCGACAACAGCCAACTCATCGACAAGTTCCGCGCGGCCGGTGTCAGGATGGCGGACCCCATCGATGAGCGCGAGGGGAGCGACCTCCTTGCAGGATTGACCGTTGTGATCACCGGATCGCTCGAACGATTCTCCCGTTCGGATGCCAAAGCCGCCGTCGAGGCGCTCGGCGGCAAGGTGACGGGATCGGTCTCTCGGAAGACATCGGCCCTGATCGCCGGTGCCTCACCAGGTTCGAAACAGGCAAAAGCCGAAGACCTCGGTGTCCCCGTGCTCGACGAGGCGGCGTTCGTGCGACTGCTGCACGAGGGCCCAGCCGCGTTGGGGGAGTAGCGGAGCGAAAACGTCCTCCCCTCCCTCATGCAGTGCGGGGGGGCCGAGGCGAGCAAGGGCGGGAGGGGGCGGCCTGGGAGTCTGAGTCGCGACGATGAGGTCGGCCGCGGCCTGCCCCCTCCGCTGCGCTCCGGCCTATTCGGCCGGATGCTCGCGCCTCCCCCACTCCGTGGGAGAGGCGAAGGCCTGTCCTTCTTCTCTCCCCCTTGCGCAGTCGGGGAGGGTGACCGAGCGGAGCGAGGGAGGGAGGGGGTGGCCTGGGATTCTGAGTCGCGACGATGAGGTCGGCCGCGGCCCGCTCCTCCGCTGCGTGGGAGAGGCGAAGACCTGTTTCGGCTATCCCGCCTTCGTTGCTTGGAACAGCACTTCCAGACGAGCCTCGTCTTCTACGTTGACGAATCCGGCGATCGATGGGGGCTCGATTCCGAATTCGGTCAGGGTGATGTCGGCTTCGCCGGTCGCGGAGATCGTTTCGCCATCCTTGCGTGCCTCGACCTGCCAGGTGAGCTCGCGCTCGGTCGAGTTGACCGTCATCGTGCCGGTGACGTCGAACGTGATCGGTGTGCCATCTGGACCGTCAGGCCACATGAAGTCGTTCGAAACGAAGACGGCCAGCGGATCGGCGCTGAATATCTCGGCCACACGGCTGTCGCGTCGAGACTGATCTGAGACGAACGTGGTGAGGTCGAGTTCGAACTCGAACGAGCCGTCCGTTGAGATCGATCCGGTGAGCATCTCGGATATCCCGACGGCGTCGACCTGGAGGCCCCGCAGGGTCTCAGGCACGGTGTAGGAGGCGACTCCTTCGTCGACGACGTATACGCCGTCGACGGATGCCACATCGGCCGGTTCGTCTGCGGTGTCTGACGCCGGGGCGGCCGTCGTCGACGACCCTTCGGCCGGCTCGCCGGTGGTCGCTGCCGTTGTGGTCGTCTCGAGGTCGTCGAGACTCAGGTCTCCGGATGTCGACGTGCCGCGACCGACGAGGCCGACGCCGATCATGAGCGCAATGACCACGGGGATGAGAGCAACCCACGCGTGCACGACCGCTCGCGAGAAGACGGGGGTGAGGAGGCCGATGGATAGGAAGATCACGAGGGAGGCCGCTCCCGCGTACGGGATGAACCGATCGAGCGCCGTCTGGTCGATGATGGCCGCAGCCATCATGGTGATGATGAACGCTCCGACCATCGTGAGCGCGAATGTACGGGTGGCATTCGACGTCGCTCGGATCCTTCGCCAGAGGAGTCCCGACAGTGCCCCGATCACGAGCGACGCGATCGTGATCGTGAGCGAGTTCGCGACCAGTTCGTCCGGGGTGTGGATCGGCAGGGCGATCAGCGATGCGGCGGTTGCCCCAACCGATCCGGCCGCCAGTCCGGCCAGGATCGGGTTGAGCGACCTCGGGTCGTACGTGTAGTCATCAGACACTGGAATCAGTTCCTATCTCGTGGACATCTACTGAACGCGGAAGCTCCAGGTGAACATTCCCGGATCCGGGAGTCCGCGTACGCGGTCCCACTGTGCCGAGACGACATGGAATCCCGGCGGCCACGCCTCCAGCACCTTGCCGGGACCCGGTTCGAACACGTGGAGACCCGTGGCTTCCGTCCAGATGATCTGATCCTCCGGAACAACGACATCGTCGATGGTCAGTTGCGCGCGGTACCCGGATTCGAGATCGACGAGGACGCGTGGTTGGCCGAACATGAGACTGCCGTTGACCGGTTCGGCCCGCTCCAGCGCCGGGGGATATCCGGCGTCGTCACCGGATGGTGCGAACAGCACGGCCCCTACGACGACCCCGATCAAGGCGAGGCCTAGCAAGAGAAGGATCACTCGATAGGTGGTGCGGCTCATCTCCGATCAGCGTAGGCCTATTCATTGCACCACTTCGGAAGAACCACGCTCCGGACTTGCGGTGTGTCGCGAGAGGGTTGAGACTGTCCGGATGCGTCTCAACCCTGTCTTTGCAGAACTCGGCGACTACCCGATTGCCCAGATCCAGATGCGAGCGCGCGACCGTCGCGACGCGGGCCTTCCCGTGATCGACTTCTCGATCGGGGACCCGCGCGAGCCCACACCGCCGTTCATCGTCGAAGCGCTGCGCGAGTCGGTACCGCCGATCTCCCAGTATCCGACATCGGCCGGTCTCCTGGAACTGCGAGAGGCCGTCGCCGGATATGTTCATCGTCGCTTCGCCGTTGAGGTTGACCCCGCCACGCAGGTGATTCCCACGAGCGGGGCGAAAGAGGCGATCTTCAACACCCCGTTTGCCTTCATCGACCGCGATGCAGGCGACGGCGTCATCTATCCGACACCTGGATATCCGGTGTACGAGCGCGGTTCGCTGTTCGCCGGCGCCACCGTGTTCCCCATTGAGCTGTCCGGAGACTTCGTTCTGCGTTCTGAGATGATTCCGCGGAACGCATGGGATCGTGCTCGTCTCGTCTGGACGTGCTCACCTCACAACCCCGCGGGTTCGGTGTCAACGCTCGAGGACATCGCCGGCCTGTACGTGAAGGCCGTCGAATCGGACGCCTTGCTCCTCTCAGACGAGTGCTATTCCGATGTGTACGAGGACGAGTTCTACCCGAACGGTCCGATGTCCGCGCTGCAGGTGGCGGGCGACGGCACGCCGGGTGTGTTGTCGTATCTGAGTCTGTCGAAGCGGTCCGGAATGACCGGGTACCGGTCTGGTGCCATCGTCGGAGATCCCGAGGCGATCGCCGCGCTCAAGGCGCTGCGGGCCACGACGGGTACCGCCTCGCCGGAGTTCGTCCAGGGGGCGGCGATCGTCGCGTGGAGCGATGACACCCACGCTGCTCAACGGCGGGCGATCTTCAGCGAGAAGCGAAGGATCCTGAGAGCAGCCTTCGATGATCTCGGCTTCGAGACGGTTGGATCACGCGCAGGCCTGTATCTCTGGATCAAGGTCGAAGACGACATGGTGTTCACCGATCGGCTTCTCGAAGAAGGGATCGTCGTGTCACCCGGACGATTCTTCGGTCCGGGCGGCGAAGGGTTCATCCGCCTCGCACTCGTGCCGACCGTGGCCGAATGTGCCGGTGCGGCAGACGCACTGCGCTCGCTGCTGGCCTAGGTTCCGCCGGCAACACCACCCCTGCGTAGAATCCTCACATGACTGATCGAGAACTGATCGAAGCCGCCTACGCCGACCTCGACCTCCTCCCGGACGCTGTCGAACCGATCCACCGCACGATCGCCGCCCTCGACGCCGGGGAACTTCGCGTTGCGGAGAAGCAGAGCGGCGAGTGGGTCGTCAATGTGTGGGTGAAGGAAGCGATCATGTTGTACTTCCGGATCACCGAGGTTCGCACCATGGGCGCCGGGCCGTTCGAGTATCACGACAAGATCCCCACGAAGACAGGTCTGCACGAGGCCGGCATCCGGGTCGTGCCGCCAGGAACCGTTCGCTACGGAGCATTCTGTGAGCCGGGAGTGGTGGTGATGCCGGGCTACATCAACATTGGAGCACACGTCGGCTCCGGCACGATGGTCGACACGTGGGCAACCGTGGGATCGTGCGCCCAGATCGGCCGAGATGTGCACCTTTCCGGTGGTGTCGGCATCGGCGGCGTCCTCGAACCACCTGGGGCTCGTCCGGTCATCATCGAAGACGGGGCCTTCATCGGCAGCCGCTCGATCGTCGTCGAGGGTGTTGTCGTCGAGGAAGGCGCCGTGCTCGGTGCGAACACGACGCTCTCGGCGTCGATCCCGATCATCGATGTCACCGGAACTCAACCAGTGGAGATCAGAGGCCGTGTCCCGGCGAACGCCGTTGTGGTTCCGGGCGCGAGGCCGAAGGAATTCCCGGCCGGCACGTATCACCTCCAAGCGCCGCTGCTGATCGGCTATCGATCGGAGGCGACTGACCGCAAGACCTCGCTCAACGATGCGCTCCGAACCTTCGCGGTGGACGTTTGAGCCTCCTCAACACCCTCGTCGAATTGATCAACATCCCGTCGGTGATCGGGAACGAGGAAGAGATCGCCACGGCGATTGAGTTCAGGATGGCCGCAACTCGCCCCGTGCTCAGACTTGGAAACGCACTTGTCGTCGGGGAGCCCACGGGCAAGCCGCTGATCGTGCTCTACGGCCACACCGACACCGTCCCCGAGCAGGGGAACACCGCCGCCTCGGTCGATGAGGACCGGGTGCACGGGCTTGGCGCGTGTGACATGAAAGCCGGTGTCGCAGTGATGGTTCACCTCCTCGAGGATCCCGAAGTTGTCGGCGGCCCCTACGACGTCGTGGGTGTGTTCTATGACAAAGAGGAGGGGCCTTCCGCCGAGAACGGCCTCGAGGACGTGCTCAACGCGGTCGGCTGGCTCGCCGACGCCGAATTCTCGGTGGTGCTCGAGCCGACCGACCTCAACCTCGAACTCGGGTGCAACGGAGCAATGAACGCCGACATCATCTTCACGGGCCATGCAGCCCACAGCGCTCGCCCTTGGCTCGGTGAGAACGCGGTTACCAAGGCCGGGGCGTGGCTCGCCGCGATGCATGAACGGCTGCCCGAACCGATTGAGATCGCAGGACTCGAGTATCGCGAAGTGTTCTCGGTTACCCGGGCCAACGGCGGGATCGCCAACAACGTGCTGCCCTCGCGATTCACGATGAACCTCAACTACCGGTTCCCGCCCGTTTACGACCTCGAGACAGCTGAAGCGAGGCTGCGGCACGTGGCCGCGGATGCCGACGAAGTGGTCATCACCGACCGTGCTCCGGCAGGGACGATCCCCGAAGGGAACCGACACCTGGCTCGTTTGGAGCGGCTTGTTGGGGGTGCGCGGACGGCGAAGCAGGGGTGGACCGACGTCGCTCGGCTCACGGGGCGTGGTATACCGGCCGTGAACTTCGGTCCGGGCGAGGTGGCTCAGGCCCACCAGGCGAGCGAATCGGTCCCAATCCAGAATCTCGACGTTGTCTTCGATGCGATGCGTCGGTTCCTGACGTCGTGAACGAGTGCGCCGTTCGCGTCGCGCGCTCTGGTGCCAAGTACGGGGCGAGCGGCATCGTGATCGGATAGCCTGGGGGCCATCGAAGGAAGGGCATCCTCCGTGTCAGATCCGATTCTTGTGTGCACCGACCTCCGCAAGACCTACGGAGACATCGTCGCGGTCGACGGCGTCGGTTTCTCGGTCGCCGCGGGCGAGACGTATGGCCTGCTCGGACCCAACGGTGCGGGCAAGACCACCACCATTTCGATGATCGCCGGTCTCCTCGAGAAGGACGGCGGGTCGGCGGTCGTTGCCGGGGAGGAAATCAGCACGAAGAGCACCGCTGCGAAGGCCTCCATCGGCCTCGTGCCGCAGGACCTGGCGGTCTATCCCGACCTCAGCGGTCGCGAGAACCTGAGGTTCTTCGGCAAGCTGTACTCGCTCGGAGATGAACTCAACGCACGTGTCGACCAGGTTCTCGACGTCATCGAACTCACCGACCGCGCCGACGACCAGACCAAGGAATACTCCGGCGGAATGAAGCGCCGGCTCAACATCGGTCTCGGTCTCCTGCATCGTCCCGAGCTGCTGATCCTCGACGAACCAACGGTGGGCGTCGACCCCCAGAGCCGGAACGCCATCCTCGAGAACGTCGAGCGTCTCGGTGACGAGGGTATGGCGGTGCTCTACACGACCCACTACATGGAGGAAGCGGAGCGCCTCTGCGACCGGATCGGCATCATCGACGAAGGCAAGATCATTGCCGAAGGCACTCGCCGTGAGTTGGTGGCCCTCGTCGGCGGGCGGGACCGGCTCCACGTCGAGACTTCCGGGGATCCGTCGACAGTTGTTGCCGATGTGACTGCGCTTCCCGACGTCGAGTCGTGCTCTGCAGCCGGGTCAGCCGTCGAGGTCGTGGCCGTCAACGCATCCCGGGCTCTCCCCGAGGTGGTGCTGGCAATCACACGAGCGGGTCTGGATGTTCATTCGGTCGACGTGTCGGAACCCGATCTCGAGTCGGTGTTCCTCCACCTCACCGGCAAGGCGCTGCGCGAGTAATGCGTGCTGCGCTGACGATTGCCGCCAAGGACCTCAAGGAACGGCTTCGCGACCGCTCGGCGGTCATCCTTGCGGTCCTTGTGCCGCTCGGTCTCGCATTCATCATGAACCTCACGCTTGGCCCAATCACCGACCAGGCCTTCAGCACAGAGGTGGCTGTCGCCGACGCCGATGGCGGCGCGGTGGCTCAGGCATTCTCCGGGATGCTCGCCGAGATCGAAGAAGGCGGTTTCATCGCCGTGTCGGAGGCATCCGATCCCTCGGCGGCTCGGGTGATGGTCGCCGACGATCTGATCTCGACCGGCTATCTCATTCCCGATGGGTTCTCCGATGCGGTCGGGATGAACCAGGAGGCCGCGATCACCGTTGTTGCGAACCCAGACCAGCCGATCGGTGCACAGGTAGGGACCGCGATAGCAAAAGGGTTCACGGGCGAAGTCAACGCGGTCCGTCTATCCGTCGCAACAGCGCTTGCACTCGGCGCCGACGACCCGGAAGCGCTCGCGGCTGCGGCTTCTGCCGAGCCGGCGCCAATTGTGCTCGCCTCCGGTCAGACCGAGGGCAGGGGCTTCGACTTCGCCACGTTCTATGCAACCGGAATCGCCGTGTTCTTCCTCTTCTTCACGGTCCAGTTCGGCGTGCTGAGCATCATCGACGAACGGGAGAACGGAACGATGCCGCGACTCCTTGTGGCTCCGATCTCGAAACAGTCGATCCTCGTCGGAAAACTAGCCGCGTCGTTTCTGATGGGCGTCGCCAGCACGGTCGTGCTTTGGATTGCAACAACTCTGCTGATGGGTGCAGAGTGGGGAGCGTCGATCGGCGTGCTGATCCTCATCATCGCGGGTGTTGCCGCAGCGATGGGCCTCACGGCTGCGATCGCGACCTTCACGACCACGGCGGAGCAGGCGGGAGCGATCACGGCCTTCATCGTGGTGGTGTTTGGTGTGCTCGGCGGCGTGTTCTTCCCCGTGACGCGAGTGTCCGGTGCCTTCGTGGTCGTGAGCCGTTTTGCGCCGCACTTCTGGCTGATGGACGGATTCCAGCGCCTCTCCGCCGGTGAAGGCATCGTTGACATCCTGCCTGCGGTGGGAGCGATCATGCTCTTTGCGGTGACGCTCGGTGCGATTGGTCTCGTCCGAGCGCGCGACCTGGTGAAGTACTGATGAAGACGCTCACCATTGCTGCGAACAGCCTTCGCCGGCTCTTCAGGGATCGATCGAACATCTTCTTCGTGTTCGTTCTCCCGATTGTCCTCATCCTCGTTCTCGGGCTCGTGTTCGGATCGGGATTCCAGAGCCGGGTAGCCGTTGTGGTACCGGTCGACGATGATCGGGCCCAAGAGCTCTTTGACGAAATCGCCCGCTCTACCGCTTTTGAGACAGTCGGGTCGAGCGACGAAGAGGATGCCCGCCGGGGTCTTCGACGAAATGACGTGGACGCCGTGATCGTGATCCCGGACGACTACAGCGAGCAACTCGACCTCGGTGGGCAGGTTGAGATCGGGTACTTCGCCACGGCGAGCGCCGGCGGCATCGACGTGCAGGCCGTTGTCGAAGCCGCCGTTGTCGGCCAGGGATCGAAGGTGCGGGCCGCCCGGTTTGCGGCCAACGAAACCGGCGCGGACCCGGCGGTGGCCATCGCTACTGCGGATTCTATGCAATCCGGGTTGCCGACTGTTCAAGTCGTGGTCGAAGGCGAAGGCACGACCGACGCACCCGGCGGAGCCGATACCAATGCGGCACAGCAGTTGCTGCTGTTCATGTTCCTGACGGCACTGACGTCGTCGACCGCGCTGATCCAGTCCCGCCGCCTCGGCGTGTCCGAGCGGATGTTCTCCACCCCGACAACCGCAGGCACGATCATTCGCGGCGAGACACTAGGCCGGTTCCTCGTGGTGATGCTCCAGGGTGTGTTCATAGTGTTCGCCGCCGGGGTGTTGTTCGATATCGACTGGGGGGACCCGATCGCCGCGATGCTCGTGGTATCGGCATTTGCTCTGACGGGTACGGGAGCGGGAATGCTCCTCGGATCGACGTTCTCCACCGAACAGCAGGCAAGCGGATTTGCCATCTTCGGCGCGCTCATGCTGGCTGCGCTCGGGGGATCGATGGTGCCGCTCGAGGTCTTCCCCGACACGATGGTCGCCGTCGCCCACCTGACACCCCACGCCTGGGGAAACGATGCGTTTTCAGAATTGATACTTCACGGCGGGGGTGTGTCCGACGTCGGCGTTGAGCTGACGGTGCTCACGGTGTACGGACTCGCCCTGGTTGTTCTCGCCGCCGTCATCTTCAGGCGCCGGCTCACTCACTGACCGCGAGGCGCCACGGGGATCAACGCCAGCCGCTGCAGGAAGAACTGCACGAGCGGACCCATCCCGAAAGCGAAGATGACGGTCCCGATGCCGACGGTTCCGCCGAGGAGCCACCCGACGACGAGCGCTGTGATCTCGATACCTGCCCGAGCCCAGGCGATCGAGACTCCGCGGCGGGCGAGACCCGTCATGAGGCCATCGCGGGGACCAGGGCCGAGGCCGGCGCCGATGTAGAAGCCGGACCCGATTGCGACGATTACGACCCCGACGAGAAGCGCGATCCACCTGAGGGCGAGATTGCCCAACGTTTCCGGGAAGACGAGGAGCGCTCCGTCGAGGACGAGGCCAATCACGATCGCGTTGGCGATCGTCCCGATGCCGATCCGCTCCTTGAGGGGGATCCAGAGCAGGAGCACGGCGAACCCGGTGATGATCACCACCGTTCCAATTGGGATTCCCGTCTGCCTCGAGATTCCCTGGTGGAGCACATCCCAGGGCGATAGGCCAAGATTCGCGATCACCATCAGCGCCAACCCGAGACCGAACAGCGTGAGTCCGAAGAGCAGCCGCGCAAGCCGAGCCCACAGGTCGTGGAGTGGAGGGAGAGGGAGCACGTTGATCAGCGTAGGGGTGAAACCAGACATGAGACTCGAGACATGAGACACGAGACTGTCTCATGTCTCATGTCTCGGGTCTCGGATCTCCTGGCCCCGGCCACTCGCACCCGACCACCAGTACCATCGCGGTTATGCCTGTTGAAATCGATATTGCTCGTGTCGCGCACCTTGCTCGCATTGCGTTGACCGACGAAGAGCTTGCGGCGTATGGGGCACAGCTCGAGAACATCCTCGAACACGCGGAACGGGTCCAGGCCCTACCGACCGAAGGGGTCGAGCCGACGTCGCATCCGCTCCCGGTGGTGAACGCGTTCCGGCCCGACGTTGTGACCGGTTCGCTCGATCGTGATGATGCACTCGCAGGGGCACCCGAGGTCGAACACGGCTACTTCCGCGTCCCGAGAATCCTGGACGAATCATGACGGATCTCGCCGACCTCACGATCGCACACGCGACGGCCGGACTTCGCGCCGGCGAGTTCACCGCGATCGATCTCCTCGACGCCGTCGAACGTCGGGCCGCGGTCACCGAGGCACAGCTGCACGCGTACCTCACGCTCGATCGCGAGGGCGCTCGTTCGGCTGCTCGGGCGGCGGACAAGGCGATCACCTCCGGAGATCCGCGTCCGCTGCTGGGGATTCCGATTGCGGTGAAGGACAACATGGTGACCAAGGGCGTCGAGACAACGGCCGGGTCGCAGATTCTCTCCGGATGGACACCGCCGTACAGCGGAACCGCAGTCCTTCGCCTCGAAGAAGCCGGTGCAGTGATCGTCGGCAAGACCAACCTCGACGAATTCGCCATGGGATCGTCGACCGAGAATTCAGCGTATGGCCCGACCCGCAATCCCTGGAACACCGACACCGTGCCGGGAGGATCCTCTGGAGGATCGGCAGCAGTCGTGGCCGTTGGCTCGGCGCTCGGAGCGTTTGGCTCGGACACTGGCGGGTCGATCCGGCAGCCGGCGTCCCTCACCGGCACCGTCGGCGCCAAACCGACCTACGGGCTTGTCAGCCGGTACGGCTTGATCGCCTTCGCGTCTTCGCTCGACCAGATCGGTCCGATCGCCCGGACCGTCCCGGACGCGGCCACACTGCTTGAAGCCGTCGCTGGCTGGGATCCACTCGACGCCACCAGCTACCACGGTGATGTCCCGGCGATCTCACGGTCGCTGGAAACAGGCGTGGCCGGTATCCGAGTGGGCGTGGTGACCGAACTCACCGGCGAAGGCATCGAACCCGAGGTCCTCGCCGCAACGAAGGCAACCGTTGACCGTCTCGCGGACGCCGGAGCGGAGATCGTTGAGCTGTCCCTTCCCGCGATCGAGTATGCCCTGTCGGCGTATTACCTCATCGCCCCCGCGGAATGCTCGGCAAACCTCGCGCGATTCGACGGCGTTCGCTACGGCCTGCGCGTCGACGGTTCAACAACGGAAGAGATGATGGCTCGAACTCGAGCCGAGGGATTCGGACCGGAAGTCACGCGTAGGATCCTGCTCGGCACCTACGCCCTGTCGGCCGGCTACTACGACGCGTTCTACGGTCAAGCACAACGGGTCAGGACCTTGCTCCGGCGCGACTTCGCGGGCGCCTACGAGCAGGTCGACGTCCTGGTCTCGCCGACCAGTCCAACCACGGCGTTCGAGATCGGCTCGAAGACCACCGACCCACTCACCATGTACCTCGCCGATATCTGCACGATCGCCACCAACCTCGCCGGTGATCCGGGAATCTCCGTGCCGGTCGGTCTGGATGCGGAAGGTCTCCCGGTTGGCTTTCAGATCATGGCGCCGGCACTTGGTGAAGAGGTCATGTTCCGGGTTGCCGCTGAGGTCGAGCGCCTCGCCGGGTTCACGGCCCGGCCGAAGCTCGCGACGTCGAAGGTGGTGGCTCCATGACCGACTGGGAAGCGGTGATCGGCCTCGAGACTCATGTCGAGCTGCAAACGAATTCGAAGATGTTCTGTGGCTGTCCCGTCGACTTCGGTGACGAACCGAACACGGCGGTGTGTCCGGTGTGCCTCGCGATGCCGGGATCGCTGCCCGTGCCGAACGAGCAGGCCATCGAAGGCATCCTCTCGATCGGCGAAGCGCTCGACTGCACGCTCACGGAGCATTCGTTGTTCTACCGGAAGAATTACTTCTACCCGGACCTGCCGAAGAACTACCAAATCTCCCAGTACACATTCCCGCTGTGTGTTGACGGGCGTCTCGTTGTTGTTGTGGACGACGAGCCGACGACGGTCGGGATAACGCGGGTCCACATGGAAGAGGACACCGGGAAGAGCACCCACCTCGGGGAGAGTGGCCGGATCCACGGAGCCGAGAACACGTTGCTCGATTTCAACCGGGCCGGAGTGCCGCTCGTCGAAGTCGTTTCAGAACCCGACATTCGCTCACCTGAGCAGGCGCGGGCCTACGGCGTGGAGCTCCAGCGGATCGTACGAGCGTTGGGTGTGTCGGACGCCCGCCTCGAGGAGGGCTCGATGCGGTTCGACGCCAACATCTCGGTCCGTCCCGTCGGTTCCAGCGAGCTCGGCACGCGCACCGAGGTGAAGAACGTCAACTCCTTGCGATCGCTGCAGCGGACCATCGCCTACGAGATCGAGCGCCAGATCGAGATTCTCGAGGCAGGTGGCTCGATCCATCAGGAGACGCGTCATTGGGATGAATCCAAAGGTGTCACTCGTTCGGGCCGCACGAAAGAGGAATCGGAGGACTACCGCTACTTCCAGGATCCCGATCTGCTGCCCTTGTACATCGACGCCGCGTGGAGAGAGCGTGTCGCAGAACGGAGGCCGGAACTCCCCGCGGCGAAGCGTGAGCGGTATGCCGACCTCGGCGCCGACCGACGCACGGCCGAACTCCTCGTTGATGCGGGAGACCTGGCAGTCTTGTTCGAGGATGCCGTTGCCGACGGAGCCGACGCCAGGAATGTGGGGATCTGGCTCACGGGGGAAGTCGTGCGGTATCTCCGAAGCGAGAACGTCGACGTTGCCGAAACCGGCTTGACTGCAGCGTCGCTCGCACAACTCGCAGCGATGGTCGACGATGGAGACCTGTCCGCCACCGCCGCGAAAGATGTCCTTGCGGCAGTCCTGGCAGACGAGGGGGAGCCTCGCGAGGTCGCCGAAGCGCGGGACCTTCTCCAGATCTCGGATGCCTCGACGATCGAGTCCGAGGTTTCGGCCGTACTCGACGAACACCCCGAAGCGCTGGAGAAGATCAAGTCCGGAGATTCCAAGCCGATCGGATTCCTCGTTGGCCAAGTCATGCGGGCAACGGGGGGCAAGGCGGATCCGCGGATGGTCCAGGAACTGATCCGCCGCAAGGCGAGCGGGTGAGCGATGGCTCGCATCGTCGTGCGCGACGAACGGAGGATTGAGGGCCGCGACGCTGCCGAGATCTGGACGCTGGTCGCGGACCTCTCGAGATTCGGTGAGTGGTTTCCGGTGCACAGCGCCACTCCGATGACGGGCGAGTTGCCGCAGGTCGGAAACATCATCTTCGTCACGATTGGACGCCGCAGAGATCCCGCAGATGCGATCCGTCTCGAGGTCTGCGAATGGGAGGCAGGGCGTCGATTCGCCTGTGAGGTGCGAGCGCTCCCCGGCATCGATGACGGACTGTTGTCGGTCGAGGTCGACGGAGCAGCCTCCGGCGGAGCAACGGTGATACTGCGCTTCGCTGGAGAGGGCGAGGGTATATCCGGCCGGATCTCCGGGTACGAGATCGGCAGGCGATTCCGCGGCGCGCTGAATCGGCTCGCCTCATGATCCAAGCTGTCGTGTTCGACTGCGATGGTGTGCTGGTCGACTCAGAGCCTCTCGCCGATGAGATCTGGAACCGGGTGCTGGCCGGCCTGGGCTACGAGACGACCGTCGCCGACGCCGAGGACATTCGGGGAACGTCGGAAGCGACCACCTACGAGTACTACGCCGCAAAGGTCGACCTCCCTCCGTTCGACGAGTTCATGACGAAGATCGATGCCATCCGGGTGCCTGTGTACGAAGAGCGTCTCGTCGCCTTCGACGACGCCGTTGCGACGGTGCGGTCGCTTGCCGCTCAAGGGACGACCATGGCGGTTGCCTCTTCATCACGACGCCACGCCCTCGAGGGGAAGCTGGCCCTCACCGGGCTCGACCGGTACTTCGAAGTGATCGTCGGCGGTGACGAGGTGGCGCATGGCAAACCTGCGCCCGATGTCTATCTCGAAGCCGCCCGACGATTGGGAGTCCTCCCGACCGACTGCATCGCGATCGAGGATGCGGATCTCGGGGCACAATCTGCGGCCGCTGCCGGGATGCGTGCGGTCATGATCCGTCGTGACGGCTCGATATCGCTCGACTACGCAAGTGTGACCGAGATGACGGCCGATGTCATCAACTCTTGGCTGTGGCGATTCTGACGCTCGGTTGTCGAATCGAATCCGCGTCTCCGGGAGCGCGCCCGTTTCGGTCACGCACCGCCTTGCCTCTACCTTGGGGTCTTCATGGACTTCCTCTTTGATGCTTTTGGTGAAGCCGTCGACTTCATGCGCGAATCCTCGGGTGAGCTCGGCGCAGTTGTCGGACTGACGCTTCTCGTTGCGGGCATCGCAACCGTCGTGGCTGTCGCCCTTGGTGTGCCCCTCGGCATCACGCTCGGACTCGGCCGGTTTCGGGGACGCCAGGTGCTCCTCATGTTCGTCAACGTGGGGATGGGAATCCCGCCCGTCCTCGTCGGCTTGATCGTCCTCATGATCCTCTGGTCGGACGGCCCGCTCGGGTCTCTCGACATCCTCTTTACGCCGATGGCCATGGTGATCGTTCAGGTCTTCCTTGCCCTTCCGATCGCAGCCGGTGTCACGGCTGGAGCTGTAGCGAGTTTGTCACGTGACGCCGTCGAACAGCTGGCTGCCCTTCGGCTCGGCGTGGTTCGACGCGGGATCGTCGTAGTGAAAGAGGTGTGGCCCGGCATCACTGCAGCGGTTGCTGCCTCGTTTGGCAGGGTCGTCTCCGAGGTTGGCGCCGTTCTGATCGTTGGAGGAAACATCAAGGGGGAGACGCGGGTGCTCACGACGGCAATCGTCCAGGAGACCCGCCAGGCTCGTTTCGGTGCAGCGCTCGCGCTCGGCCTCGTACTGCTCATCATTGCCTTCATCGTCACCGGGACCTTGACCTGGCTGCAATCACGGGAGCGGGTCGATGCCTGAGCACCGCTTCGAAGGTCTGCGCTGGCCGGCTGAGCGACCGGTTGTCGACATCGACGAACTCGTTGTCAGAGGCGGAGAGCGTCTCGTGCTGTTCGGTCCGAACGGTTCAGGAAAGACGACGGCGCTCCGCCTCATGGCCGGCACCATCGGTGGACGCAGACCGGACGGGATTGTGTACCTTCCACAACGGCCCTACCTCTTTCGCGGCACTGCCCGGTCGAACCTCGAACTCGGCCTTGACGACAGCGAACGGGGTCGAGCCGTGCAGCTGGCCGACGAATTCGGGGTGTCAGACCGCCTCGATGGCGCCGCCGGCTCGCTGTCCGGCGGGGAGCGGATGCGGATCGCGCTCGCTCGCACGCTCGCATCCGACGCAGACATCGTGTTGCTCGACGAACCACTCGCGCCACTCGACCATCGCGACCGGGAACAGACTGCCGCCGCCATCGCCGGCGCGCTCCACGGACGGTCGGCTGTCATCGTCAGCCACGACCGTTCATCGGCTGCCGTCCTCGGCGACTCTTTGGCCGTTCTGGTCGATGGTCAGATCCGACAGCGGGGACCGATTGCCCAGGTGTTCACGACGCCGATCGACGACGTTGTTGCCGGAGTTGTCGGAGTTTCGAACGTTCTATCCGGAGTGGCGGTCAGCGGCGACGGAGCGCTTGTTGAGATCGAATGGCAGGGGCGCACGATCGTGGCTGCCGGATCGCAGACCTCGCGCCAGCAAGTCAAGGTCCTGTTCGGAGGGGAAGCAGTTGCCGTCCACCGCGACCGGCCGGATGGCGCCTCGCCGAGGAATGTCATTGAAGGCACTATCAGCGACATTCGAACGGTCGGTCGACTTCTGGAGATTGTGGTCGACTGCGGTGTACCGGTCGCTGCGCTCATAACACCGGGATCGTTCGAGACACTCCACCTGCATCAAGGTTCGGGAGTCTTCCTCAGTGTCAAGGCGGTTGCGATGGTGGCCGTATCCGTGGGTGACGCGAAGTGAGAGGGATCCTCGCCCTGCTCTCGGGTGCCGCACTGGTGCTCGCTGCCTGCACTGCCGACTCTGAACGTGTTGTTGTGGCGGCCGGAACAACCATCGTCGATTCCGGGTTCATCGAGGCGTTGATCAACGAGTATCCCGGAGATGGGAGCTTCTCGATCGTCGCTGCGTCGAGCCGCGAGGGTTTTGCGCTCGCCGACGGCGGGGCCGCCGACGTGGTCTTCACCCATCTCGCCGAGGCCGAAGAGGAGTACG
Organism: uncultured actinomycete; assembly: GCA_942491345.1. GTDB lineage: Bacteria > Actinomycetota > Acidimicrobiia > Spongiisociales > UBA5794 > JAHEEL01. Next base: position 146,521 of record CALOAN010000042.1, read on the forward strand.
TCGATGCTCATCCCGACGTTTGGCAGGCCGCGGTGTTCGAGAGCCGTTTCCTCGTCGTTGGACCGCCGGGACAATCTGTCATTCAGCCCGGGGCTGATGTGGTGGACGGCTTCTCCGCGATTGCGGCAGACGGGGCTCCGTTTGTCTCCCGAGGTGACGGATCAGGGACGTCGGCGCGAGAGCGTGTGATATGGGACCTTGCGGACATCGAACCCGTTGGACAGCCGTGGTACATCGAGACCGGCCAAGGCATGGGTTTCACCCTCCAGGTGACGGACCAGCGCGACGCTTTCACGCTCGTGGAAGGGGGCTCGTTCTTCGCTGAGGCCAGTGTGCTGGGTCTCCAGGAAGTCGCCGTCACCGCAACGCCGGACCAGCTCCTCGTCAACCCCTATCGCATGACGCTCGTTGATCCTTCGGAAACCGCGGCCGGACGGGATCTGTTCACCTGGATGACCTCAGACGAGGGAAGGGCCGCCATGGTGAGGGTGAATGAACGACTGTATGGCAGGGTCGTCTACGCGCCGTCGTTCTGATCGGCCCCGCGTCCTCTACAGAATCCAGAAGACGAGCCAACCGGCAGCCAGTCCGTAGAGGCCCGCAACCACGTCGTCCATCGTTATCCCCACCGCACCTGGCAGCGATTCTGCCTGCTTTACGCCTGGGAGGATCTTGAAGATATCGGCGAGGCGAGCAGCCACAACGGCGATGAGCCACGGCCACCCGGTGAGCCCGATGGCGGCAATCAGCGTGCCGGCAACTTCGTCGATGACGATCCACCCCGGGTCTGCATGGTCCCCTGCGAATGGTGAAGACGACCAGAGTGAGAGTGCGAAGGCAATGCCGAACGCGATAGCGCCGACCCACCAGGGATAACGCCACAAGAACAGCGAGATCACAACGGCGAGCGCGGCCCCGAACGTTCCCGCTCCGTTGTCGGACCCCCACACGCGCTGTGGGATGAGTCCGAGATAGAGCCCTGAGGCGATGAAACGGTGCACGCGTGGGAGGTTAGGGCGTCGCCGGGGAGGCCGTGGCTCGCTGAAGGTGACGGAACCGAGCGTGGTCTGCCAAGCTGGCGGCATGCGTCGTCCCGTAGTGGTCATGTCTGCGCTTGCCGGCGAATTGGGGCTCCTGCGTGCGGCGATGACCGATGGTGACGAGGCCGAGGCAGGTGGGCATCGGTTCCGCGTCGGCTCCATCGGTGGGTGCGAGGTGGTGGTCACGTCTGTGGGTGTTGGCAAGGTCAACGCTGCGATGGTGGCGACGCTCGCAATCGACCACTTCGATCCACGTGAGATCGTGTTCACCGGGGTGGCAGGAGGCATCGACCCTGGGCTCGGGATCGGTGACGTTGTGGTGGCCGAACACGTGCTCCATCACGACACCGGAGTCTTCGGACCGGACGGATTCCGGATCTACCAATCGGGGCATGTTCCGTTCTTCAATCCGACGGCTGCAATCGGCTACCGACCGTCTCCCGGCTTGCTCGATCGCGTGCGGTCCGCCGCCGCCGACCTCCACCTCCGCCCCGTGCTCGGCCGCGTGCCGAGCCTCGTGTTCGGAACGGTGGTGACTGGGGATCAGTTCATTCAGTCCGAGGAGGAACGCCGACGCCTGCATGAGACACTCGGAGCTCACGTCGCCGAGATGGAGGGGGCCGCAGTGGCTCAGGTTGCGGGGCACCTCGGCGTCGACCACGTTGTGATCAGGGCTGTTTCCGACCGAGCTGGCGCCGATTCCGCCATCGATTTTGCTCGCTTCCTCGATGAGGTGTCGGTCAACTCGTCGAGCATCATCCTCGAGCTGCTCAAGTCGACTGAACAGGGCCGGTAGCGGCTCGCGACTCGGGCATCCGATCTGTGGCAGAATCGGGGGATGCAGCCCACCACGTACATCTGGATGGACGGCGAGCTCGTCGCTTGGGACGACGCGACCGTCCACGTTCTCGCCCACGGACTCCACTACGGCACCGGTGCCTTCGAAGGCATCCGCGCCTATGAGACGGACTCCGGCACGGCCGTATTCCGGCTAACCGAGCATACCGAGCGACTCGCACGGTCCTGCAAGGCCCTCGGGATCCCGGTCGATTGGACCGTCGACGATCTCGTGAAGGCGTCGAAGGAGCTGTTGTCGCTCAACGGCCTCACGTCCGGTTACATCAGGCCGCTTGTCTTCTATGGGACTGGTTCGATGGGGTTGAACCCGGCGGGCGCATCGGTTCATACGATCATCGCGACGTGGGAATGGGGTGCCTATCTCGGTGAAGAGGGTCTCGCGAACGGGATCCGCGTGAAGGTGTCTTCGTGGCGCCGGATCGGTCAGGACGCACTCATGCCGAACGCGAAACTGACGGGAGGCTACGTGAACTCAGTCCTGGCGAAACAAGAGGCCCTTCGCGGCGGCTACGACGAAGCGCTCATGTTGAACTCGGAAGGATTTGTCGCTGAGGGGAGCGGCGAGAACCTCTTCGTCGTTCGCGACGGCGCCATTCGGACTCCGCCGGTGACTGCGGGAGTTCTCGACGGGCTCACCCGCGAGTCGGTGATGACCCTCCTGCGCGACGACGGATACGAGGTCGTCGAGATGAACATTGCTCGCACCGACTTGTACTACGCCGACGAGCTGTTCTTCACCGGCACCGCCGCCGAGGTGACCCCGGTACGTGAGGTCGACGACCGGATGGTGGGTGACGGACGTCCGGGCCCGGTGACGAAACGAGCTCAGCAGATGTTCATGGACACGGTCACCGGGAAGAACGAACGCTACGGAGACTGGCTCGAATACATCTGAACTGGCGCCTTCTACCATGACGGCGCAATCGAGCGAGTGGAAGCATGGCACAACAGCCCAATATCGAACTGCGAGACTCTGATCACCCGCGCCCGGAAGCGGGCCCGAATCCGGAGCGACGCTGGACCCCAGACCGGCCCGGTGACGTCACCGGAACCGGTGTCCCATGGGGCGGCGCATTCGGAACTCCGGGACCCGATGCTGGATATGCCATCAAGCTCGCGGCCGGTCGCGAGTTGATCCTCGCCGATCACGAGCACCGGACCGACGCCAATCTGGCGGTAGCCGCCGTTGCTGCCGCTCGTGCCTCCATCGCTTCACGGGGGCCAACGATGATCGATGTCGACGCGGCGATCGTCATCCTCGGCTACGACACCGAGAGCGACTTCGGAGCGGTCCGCGCGGCCGCAATCGCCGGTGCGGCCCACCACCCGGAGCGTATCCGCCGGCTCGTGGCGGGGATCCCGATGGATGTTGTTGAAGACAGCGCCGACGGTTTGCGCAAGCGCGCCGCCGCCGGCGAATCGCTCATCGAACTCTGAAACGGGGCAGCACATGAAGATCGTCAGGGTCGACACCGACGTCGACGACATCACCTACGGCGCGGTCGAGCCGGAAGGCATACGCATCTATCGCGGCACGCCCTTCGTCGCCTGGGAACCAACCGAGACGGTTGTCGGTTGGGAACATGCGCGCCTGTTGTCTCCCGTCATCCCGACCAAGGTTGTCGCCGTCGGGAAGAACTACGCCGAACACGCTGCAGAGATGGGCGGAGACGTCCCTGACTCGCCGGTCCTCTTCATGAAGCCACCGACGTCGGTGATTGGACCGCTCCAACCGATTCGTATTCCGCGGCAGGCCGACGAGGTACACCACGAGGCGGAGCTGGCCGTCGTCATCGGGAGTGTGACCAAGAACGTGGCCATTGAGGACGTCGGCCGGCACATCCTCGGGTACACCGCGGCAAACGACGTCACGGCCCGCGACCTCCAGCGTGCCGACGGTCAGTGGACCCGCGCCAAGGGCTTTGACACGTTCTGTCCGCTCGGCCCCGCAATCGACACCGACCTCGACCCACAAGAAGGACTCGCTGTAATTTCCCGTGTCAACGGTGAGACTCGGCAGTCCGGTTCCACGGCAGATCTGGTGTTCGGCGTCGGCGAACTCGTGTCCTTCATCTCGTCCATCATGACCCTGCTCCCCGGTGACATTGTGCTGACGGGAACGCCATCCGGTGTTGGCCCGATCGTGCCGGGAGACCGCGTCGAGGTCGAGATCGAAGGCGTGGGTGTGCTCATGAACCCGGTTGTCCAGGCATGACCCGACGGGTGCGCTTCGCCCCATCGCCGACCGGCTACCTCCACGTGGGCGGTGCCCGCACGGCGCTCTACAACTGGCTCTTCGTTCGGTCACAGGGCGGAACGATGATCCTGCGGTCCGATGACACGGATGAACAGCGCAGCACGCCGGAGCACGCGGCCGACATCCTGGACTCGATGCGCTGGCTTGGCCTCGATTGGGACGAGGGAATCGAGGTCGGCGGAGCTCACGGCGGATACCGTCAGTCGGGTCGCCTTGAGCGCTACCAGGAAGTCGCCGATCAACTCGTCGAAGAAGGCTCGGCCTACTACTCGTTCGCGACCCCGGAACAACTCGACTCGTTCCGCAATGAGGCAAGGGCCGCCGGCACGGCCCCGTCCTACGACGGACGATTCGATCTCGATCAGGCAGCAGCGAAGGAGCGGATTGCGGCAGGGGAGCGACCGACCATTCGATTCAAGGTTCCACGTCCCGGCCGAACGACGTTCGAAGACGTCGTTCGCGGAGAAGTCACGTTCGAACACAATCAGGTAGATGACTTTGTCATCCTTCGTTCAGACCGCACACCGACCTATCACCTCGCGTCGACCGTCGACGACGTCGACTACGGAATCACCGACGTCATCCGCGGCGAAGACCTGCTCTCATCGACGCCGAAACACATCCTGCTCACCGAGGCGATGGGCGCGACTCCCGCCCGGTACGCCCACTTGTCTTTGCTGATGGGTCCGGACGGGAAGAAACTCTCGAAGCGGCACGGGCACACGGCCATCAGCGCCTACCGAGAGGCAGGCTATCTTCCAGAGGCGCTCGTCAACTACCTGGCACTGCTCGGGTGGAACCCGGGCGACGACGAGACTGTGCTCCCACTCGGTGAAATGGTCAAGCGCTTCGACCTCGACACGGTCTCGAAGAACCCGGCGATCTTCGACACCGACAAACTCGAATGGATGAACGGTGTGTACATTCGCGAACTCGACCCGGGGGACTTCATCGAAGCGATTCTCCCATCGATCGAGGCGAGCCTTGACCGGCCGCTCACCCTCGCTGATCGCCTCCGACTCGATGCGATCGCACCGCATGTGCAAGAACGCACCAAGCTGCTGAGCGAGGCAGCCGACCAGGTGCGGTTCCTTCTCGTCGATGAGGTCACGTTCGATGAAGCGTCGTGGAACAAGGTGATGACGAAGCCCGAGGTCGCAGGTGTTCTCGAGGCGGCCATCGAGCGTCTCAGCGCTCTCGAAGCGTGGGACGTCGCAGCAATCGAGGAGACGCTGCGAGCGATGATCGCCGCTCTCGAGATCGGCGCAGGCAAAGGATTCCAGCCGATCCGTGTTGCGATCTCCGGATCAACCGTCAGCCCGCCACTCTTCGAATCGCTGGAGGCACTCGGTCGGGATGAATCCCTTGACCGGCTCAATCGTGCCCGAGCCGTCGTTTCATGATCGCCGACGCGCAGATCACCTTTCTCCCATCAACTGATCTCGAACAGAGCCGGGCCTTCTATGAGGGGGTCCTTGGTTTTGAGCTTGTTGTCGACCAGGGCACCTGTCACATCTTTGCGGTCACCGACAGAGCGTTCCTCGGCACCTGCCAACGGGAGGCGGTTGAGGCGAGCGAAGGAGTCATCTTCACGATTGTGACCGACGATGTGGATCGCTGGTGTGCACGTGTTATTGACAGTGGCGCGCGAATTGAAGCCGGACCGGAACACAACGCCCGCTATGGGATCTACCACGCCTTCCTGCGTGACCCCGACGGACACCGATTGGAGATCCAGCGGTTCGACGATCCAAACTGGTCCGTGGCGCCGCACGTCGGATAACGAAGGTCAAGGCGCTCAGGTTGCCGATAGGCCACCTCGGGACGTATCCTTGCCCGGCCTTCGGGGGTGGTGTAATTGGCAACACACCGGGTTCTGGTCCCGTCATTGGGGGTTCGAGTCCTCCCCCCCGAGCCGGCGACTCTCTGAGTCGCCTACATATGGCCCCGTCGTCTAGCGGCCTAGGA
>CALOAN010000043.1:0-5794 GCA_942491345.1 uncultured actinomycete
GCCTTCTCAGCCGCCTGCATCTCGGAGTCTCAGCGCCTTACAAGGGCAACCAGAAACCTTTCGTGTAGAAGCTAGCGCGTCGATGTTAGAGGCCTCCGAGAATCGACCCCTGCGGGTCCGCTCAAATTGTCCCTTGGGGCTATTCGCTACCGGGTAGCGCTCGATTGCGTATCGGGAATGCCGGTGACGAGTTCGTTCGGGTGGAGCTGGTGCTGCAAAGAGGTGAGCGACGCTAGGTCGAGTGGCCCGGTATAGAGCTCGAGTGCCCAGTCATGGCGGGCGGTGCTCCATGCCTGTGGGGCGTGTGTCCGGAAATTCAGATGCCAAGTTGTCGAGGCGTGGGGGCGTCTTGCAAGGCGACCGGTGATGGGGCCCCCATCGCTGATCTCTGCATCAAACGAACCGTCGTCGTCGTAGGAATTCAGAAGCGTGACAAACAGACTCACAGTGAGCGGTACAGTCAACGGACTGGCGACGACATGTTCGAGGAACCAGGCTTGGTGCTCGTCTTTCTGGCGGCCTTGGCTCGGGACGAATGACGACCGGTAGTCGTCGGTGTCGGGTGGTTGCCGTGGCGGTCGCACAGGCCCGTCCCATTCGAATGTCGAAGGGTTGATAGGGATTCCAGCGGTGAACTCGATGAAGCGCACGGCGATGTCGAATCCGTCGTTGCGTTGTTGCAGGATCGCGCCGGTGCGTTGATCGACAACCAACTGCATCGGATGAGGTTTGTGAGCGGGAGGTTTGAGGTCGACCTGCCAGCATGGCCGCCCCAAGTACTCGATGTCGCGGATGGGGCCGTCGGGAGTGGTGAAGTCGTTACCGACCCAACGTGATGCGGGCTGGGTGACCAACAGTTCACGGCCTGGACCCACGTAACGCATTTCCCGGCCGAATCCCCGCACTGGCACAAGGTCGCGGTGAGCGAACCGCCATACCGCTTCTCCGTTGAAAATCACCAGAGGTCTGCCATCCATCGACTCGACTCGAACCTTCGGTTCGTCGCGCCATACCTGGAGATCATCGATACCGGCGACGTAGAGCGGGATGACCTCACCGTTGACGTCCATCAGCAAGCTGCCGGTATCGATCGGCCCGGTACGGGAGATGATGCCCTGTATCGGTACTTGCGGGCCGTCTACGATTTTCTTGAGTACTTCGATCCAAGCTGGCACACATCAACATTGGCAGAACCTACGAGCACTAGTCAGCTGAACCATCCAACTAGGCGCTTCGCGCGGTCGATACGAGTCGGGCCATGACGGAATGGCCATTCTGCGACGACATATGCGGCCTTGTTCGAGTCGGCGGTTGTGCCCCACGATACGTCGCTGAGTCCGAGCCGCCGTCCGCAGCAGAGCGTTGGTCGATAAAGACCTGTGCCACAGTCGATGAGTGCGTACCAAGGTGTTGTGGATCGCTGCGGTCATCACCGTCATCGCAGTGGTTGTGCTCGCCGGTGTGGCCGGCTGGTTCGCTCTTCGGTCGTCGTTCGACGACAGCATGTCCAGCGTGTGGGTCACGGAAGACGTCGAAGAGGCTGGACGGATTGCCGAAGCGATGGGTGTTCGTCTGAACGGCAGCGCCGTCGACTACGGGCAAGTGACATCGCAGTTTCAGGGCTCGTCGATGGCATATCTCGTGGTGAAAGCAGACAGCGCAGTGCTGCGCGACAGGATTATTCGGCAATCACGGTTGAACTGTGCGACCACCGATCCGGCGACCACCGCGTCGCTGCGCCCAACGTCAAGCCACGGTCCACCACCCTCGCCGAGCCTGATGACATGCATCAGGCTGCCCGCGGTCGGCTATGACGACACGGTGCCGGCGGGTGAGCGGGGCGGCGACCTCACCGTATGGTTCGATCCGCAGGCCGGTGACCATTTCATTTGTTGCCATTGCTGCTCCCCGAATAGCTGCGCAGTCAACACGATGCTTTGCAGAGCTAACTATAGCAATTCAGACCCGATATTGGGTTTAGTTGCGGGCTTTCACAGAAACGGGAACTCCCGGGCCCGGGCCCGGCGAGTTGTCCTCGAAACTGTGTATATCCGTTTCGAACCGGGTGTGAAAGCATGCGCGGAGGTTGGTGTCGGTTCGGGTGAAGTGGGTGTGTACGCGGTGTTGTGGGATCTGATGCTGATCGGTAGTCCGGCGCTGCCCTACTCCTCGGTGATTGTTGGTCTGGTCCTGTTGGCGTGGGTGGTCGGGCTGATCGATGTGTTGTGCCGCGACGACACCGGCGTTCGGTTGTTCCCGCGGTGGGGATGGTTGTTGATGATCATCGCGGTGCCGATCGTCGGGACGGTGGTGTGGCTGATCTTCGGCCGTCCTCGTGCTCGCCGTCGGCGCCGAGCGCGACGTGGCCCGGGTGAGCGTCGGCCGTCGCGTGCGGTGGTGTCGGAGTTCCCGGAGTATGACCGGCCGGGCAGGTATGTGCCGCAGGACCCGGCCGCCGATGCGGAGTTCCTGCGACAGGTCCGCGCACGCGCTGAGGAGCAGCGCCGACGAGGTGAACTCGAACGCCGACGCCGCCGGCAGGACGGCGACGTCGCCTGACCCCGGCCGCAACACCCGGGCCGACCTCACTCAGATTCCAGTTCATCTCTGCAACAGCAACTTCGAGCACTCGAAATGGACTGCGTCCTCGCTGGGGATGTTGCCGCTGGGTCATGATCGCTCGTCGAGGACCAGGACGACGAACATGTCGTTGGTGATGTCCGACGTGGGGGTGCCGGCTGGTGCGCGCCGGTAGGCGATGATTCCGGCCGGGCCGGGGACAGCTTCGTCGATCTGGCGTATGACGCCGGTGACGAGTCCGCCGATGTCGGGAGGCCGGTTTCTGATCTGGGCCGCGGGATTGTCGAGGTCGACGGCGATCCGGTCCCCGCGGTGAGCAACGGTGGGCCCGAAATACGTCGGTGGTGCGGTGATGTGGAGTGTTCGCCTGGCGATTTCCAGTTCTGCCCGGTAGTCGGTGATCTGCTGTGGGGTGGGTTCGACGAGCACGAGGTCGGTGAGTGTCACGACGGCGCCGCCGGGTTCGAACGCGCCGGCCGGGGTGATCAGGGGTTCGGGAAACCTCTCGACGCGCTCCGCCGGCCGGACGGTCTCGCCGCCTGGGTCGGCAGTCGTGCCGAGGTAGATCTGGCCGACGCGGGTGATGGTTGCGGTGGCCTCGACGCCGGGTAGGCCGTCGGAGTGCCAGGACAGCCAGATGCCGACGGTTTGGTCGAAGGGGTTGCCGCGGGTGGGTTCCCACCGCGCGACCCCTCCATCGACAGTGACCAGGTCGCGATCGCGGTCCCAGCCGGTCACGCGTACCGGCGACCGGTCAGACGCGGTGGGATGGGCGAAGAGTGTGCCCGTGACGGTCTCGCCGACCGCAGGCGGTGTGCGGCAGCATCCGTACTCGAACAACGCAATCCGAACCGTCAGCGACGGCGGGGGTGTGATCACCATGTTCACCGGGAGGTAGGCGGTCCGCAGCACGAAGGCGACGGGTCCCGGTGCACCCGAGCACGAACTGTACGTTCCATTCCCCAGCGTCGTCCAGCTTCGGAACCTGGCTCGCCGGCCGCCGCGCCGACTACTGCAAAGGCCGTGTCGCGCGCCGTGCTGATGCACACTGGCATGGTCGGCCGTGCCGGCATTCTGGCAATCCACGTCGATCGCGCGTGCCGAAGTCCGGAGGTTCCTGTGAGTGCATTACCGGGTCGATTGGGGCAGGTCCGCCGCGACGGCGAACTCCCGCACCGGGACGACCTACCCGTCGTGTTCGACGAACTCGACTATCAGATGGCTTGTCAGGTCTACCTCTGGGCGCTGCCGTTGGTGTCCTATGCGCAGTGGCAGAAGGTCCACCGGGAGGTGTTCGGCGCCACGGAATCCGACATCGTCCACTATGTGACTTACCGGGATCGGCTCGGTCTGATCACGGCCAACGCCACCACCCCGTACATCCTGAATTTCTTCGACCTGGGTGAGACCGGTCCGCTGGTGATCGAGCTCCCGCCCGGACCGACCGCGGGTGGCCTGTCGGACTTCTGGCAGCGAGAGATCGGGGTCATGGGGGAGATGGGGCCCGATGGCGGGATGGGGGGCAAGCACCTCGTCATCCCTCCGGGCGGGTCTGTGCCCGATTCGGCTGACGGTTTCTACGTCCAGCACGCCAGCGGGATGAACATCATGTTCGGTTTTCGCACCCTCGACCCGGACCCAGCGCGAGCCCAGCACCTCGTCGAGCAGGTCCGGATCTACCCGTTCGCCGAGCGGGCCGCTCCGCCGGCGACGAGGGTGGTGTCCCCCGAGGGACGGCCTTGGTCGGGGGATCAACCCCGGGGACTCGACTACTGGGTCCGGTTGCACGACATCTATCAGCGCGAAGTCGTCGACGAGCGCGACCGGTTCTACATGGCCATGCTCGCCGCGCTGGGCATCGAGAAAGGCAAACCGTTCGAGCCCGACTCCCGGGTGACGTCGATCCTCGAGACCGCTGCTGCCGCCGGGGAACTGATGGCTCAGGCGAATACGTTCGCCAAGCGGTTCCCGGGTTCGACGTACTGGCCGGACCGGCACTGGGACCTCGTGCTGGCACTGGACCAGTCGAGTCAACGTGCCCGATTCCACGATCAGCTCCTCGAGAGAGCCGCGTGGTTCTACGAGGCGGTGAGCTTCTCCGCAGCGATGAAGAGTACGACCCCGGGGCTCGGGCAGGCGTATCTGAGTTGCTACACCGACAGTGACGACCAATGGCTCGACGGCGGACAGGACTACACCCTGCGCGTCCCCGCAGACCCGCCGGCGAAACTGTTCTGGTCGGCAACGGTGTACGACGCCGACACGCGATGTCTCGTCGACAACGAGCAGCAGCGCGGCGACCGCGGATCGCGAGACGCCGATCTCGACTACAACGACGACGGCTCCGTGGACCTCTTTTTCGGGCCGCACGCACCGGCCGGCCGGGAGAACAACTGGATACAGACCGTCCCCGGTCAGCACTGGTTCTCGTACTTCCGTCTGTACGGTCCGCTGGAGAGCTACTTCGACCGGAGCTGGAAACTGGGTGACATCGTCCGGTCGTCCTAGACCGCCGGACGTGTTCTGCCCTCCGGGAGAGGTCGTCCTAGTCACAAACCTCGAGGATGCGGCGATGTTCCGGTTCACCGTGCACGACTTCGAGACGGGTCGAACGCGGTTCAATCTCGACTCGACTCAACTGACTGTCGTGGGTGATGGATTGTTCCTCAACAGTCCGGTGATGGTCGACGGCGGCAGTCGGCAGCAGATCCTCGACGGGCAGGGCACGCTGGTTTCCACGGCCGAAGTGCCGGCCTACACACATTCCGGAATGGCCGAAGCCACTACCGAGAAGCCGCCGGTGATGATGGCCGACGGCGCCTACGACCCCGAAAGCGGGCGCTTGCTGTGGCGCAACCCGTTGTTGCTGCGCACCGACAACACTGGCGCTGTTCAAGCCTTGGCTGGTCGAACGGTGATTGTGGCGGCTCAAGAGACCGGCGAACTCATCGGGTTCGACAGCGCGACGGGCGAACAGCGCTGGCGAACTCCGTGGAGAGACGCCTACTGGGTGTACGGCGGAATGACCGACGGGCGTCACTACGTCTTCAGCGACTACGCCGGCTTTCATGCATTACGTATCGCCGATGGTGCGGTCGTATGGTCTAGGCCCCTACCTGAAGGTGCAGATCCCCGTCAGACAACGATCATCAATGCCGGCGGCAACATCCTCATCACCGGAAACGCCACCATTTCGATGTGGCGTGGAGACGCG
>CALOAN010000044.1:0-362246 GCA_942491345.1 uncultured actinomycete
GTGGCGTTGGCGATGCTCCAGTAGCCGGTATCGGCAACGAACGTCGCTACTGGGTTCCCGCCGGTGCCGGCGAGGTTGTGCTGGGTAGCGACGACCATTGTTCATCTGGAAGACGACCGAGTCCCGAGCGGCGTTCGTCACCTCGGCGGCGACGACGATCTGATCGTCGGTTACGGCTGCCTGCGCGTTGTATCCCTAGACGAACCGGTGACCGTCTTTGAGTGTGCGGCTATCAGGGTCGGTGACATTGATCTTGCGGGTCGAGTCTGACTCGCCCATTTCGTTGTCCGGATCTGCCCGACGAGCCACGAAGCTTGTGACCCAACGTTGGCCTCCCTGGCGTTCAAGTCGCCACCTGATACGACTCGGCGTCGGACGGGCCGTCAGCGTCGAGTTGACGCAGCGCTTCACGCAGCCTGGCCCGACGGTCGCGCCGATCCACCCACTGCGCCGGCAGCTCGTCGCCACGGCGTGCCCCGTACTCGAGATCCTCGGCAGCATCAACCGCTTCGGCCTCTTCAAGGATCTCATCGACGATCTGACGCCGAGTCGCCGACGACCCAGCCGACACATCGGCTTCGATCTTGGTGCCGTCGATTGCGACCACACCAGCCCGGACCAGACCTTCGGTGATACACAACGCCACCACCTGGGTGAACACGCCAGCAATAGCGTCCTGGTGACGGCGTCGGAACCGGGCCAACGTGGCATGGTCCGGCGCCTGGTTCGCTGCAATCACCCGGAGCGCGACATCGTCACAGAGACGTTGCTCGATCCGACGGCTCGAGCGTTCTCCCACGCAATACGAATACTGGCAAGTACCCCGAGCATCACCTCCGGGTCATAAGAGGCGCCGCCACGGCCATCGGCACGCAACGACCGATAAAAGCCCGCATAGGTCCAGCTCGGCGACCACATCAACAATCAACCAGGCCAGGTGCCCAGGCGGCAACCAATCAGACAACGACGGCGGCATCAACAACAACTGATCCCGCTCAAAACGACGCACATTCACCATGCCCGCATCATGACCGAAACCGCCACAGAACGCGAGAACCTATTCATGCGACAGCCCCCGTACCAAGGGTTTCAAGCGATCGCACGGCGAAAAGGCGTCCTGTGCGCGTCCTAAGGTTGGGTTCCCTCTGAGGGACCGTCCTGGTGCTACCGAGCGAGCAACCGCAAGCGTGTTTCCTCGCGAAGTCGGTGGTGCGAGTCGAACCCTGACCCCACGGGGTGGACCGACAGGAACCTCTCTCTGGCCATGTGACGTGCGACGTCAACTGGCAGTTCGCTTTGCGTCACTTCGGGTTGGCTCTGGACGGCACCCGTCCCTATTGGGACCGGCGTGGTCGCGGTCTCCCGCCGGTCAGACACGGTGCAGTCCTATTCCTCCAGCAAGAAGGCGGTGGCTTCATCGATGCTCATCGCCGCTCCGCGATCGCAGAGCTCCCGATAGCGGACGTCACCGAGCGCCTGCATCGCGGCTTCGATTCCGGGCCGGATTTGCCGCTCATAGAACGGCGGCATCTGCATGACGAACCAGGCGTGTCCGGCACCGAACAGAACGGCGGCGCGTTCGGGGTCGCCTCGCAGCCCGGCGAACACCGCTGCCTGGAGAAACGCCATCCCTGAGTTGACGTTTGAGGCCGTTTCGAGCGCCGATGTGGCGGCAACCCGGTTGAGGCCTCGGGCTCGATCGAGTTCGCCTGCATGCCAGACACCGAAAGCAAGATTGTGAAAGGCCATCGGCCGAATCAGTGGATCAGCATCGGGTCGCTCGGCCAGTTCCATCGTCTCGTGGAAATACCGCAGCTGGTGGTCGACCGTTCCACCTCCAAGATTGCCGAGAAACATGTTGGCATGGGCCTGCCCGTAGGGCTCCCCCATCGCCATGAACCGCTCTCGGCCTGCTTCGAACATCCTCTGAACCTCAGGGCTCTCATCACCCGCCCAGAGGCGTGCTTGAGCCAGCAAGGTGAGCGGCCAGGCAGTCCCGTCGTCGTATCCGATCCGGGTGCAGATATCGAGGCTCTCCTGAAGGAGTCCAAGAGCGGAGGGGACGTCGCCGACGGAGAACGCGAAATGGCCCCGCCGGGCGAGGGCATAGGCGAGCCCTTGTTCGTCGCCGATGGATCGGTAGATAGCGATGGCTTCATCGGACCAATCGATGGCCCGCTCATATCGCTGCGCCCACGAGATGAGGAACGAACCCACGCTGAGCGTGTCGGCGCGTGGCCGATTCTGGAGATCCCCCGATGCCTCCAACACCGCCTCCAGGCGCCGGGCACCCTCGCCGATACGTCCGGTGAACATCCACACGTGACCGAGCGGCCAGGCCATCTCGAGTGCGTCGCCAACACTGCCGCGCGCCCAGAGCCGGTCGAAGGCCATGTCGTAGTCGGCCAATTCGGGCTCAATCTCGGCCTGGGCATCGACCCGCCCTCGGCCGAAGACGGCGGGACGCAGCTCGCGACAGCGGTCGCGGTAGTGGCAGTCGTGGCGGCCAGTGACCTCGTCCCATCGATCCGCTAGGTGTTCGCGGGCGTAGAGGCGCATGGTCTCGAGCAGTCGGTAGCGCGAAGGCGATCCCTGGACCGTCTGGAGGAGCGATGCGCCGACCATCCGGCGAAGTAGATCGATCGCCGCTACCTCCGATGAAGACCCCACTACTGCTCTGGCCGCCCCGGCCGAGAACGGCCCTTCGAAGACGCCGAGCGAGTCGAACGCTCGTTGCTCGTCCGGTGTGAGCAGGTCGTAGCTCCAATCAAGTGACGCCTGGAGGGACTGATGCGCCGGCCGTTCGACCCGCTGGTCGGCCAGCAGGAGAAAGCGCTCCGCAAGATGTTGGGCGATCTCGGCAGGTGCCAGCACGTCGACCCGCGCGGCGGAAAGCTCGATGGCCAGGGGGATCCCGTCCAGATGCCGGCATATGGAGGCGACCTCCGATAGGTTCGTCCCCTCGAGCGTGAACCCGGGGCGAACCGCGGCGGCCCTCACTGCGAAGAGCCGTTCTGCGTCTTCGGGCGGAGCCCCGTCGGACGATGTGCTGAGCCCATCGAGAGGGAACCGGATCTCGCCTTCCCGGCCGAGCGCCTGGCGGCTTGTCGCGAGGACCTTCACCCCAGGCGCCGCTTGCAGGAGCCGCACCGCCAACTCGCCGGCCGCCGCCGCGACGTGCTCACAGTTGTCCAGCACGATCAGGGCGACATGCGAGCGCAGACGACTCACCAGATCTTCGAGGCGGTCTCCGCCAGGCGACTTGACGATGCGCAGAGCAGCCGCGACTGCCTCGGCCACGGCGTCGGGACCCGGCACCTGCGCCAGATCGACCAGCCAGACTCCGTCGGGGAAGCCTGCTCGGAGCCTCCATCCTGCTTCGACTGCCAGCCGGGTCTTGCCGGCACCCCCCGGAGCCACGACGGTGACGAGGCGGTGATCGTGGATGGCCTCGTCGAGCCGGGTCAGCTCGTCGTCCCGCCCGATGAAGCTGCTCACCGGGGTGGGCAAATTGGTCGGGGGCGGGGCTCCGCCGGGCTCGAGGGCCGCGTCCTGCAGCAGGATCTGCTCCTCCAGCCGGACAATCGACGGGGAGGGCTCTAGACCGAGTTCCTCTGCGAGGATCCGCCGAAGCCGCGTGAAGGTTCGCAGCGCCTCGGCCTGCCGACCCGCCCGATAGAGCGAGCGGGCCAATAGCTCCCAGAGTCGTTCCCGATAGGGATGCTCTTTGCTCAGCAGTTCCACGTCGCTCACCGCCGGCTTCCCCCCGGCACGAAGCTCGGCTTCGATCCGGTCCTCGATGGCCCGGAGGCGCATCTCCTCGAGTCTCGCCGCTTCAGGGCTGACCGTCTGAAGATCCTCGAAACCCTCGTACGGTCGGCCGCGCCACCCTCGAGCGAGGACTCAATGAGGTCGATTGCGCGAGTCGGTTCCGACCCGACCAGGCGCCGCGCCCGTTCAAGGCCTGCTTCGCACTCAATCGCGTCGATGGTGTCGCCGTCCTGCGGGTCCAGGCGGTAGCCACCATCGCCCCGCACGATGCGGTCTCTGCCGAGCACTCCCCGCAGATTCGAGATATAGGTATAGAGAGAATCACGGGCGCCGTCGGGTGGATTGTCGCCCCAGATCTCGGTGACGATCCGGTCCGTCGACACCACCCGCCCTGCCGCCAAGAGGAGCAGGGCGAGGACCGAACGTTGGCGAGGGCCGCCGAGCAGCAGAGCTGCATCGCCGTCGTACACCGCCAGCGGACCCAACACAGAGAACTGCATGCCTCTTGTGAGTCTACGGACTCTTCACCGAGGTGCTGCGCGGGTTCCATCGGGAATCGGCGCTAGCTCCCTTCGCGGAACATCCGCAAGACCTCTTCGTCCTCGAAGGGATAGTGAACCATTATCGATGAGTACAGCCCGTTCTTGTCGAATGTGCTGAGTTCGATCCCGTGCAGGTCAAACGGTTCGCCGTTGCGTGCCGTTCCGGACCAGGTCCACAGGGAACCGCCCGTTGAGCCGTCGCGGGACAACCACGAGGCCCAGGTTCGAATGGTTGCGTCCACCTGACCGAACAGTGTGTTCTTCCATCCGGTCCGCCAAACCGTTGACCCGAACGCGGCGTCGCCATATGCGGTGCCCGGAGCGGCCATCTCGTCGAGCAGATCGACGACTTCGTCCTCGGTTCCGAACGCCCCTGGATCGGCCATGATGGCCAGGATGGTTTCCTGAGTCGCTTGCGCCTTCTCGTGGCGTGACGACGTCGCCGTTGCCTCGGTAGCCAACGCATCACGTTCTGCGGTCATATCGGCTAGTTGAACCTCCACCGCCGCCAGTTCCTGTTCCAAGTCCTGATACTCATCCGATTCAGTGGCGTCACTTGCGCAACCCGCTGGCACCAGAACGGCCGCCACCAACAACACAACAATCACGAAGACCACCGCGATCGACCTCGTGTTTCCTCTCGTCATGGAAACCTCCTTTCACGATCCAGCCTCACCTCCCGACCTCAAGACAATCCAAAGGGCGCACACATTGCTTCGTCGCGCCCACCACTCACGGTCTCCGACCTCTGTTGCGTGAAGACACATCAGGGGAGTCATCGTGAACCGCAGAGCCGACCGGACGCGCCGTCTGACCGGGGACCATCTCACGCATCGAGAGCGATCGATTCGTGACGTTCCTCGTCAAGAGCGTAGGTATCGACGGGTCCGCAAGATCGTTGAGCGGAGAGCCTTCCACACCAACGGTTTCGTGGTGGAGAAGTCGTCGTATCTCGCGGCTGGCCCTTCGGAGACCGTCGCGTTCAGATCGGCGGTTCGGGGTCGTACTGAATGTACCGACGGACTTCCCGGGCACGCTCCACCGAGTGGAGCCTGGCTACCAGATGCAGGGCCATGTCGATGCCCGCTGAAACGCCGGCCGCCGTCACCACCTGCCCGGTGTCGACAAAACGATCATCGGGCCGCACCTCGATGTCGGTGCCGAGGGAGGCGAGGACATCGAGGCTGCCCCAGTGCGTCGTAGCGGGCAGGCCGTCCAGGAGACCGTTGTCTGCCAAGACGAGCGAGCCCGTGCACACTGACGCGATCAATGTCCTGTTCTCCGCCTGGTGTCCCACCCATTGCCGGATGGAAGGATCGCCGATGTGCGGGCGCGTACCGACGCCCCCGGGATAGATGAGGACATCGAACGCCGGAGCAGTGTCCCAGGTGTAGTCGGGAAGGACTCGCAATCCCTTGGCGCAGCGAACGGGCCCGCCAGTCTGCGCGACGGTGAACGTCGTAACCCCGTCGTCCGGCCAGCCCTGACCCCATGCAGCGAGTACCTCCCACGGGCCGACCCAGTCGAGTTCCTCAGCGTCGTCGAAGACGAAGAATGCAATGGATGTTGACACAAGGACAGTCTGGTCGACGGACGCACCAACTGAAGCCTCGTTCGCAAGGCGTCAACGGCTACGGACGTGCGAAGTCGAGTATCTCGCCGGGCGGCCGCTTTTCGAAGTTGCTCAACGTGCTGATCATCTGGCGTGCGTACACGTGGCCCAAGGGCGAGCAGGGCTGAGCTCTGCCCACAGCCCGTCCACATCGGTGCATGTGGGCGGCCGTGATTGCCTCTGGACGGCTGGTGGTGCGGGCGTACGCTTGGTGGTGGGTTGAGGACGGTTCTCGGGGGTGTGCGTGCGCACGATCGATCTGTCGTCGTGGTCGAGGCGGGCCCAGTTCGAGATGTTCCGGGGCAGCCACCTTCCGTACTTCAACGTCTGCGCCGATGTGGACATCACCGAGACGCGACAAGCCGCGAAACGTCGAGGAGTCCCGATCACTGCAGCGATCGTCTATCTGATTGCCCGCACTGCGAACCAGATCGCTGAGTTCCGATATCGAATCCGGAAAGGCTGCGTGGTTGAACACGCTGTGGTGCATCCAGCCTCCACCGTGATGACCTCCCAAGATCTGTTCACCTTCTGCACGCACGAATACAGCCCGGACTTCGCAGCATTCGTGGACAGCTACGGCGAGTCCACTGCGCGTGCCAAGGACTACCCGTCACTCGACAACCCCACCGACCGGGATGACCTGCTGTACACGACCGCGATCCCATGGGTTTCGTTCACAAGCTTCTCGCATCCGGTCCTGTCGATCCCTGTCGACTCTGTTCCGCGTTTCGCGTGGGGTCGGTTCTTTGAGCGCGGTGAGTCGGCGATGATGCCGTTCAGTGTGCAGGGACACCACGCCCTGATGGACGGCCTCCACGTCGGCCAATACTTCCAACTCTTCCAAGACCTCCTGCGCCAACCCGACGACTACATGGCGAGCGGATAGCCGCCCACAACGGCACCTATGGGCGGCACGAATGGCCAGGCGCGACCGTTCATGTGCCCGGTTGTGGGTGGGTAGCAGGCTCTCTCAGCTGTCCGGATACCGGTCTATCCAGAACTCGTCGTACCGGCTCTGATCCTCAGGGATGGCCCAGAATTCGGTCATCTTGCCGTCGCTCATGTGAAAGACGTGGACCACGCGCCCTTCGAACGACTCGCCGCCGCGAGTTGCCGACATGGTGACGAGAGCAACACCATGCTCGTCGTTGGCGAGCATGTCATGGATGTCGTTCCTGAAGGAACCGCCGCTCTCTTGCATCAGCAGCCCGAAGAAGCCGAGGACGGCTTCTTTGCCCACGTAGTCACCGGTCAGTATGTTGCTCCCGCCCGAGTGCCACACGATATCGTCCGAGAGGAGATCGCCCACCGCCGCCAGATCTCCCGCGGCGAACGCCTCATACCCGGCATGGGCTCTCTCAAGATTGGGATGATCGGTCATGGCCGCACCTCCCGATGCTCTCTGCCGCCCCCAGCTTGGGGTGACCTGGTTCCGAGCCTACGCGTCGGCGATCGACGATCGAGGGGATTGTTGGACGTTCGGCAACAGCGAACCCCCATCAGGGACGCAACCCCTTCCAGCACGACAACCCACCCCCAACGCTACGAGACAGAACTGGCCCGTAGCACCCCCCGCATCATCAATCAGGCACACATGTCGCTCTCCTGGTCTATCCGTGGGTCAGTTTCGGCCTGGGGCTTCTTGTCAAGAGCGATAGGGCCGAACCAAGTACGAGCGCGTTAGCGACGCTTTCAAGAAAAGGCGTCGGGACTCGTACCGTCGCGATCAACTCTCCAAAGCGTTGCAATGACCCCCTGAAATCGCAGCGATATGTCGACTGATACGAGTGCTCTCGGCAAGTTCTCGGACCGTGGGTCGATCCGCAACACCGCACCCAACGGTGCACCGCATGCGATAGGACCGCACGGCTTCGCCGCGGATGTGCGCGGCATGTCGCGAACCGATAGCGCTCCCCCGAAAGGACCGCCGAGTTTCGGTGCCGCGGCTCAGCCTGACCCGGCTCGACCAGACCTGGGCGCGCGACTGCAACCTCGGCGATCACCGGGCCTTGGCCAGCCCGGCGGTGGGCCCGTTGTCGTCGAATCGCGTGCCGATGATCAGCCCTTCTGGTACTCGCCACAACCCCACTCGACTAGCCGGTCGCCCTACGGCATCCTTACTACAGGCATGGAAGGCATCTACACGCAGTATCCGACGGGATTCTCCTGTGACGTCTGTGACGGCATCGCGGTCGTCGACGTCAACGATGGGGATCACTACCTGTGTGCTGCACACGCGATCGAACCGATGATGGAGATCGACCTCGCCGGAGACGAGCCAATCGTCACCGTTGCGGACGCACCGGCACCCGCGTCAAAC
This sequence comes from uncultured actinomycete, assembly GCA_942491345.1. Classification (GTDB taxonomy): domain Bacteria; phylum Actinomycetota; class Acidimicrobiia; order Spongiisociales; family UBA5794; genus JAHEEL01. The sequence continues at coordinate 8,249 of CALOAN010000044.1, forward strand.
GTCATCATGATCGGCGCACCGACGACAGCAACGGACACGGTGATCGCCGACGCCGACGTGCAGCAGCTCCTCTCGGACGTCGTTCTCGGCCTGCGTGCCATCCGACATCGCCTCGAATCGACACCTGTCTCATAGACAACCCGGACGGCGCACCCACTCCGGTGCGATCGAAAGCGCAACGCCGTACTGGCAGCGAAAGTCCGACACTCTCGGGGCGGGGCTGGACCTTGGCCGATAGAGGAGCGCAGCCCCGGCAGTGAACACCACATCGTGTGTGCGCGAAACCCCGCGCAGACACGAAGCCGATGGTGTGGATGACATCAGCAGATCCGAGCCGTTGGGCTCGGATCTGCTGATGCCGGGCGAGATGTCGCCTACACGACGTCGCGTCTCACGGTCGAGACGAGTCCAATGGTTGCTGGGATGCCGGCCCAGAGGACGAGAGCCGCGAGCGCCACTGCCACGGTCACCTCGCTGCTGACTCCGGAAACGACGTTGGCGAGCGTCGGCGGGATCCAGTTGGCTGCCCCGCCGGCGATCTGCACAACGAGCGGTGGAGCGATGACCAACATCAGGACGGCGCCGGTGACGGCTCCGCCGGTGTTGCGTACCAGTGCCCCGATGCCGGCGCCGAGCAAGGCCCCGGCGGCACCGGCGAATGACGATGCCGCAAGCAGCCGGATCATGTCGCCGGTTGAGACCAGGAATCCGTAGTCGGTGGTGGGCAACACCGCAGCGACCGCTCCTGCTGTCATTGCCACCCCGGCGAGCCCCAAGACGGCGCCGCCGAGCGCAACGGCGGTGAACTGGGCGAGCTGCGCGCGAAGCCGCCGTGGGGTTGCCAGAAAGACGTGGACCACGGTTCCGTGTCCGTATCCGCGGGCGACCGCTGTGGCTCCAAACAGCCCGGCGATAATGACCGAGTTCGCCGAGAAGGCGATCAGGGACTGCTGGTCGAGGGCTGTGGACAGGAATGTCTGCGTCCCGTCTGCGTCGGCCCCCCAGGCGACGACCGCTGCGTTGAGAGCGGCCATCGCACCGAGCACGACGAGGAAGGCGAGCGGCATTCTGGTGGTTGTGAGTCTGCGGATTTCTGACCGGACGAGTTGGGCGTTCTTCATGAGACGACCTCCTTCTTTCTTGATATCGATGGGTTGGCGCTGGACGCGTCGCCGGTCCACGCCATGAACATCTCTTCGAGCGAACCCTCGTGCATCGACAGCTCGTGGAGGACGACACCCTCGTGATGTGCATGTTCTCCAATGTCCTCTGTCGAGAGGCCTTCAACAACCAACGTGTCGGCGTCCTGGCGCTTGACCACTCCTCCGATGCGTTCGAGACCGATGGCCAACTCCTCGGGAGCTGTGGTTCGCACCAGAGCTGTTGGGTTGCGCAGCTCGTTGATCGATCCTGCTGCCACCAGCCGGCCCTCATTGATGACAACGAGATCGTCGGCGAGCAGTTCGACTTCGCTGAGGAGGTGGCTCGACACGAACACGGTGTCGCCGTTGGCTGCCCGCGCTGCCAGGTTGTCTCGAAGTGTTCGGATGCCGCGCGGATCGAGGCCGTTGCCGGGTTCGTCGAGAACGAGGACCGGCGGGTCGCCGAGCAGCGCCAACGCCAGCGAGAGCCGTTGCTTCATGCCAAGCGAGTAGGTGCCGACCCGTCGGTTGGCGGCTTCGGGGCTCAGGTCGACAGAACGCAGCACCTCATCGACCTTTGCAGCGGGGATCCCAGTGGCTTCGGCCTGGATGCGAAGATGGTTCCGGCCACTGCGGCCGGGATGGAAGGCGTTGGGTTCCAAGACCACACCCAGAGTTCGGGCCGGATCGGCCAGGTTTCGGTACGGAATACCGCCGATGGTGGCCTGGCCCTTGTCGGCTGACGCCAGACCGAGCAGCATCTTCATTGTGGTGGACTTGCCCGATCCGTTGGGACCGAGGAATCCGGTGACCCGACCGGGTTGGACGGTGAAGGTGAGCCCGTCGACCACGGTGGTGTCGCCGTAGCTCTTGGTCAGAGAGTCGATTTCCAGCGTGAGCGATCGATCCTGAGGCTGCGAGGGCTGAGAGTGGATGCGTTCTACTTCTCGTGTTCGAGTTGCCATTGCCGGCTGCCTTTCTGTGACGGCGGCGGAGCTGCCGCTGCTTGTGGTCACGTGATCGATGGACACTGGACATGACCAAGGTGTGGTCCTGATCTTCCGGTCGGATGACTGCTTCACTGCCCCTCCTTGGTGCATGCCCACAACGTACGGAACAGAGGTGTGGCTGTCTTCGGGCAACGGAGGGATTCCCAGCTCCGCCGTTTGGGGGGAAGATTCCCGGCGCCGGCCGTCCCGGTGTCCCCCAAACGGGGGAGTCGGATCAGAACCCGATGTCGCTGTCGCCGGGCTTGACCAGCCCGCTCTCATAGGCGAACGCGACCGCTTGGGCGCGGTTGGTGAGCCCGAGTTTGGTGAGGATGCTGGAGACGTGTGACTTGACCGTTGCGGCGCCCACGAACAGGTCCTCTGCGATCTCGATGTTGCTCGATCCGGTGGCAACGGCGACGAGGACCTCCCGCTCCCGGCTGGTGAGCCGGTCGAGACGAGAAACCACCGATGAGTCGAGGGACGGCGGTGCCGCGAACCGGCTGATCAGCCGTCGTGTCACCGATGGCGCCAACAGAGCTCCTCCATCGGCCACGGTGCGAACCGCTGCCACCAGGTCCTCAGGTGAGATGTCCTTGAGGACGAACCCGCTGGCTCCTGCCCGGAGGGCGTTGTACACGTACTCATCCGGATCAAAGGTGGTGAGGATCAACACCTTCACGGGCCAATCGGCGGAGTCGACGATGGCCTTGGTGGCAGCGATGCCGTCCATCCCCGGCATGCGGATATCCATCAGGATCACATCTGGGCGATGGGTACGAGCGATCTCGATCGCGGCCGCTCCGTCGCCGGCCTCGGCGACGACCTCGATGTCATCTTGAAGACCGAGCATCACGGCGAACCCGCCACGCACCAGAGCCTGATCATCGACGATGGCAACCCTGATGCTCATTGGTCTCCGATCGGCAATCGTGCCAGGACCCGGAAGCCGCCTTCGGGCCGTGGCCCGGCCTCGAAGGTACCGCCCAGCAACATGGCGCGTTCTTTCATTCCCACGATCCCCTGGCCCGATCCCGGCAGCGTGCTGGTCGCCGTACCCGTGTCTATCACCTCAATGTCGAGGTGACCATCGGTTTCTTCGAGACGCACCTGCACCGCGGCGTCGACACCGCCGTGCTTGAGCACATTGGTGAGTGCTTCTTGGACAATGCGATACGCAAACAGATCCACCCTGACGGGAAGCTCGGACGGGACATCCACGGCCAACGAGATGCTCATCCCGGTCTGTCTGAGTTGATCCACGAGTTCGTGAACCTGGTTCAGGGCCGGCTGTGGACTGAGCTCGCCGGATGCCGTCTCGGGCCGAAGCACACCGAGAAGATGGCGGAGTTCGTCGAGAGCCCTGCGCCCGGCTTCCTCCACCGCACCAATCGCCTCCTGAGCTCGTTCGGGATCGTCCGCAACCACGAGTCGGGCGACACCCGCCTGTACGGTCATCACGCTCACGTTGTGTGCAACAACGTCGTGGAGCTCACGTGCAATACCGGCGCGGGCGTCGGCGATGGCTCGCTGGGCCTCGGTGGCCCGCTTCCATTCGAGATGCTCGGCACGCTCCCGAGCAACAGCCGCGTAGTAGCTACGGATTCGGACCCGACGACCCACGTACAAGGAGAGCACGGTCAGGATCAGCCCTGTGACTACCTCAGAGGCCGAGTCGCCATCCGTCACCTGGCCGAAACCGACGACGGCGAGGGCGGCAGCCAGCGCCGCCAGGCTGATCCTCCACTCCACGACGTACCGACCAACCGCATACAGCGACACCAGGATGAGAAACATCGGATTGCCCGGATAGCCGAGCGCCATCCAGGCGACCGTCATTGCGAGCGCAACCCCCAACACGGCGAGGGACCGGCTGCGCCGCCAGAACAGAGCGACGCTGCCGATGGCCAGCATGAGAAACCCGGCAACGGGGATCTCAGAGATCCCCGCCGCATCCTGGGCAGCGAGGTTCACAACACTGACGCCGAACGACACCGACCGCCACAGCGACGTCCACCCCAACCGGCGAAAGATGAAGACGGTCACCGATCGCCCAGCCGCCGACGCCCGCAGAACTCGTCTCGATATCGCCGCTGTACTGCGGGTCAGTCATGGGGCGGCTTCTCCATCGGTGACACCGAAGGTGTCGGCGCAGCAGGCCGGTTTCCAGCCGAGGTGTTCCAGATTGTGCTGCGGCTTTGCGGTTTGGGCCACCACGTTGGTGTGGTACTCGGGTCCAGCGACAGAGTCCACGTGCGCCGCCATCTGCAGCGGTGTCGGCGTTGTCGCCATGGTCGGTCCCCTCACCTGGAATCGACCCGAGGTTACCGGTGTCGGTGATGCCGAGACGCCTGCCCGAGGGAGGTGTCGCTGCCGGCAAACAGAGGGCCGAAAGGCTCCGGCCGGGATTTCACGCCCGGCCGGAGCCCCGGAAGAGAACGGTCGTCCTACGGCACGAACTCGAACGCCCCGACGTCGCATGCCGCGTCCCGCGCGACACCACGCTGGTCCGTCGCCGGGCATACCCCCGTATCGGCGGCGTCGATGGCCGGGCTCCCCGCAAGCAACGCGTGGGTGAGCGTCGGCCCACCGTTGTCGGCCAGCGGACCCAGCAACGCATCCGTGAACGACTGGTCCGTCGTCCCGTTCGGGTTGCACGAACCATCGTTGATCACGTTCGATCCGCCCGACGTGATGGTCGCCGCACCACCACCTTCGATGGCGCAGGCAAATGCCCCGCCGTTACCTTCCAGCACGTTGTTGGTCAGCGTCGCATTAGCCGGCGCACCGAACGTTGCGACCAGGATGCCGGAGGCAGTGCCCGCAGGAGCGACGTTGCCGCTGAATGTGGAGTTCGTCACCGTCAGCTCGCCGTCGGTGTGGAAGATGCCGCCACCGTGCCAGACCGTCGAGACGTTGCCGCTGACCGTGCTGTTGACGATGGTGGCGTTGCCCAGCGACCGCAGACCACCCGCCACATCGCCGGAGACGTTGCCGCTGACCGTGCTGCGGGTGATGTTGATCGTGCTCCCGAAGAAGCCGTAGATCCCACCCGCCGGCTGGTTCACGCTGACGTTGTCGGCCACGGTGCTGTCCGTGAGATTGAGTGTGGCGTTCGTCCCGTTGTAGATCCCACCGCCGCCGAACTCGAAGTTGGGCGGTCCGGCGCTGTTCTCCGTGTTGTCCCGGACCACGACTCGGTCGAGATTCAGCGTTCCGTAGTTGAGGATGCCCCCGCCTTGCGGTGCGGCGACCCCATCGGCGACCACGAGGTCGTTCAGGGAGGCGGTCGCCCCCGCGGCGATCTGGAACACCCGAGAGCTGCCGCTCCCGCTGACGATCAGCCCCGGCGTGGCCGAAGCGTCGACTGTCACCGAGCGGTCGACAGTGAGCTGACCCGAGGTCAGCCCGACCGTGCCGCCCGCCAGGCTCGCGTCGAACGTGATGGTGCCGCCGTCGGCGATGAGGCCCAGCGCCTCACGCAGCGAACCGGCCCCGCTGTCGGCGAGCGTGGTCACGATCAGCTCCGTCGCCGGCGGGATCGGTTCGGCTTGCACGAAGTCGAGCCCGAGCGAGCCGGTGGCGTTCCCGTTGGGCGTGGCAAAGCCGTAGCCCCACACCTCGTTCAACCCAAGGCCGTCGTTCGGCGCACCTGCCGGCTGGTCTGCGCTCCGCGCGAAGTCCGTCAGCGGGATCATCACCTGCTGCCAGCCGACGAAGTCGTCGGCGAAGGATGTCTCGAACCGCTCTGCGGTATCGGGACCCTGATACACCCGGACGTAGTCGACCAGGTACTGCTGCGGGTAGGTGTTGTTCGGATCGACGGCGCCACCGAAGTTGCCGCCGATGGCGAAGTTCAGCAGCAGGAAGAACGGCTTCTCGAACACCCACGGGCCGGGCACGTCGGATGGGTCCGCCTGGTGGTACTGGATATCGTCCACATACCAGGTGATCAGGTTCGGCTCCCATTCCACGGCGAACGTGTGGTAGTCGAGATCGACCCGCTCCCCGAAGTCGTAGATGCCGCTGAAGCTGCCGCCACCGCTGTAGCCCGGGCCGTGGATCGTGCCGAAGATCTCATTCGGGATCCGGCTGACATACTCCATGACGTCGATCTCGCCGGCGCCGGGCCACGGGTTGTAGGTGATATCGGTACCGAGGCTCCAGAACGCCGGCCACAAGCCGTCCCCGCCAGTCGGGACCTGCAGCCTCGACTCGATCCGCCCGTAGGCGAACTCGGCCCTGTGCTGCGTGAGCAGGCGGGCCGACTCGAACTCGCACGGCCCGTAGTAACACTCACGTCCCGGATCGGCCTCGTCGAGGGTGATCACGAGGTTGCCGTTGCCGTCGGTCGCCGCATTGGCGGGGTCGTCGGTGTAGTACTGCAACTCCTCATTACCCCAGCCGTTCTTGGCATCGGGAGTGGTGTCACCGATCTCGTACCCCCAGTTGGCCGGATTCGGCGGCGTCCCGGCGGGTTCGTCGAACTCGTCGCTCCAGACGAGACCCCAGTTGGAGGGGCCGGGATCCGGCGCTCGGTTGTCCTTGAGGGTGACGGTGATCTCCTCACCGCCGCCGGAGCCGTAGTACCAGAAGGACAGGCTCTCGGTGGCCGTCCAATCCTGTCCGATCGGGAAGTCGTGCCGGAACGCAGCATCGGAGCCGCCCCCGGTGATCGGCTGCCCGTCGAACGTGAAGCCGTTGAACGGCACGACGGCCGGATCACACGGCAGGTCGCTTTCGTTGAAACGGAAGTGGAACACGAGGTCCGTCAGACCGTCGCGGTTCACGTCCTGTTCGTGCCGCTTGGCCACGCCGGTCTTCCGATCCACGTGGGTCTCGAACGCCGTTCCCATCGACACCGTCGTGTGATCAACCGTGGTGGCGTCGAAGCCTGGGGTGCTGTACAGCGTGATTGGAACGACGCCGTTGCCGTTGTTGCAGACTCGCCCGTTGACGCTGATGTCGACGGCGAGCGGCACCGTGACCGCGAGGACGTTCTCCACGGCGTCCTGGCCCGGTCGGGCGTCGGGATCACCGCTCTCCGAGCGCACCGCTTCCAGTGCCACCGGTCCCTCGGTGTCCCACAGGAAGGCACCCTGCTCGAAGTCGTCGAGCAGGTTCGGGTCGAACGGATCGTTGTCTTCGATCAGGGCAGAGCCCTGGAACAAGGCACCACGTTCGACGTCGACCGGGTTGGTGAGCCGGATGACAATCTGCTCGTTGCCCTCGAACTTCGTGTCGTCGAACGTCTCGATGGAGAACGTCTGCTCGGACACCCCTCCGTTGACGAACGTCAGCGTGCCGCTCACCGGCGTGAACTCCTCACCCGGCGTTGCGTATGAGCGCTCGGTGGCGTAGTCGATGCTGACCTGGGCCGGATCGTCCGAACCCATCGGGCGGTTCAACTTGACCGCGACGTCCCCCGTCGTCCCCTCCTCGATGAAGGTGTTCTGCTGCGCGAAGTTGACGGTGAGGGCCGGGACTTCGGCGACGCCGTACAGGCTCACCTCGTCGAAGTAGTACGTCTGCGGACCACCGGTCTCGAGCGTGCCCATCGCATAACCGTGCATCTCGAAGAGGCCGAGGCCATCGTTGGGCGCACCGTTGCCGATCTCCTTGCGGGTGAAGCTCGCGAACGGGAACTCCAGCAGCTGCCATCCGTCAAAGTCGTCCGCGAAAGCAAGGGTCCAGCGCTCTGCGTCGTCGGTCGTCGAGCCGGGATTACGGTTGTCGAGGATGTCGATGAACATCTGCGTGCCGGTGTTCGATCCGTACATCCAGACCGAGATGCCCTCGCTGGTCGACCAGTCTTGGGTGACCCACTCACCGCCACTCTCGAAGCCGCGGATGAACCCGGCGAATGACGTCACGTCGACGTCCATCTGCAGCACGTGGTTCGGTGTGCCGACCGCCGGGAGCTCAGGCGCCGGAGGCGCCGCGGGGTTGGAGAGTGCCACCGAGCTGCCCGCGCCGTTGAACGTGCAGAAGCCCAACGGAAGACCGCCGGCAGGACACGGCGTGCCGGGCGCCACACCGGTCTCGAAGTCATCGATGACGACCTGGTCAAGAGCGAGCGGACCGCCGGAGCTGAACGCGAGGTAGTCGAAGTCGACCTCGACGACCGACCCATTGGCGCCCTGCACGCCGCCGATCACGATGACGACCTCATCGAGGTTGCCGTTGAAGGTGCCGTCGCCACCCGTGCCGAGATTGGTCAGGCTCGACAGCGGCGCACTGACCAGCGTCCACTGATCGTCGAACGCCGACGAGGTGAAGGGGGTGTCGAGACGGACGGAGTCCTCCGATCCGTCGGTCCAGCCGTTTCCGTCGAGGTCCTCGCGAAGCGTGATCTCGAGCGTGTACGCGTCGACCGTGGCGTCGCTCTGGTTGAGCACCCACACGTTGAACCACGGGTCGGCCGGCAAGGCAACCTGCGACGTATCTACGAAGTTCCTGAAGAACCCGCCGTAGTAGACCGACGCCGATCCACCGCCGCCCCATCCGGTGCTCAGGTAGTACGCGCCTTCATACGGACGATCGTCGAGAGCGCCGCCGGCACCGCCGGCGGCGGTCCCACCGAAGAACGCCCAATCGCTAGCGTCGCCATCGTTGAAGTCGTCGATGACCGTGCCACCCGCCGGAGGAACCCCCAGCGCCTGTGGTGATACCGCCGGCAAGGCGAGGACGGCTGCCACCATGAGCAGCGCAATCGCCAACATTACGGATCGTCTCATACCCGGTGTGAGCGTCATGATCGATTCCCCTCATCACTGCCCGCCCGGGTCGACATCACCTACTTTGACAGATGGCGCGGCGAGAGTCCAATGGTCCTGCCGCTTCTGGTCGGAAGCGTCGCCAGCTCGGGCCGGAACACGTGGATCGAGAGGCCGTCACTCAACTCGCACCGCTTGCTGCTACTGCTGATCTGAGCGCGCGGCGGCTCCGACGGAGAGGAACATCAGTCCCGCACCGGCGACAAGGAGCCACATCGGGAACGAATCATCGACAAACAGCAGCAAACACGCGGCGGCAACAACCATCACGCCGCCGACGATCATCATCGCCACACCCGGCGTTCCGCGATTTGTGTACGAAGCCATCCCACTCCCTCCAAGACAAGGACACCACGCCCGGTTCAATGGTCCCGGTAGCTTCCTCCCCGCTACATGAACCGGGCGATACCGGCGACAACCGCTGCAACGCCGATGACACCGAGCAACATCTCCCCGGCAACCAGCCATCGGCTCGCACCGTGCCGCCAGTCCACGATCGACGACGCCGCCATCCCAATCGCAGCGAACGCGCCGCCAACGGCCAACAACCACGGAGCCCACGTGTCAACGAGATCGCCGGTACTCCACGTACGATTGATCAGCGTCAACGATCCATCTTCAGGTGCAGCGACGATGTAGGCACCGATCGCCGCGGCAACCAATCCAAGAATCGCGGCAACCCACGCCACAGCGTGGGCACCGGCATCAACGTGATGGACTCGGGCCGGATGTGTCGATCCAGTAACCACCGATACCTCCTTCAGCTCACCGTTGACCGTATTCCGTGGCCACATCGCCGACAAGGGTGACACACACCCATTTCGGGCCGTATGGGTACCCATATTGCGCGTCGGCTCGAGGAGTGATGACAGGAGCGATCCGAATGGGGGAACCCAGGTCGGCTCGGTGCGGGTAGCCGATGAGGCTGCGACTCGCGAACAGCACCCGAAGCTAGGGTGTTGTGATGAGCCTGAGATGGCAGTGCATCGTCGTCGACTGCGTCGACCCCGGCCCGCTGGCCAGATGGTGGGCTGACCTGCTCGGCTGGCGTATCACCTTCGAAGAGCCCGACGAGGTTGTCCTTGAACCGCCCGAAGGTTCACCGGAGGATGGGGTATCGCCCGACATCCTGTTTGGCCGAGTTCCGGAAACCAAGCAGATCAAGAACCGGCTCCACTTCGACCTCCGCCCAGACGACCAGGCGCTGGAGGTCGCAAGAGCGGAGGCGCTCGGAGCGCGCCGAGTCGATGTCGGACAAGACGACACCGTCACGTGGGTAGTCCTCGCCGACCCCGAAGGCAACGAGTTCTGCGTCCTCAGGGCACTGAACCCCGACGACACGCCCTAGGCCGACGCTGCAACCTCGGTGTAGGTTCCGAAACATGCCGATCGTACGCATCACCGTCACAGCCGTCTCGGACGAGGGCGACAACGTGGTCGTATGGGGCCGACCCGAACACGCTCCCTCCGAGGGCGAACCCACCGGCTTCGCCTTCCAGACCAAGGGCGAACAGGCCGACATCGGACTCGCCGAGCGGGCCAGCCGACTCGTGGCCGGCACGGAAACGGCCATCGACTACACCCCGCTCGCAGGCGGGTGGAATCTCGGCAGAGGGTTGTCTCCTTCCCAGTGAACCCCTATTCCCGGCCGCCTCCCGCCCGAGTCCGAATAGCCTTGGGCTGAGAAGGTCGCCCTTCCCACAACGTTGCTGGACGATCGAACAGAGGAACGGACCACGATGGCAAGGCGGCACATCAAGATACGGGGCGTCACCAACCCAGCTGTTCTCGAGGCGATGCAGACGGTGCCCCGTGACCGCTTCATCCCCAAGAGCTACGGGGACGCCGCCTACGGCGACTACCCCCTCCCCATTGGATATGGGCAGACGATCTCGCAGCCGTCCATCGTCGCACTGATGACCGACGCCCTGGGTGTCGGACCCGGAGATAGGGTGCTCGAGGTCGGAACGGGGTCCGGATACCAAGCCGCCGTGCTCGCGGCCCTCGGCTGTGAGGTGTTCACTACGGAGATCATCCCCGAGCTCGCGGACCAGGCGCAGTCCACCCTTGGCAGCCTCGGCTACGACGTCACCGTCGGCACCATCGACGGGTACTTCGGGTGGCCTGAGCATGGTCCATTCGACGGCATCATCGTCACCGCGGCGGTCAACCACATGCCTGCACCGCTCATCGAACAGCTCGCACCTGGGGCAGCGCTGGTGGCCCCAATCGGGCCGGTCCACGCAACGCAGACGCTGTACCGGTTCACCGTCGACTCGAACGGCGACGTCCGCTCCGAGAACCTCTGTGCGGTGGTGTTCGTTCCCCTCACCGGTGACGACCGACGGCCGCGCGTACGCCGGCCCGATGAGTGAGATCCCGCCGTCGATGACGCTCGTCACCTCCACGACGTGAGGGCCGTGGTCTACCGTGACCGGTACACGGAGCCCCGCAATTGGCAGCGCCGGGCGGTTCGGAGGCTACGACGTTGACCCATCACTACGACATCGTGGAACACACGGCCGACACGGGCATCGAGACACGCGGGGACACCCTCGCCGAGGCGATCGGCAACGCCGCGTTTGCGATGTTCGACCTCATGTACGACCTCTCCTCGGTGCCGGCGACGATGTCCGTCACCTTCGAATCGACCGCCGACTCACCTCCCGACCTGCTCGTCGACGTGCTGAGCGAGCTGCTGCTGCGCAGCGAAACCGACGACGTTGTGTTCTCGGAATTCCGGGTGCATGAAGCCGCCATGTGCGCAACCGTCGAGGCCGTGGGTGCAACAGCGGTCGGGCGGGAGCTGCGAGGACCACCGATCAAGGCCGTCACGTACCACCGTCTCAAGTGCGAGCCGGCCGGAGACGACTGGGAGATACGGGTGATCTTCGACGTGTGAGCCATCGTCCTCTACCGGCGGCGGGCGCGGCCGGGCATCATCGGCTGATGGAGCTGGAGCGGACCTCCGACTACGTGTGGACCGTACCTCGGTCGGGGGGAATGCGAGTCACCGGCGTCGTATTCGCCAGCGAATCGCTGATCGTGAAGGCCCGAGAGGATCGGGCGGTTGATCAGGTGGCCAACGTCGCCCACCTCCCCGGCATTGTGGGCGCCTCGTATGCCATGCCCGACATCCACTGGGGATACGGCTTCCCGATCGGAGGTGTGGCGGCGACCGACGTCGACAACGGAGGCGTGATCTCACCCGGCGGCGTCGGCTTCGACATCTGCTGCGGTGTTCGACTCCTCTCCTCCCATCTCACCGCTGCCGACTTCGCCAAGCACGCGCACCGGATCATGGCCGAACTCGACACCCGCATCCCGCGCGGAGCCGGAAAGGGAGGGATCGCCCTGCGCGGCCTCCTCGACGGTGTGCTCGAGCACGGCGCACGGGCAGCGCTCGACGCCGGCTACGGCACCGAGCGGGACCTCGACCGGTGTGAAGAGAGAGGCACGTCCGCCGGCGGCCGGCCCGACCTGGTCTCACCCGAGGCGAGGCAGCGAGGGGGCGGCCAACTCGGCTCGCTCGGCGCAGGGAATCACTTCCTCGAGGTGCAGGTCGTCGATCGCATCTTCGACGCCGGCGCTGCAGAAGCCTTCGGGCTGCGGCCCGGCACGCTCACCGTGATGATCCACTGCGGGAGCCGAGGGCTCGGTCATCAGACCTGCCAGGATCAGCTCAAGCTGATGGGTCCCGCGATGGCCCGGCACGGCATCACGGTGCCCGATCGTCAGCTCGCCTGTGTCCCGACCGTTTCTCGAGAAGGGCAGACCTACCTCGGTGCGATGGCGACGGCAGCGAACTTCGCATGGGCGAACCGGCACATCCTCGCGCACGAAACCCGGGAGGCGTTCTCGGCGGCATTGCGAACCGCACCGGCTGATCTCGGCCTCGACCTCGTCTTCGACGTCGCTCACAACCTCGCGAAACTCGAGATCCACCTCGTCGACGGCCAACCAAGGAACCTATGTGTCCATCGCAAAGGAGCGACTCGAGCCTTCGGTCCCGGCCATGCCGACCTCCCCGACGACCTGAGAGGCGTCGGCCAGCCGGTGCTCGTGCCCGGCAGCATGGGAACCGCCTCATGGGTGCTGCGCGGCGTGGCCGACAACCCGGCGTTCGCATCTGCGGCTCACGGCGCAGGACGCCTCATGAGCAGGAGCGCCGCGAAACGACGGGCGAGCGGACGCGACGTACGCAAGGATCTCGAAACGGCGGGGATCGCCATCCGCCCGGGTTCGGTGCGGCTTCTGGCCGAGGAGGCGCCGTACGCCTACAAGGATGTCGACGAGGTGGCGCGGGTGTGCGAGGCCGCCGGGCTCGCCGCCCGGGTTGCCCGACTCCGGCCGATCGGCGTTGTGAAGGGCTGATCCGCGCGTTGTCCGGGTCGTTGCGGCTCAACCAAGATGCGGCGGTTTCGAAAGGACATGGCCACCGTTCCTGCCGAGGATATCGGTCACGTCGTCTGGGTGGCCGTGGCCGGCGACCACAACGAGCACTTGTCCGGGCTCAAGCGGGACTCGCTCCCAGTCCCACTCCTCGTCCAGTTCGTGTTCCTCGGCGGCGATTCCGAGCAGCGCACCGAAGTAGGTCCCCGCGAGCGCTCCCGGGATCCCTCCCGCGGCCAGGATCCCGCCGACACCGAGGAGCCCTGCCCCGGGAATGGCAAAGGCCATGATGACCATTCCGGCGATTGCCCCGATGGGGGCGCCGACCGCGATTCCCTTCTCGGCGCCGTGGGATATGTCGGTGCCCACGTCCTCCTCGAAGACGTGGGGGTCCGCTTGGCGGATCGCTACCCCGAGGTGGTCGTCGGCCCAACCGTGCCGACGGAGTTCGACGACGGCCGCTTCAGCGGCAGTACGGTCGTCGAAGACGGCACCCACGCGGAGTTCGTCACTCATGGTTCGCGCCCCTCGCTCTTCAAGGACGGATCCGATTCCACCTCCGACACTAGTTGAGATCGGCGGGCCCGATTGGCTGAGAGCCATGATGCACGATCGGTCGAACTCGTCGCTGATCTTGGCAGCGGCTCGACTCCCTCAGGCCACCGGGATCACAACGGCAGAAACCCCAAGCGGTGCTTGGGGTTCCTGAACTGTTGTGTGCCACCAGGCGATGGGCCAAAGCCTCACGCCGAGGCGACCACCCGCTACGCAGGACTACCGGTGGTCCTGCGGGCTACCGGCACTGCGAACTCATCGCAGTGGCACTTCGGGACCGTGCAGGCATCACCACCGTGGTGCTCCCGACTGGGGTGACCACAGCCGCTGCAGCGCCGTCGCTCAGCGACGGCGACGCGAGGAGGAGAGGTCCTCAGCGGGAGCGCTCCTTCGCGATGCTCACGGTAAGGTCGCGACCGTCGAGGTCGGTGCCGTTGAGTGCGGAAACCGCGGTGTCGGCGCCTTCCTGCGACGCCATCTCGACGAAGCCGAAGCCTCGTGATCTGCCGGTATCGCGGTCGCTGATGACCTGGGCCTTCTTGACATCGCCGTGCTGGCCGAAGAGGGTCTCCAGATCGGCCGTTGTGGTGTTGAACGTCAGATTTCCAACGTAGAGGTTGCTAGACATGCGGTGCTCCTTCAGAAGCGTCGGGCCGCCGGGGGCTTACGCCCCGCCTGAGTTGCGTTCCGAGCCGGGCGTATTGCGTCGACGAGAAGCTGCAGATCCTGCGGTCGTCCCGCCGGACGGATGTGGCGGGGCGGGCGCTGTACGTTTGATACGTACGCTTTCACTACTCAGCGTAGCAGCCGACGGTCGGTAGTGGCCTGGGGTGCTGCGTCGATCGGCATGTGCGAACGGTCGGCGCTGTGCGTCGTCAGAGCCCGATATGCAAACAGTCCCCAACAGCCGAGGCCCACAGCAATGGTGTGCGCTGTGGGCGTTGGCTGATAGCGGACGTTGTTCCGTCCTCGTTCTGCCATCGGCAAACGAACCGCCCAAATTGAGCCAATCGGCGTAGGGTTGGTGGTGACGCACCCAGCAAGCGCTGGCACCATCATCTCCCTGTCTGGCCTCCCGCTGGGTGCGTCGCTCATCGACGAAGACGACAACGTCCTCTCATTCGAACTCTCACCCCGGCAGCCGCTCTGGAAGCAGCCACCCCTCAGTGCGCTCGTTGTCATTTCCGTTGCGATCATCAGCGCTGCGCTCGGTGGTCAGTCCTGAAGCTGCTCCGATTCTGGTGGCGGCCCTGCCCAACCCACCGGGTTGCCGGCTTGGATCGATCGTCATAGACCTCTTTACAATTTGTCTTGACACCTAGTATATCTATGTGTAGGTTCTCTAGGCATGAGAGGGCAGGCGCTGAAAGGGCATCTCGACTTACTGCTGTTGGCCATCCTGGCGGATGGTGCATGGCACGGGTACGCGATCATCGAGGAACTGCGGGAACGCAGCGACGACGCGTTCGATCTTCCAGAGGGAACGGTCTACCCGGCACTGCATCGACTCCAGGAGGGTGGATACCTCAGTAGCGAGTGGACCGAGGTGCAAGGAAGACGGAGACGTACCTACCGACTGACCGAGAAGGGTCGGGGTGCGCTCGGTGAGCAGCGTTTGGCATGGGATGACTTCACAGAGGCCGTTGCGAGAGTGTTGAAGGGAGCCCCATGGCCCGATACACCCTGATCGATGGATACCTCGACACGATGCGCAGCGAGATTCGCTGGCGGCGTGACCTCGACGACCTCGTTTCTGAGATGGAGGACCATCTCTATTCGACCGTCGAGCATCTCCTCGCAACCGGTCTCGAGCCGAGCGCTGCACAGCAAGCAACCCTGGATCGCTTCGGCGAACCCGAAGTTCTCGCAGCGGTGTACGCCTCCTCGAATTCAGGAGGAATAGCAGTGCCTACTCAATCAACCGTACGCGCAGGGACGCTTGCGCTCATATCCGCAGGCCTGTGGCTTGCAGCCGCAGTCGCCTACTTCATGATGGTGTTCTTTGAAGACACGTGGCAGGTGTACTACGGCATCTTCAACGCCCTCATCCTCGCCGCCGGTGTCTTTGCCGTTCTGGCGGTACTCGGCGTCGGCAAGCGGCTCGGAGGACTCGGGGTGGCCGGAATGATCGGGGTCGCCGTCGCCGGTCTCGGCGTCGTCGCAAGCCTCATCGCCTGGGCAATACCCCTCTGGATGGGACTCCAGGCTATCGGCTACCTGACGATCGGCATCGCCGTTCTTCGACGGGGAACCGCACCCCGATCGAGCACGCTGGCGTTCTCATCCGGCTTCGTCATTGGAGTCGCAGCTTTCTTCGCTGCGGACTATGCGGAGGTTGGGCCGGTCGATTCGTACGGCGACTACCCGGTTGGCTGGATGATCGGCACAGCCATCGGCTGCACGATCCTCGCAGCGGCACTCATCGGATGGGGTACGTGGCTGCGCAGCGAGGAACCCGCGGAAATCCAAACCACCGCTGTACCCCGCATAGGTCAACGCCGCGCCCTCAGTGCCACAATCGGGTGGGCAACCACCCGGTTGTGGCGCGCACCATGGCCATCCGGGTTGAACGCTGCGGACCCACGACGCGTGTGTCATACCCTCCGCATCGCACGACGGCTTCTACGAGCCGGCGAGCGTGGCCATGAGCGAGTCCGCCATCGCATCGAGGTCGGCACCGTCCGCACCGAGGCCAGACGCCACCGTCGGATGAGCAAAGAACGCTCGAACGGCCGCCTCGTTGTATTCGGGCAGGCCCTGTGACTCGTGCTCCAGAAGTGCCGCTTGGAACACGTCGTTGTCGGTACCCAGCGTGGCTGGGAAGAGTCCATCCACCATGTGCCGATACCGGGTCCGGTAGTTCTCGAGCAGCGGTTCCAATGCTGGACGCAGTTCAGGATCCAGGGCGTCGACCCACAGCTCGAGCTCGGCCAGCAAGGCGCCCTGATCAGCGCCGACCTCCTGCTGAACCACGAGGAAGGCCTCGTAGCTCTCGGTGGGATCGCTCACGGCCGTCATCCATCGGAGGTTGTTCTCGTTCCAGTGCTGCGAGAACTCACCGAGGTTGACCATCACGCCCTCGATCGAATCGGCAGACGATGCCGTGAGCACGGAAGACGCCGTGGGCACGGAAGACGTCGTTGGCACGGAAGACGTCGTCGGCGTCGAAGGCGCTGGGGCAACAGAAGATGTCGTCGTGATGGGAGCCAGCGGGGCATACGTCGCGGTCGTTTCGGACGAACCCGTCGATCCAGCAGCCGAACAAGAAGCCGGCAACGCGACAAGCGCCACAACAGCCAGGCTTCTCAAAACAGTCATCGTAGGATCCCCCCGTGCGCGGCGCCTCCTTCTCCCGAGGGTACTCGTTCGGAGAAGATGCCTCACGTGAGCCGGCGCCGGACCAGCAGCAGCGGCGGTATCTACCGAATCATCGCCACTACCGGCTCGATTTCTCCGGTCGGTCCGCAATCCGTGTGCGACAATAGAGAGGGGTGCGCCGAGGTGAGCGCACCATGAGAATCCTTCAACTGGCGCCGCCGTGGTTGTCCGTACCGCCCTTGCGTTACGGCGGCGTTGAGTGGGTCGTGAGCGGCTTGGCCGACGGCCTTGTTGATGCCGGACACGAAGTCACACTGGTCGCGTCGGGCGGTTCCGTGACGCGGGCCGAGTTGGAGGTTGTTTTCGGCGAGCCGCCGTTCGAGCAGCTGGGCGACGCTCGGATCGAGACCATCCAGGCGCTCGCGGCATACCGACGCCGAAACGACTTCGACATCATCCACGACCACACTGCCGCGGTAGGCCCCGCGCTCGGCGCCGTGGCCGTCGGACCCCCGGTCGTCCACACCCTCCATCATGCCTGGCTGGATGAGCAGATCCGGCTGGCCCGCCTCATTGCCCCGCCCGTTCGGCTCGTGGCGATCAGCCACGACCAGGCTGCCCGCTCCCCCCACGATGTACCGATTACTGCGATCGTCCACAACGGCATATCCGTGGACCGATATCCGTTCACGACCGACAAGGACGACTATCTCTTGTTCGTTGGTCGTGCGAGCCGCGACAAGGGACCCGAAGAGGCGATCGAGGTTTCCCGCCGCCTCGATCGGCCGCTGGTGATAGCGATGAAGACGAACGAACCCCGTGAACGCGCGTACTGGCAGGAGGTGCTGGAGCCGATGATTGCCGCAGACCCGGCACGGATCAGACTGGTG
The DNA here is from genome assembly GCA_942491345.1 of uncultured actinomycete. Lineage (GTDB taxonomy): Bacteria > Actinomycetota > Acidimicrobiia > Spongiisociales > UBA5794 > JAHEEL01. The sequence goes on from CALOAN010000044.1 coordinate 26,311, forward strand.
CCCAATCCGAACCATGAACGCAAGGCTGCCCTGATGGCCCGAGCGACGGCGGTGGTATTCCCTATCACGTGGCCGGAGCCGTTTGGTTTGGTCATGCCCGAAGCCAACGCGTGCGGCACACCGGTCGTGGCGTTCGACATGGGGGCGGCGAGGGAGGTCATCGCCCACGGCAAGACGGGGTTTGTGGTCCCCGCGGGCGACCTCGACGCCTTCTGTGCGGCCGTTGAGCAAACCGACGATCTCCGCCCGGCCGATTGTCGTTCGCACGTCGCCACGTGGTTCTCGACAGAACGGATGGTCGCCAACTACGAGCGGGTCTACGAAGCGGCACTTACCATCGACCTCCGAACGCCGAACCGGAAGGTCGTTGTGACCGGAGGCGGCGGACTCGTAGCATGAGCGTCGATATCCCACGAAGGACAGGTACTGCTGCCGTGTGGTCGGATATTGGGCGGGTCCCAGCTCATCCGAGTGGCGGAATCTTCACGATTGCCGGACGGGCGTTCTGCGTGTCGGGGCGCAGCGGGAACATCGCCGAACTGGGGCCTCAGGGCTTCTTCAGCAACGACACCCGTTTTCTCTCCGGACTCCACCTCTTGGTGAACGGCGTGGACCCTGAGGTCGTTGATGCCACGTCGATCGACGCCGACGAGGCAGTCTTCTTCCTCCGAAGCCGCGCAATCGAGCAAGACGAACACGCGGAGCCGGGTCTCGTCGTTCGACGGCATCGCTATCAGGGATCCACCCTCCACGAGGACATCATCATCGAGAACCGCTCAGGCGGCCCGGCGAGCGTGACGGTCGAGCTCGAGGTCAGCGTCGATTTCGCGGATGTCTTCGACGTGCGCCGGGCGGGACCGGCAACCGAACGCCCGGTCAGTGCTCGCCGAGCCAACGGTGAATTGGTGTTCAGCTACAGCTCGAACGGATTCGAGCGTGCGACCGAGATCACCACCTCCGAAGACGCCTTCGGTGACGGCAGCCGCCTGGTTCTCAGCCGCCGGGTCGAACCCAACGACGTTTGGAAGACCTGTGTGGACATTGTTCCGGTCATCGACGGCTCCCCGATGCCGATCGAACGTTCCTGCACAACCGGTCACCACGCCCATTCGACGCCTGCCGCTCCTCGGCAGTTCGCTCACCCGCCGCGGCTGCGCTCGTCGGCCGACGCGCTGGAGCATCTTTGGGCCCACAGCCTCAGCGACCTGGCCGCCCTCGAGATCAGGATGGATGGTCAGCGCGTCTTCGCGGCCGGTATCCCCTGGTTCGTTGCGTTGTTCGGCCGTGACAGCGTGATCACCTCCATCGAGGCGATGCTGCTCGATCGGGAGGCCGCACTCGGCACCGCCCAACTCCTTGCCGACCTCCAAGGCACCAAAACCGATCCATCGGTGTCGGAGGAGCCTGGAAAGATCCTGCACGAAGTGCGCTTCGGAGAGCGGAGCCTCCCCCATGATCTCTTGAGCCGATACTACGGAGCAGTTGACACGACGCCCCTGTGGTGCATGTTGCTCGACAAGCTCCACCGGTGGGGGGCCAACTCGGCTCGGCTCGCGGCCATGCTCCCGAACCTGCGGGCAGCCGTCGGTTGGATCCGGCATGGGCTCGAGGCCGGCGACGGGTTCCTCACGTACCGAGGAGATGTCACCCGTCTCGACAACCAGGGATGGAAGGACTCGGGCGATTCCATGGTCGATGGACGAGGACGCCAACTCGACCAGCCCATCGCCGTGGTGGAGGCGCAAGGATATGCCGTGGCAGCCTTTCGATCGGCAGCCCGACTCGAAATCGAACTCGGAGAACCGGCTCGGGCAGCCGGCCTTCGACTCGAGGCCGACGAGCTCCAGCAGCGGATCGACGACCGTTTCTGGCGCGATGACCTCGGCACCTTTGCATTGGCGATCGGCAACGACGGTTGGGTTGCCGACACGGTCTCGTCCAATCCGGGCCACCTGTTGTGGGCAGAAGCGGTCCGCCCGGAACGGGCGGCACAGGTCGCCAAATCACTGACCGGCAACGGACTCTGGTCCGGATGGGGAATCCGCACCCTCACTCGGGACAACCCTGCGTATCACCCCGTTTCGTACCATCGGGGCAGCGTGTGGCCCCACGACACCATGCTGGCCGTCGCGGGGCTGATTTCGTACGGGCACCTCGATGAAGCCCTCATGCTGGTGGGAGGGCTCCTCGCGGCGTCGCCACACTTCTCGTACGAGCTGCCCGAGCTGTTCTCCGGGATCTCGCGCGATGAAGTCCCCCACCCCGTCGGATATCCCACGAGCTCGTCACCCCAAGCGTGGGCAGCGGCGGTGCCGATCTACCTGACCGAACAGCTGCTCGGGATCCGGCCGGACCTGCCGGCCGGGCGGGTCGAGGTCGCACCGCGGCTTCCCGACGGCATCGAGCTCCGGCTCGACGGCCTCCGGCTGGGAAACGGTGTGCTGTCACTACGCGCCGAAGGCCGCCGCGCCCAGTTCCTCGAAGTGCCACCCGGCATCGACGTCGTTGTGCGGTAGGCGGCGGTTCGACATCGCGGTCCCTCGCGGCGCCCCATGCTGCCCCCACCAGATTCCGGACGCCGCCGGCGGCGCATCGATGGAGCGCCGAATCCGGGGACAGGGTCGCACAGACTCGGTACGATCACGCGGAGGTGCTGCACCGAATTGATCTCACGTCGGAAGTGAAGGGAGTGCGCGATGCGCCGCAGGATGCTGCGTCTGGTCGTGGCGATCGTCACCATTCAGATCATCGGCTCTCTCGTGGGTCTGGTCGTGTCGAGGAGAATGTCCGAAGGTGACGAAGACAGCGACGAATTCAAGGTTGCCGCGGTATTCGGAGGAAGGAAGTTCCACAGCCGTGCCGACAGCCTGAAATCCGGTTTCGTTGTCGCGTCGATGGGAGGGATCGATCTCGACCTGCGTGACGCAACGCTCGCTCCGGAGGGCGCCGAGCTGGAATTGAGAACAACGATGGGAGGCACCCAGGTCACGGTCCCTCCGGATTGGGCGGTCGACGTCGACACCGAGACGCAGGCAGGCGGGTTCGAGATCAACGTCACGTCGCCGGACGACCTGCCCGACGATGCACCTCGTCTCCGCATCCATGCGGTGACCCGGATGGGTGGCGGGGCGGTCATCGCAAAGACTGCGCAAGCCGGATCCCGCCTCTCGTAGCCGCTCGGGCAGTCGCCGTTGGTGGGCTACCCGTCGGCTGAACGTACCCAATCGACATACCGGCGAACATCTCGTTCCTCGACGTCGGTGAGGGGTGGACCGTCGAAAACAAGATGCCATCGCTGGTCGGTGTCGGGCACCGAATAGGGCCGCGGTCCGATATCGGCGATCTGGCGAAGGACTCCATCCAGGCGCTGGAGCACGAGCCGCACCGAAGGGATGTCGTCGAGTCCCGCGTCTATCTCCTCCATTGCTACGAAGAATCCCCGAGCGGCGTTGGCATGCGCTGCGCGGCCCTGCTCGTTCAGGGACACGATCGACGAGCGCCCGTCCGCTGGATTGGGGCGGCGATCCAGGTGGCCCTTGCTCTCGATGCGCTTCAGGGCGACCGAGACCGTGTTCGGCCGCATACCGCTCCACTGGGCGATCTCGCCCGGTGTCGCCGGTGCCCAGCCGAGAAGCAGTGAGTACAGGCCGAAGTCGTCGCCGCTGAGACCGGATCCGGCGAGGGCCTCGTCGAGGAGGCCCGTCGTGATGTGGCTCAGTATCCAGATGTCGAACAGGACTGTGGTGGTTCGCTGTGTCATGCCGAGCCCGCAGTGATGGGCAAGCGCCGGGCGGCCCAGCGGCTGCCAAGCACGACGAGCCCCGCGAGGAGTGTGATACCGCCGAGCCAGCCGGCGACCGTCTTGGCGGTGGCTGCTATTCCCATGAGGTCACCCCAGCCCGGTGACGGCGATGCCGTCAAGTACATCCAGGCAATGGCGTTTTCGGCGTAGTCCGCGAGTCCCCCGATGATCGGCACGATGGCGAGGAGCAGTGCGGGGCTTGTGGGTCCGGCCAAGCGGCGCATGACGACTGCGATGGCGATGAAGAGAAAGACTGCACTCACCGCCGGGTAGACGAGGTCGACGATCTGCAGGGTTCGGTACGCATCGGTGCCTGCTGATCCGCATTTCGACAGGAAGGTGGTGACTTCGGTGGCGCCGTAGTGGGCCCGCATGTCGAGCGGTACCGCGCCGCAAGCCTGTTGCGTCGATGGGATGACAACGGCAAAGAGCCAAACGGCCAGGGGGACAAACACCACCGTTGCGATCACGAGGGCCTTGCCGCCGGCGAGGCCCGCAATCCGTGCGATGAGCCGTTCGATTCCTGATTCTTTCACTGATCCTCCTTCTAGGGTTCTACCACTATACATCAACAATCATGTATATACACAATACGTGATATACCTAGTCAAGATCGGTTGCACACATGCGGATTACCGACATGGGCGTCTGTGCCGGTCTGCCGGCGGGTCGACGTTCTTCAGGCAGAGCCGCCGGCCGTACACTCCGCCGGGTGAGTGTCGAACCCAGCTCCGCCGCCGAGTCGTCCCGTGCGGCCATCGATCTGTTCTGGATTCCCCTCGGAGCGGGTGGCGTCGGCTTCGTTCGGATGAACGGACGCATTTACGAGGCCGTCAAGGCCCGATCCGAGCAACGAGCTCCGCTCCCCCTCTACCACACCGCGCTCGAAGTCCACCTGCCGGAAGGCCGCTTCACCATCGAGAACGCATGGCCGAGTCCGAACGGCGATACGGCTTCGCGCGGCGTGGTTGTGGAGGGTCCGGTCTACAACCGACGGATCGCGCGACTTCGGGTGTTTCGCTACGAGGTGCGCCGCTGGGCAGACGGTGTCATACCGGACGCCCGGGATGCGGTCGGGGGTCCCCAGAGGCTGAGCATGAATCAGGGGACGGCCCGGCGCCTCCTCGATGTGGTCCCGTCGGTGCCGGTGATGGTCTGGGGTCGTGACGAGTTGGGCACCGGCGAGATGTGGAATTCGAACTCGGTCATTTCGTGGTTGCTCGCACGGGCCGATCTCGCCCCGCATCGGCTCCGACCGCCTGCGAGTGGGCGCGCACCGGGGTGGCAGGCGGGAATCGTCGCGGCTCGCTCCGACGTGGGATGACGAAACACGGACACGTCGTCGGCTCAGGGGCCCCATCCGATCAACGCTTCGCCGCCGGCCGCGCCCTGGTACGTGCCGAATCCAGGTAGTCTGAGCAAGCGCGGTCTATCCGCACTTCACTTTTGTTCTCGGAGCCTCCGAATTGGCACCCGGTTTCCCTGCCTAGACGAGTGATCGTCACCTGCTCGCCGTCCCGGCGACCCCCATCCCAGGAGGATGCCATGGAAATCGGTCCACGCGACGCTTCGATCTGCTTTGTCAGTACCTATCCGCCGACCGTCTGCGGCTTGGCCAGCTACACGGCTTCACTCGCCAACGCCGTCGCCAGCGCCCGCGGGTCACGTGCCGGTCTCGGCGTGGTTGATCTCGTCAAGGGGCCCTTTCGGGCACCCGGACCGGATGTCACGTTCAGCCATCGAGCCGGCAATGCCGCGTCGCTCCGGAAAGCGACGCGGGTGCTGAACTCGTACGACACCGTGTCGATCCAGCACGAGTTCGGGATCTTTGGTGGATCCGACGGCGACGAAGTCCTCGATCTCGTCTCCGGCCTCAACGTGCCGTCGGCGGTGACGTTCCACACCGTGCTGGACTACCCGACGCCGCATCAGCGCATGATCATCGACAGTCTCTCGCAGATGGCCGATCGCCTCGTTGTCATGAGCCGGACGGCGGCAGAACGGCTCATCCTGCGCTACGGCATCGACGCGGAACGCATCGATGTGATCCCTCACGGAGTCGACACGCGCTTTGCCGGCCCTTCCCTGGTCAATGGTGACCGACCCCTCGTCCTCACGTGGGGATTGATCGGCCCGGGCAAAGGTTTGGAGTCCGTGGTCGAAGCGTTCGCCGGTTTGCTGGATCTGGATCCGCGTCCGCGCTATCTGATTGCGGGGGCCACTCATCCAAATGTGCGTGCGGACTCGGGCGAGGCCTATCGAGAGAGCCTCATCTCTTTGGTCGACCGCTTCGGAGTCGAAGGCCTGGTCGAATTCGACGACCGCTACCTCGATCGAGCATCCCTTGCCCGCTTGGTACGCAGCGCCGACCTCGTGGTCCTTCCCTACTCATCGGTCGAACAGGTGACCTCGGGCGTTCTGGTGGAAGCAATCGCAGCCTCCAAGCCGGTGATCGCCACCCAGTTTCCCCATGCCGTGGAGCTGCTCTCCGGAGGAGCCGGCATCACCGTTCCTCACGGCGACTCCGGGGCGTTGAGCGCTGCGCTCCGACGCCTCTTGACGGATCAACGTCTGACATCCCGAATGGGCCGGGAAGCTCGCCGGATTGCCGACGGATGGTATTGGCCCGCGATTGGCCGACGATTCGGGTCGATGATGTCGGGCCTCGAACAAACCGACCACGTCGGCCACCAGCAAGCGTCGTTGGAGGTGGCCCGTGTCGCCGGATGAACGTGGCGAGGCCGCCGCTCATCCGTCTGGCTCCACGTACCGGTCCGCACGGTCGGAGCTGCCGCGCCCGGAATACACTCATCTGCGCCGGCTCACCAACACGACCGGGCTCTGGGAACACGCACATATCCTGACCCCCCGCGTTGAGCATGGGTTCTGCACCGACGACAATGCGCGTGGCCTTCTCGTCGTGTCGCGAGTGGCGCCACCGTCGACCGAACAGTCGGACCTCGCCGCGATATACCTCAGTTTTGTGCTCGATGCCCGCACCGACACAGGCCAGTTTCACAATCGTCGCGACGCCGACGGAAGCTGGATCGACGAAGTCGGCAGCGACGACAGCCAAGGTCGAGCGTGGTGGGGCCTCGGGACCGTCGCACGATCGGGTCCGGTGCCATGGATGCGGGAGGCGGCCTCCGACGCCTTCGCCTCCTGCAGCTCCTTTGAGTCCCCGCACTTGCGTGCCAACGCATACGCTGCCCTCGGTGCCGCCGAGATGCTCGCCGCCGATCCCGGCAGCGCCGTCGCAGGCGAGCTCCTCGAGCGAACCGCTGGGAAGATCGCCGCCGCCGCCAGCGACAGAATCCCCTGGCCGGAAGCTCGCCTCACCTACGACAACGCTCGTCTACCCGAAGCCCTGTTGGTGGCGGGCGCCGCTCGCGGTGACCGCCACCTGATCTCGGTCGGCATCCGTCTCCTGGAATGGCTCGTTCGAGCCGAAACCAACCACGACCACTTCAGCTTCACCCCGGTCGGCGGATGGGCGCCGGGCGGCCCGCGCCCTGCGTTCGACCAGCAGCCCATCGACGCTGCGGCGATGGCCGAGGCTTGCTACCGGGCGTGGACCATTACCCACAAGACCGTATGGCGGGAACGAGCCCTGGACGCCGCACGATGGTTCGTGGGACAAAACGACACCGGCATGGTGCTCTACGACTCCGAAACCGGCGGCACCTGTGACGGCCTGATGCAACACTCGGTCAACGAGAACCGGGGAGCCGAGTCAACGCTCGCGGGAATCGCCGCACTCCAAGTTGCTGCGCTGTGCTCCATCGGTGACCTCGGGACAGCAGCCTATTGATGTCCTCCGTGCCGGTAACCCGCCAGCCTGTAGAACTCGCACCGGACCCCCGGCGGATCATTGCCAAGCCCTTCCTTGCGGTTGATGATCTCCCTGCCGAAGGAGAGACTCGTATTGCTCACCTGATCGGTCGGATCCTCGATCTCTCCCACGACGAGGTCACCGCCACCCTGAAGGAGGTTCGGCAGAACTTCCGGCAGCGGCATTCGGACATCGACGCAGTCTTCGAACGTGGATTCTTGGCCGTGGCGCACCGGGTTCCCGACGCAGCCAACCTCCCCGACGATATGCGTCGGCTCATCGGTGCATACTTCATGCACGAATACTCACTCGAGGGCGCAGCGCTCACCAACCCTTCAATCGTGGCTCATCCCGACCAAACCGGCGTGCCCAGCGGCTCACTTCGGGTCATCGTCAGCCTTCGGTCGATCGGAGAGGGCCACATCTCGTCAATCGAGTTTCGGGCGGGGTTGATTGGGCAGAGCGGAGACATCACCATCGAGCCGCCGGGTGTCCCGATGTCGGGATATCGTCAGTCCCCCATCTTCGACAAGCCGATGTTCACCGCCAAGCTGGCCGAGATGGGTGCGACCGATGGTCTTGCCCTCCAAACACTGGCCGCCCTCGAGAATCGATTCACCGTGGCGGACCTCGACCAGGCACTCGCCGACGTCGCCGCACATGAAGCCTCGCCGAATGCTATTCACCACGTCACGCAGCTCATGCAGTGGCTCGCCTCGTCCAACTACGAGGTGGCATTCCCTCGCGAATCCGAACTGTCTCAGCGGGTGCTCTTCCCCAACGGACCGACGGAAAGCCGCGGGATGGAAGACGCCAGGCTCGTTCGATTCGTTGCGACGGACGGATCGGTTGTCTACTACGCACCGTACACGGCATACGACGGCTTCAACATCCTCCCGCAACTCATCGAGACGACGGACTTCACGTCCTTTCGGATCGCCACGCTCAACGGACCGGCCGCCACCAACAAGGGCATCGCCATCTTCCCCCGGCCCATCAACGGACGTTATGCCGCCCTTGGCAGGAGCGACGGTGAGAACAACTACCTGATGCTGTCCGACCACGTCCGCTTCTGGCACGAGGCCGAACAGATCCAGGTACCGACCCGGCCGTGGGAGCTGATGCAGATCGGCAATGCGGGACCGCCCCTCGAAACCGATGCGGGATGGCTCGTGCTCACCCATGGAGTGGGCCCGATGCGGCAGTACGCACTCGGCGCCATCTTGTTGGATATCGATGATCCGTGCCTCGTACTCGGGCACCTCCGCGAGCCGTTCCTGGTTCCGGACCGGCACGAGCGTGATGGGTATGTACCCAACGTTGTCTACTCGTGTGGATCGATCATTCACAACAACCATCTGGTGATTGCCTACGGAGCCTCGGACACATCGTCCCGCTTCGCAACCGTCCCGGTCGATACGCTGCTCGCTGAGATGACGTAGGTCCGACCCGACCGCTCACCCCGCGGAGAGGATCTGGTGGTAGAGCGCCAGGTAGTCGTCCACCATCCGTGCCGCGTCGAATCGTCGCTCGATTGAGCCGCGAACGCCACGGCGGTCGAGCTGGCCGGCATCGGCTGCAGCATCGACCGCTTCGTCGATGCTGGACACCAGGTATCCGTTGATTCCCGGCCGGATGATCTCGGGCATCGAGCCTCGCGGGTGTGCGATCACGGGCGTCCCACACGCCATTGATTCCACCACGCTGAACCCGAACGGCTCATCGAAGTCGATCAGGTGCAGCAGCGCTCTGGCGTTGCCCAGGACTTCTTGGCGGCGGCGCGGCCCGACTGGCCCCAGGTAGGTGACGCGGTTCCCGTCGACATGCGGCTCGACTGCGGTTTCGAAATACTCGTGGTCCTGGATGATCCCGGCGATCACCAACGGGATCCCCGCCTGTTTCGCCACCTCGATAGCGGTAGCGGTCCCCTTGTCGGGATGGATCCGCCCGAAGAAGACCAAGGAGTCTCCGCCAGGGCCGACCTCGAACGATCCGACATCAATGCCGTGGTGAATCGTGGCCGCGTATGGAAGCGCCGGATGGCGGTCCGCGTCGCTGATCGCCACGTACTGGACGCGATCTGCGTATTCGAGATACGCGGGCAAGGTGGCGTCGGAGGCGAATCCGTGGATGGTGGTGACCACCGGCGTATCGACGAGCCGCGTGTAGGTGAGCGGGAGGAAATCGAAGCTGTTGTGGATCAGATCGAAATCGGCGGCGCGTTCGAACACCGCGGCGATGTGCAGCGCCTCCCACGTCTTGGCGTCGAGTGTCGGGTCTTCGGAGTACCCGGTGGGTGCAACGCCCACCAGCCGGGCCGAGGTGACCGAATCGGCGGTCGCGAACAGCGTCACGTCAACACCCCGGTCGACCAACCCTTCGGTCAGGAGCGAGGCAAACTGCTCCCACGGCCCGTAGTGCCGGGGAGGTACCCGCCACGAGATGGGGGCGAGTACCGCGACCCGTAGCCGATCTGAGCTGGGACCCAGTTGGTCAGGCAAGTGGTCCGCTGCGCTCAGTGTCCGAAAGTCCGGTCTTCCGCCTGATTCGCCATGCTCTCGGCGGCGAGCTTCTTCGTCCTTATCGCGAGGCGTTCTTCGGTGCGGTTCTTGGCGGCCGCCTTCCCGCCGTTCGTGCTGCGTTTGTCCTTGGTAGCCATCAGTGCCTCCTGGCCGGCAACCGGAATCGATTGCCACAGGCCATTGTCTCACACTCGGAACCTCTTTCTCTGCCGCAATTCGTCGAGGTCACCGTCGAAGAACAACGGCAAACCGGCACGCCCGAGCGCTCGTGATTGAGTGAGGTGTTCCGAACGAAGGTCGGTGGACACGTCGAGCGACCGAAACCTATGGTCGACGCGACTCGATGCACGGAGCGTCGTCCAACCCGGGGAGGTGGCGCAGATGGCCACGAATGCCGCCGTCGCAAGGATCTGGCATGGCTGGACCACGGTCGACAACGCCGACGCCTATCAGTCGATCGTAGAGGGCGAGGTGTTCCCTGCGATCTTCGAGCGTCGTATTTCCGGTCTGCAGAGCGCCCAGCTGATGCGAGCCGACGATGTCGTCGACGGGGAGGTTGAGTTCACCACGATCATCTGGTTCGAGAGCCTCGACAGCGTCAAGAACTTCATGGGTGAGGACTATCGCCGAGCCCACATGCCCGAGAACGCCCGAGCTGTCTTGAAGCGGTTCGATGCCGAAGCGAAACACTTCCACATCTTCGGCTCCTTCGCCCAGCCATCAAGAGTAAGCGGTGGCAAATGAAGACGATGGTGTTCGATGTCAACGAGACGCTGCTCGACCTGCGAGCGATGGCGCCGCGATTCGATGCGGCGTTCGGGTCCACTGATCTGCTTGCTCCCTGGTTCGGTCAGCTGCTCCGCCATTCGCTCGTAGCCACAGTGACCGGCACATACGCACCATTCGATGTGCTCGGTGTCGACGCGTTGCAGCTTGTGGCCGCAAAGGCCGGCATCGGCCTATCCGAACCGGGCGCGGTGCATGTCGTGGATGGGGTGCGGCACCTGCCGCCACATCCGGACGTACGACCGGCGATCACCCGACTGCGCGACCACGGCTTCCGCGTCGCCACGTTGACGAACTCGCCGCCGCATCTGCTCTCCGCTCAGCTCACCAACGCCGAGATCGCCGATCTGTTCGACGTGACGCTGACGGTAGAGCCGGTTCGCAAGTTCAAACCACACCCGCACACGTATCGGTCGGGTGCCGAACGTCTCGGCATCGACATCGGCGAGATGCGCCTTGTCGCCGCCCACGATTGGGATGTGACCGGAGCGATTCGAGCCGGAGCGGCCGCTGCATTCGTTGCCCGGCCCGGCATGGTCCTGTCACGAGCCAGCGAAACTCCCGATATCGTCGGACCGGACCTCGAAACCGTCGCCGCCGCCATCATCGACATCGACGGCTGACCCGCCAGTCAACTGCCGGAGCCGCACGAATGCGTTTGATGGTCCTCTGCTGCGACCTGGCTCGCCCGGGGTGCCCGGATCGGCGAACGGCCGGTGGTCGCTCAACTAAAATCCTTCTGGCTCAGGGGCGGGTGGCTTCCGAGCCCGCGCTGGACCGGCCGGGATTCGGGGGGTCAGACGGTCTTGGGAGCTGAGGTCGATTCGTTTGCCAGGACGTAGAGGCCTACCGGACCTGCGACGTTCTTGAGGGTCCGCTCGCCGACGAACGAGGCATCGAAGCCTTCCTTGTTCTTCAGGTTGTCGTAGACCGCCTTCGTGAATCCGATTTCGCCCGCGTTCACCTCAGATTGGATGCGGGAGGCGATATTGACTCCGTCGCCGTGGACATCGCCGTCCGTGAGCACAACCTCGCCGAGGTGAATGCCGATCCGGACTTCGAACCGACCGTCGCGGCCGACGGCGGATTGGATTTCCTGTGCGCAGGCGACTGCGCTCGACACAGACTCGAAGCTGGCCAGGATGCCGTCACCAAGCTTCTTGAGCAGCGTTCCGTTGTTGCGGGAGATCGCAGCGGTATGGATCTCGTCGTTGGCTCGAACGATTCTGAGCGTCGCCTCCTCGTCGGCTCCCATGAGCGCGGTGTAGCCGACGATGTCCGAGAACAAGATGGCGGCGAGCCTGCGAGCCGGACCCTTCTGGCTCGGAGTCCGGATCGCTTCGTCGAGGTAGTGACGCTTGCCCCGTTGGGCGTTGTGATACTCGTCGGGCGACAAGATGTTCTCGTCGAGCTCGAAATCTGTTCGCAGCAGGTTGTCGATGAACGCGTCGAGGCGAGCTCCACCTTCTGCGGCGACCTCGCGGATGAAACGGGTATCGACATTGATACAGACGGCGCCGACAAGTCCATACTCGGCACGGAAGATCGGGACGGTGGTGCACTTGAATTGGCGCGACCCGATGTTCAGTTCGTAGTTGACCTTGTCGGTGCCCTGTTGGCGCCGAGTCTTCAGGTCGAGAACGAGGTTCGTCGCACCACTGCCGACACTGCGTCCTGTGACTTCGCCGTTCTCGATGGCCACCAGCGACCGTGACGGGTTGACGAGATTGTGGAGGAGAATCTCGATTCCGGTATTCGGAACCGACCGACCGAGCTGACGCACGATGCGCGCGTAGTTCTCGAGGAATACCGTGTTGTCGTTCACCACGTCGTCGCCCCGGTACTTCGCGTACAGGTCTTTGTAGTTCTGGAGCGACTCGGTGGGGAAGGTGTCTCTGACCAGGTTCTGCTCGCCAATGACGATCAGCTCTTTTGCAGCACGCTCGTTCTGTTCGCGGAGCAACTGCGAAACGGCTGCGTTGAACCTGTCGGCGTCGAACTCGACGTGTCCCCGATCATTGACGACAAACGGGTAGAAGTCGTACTCCTCGAGGCGGAGTTGGCTCACGTCCGGGGCCTGTGCCGGCGGTGTTCGGGTCCTTCGACCCAGGATGTACGCGCCAACGCCGACCACCACGACGACGACAACAACGACGATGAATAGGAACAATGTCAGAGCCATGGAGCGCCACCCCGGTCGCCAATCTCACCACGCAACCTACACCGAACCTCACCCATCCGGGCTGCGAACGGTTGTAGGGTCCGTATATGCAGCGCGTCTCCATCACCGCAGGAGAGTTCACCTTCGGGGGCGTCTTCGAATCCGACGACGCTCCCGAGACCTGCACCTGGTTTGGCGAGAATCTCCCTTTTGTGAGCAAGGTCATCCATGCGCGCTGGAGCGGCGAAGCGGTGTGGGTACCTCTCGGTGACCTCGCTTCTGGACTCGCACAGGAGAACCACACCGCGCACCCGTCGCGAGGTGACATCCTCTTCTATCCCGGCGGGATTTCCGAGACCGAGATCCTGATCGTCTACGGAAGTGCATCGTTTGCCTCGAAGATGGGCGGCCTTGCCGGCAATCACTTCATCACGATCACCGATGGCCGCGAACACCTGCCCGGGTTCGGCGAGTACGTGCTCTGGCACGGCGCACAGGACATCACGTTCTCCTCGATCCCCTGAGGCCAGATCCGCTCATTGCCCGACGGCACACCGCTCAGCCATCACCATCGAGGAAGCCTGGCACCTCGACCGCCAGACCCGCAGACGTCGACGATGACTCCGGGCCTATGCCGCGGCCGCGACGGACGGTGTGATCAGGACCGGGACGTGGGAACGGCCGACGAACGACCGCCACCCGCGCCGATTCGCCAACCGCTGGGGCATGACGATGGTCGTTGGGTTTGCCCGTGCGGCGACATCGAACAGGTATCGGCCCGAGTAGACACTCTCGGTGACGACGGCCGACGCGCCCTCGTTGCCGAGGCGTGATGCATACGTTGAAGCAAGCCGATCGAAGTAGATGGCGGTCGCGTCGGGGACGGTGAGATTCTCGGATTCCGCGAAGGCCCGCACGTCGGTCATCGTCTGGCGACTGACCAGCACGACAACGGTGGCGCGCCCTCCCTCTTTAACAGTCTCTTGAGCGATCTTGAGCGCCGATTCCCCGTCGAGCGTAGGCTCAACGAACGCAACGACATGTTCTTGTGTTTTCATGGTTGTCCTCATTTTGTGGTTTCTTCGTGGTTGTCTTGGTCACCGGCAGGCCACGGGATTTCGACGATGAGGTCCCACAGGTACTCATCGTCGATCGGGCCTCCGGAGAGAAGTAGGCGGTAGTAGATGGGGCCGAGAACGTGATCCAAGATCAGGCTGATCTCTCGATCTGATGGGTCCGGGCCGACGATCCGGCGCACGAGGCCGGCGGCGATGCTGCGACGTTCAGCCCAGAACTGACGGAACGCTGAAGCCAACTCCGGGTTGCGTGCGGACTCCCCAACGATGCCGGCCAGGATCGCGCCGAAGTCGGAGCGCGTGTTGAGGCGCACGATGTCTTGGAGGAAGACGAACAGGGCGTACCGGGGGTCGTCATCCGCCCGAACCGGAACGTTCTCGACGGCAAGGACTCTGAGGACTTGCTGAACGAGCAACTCCTTCGACTTCCAGCGCCGATACAGCGTGTCTTTGCCGACACCGGCCGTCCGGGCGATCTCATCCATCGACGTCCCGGTGAAACCCTTGCGCGCCAAGACCGCCCGGGCCGATTCCAGGATGGCTCGGTCGGCAGCAGGGTCACGCGGGCGTCCTCGCCGCGGTCGCACAGAGGTTGGATTGGTCAACACCCTCTATACATTACCATACAGTCCTGTTTGATAACTACCTTTCTCGGATTCTTCTCACAGTGCAGATCGCGGGTGACGCCGGATCGAGGCCCACGATCAATGGTTCGGGACCGGTCTCATCGTCGCCCCCTCCCGCCCTCGCTCCGCTCGGGCACCCTCCCCCAGCTTCGGTGGTGGAGGGGAAGACGAAGGCTCAGCAGCTGAGCGCTCGGAGCGAGATATCGACGTGCAGCTTGGCATGACCTGCATACTCGTGCGCATCATCCAACGAGTCTGAGTCCAGCGTGAAGGTCGCCCAGCCGACGACCCGCATGGGATGGCTCGCGAGTGTCGGCATCGTGTTGTCGTCCGGCCGCCACTCGTCGATGGCCGTCAGCATCGCTCCCCACTCTGCGCCGGGATCAGCCCACGTTCCGCCAAGCACATCGCGCCCGACACATCGGTTCGCAGACAGCGGGATGGCAATGCCGGCGGGGGTACCGTCCATGCCGGGGAGCAGACCCACGGCCGACTGGCCGCCGACAACACCATCACCGCTGCGGTCTCCGTAGCCGGGACCGTTGGGTCCGACAATGAGGTTCGCGGCCGCCTCTGCTGCCTCACGGGCAGCCTCGACGGTTGACGCGTCTCGCCAGGCGGCGACCGCCTCTTCGACGGCAGCCATCCGCTCGGAGAACAATGCAACATCCGCATCAACCACGGTCACCGTGGTGCCAGTTCCACCTTCAGGCGAAGGCGGTAGTTCCGCGCCATCGACCGCGCTCGTGGTCGATGCGCCACCGCATGCCGAAAGGCCGATTGCCAACGCTGCAATCCACACACGAGTGAACACCGCTCTCACAATCGTCCGCTGCCGACGCATGGGGCGATGTCGCACGCTCGTCGGGTCGATGATGGCCCTTGACGGCAAGCTCGATGCAGGACAATCACCTCACTCCACCCGCCGGGGCAACCTGCGACCGACGCCAGGCTGGCCATCAAACGCTGGAGAACGCGTCTGCGGACAGCTCACGACTCCCGTTCGCGATGCCGTCGACAATGACCCGGGCGACGATCGAGGGATCGAGGCCGGCCGGCATCGCCGGGGCGGTTCCTGAGATCGAACGTCCGGCGAGACCGGTTTCGGTATGCGGTGGACGGGCATCGAGGACCTGAATCCCCTGGCGCCGAAGCTCGCGTCCGAGCGCTTGTGTTGCGGCGCTGAGGCCTGCTTTCACTGCGGAATACGCGGCGAGGCCCGCCATCGGCTGGTCGGCGACCACGCCCGTGATGTTGACGACAAAACCTCCTTCGAGATGCGGCACCGCCGTGCGGATCACACGCAGCGGACCGACCAAATCGGTTGCCACGAGCTCATCGAGCGCAGCATCGTCGAGGTCCTCGAGGGGTCCGAAGGCCACCACTCCGGCGGCGTTGACGACGCCATCGAGTCCACCGAGTGTGTCGATCGTCGTATTGACCACATGGTCGGCATGGTGAGGCTGGCGGAGATCGAACTGCACGGAGGGGACGTCCGCACCCACCTCTGCGGCTCGTTGCTGCAGACGATTTCGATCCCGACCGGCGAGCATCACCAGCCCTCCGCGGTTTCTCAGCTCGCCGGCGATGTGGCTGCCCAGTACTCCGGAACCACCAAGCACCAAGGTTCGGCTTCCGGAGAGGTCTCGTTCCTTCATGCGCCTTTGATAGCCCTGAGCGTCTTCCTACCGGACCACTTCCTCGGTGTACTTTGCCGGGAATCAGAGATCCGCCGCCATGGTTCACTCACGTGTGACCGAACGAATCGCCTTTGTGCTTGGTGCCGGCGGAGCCTATGGCTGGGTATTCCACGCCGGCGTTCTCCACGGGGTCGAACGCGCCCTGAAGGCCCCGCCGAATGATGCGGACCTGATCATCGGGACGTCGGCCGGTTCCGCGATCGGTGCCGCGATACGAGCCGGAATCGGAACGCGCGACCTCGCCGAGGTGGTCTCACGCCCGCCGAGCGAAGAAGACCGGAAGCGGATGAGGAACGAGCTCCGTGACGCCCGCAAGACATTGATCCCGTTTGCACCGCGCCTCGTGCAGCATGCCCTCAGCCAAGACCGAACCGGCATGCTGGGTGTTGCCGGCCTTCTTCCACCGGGTATCTTCCCAACCGCGTGGCTCGCTCGCTTCCCCGGCATGGAGCACCATGCCCAGTGGCCTGAGGGGCTGTGGATACCAGCGGTCTCGGCCACTACCGGCGACGTCGTTGTGTTCGGCCGCGACCGACGCGATATTGATGTGCATCGTGCGGCACAGGCCTCGTCAGCGGTCCCCGGCATGTTCCAGCCACACGTAATCGATGGGACGGCCTACTTCGATGGAGGCGTGGTGTCCCCAACACACGCCGATCTTGCTGCCGAGATCGATCCCGATCTCGTGATCATCTCTTCCCCGATGACCCGCCCTGGACGGCGGCTCACCTCCGGTCATGCACGAAAGCGCCTAGCCGAGGAAGTCGCCGCTCTCGAGACGGGAAACGCTCGCGTCGTCACCATCGAGCCGGATGCCGAGACCGGTCGGCTCGCCGATGGCTTCCCACGGTCGAGCGGTTCGAATGCGTCACGCATCTTCGAATCGGCGGCGTCCCTCGCCGAGCAATCGGTTGGTGCATCTCGAGAACCTCAACCCGTCGGCTCCTAGTCCGCTGCGCCGGCAACGGCGAGTTGGATCCGGCATGAGGTGCCCAGACATTGCCGGACCACTATTTGGGCGGCATCGGCTATTCCGTTGGTGCGATCACAAGACAACCGGTCTTCTGTCCCGGCCGGTCGAGCGGGAACTACGCCGGTGTCAGCCGACCGAACCCTCCATGTCGGGGACGGTCGCCGACGAGGGCCCCGAACACACCCCCGGCGACAAATCCGACGAACACACCGGCAAACGCAACCTGCGTGAAGATTGCGTAACCGGTGTTCTCGCCGACATCGATCACTCCGGACGCTGCGAGAACATGGAGGATCGCGGCGGGGAGGAAGCCGACGGCGCCACCGATGAGGAAGATCGCGAGCCGCTTCGGTGCCGGCGACCAGGCCATGCTCAGTCCCGCGATGACTGCGATGATCCCGACGGTGACAATCAGGTTCGGAATCGCGACGTCCTGTGCGGGCACCGTGTTGGCATCGACCCACGTTTCGGCCTCGTCGCGCGATCCCTCGAACACCACGACCATGAGCCGGTCCCGCTCCCAGGTGGCTACCGCCTCAGGAGTCCCGCGGAAGACTTCGACCTGCAGACCGTGCAATTCGTCCATGCGATACGCCACGGCGATGGATTCGTCGACCCGCTCGATCATGAACTGGAAGTCGGCGTCTCCGGATCCATACTCCTCTTCGACACTGGCGGGACTACCGCGAAACACCTCTTGGTTCAGCCCGAGGGTGTCATCCACGAGATAGACCGCCGACGTGGAGGCATCGATGGGCACGATTTCGTACCGAGTCGCCGCCGCACCCACTGCGTCGGCGTAGCCGTAGATGAGCACAGTGCCGTTGGCTTGCTCCTGCCAGCCCTCCACGCGCTCTTCGTAGGGGACTTCCACGTCCATGGCGTAGCCGCGGTCGACGAAGCCAATCACGATGAGAACGGCACCCACGCCAATACCTACGGTGAGAACGGTGCGAGAGATCGAGGAACTCATGAATCACTCCTCTTGCCCCATTGTCGTCCACCACGCTCGATCGCGGAAGGGCCAAACCTGGATCGATCTCGGTACGCAGGCACCGCTCGCAATCTCCGGCAGCGGCTCCCCGTCGGAACATCATCAGCGGGGTGCAACTCACTCCAGAGGTATCACCTCAAAGCCACGCCCCTCAGCCCGATCCACGATCACGACGTGCTGGTGGCCTTCGGTGCCCAGGGCGGCGAGGACATCGCCGATCGAATCCACATCAATCGGCGGAGCAGCAGCGTGGAATCTACGAACACGGATGTCCGCGGCCTCGAGAGCGCTCACCATCTCCTGACCGGCGGCGGTGACGAGGATCACCTCACGAACCGTCGGCCTGACCACCTTTGGCGTCTCGGACCGGTCGTGACGCACGACGGTGAAGTGGTACCACGCCACGGCGCCGGCGGTTGCGAGCAGTGAGATTGGGACCGCCACAGCGTCGAGCACTTCTGCCACGCCGGTGCCGTCGAGGATCGCTTGGACGATGAGGTAGACGAGCACAATCAGATTCACGAGAGCGACCAGCCCGCTCACGCCGAGCACGATGAAGAGGTAGGTTCGGCGGGTCGTTGATTGCGCCTCGTCGACTCCCTGGCGCACGCGCTCGCGCTGCGCCCGCGACCAGTAAATCCCCCACAGCGGCCCTCCGACAGCGAGGAGTGTCAGAGCAACGGCGATCACGCTGCGATCGGATCCGGTTATCTCCGTGCCGGCGATAGCCCATAGGGCATAGGTCAGGAGCGTCGCCAGTCCGCCTGCGGCGACCACGAGGCCGGCACCGGAAAGGAGATAGTCGTAGACCCGATCGACTTCGGTCCGATCACGCTCAGTGCCGCCATCGAGGACATGACGGTGATACGCCCACGCGGCCACGCCGGCAGCCACGACGCCGAGCGCAGCCGGGACGACCTCGAAGTGCTCCGTCGCCGTGCCGGATGGGTCGGCGAGCAGCCACTCCAGTACGCGAAATACAGCGGTTCCGACCCCGGCCACGACCAAGAGAACGCCACTCAGCACACCCGCCAGCAGGACGTAGGCATTCCACAGTCCCGAGCGCTCATCGTGCACCGTGGTGCGCAGCCAGTACCACCCCCACACCACCGCGCCCACCGCGCACGCGGCGAGGGGACGTACGATCTGCTCGGCCGTCGGACCGATAGGCGCGATGTCGACAACCGTGTCGTACAACTCGACGAGGACGTTGGCGGCAGCGACGGTGCCGGCCGAAAGCAGCACTACAAGGCCTACAAACGACCCCATCAGGTGCTCAATGCGCAGGTTGGGCTCGTAGCCCTCGCGCTCGGCAACCCACCAATGCACAGCCCACACGGTTCCCCAGATCACCACGTTCACAAGAGCCGTGCGGTCGAGCCCATCGCCGACCAGCAGATCACCGACAAGCGTGATGAGCAAGGTGACCGTCGTTACCAGAGAGCCGAATAGAACCAGGGTGAGGTAGAGAGCCCATCCGGGAGAACGCACTTCCGCCGGATCGTCGCGCAGACGTCGCCGGGTGAACATCGCGAGCACGATGAAGGCGGGCGCCGCAACAACCACAAACGCGATCGACAGAGCGACCGCTGCGGTGTCCGTGGTGATCTGCTGGGCTGAAGTTGCTGCCGCGTCAACCAGTCCCGCCAGCCCGACACACGAGAGCACCAGCGTCAACAGCATCATGAGATACCGGAACATGCGGCGGGCGGCAATACCTTCGCCGTCAGCTGTCGTACGGTCACGGCCGTCGATCGCCCGCACGATGAGCACGACGATTCCCAGCAGGACCAACAAAGGCAGCAGTGCAAAGAACGCCATCACGCCTCCCAGCAGTAGATTGGCCACGGAACCTCAGCGATCAGCCAGACGTCACCGGCCCGCTCGAGGATCAGCGTATCTCGGAATGAGTACGGCTCCCCCAGGAACACGCTGGAAGCGGATCGCTCAGTGATTTCCACCGTCACCGCGATGCGGCCGGCGTCAGGTTCGGTATCGAGGATCACAACACGGAGGCTGTCCGCGCCGTCCCGAATCTGGCTCAGGCCCGCATCGCAGCGCTCGACGAGATCCGGCATCAGAAAGCGCTCCGCGTCGACCCGGCTTCGATCGACGACCGCTTGGAAGTACCCCTGGACTGCCGCCTCGGGTGTTCCTGCGTCGAACTGGTCCGGACCCTGAAGCGCGAGCACGAGCGCCACCACAACGATCACCCCGATTGCTGCGACGATGATCCCGAGGACGACGCCACTACGCGTGATCCCTTTCATACCACCAGTGTTGTCCTCGTCCAGAGGGTCGTCTAGGGCCGGCAGCCACTCCCCGCGAAGCCGAGCCCGGGAACGCAAGCTTGGGCGGAACCAGCAGCTCGTCGGCGCGGAGGCAAACCGCCGCGCACAACCAGCCCTGAACGGCATCACTCGGCTGCCGGCACGCACGAAGACAAATAGTCACTCGCGTAGTCACATCTGGCGCGTACGGTGAAGCAGGCTTGGCGACGGAGACGACGAAGGCAGCCTCATCCGAGGGAAAGGGAGGCTGCAAGTAGACCGTTGAAACCGATCACAACGCGCCTCACCCACCGCGCCCTTCGCTCCCTACCACACGACCGGGTATCCACCTCGGTCACCTGCTGAGCGAAGCACCGCTGGATGAGGAGCCGGGGAGGACACCACCATGCCGACACCAGGACAAGAACTTGCCAGCATCGACTTTGAATCGATGATCGGCGGGCCGCTGATTGCGGTCATCCACGCCCAGGCCCAGGCCGCTATGTCGACCGTCAACTTCATCAAGGAGGTCGGCTTCAAGGCCCCGACCACCGAGCAGGAAGCAGGCGGAGATACCGAGACCAACGACCCGATCTACGTCACCTTCACCTATCCAAAGGAGCTCAGCCCATTCGTACCAGCCGTTGCAGCCGACCCGAGCGCGACCCCGCCCGTCGTGGCGTCGCCGGCCGTTCCAGCGGTCTTCGAGGATCAGAACCTGAAGGTACCGATCCTCACGATGCTGCCGATCCCATTCATCCGCATCGACGAAACCACAGTCGACTTCAACGCGAAGATCAACTCGGTCGAGTATCGCAAGACGGTGACCAACCTCAAGATCAACGCATCGACTGAGGCGAAGGCCGGCTGGTTCTTCGGTTCCGCGAAGCTCAAGGTGTCGACGGCATATCAGCGCACTTCAACGCAGGGCAACTCCGTGAACCGCACGTATTCGCTTGCGGTCCACGTGAAGGCAGTCCAGGACGAGATGCCCGCCGGGATGGAGAAGATCCTCGGAATCCTCGAGGATGCCATCACGTCGACACCAGCTGAGGCCGCCTAAGAACGCGAGCCGCACGGCGTTGGGAGGGACCATGACAAATCTGGGTGACTACTTGGGACAGTTGATGTCTGAGGTCGTGATTGCACGCGTGCACGCCGACCTCGAGTCGGTCCGGGTGGCTGAGCTCTACGCCAGCCACCCACTCCTGCGTCATATGCCCATACCGCGGGTTCGGCTGCCGGAGATCCAGATGGAGGTACCCGTCGTAATCGACGGATCTGGATCTCCGGGACCGACCGAATCTCCTCGAGGTGGAGCCAGCATCTCAGACGGTCGCAAGCAGTTCGACAAAGTGCTGGCGACCCACCTGCGCAACAGCAAGGTCAGGTTGCGAGCGAACCAGCGAGAAGCTCTAGTCAAGGCCCTAGACGCCGAAGCTCAACGACCCGACCTCCCGATCGAAATCTCCGTCGACACGAACCGGTTCGCAGACCGGTTCACGAACGTAGCCATCGACGTACTCGGCGAGTCGCTGACCGAAGAGAAGATCAACAGCGTCAAGGCCGGCCTCAGGGACGACGCCCGGCTCGCCTTGCTGGCCGCCCGCACGGCGCCACCGCGAGTGACGGCACTGGTGGAGACCAGTGCCGTGCGTGAGGCAGGACCCGAGGACAAGATCACGAGGCTCCGGCTGACGATTCGCGAAGAGTCGATGGAACTCACGACAATCGAATCCGACGGTGAGACGACCGAACGCCTCGTACCGGAGTAGGACGACATGCTTCGCATCGTCAACCTCGAGGAGTTCCATCGGCTCCTGCTCCGCGTGCCGGCGCTTGTCGACGAGCTCGAAGAACGCACGGCCGACGCACCCGGAGCGGTGCGCAGCTGGCTCATCGAAGTCGAGGGTGCCCTCGAGAACAACCGGATGCCGCTAGCGGGGAACATAGCCGGCCTTCGCGCGCGCCTCGACTCCGCCTCAAGGGGCGCGGTACCCGGCGGCGTCGTTCTCACCGGCTCGGTCACAAAGCGAAAGGTCCGCTACGCCGTCGCTGCCGAGGTGCTGAAGAATGCCGCTGACACCATCGCTGCGGAGCTCGAGGCTGACGGAGCGCGTATCGATGAAGCCGACCTCCTCGCCCGCCAGCTTGTCGTCGCTGCGCAGGTGAAGGGCCTGGTGAACGGGCCGCCGTCTCGGGCGGACCATGCCGATACGATTCAGGCGCTCTGGACGGCGGTTCTCTCCGAACCCGAGATCGGGCCGGGAGCCGTTCACCTGCTCAGTTTGGTGGGGCCCAACGATGCTGTCATCGTTCTCGACCGTGCCGTCACCCGGGACGTTTGGTCGGGTCGTTCGTGATCGCCGTGGCGGCCGGCGCGTACTCATTCGGACACCCGTCAGTGAAACACGATCCGTGCCCGGCGTCGTTCAGTAGTTTTGGAGATGCACTGAATCGCCGCATGCGGAGGATCGAATAGGGAGGGCGAGTCGTGACCACGTTCAACGACCCAGACTTCCAGGCGCAGGACTACGGCGAGACGATGCCCGAGTTCGCCGACGCCGGCATCGTCCGCATTCCCGCAGGCGTCGTCGAGCTTCGGGTGCACGGCGTTGCCGGCGGCACGCCGGAGCAGAACCTGGGCGACCCGCATCCAATCAAGATCAGCGGCGACAACCAGGCAGGCGTCTACCGACGACGATCGAAGCTGAACTCGGGGCCGCAGCGTACGGTTGAGGCATACAACTGGTCGTCCATGAATTCCGGGCGCACCGCACGTGCATTCTGGCTCGTGTTGTTTCCGTTCGCGGCCGTGAACTTCGCTGGTTGGCTCCTGCCGGCCGACATGAGAGAACCTCGACCAATCGGGAGCACGGACTCCGAGCGGAAGACACCGTGGGAGAAGGTGAAGAGCTCCCCTGTGAACCCGTGGAACAATCGCATGGTTGCCCAGATGTGTGTGCGCGGGATGGCACTCGCGATCACGGCGATTGTCATGCTCGGAATCGCAACGATCAGCGTCGACATCGTCGGGCTCCAGTGCGGAGCGGAGAACGCCTGCTCACAGCCGTGGTGGTTCGCGTGGTTTGAACCAATTCGGACCTCGTCGATCCTCGACGGACAGCCGACCCGCTTCGCCATTGTCGGTACGCTCGTCCCGGTCGCGGCTCTTGGAGGACTCTGGCTTCTCAGCCGACAATCGTCCACCTACGACCAATACGGGGTCAGGTCAAGAAACGAGGCTTCCGGACCTTCGGAACGCTCGAAGGGGCCGGTCGGTAGGCACGTCGATACGATCCGGCTCGACACGGTCGACTTCTGGCAGTCGCCCGACGCTGCCTACATCCAAGGATGGCTCCACACATCGGTGGCCTTGGGAACCCTCGCCGTCATGCTGGCAGCTTCGATGCGAGTCCTTGCACCGAACTCGCCCCACCATGGAACGTTCCTCTTTCTGGCAATCGCAGCGGCTGGTTTGCTCGTGGTGCTCGTGGTGTTCGTGGGCATGGTCAGCTTCATGTCGCAGATTCCGCGATCCTGGCTTCGTAGATCGGATTCTCCGAGATGGCGTCCACGACAAACCTGGATTCCGTCCCTCGTGGCTGGTTTCCTGCTGAGCTGGGTTGCCCTGCTCGGCTGGGGCGCCAAGGGGACGCTGGACACTGGATCACCCGTACTCGAACCGATCCGCAACGGCCTCATCGTCGCAACACTGCTGGGAGGTTCCCTGATATTCGCATTGGCGATGCTCGTCGGCGCATGGCGAGTGATGACGACCATCATCGCTGTGGGGCTCATGTGGTACTTCGTACTCGCGCCGCAGAATGGAGTCGTAGGCGAACCGCCGTTCGTTGTTGATGTCGGAGGAGCCTGGGCCTGGATCGTCGCTGAGGTGTTGGCCGCCGCTGTGTTCCTTGCGATCGTCTGGTGGCGGTCCAACGCGCAGAACCCCTTGTGGTGGCGATCGACGCCATCGCGGGTCGACGAAGCACACCGTCACGGCTTGTTGTGGATCGTCGGATCGGCCGGCGTACTCGCGGGGATCGGGATGGGGGCGGATGCCCGCAATGACGGGAACCCATTGATCGTCTTCGCCGTCGCCACGTCCGTTGTGCTGGTGTTTCTGCTGGTGTCGTTCTCGATGCGCTTGTCGATCGGACGAGCACAGCGTCGGCTCGACGCTCCCGAACCCGGGACCATGCGGTCAGGCACGACGTTCGTCATGGCGGCAGTCGCGATGTGTTCCATCCTTGCCATGGTGGCGAGCACGACGGTGTGGATCTCCAAGGCGCTCGGGGATGCCGTTGCTCACTCCGGTGTGACCCAGGTCGGCGCAGGCCAGATCGAATACCCGGCTGAAGCCGGGTGGTTCGCGCTCGCTGCGTTCGTCGGTTTCGTGGTCCTGTTCGGGATAATCGCCATCCGGATCGGCACCCTGCGTTGGTTCCGATGGAGGAACGACGTCGCCAAAGGCATCTGCGAGGAATACGACGTGGTACCGCCGCCCGCTCTCAGCGACGAGCCGCCGAGGTGTGAGCCGCTTCGCGATCCCGCCACCCAGGACGTGGGCGACCACTACGGCTGGAGGCTGAAGTACGCAAAGCGGATCCGCACGCGGCGCCTGTGGGCCAACCTCATCGACGAGATCGACTGGATGATCACATCCGCGGTGATGGCGACCCTGGCCGCCCTTGGCGCCAGTGTTGTTGCACGGATGCGAGACGAACAACCCGGAGGACACGTCGACGATGCGGTTGCCATCGCCACGTGGGTGCTGACCTTCCTCGCGATCGCTGTGTTCTTCCTGGTCAGGTCCGCACGCGACGACCGCCAGCTGCGGGGAACCGTGGGCATCCTGTGGGAGGTCATGGGGTTCTTCCCGCGGCGGTTCCACCCGTTGGCTCCGCCGTGCTACTCGGAGCGAACCGTGATCGAACTGAGGAACCGGGTCATCGAGTACACGAAAGCCGACGACGACGGCGGGAAGATCATCCTCGCCCACAGCCAGGGAACAATGCTGACAACCGCAGCCCTGCTCAGCCTCAACGGGCCGCCACCGACGATCCCGGCACCGAAACAGGCGGTGCCGAAAGGATCGGAGCTCGACCATCTGGCGTTTGTGACCTACGGATGCATGCTTGAGCGGCTGTTCGGGCGCGCATGGCCCGACCAGCTGCAGAAGCAGTATCTGGTCAACCTCAAGGCACGAATCGAGCATGGTCCGAACGGCCCGAAAGAGTGGGCGATGTCGGACACGCCACTGGCGTACCCAACGCCGAACGGACCAACAAGGTGGATGAACTTTGGCCGCTACACGGACTATCTCGGTGGCCGTGTCTTTGCGCCGCTCCAGCCGAAGCCAACGCCAAACTCGAGATTCGGCGAGTGGGATGTCGACGTGCGGCCCCGGGACGACATCATGTTCCAGGATCCGACCCGCCGTTGGCGTTTCCTCGGCGAAACGACCGCCGCTCGTGCCTGGCTCCACTCGTTCAACTACGAGTCGGACGCTGAAGACTCACGCTTTCGGTCACACGTGTGGGAGTGGGCACGAAGGTTCGCCCAGGAATCGGCAGACTCCGCCGACGAATCCCCTCATTCTGACTGACCGATTCACAACGCGCTCGATCATCGCCGCCCGTCAATCGCTTGGCGTCATATCGGCGCGGCCGAGAACGCCCCTGGTGTGGCTCGACAAGCGGCGGGAACAGAGCCGGCGAGCTCAGAGTCGTGTGCCGCTCCGGACGAGTTCGCGGTCGGTCGCAGCGGCTGTCCTGACAGGCCGCGGTCCTTTTGCCTTGAGTTGGCGTGACGTATCGTCGATGGTTCGAGGGCACGGCAACAGGAAGTGGTGGAAATGCGCAGAATGTTCATGGTGGCAGCCGCCGCTTCCTTGGTCGTCTCGGCGTGCACTTCCAGTTCTGACGACACAACCGCCGCGGAACCCAGCTCGACGGTGACCATAGCGGCGACCACAACCACGGCGGATGCGTCGACCACCACAACAGCGGCGACCACAACCACTGCGGCGACCAGCACAACCACCGTTCCGACAGCCGCGGGAACGATGGACGATCCGGTTCCGGCCGGCACATGGGCGAGCGTCGGTGCGGTTGATCTCGTCGTTCTCGCGAACGAGCCCGACGCCACCGAACGGGTGCTCGCCGAGAACGAGTTCAACACGGCGCCCGAACCGGGGAACCGTTTTGTGATGTGGCGCGTCGCCGTCGCCAATGCCGGCGAGCAGACGACACCGCTCCTCGCCGAAGTGTCCTTCGCCGTCGCCGGCCCTTCGACCGTCGTCTACAACACGTCCGCCAACTGCGGCGTGATCCCCGAACAGCTCGACGAGTTCCGCGACGTGTTCCCGGGTGGCACGGTCGAAGGAAATCTCTGCTGGGAAGTCTCTGACGAGGACGCGGGGGCGTTGGTGCTTCTCGTCGACGAGTTCGCCTTCTCGAGTGAACGGATGGTCTTCGCGTCCGCCGGGACGAACGTCCCGCTGTTTGTCGACTACCCGACGCCGGTGCCGCCGGAGATGGACGGTCCGCTCGGGACGAGAGGCAACCCCTATCCGATCGGCGAAACGATCGCCGTCGGCGAATGGGACGTCACGGTCACCGACGTGGCCGAAGACGCGACAGCCGACGTCCTCGCTGAGAACTCGTTCAACGAGGAGCCGGCAGACGGGCACCAGTTCTTCATGGTCGGCATCGAAGCCACCTACAACGGCGAGGCGTCGGATTTCCTCTTCGCGTCAACCTCCTTCAGCACCGTCGGTCCGCGTGCAGTGGCGTACACCGGCGAAGACACCTGCGGCGTGGTCCCCGGCGAGATCGAGGTCTTCTCCGAGGTATTCCCCGGCGGGACCGTGGCGGGCAATCTGTGTTGGTCCGTCAGGAACGACGATGTGGGCGGCCTCGTCCTCTACGTCCAGGAGGCCGTCACCCTCGATGGAGGACCGATCTTCTTCGGCCTGCGCTGACGGCAGCACGGTTCGGGCCCGGATGGGAAGAAACGACCGGAACGCAATCTGTCGACCCCGTACACTCAGCGCGTGCCTGAGACTCGATATGCACGGAGCGGGGACGTCAACATCGCCTATCAGGTGGTCGGTGATGGCCCGACCGACATCGTCTACGTTCCTGGATGGGTCTCGAATGTCGAGCTGATGTGGGACGACCCCGGTCTCGCAAGCTTCCTCAGGCGGCTCAGCTCGTTCGCCCGGCTGATCACCTTCGACAAAAGAGGCACCGGAGTGTCGGATCCTGTTCCGGTCGACAACCTGCCCGACTTCGAAACGCGGATGGACGACCTGCGCGCCGTGATGGACGCGGCCGGCAGCCGCAGCGCCACCATCTTCGGACACTCCGAGGGCGGCACTCTCTCGATCCTCTTCGCTGCGACACACCCCGAACGAACGGATGGACTCATCCTCACCGGTTCCTATGCGAAGCGCATCCGATCCGACGACTACCCATGGGCACCAACCGCCGAAGAGCGCGCCCGGGAAGTCGAAAACGTCGCGGAGACCTGGGGACAGATCGACTGGCTGGAAGAGGTAGCACCCAGCCGGTCACACGATCCGGCGTTCCAGGCATGGTTCAGCCGTTTCCTGCGAATGTCGGCCAGCCCACGCGCCGCAGCCGCTCTCCTCGAAATGAACTCGGCCGCCGACGTCCGAGGGACTCTTGCAGCCGTCACCGCCCCCACGTTGCTGCTGTATCGGCAGGACGACCGGGACGTCAACATCGAAGAGGGCCGCTACATCGCGAACGCCATCGAAGGGGCACGCTTCGTCGAACTCCCCGGAGCCGACCACGTCTTCTGGGCGGGCGACTTCGAACCGCTGCTCCAGGAGATCGAGGAGTTTGTGACCGGCCGGCGCGGATCGTCGGACCCCGAGCGGAGGCTGACAACCGTCCTATTCACGGACATCGTCGACTCAACGCGGAATGCCGCCGAACTCGGTGACCTCAAATGGCGCCAAGTCCTCGAGCGCCACAATCGGCTGATCCGGAACGAACTCGCCAGGTGGAGCGGTGTCGAAGTCTCAACAACCGGAGACGGATTCCTCGCGACGTTCGACGGCCCGGCGCGGGCGATCAACGGTGCCCTCTCGATCGCAGCAACGGTCCCCGATCTCGACATGCACGTGCGCTGCGGCGTCCACACCGGGATGGTGGAGGTCGTCGGAAGCGACGTGGCCGGCCTTGCCGTCCATATCGGAGCGCGGATTGGGTCCCTTGCGCGGCCCGGCGAAGTCCTCGTGTCCAGCACCGTCAAGGACCTCGTCGCAGGATCGGGCTTCAGCTTCGAGGACCGCGGCACCCACATCCTCAAGGGCGTGCCGGACGAATGGCGGGTCTACGCCGCGCGCCGGTAGGCCGATACGTCGACAGCACATCAGCACATTTCAAGATCCCGTCGGTCAATGCCGATGTCTTTCTTCATAGAGGAAGAAGGAACGATCGATGCAGGCGACCCAATGTCCGTCGTGTGGTCGGACCGACGGCAAACACTCCCATCCTCCGTTGGTGAGCAGCCCCGAACGTGCGACCGGTTCCATGAAGTGCGTGATCTGCTCGGGGGCACTCGCCGACCACGAGATCGGGGAACACGCCGCCCGTGTGGTTGAACGTCTCGCCGCCCTGGGGTTCCCCACCCCGGTGAACGTCGGGATGCCGTAGGCCGAATCTCCGAGCCCGGATGACGGCCAACGGCGAGCAGTCGCGCCGCTACCCCACGCCGAGACTGGGACGAAGCGAACACACGGAAGAGATAATCACTCCCCAACGTTGAGCATTCGACAACACTGCCGACCCTGCGACCAAAGGAACCGGATGTTCGAGCTAGGACTCACCAGCTTCGCCGAGGCTCCACCCGAGCCCGTCGGTGGGAAGATCATCACGCACGGCGAACGCCTTCGCAACGTGATTGCAGAGATCGAGAAGGCCGACCAGGTCGGACTCGACGTGTACGGATTGGGTGAACACCACCGCATCGATATGGCGGCTTCCGCACCGGCCATCACACTTGCTGCCGCCGCAGCACGGACGGAGCGGATCCGGCTCAGCTCAGCCGTCATCGTCCTCAGCTCGGCCGACCCGGTTCGCACGTTCCAGGACTTCTCGACGCTTGACCTCATCTCGTCGGGACGAGCCGAGTTGCTGGTCGGTCGGGGCTCCTTCATCGAGTCGTTCCCACTCTTCGGCCATGCGCTCGAGGATTACAACGAGCTATTCGCCGAGAAACTCGATCTCCTCGTACAGATTCGAGACCACGAGCGTGTTACGTGGAGCGGCGAGTTCCGAGCGCCGCTCCACGATCAGGCAATCTATCCGCGTCCGCACCAAGACCCGCTCCCGATCTGGGTAGGAGTCGGGGGAACACCGGCCTCGATCGTCCGGGCGGCAAAGTTGGGTCTGCCCGTAGCCCTCGCCATCATCGGCGGAGACCCGGTTCGCTTCCGGGCGCTTTCCAGCCTCTACCGCAGGACCCTCACCGAGTCGGGTTTCGATCCGGAGGCGATACCGCTCGCCGTTCACGGTCTCGGTCACATCGCAGACTCCGACGAGGAAGCGGCCGACCAGGTGTACGCCTCGTTCACCGCCAATATGAACCGCATCGGGCGCGAACGTGGCTGGCCGCCGCTGACCCGAGATCAATTCGACTTGATGCGCAGCCCCGAGGGGTCGCTTGTCCTCGGCGACCCGGAGACGGTTGCCACGAAGATCCTTCGGTGGAAGGAAGTCCTCGGCATCGACCGCTTCATGCTCCATACCGCAGGAACCGTCCCCCACGAGGTAGCGATGCACTCCATCGACCTGCTCGGCACCAAAGTCTCCAACATCGTCCGCGGCACATAGTTCCCCTCCCACACGAAGTGGGGGAGGGTGCCCGAGCGCAGCGAGGGCGGGAGGGGGCTCTGGGAGCTTGCATCGCGAAGATGAGGTCAGGCACAGGGTGCCCAAGCCAGCAGCGCGAGGGGGCTCTGGGAGGGCGAAGGAAGGGGGCAAGGGGCTCTGGGTCTTCGTCTCCACCACCGAAGGTGGGGGAGACGCGGCCGAGCTGATGCTCGGCCGCAGAGGGGGCGGCCTGGGAGCTTGGATCACGAAGATGAGGCCTGCCGGGGATACCGACCGATGGCGCACCAAGCCCTTCCCCACTTCGTGGTGGAGGCGAAGACCGGCCACAGGTAGGGTGACATAGCCTGAGGAGGTCTTCTTGATCAACACTCCAACGCTGAGCCACAAGGACGCTGTCGTCGTGCTCCATGCCGTCAAAAGCGAACTCGAGCGCCGCAACAAGGGTGCGGCGGTGGCCATCGTCGACGAACACGGCGAGCTCCTTGCGTTCGTACGGACCGACGGTTGCAGGCTGCCGTCGATCATCATCGCCATGAACAAGGCATACACGGCGGCGCGGGAGCAGGACGAATCATTCGTGGTAGGGGAACGGTCTCGCACCGAGGGTTTCCCGATGACCAACTACGGCGAGCTGCGGTACGTGTCGTGGGGCGGAGGGTTCCCTCTCGTCGCTGACGGTCGGGTCGTCGGCGCCGTCGGGGTCTCCGGTCTCCCGGAAGCGGAAGACATGGAGCTTGCGCAGCTCGGTATCGACGCGTTCGAGAAGAACCTCGCCGCCGGTCGCGGCTGAGGACCCCCTACGTGCGGTGCCGGCGGAACCGCAATCTCCTTCTCGAATCGTCAACAGCGACCCTATGTTGTTCGGATCCCACTCGGGGGGCCGGCCGGCCGTGAGGAACCATGTTGAACGAGTCGCAACAGCATCACCACGAGGGGCTCTATCACCCCGGGCTCGATCATGACTCCTGCGGCATCGGGTTCATTGCCGATATCAAGGGCCGCAAGAGCCGGAAGATCATCGACCAAGGCCTCACTGCGCTCACCAACCTGACCCACCGGGGTGCCGTCGGGGCCGATCCGCTCGCCGGTGACGGCGCCGGCATGCTCCTCCAGATCCCGGACCAGCTCTTCCGATCGGAGATGGCTGATCAGGGGATCGATCTGCCTGCTCCCGGCGAGTACGCCGTTGGCATGCTCTTCCTCCCTCAAGACCCGGTCGATCGGGTGGTCTGCGAGAACCTCCTCCGCGAATTGGTGATCCGAGAGGGCCAGGTCGTCCTCGGATGGCGCGACGTCCCCGTCGACTCCTCATGCCTCGGCGAGAGCGTCACATCGATCGAACCGGTGATCCGCCAGATCTTCATAGGGCGCGGCGAGGACACCCCCGACACCGCCACGTTCGAACGAAAGCTCTACGTGATCCGCAAGCAGGCGCACACGCTGATGGCGATCCGTGCCCCCTGGGTCATCGAAAACGGCACGTTCTACATCCCGACCCTGTCGGCTCGCACCATCACCTACAAGGGCATGGTGCTCGCCGAGAATCTGTCGACGTACTACCTCGACCTCGCCGACGAGCGAGCAGAGTCGGCGCTCGCTCTCATCCACCAGCGGTTCTCCACCAACACCTCCCCCTCGTGGCGCCTCGCCCACCCGTTCCGCTACCTCTGCCACAACGGCGAAATCAACACCATCCAGGGCAACATCAACTGGATGATGGCCCGACGGCAGAACATGTCGTCGGACATCCTCGGAGACGACCTCGAGAAGCTCTGGCCCCTCATCGGTGATGGTGCATCCGACTCGGCCACGTTCGACAACGCCCTGGAACTCCTGCTCGCCGGTGGCTACTCGCTCGGCCACGCCATGGCGCTTCTCATCCCCGAAGCCTGGGCCGACAACCCGCTGATGGACGCCGGCCGCAAGGCCTTCTATGAGTACAACGCCGCCCTGATGGAGCCGTGGGACGGTCCTGCCGCGGTGGCGTTCACCGACGGTCGCCAAATCGGCGCCACCCTCGACCGCAACGGACTACGTCCGGGCCGGTACTTCGTGACCGATGACGATCTCGTCGTGTTGGCATCGGAGATGGGCGTGCTCGACATCCCGGAAGAGAAGATCGTGCAGAAGTGGCGGCTTCAGCCCGGCAAGATGCTGCTCATCGACCTCGAAGAGGGCCGGATCATCAGCGACGAGGAGCTCAAGGACTCGTTGTCGGGTGACAAGCCGTACCGCCAGTGGCTCGACGAGACCCAGATCCGGCTCGACGATCTCCCGCCCGAGGTCGCAGCCATGCCACCCGATGCTGAGACACTGCGCAGCGCGCAGAAGGCGTTCGGCTACACCAAGGAGGACATCGAGTTCTTCCTCAAGCCGATGGCTGTGCAGGGTCAGGACCCGGTCGGCTCCATGGGCCGCGACACGCCACCTGCGGTGCTCTCCGACCGGCCGAAGATGCTCACCGACTATTTCAAGGAACGGTTCGCGCAGGTCACCAACCCGCCGATCGATCCGATCCGGGAGAAGACGGTGATGTCGCTGGTGTCGCTGATCGGTCCTCGGCCGAACCTCCTCGACCTCGACATGGGCGGAACCCAGAAGCGGCTCGAGGTCAACCACCCGATCCTCACCAATGTGGGCCTGGAGCGCATCCGACGCATCGAGAACCACGTCGACCATGCATTCCGGACCCGGAAGCTCAGCATGTGTTACCCCGCCGATGAGGGCGTCCAGGGCATCGGCCCTGCCATCGACCGGCTGCGCGAGCGGGCCACGCAGGCGGTCCGAGACGGGCGAAACATCATCATTCTCTCCGACCGGTGCCTGGAAGCCGACCGCATTGCGATTCCGTCGCTGCTCGCCACAGCCGCCGTCCACCACCACCTCATCCGCGAGGGCTTGCGCACCGAGGTCGGCCTCGTCGTCGAGACCGGCGAAGCCCGGCAGGTCCACGACTTCTGCCTCCTCGGCGGATACGGCGCCGAAGCCATCAATCCGTACCTCGCCCTCGACAGTATTCGTTCGCTGGTCGACGAACTACCCGGCAAGCCGACGCCCGAGGAAGCGGTGGCCACCTACATCAACGCTGTGAAGAAGGGCATGTTGAAGGTGATGTCCAAGATGGGCATCTCGACGTTCCAGTCGTACTGCGGCGCGCAGATCTTCGACGCCGTGGGCCTCGACACCGAGTTCATCGGCGAGTACTTCACCGGCACACCGTCCGTGATCGAAGGGATCGGCCTCGAAGCAATCGCCGAAGAGACGGTCCGCCGTCACACCGCGGCGTTCGGAGAGCAGACGTACAAGACACCTGACCTCGATGTTGGTGGTGAATACGCGTTCCGCATCCGCGGCGAGGAGCACGTCTGGACACCCGAGACCATCTCCACGCTGCAGCACGCTGTGCGAGCGGGCGACTATGCCCTCTTCCAGAAGTACACCGGCATGGTCGACGACCAGACCCGCAAGCTCAAGAACCTGCGGGGCCTGTTCGAGCTCGACACGCTCGCCGAACCGATCCCGCTTGACGAGGTCGAACCAGCCTCCGAGATCGTGAAGCGATTCGCCACCGGAGCCATGTCGTTCGGCTCGATCTCGTGGGAGGCCCACACGAATCTCGCGATCGCCATGAACCGCCTCGGCGCCAAGTCGAACACCGGTGAGGGTGGCGAGGAACCGAGCCGGTACGTGCCGCTGGAGAACGGCGACTCGATGCGTTCCGCGGTCAAGCAGGTGGCATCCGGCCGGTTCGGTGTGACGACGGAGTACCTCGTCAACGCCGCCGACATCCAGATCAAGATGGCGCAAGGGGCCAAGCCCGGTGAGGGTGGACAACTGCCCGGCCACAAGGTCAACAGGTGGATCGCCGAGGTCCGACATTCGACACCGGGAGTCGGCCTGATCTCGCCGCCACCGCACCACGACATCTACTCAATCGAAGACCTGAAGCAGCTCATCCACGACCTCAAGAACGTCAACCCGCATGCCCGGATCAGTGTCAAGCTCGTCTCCGAGGTCGGCGTCGGCACCATCGCGGCAGGTGTCGCGAAAGCGCACGCCGACCACGTCCTCATCTCCGGCACCGAGGGCGGGACCGGAGCCAGCCCCCTCACCTCGGTGATGAAGGCCGGTTCACATTGGGAGCTCGGTCTTGCCGAGGCGCACCAGACGCTGATCGAGAACAGACTGAGAGGACGCATAGCGGTCCAGACCGACGGTGGCATCCGCACCGGACGCGATGTCGTGATCGCCGCTCTCCTCGGGGCCGATGAAGTTGGGTTCGGCACCGGAGCCCTCATCTCGGAGGGCTGCATCATGATGCGCAAGTGCCACCTCAACACCTGCCCGGTCGGCGTCGCCACGCAAGATCCCGAACTCCGCAAGCTGTTCCCGGGTGAGCCCGAACATGTTGTCAACTTCTTCATGTTCGTCGCAGAAGAAACCAGGGAGATCATGGCCGCCATGGGGTTCCGCACCTATGCCGAGATGATCGGCCAGAGCAACCGCATCCGCGTGAGCGAGGCCGTCGAGCACTGGAAGGCCGAGGGACTGGACTTCTCGCGGGTGCTCTTCAAACCACAGACTGAGGCCGGTGTCGCCACCAGCAACACCGAAGAGCAGGACCATCATCTCGACCGGGCGCTCGACAACACCCTCATCGAGCAGGCAAGGCCGGCCCTCGAGTTTGGCGAACCGGTATCGATCGAGACGACGATTTCCAGTTCCAATCTCACGGTCGGCGCCATGCTGTCCGGCGAAGTTGCCCGCCGCTACGGCCACACCGGTCTGCCACCCGGCACGATAAGAATCAAGCTGAAAGGCACGGCGGGTCAGAGTTTCGGCGCGTGGCTCGCGCGCGGCATCACCCTGCATCTCGAAGGCGATGCCAACGACTACGTCGGCAAGGGACTCTCGGGTGGCCGCATCGTCATCGAAGCCGAACCGTCCGGCCCAACCGTGCCGAAAGAGAACATCATCATCGGCAACACGGTGCTCTACGGCGCCATCTCCGGCGATTGCTACTTCAACGGAGGAGCCGGGGAACGTTTCGCCGTCCGCAACTCCGGCGCCATCGCCGTTGTCGAGCGCGTCGGCGATCACGGGTGTGAGTACATGACCGGCGGGTGTGTCGTTGTGATCGGAAAAGCCGGCAGGAACTTCGGTGCGGGAATGAGTGGAGGCATCGCCTATGTGATCGACGAGGATGGCGACTTCGAGCAGCGAGTCAACCACGAGATGGTCGAGATCGAGCGACTCTCCGTTTCGGACTCGCCTCTCGACGGACCCGACGACCCGAGCCGCGGCGATTTGCTCGCCGACCCGTTCAGTCACGACGCCTGGCGGCTCCGGACCCTCATCGCCCGTCAGGCGTTGTTCACCAACAGCTCCCGGGCGCAGGAGATCCTCGAGAACTTTGACGAGTATCTCCCCCGCTTCTACAAGGTAGTCCCGGTCGAATACCGTCGAGCCCTCGAACAGCAGCCCGCAGCAGTCGGGAGCGCCTGATGGGCTCACCAACGGGATTCCAGGAAATCGATCGTCGCCAACCCGGCACACTTCCGGTCGAGCAACGACGCAGGAACTTCCTCGAGTTCTCGATCCCTCTCTCGAGTGCAGAAGTGTCCGAGCAGGGTGCCCGGTGCATCGACTGCGGCATCCCCTACTGCCACTCCGGATGCCCCGTCGACAACCTCATCCCGGATTGGAACGACCTTGTCTACCGCGGCCGGTGGCGTGAGGCGATCGATGTCCTGCACTCGACGAACAACTTCCCCGAGTTCACCGGGCGGGTGTGCCCCGCTCCGTGTGAGGAGGCATGCACGCTCAACCTCCACGATGCCCCTGTGTCGATCAAGGCGATCGAGTACTCAATCATCGAGAAGGCGTGGAGGAAACGCTGGATCGAACCCAAGATTCCGAGCCGACGCACCGACAAGCGCGTTGCCGTCGTCGGATCAGGACCATCCGGTCTGGCAGCCGCCCAACAGCTCGCCCGCGCCGGACACAGCGTGGAGGTGTTCGAGAAGAACGCCAAGATCGGCGGTCTGCTCCGCTACGGCATCCCGGACTTCAAACTCGACAAGGACGCCATCGACCGACGGATGGCACAGATGCAGGCAGAAGGTGTCGAGTTCCGGGTCAACCGGCACATCGGTGTGAACTGGCCGGCCGAGCGCCTCCTCAACGAATACGAAGCGGTCGTTTTGGCCGCCGGGTGTGAGCAGCCGCGAGACCTCACCGTTCCCGGTCGAGACCTCGACGGCGTCCACTTCGCAATGCCGTTTCTCACGCAGCAGAACCGCAGAGTCGGCAACGAACCGCTCGGCCATCAGGCGACGATCTCCGCGGAAGGGAAACACGTCATCGTGATCGGCGGCGGAGACACAGGAGCCGATTGCGTCGGGACGTCGAACCGGCAGGGTGCCGCCTCGGTCACGCAACTCGAACTCCTTCCGAAGCCACCTGAACACCCGAACAAGTCGCTTGTGTGGCCGGACTGGCCAAACAAACTGCGCACGTCAACGTCGCATGACGAGGGCTGCGAACGTTTGTGGTCGGTCTCGACCACATCGTTCGAGGGCTCGGATCGGAAAGTCGAGACCCTCCGTGGGACAGGCGTCGAATGGCAACAAGTCGATGGCCGTTGGGAGATGACCGAAGTCGCCGGGACTGAGTTCGAGCTCAAGGCCGATCTCGTGCTGCTGGCGATGGGTTTCGTCAGCCCGGTCCACGATGGTCTTCTCGAGCAAATCGGCGTCGGCTTCGATCAGCGCGGCAACGTGGCAGCGAATGACACCGACTACGGAACCAGCATCCCCGGTGTCTTCGCTGCCGGCGACATGCGCCGCGGCCAGTCCCTCGTCGTCTGGGCCATCCGAGAAGGCCGCCAATGCGCCCGCGCGGTAGACGAATACCTGATGGGCAGAACCGATTTGCCCGAGTAGGAACCGATTCTCCGTCTCTCCCACCGCAAGGTGGGGGAGGGACACGCGGACCGAGCTGATGCTCGGTCGCAGAGGGGGCGTTTGGGAGCAGGCACATAACGATGCGGCCTGCCGCGAGCCCTCGGTCCGTCGGACCGCCCCCTCCCAACCTCGCGCGTCTTCGCCTCCACCACGCAGTGGGGGAGGCGCGAGCACCGGCCGACAGGCCGGAGCGCAGCGGAGGGGGCTATCGCGAACCCGCGGCGAGCCTCACCGTCGCCTCCACCACGCAGTGGGGGAGGTGCGAGGTCCTTTGGCTCTGGTCTTGAGCTTGGGGGCGGGGCAACGTTGATCCAGATCTCACGGGGGTCGTCATCCTGCAGGTCGAGTACATCCGCTTTCTTGCAAGTCTCGTCGTCGCAGCCGTGATCGTTGCGTCCTGCACGTCCTCGGAACCGGCCACCTCCACCATTTCCCCTGGCCGGGTCCTGTCGGTGGCGTCCGGAGAGGCCCCGACGATCGATGGCGTCATGGAGGCCGGGGAGTGGGACGGGGCGACGTCCACCGTGATGACCGATGGGAGCCCACTCCACTGGATGCACTTCGAAGAAGCGCTCTACGTGGCCCTCGAAGGTGGCGGCCTCGGAGCCGTCAATCTGGCAATCGCCACCGGTGACGAGATCTGGATCCTCCATTCCTCAGCGGCACTCGGCTCTGCGCTCTACACCAGGGATGAGTCGACGTGGAGACTCACGCACGGGTTCAGTTGGTGCTGCCGAAGCACCGCCGACGACACAGGCCGCCAGGCACTGCTCGACGAGGAGGGGTGGCAGGCCAACATTGGATTTGCCGGTGATATCGGCGTGGTCGAATACGAGGTTGTGCTGCCGTGGGTCGATGGACTCGTCGCCGTCTCGTATCAGACCGAGTCGAGCGACCCGGCCTACTGGCCGACGGATCTGTCGGGTGACGCCGAGGCGGACCTCATCGGCCCTTGGGCTGAGCCGAAGGATTTCAACGTGGACGAGTGGTACCGACTCGACGAGAACACCGGGTAACGAAAACCGGCGGTGTAACCGACGGTCAGGGTTTCCGGGTCGGGTTCAGGCGTTTCGCTCGCGGGCTCGCCGTTCGCGTTTTTCGGTGCGCTCCCGGTCCCGCTCGTCGCGTTGCGCCTGCCGCTCGGCGCGTTCACGATCCTTCTCGACCTTGCGTTCGGCCTCGTAGCGCTCGCTCTCGATCCGGCGCTCCTCTTCATGGAGGTCGTGTGAGGTGGTGCGCTGCTCGTCGTGTACGGCTTGTCGCGCCTCTCGCCGATCGCGTTGCTCTTGCCGCTCTTCGTGCTCCCGGTCAGCAGTGGACTGTTCGCCATCCATGAATCCGGCTCCGTCTCAGTCGATATCCGCTCTCTCCAGGGACCAAGGTAGCGCTACTCCGAGCCTCGCACGCCGATTCCTGGGCATCGTCGGCGCGGGCGGGAGCCGACGAACAGACCCTTCAGTCCTGCTCTGCCCCCGCTTCCGCGCCCACGTGTAGGGTCGCAGGTAGAACGCGAATCGACGAGGAAGGTTGCCCATGCCCGCGCAATTCAACGGAGTTGTCAACGTCGACATCCGGGATTCAGTCGAGGATTGGACGCCGTACCTCCAGCCGAAGGCGCCGGAAGGGGCGCCAAACGTCCTCATGATCGTGTGGGACGACGTCGGCTATGGAGCAATGGACGTGTTCGGTGGACCGATCGAGACCCCCACGATGCGGCGCATTGCCGACTCGGGCCTCCGCTACTCGAACTTCCACACCACCGCGCTGTGCTCCCCTACCCGGTCGAGCATGCTCACAGGCCGCAACGCCACCAGCAACAACATGGCGTGCATCACCGAGGCCGCAGCCGGTTTCCCCGGCTTTTCCGGCCGCATCCCGTTCGAAAACGGGTTCATCTCTGAAGTGCTCGGCGAACAGGGCTGGAACACCTATGCCATTGGGAAGTGGCATCTCACGCCCGGGGACGAAGTCGATATGTCTTCATGGCGTGCCCGCTGGCCGCTCGGCCGCGGATTCGAGCGCTTCTACGGATTCCTCGGCGGCGAGACCAACCAGTGGTACCCCGACCTCGTCTACGACAACCACACCATTGATCCGCCGGCGACGCCGGAGGAGGGCTACCACCTCTCCGCAGATCTGTCGGAGAAGGCCATCAGGTTCGTCCGTGACGCCAAAGCCATCGCTCCCGAGAAGCCCTGGTTCATGTACTTCTGCCCGGGAGCAGGCCACGCGCCTCACCACGTGTTCAAGGAATGGGCAGACAGGTACAAGGGCGCGTTCGATCAGGGCTACGAGGCGATTCGGAGCGACATCCTCTCCCGCCAGAAGGAGATGGGACTGCTTCCTGAGGACACCGAGCTGTCACCGATCAACCCTCACGGTGAGCCGACCGGCATCACCGGTCCAGAGGGCCAGCCGTGGCCTCAGCTCGATTTCGTGCGGCCGTGGGATTCCCTCGACGACGATGAGAAGACCCTGTTCACTCGGATGGCCGAGGTGTTTGCCGGATTCATCAGCTACACCGACCACGAAATCGGCAATTTCATCGACTATCTCGAGGAGTCCGAACAGCTCGACAACACGATCATCGTGGTCGTTTCGGACAACGGCTCGAGCGCCGAAGGCGGACCGAACGGTTCGTTCAACGAGAACAAGTTCTT
The DNA here is from genome assembly GCA_942491345.1 of uncultured actinomycete. Classification (GTDB taxonomy): domain Bacteria; phylum Actinomycetota; class Acidimicrobiia; order Spongiisociales; family UBA5794; genus JAHEEL01. The sequence continues at coordinate 66,550 of CALOAN010000044.1, forward strand.
CAACAACATTCCAGACACGGTGGAGGAGAACCTCAAGCATCTCGACGAACTCGGCGGCACGAAGTCCTACAACCACTACAACACCGGTTGGGCGTGGGCGTTCGACACGCCGTTCCCCTACTGGAAGCGGTTCGCCGGATACGAGGGCGGAACCGCAGACGCGTGCATCGTCGCGTGGCCGAAGGGCATCGCGGCCAGGGGTGAGGTTCGAGAGCAGTACCTCCACGCCGTCGATGTTGTACCAACGCTCTACGACCTGCTGGGTGTCACACCGCCGCCGGTCCTCAAGGGCTACACCCAGAGCGAGATCGAAGGTGAGAGCTTCGCGGCCTCCATCACCGATCCGTCGGCGCCGGAGCGGGAGTCCCAGTTCTACTCGATGCTCGGCCAGCGTGCGCTGTACCACCAAGGCTGGCTGGCGAACACGCTCCACCCGCCGCTATCCGGGTGGAGTGGCTTCGACCAGGACGAATGGGAGCTCTACCACCTCGCTGAGGACCGCACGCAGTCGCACAACGTCGCAGCCGAGCACCCCGACCGTCTCGAACAGATGAAGGGGTTGTGGTTCTACAACGCAGGTGTCTACAGCGGCTTGCCGCTCGACGACCGCTCCGCGATGGAGATCCTGACGTCGGATCGACCCCAGCCGTCGCCGCCCCGCAACCGATACATCTACTACCCCGACACGGCAGACATCCCAGAGTCGGTGGCGGTGAACATCAGGCGCCGCTCGTACACGATTGCCGCCGGCGCCGTTCTCGACTCAGCCGAGGCGGCGGGTGTCCTGTTCGCCCACGGCGGGTTCCCGGGCGGGCACGCCCTCTATCTCAAGGACGGCAAGCTGCACTACGTGTACAACTGGCTTGGCGAGAACATCCAGACGGTGACGTCCACCCGGAACATCGAGGCCGGGCGGCATCTCTTCGTCGCAGAGTTCGACAAGACCGGAGATGATCCCAAGACGGCATCCGCGATCGGGACGCTGACGCTGTTCATCGACACCGACCCGGTCGCATCGTCGGAGATCATGACCCAGCCCGGCAACTTTGCGCTCACCGGCGACGGTCTCTGTGTCGGTCGGGACAGCCTGTCCGCTGTCTCCCCAGACTACGAGTCGCCGTTCGCCTTCACCGGTGGCACCATCGATCGGGTCATCGTCGACGTGAGCGGTGACGACTACGTCGACCACGAGAAACAGGCCCAAGCCTGGCTCCTGCGCGACTGACGCATCCGGCGGCTCGGGTACCCGTCGATTCAGTCGGGCGACACCCGGACGAGGATCTCAGTCGTCCCAGGCGTCCATTGGAGGAGGCAATCGGGTGAATCCGTCCTCCGGGATGGACTTTCCGCGGCCGCACGTGGTGCGGTAGGTTTCACGGTCCACCGGGGAGGAATACCATGTCAAAGATTCAACGACCGGCACCTGAACGTGCGCTCGACTGGTCGCCCGACGAAGCGCGAGAGATCGGCGAACAGGCGGTCGACATCTGGACGGAGCTCCTTGGACGACTCCACGACGATCTCCCGGTGGCGCGCAACCGATCCGCCGGCGAGGTCGCCGAAGCCGTCAATGTCCAGATCCCAGGCGAACCGATGCCGATCGATGACCTCATCGATCATCTGCGCCAGGTCGTGTTCGAAGAGTCGATGTACCCCGGCCATCCGGGGTTCGTTGCCTACATCAGCGGCGCCGGGACCGTGCCGGGCGCAGCAGCCGACCTGATCGCCGCCGGCCTCAACCAGAACTCCGGGGGATGGCGGCTCTCCCCGGCAGCGAGCGAGATCGAGCAGCATCTCATGAGGTGGTTTGCGGAACGCCTCGGCATGCCGGAAGGGTCATCGGGCTACGTCACGTCCGGCGGCGCCATGGTCAACCTCATCGCGCTGACAGTCGCCCGATCCCGCCACGCCGGATGGGACGTGCGCGAAGCCGGCGTGCGGGCGGGACCTCAGCTCACCGTCTATGTGTCGTCCGAGGTCCACGACACGGTCGACCGCGCCGTTCAGATGCTCGGCATCGGCACGACAGGGATCCGCCACATCAACACCGATGGGAACCTCCGCATGGATGTTGCCGCGCTCCGGTCAGCGATTGATACGGACCTCTTCGACGGGCACCGTCCGATCGCCGTCGTCGGCTCCGCCGGCACCACCGGAACCGGGGCCATCGACCCTCTCGACGCCATCGCCGACGTTTGTGCCGAGTACAACCTCTGGTTCCACGTCGACGGCGCATACGGCGGAGCCGCCGCACTCACCGACTCACTCCGGTCTCTCTTCACTGGAATCGGTCGGGCCGACTCGGTCGGCTTCGATCCACACAAGTGGCTCTACACCCCGATCGCCGGCGCCTGCATCCTCGTCCGAGACCCTGCGGTCCTCAAAGAGACGTTCGCCGTTGATGCCTCATACATCGTCGACGACGACAGCACTGGCTGGGGCGATGACATCTACGCGCTCAGCCCGCATTTCACGCGCCCGTTTGCTTCGTTGAAGATCTGGGTGTCGCTCCTCGCCCACGGGTGGGACGCCTACGAGAGGCGTATTTCTCATGATGTCGCCCTCGCCCGCTACCTTCACGAACTCGTCATCGACCATCCGGAACTGGAGCCGTTGGCCGAACCTGGGCTCTCCATCACCTGCTTCCGCTACGTCCCGACGGGCCTTACCGGGAGGACCGATGCCGACGACTACCTCGACACGCTCAACGAGCGGTTGATGTTCGAACTGCAACTCGGTGGAAGGGTCTTTCCTTCGAACGCCGTCGTGGGTGGACGTTTTGCACTCCGGTCCTGCATCGTGAACTACCGGACCGAGGCCGACACCATGGACGAGCTTGCTGCGGAGACGATCCGGCTCGGCCGCGACCTCGATGCCGAGCTTCGACCAGAGCATCTGAGCTGACGCAAGGCACGGACCGACTTTCGACCCTTGTTGGTGCTCAGCGAGCCGCGGTACGTTGATTGGCGATGCGGCACGCCGCATCTGTGCAATCGCCTCGGGAGGAAGCCACGATGAGCACACCCCAAAAGGCTGAGCGTCGGCGGCCGTCGAGAGGAACACGGCGGTTCGGGTACGCCGTCTCCATCGTCGTCGAGGTCGCGCTGCTGGTCCTGGTGAACAATCTCGTCGAATGGGACATTGCCCCGTTCATCACTGAAGGATTCAACAACCTTGTTCCCTACATCAACGTATCGCTGGTAGCGAGCATGGTGGTGAACATCGCGTACTTCGCCTTCGACCCGCGCTGGTTCCGGTCCCTCACGCAGGCAATCCTCAACGTCATCAGCCTGGTCGTGATCGTCCAGACGTACCGGATCTTCCCGTTCGACTTCTCAGGATCGGACTTCAACTGGACGGCGCTGACTCGAACCGTCCTGGTCGTGTTGATGGTGCTGGTCGGCGTCGGGATCGTAGGAGAGGTCGCGAAGATGCTCCAGGGGCTGTCGACAGAGGGCGCCGCCCATCGGCAAAATCCCCCAGCGGCCGTCTGAACCCGACCCCATGTCGAATCCGACGGATTGATCTAGGGCTTCGAAACGACACCCCTGACCCTGGGGTATTTCAGCGGCCGGTGGACGTGGCAGAACTTGGCCGTGTTGTACCGGGAGATCACAACCGAACAATCCTCGCTCGCGCAGACGCGGCCAACAGCCGCAGTCTTCGGTCGACGCAGGCGGCCGGACGGCCTCGACGCCTTCATGGATTCGTTCATCGCTCACCTCCAAAACGGCTCTTTCCTTGGATACGGAGCCGTCGCTGCGTTCGGATGACGACCGATGGCGGCCTCTCCGGGAATGCGCGGGGACCGCAGCGAGTCGCCCCGAGAGACCGCAGAGGAGAATGCCAATGAGCCGAGGCCGGGTACGGATAGAAGCAGGGCAAAAGAGGATTCGGGTGTACCTGGGCGGCGAAGTCGTCGCAGATACCACTCACCCGAAGCTCGTTTGGGAGAAGCCCTACTACCCCACCTACTACTTCCCCGAAGGCGACGTACGCGTCGACTCCCTCGTCCCGACCGGGCACAAGAAACGCTCGCCGAGCCGCGGCAGCGCCGAGGTCTTCGATGTCAAGAGCACCCGCCGCACCGCAGAGCAAGGTGGACGAGCTCGTCTCGTGACTTCATCTCGGAAGTGCGTTGTGCCAAACGACCCCCTCCCCCCGCTCCGGCCAAGAACTGGGCGCCCTCAGATGCGTCCCCTCACGGGGTGGGGGGACGCGGATTCGCTCTGCGAGCCCGCAGGGAGGCTGTTTCGGCGGAAGGGCCTTGACCGGCCGCGTCCGGAATCAGACGCTACTCGTTGTCGGCAAACGCAAGGCCATGGGATCGGGCGAGCGCTCGGAGCTGCTCGAGACGCATCTCGTCGATGAGTGCGTTCAGCATCCCAACCGAGCGGCGCAGATCAGTGACGCTCTGATCAAGAGACTCAACCTTCTGCTCGAGTTGAGAGATACGTTGGTTGTCCGTGATCATCACTTCCAGTTTCTCACGACCATTCTGCCATCGGCATACGCGTCGGATTTCTGAAACCGTCTGTCGATTCAGTCCTCCCTGGCACAGCCGCGAAAGCGCGTCTCGGCAAGCGGTACGGTCTGACTGCAAGGAACCGGACTGGAAGCCGGTAGCTCACCGACGGGCGACTTCCTACTCCGGGTAGGGTTCACGACTACTCCAACAACCACGCTCCATGTCCCAACGCGCCACTCGAAACCGTCATACGTCGACTCCGCGGGCCACCGTGTGGGTCGAGCTCGGCCTGATGTCGTTGATGTGGGGCAGCGCCTTTCTCCTGATAAAGGTTGCGGTTCCGACCGTTCCTGCCTTCACCATGTCGGCGGCGCGGGGCCTCCTGGCAGCAGTCCTCTTGTGGATGGCCATTCGTGCAACACGGCGAGCGAAACCGCGATCGAATGATCGGTGGTTGCCGGCACTGGTGCTCGGAACCGTGAGTGGCTGGCTCCCGAACGTCCTGACGGCGTGGGCGTTGCTGCGTCTCGACAGCTCGGTCGCGGGAATGCTCAGCGCCGCGTCGCCGATCTTCGTGGTGATCCTGGCTCACTTCTTCCTCACCAATGAACGTATCCACGGCTCTCAGGGCGTCGGCATCATCGTCGGCTTTGTCGGTGTCGCTCTGATCATCGGTGTCACTCCCGGCTCGTTCGGGGAGGCCGACCTGGCGGGTCAGCTCGCGATGGTCGCAGTCTCGCTCAGCTACGCCGTAGGTGCGGTGTATGCCCGTCGGATTGGACCTCAAGACGCCCCGCAGCTCGCAATGCGCCAGCAACTCGTCGCTGGTTCATTTGCGCTGCTCGTGGCGATTGCACTCGAGCAGCCGTGGAACGTCGATCCCGACCCGATCGCCGTGGTTGCCATCATCGGCCTGGCAGTGTGGGCGAGCGCGATCCCAATCTGGATCTACTTCCGGATGCTGGCGCACACCAAGGCCATCACCGTGTCGCTCGTTGCATATCTCATTCCTGCGGTTGCAGTGATCCTCGGTGCGCTCGTTCTCGGCGAGGCGCTCAAGCCGACGTCTGCGCTCGGCCTGGCAGTAGTGCTGACCGGTGTTGCCATCGCAACCCGGCCCCGCCGGACACGGGCCGCGCCACCCGTTTCGGCCGGTGGAATCGAGCCGGACGAAGCCGTCGACGTCGCCCAAGAGGACTAGAGCCGGCAGCGGGTGCGTTCAGTCGCCGCTACCGACCGACACCGCGGCTGAGGGTTCGGTCGCCCGGCCGCGAGGAGCGGAGGTGCGGGTACGAGGCGAATCTGCAGTCGTCCCTCGCTGGAGGACGATCCGCACGATCAGCAGCCCGACAACCAGGACGCCTGCCCCGGCGTACAGACCGGTGACAATCGGGTTTGTTGTGTCGGTCCCGGCCAGGATCCCGTGGACCAGCGCCCCCGCAAATGTACCGAATGCCAAGAAGTGGATCGTGCGCCACACCTTCTGACCGATGAGGCCCTTCACGTAGAAGCTCAACGTCACGACAGCGAGGCCGTAGAAGGAGGTGACGCCCAGCGCGACGGCTGTCGGTTCCCACGAGGCGGCACCGGGAACAAGCACATCGACCCACCCGAACTCGATGTACCGGTCCATGGTGAGCGCAACCATGTGGACTCCGGTGGCGATGAGGGCACCGAGTCCGAGCGACTCGTGGAACCAGGTGAGCGGCTTGGCCTTGAACGCCCGGCCGAACAGCTTGGTCGACACGATCAGACCCCAGATCGTTGAAGCAGCAACGAGGCCGAAGGCGACGAGACCGGACCCGCGTATGACAATCCACTCGATGTTCATGCCGCCATCTCCAGCCCGGTCGTGGCATAGACGTTGCCGTCGCGCCACACGGCGAGCGCGCCACGGATCCACGGCTGGCGATCAGCCCACGCCAAACCATCCGCACCTTGAAGCAGGATTGCCTTGGCTGCGGCTTCCGCCTCGAGCGCGGTGGCAGTGATCGCAGACGCCTGTAGGACCGGTCCGACGCTCGGTTCCATGGTGCGGGGATCGATTAGATGGTTCGCCTCTCGATCCCCGAAACGCCAACGACGCCTGGAGACTGAACTCGTCGCGAGCGCACCAACCCCTAACAAGGCCGATGCTGTGATGTCTCCCCACGGATCGACGATCTCCACCACGGCATCGGGCACAGCAGATCGAACGTCACCGCCGGCTGAGACGATGCACGCGTCCCCCCGCTCGACGGCCAGATCACAGGTCCATCCTTTTGCCACCCCGCCGAGGTCTATCGTTGTGCCTCGGCTGCGGGTGAGCACTGCTCCCTGCACCGACCACTCTGGTCTTGTCTCAACGACGGGGGCCGCTCTATCGCTTCGGTCGCGCACACCCTCGAAACTACGGTCGTAGCCCCAGGCGCGTACCGCAGTTCCCAAACCCGCGTCGACGAACCCGTGAGAGATCGTCCGGGCCGTGTCCGCGGCGTGCATTACCTGGGCCATCAACGGGGAGAGCGATACTTCAGATGCCGGACAACGGTTGATGTGATTCAACTCGCTCTCGAGGAGGAAACGGCTGCACGTTCCCTCGACAGCATCAAAAAGGCGACGCGTCTCCACCATCGCGTCGTCGGTCGGGGCCGTGACGTCGACGGTCGTCCCCATGGCCTGGAAAAGGTCTCGCTTCATGATCCGGAACTCTGCACCGGTGCTGATGGCGCTGGAGCCGGTGCGGCCGGTGCCGCCGACGCCGGTGCTGCGGCCGAGCCGCCGCCTGAGGATCCGGCCACCACAACGGTGCGGGTCACGACCTGCGGCGGAGGTGGCGGCACCGGCGTGTAGCGAACAACAACGAGTCCACGCTCAGGCAGCTCTGGCACCGGTGCAAGAGTTGTTGTTGTGGTCGACGTAGTCGTCGGCGGTTCGAACGCCAATGGAAGCGCAGGCTCCTCGGCGGGTCCGGCGGCGTTTGTACTGCTCGCCACGGCGATTGCCGCGGTCCCCCAGGCCAGCGCCGCGCCGGTCCACGCGGCGATCTTCGCCCAACGCAGCGGGAAGAGCCTCCTGATCATCACGGTGATACCTCTGCGGATTCGGCACCATCGGCCTGGGTTGCAATGGTCAGGGTGACTTCTCGTTCGATGAGGAGGGCGAGCACCGCAGGCGGCAGCGCCCCTTCAAGCTCGTCGGGAGCTGTGCTGGTGGCGTATCCATTCCCGTACAGCACCCGCGAGACCGCGTCTCCGACGCCGGCAAGGTCCGGTGTCGGAGCGGGAACGGTGATGACGACGGGATCTGTCGACGTCGTCGTGGTCACCGTCGCCGTGGTCGTTGAGGTTGGGGCGGGGGCAACGACCACGGGTTCAGGCGCCAACTCCTCGCCTTGACCGGCACCGAACATCGCGACCAGCGCGAACACACCGATCGCCATGACGGCGAGGCCCGCGGCAGTTGATGTCAACGTGGCTCTCATCAGTCGTCGTGATCGTCGTGGTCGTCGTGATTGTCGTGGTCGTCGTGGTCGTCGTGGTCGTCGTGGTCGTCGTCGTCGTCGTGGTCGTCGTCTTCGTCGTGGTCGTCGTCTTCGTCGTGGTCGTCGTGAGATGTCGGCGATTCGTTGTCCGGCGTGGACTGGTCATCCATCGTGGTTGTCGTCGTTGGGTCCGGCGAAGAATCGGCTACCGCAACGGTCCGAACCACCGGAGGTGGCGCGGGTGGGCCGGGCAACTCGAGTCCTTCCTCGGCACAGATCTGTCGGAGAGAGTCGAGCGCGGCCTGCTCGAGTTCGTTGATCGTGCCCTCGGCCTCACGCTCGACAAGTTCCCAGCCTTGTTCCCCGCATGCCGCCTCGAGGTCCGCCCTCGTGAACGTTGGCGGATCGGAGACGAAGACCGTCTCAACCGTGTCCGCTGCCGTCGTCGTCACGACGACCTCCGGCACCTCGGTCACGGCTACCGCCTCTGCCGTCTCTTCGGTTCCTACATCCCCGCTGTCTGAGATCACCGCAGCGGCTGCAACCGCACTGAGCGGCACAAGCAGCATTCCGAGGATCAAAGAGACCGTGAACACGCTGGACCGTGGTTTGTTGCCCTGGGACGAGCGATTTGTCATGGTTACCTCCTAAGTGGACACTCTCAGTGGCCGAATACTGCCGATTCGAGGGATAAGGGTGCGCTAAGCGCGCGTAAAGTGGTCGATAGATCTCGAGAGCGGCGCACCCAACACGTGGAGTGGTCGCTGCGTCGCGCGGACGAACCGGACGGAACCAGCTTCACAGAATGATCACACTCTCCTCTTCGGTGCAACACACCCAGCCGTCAGAGTTGTCGCTGAAAGTTCCCGATACCAGGAGGACAAGATGAATCGACGAACCACGATCCTCGCGGCAGTCATCGCCGCGGTTGTCGCGCTTGCCGCCGTGCCCGCGCTCGCCCAAGAGGCGGGCACGGCAGAACGACCGGACCGGCCCCAACGCCTCCACCCACCGGCGTGGGTCGGCGAAACGGTTGATGAGTTGCGCGCACGAATCGCCGATCGAGTCGCGGCGGCAGAAGAGCGGATCGCCGATTCAGTTCGGCTCACCGGTGATCAGAAGGCACAGGCGATCGAGAATCTTGCAGACGCGACCGCCGCTATTGCCGCCGTCGACGAACCGGTCGAGATCGTTGGCACTGCGACGTCGCGCGCTCAACTCCAGCGGATCGCTTGGAGAGCCGAGAGAAGGGGCGAGACCCCCGACTACGAGGAACACATCGCTCGTGACTTGGTTCAGGACACTCGCCGCTACGACCATCTCGTCACGATCACCGGATGGGCGGGGGCCGCGGGCGTGGATGTGTCGGAGGTGAACGGCTACCTCGAGAATGCGGCGGGACAGCTCTCGGCCGCAGACAGCGACGGCACCGTCGAGCAACGCCACGACGCGGTTCACATCGCGCGAGCGTGGATGACTCAGGCTCACACGACCCTCATGGCCGAGTAGGACGGTCCAGCCGTATTCCGTATGCCGATCAATCGAGCGTGGTGCGACCACTTGCGGCGCACCACGCTCCGGTTTGGGGCGACCGACCTATTCGCGCCCAACCCCAAGGAACCGTTGAACTTCGCCGCCTCCGCCGCCGATAGACCTTCCCAGGAGAAGACCAACGGCGATTCCACCAGGTAGGCCACAGTCAATGCGAGCTACGGACCCCGGTTCGGAACCGATCGGCGAGCCGATCCCCGGAAACACTCACGGATCGAGAACAGGCAACCAAAGGCCCGTTCGCGTTCTTCTTGTTGGCGACGGCGCCGCCATGCCGAAGATCCACCAGCGATTGGCCGATGGCGTCGCCGAGGGCCGCTACGACGTAGACAGCGTTGAGACCCTTCCGGACGGATTCGGGGCCATCGTCGCCGCCGAGCATGACGTCTACGTCGTCGATCACTATGTCGGCGTCCGGACGGGGTTCGATCTCCTGGCACGCATCAACGAAGAAGGAATCAAGGCACCAATTGTGTTCGTTGCCGGTGCCAGCGATCACGGAACGGGAGTCACCGCCGTGGGAGCAGGCGCCGCCTGCTACATCGTAGAAGACGCGATTGATTCTGATCTGCTCGACAAATGCCTGGTCCAGGCGATGGAGCAGCAGACCACCCTCTCTCAATTGAACCAAGCCGGAGTCACCATCGAGGGAGTCCCACCGACGAAGGCGCAGATCCTTTCGCACATCGCAGATCGCTTGAGGAATCCCGCCGCCGACATACTGGATGCCGCACGCGACTCCTTGATGTACGCCCTCCCGGCGCACACGGTCGAATCGCTCGCATCGATTGAGGACCAAGCCAACGGCCTCCTCACCTTGGCGAACGATCTTGTCGATCTCTCCATGCTCGAGGCCGGCCACCTCGAATTCGCAGCGGCAGAATTCAGCCTGCGCGGCCTGGTTTCGAATGTGAAACGGCTGCTCGACCCGACCACGACGGCACGGCCCGTCGAGATTGTCGACGACGTCGCCAAAGACGTGCCGGACGTTCTTGTCGGAGATCCCGGTCGGCTGAGGCGCATCATCGCCCGCTTCATCGAGTCGGTTACGGAGCGCACCTCCGCAGAGCGAGTTGTTCTCAACATCGCAGTGGTGGAACGCAACACCACCACCGTCACGCTGCGGTTCGGGGTCGACGCCGCAACCAACGAAACCCCCTCCCCCAGCGACGATGACGGGCAACTCCTTGCGGGTGAGGAGCGGGTGGCCCTGGGCTTGCCGGTTGTGCTCGAGACGCTATCGCGCATGGGTGGTCGTGTTTCGGTGGACGGCGACGGGGACCAAACAGCAGGAATCCAGTTCACGATTCGACTCCAGATGGCTGCCGATCCGGTCGCGACCCCGCAACAAGACGTCGAGGAGACGCACACCGACCGGCCGGTTCTCATCATCTCGGACTCCATCACCGACCGTCGCTCAATGGTGAAGACCCTCAGCGAAGCAGGGATGGCACACGTTGTCGCAACGAGCGTTGACGAGTGGATCGAGACCAGAACAGCCAGCATCGACAACCCCGAGATGCCCGCCCTCGCACTCATCGACTCAACCAAGGATTCCTTTGCCGAAGCGGACCGCTTCACTCAGCGCACCCCCTCGTTGATCCCCATCGTGGTCGTCGCCAACTCCGGTCGGCGTGGGGACGCGGCCCGGTGCCGCCACCACGGCGTCAGCGGCTACCTCGCGAAACCGATCGAGCCCGGCGACCTCGTTGATGTCGTCACATCAACAATGAAGCTCGCCAACTCAGGAGATCGGACGACTTTGGTTACCCGATACTGGGTCCGCGACGGACGGCCGAGCCTCAGCGTGCTAGTCGTCGACGACAGTCAGACGAACCGCTTCCTCATGACGCGCATGCTCGAAGAGCGCGGGCACTCAACCACCATCGCCACGGACGGCCTCGAAGCCGTCGAGATGGTCGAACGCGCTGACTTCGACGTCGTGCTGATGGACGTCATGATGCCGGGCATGGACGGGCTGGAGGCCACGCGGATCATCTGCGAGCGCCGGGCCGATCCTTCGCGCCGCCCGCTCATTGTGGGCGTGTCGGCATTCACCGACGAGACAAGCCAGGAACGCGGTCGTGCGGCCGGAATGGCCGCCTTCCTGGCGAAACCCATTCGCCCCGACGACCTCTACGCCGCAGTCGAACAGCAAGTGCCGGACGGGACAGAAGCAGGTCCGGAGCCCGAAGCCGAGGTAGCGGCCGGCTGACCGAACCGACCCTGCGCCAGGTCTCGAATCTCGTGTCTCGAATCTCGTGTCTCCCCTACTCCATCACCCGCAGGGTGGACGGCAAGTCCATCTTTCTCAGCTTCCGTGGCGCGGTCAGGAGGGGGGCGAGCCCAACCGCGACCACACCAACACCTACGGCCCAGAACAAGGTCGCCGGACTCATCTCGACCGGAATGGCGATCTCAGGCATCGTCTGCGCCCACTGGGTGATGAAGTATCGGAAGAGCGCGAACCCCCCAACAAGACCGACGATCGTGGCCACCACACCGACGATCGTGCTCTCGGCAAGCAGCATCCGCACGACCGTTCGAGGCCGCACACCGTAGGCAAACATGGTGGCGTTCTCTCTCCGGCGTTCATCAACCGCGATCGAAGCTGCGTTGAATGCAATCAGGACCGCGAGGACCAGAACGACGATCTCGAACACTTGGAACACCCCGACGAACTGTGACATCAGGTCCTCCATGAGCTGGGCCATCGCGTCGGCACGTTGCACTGATGTGACCTGGCCGATCGTGAGGAAGTCGGCCTGCAGGTCCCCGATCTCGACACCGTCGGCCGGCACGATGGAAGCGATATTCGCAAGGTTCTCCAGGCCGAGTACTCCGGCGTGAGCCGTCGACATGTAGGCGACGGAGCGGAACGGATGCCCGTTGATTCCCGAGACGGTCAGATCCATCGTTTCAAGGGCATAGGAGTACGGACCGGTGCGCCGCGGGAGTCGTACGGTCAGCGCTTCACCGACGTCCACGTCGAGGTCGGACGCAGCCTTCGGGGCGATCACGATCCCGGGCTCACCGCCGGGGACGGATCCCTCGACCACGTTGGGTTGGAACATCCCGTTCTCCCAGTCCACGAACTCGACGACCGCTTCGATGGCATCGCTCCCCGTGCCGAGTTCACCTCCGACGCGCAAGATCGCCTCACCATCGGAGATCAGAGGCGAGGCCAACACTGCCCCCACCGGACCGTCGTTGGCCGGGTACACAGAATCCATCTCGACGATAACTCGGTCGGCGACGCCGCCGGATGCCTCCTCGCCGCCCTTCTCGATGGCGCCGAAGAACGAGTCGATCGCAGCGACGAGCATGACCAGCACGGCAATCGTCGCACCGATCCCCAGCGCAGTGAGCAATCCGCGTCGCGGTGCGCGCATCACGTTGCGTACCGGCATCTGGGCGAAGGTGTCGCCCGGGAGCCGGACCTTCCTCACCAACGGCGCCAGCCCTCCGCCTCGCGACGCAAGGTGGCCCGTGCGGATGGCGTCAACAGGTGAGACACGGATCGCCCGCCACACGGGGATCGAAACGGCAATCAGCGGAATCGCCAAACCGACGAGCGCGGCCACGAGGAAGAGGTCCCATTGTGTGGGTGTGAGCCATACGGGCATGGGAAGGAATGATTCGAGAAAGCCACGGAGTGCGGCGGCGATTGTCCAGCCCATCAGAATCCCGAGCGCGACGCCGAGCAGCGAGATCTGCACCCCCATCAGCATCGGCCGCAATGCGATCCATCGACGCTTCACCCCGAGTGCCATCGAGATCCCAATCTCGCGGCGAGTCTGATCGACCATTCGCGCGGTGAGATTCACGGCTGCGGCCGCCGAGCCCGCAAGAATCAGAATGGCGATGATGTTGAAGAACTGCTGATCTCCCTCGATGTCCTCATACATCACGGTGTACACCGCGTCGTCGTTGGTATCGGTGACGATCACACCAATGTCCGGCATGGCGGAGTCGAACGCTGCAGCCACCTCTGCAGCAAAGGCGTCGCGATCGGCGCCCGGCTCGAGTGTGATGACGAGATCGTTGACCGAACCCGGAAGGCCGGCGATCTCGCCTGCAGTCTCGAGCGACGTGAACACGGCGGCGTAACTCGCCTGCGCGAAGATGCCTCCTCCCTCCGAGATGACCATGAAGTACTCGGGGGTGTTGGCATGCCCCACATACTCGAGTTGGCGGCCACCGCTGAGGGTGAGTGAACCTTGGGCCGGGAGGTCGTAGTAGACGGCGAAGTTGCGCTCGATGAGTGCCGTCGGCTGTCCGCGGTCACCCTCGTCGAGCGAGCGACCTGCCTTCGGGTAGATAGCGTTGATCTTCGGCCCGCCGTCTGCGATCGAGACGCCGATGACCTCGCCTCGAACGACAATATCGCCGTCTTTGGTGGGTGTCGCCACTTGGTTCGGCACGCGCAGGCGCTCTTCCGCGTCGGCGACGATGCCGTTCCGGTCGGCGTTTGCCACGACCCCAACCATCGAACCTGCGTCAACGGCGGATCCGTCGGCAAGCTCAACCCGCAGGTCGTACATATTCAGCACGTCGTATGCGTTGTCTGCCGTGATCTGGCGCCAGCGTGTATTCGAGGACAGGCCCGAGTAGGCGCCGACTCCGAGGGCGATGATGAGCGCGATGACGACCACCTGCACCCATCGCGAACGCAGGTCACGCCAAGACCACCGCATCCACATTGAGAACGATTTCATGTCCGCCTCCTACCAGTGGAGGTCGGCGAGTTCCGCACGGCCTCCCGCCGGAGGTCCGTCGGATGCGATCCGACCGCTCGAGAGCTCAACGACCCGGTCGGCCACACGTGAGATCTCGCGATTGTGCGTGACGGCAAGCACCGCGGTGCCGGGACCGGCTTGCTCACGCAGCAGTTCGAGGATCTGCACGCCGGTGGCGAAATCCAGCTCACCGGTTGGTTCGTCGGCAAGGAGGATCGGATTGCCGGTTGCGAGTGCTCGTGCAATCGCAACACGTTGCTGTTCGCCGCCGGAGAGTTCGTGGGGGAAGTGAGCGGCGCGGTCTCCAAGACCGACGCGTTCGAGAACTTCATCGGCGCTCGGAGCGTCATCACGCCCGGCTGCATCGATGCCGAACTGCACATTCTCGCGCGCTGTCAGGCCGGGGAAGATGTTGAAACTCTGGAACACGAAGCTCACGGAGCGGCGACGGAAGTCGTACAGCTCCGACCGCTTGGCGTCGGTGATGTCGACGCCGGCCACCGAGATCGACCCGCTCGTTGCGGTGTCCAGGGCACCGATCAGGTTGATCAAGGTCGTCTTTCCGCTCCCGGACGGTCCGAGCACGACGACGAATTCGCCGTCGTGGACTTCCAGCTTCACCGTTTCGAGCGCGGTGACGGTTGTGCCGCCGAGTTCGTATCGCCGTGACACACCATCGAGGTGGATCAGCCGGTTGTTCCCCGTCATGGTCACTCCGTTCATTCTTTCGAGGTCCGCTGTTCTGTCCGCCAGCGTTCGATGAGGATGTCGTACTCCCGGTCGAACCAGGCGTAGAAGTCTCTGAGGTAGGTCAGGCGGCCGCTGGCCAGCTCCACGTCGGAGAAGGCCTCCATGCCGCGTTCGGCCAGCAGCACCATCTGGGTGAGGGCCTCGGCGCGCCGCTCCAGCAACACCTCAAGCGCGGCCATGGAAGCTGCGTAGTAGCTCCGTCGGTCGCCCGGCACCCACACACGTTCGATGATGCCGATTCGACTGAGTGAGGCGATTGCCGTAGAGATCGATCCCGCACTTGCCCCGATCTGCTCCTGAAGATCTGCCGCCGAAAGGTGCGCCTGATCGCTCACGAGGAGTGCTGCCCACACGCGGCCCGCCATCGGTGCCAGGCCCATCGACTCGAATATGAGGCTGACGTCTTCCGTGAATCGCCTGCGGTGTTCTTCTGGTGTCATAAGTTTCAGTAAATTCTGAAACTACGTGCGTGACTAGGGGCTTTCGACCCATCCGCCGACGGGGAGCACTCTGTGAGATTCCCTGTTGCGCCACGGGTGTGGAAGGCTGGCCGCATGAGCATCTCTCTCGAAACCACCGTTCCGCTGCACGCCGGCATCGATATCCCACTCCTCGGATTCGGCGTCTACAGAGTCCCGGACGGAGACGCCGTCGAGAACGCCGTCGCGAGCGCGCTCGCCCTCGGCTATCGGCATATCGACACGGCCGCGCTCTACCGGAACGAACGGGGCGTCGGTCGAGCCATTGCTGCCTCGGGCATCGACCGGTCCGACCTCTTCGTCACCACGAAGCTCTGGAACAGCAACCAGGGATACGAATCAACCCTCGCTGCAATCGATAAGAGCCTCGGCAAACTTGGGCTCGAATATGTCGATCTCTACCTCGTCCACTGGCCGAAACCTGAGCACACCGCAGGAACGTGGCGGGCGATGGAGGAGATCCAGCGGTCCGGCAGGGCCAGGGCGATCGGCGTATCAAACTTCCTCCCTAGCCACCTCGATCAGCTTGCCGAGACGGCCACGGTGCTGCCATCGATCAACCAGATCGAGTTCCACCCTCATCTCCAGAGCCCTGAGCTTGTCGCCTACTGCGATGACCACCACATCGTCCTCGAGGCATGGAGCCCACTCAAGGCTGGCCAGATCATCGACGACCCGGAGCTGCAGGCAATCGCCGATGTTCACGGTGTGACCGTTCCACAGGTAGTGCTGCGGTGGATGCTCCACCGCGGCATCGTCACGATCCCGAAGAGTGTCACCCCGTCGCGGATTGCCCAGAACGCCGACCTCTACGGCTTCGAACTCAGCCCCGACGAGATCACAACGATCAACGCCATGGACCGCAACGACCGAGTAGGCCCCGACCCCGCCAACTTCGACTTCTAACGGCCGCAGGTCCGAGCAGCCGCCGCAGAGGGTTCGGTCCGATTCCTCCCCCTCAGGGGGAGGTGCCGAGTCCAGCGAGGCGGAGGGGGTCAGGCGGTTCTGCGACCCACGAAGAGCCGACCCCGACCGAGCGCAGCGAGGGCGGGAGGGGGCAGCCTGGGTCTTCGTCTCCACCACGCAGTGGGGGAGACGCGGCCGAGCTGATGCTCGGCCGCAGAGGGGGCGGCCTGGGAGCCGGCATCGCGCAGATGAGGTCGGCCGCGAGTCCAGACTCGTGGCCCGAATCTGGCGACTCTCCCCCGCCCTCCAGGTTGCATCGCAAGCAACCGATACACCACCGATGGCGACTCACGGACGAATTCTCCTCCTGGTCTTCGGCCTTCTGCTCGCAGGTTGCGGCCAAGACGACCAGGCCGCTGACACCAGTGCCACACCGAGCACGTCGTCAACAACCAGGGTTGCCCCCGCCGTGGATCCCACAACCTCGACTGCTCCAGCAACAACCGTGACGGTGGCACCGACGACGACAACCACTCCCACGACGACCTCCACGGGCCCCGAGTCGACAACAATCGGCTTCGATCCAGACCAGGTGCTTCCTGGATCATTCGGAACAGTGGGCGATCTGATCTCGCTCTCCGACATGTTCCGTGTCAACCCTCTCGACGCGCAGATCCTGAGCTACATCGCTATCGACGGCGATGAGAAAGTGTTGGCGGACCAGGGCATGGAGGCGGGGATTTGGGCGTCGCTGACGATCACATACTCCGGTGACATAACGGTGTGGGATTTCGGCGGCGGATACCGCGAGGTGCTGCGCGGCGACGAAAGCTTCTACCTCGACGAAGACGGCACGTGGCACGAGAACGACCGATGGGAGTGGCCCGGGATGGGACCCTTCTATGAGTGGACCTTCGTTCAGGGTATTGCCCCCGGCTGCCTCGAATTTCGTGCCGAGATCATCGGTCTCGAGGACGTCGCCGGAGCGACGACGCTGCACATACGGTGCACCGGGAATGAAGGGGATCCGGAGGGCACCGGCTCCTCGGACGTGTGGATCGGCGAACAGGGCCACGTCATGAAGAGCGTCTCGGAGTCGTGGCAGGACCCCTCGTTTGGCTTCATCACGGTGTGGGAAGTCACCGGCCTCGACGTCCAACCCACCGGCCCCCTCCCGCCAGGCTGGTAGCTGGATGGCAGCTCCTGAACTGCCGGCCCGCATCCCCCTCCAGGTCCAGCAGCGCACAACCGATACTTCTCCGATGGCGACTCACGGACGAATCATCCTCCTGGTCTTCGTCGTGCTGCTCGCAGGCTGCGGCCAGGACAACACGGTGGCAGCGACCCGCGCCACCGTGAAGGAAGCGCCGACAACCACCGGAGCAACTACCACACTCGCTCCAACGACTTCGGCCGCCGCCCCCACAACGACGGTCACCATGGCACCGACAACGACCACAACCGCAACCACGACGACCTCCACCGTTCCGGACACAACGACAACGACCATCCCTCATGCCGACCAGATCCTTCCCGGATCATTTGGAACCATGGGCGAGCTGTACTCGCGAACCAACCCCGACAGGCTCTACCCACTGATTGGGCAGGTAGTGAGCTCAATCGGGTTCGCATCCAATGAGAACGACCAGCCGACCCAGGACCCACCGGAGTGGGGCTGGGCGGCGATGACCATCACACAATCGGAACGGTTGACTCTCTGGGACTATGGAACCGGATATCGCGAAGTCGTACGGCCTGGCAGTCCGTACCTGTACCTCGCAGAGGATGGCACCTGGCATGAGATCGATGATGAGGGGTCCATATTCTCACCCATCACGGAGTGGAGAGACGCGCAGGGCCTCGCTGCTCGCTGCATCGAATTGGGCGCTGAGACGGTCGGTCTCGAGGAGGTCATCGGCGTGACCACGCTGCACATCAGGTGTCCGGTCGATGGAGGAGATCGAGGCGGAGCCGGTTCGCTGGATGTGTGGATCGACGAGCGAGGTTACGTAATGAAGGGCGCCTATGAGTTCTGGGAGGAACCCGAGTTTGGCGTTGGCCTGCGCTGGGAGGTCACGGGTCTTGACGTCGAACCCAGCGGCCCGCTGCCGCCCGGCTGGTAGCTGGTGGATGACGGCCAGCCGCTCCTGAACTGTCGGCCTCGCCTTCCCCCTCCAGGTCCAGCGACGCACAACCGATACTTCACCGGTGGCGACTCTACGGCGAATCATCCTGCTGGTGCTTGTGCTGCTGCTCGCAGGCTGCGGCCAAGACGACCAGACCGCTGACACCAGTGCCACACCGAGTACGTCGTCAACAACCACGGTTGCCCCCACTGTCGAATCCACAACAACGACCACGCCGGCGCCGACCACAACCGCCGCCACGACGACCGTCCCCCATGCCGACCAGGTCCTTCCCGGATCATTTGGAACCATGGGCGAGTTGTACTCGCGCACCAACCCCGACAGGCACTACCCGCTCAATTCCCAGGTGCAGATCTCCTTCGGGCGCGGGGAACGTGAAGACCCGATGGCGAGCCCGGATTCCGAGCAGTGGAACTGGGAGTGGATAACGATGACCATCACCTACTTCGAGGACTTGACGATCCTCGAAAGTGACAACGGATACCGCGAAGTCTCAAGACCCCGTGGTCCATACATGGTCCTCGCCGAGGATGGCACCTGGTACGACATCAGCGAAGAGGAAGGAAGCTATTTCGGACCCCCGCTGGAGTGGGCCGACGTCCAACGCGAGGCAGGCGAGTGTATCGAAAGCGGAGCAGAGGTGGTCGGTCTCGAAGAGGTCGTCGGCGTAGCGACGCTGCACGTCTCGTGCGAGCTTGAGGACCGAAGCCCGCGCGGCGACTTTTCGCAGGATTTGTGGGTCGGCGAGTACGGCCGCGTTATGAAGAGCGTGTCGGTGTTCTGGGATGAACCGCTCTCCGGAGGCGGCTACCGATGGGAAGTTGTTGGTCTTGGCGTCGAACCCAGCGGCCCACTCCCACCAGGCTGGTAGCAGCGGGATCACCTTCGCCCGAGCTTTCCAAACCGGTGCAAGGGCATACTGGCTTCGATGCATCTGATCAGCCTCGAGGCCATCTCCAAGTCGTACCCGGAGACACCGGTGCTCCGCGACGTTTCGCTCGGGATTTCCAGGCGCCAGAGGATCGGTGTGATTGGGCGGAACGGGTCCGGCAAGTCCACGTTGTTGCGCATCATCGGGGGCATCGAGGAACCCGACGCAGGGCGGATCGTGCGAGCTACCGGGCTGCGGATCACCTTCCTCGACCAAGACCCGTCCTTCCCCGACGAGAACAGGGTGGGAGACATCATCGGAGGGGACCGCGATTCCATCGCCATGGCCGACCGCCTCGGGCTCACTGACTCGTCGGCCCTGGTTGCCGACCTGTCCGGCGGTCAGCGCAAGCGCCTTGCCCTGGCGGTTGCTCTCGCCGCCGAATGTGATCTTCTGATACTCGACGAGCCGACCAACCACCTCGATGTCGACACCATCGACTGGCTCGAGGACCACCTCCTGTCGCGCACATCGGTGCTGGTGCTCGTCACCCACGATCGATACCTGCTCGACCGGGTTGCCAATCGGGTGGTCGAAGTCCACCACGAGTCACTTTCTTCGCACCACGGCACCTACGAACAGTTCCTCGAGGCCCGGACCGCCCGCGAAGAACACGAAGCCGTCGTCGAACACCGCAGGCGTCAGCGTCTCCGCACCGAGCTGGAGTGGCTCCGCCGCTCGCCAAAGGCGCGCACCTCGAAGTCGCGCTCACGCGTCAGCGCCGTCAACGACCTCATCGCAGCAAAGCGACCGCCGGTCGACCCGGAGCTCTCCATCGATCTCCCCTCGCGACGTATCGGGTCCAAGGTCGTAGACATGCACAACTCCGGCAAGAGCTACGACGATCGATGGGTGGTGCGAAACGTCGACCTCAAGCTCCAGCCAAACGCACGGGTCGGCGTCGTCGGTGACAACGGATCGGGCAAGACAACCCTGCTTCGCCTCATCGCAGGACGGCTCCAACCAGACGAAGGCACCGTCAAGATGGGAACAACCATCGTCCCAGGCTGGTACGGCCAGGATCCGCAGCCGATCCCGCCCGACACCCGGGTGAACGCGGCGGTTCGGGAGCGGGCGGAGACCACCCGCCTCGACTCGGGCATCCGGGTATCGGCGGCGAAGCTCCTCGAACGGTTCCAGTTCGGCGCCGATGCACAACGCTCGACGGTCGGCGATCTCTCCGGCGGAGAACGGCGTCGCCTCGAACTGCTCATCACGTTGATGGAAGCCCCGAACCTGCTCCTGCTGGACGAACCGACCAACGATCTCGACCTCGACACGCTCGAGGTTCTCGAGGAGTACCTCGATTCGTGGCCAGGGGCGCTGGTCGTCGCCAGCCACGATCGCTACTTCCTCGACCGGGTCTGCGACGACATCTACTCCATCGAGCCCGAAGGGTCGGTGCGCCACCACCCAGGAGGCTGGCAGGCGTACTGGGCCGATCGACTCGCTCCCGCGGAAGCGGCGCCGTCCCGGCCACCCGCAAAGACCGGCACGGAGACGCCGACCGCTCGCACGAAGCCGACATGGAAGGAGCGTCAGGAACTCGCTCGGCTCACACGGCGGATCCCGGAACTCGAGGCGCAGAGCGCCGATCTGGCGAAGCAGCTCGATGCGGCGGCCAGCGACTACGAGGCGACAATCGACCTTGCGCAACGACTCGCCAACGTTCTCGAGGACCTCGACGCCGAAGAAACCGCCTGGCTGAAGCTCACCGAACGGATCGAAGCGTACGACACGAGCTAGCTGCAACAGTGATGTACCCCCTCCGCGTCCGGGCGATTGCCCGGACGCGCCTTCCCCCATTCCATGGTGGAGGCGAAGACCTTCTTCGTCTCTCCCACCGTCAAGGTGGGGGAGACGCGGCCGAGCTGATGCTCGGTCGCAGAGGGGGCGGCCTGGGAGACTGAATCGCGAAGATCAGGCCAGTCGAGACCTACGTCCCGCGCAGGCGTTCGAACAGGGCGGCGTCTGTTTCGAAGGCGAGGGGTGGAAGGTCGTCGAGGGCGAACCATCCGACGGCGTCTGCGTCGTCGCCGGCCACGAGCTTTCCCCCGGTCACGGTCCCGGAGAACCAGACCCCGACCGTCAGCTTCGAGGGGTCGTGGAAGTTCGACGCAACGAACATGACGTCGCCGACTTCGGCCACCAGGCCGGTCTCCTCGAAGAGTTCCCGCGCTGCCGCCGTACGGATCTCCTCGCCGTAGTCGACAAACCCTGCCGGAATCGACCAGTACCCGGCTCGCGTCGCACCTGGCCCGCGTCGGACCATCAGAACCCTGCCGCCGTCGTCGAACACCACGACCGCCGCACCAACCCCGGGGTTGCGCCAATGGATAAACCCACACGAGGGGCATCGGCGTCTCAGATGGTCGTAGATCTCGACGGTTTCGAGCTCCGTTGCGCAGAGCGGGCAGTAGATGTACTCCCCCGGCCATTCGTGGGGATGCTCGGGTGCCGAGGCCTCCCCCGGCCCGTGATCCCGCAGCGACTCCTTCCACGATCGGAACCGGTCGTGATTGCGCCCGTCGGCCCCGGTGCCAACACCCCGTTTGCCATGGAGCTCGAACGACAACACCTCCGAAGCGTCCCCGGCGACCGCGAGGTAGCGGGCACGGCCGACGGGCGGCCCGGCACGCCACAGCAGCCACGGGCCGATCCGCCGTATGTACGCGACCGGCTCGTTGAGGCTGTCTCCCGCCTCGAGCAGCTCCTCCGGCGCATCAATCCACGACGAAGCAGCAATACGGAACGAGCGCGTCGGCGTATCGGGCAGCTCCTCGGCCTTGTAGGTCCGGTCGACAAACGGCCGTTCATCGACGGGGATCAGTTCGCTCCCGGAGTCTCTCGCCGCCGCGCTGTGTTCGTCGGTCACGTCGAGCAGTCTGGCACAGCCACCCTCGTCAGCGGCATCGACTGCCGACGCCCCGAAGCCCTACCTGCCGACAGGTCCGAGCGGATCGAGACCGTACTCGTTCGGGCCGACGGTTCCGGGAAGGAAGCCGGTCTCGACCAGGACCCAGATACCACCGATGAGCGGAATGAGTCCGATGAGGATCCACCAGCCGGACTTGTTCCGGTCATGCCACCGCTTGATCGACAAGGCGAGAGAGGGCCAGATGAGGAGAATGCTGAGAAGGCTGATGAGCCACCACAGGAAGCCGGAACCCGATGCGGCCGCGATCAACGCCAGCACCCAGACCACCGCCCACAAGATGACGATCCCCAGCCAGAACTTCGCACGGTTGATTCGCCCTTCGAAACTGAAGAACAGCCATGCCCAGTCGATGTCGTTCATCGAGATTCCCCTTCACTAGGTTGACGAGAACATACCAGGGCAACGGTTCAAGACCGCGCTTCATGGGCACGGGGCTGGGAAGCGAGCAGCCTGTGGTGGGTCGGGGAACGGCTGACCCGGTGCGTCAGTGGCTCAGCCGCCGCCACTTCCACCGGGGGAAGGAGTAGGAGCAACTACTGTCGATGGCGGCACGGCCTTCGATGGGAGATTCCGTTCATGCCGGTATCTCTTGAGCGAGGACCTCGTCTACATATACCTGCTGATGATCGAGCCGATCCTGCTCGTTGGGGTAGACGCATCTTTCCCGACGACGGGGTCGGTCGCACTCTTCACCGAGTAGGGGCCGGAGCAGGAAGCCGTCAACTCGCCGTTCTCACCCCAGCGCGTTTCGCAGGATCGCCACACGGTCCGGGTCAACCCGGAAGTACGCCCACTTGCCGCGTTGCTCTCGCGTCAGCAGGCCCGCGTCGGTGAGGACGGTGAGGTGGTGGCTGACAGTGGGTTGTGTTCTTCCGGTCGGTTCCACGAGGTCACAGGCGCACATCTCACCGGTGGGAGCGTTCGCGATCAGGCTGAGCAACTGCAGACGAACCGGGTCGGCCAGCACCTTGAACCCGGCTGCAAGTTCTGCTGCGTCAGCACCGCCGAGTGGTTCGGCGAGCATCGGTTCACAACATGTTTCAATCGTTGGAACCTTCACGACCCGTCCTTTCCCGCTACGTTCATATTGACGACTATCAATATAACTGATACTGTCACATAGATCAACATCGATATGAGGAGTTGCCGTGCCCAACGAGACCAACGTCCGCGAAGCTGTCCGGGACCGCTACGCCAACGCTGCACGCAGCGCGGGACAGTCCTGCTGCTCGTCAGACACCAGCAGTGAGGAGGGCGACTTCGGGCGCGACCTCTACCCCGCCGCCGACCTGGTCGATGTACCGTCGGGAGCATCTTCCGCCAGTCTTGGCTGCGGGAATCCCACCGCCGTGGCCGAACTCTCCGAGGGTGAGACGGTCCTGGATCTCGGCTCCGGAGCAGGGATCGATGTGCTCCTCTCCGCCAAGAGGGTCGGTCCGACCGGCTTCGTCTACGGCATCGACATGACCGACGAGATGCTCGAACTCGCGCGGCGGCACGCAGCGGAAGCCGAAATGCCCAATGTCGAATTCCGCAAGGGCTACATCGAGGACATCCCGCTCGACCATGCCTCGGTCGACGTCGTCATCTCGAACTGTGTGATCAACCTCTCCGCAGACAAGCCGCAGGTATTTGCAGAGATGGCCCGCGTTCTCAGGGCCGGCGGCCGCCTTGGTATCAGCGATGTTGTGGCAGATGACGAACTCAGCCCCGAGGAACGACGCGAGCGCGGAAGTTGGGTTGGTTGCATCGCCGGAGCGCTGTCCTTCTCCGAATATGCAGAGGGATTGAGCAACGCCGGATTCGAATCCGTCGAGATCACGCCGACCAATAGCGTCGCGGACGGCATGCACTCGGCGATTATCAGAGCCGTCAAGCCATAGGTGAGGTCGGGCCTACCGATGACGCCCGGTCATACCGGTCGTGTCGGAGCTTCGCCGTAGTACTCATCGAGGCGTCGTTCGGCCTTGTCTCCAAAGAGGATCTCGGCCGCCTCATGAAGTCCTGCTGCGTTCTTCACTTCGTCCTCGGGGATCACCTGCGTGATCTTCGAGCGGCGCCGGAGGAAATCCTCGAGCTTCGTCACCATCTCCGTCTCCGCCGCGAGGTAGAGCTCAACCCGCAGGTAGTCCGCGCCCTCGATGATGTCCTCACCCATAGAGGGGTCTCGTCTGATCTCATCAAGCATCTCGAATGCGCGGCGCCCGTACCGTCGCCACAACCGGTCTGAAAGCGGCTCGACATCCGGCTTTTGGCGCAGATCGTCGAGGCCCATCAACCGGGCCTGCCGGTAGAACTCTGCACGCGTCGCCTTCGCCGGCTCGCCGTACCAACCATGAGTGTCCTTTTCGAGCGGGACACCGAGATGCTCGACGGCGTCGGCGACCTCTTCTCCGACGTTGAGACAGTCGGTCAGCTTCCCGCCGAAGATGGTGATGACGTTGCGCTTGTCGTCGGTCTCGATCTCGTGTTTGCGAGAGAGCTTCGTCCAATCGACGTCCTTGCGATCGCCCCCACCGGAGGCGACGACCAACGGCCGCACGCCGCTGCGGTCGGCAATGATGTCGTCCACGGTCAGTGGACTCTCTAGATCGAGACGACTGTTGATCTGATCGAGGAGGAAGTCACGATCCTCCTCGGTGACCTCCGTGAACGGGCTATCGACTCGGGTGTCGGTGGTCCCGATCACCGACCGCCGCCCCATCGGAATCACGTAGAAGAGCCGTTGTGTGTCGTCGTAGAACGCCAGGACTCGATGGTTCGGGGTTATCTGAGGAACGATGAGGTGGATGCCCTTCGAGTAGACGATCCGGTGCGAGGTCCGAACGTCGAGGTCGAAGTTCACCGCGTCGACGAACGGTCCCGCGGCGTTGATCAGTATGCGTGCCGAGCACGTGAAAGGCTCGCCACCGCCGTCAACGTCCTTCAGCGTGACGATCCACCGGCCTTCGGCGTGCTCGGCAGAAGTAGATTCGACATAGTTGACCGCCGTCGCCCCGACATCGATCGCCGAGCGCACAAACCCGAAGACGAAACGCGAGTCGTTGTCCGGCAGGTAGGCGTCGTAGTACTGGATGCCTCCGATCGAGTTGTCGGTTCGCACGATCGGCTCGAGTTCCTCGATGTCCTGTGCCGTCAGATGGCGCGGGCGGTGGGTGCGGAAGCCTCCGATGCCCCAATAGCCGGCCGCCCCGAGCGCTGCCAGCCAGGTGGGATGCGGCGACGTGTCGTCGAGTGTTGCAAGGAAGGCGATCTGCTTGATGTTGTCCGGGTAGGCCTTGAGGAGGCGGTTGCGGGACACGCTCAGTTTGCGAACGAGGGGGATCTCGTATCCCTCGAGGTACTTGAAGCCGCCCCACACGAGGTTCGACGACGCCTGGCTGGTGAAGCTGCCGAAGTCGCCACGGTCGACCAGCGCGACGTTGGCCCCGCGACCTGCCAGCACCGCAGCGGAAACGGCCCCGTTGATCCCTCCCCCGATGATCAACACGTCGAACGATCCGCCCTTGAGTTTCGCAAGTGCCGTGCTTCTGAGGCTCATGGCATCATGCTACCGACACCGGACCCAAGCGAATCTGATGCGTCCGGCTACTTCTGCTGCCCGATCGCGAAACCGCTCATGAATGGCTTCTGCATCAGCAAGAAGACGATTGCAGGCGGAATAGAGGCGATGATCGCTGCGAGCATCAACGGCCCGTACGTCAAGGCTCCATCGATATTCGTCAGCGTCTGCAGCGCGACCTGGGAGACCTGCTTGGCCTCATCCCGGATGATGAGGCTCGGCCACAGGAACATGTTCCATGTGTAGACGAACTGGATCACGAACAGCGCAGCGATGACATTCCATGAGAGCGGAATCAGCACCTTCGTGAGGAACTGAACCGGGGAAGCACCATCGATCTGAGAAGCCTCGAGAAGCTCCGACGGCAGGTTCGCGAAATGCTGCCGGAAGAGGAAGGCGCCGGTTGCCGAGGCCAGGAACGGAACCACGATCGCCGCCATCGTGTCCTGCCATCCGAACCCGGAAACCAATCGGAACATGGCGAGGATCATGACCTCCGTCGGCATCATGAGCGTGACCAGCACGAGGAAGAACACGATCCACTTGCCGCGGAATTTGAAGTAGACGAAAGCGAGGCCGGCGAGGAGCGACAAGACCGTCTTGCCCGTGGTGACCAGGATCGTCTGGACCGTCGAGTTCCACATCGCCCCAGCGAAATCCCGGCCGTACCACACGGCATCGAAGTTCGACGCCAGGGCGCTCCCCGGCGTGAACTGGAACGAGAAGATCTCGGTATTGGTCTGCGTCGCGATCAACGCGGCATACAGGAGCGGGAACGCAATCACGATCGCCGTTGCGGTCAGCGCCACGTGGTACGGCCATGTCCGTCCTCTGAAGAAGGTGCGACGCTTCACTCCTGGTGTTAGGCCCGCCATCACGACCCCCCGTAGCTGACGCGCCTGCCGCTGGTCTGGAATTGCCACACCGTGACGGCAATGACCGCAGCAAACAAGAGGACCGATTGGGCAGCCCCTCGGCCGAGGTCTCCGTTGTTCACGCCGATCCGAATGATCTCGTAGATCGCAACCGATGTCTTGCCGGCCGGCGCGCCTTTTGTCATGAAGTCGATGGTCGCGTAGACCTCGAAGAACGCGTAGGTGAGGTTCGTGACGAGCAGGAAGAACGTAATCGGCGAGAGTGCGGGTAGGACGATCTTCACGAATCGCTGCCAGGTCGAAGCGCCGTCGATGAGCGCGGCCTCGACTTGGTCGAGCGACACCGTCTGGAGGCCGGCCAGGTAGAACAGGATGTTGTAGCCGAGGATCTTCCATCCGCTCGCGAGGATGATCGAGGACTGGGCAAGGAATGCGCTTTCCCGGTAGTTCGGGACATCGATGCCGAACCACGTGTCCATGACATAGGTGAAGATGCCTGCGGTCGGATCGAAGATCATGAAGAAGAGGACACCGGCCACGGCGGGCGAGATCGCATACGGCCAGATCAGGAGCGTTCGGTAGACGCTCCCGCCTCCAATGGTGCGGAATGCGAGGTAGGAGACGGCTAGTCCGCCGATCATGCCGAAGGCGACAATGCCGATCGTGATGATGACGGTGTTCAGGTAGACCGGTCGGTACGCGACTTGGCCGCCGCCGCCGGGCGAGAACATGGCGTACAGCGCCACGAAGACCGAGAGCATCGCAGCTACCGAAGCAACATCCGCGCCCTTGCGGCTCCAGGTGCCAGGAGCCGAACGGCGGAGCCAGAACCGTGCCCCGTAGATGGCGGCGATGGCAAGGAGCGGGTACGCGACCAACTTCCATGGATCGGTGATGAGCAACTCCGTGAAATTGGAGAAGCAGACATCGACCGACCTGGGTGCGCCGAGTTTCGTCAGCTTGGTTGAGAGGGTGAACGTCTGGATCGCCGGTACGTAGAGGAAGACGATCAGGATGATGAGCGTGGGTGAGAGCAGCAGCCACGGCACCCACCAGCCGAGGCGGAACCCACCGGTGCGGATCTCGCCGGTCATCCCGGCGCTATCCGACTTCTTGCCGTCGGCTCGATCAAAGAGCAGCTGGAGGGCGATCAGGGCCAGCCAAGCGCCACCGGCCATGAGGCCGTACGCGAGGAGGTGATCCACGCCGCTCGTGCCTTCGAGGAAGGCACAGCGGCCCATCGCAAAAGGCGTCACGGCCGCCCCGAGCACTGCAACGGCCGAACCAATACCGTACCGCCGCGCCGAAGCGTCGTCGTTGTTCCGCCAAACGTAGACCGGACCGAGAATCGCAGCGACAACCAGCCCGAGGATCAGCATGGACTACCAGCTCTCAATGTCACTCCAGCCGACAGCTTCAGTATTGGGGGCGGAGCATACGCCCCGCCCCCAATCCTTGCTCGTGTGGATCAGCTGCCGAACAGCAGCTCGTACTCCTCCAACGATTTGTTGGCTTCTTCGTTCGCTGCGGCCATGCGCGTCGCGACGTCGACGTCGTTCACGAGGATGTCCTCGATCGCGATCGTGATGATGTCACGGATGCCGACGAAGTTGCCGAGCAGAGCACCGAGCGATGCCGGGGTGTTCTGCGCTGCCGCGAGCTGGTCCGATGCCACCTTGCTGTTGGGGCTCTCGTCGTACCAGCCCTGGCTCTCGAGCAGGTCCACGGCGTCCTGGGTAATCGGGATGTACCCGGTCAACTGGTGCCATGCCGCGGCATTCTCAGGATTCGAGAAGAAGTTCAGGAACGCAAGCGCCCCATCTTCTGTCGTCTGATCCATGCCGTCGAGCATCCAGATCGTTGCTCCGCCGATGAGGTTGCCGACGTACTCAACATCCCCGTTGTACGGCATGAAGCTGGCCTGGTTCGTGAACTCGGCATTCGTGTCGAAGAACGTCGTGTCCGAGCTCGAGTACACGAGCATCGCCACTTCTCCCGCCAGGTAGGCATTCGACGTGCCGTCCCAGTCGCGCTGGAGGCCGGTGTACGTGTAGTAGCCCGCGTCCGACAGACCCTTCCACCAGTTGATGTACGCCAGGTTGCCGTCGGACTCGAGGAACACCTCGGTCGCACGGCCACTGCGGCCGTTGTCGTTGTTGCCGAGGAGCTCACCCTGCTGTCCGAGGCTCTGCTCGACGAACCACGAGTGGTTCGGCCAGGTGATACATCCGCTTGGCGCATCGGGGAGGGCCATGATGGCCGCGCACGCTGTCTCGACATCTGCCCAGGTAGCGGGCGGTTCGGTGATACCGGCCTCGTTGAGGATGTCCATGTTGCTGAACATCACCGTCGATGACGTGTTCCACGGCATCGAGTAGAACGAACCGTCCACCGTGTAGTAGTTGCGTGCCGCATCAACGACCGAGTCGAGCACAACCGGCTCACCGAGGATCTCGGTCCGCCCGGCGATTGCATCCGTCACAGACTTGAAGATCGGAGCGCCATCCGCACCCACCGCATCGAGTGCCTGCCGGGTGGCAGCCTCGAAGAAGTGGATGAGACCAGGTGGTTCACCGCTGTCCACCGCAAGCACGGCAGCGTCGAACACATCGTTGTACGAGGCGAACGACGTCACCTGCACGTTGTACTCCGGATGCTTCGCATTGAACTCTGCGGCCTTCTCTTCGGAGAAGCCGAGCCTGGCCTCATCCGAGAACGCGACCCAGAAGTCGATTGATGTTGCATCGCCGCTCGCCGCGGCCGTTGTTGTCGTGTCGTCGCCTGCCGCAGCCGTTGTTGTCGTGTCGTCGCCTGCCGCGGCCGTTGTTGTCGTGTCGTCGCCGGCCGCCGTCGTGTCGGAGCCAGAGTCGTCGCTTGAGCAGGCAGCGGCGACGAGCACCACCACAGCCAAGAGAGCGAGATACTTCAAAAGACCTTTCACATTCTGTCCTTCCCTGCGAGGCACCGCCAAACGAGCGGTACCTCGCCTCACGTCGATCGGCGCCGGAGGCGCCGCGTTCCTGTCAGCGGATCCTAGATGACGCGACACCCGCCGTGCTGAGGTTCGTCGCGAGGTACCGTGACGCGGGACGACCACGGAATGGATGACCCGAGTGAGAGACCGCACTGCGAAACACCTGTCGGCACTCCACCGGCTGCTGTATCGCAGCACGCGGGGGATGGTTGGCCGCCGCCTGGTCGACAACGACATGTGCCTCCTGTCGACGACGGGCCGGCTGTCTGGGAAGATCCACACCGTCCCACTGCTCTACCTTCGAGATGGTGATCGGTTGGTGGTTATTGCATCGTGGGGTGGACGAGACCATCACCCCGACTGGTACGTCAACCTCCGCGCAAACCCGCTGGCCAACGTCCAGGTTCTCGGGGACCGTTGGGAGGTCGAGGCGATCACGGCCGACGCCGAAGAGCGGGCCATCTGGTGGCCCAGGGTCGTCGATGCCTACGACGGCTACGCCACCTATGAATCGCGCACCGACCGCGAGATCCCGGTTGTCTTCCTCGAACCGCGCGACACCGGCGCAGCCTGACGTCGACGTGTCGCCGGGCCGCCGCGGCATTTGAGCCGCATGGCGACCCGACGTGGCGTCCGGCCTTGTGCTCGTTTCGGCGATCTATGCCGCTGCGGCATCTCCGTTACCGGAGTCGCGATTGATGAGCATCACAACTCCACCGATTGCGACCATCGCCGTGCCGGCCATGAGGACGAAGAAGCCCCACCCGACCGAAACGGTGAAGGCAGCGGGAATCGCACCTGCGGCCGCTGCTTGCCCGAATGCGTCCTGGAGTGTCGACGCGTCGTCGTTTGCCTCCATGAACTTGATGATCGCGTAGATGAGCAGCGCAACGCCGATCAGGGTTGTCGTCAGAGCGTACGGCACCTTCTCAACGAGGTTGAGCGGCGGCATGAGGGCAAAGGCCACGACGGCGATGATGGCGATGACAACCACCACCTGCACCCACGTGTCGAGCCCACCCCAGATGGTAGAGATTCCGTCCGGAAACTCCCCACCCTCGCTGAGAGCCGGCAAGAGGTCCTCTCCGTCGCTCGTCGCACCCTTCGTGAACAGCGCTGCCACCCCGAGCAAAACGCCGACCAATGTCCAGATCCTTGTCCAATGCATCGGGATCTCCCTTCTCGTCCCACCGCGAGCGTAGAGAATCAGACCCTCGCGCTTCAACCGGCACCGGTTCAGTAGGGCACCCGACCCAATTCGTGCTTGTCGCCTCAAGGTTTTCACGTCTGGAGTCGATGCGATTCAAGAAGGAATCGGAGCGACGTGTCTCCATTCCTCTAGACCCGTATGGGCCTCCCGGGCGGGAGGGGATGCCGGCGCTTCGCCAACTCGGTGAGGTGAAGATGCAACGCATGAATGCGCGACCAAGGGTTCTGCTCGTCCTCCTCATGGCGCTGGGGCTGACGCTTGGTTCGTTCGCCGCACCGGTCGCAGCCACGGAAGGCGGCAGCGGTGATGACCTCGAAGCTGTTCGAGCGCAGACTCTCGGCACGATCGACTACAAGATCAGTCTCCTCACCGACTTGAAGAACGGCACCGACAATGCCGATCGGAAGGTCGTGTACGACCAAGGTATCGCCGAACTCGCCGGTCTCCGCGGGCGTGCTGCCGTTGAAGGCGATGTCGGCCAGTTGCGCGCGATGGATGCTGAGGCTCACGACATCTACAACGCCACCAAGAGTCGAGCGTCGGCGGTCGGACAAACCGAGGAAGAAAAGGTCGCCGAGGTTCGCAAGGCAGCGCTCGACACGATCAACTACAAGCTCGGCATCTTCGTCGACAAGAAATCCAAATCCGATGACCCGGTGCATCAGGAGATCTATGCGGGGGCGGTCAGTCAGTTGGAGGCGCTCAGGGTCGCTGCCGAGGGCAGCAGCGACATCGCCGCGCTCAAGGACATGAAGGCGCAAGCGCACGAGATCTACAACACCACCCAAGCCAAGATCGCCGAGGCCGGCGGTGAGGGCAAAGGCGAGGAGACGAAGGAGGAAGAGCCGGAGAAGACCGAGGCCGAGAAGGCCGCGGAAGCACTCGCCAAGGCTCGTCGTTCCACCCAGCAGCTGATCGAGTACAAGGTGTCCCTGTTCACGCACGCAGCCGAAGCGGCGAAGAATCCCGTGGTAGCCGGCGTCTACGCCGACGCCGCTGAGAAGATCGCTGCGCTCGCCGCCGAAGCGAAGGACGCCAAGACCGTTGCGGCGCTGCGCGACATCGACGCGAAGGTCATGGAGATCTACGAATCGACCAAGGCCGCCGTCTCGGCGTCCCACGGCAAACCAGAGTGGCAACCGTCGGAGGCCGTGAAGGTCCACGTTGATTCGGTCGGGGGCGATGTCAAACGTCTGGTGACCGAGACTGCATCAACCGCCGAGAAGAGCCCGGAGACCGCCAAGGCCGTGGAAAGGGCGGGAGCAAAAGTGTTCGAGGAGATCGAGGAGGTGCGAGGAGCCGCCGAGACTGGGAACAAGCTCGACGGAAAGTGGGCGGAGATGGACCAGGCTCTTCACAACTTCCGCAGGGCGCTTGCGGCACACGTCGTTGCCGTGACCGGCGGACCCGACTGCGTGAATGGATGGCACCTGCCCGGGTAACTCGAACGACAAGCCACCGGCGAAGAACGTCTTCGCCGTGTGGGGCAGCCGAGCGATCAGCATCCCCCCGACCTCCCGCGGGGGGATGCTTCGCGTTCGGATCGCGTGCGCAGTTGCGGTCCCGCAGCCGCTCCCGTCGGGCCAAGGCAGGTAGCATCCGCAGATCATCGGCACCGGAGAGCAAGGAGCCTCTGATGAAGATCGTTGTGTTGGGTGGCGCCGGCAAGATGGGCGCCCTTGCGGTTGAGGATCTCGTCGTGAATCCGCGCGTTGACGAGGTTGTTCTGGCCGATCGGGACATGGTCGGCGCCGCAGCAATTGCGGAGTATCTCGACAGCCCGAAGCTGTCGATCGCCGAGGCCGACCTCAACGACCACGCTGCGCTTGTTGCGTTGCTCGAGCCCGCAGACGCATGCGTCAACGCCACCGTCTACTACACGAACCTGAAGGTCATGGAGGCGTGCCTCCAAGCCAGAACGCACTACACCGACATGGGTGGCCTCTTCCACGGCACCCTGAAGCAGTTGGAACTCAGCGACCGTTACGCCGACGCCGGCATCAGCGCCGTGCTCGGCATGGGTTCGGCGCCCGGCGCTCCGAACATCCTCGCCCGGTATGCCGCAGACCGGCTCGACACGATCGATGCGATCAAGATCTACGACGGAGTGAAACCCCCGCCCCCCGGCACTGTGAAGTTCACCTATGCCGTTCCGACGATCATCGATGAGTTGACTCAGCAACCGATGGTGTTCCGCGACGGCGAATTCATCGCCTGCGAACCGCTGTCCGAGTTCGAGGACTATCCGTTTGCCGGGTCGCTGGGAATCCTCCCCATGCACCTCTCCCTGCACTCGGAAGTTGCGACGCTGCCGATCAGCTTCGCCGACAAAGGAGTGCGTGAGTGCTTCTTCAAGATCAACCACTGGGGCATGGATCCGGAGACGGTCGAGAAGGTCCGGGTCCTCGCCGACTTCGGCTTCGACGGACCGGACCCGATCAGCGTGGGCGGTGTTGAGGTATCGCCGAGGGACTTCACGATCGAAATGATGGGGGACTTCGTCCCTTCTGCTATCGAGATGCTCACGGCGCCGGCAAACCCGCAGGGTGACCTCGCGAAGGAGATCGTGGCGGAGATCAACGGAACCGCCGACGGCGCGCCCGTGACCTACCGAATGGGTGTTCTCACCCTGAAGGGCGCTCTGCCAACCGGAGTACTCCCAGCCCGTGCCGCTGCATGGCAGGCTGCCGGCAAGGTCGCCCCCGGCGTACACCCCCCTGAGCTGGCCTTCGAACCCGAACCCTTCCTGAAGGAGCTCGAAGAGAGGGACATCACCACCCAGGTCACGGTGACAAGAGGCCTCTGAGCCGGCCGGCTCTTCAGCGCAGCAGAACCCCCTGCACCTCGTCGACGTCGTAGAGGACGGTCGCTGTCCGGTCGAGGGTTCCGAGGTAGATCCACCCTCCGCCGATGCGGTAGCGGCCTTCCCACACAAACGTTGCGGTGATCGGGTAGGCCTCGAGGGTCGGATGACAGTTGCCGCCGTAGGGGTGCTCACTGCGGTAGGTCGGATTGCACGTCTTCGTCGCGTAGGCGTGCGTGACCGCTCCCGACGGATACGTGAGCGCCGTTGCGGCGTCGAACGATCCGTTCGTGCCGTCGCCCCAATCGACGACCAGCGTACGAGCCGCAGCCCAAACCTCCATCGAGCGGCCATCCGGAAGGAGCTCCACATGCGTGATATCGGGAGGGCCGGGTGTTGCGAGATACGTCGGGAGGCCGGTGATGCCGGCGGCGGCCGGTTCAAGGGACGGGTCCGGAAGGGCGAGCGCGAACGAGCGGAAGATACGCCATGCCGTGTCCTCAGGTGTCTCGACGATCACCGGGCAGACCGGGGTCGTGAGGACGATCGCGGCGACCGCGGGATCGTTCCCCGGGTCCCAAACATCGAGCCCACCGGGGGTCGGGGACCAGTAGTAGCAGGGTGCGCCGGTTGCGTCGGTCGCCTCATAGATGTACCGCATCGGTGGGCGTTCGCGAGGTGGGGTGGTATCGGAGCGATTCGTCGAACCGCCGGACGCGGAACAGACCAACTTGCCGCGTTCGGGGTCGTACCGGCAATCATCGGCATAGCTCCCAGCTGCCAGCCACCAGCTGCCGGCCAGGGCAATACTCAGGAAGAGAGCGGATGCGGACCGTCGCATGCCCAACCCTCCCCTGCGTACGAGAAATCCCCCAACCTGTCGTGCGTCTGCTCCAGCACCACAATCCGTTCAAGACCGCCCCCAACGAAGCCGCCCGGTAGTCCGTCCAACTTCTCGAAGCACCGCAATGCACAGTCACTTTGTCGCCAGCACCTCAAAGACCTCGACGAACCACCAGGTCTGGGCGGCGCCATCCTCAAACTCGACGAGGTCGAACAGCGCCCATGCTGCGTTCCATGTATTCGTCGTTGGCGAAGAGGGCTCGGAAGGCCTCTCGGTCGCCGTCGTAGAGGGCTTGGAGGCGCCGTTCCTCGAGGTCCTGGAAGATGGCCTGAATCTCAGCGAGACGGTCGAGGGTTGTTGTCGTCGTCGCCTCCGTGGTTGTGGTGCTCGCCGACGCCGGAACGGTGGTCGACGTCGTTGTCGTCGTGACCGATGTCGGTGTGGTGGCAGGCGTCCCACCTGAACTGCACGCCGCAACAACAACCGTGAGTACGGCCACGCTCTTCAGCTTCCCCCTCATGGGCGACACCATACGGAAAACGGCGGGACCTTCATAGGGGGGCCGGAAGCGAGTTTTTCCCACCCTGTCGTTGTGCCCTATCCGGCGTCGCAGCGCTCCGCCACCATAGAGCCGAAGAGGAGGTCCCCATGTCTCCGGACCGTGAGCGGTGGTATCGAACCCTGTTCTGGGTGGCCGCGATCTACGACCTGACCCTCGGGATCGTCTTCCTGTTCTTCTACCGCCCGGTGTTCGAGGCCCTCGGGATCGAGGACAAGTTGCCGGAGCAAACGAGCTTTCTCTCCCTGATTGCGGCTTTCCTGTTCGTCATCGGCATCGCCTACGTCTTCATCGCCCGCGGCAATCTCGTTCGGAACCGGGACCTCATTGCCGTAGGTGCGCTGTACAAGCTGGCGTACTTCTCAGTGGCCTTGTGGTATCTGATCGGCGGCGTCTACCCGCACATCGTGTTCTTCGTCGTGTTCGGCCTCGCCGACCTGGCGTTCTTCGTTGCGATGTCGGAGTGCTGGTGGTTCGTGCGGCGTCTCGCCTCGGCGAGCGCTTCCAACTGATCAGAGCCCGATCACCACCATTGCCACACCGATGAGTACGAGGCCGATGTGCAGCCCAACGAGCGCCACTCGCGGAGCCCCGTACGGATCGTCAAGCGCACGTGGGACGGGCAGCCATCGAAACCAGAACCACGCGCCCAGGGCTCCTCCGACCAGGATCCCGAGCGTGACGAGCAGCCAGCCGATATCGGTCGAGTCGGGAGCTGTGAACGTCATCCCGATCAGCCCGATCGACACGGCCGTGGCCGGCACGAGAAGTGCGTAGCGAACCATGGGGCGGCGAAGGCTCAGCGTGAGGATGGTTGGCATCGTCACCCACCCGATCCCGAGCGCAACGAGTACCCACACCTCGGCATCGTTGGCAAAGGCGAGCCCCCAGATGACGCCGAGTGCGACCGTGCTGATGACGATCAGCCGGCGTATCCGGTGCTCGAACAAGCGGTTGGACGTCAGCTCCACGCCGGATCCGGTGCTGAGGAGGCTCATGGGGACACCGTCGGAGCCGAGTTGCGCGCGTAGCCGGCAGCTATCTGTCGTTTGAACCCGTCGCGGCGGCGATCCGTGCTCTCTTGGGAGTAGAGGTGGCGGCCGAGTTCGACGAGGCCGCGCTCCAGCGCTTCGACGGTCATGTTGACCGGCCGGTAGTTCACGTCGAACAAGGTGCACAACTCCCACGCACCGGGTTCGAGGATCCTGCCTTCCGCCAGCAACCGGGCATAGAGCGGCGTCCCGGGGAAGGGCGTCAGCACGGTGATCTGCACATCAAACGGACCGGTCTCCTCGACGAACCGAGCGACAGACTCGAACACATCAGGCCCGTCACCGTCGAGGCCGAGAACGAAGCACGCGTTGAGGGCGATTCCGTGGGTCTGGACGGCCTCCACCGCGGCGCGGTAGCCATCGATCCGACCGAATTTCCAGTTCCGTTTGGTCTCGATGCCGTCGAGACCTGCCGAGTTGGGGCTCTCGAAGCCGATGAGCACCTCTCGACATCCGGCATCGTGCATCATGGTGAGGAGGTCCGGATCGTCCGCAATTGACACATCGGTTTCGGTGAACCACTGGACGTTCTCCGAGCCGATTGCAGCCACAAGGTCGCGGGCGTGGTGCCGATTGACGAACGAGTTGTCGTCGGAGAGCTCGACGAACGGGTCCGGCCAGATCGACTTCATCGCCCGGATCTCGGCGGCAACATGATCTGCGGGTTTCATCTCGTAGCGGGGCGTGAGGAGGATCGACGATGCACAGAACTCGCATCGCCACGGGCACCCACGCTGGGTCTGGACCGTGAGACGGTTGTACCGGGCCGGGTCGAGCAAGTCGTAGCGGGGAATCGGGGCGTCGGACAGATCGAAACGTGTGTCGGGTCGGTAGACCTGCTCGGCGTTTCCAGCCTCGACGTCAACGAGGAGTTGCCTCCACACCGGTTCCCCCTCGCCCGCAACAACGATGTCGCAATGGGCGAGCGCCTCGTCGGGCAAAGCAGTCGCATGCAGCCCGCCGATCACCGTGGTGATGCCGGCTGCTCGGAACCGATCGGACAACGCGTAGCACTCCTTCACCTGAGCTGTGTAGGTGGAGAACGCAGCGAGGTCACACTCGGGGAGCGGATTCATCTCAGCGATGTCATCGACTTCGTAGTAGGCGACGTCGTGCCGATCGTCGGTGAGAGCCGCCAGCGTCAGCAGTCCGAGACTCGGAAGCGACGCGATCGTCCTTCCCCGCTCGACGAAGCCGGGAAGACTCAACCCAAGAGCCGTCAGCTCCGGGTTGTGCGCCCGAACGCCCGACATCGCGATCAGCGCAATCCGCATCGTGCCTCCTTGCGTTCAACATAACTCCCGCCACCGGAACGTCGATAGGGTCTTTCCCCGATTATCCCGATTGACTGCCAAGAGATTGAAGGTTCAGGGCCATCCGGCCCGTGGCGCTGGGGCGTCGCACGCGCCAAAATGGGGCGATGCCGGCGAACCTGACGCCCGACTACAAGAAGGCTGAAGCTGCATACAAGCGGTCGCGCGACCCGCATGAACGTCTTGATCTTCTTCAGGAGATGCACCGCACGATCCCGAAGCACAAGGGGACCGAACACCTGCGGGCGGACATCAAGACCAAGATCAAGGAGCTGAAGGACGACCTCGCCGGGCCGTCGAAGGGCGGTGCTCGCAGCGGGCCCCCGACATTCATCCATCCCGACGGCGCAGCCCAAGTCGCGATCATCGGTCCGCCCAACACGGGGAAGTCGGCGCTGCACGCTGCGCTCACGGGATCGCACACACAAGTCGGGGCGTATCCGTTCACAACACTGTATCCGGAACCGGGGATGCTCAGCATCGAGGACACCGCCATCCAACTCGTTGACCTCCCACCGATCTCATCGCAACACCCGATCCCGTGGATCGGGAACGCCCTGCAGTCGGCAGACGGTGCACTCTTCGTGATCGACCTCGGCCAACCGGGTTGCGTTGAACAGATCGTGCTCGCGCGGGAAATGCTCTCGGACCGCCAAGTCACGCTGACCGGGACATGGGACAAGACGGCGGCCAACGGGGATGACCCGTTCGCGATCCGCCTGCCGACACTGCTGGTCGCGAACAAGGCCGACGCGATTCCCGACATCAAGGGGGACCTCGACGTCTGTCGCGAGCTCGGCGACCTCCACTTCCCCACGATTGTTGTGTCGGCAGAGACCGGAGAGGGCCTGGACGCGATTGGGCCGTGGCTGTTCCGAAACCTCGACATCGTCAGGGTGTACACGAAGGTGCCGGGGAAAGAACCCGACATGGATCGCCCGTATACGGTCTTCTCCGGAGCAACCGTTGAGGACATCTCTCGCCTCGTCCACCGAGACCTCGCCGCGTCTTTCCACCACGCGCGGATCTGGGGCCGCGGCTCCTACGACGGCCAGCAGGTCGGCAGGGAGCACGTCGTCGAGGACGGCGACATCCTCGAAATCCACGCGTAATCTGCGAACCCAGGGTTCTCCACCCCGCATACGGCGCCGTCAGCCCGCGGAATGGGCGGCGCTGCGAACCCAGGGTTCTCCACCCCGTATGCGGCGCCGTCAGCCCGCGGAATGAAGCCGGCTGGCGGCGCCCCCTACACCCGGTGGTACGGTCCCCCGATGGATGCACCGCACCTCGTCGTCGCCGGGACACCGTCGATCGACCAGATTGAGATCAGAGGGGAAACGCTTGCAACCGTTGGCGGATCCGGATTCATCACCGCCGTGGCCGCACGGCGCGCCGGTTCCTCCGTTGGCCTGATTGCTCGGGTACCGCGAAGACTCCCGGATGTCATCGGAGCAGCGTTCGCCCCGGGCGGCGTCGATCCCGGCGGGTTGATCCCGGTTGATGGATCACTCCCCGGATTCCGCATCTCCTACGACGACAGCGAGACCGCTACGTACCTGGAGATCAAGTCGGGGAATGAGGCCGAGGTGGACGCCGCCGACGTCCCTCGACGGTGGTTGACAACGAAATGGATCCACATCGGTCCACTCGCGGCTTCATCGGCCAACCAACTCCGATTCCTCGAGCGGCTCCTCGAGCGTGGCTACGGCGGCGGCCTCTCCGCGGGTACCTTTGGACGGGCCGCAGCCAAAGAGCCAAGCCTTGTTCGCGACCTCTTCGAGCGAGTCGATGTTGCGTTCTTGAATCGGGACGAGGCACAGCTCATCTTCCCGTCCCGTATGCCGAGCCGCACGGTTGTGTGCGTTACCGAGGGCCGGACGGGGGTTCGTCGGTGGGATGGCTCGAAGTGGACCCAGCATCCGACCGAGGCTGTGACGGCCGTCGACCCGACCGGGGCCGGCGACGCATTCGTTGGCGGCTACCTCGGCGCCATGCTCATGGGCGACCCCAATCCGGTCGAGTGCGGTCTCGAGTCGGCTTCCATCATCGTGCAGGGCCCAGGAGCGGCTCCATTGATCGACCTCCTGCCGAAGCGTGCAATCGTTCAGCAGGTTCCGGGAGGTCCCGACAAGGGCATCGCACAGGTGGATCCGAGGCGAGCGAAGCACGTTGCGTCCAAGCTCCGCAATGCCGCGCAGGAAGGAGCGCTTGCTTTCACCGGTTCGCCGTTCCCCGAATCGGGCGATCCGAAGGCGATTGATGTCCTCACGATCGGCACGCTTCACCAGTACGGATTCTGGAAAGGGACGGATCGCGGATATGGCGGGCCGATGTGGGCAACGATCGATGGAGTTCGACGCAAGGGCTCCGACTTCATTTGGCATGCCTTCTCGCGAGCGGCATCGATCGCTCCTGAGGTCCTCGATCCCGACCGTCTTGCGGAAGATCCCCTCTTGTTTGACACGATCTGTACGGCCGACGACGGCACCTGCCCGATCCCGGACGTCGGCTCTCACAGGGTCCTCCAGCAAGCGTTTGGTGCGGCGGTCGGTCCCCTCGGTGGCATTCGGCCACTCCTCGACCGGGCGAACGACTCCGACGATCCGCTGGAGACGTTCTTGGGTCTCCTCAAGACGGTTCCCGGCTTCGGGGAGGATCCCTTCGCAAAGAAGGCCAACCTGCTCGCCTTGATCCTCGCCAATCGGCCGGAACACTTCCTCCGTCTCCGGGGTTCGACCGAAATCGCCCCGATCGTGGACTATCACATCATGCGGACCACGCTCCGCACTGGATGCGTGGCGGTGACCGATGACGATGTCCGAGGCCGACTTGAAGCTCGCACGTGGGTCGACGCTGTGGCTGAGACCGGCATCCGCACCGCATCTCGAGACGCCATTGGATTGTTGTGCGACCTTTCGGGGCTCGATGTCGCGAGCGTCGACGGGTTCTTGTTCAAACTCGGCCGCACGGTGTGTCTCGAAGCCGAGCTACCGAGGTGCGGTGAGTGCCCTTTGACCGCGGTGTGCGCACAGGAGACGGATCTCTTCCAGCCGATCTTCCGAACCACGGCCTACTGAATCCGGGGTCTCAACGGCGATGCGCACCCCCCATTCCGCGGGCCCACAACGCCATAGAACGCCGCGAACCGTGGGTTCGCGGCGTTCCTTCGTTCTGCGGGCCAACGACGCCACATGGGACGCCTACAACCCTCGGTACGAGGACTTACGACTCTTCGGATTCCGCCTCTTCGATCGCTTCCTCTACCTCGGCCGCGTCGATCGCGTCGTCAACCTCGGCATCCTCGATTGCATCCTCGATGACCTCTTCCACCATGTCGGCGACCTCGGGGGAGCGCTTCACTGCAGAGACGACGGCGTCCTGGATCTGAGCGACCTGCTCGTCAGACATCCGCCCTGCCAGCTTCAGGTCGAGGTACTCGCGGATCTCTTCTTCGGACATCCCCGAGAACTTCTGCTTCTGGTTCACGACGAG
This sequence comes from uncultured actinomycete, assembly GCA_942491345.1. Classification (GTDB taxonomy): domain Bacteria; phylum Actinomycetota; class Acidimicrobiia; order Spongiisociales; family UBA5794; genus JAHEEL01. Next base: position 107,606 of record CALOAN010000044.1, read on the forward strand.
CGCCACAATCGCGCCGACACCGGCGGCAATCACAATGAGGATCAGAGTCTTGAGAGAGAACAGTCTGCGCATGGGGCCTCCGTGGTGGTCACTTGTGGCAATAGCCTACCCCGAGTTGCGAACGCCGAATCTCGACCATCCACACGCTGGGCGTCACCTCGCGGATCTACGTTTCCCCGCTCGCCGGCGCATCACCCAGCGCCACACCCACCCGAGCAGGGCGCCGAGAGCCATGAAGATCCCAACGATTGCCCACAGCGGCAAGCTCAGTCCGAGGAACAGGAACTCGATTTCGACGTTGTCGCGGTTCTGCCACACGAAGATCCCGAGAATCAAGACCACGAGCACCGCAACGATGATGGCGATGCCGATGCGGTCGTTCGTGCTCTTGATGTTCTGAGGCTGTTCGTCGGTCATGAAGGCTCCACACCCTGTTCCTGAGAATCGTATCAGAGCGCACGACGCTGGAAATCCACGAGAATTGCACGCGTGTGATTTATGGTCCACGCACCGTGGAGACAGTAGGAATCATCATTGCGTGGCTGTTGATCGGCCTCATGGTTACCGGGTCGGCTGCCCTCTTCTGGGTTTCCCAGCGTTAGGCGCCGGATCAACACGCGAAACAGCCGGGATCAGAGATCCCGGCTGTTCATCAGTCACCCCGGTTTACATCCGAAGTGATGTCGTTTCTTGTTATCGGTGCCTCCACACAATGCGACCTTTGGTCGGGTCGTAGGCCGAAACCTCAACTTCGACTTTGTCGCCGGCGATGATCCGGATCCCGCGGCCACGCCGCATCTTTCCAGATGCGCGCGCAACGATTTCGAGACCCGAGTCGAGGCGCACTTTGAACTCAGCGTTCCGGAGCGTCTCGACAACCAGGCCTTGTGTGCGGAATGTGTCGTCGCCTCGTGCCATGTGGGCTGCTACCGACGAGGACGGGCCTCGTTCACGGTAAGGGCCCGGCCCTCATGCTCGAAGCCGTTGAGCTCCTCGATCGCCTTGTTCCCTTCTGCGGCGTCCGGCATTTCGACGAAACCGAAACCGCGTGAGCGGCCGGTGTCACGATCGTTGATGATCGCGGCTGAATCGACGGTGCCGTACTGACCGAAGAGTGTCTCGAGGTCGCCGTTCGTCGCGCGGAACGAGAGGTTCCCTACGAAGATGTTCATTTCTACTGCCTCCAATGGGCATCGACTCACGGGCCACTGTGGCCCGCACACGGGCGGGTTCTGTCGACCTGCCCTCGAACCAACAAGTGCCACGGCGGCAGCGGACATCCCTCTGTGCGTGCCAACAATAGCCATCCTTGCGTCAAGTCGGCTATCTGTTGAGATGAATCCGGCTTCTGCGACAAGATTGCGCGACCGATCGCGCTGCCGGTTCCGATCGCCGACCGGCCGGTAGGGTCCGTGCGATGCCGTCCCCAGCGTCGATGCGCAACAACCAGCGAACCATCTTTGGATGGGCGATGTACGACTGGGCGAACTCGGCGTACATCACCGCGGGAAGCCTCATCTTCGCCATCTACTTCGGCGACACGATCTTCCCGGAGAACGGCTTTTCCGCGTTCGGGATCTCGGTCGACGCAGAGGGTTTCTTCGGAATCCTTGTCGGCGTTGGAGCGCTCATCCTGTTTCTCGCCATGCCGATCCTGGGCGCCATCGCCGACTATTCGAACTCGAAGAAACGCCTCCTTCAGGCGTTCGCCTACACCGGCGCCGCCTTCGCCGTGCTCACCGCGGTCCCCGGTACAGGCGATGTCGGGCTTGCCGTCGTCGTTGCGTTGTTCGCACAGATCGGATTCGTCTCGGCCAACGTGATGTACGAGGGCTTCCTCCCGGAACTGACAACCCCGGAAACCATCGATCGGGTATCGGCCAGAGGATTCGCATTCGGATATGCGGGCGGTGGGATTCACCTGGTCCTCTCACTGATGCTGCTGTACTTCGCCGAGCCGCTCGGTCTTGCAGAGACGACGGCGCAGCGGATCGTGATCGCATCGGCTGGGGTCTGGTGGGCAGGGTTCGCGGCATTCTCGTTCACCCGGCTCCGCGACGCCGGCACCGCTCGGCCGATCCCGACCAGGTATCGATCAGCACCCCGCCGCTTCGACTACGCCCGGCTCGGCATCGACCGAACGTGGCGCACCACACGCCAACTCGCAGGATTCCCCCAACTCCTGCTGTTTGTCGTTGCGTTCCTCTTCTACAACGACGGCGTGCAGACGGTCATCAAGATCACGCCCGTCTTCGCCTCAGAGACGCTGGACCTGTCGACAACAACGATCGCGGCCGTGTTTGTCGTCATCCAGATTGTCGCCTTCTTCGGCGCTCTTGCGTTCGGCTGGCTTGCGGGGAGAGTTGGGGCAAAACGGGCGATTCTCGTCTCGATCGCGGGATGGACACTCGTGACGGTGGGCGGATACCTCACGCCGGCTGAACAGGCTGCGCCCTTTCTGCTCATCGGAGTCCTCGCCGGACTCGTCCTCGGGGGAGTCCAAGCGTTGTCTCGGTCGCTCTACGGCTCGATGATTCCAGAGGAAGCGTCCGCCGAGTTCTTCGGGTTCTACTCAGTCTTTTCGAGGTTCAGCTCCATTTTCGGACCTTTGATCTTCGCGGCGGTGGACATTGCGACCGGCTCGGCCAGACTGTCGATCCTGTTCCTCACTGCGTTCTTCATCATCGGGGGAACGCTGCTCTCTCGGGTTGATGTCGACGCGGCGCGCGCATCAAGGATCCGGTGGGATCTCAATGAGCCCGCTCCCCCGCGCCAGCAGCGACCTCTCAACGGATCGCCGTAGGCACAACTAGGTTTCGGGAACCGTGACCGCACCCGAATCCGCCTCAGCGCACAAGAAGAGCGAGACACTGCACCGCTCGCTCGGGCTCTACGCCGTGTTGACGATCTCGATCGGCGCGATGATCGGGTCCGGCATCTTCGTTCTGCCGGGACTTGCGTTCAAGATCGCAGGCCCGAGTGTCGTCCTTGCCTTCTTCCTTGCCGGGGTCGTTGTCCTCCCCGCCGCACTGTCAAAAGCCGAGATGGCGACGGCTATGCCGGAGGCGGGCGGCACCTATCTCTACATCGACCGAGCGATGGGCCCGCTCATGGGGACGGTCGCAGGATTCGGGGTGTGGTTCTCGCTCGTCTTCAAAGCATCGTTCGCCCTGGTGGGACTCTCCGCCTACCTCGAGTACTTCGTTCCCCACCCCGAGCGGCCTGTTGCAGCATTGCTCGCCGTCGTGCTCATCGGCGTCAATCTGCTCGGTGTGAGGCAGACGGCGAAGTTCCAGATGGTGCTTGTGACCGGCGTGATCCTCGTCCTGCTGGCGTTCGTCGGAATCGGCACACCGCACATCCAGTCCTCCTCGTTCGATCCGCTCATGACCCACGGAATCAAGGGGCTTCTCTCGGCAACGGCTGTCGTGTTCGTGTCCTACGCGGGCGTAACCAAGGTCGCATCGATCGCCGAAGAGGTGCGGCGCCCGGACCGCAATATCCCCGTGGGAATGCTCGTGTCGATCGGTTTCATGATGCTGCTGTACCCGGCCATCGTCGCCGTCATCGTCGGCGTATCTCCGGCCGATGAGCTGACGAGCACCGAGACTCCGATGACCCTCGCTGCTGAGCAGTTCGTGGGATCGGTCGGGGTGGCAATCATCGCGGGTGTCGCCGTGATCGCGCTTCTCTCCATGACGAACGCCGGCATCATCGCCTCGTCCCGCTACCCGTTCGCGATGGCCCGGAATTCGCTGGCGCCGCGGCAGCTCGCAGCCATTGGTCGACGATCCGGGGGCCCGATCGCCGGAATCGCCGTCACCGGAGTGGTCCTCCTCGCCCTCGTGATGTTCGTCCCGCTGATCGAGCTCGCCAAACTCGCGTCGGCCTTCCAGCTTCTCGTGTTCTCGTTGATCAACCTCGCCCTGATTGCCTTCCGTGAAGCTCATCTCGACTGGTACGAGCCCAAGTTCAAGTCGCCCTTCTACCCGGCGACACAAGTCTTCGGAATCGTCGCTGCATTGCTGCTCCTCACGCAAATGGGAACCGTTCCGCTGATCGGAGCCGTCCTGTTCGTGGTCGCCGGCGTGATCTGGTATCGGACGTTCGGCCGGTCACGAGCAGTGAAAGAGTCCGCGGCACGCGACGCGCTCCGTCTCCGCGAGGATCAGCGCCTGGTACAGACGACCGCCGCAGCGGTCGCGACGGGTGGGAGGCAACTCGTCCTCGTGCTGGTCCGACGGCCGACGCGGCCGAGTCGGCAGCACACACTATTCCGGCTTGCGTTGCGCCTCGCAGTGGCGCCCGGCGGACGCATCCACGTCATCAACTTCGATGCCAGGACACGGCGCATGATCCCGACGGACGAGGATCGTGCTCGAGCACGAGGCCTTGGGATTCAAGTCACGACGGAGCAGTACACCGATGAGGACCGCCGGGGGATGGTCCACTCGTTTGTCGAGCGGGAAGGCGTCGATCTCTTCATCGCAGATCTCCCGCAGGAGCTCAGAGCCACTCGGCACGTCAACAGGGACCTTCGGTGGCTCCGCGAACACTTGACCTGCGATTCGGTCTTTCTCCGTAACCGGGAGGTTGATCAGATCGACCGGATTGCTGTCCTGGGTACCGGAGGACCGTACGACCCGGTCAAGATCGAGATGGCCGACCACATTGCGCGACACGAGCATGCCTCGCTGCGGCTTGTTCACCTGACGCCGCCGGATGCGCCACCCGCGCAAGCAGAGTCGATCCATCGGTATCACGAACAGCTCGGCGCGACTCTGACGGTGCCGTGGGACGATCGCGTCCAGCCGACCGATCATCTGATCGAAACGCTGACCGGTCTGTCGCGCGGGGCCAACCTCGTCATCCTCGGCGCACCCACCCACCGGTTCCACGTTGTCACAGACCTTGCCGACAAGATCGCCGAGGCCGTCGACTGTCCGGCGCTGCTCGTCCACACGCCGACCTTGGAAAAGCCGGGAATCGTGACTCGCTCAATCCAGTGGGTCATCGAATAGCGACAATCCGACCGGGCACGGACTCAGCAACCGACAGAACGCACTACGAGCAGCATCACTCGCTGGCAGCTCGCCAGGCCTCGAGCAGCTTGACCTTGCCGCCGGTCCGGAGCAGGGCGCCGGTGTAGACCCTCGAGCCGATCCAGACCAGCGCCGCCGCAGCCGCCGCAGTGCCGAGAACCGCAACGAGGATCTCCCACGGCTGCGCGGCACCGTCTGCAATCCTCACCGGCATCACGAACGGCGCCCACGGCGGCAACATGGATCCGATCGTGGGAACCAGACCATCCGGGTTTTCGGCTGCCACGAGCGCGAGGAGATAGCCCGGCACGATCAGGACGATTGGCAGCATCATCGCTCCCTGCAGGTCTTCCTGACGCGAGACGGTTGACCCGACCGCCGCGTAGAGAAACGCGTAGAACGTGTAGCCGAGGATGAACCAGAAGAACATCGCCGCAATGATGGGGAGGCCGATCGAGGCCAGATCAACATCGGAGAGGTCTGCCATCTGCGCAGAGAAGTACGCAGCACCGGCCAGCAACGCCAACTGGAGCAACCCCAGCAGGCCGATGCCGACGACCTTGCCGACGAGAATCTGCCACGCGCTCACACGGGACAAGATGACCTCAACAACCCGATTCTGTTTCTCCTCAACGGTGCCCATTGCGACGAATTGGCCAAACATGAGGATCGAGATGTAGAGGGCCAGGGTCCCGACAAACGCCGCCGCGCGCTTCGTGTCTTCCTCCACATCCTCCTCTTCGAGTGTTACGACCGAGACGGGCACAGGTGCCAAAACCGCAGCAACCTCGTCGTCGGAGAGGCCCGAATCAGCCAGCGCATCCGCCTTCACCGACGTGTTGACGGCCCCGCCGACCAGTGCGGAAAGCCGCGACGACACGTCGGTGTGAAACACAATCTCGGTCCCATCCGCCAGCACCACCGCTACATCTCCGTCGGTGACGGCGGCTTCTGCCTCGCCCCGATCTGGATATCGAACAAGCTCTATTTCGATCTCGAACACGGCCGCTTGTGCGTCAAGCGCCTGATCGATGCCGGCCGGCTCATCTCCGACCAGGCCGATCCGAGTCGCCTCCGTTTCGTCGCTCGCAAAGAAGCTCACTGCGGGTCCAACGGCGAGGATCAAGAGCACGAGGATCGACATCGTGATGAGGAACGGCTTGCTGGTGGCGCGCTCCTTGAACTCACGTTTGGCCAGCAGTGCAACCTGTCTCCATTTGCTCACGGCCCCACCGCCTCTCGGAACAGGTCGGTGAGGCGTGGCGGCTCGAACATGAACCGGCTCACCGTGCCGGCGGCACTTGCCTCGGCCATCAACTCGGCGATCGGCGCATCACCATCAACGATCGAGTGCGATCGACCCTGGCCGTCTATGACCGTGGAGCCCGCTGCCTTGGGAACCCAGGGCTCTCCGTCGACATCGACGGTGAGCCTCCTCTTCGAGGATTCGTTCTTGATGTCGTCGAGCGACCCCGACAAGACGACGCGCCCTTCGTTGATGATTGCGACGTCCTCGCACACATCCTCGACCAGATCGAGCTGGTGGCTCGAGAACACGATTGTCACACCACCGGACGCAAGCCCACGGAGCGTCCCGGCAAGGGATTCGACACCGATGGGGTCGAGGCCGGCGAAGGGCTCGTCGAGAATCAGGAGTTCCGGATCCGGTGCCAGTGCCGCCGCGAGCTGCACACGCTGCTGGTTGCCGTGGGACAGATCCTCGAGCTTCGAACCGCCTCGGTCCGACAAGCCGAGCGTGGCGAGCCAGCGATCGACAGCGTTCTCGGCCTCCGTCTTGCTGAGTCCGGAGAGCCGAGAGAAATGGACGAGCTGGTCGCGGACCTTCATCTTTGGATACAGGCCGCGCTCCTCGGGCATGTATCCGAAGCGCAGCCGCCCGGTCGAATCCACGGCTTCGCCGTTCCATCGCACCGATCCGGAATCCGGGTTGACCAGCCCGAACACCACGCGCATGGCGGTGGTCTTGCCTGCCCCATTCGGTCCGAGGAATCCGAGGATGCGCCCGCGATCCACCGTGAACGCAGCGCCGTCGAGCGCTACGACATCGCCGAACCGCTTCTTGAGATCGACGAGTTCCAGCATGTGCGGTGCCTCCGCTCGCAGAATAGTGATTGCGCTGGGTCGCTCGACCCATATGGGATTGCGGGCCGGTGAACGATTCAAGAAAGAGGCAGGAAACGCCGATGAAGTACCTGAACCGGTGGGACGGCCGGCGGGGTAAGTAGTACCCATGCGGGATGATCCAACCAAGACCGCATCGGTCAAACTCACGAGGTTCAAGCAACCCCCACTTCGGTGGGGGTTTTGCTGTGCGACGGTCAGCCCGCTCACGAGCACTTGAGCCGACAGGAATCACCGGGTAGCGAGACACGAGACCAAGACGAGGGACACGGGTGCCTCATTTCTCTCGGGCTTGCCCTCTCGGGTCTCGGGTCTCGGGTCTCGGGTCTCTTGTCTCGGATCTCTCGTCTACGGTCTACCTCCTCGGCAGCCGCACCACAACTCCGGCACCACCCAACCGTGCCGACGTGGTCAGCTCGAGCGAACCTCCCGACGCCTCCGCCGTGCGACGAACGATGTCGAGCCCCAACCCCGATGAATCGCCGGTCGAAGCGCCGCGGTCGACGGCATCGGGATGTGCGATCCCGGTTCCGCCATCCTCGACCTCGAGGCGAAGCGGTTCTCCAGGAGATCCTGCGAGTCCGATGGCCAGGGGAATGCGCTCGTCGGTGTGAGCGAAAACGTTCTCGAGCAGCGCGTCGATCATCACAACGGCGTCGAGTCTCGGAACCGCCACACGTCCGTCCTCAACGTCGACGCTCACCGTGAACGAACGGCCCTGCTCTTCGCTCAATGCAAGCCAGTAGGCCGCCCGCTCCTCGACCACCTCGACGAGATTGCACCCTGGATCCACTTCGGTGCGAACCGGCCGGCGACCTTCGGCGATGATGAAGTTGGCGGTCCTTTCGAGTTCGTCAAGATCGTCGACGATCCGGTCTCGTGCACGCCCCGGCGAGAGTGCCTCCGCATCCAGCTTCGCAGCGGTAAGGGGTGTTCTGAGGCGGTGGGCGAGGTCGGCGGCCGTCTCTCGCTCCTCTTGCAGGAGATGCCCCACCTGTTCCGCCAGCAGGTTGAATTCGGCACCCACCTCCTCGATCTCAGGAGGACCGGCCGGCGTGACGCGGGCAGTGAAATCCCCTTGTTTGAGACGGGCGGCAGCAACCGACAGCTCGTTCACCGGACGGACGATCGATCGTCCGAATCGATCGGCTGCGAGGACGGCCAAGCCGACGAGCACCACGCCGAGACCTGCGAGAATCAGCCACGACCTCCTGACTCCGCTTGTCAGTTCTTCGCTTGGAGCGACGACCCTCACGACCGTGATCGTCCCGTCGGCCTGTGCGACCGGCACATACACCGCCTCTCCTGCGGGAACGGAAGCCCGGAACGCGGCGCCTGCCAACGCAGCATCGAGGTCTTCATCACTCGGCACGGGAAGGCCCGCTATCTCCCCGTCGGGGAAGATGAGCGATGCGCCCCGCTCCACGAGGGCGGGTTCACCGATCGCCGCAGCCACAGCCTCATAGGACATCGAGGGGCCGACTACTGCCACCAGACGAGCAACGTTCTCGGCGTCCCGCTCGGCGCCGGTCACGGCCCGATCGAAAGCAAGTGCGCTGACCAGGATCCCAAGTGGTACGAGGAACGCGATGACCACCATCGATGTGACACCGGCAGTGACAAGGATCAGACTTCGCCTCACGAGTCCGGATCAATCAAGCGCACACCAACGCCGCGACGGGTATGGATGTACCTCGGCTCGGCTGCGGTTTCTCCGAGCTTCTTTCGGAGCCACGAAAGGTGCACGTCAACGGTCTTGTCGGCGCCTCCGTAGGGCTGGCGCCATACCTCCGCGAGGAGTTGGCGCTTGCTGACCATGCGACCGGGCCGTTCAACGAGGTAGACGAGCAGTTCGAACTCGCGCGCCGTGAGTTCGAGCGGCTGACCACGGAACGTGACCTGCTGGCCGTCGAGGTCGACCGCTATCTCGCCCACGATCATCGTTCGCTGTTGCGGATCCGATCCCGACCGTCGGAGCACCGCGCGGAGGCGGGCTTCGAGGTGCTCTGCCGAGTACGGCTTCACGACGTAGTCGTCAGCGCCGGCGTCGAGCAACCGGACGATCTCGGTCTCGTCGTCTCGAGCCGTTGCGACGATCACCGGCACATCGGCGACCGCCCGAATCATGCGGAGTGCTTCTGCGCCGTCCACGTCTGGCAGGCCGAGATCGAGTACCACCACGTCAAAGCCTCCCGACACCGCCGCCTCAACCCCCGACATGGCGGTTCCGACGGCGTCCACTTCGTGACCCCGCTCAGCCAGGCGACTCGACAGAGACTGCCGAATCCGCTGATCGTCTTCGATTATCAGAATTGCCGCCACAGAGTCACGATACCGAACCGCTCAAGCGTCGACAGAGCTACGGGCGGAATTTCACCGGCCGTTAACCAACCGTTATCCGTAGAACGGCCAGGTTCGGGCATCATGGTGGTGTGCGGCGCATGACCTACGCCCTGATCTGGCTTGCGGTGACTACCACCGCCGTATTCGTCGCGGCCGCCGCGGTAGGCAGCGTGCGTGACCAGGTCACTGAAACGCCTGCTGCCATGGTTCCGACAACAACGGTCACCACTTCTCTCGCAAACCCGGCCGTTCCAACGACGGAACCCGCGGTTGAACCCGCAACTACGGTGCCGGCGCCGACCACAACAACCACGACGACGACAATCGCCGCGTCGACCACCACGGTTCCCGACGTGAGTACGACAACCACACGTCCAGCCGCGCCCACCGCCACAACCACCGCTCCCCCAACAACAACGACAAGACCACCGGCAACAGAGATTCGCTCCTATGACCTCGTCGGCGGTTCGGTCACCGTCGAAGTCGGCGCCAATACGGTCGGCCTTGCCGGGGCATCGCCCAAAGCCGGATTCAGCATGGACGTCGAGAACTCGGGGCCGGAGAAGGTTGAAGTCGAGTTCAAGAGTCAACAGCACGAGTCTCACTTCACAGGACGTTTCGAGGACGGCGTCTTCGTCCCGAAGATCGAAGAAGAGGGTCACGGCGAAGACGATTGAGAGCCACCAGAGTGGCTGAGCCACGTGGATCGAGATCCTCACCCGCCCTCCGTCGCGGCCGATAGCAAGATCGAGAACACGAGACCTGTCTCGAGTCTCGGATCTCATGTCTCGAGTCTCGCGTCTTCACTATCGACTGCGGACCACGGCCTACGGCAGCATGATCACCCGGGTACCGATGTCGGTCCAACCGAACGTGAACTCAGCGTCGTCGAAGTCCTGTCGGACGCAACCGCCGGAGCGGAGTGTTCCAAGCTGTTCCTTCGTCTGAAGCGGTGAGTTGTCGGGGTTGATCGGAATCGAGTGGAATCCGTACGGCCATTCGTCACGAGCGAACCGGACCATGTACTCCATCGTGATGCCGTCGTATGGAGCCCAGGCGTACCGTGACTTCGAGTAGACGTTGTAGCGACCCGGGTTGGGGACGCCGCGCCGCCCGGAGACCTGGTGGGTCTTCGCAAGTTCTCCGGTCGCTTCGACGAACCACACACGCGCTTCCCGGTTGGCGTAGATGACACGACGGCCAGAACCCACGGCGGGATACGGGAGTGGGGGTTTCTCCGGCTCCATGGTCCCGGTCGCCGACACGAACTCCGGGGAGTCGGTGAAGGCCACCACGAGACTCCCCCGGGACATCTCCCCGCTGCGGAGCATCTCGATGAACGAGTCGACACCACCTGCAGCCGGCTCACGTGCCAAAACGGTGTGGTAGAGGACGGTCACGAGCGCTTCGTCGGTGAGGTCACCGTGTCGATCGACGAATTCTGCGCTCGTCGTGAACGCGTCCGCGATTGAGGCGAGTGGCAGGCCATTCCAGTAGCGACGAGCCCAGTACTCGAGTTCGAGCGCATCGGGTTCCCTGCCAAGCAAGCCACAGTAGAGACGAACGACCGAATCGGAGATCTCTCGGTCGGTCCGCACCGGGCCGAGTCCGGTGAGGGAACCGGTTGAAGCTTCCGCCGATTCGACGGCAACGGCGAGATCGAGGCCACGCGTGCCGGCAGCAGCCCACACGCTCGCCTCATCGGGAAAGCGGACGGCGGCCATCGGCATCGACTCCGCGTCGGGGTCGCCTTCAACAATGGCGGGGTCGGCGGCTGGCACGTGGCCGGGGGTGAGAACACCGTCGACCACCGCTGACGGCGAAAACAGCCGGCATCCGGCGATCGCCCAGCCCGACGCTGCCTCGGCACGGGAGACATCCAAGAACAGCACAGAACCGAGCATCACAAAGGATGCAAGGCCCACAGCCGACGCGCGCAGGAACGATCGCTCACTCATAGAGCCTGCAACGGTACCCCGCATTGTGGCGAAGGTCGAGGAACCTCGGGCCCGCCGCAAGGAGCAGGAGCCAAGAACCAAGACACGAGACACGAGACACGAGACACGAATGAAGTCTCGGATCTCGGGTCTCATTCCCCCTTGTCAACCCGGGCAATCACGAGCACGATGGCTTCAGCTACGTGAAGGAGCCTCGTGAACAAGGACATCACGATCAAGGTCCACATCGAAGAGGACGACTCGACCACGACGGTTCGCACCGTACTGGATCTCATGGGTGACCACTTCGAGGCGCAAGGCCGGGCGAGGAGGAATCCGATCGATGAGCCGATGCCGGTGGTTGGGGAGGAACTCGCCCTGGCGCGGGCGCTCAACGGGCTTCAGATGCAGGTCATGGAGGCGGCGCAGGACAAGATAGCGCGGTACCTGAGCCTCTAACGACGCGGCTACCGCCAGAGCGGAACAACCGGAAGATCAGCGAGGCTGTTCAAGAACGTCACCGTAGCCTCGGATGTCCGTTTGGTATCGAACACGAGCACGCCGTAGTCCGGTGGAGTCTCGGGTGGCTCCTTTGCAGGGAACCGCGTGTACTCGTTGCCGGTCGAGTAGTAGAGCGTGTTCCGATTGCCGGAGCGACCCGGCCCGCGGTAGATGTCCAGTCCGAAATACCGGCCGGGTTCAGCAGCATCGAAGATGGCGGTGGGCATACGCCGCGACCAGCGGGCGAGATCGAATTCAAAGGCTTCGGGGAGATCCGAACGGTCACCGACGAAGATCACGGAGAATGGCGCCGGAAGGTCCTCGGGTTCCTCGATCTCAAACCCTGCGAACGGCTCGTCAATTGGATCAGGGTGGCGAGCGGGCATCGCCGTCCGTGCCACGATCGGGAACCGGAGTGCGAGCTGGTCGACTACGGACTGCCGAAGACCGTCGCCGACGATGATCACACGACTCGGATTGAAGAGGTCGAGCGCGTCGAGCGTCGCCTGCGGGAGGTAGTCGGCTTCCGCCAGAAGGAGCGGCACGGAGAGGTCGAGGGTCGTGAACCCGCCGGCCTGGAACAGCTCGTAGTCGGCCTTGGCCATGATGTTGACGACACTTGACCCACCGCTATAGGCGTAGGACGCAATCTGAGCCGCGCTGGCTACCGAGTCGTCGCCCAGCGTCCGCTGGTAGCGGATACGTTTTGCGGCCTTCAACGACTTGTACGGATCGACGGGAAGACCGCTCGGCATGCGAATCTCGAAGTGGAGATGCGGAGGTGTGAACTCGGCGTTGCCGGAGTCGCCCACCCAGCCGATGATTTGGCCGGCTTCGACACGCGTGCCGACTTCGATGCCGGGAACGACACACTCATAGCTGGCATCGTCGTAGCCCGGAGTGTCGTTGTTCAGGTGGATGTAGCGCGTGTACCACCGGTCGCGGCCGGTGATCTCGATGTTGCACCACTCGCCGTCATCACGGATCGTCCTGATCCGGCCGTCGTGGGCTGCGACAACCGGGACACCTTTCCACCCGTAGGTCATGATGTCGATCCCGTGGTGCTCCCGCTCGCAGTAGTCGCGGCAGGCACCGAAGCCGGGCCTGTAGTAGTTGATGCCCACAAGCGGGAAGACGATCTTTCGGGTCACGTCCACGCGCCGAATCTGGTTCTTCGGCACACCAGGAACCACAAACGGGTCATCGACGTCGGCCACCACGTCATCGACCGGCGGTTCAACGGCAGGTGGCTCAGCAGGAGGTGGCTCTACAGGAGGCGGCGGCCCTGCAGAGGGCGGATCAACCGGCGGCGGATCAGTCAGGACCGGCGGGAGCGTCGTCGTTGGCGGAGGTGTAGTGGTTGTGGTTGTGGATGTGGTGGTGGTGGTGGTCGCGTCGGGAATCGTGGTGGTGGTGGTGGTGGTGGTCGTCGTCGGAGGCTCCGGGGGCGGCTCGTCGTCGGCCGAGGCGGCCGGAACGGTCAGCAAGAGCAAGACGGCCACGAGCGCCGCCGACAGCGATCCCTTCATCCGGACAAGATCGGTCGCTCCGGTCGAGTCCTGTAGGGATTCGCGAGCTCACGGTCCGCCGTTCCTGTGAGCGCCGTCTGCGCCTTCCTCGGCTGATGTTCCTACGGTCGCACGGGACGGAGCGGCCGTCTTCGTCTCCACCACGGAGTGGGGGAGACGCGGCCGGACGGAAGTCCGGGCGCAGAGGGGGCGGCCTGGGAGCTTGGATCGTGAAGATGAGGTCGCCCGCTGGGTGCCTTTGTGTTCGGCGTGGCGGCTAGCCGGTCAGGTGAGTCCGCGGCGATTCATCTCTTCGACGAGAGCCTCGTCGGAATAGCGGAGTAGGTCGGGGCTCCATCCAATCTGCTCGATGGGCGCCTCGGCCACCTCGGCGAGGAGGTCTTCGATCGTGTCGCGCAGCGTCCTGGCCCAAGCTCGGCCGCGGGCGCTCGCACGGAGGCTGAGCGTTGCATCGGGGTGCACGGTGTAGACGCGGGCTTCGATCGCCGGGTTCGCCCGACTCCCTTTCTCGCCGTAGACGAGGATCACACATCCGGGTTCGACGTCCTGGATGCCGCCCGTCGCGATGAACTCCCCGTCGAACGCCCATCCGGTTGCGAGGGAGTCGTCGACGTTGGTCACGACCTTCGCCCAGTTCTTCCGCCGCTCGTCACCGACGAGCGGGATTTCGACGGCGACGGTGAAGGGCGCTTCCATGCCCTGCGAGGCTACCAAAACCGCGTACCCAGGGTTCTCCACGTCCGGTTCGAGGTCTCCAGCCCGGGGAACGGGACGTAGAAGAAGGTCGCGCGGGACAACCCTCCGTATTGGCTGCAATCGCATGATTTCGATGGAATGGGGCGATACCGAGCCCTCTCGAGGCGCTCCCTGACACGCAGGCGCCTTCCGCCCGCGCCTCCGGTCGCTGAGCACCCTCGAAAACCCCATTCAAGTCCTGCCCCCTCTTTGGCCGATTCCATACGAAGGAGGTTGCCGCGTGCGTCGCTCGACGTCCAGAACTTACGCGTCGTGGATCCCGACGATCTTTGCGTTGCTTGTGAGCGTCGCCGTGATTGGCCGGTGGGTCCTCACCATGGACGGCCCGATCCGGGTTGCAGCGGTTGTCCTCCTCGGCGCACTCGTGCCGATCGCCGCGGTCGCCGGGGCGTACGCCTCGCAGCGCCCGCTCAATTGTCGCGTCGCGGAACTCGAAGCCGCGCTCGAAGAAGAGCAGGTTGCGCGACGTGCACACGACGAGATCTACGGACGTTTCGTCAACGAATTGCGCGCCCCCCTCACCGGGGTCTACGGATTCTCGCGACACCTCGACGACTCGGGTATCGCCAACATCTCAGAGGCTGAAGAACTCATCGGGATCATCTCCCACGACGCCACTGAGGCTGTTCGGAAGGTCGAGAACATTGCCACCGCCGCCCAGATCGAAGCCGGCGTCTACCGGCCGGTTCCCACCGCCGTGGATCTCGGCACACACGTTGGCCGAATCGTCGAGGTCATCGGCCGCTCGCGAATCAAGATCAGCGTCGATTCACAACCGACCGTCGCATGGTGCGATCCGACGGCGGTACGGCAGATTCTCGTCAACCTGGTCCACATCGCAGGGGAAGCCGGCGCAACCTCACTCCGTTTCGACGTCGACGAACGCAACGGACTCGCGGTCGTCACGGTCACCGACGACCGGATTCGCCACAATCCCGACGAGCGCGCCGCTGAGGATCTGCTCGGAACCGCCGGTTCGCTATCCAATCGGCTCGTCCCAGCCCTTGTCGAGTATCAGGGAGGGACGATGAACACACAGCGTTCTCTCGGCTGGACCATCACCATGATTCATTTCCCGGTCGCCACGCCTGCTCAGCGCTCCGAGGACTTCCGATCACCACACGCGACCTCATCCACCGACAGCTCGGGTGCGCCCGGATCAGGTCGTGGAACTCTGCCGCAGGCCATCCCGGCACGGACCAGACGCGAGTTGACAGGACGTCGGTAGCGACTCCCGCCGCCCTACTGCTCAGCTGCCTCGCTCGAGCATCGCTTGTTCGAGCGGACCCTTCCTGCGGGTCAGGAAGCGCAACGCTTGGATCGCAAGAATCGCACCCCAGAGAGCGGCAACGTAGAAGAACCACCAGCCACCACCGTTGAGCGCGTCGACGAGGAGCAGCGACGAAACGACCACGACGTACACCAGGGCATGACGGACGAACCGCATCCGTCGCCGAACCCGCTTGCGTGCCTCGCGATCGTCAACCGCACGTCGTCTTCCTTCTTCGCGAATGGCCCGCTGGACCGCCTCACGAGAGATACCGACTTCCGCCGCGACGTGGATCAGTTGATCGAATGTAAGGCCACGATCGGTGGGGGCATCAACAAGATCGTCGAGGCGCGCCGCGATATCGATGATGTCTCCCACTTCGTCACGTGGGAACCGCCGCTCCTGCTGCTGGTCCACGAACGGAAGTGTACGAGGCCCGGCCGTTCACTCGTCCGTCAGGTCAACGTCGACGACGTCGAAGTCGGTCAGCTCAACAGAGCAATCTCGGGTCCGCAGGTGGGCCGATCGTTTCTGATAGCGAGAGATGCCGGGTCCGGCCGACGGATCACTCGGAGGTGTCCGCACATTTCCTGCAACGGCCGGCACCTCGGCGAGGCGCCGCAGAATCACGCTTAGGTCGGTCTTCATCCGGTCCTCCTCCGGAACAGCCCGCCCGCCCCAGTGCCGAAAGCACCGTACCCGACCTGACCAACATTGCCGGGGATATCCGGCATCTCGGGTCTCATGTCTCGGGTCTCGGGTATGGACTTGCTACTTGCTACTTGGCAATTGATACTTCCCGCCATGTACAACGATCTCACTGCTGCTGTTCGTGCCGATTTTCCGCGGGCCCAGGCTGAACTCGAGGAACTCGTGCGCATTCCGTCCGTCTCCGCTCCCGGTTTCGACCCCATGGAGGTCCGGAGAAGCGCCACGCGGATAGCGGAACTCCTCGAGGAATCCGGCTTCTCTGGAGTCTGCCTTCTCGAGATCGACGATGCCCACCCGGCCGTCTACGCCGAGATCCCAGCGCCCGACGGTGCTCCGACGGTGCTCCTCTACGCGCACCACGACGTACAGCCCCCGGGGCCGGCCGAAGAGTGGGACTCAACTCCGTTCGAGCCGATCGTTCGAGATGGGCGCATCCTGGGACGGGGAGCTGCAGACGACAAAGCCGGCGTTGTCATGCACCTAGCGGCCGTGCGCGCCTTCGGCGGCAGCGTCCCCGTCGGCGTGAAGGTCTTCATGGAGGGTGAGGAAGAGATCGGATCCGCAAACCTTGGAGCGTTCCTTGCGACATATCGGGATCTGCTCGAGGCCGATGTGATCGTGATCGGTGATGCCGGAAACTGGGCCGTCGGGATACCCGCACTCACCACGTCGCTGCGGGGACTCGTCGATTGCGTCGTCGAGATTCGAACGCTCGAAGGCGCCGTCCACTCCGGCATGTTCGGAGGGGCAGTACCCGACGCGATCATCACCCTGGCGCGGGTGATTTCTTCGCTCCACAACGACGATGGCAGCATCGCCGTCCAAGGTCTTGTCGAAGCTCCGGGTGGCGACCTCGTCCTCACGGAAGCCGAGGTTCGAGAACAGGCGCGCACGGTCGACGGTCTTCAACTCATCGGCGAAGGGAGCTTCACCGAGCGCCTCTGGTACCAGCCGGCAATCTCCGTGCTCGCAATCGACGCTCCGCCGATCAGCGAGGCGATCAATCAGCTTGTTCCCGTCGCGCGAGCCAAGGTGTCCATGCGAATTGCGCCTGGACAGGACCCGCAAGCCGCCCTCGAGGCGCTCGTCGGCCACCTCGAGGGTGCCGTTCCCTGGGGGGCTGAAATCACCATCACGCCCGGCGCGCTCGGCGAACCGTTCGAGCTCGACGCCTCCGACGATGCTTCCGTCATCTTCAAGGACGCTTTCCGAGCCGCATACGGCACGGCCGCCGTGGAGATGGGTGTCGGCGGATCGATCCCGTTCGTGGCTGCCTTCGAGGAGGCGTACCCCGACGCGTCGATCCTCCTCACCGGAGTCATGGATCCGACTAGTCAGATCCACGCACCGAACGAGAGCCAGAGCCTCGGCGACCTCGAGTCCGGCATCCTCGGCGAGGCGATCGCGCTGAGAATGCTTGCCGACTGATCGCCAGGGCGACAGGCACCGTACCCTCGCATCATGGATCGCCGCTCGGTCGTCGCTCTCGTTGTCATCGCCGTATCCGCCCTCGCGGTTGCGATGATCCTCTTCGCGGTGAGCGACAACACCTCGACCGAGGCCGCACCTTCGACCACACAGCCCTCAGCAGGCACTTCTTCCTCGACGCCAGATCAGATCGACTCGTCGAGCGCTCCTTCGTCGACGACCTCGCCTCCGGTGGCGGCTGAAACCACGAGCACCACATCCGCATCGATACCTCAACCGACGCTCGCGCCCGGTGCGACAGCATGCAGCCCCTACCAGTCGATCACCACGGCGGGGGTCGTTGCCTCCCCTGACCTCGTCGAAGCATCCGGCATGGCCGCAAGCCGCACCCAACCCGGTGTTGTCTGGGCCCACAACGACTCGCGCGACGGCGCCCGCGTGTACGCAATCGGCCGGAACGGCGAAGACCTCGGAGGATTCGAGATCGCCGGAGCATCAGCTTTCGATTGGGAGGACATGGCGGCGGGACCCGGCATAGATTCGGCCCGGTCGTTTCTCTACTTCGGCGATATCGGCGACAACTTCTCCATTCGCGGCGGCCGCATCACGGTGTATCGAGTGCCGGAACCCGACCCGGCAACGCTCGCGGGCCCCCTCGAGGGTGCCGTGGCTCTCGAGTTCATCTATCCGGACGGGGAATACAACGCTGAGGCCTTGTTCGTCGCGGACGACTCGATCTACGTCGTGACGAAGGATCGACAAGCGGCGCGCGTCTACCGAGGCAGCGCATTCCCGGCCGACTCGGGTGTTGAAACGCTTGAGCTTGTCACGGTCCTCGCGCTCGGAGACGAAGTCAGCGGCGCCACCTTGTCGTGGGACGGGGCCACGATCGCATTCAGGGGATACAACTCCGTGTGGATGTGGCATCGGGACCCCGGAGCGACCATCGCCGAAGCTCTCGCTGCAGAGCCGTGCAACGCCCCTTCACCAGACGAGGTGCAAGGCGAGGCAATCACCTTCCTCCCCGACAACGCATACTCGACTGTCAGCGAAGGCAGCAGTCCCGACCTGTTCGTGATCCCGTTCGAGTCGTAGGGCTGCCAACTCTCGCGAAGACTCTCGCTTCATCATGAGGCGACGGATGCCGATATAAGACGATGTCGTCGGTCAATGGTCCCGTTCCGCTCGCTGGGGAGCGGTCGCTGGTTTGGTTCGTCGCGGCCTTGTCAGCCGCAACGGCCGTTCTCTACGTTCTCGCCGGTTTCCGCTCCGGCGACATGAGGTTTGTCGCCGGTGCCATCGGACCGGCGATCGTTGCCGCTGTCGGTGTCACATCCGTACGAATTGGAAAGGGGCGCCTTCTCCCAATCCTTCTCGCTGCGTCGGTCGCGATCGTGATTGAGAACCACGTGCTGGGCATCGAAGACATCGCCAACACTTCGTTGGTCCCGCTCATCATCATCGCCGTCGTCGGTGCGTTCTT
Source organism: uncultured actinomycete (assembly GCA_942491345.1). Taxonomy (GTDB): domain Bacteria; phylum Actinomycetota; class Acidimicrobiia; order Spongiisociales; family UBA5794; genus JAHEEL01. The sequence goes on from CALOAN010000044.1 coordinate 126,748, forward strand.
CGTGCCGGGCCGTTGGGTCGCCGCATACACCGCGGGGTATGCCGGTGCTCTGTTCGTCAGCAGGTACCGCTGGTCAAACGGCGACACACAGCTGCTCCAGGCGACCGTCGCTGCGGCATCGGTTGCTCTCGGAGCGCTACTGGTCGCATGGATTCGGCGAGGCTCCGACCAACGCGAGCACCGATTCCAAAGCCTCTTCCAGAACGCCCCGGTGTCGATGTGGCAAGAGGACTTCACGCAAGTCGGTGCCCAGATCGCTGCCCTGACGGAAGGCGGAGTCGACGATCTCGAGGAGTACCTCGAGGCGAATCCGGAAGAGGTCCGGCGCCTGGCGACACTCGTGCGGGTGAACGATGTCAACGATGCGGCTCTCGCGCTCACCGAAGCTCCCGGCCGCGACGTCTTGATTGGACGTTTCGCAATGGATACATTCTCTCGCGGCTCTCTCGAGTCGTTCATCCCTCAGTTCGTGGCCATTGCAGACGATCGCGAAAGTGTCTCAACAGAGCTCAACGGGGGCCTCACCGTGACCGGCCGTCCCATCGAGGCGCTTCTCGTCTGGAGCGCTCCGAGGGTGGATGGAACGATCGATCTCGCCAACGTGACCGTCGCGATCGTTGACATCACCCGCCAGCGCGAGGTCGAACGGGAGTTGCACGGCCTCCTCAACACCAAGGATCAGCTCGTCGCGACCATCTCGCACGAGATCAGAACACCACTCACCGCGGTTGTTGGGATCGCCGAGGAGTTGCGCGATCCACGCAACGCCATCGAAGGAGCGGAGCGCGAAGAGCTCCTCGGAATCATCGCCGAACAGAGCCTCGAAGTGTCCCGTATCGTCGAGGATCTCCTCGTCGTCGCCCGATCCGACGCCGGCAACCTCGTGGTCGATCCCCAGCCAATCAGGCTCGGCGAAGAGGCCCTCAAGGTCATTGAGACGGCCGGCTGGGACATACCCATCGAAATCGAGTCCAACACCACAGTGATTGCCGACCCGCAGCGCGTCCGCCAGATCCTTCGGAACCTCATCTCCAATGCACAACGATACGGCGGACCGAACATCCGCGTGATTGTTGGCGAGGAGGGGACGAGAAGTTTCGTCGAAGTCCGCGACAACGGAGACTCGCTGCCCCCGGCGGGACGGTCGGTCGTATTCGAACCGTATGGCCGTTCCGACAAAGGTGAGGAGTCATCGGTGTCGGTCGGGCTCGGTCTCACCGTCTCACGCCGCCTTGCGCGCCACATGGGCGGCGACCTCACCTACGACCACGACGGCCATGAGGCGATCTTTGCCCTCACCCTTGCGACTGCGCCGCGGCCGGTGCCGGCAGCTTGACGCTCAATCGCCCGCGGAGCGATAGGGCAGGTACTCCGGGACCCACATTTCGGCGTCGATGGCCGCCTCAAGATCATCGATAGGTTCGGCGACTCCTTCTTCGATCGCCTCTTGCGCCACCGCGATCGCGACCGCCCGCGACACCGAACGCACCTCGCTGATGTCGGGATAGATCTGGCCTTGAGCGAGAAGGTCGTCGCCGACCTGATCCGCAAGTGCGTAGGCGCCAGCGAGGAACATCCGATCGGTCACTTCACGAGCCTTCACAGTCACCACACCGAGGCCGACACCTGGGAAGATGAACACGTTGTTGCCTTGGCCGACCCGGTGAACCACACCATCCAACTCGACCGGAGCAAACGGACTGCCGGTTGCGACAATTGCCCGACCGTCCGTCCACGCGAGTGCGGCCTTCGGGGTCACCTCGGTGCTGGCCGTCGGGTTGGAGAGCGGAAGAATGATCGGCCGGTCGGCGTGCTTGGCCATTTCCACGATGACATCTTCACCGAACACTCCCGGCACGCCCGAGACACCGATCAGAATCGTCGGTTTCACGTTGTGCACCACCTCGGCAAGCGATGGCAGCGGGGCGTGTTCGTCCCAATCAGCGATCTCTGACACCGGAGTTGCGAGCCGCTGCTTGATATCCGTCAGGTTCCTGCGGTCCTCCAGAACCAGGCCCCGGCTGTCGAGGACGTAGATGCGCCCTCTCGCTTCGTCGACGTCCATGCCCGCATCGGCCATGGCGTGCGCAACAAGCTCGCGTATCCCGTATCCGGCGGATCCGGATCCCGCGATCACCACACGATGCTCGGTGAGTTTCCCGCCGCTACGCCGCGTGGCTGCGATGAGGCCACCCACGACCATCGCCGCCGTCCCCTGAATATCGTCGTTGAACGACGGGAGGTACCGGCGATACAGCTCCAAGTTGTGGAAAGAGGTCCGGTTTGCGAAGTCCTCCCACTGCAGGAGGGCATCCGGGAAGACCTCCTTGACGGCGTGTACAAACTCCTCGATCAGCTCGTCGTAGGCCGCACCGCGCATCCTCGTTTCGCGATACCCCAGGTAGAGCGGATCCTCGAGCAGCTCTGCGTTGTTGGTCCCGACGTCGATCGAGATTGGGATACACCGAGCCGGGCTAATGCCGGCGGCGGCGGTGTACAAAGCGAGCTTCCCTATCGGAATGCCGAGCCCTCCGGCACCTTGATCGCCAATCCCGAGAATGCGTTCGTTGTCGGTCACCACGATCACCGGCGGTTGCTCAACGACGCGCGCCAACAGGATGTCTGCAATTCGGCCGCGATCGCGCGGTGTGATGTATATCCCGTGAGCCGTCCGATAGAGGCGGCTCCAGTATTTGCAGGTCGAGGCCACGGTTGGCGTGTAGATGATGGGAACCGTCTCCTCGAGATTGTCCATCACGTAGCGATAGAAGAGCGTCTCGTTGCGGTCCATGAGGCTGCTCAGGTAGATGTTCCGATCGAGATCGGAGACCTTGGCGTCCATCTGAGTCCGAACTCGTAGCAACTGCTCCTCGAGTGTCGGGATGTGATCCGGCAGCAGCCCCCGCAGACCGAACGCTCTCCGCTCGTCGCGGCTGAAGGCAGCTCCTTTGTTGAGGAACGGATCGTGCAGAAGCGCATCACCACGTTTCGCGACCGGCAAATACCGCTCACCCGTCTCGTGATCAACGAGAGGCCGGAAGTTCATCTATTCCTCCTGGATCGGCACGTTGGATGGACAACATCCGTCGGGAACAGCATATTGAACCGTCGACCCGCCTCTCAGGGCCGTTCGGCCGGTTCGACAGCATCAACACACTTCCGGCATCGGTTACCGTTCACGTCATGTCGTCGTTCCGAAGGTGGGTCTCAGACGTGCTCGCTCAGCGGGGTACGACGGCATTCCTGATCGCAGCACTCGGGCTCGGGGTGCTCGTTGGACTTGGCGCAGCGGTGCTGGTGTGGGCGATCGAGTTCTCCCACCTGGCCTTCGAAGCCCTCGACGACCTGCTCGGGTGGGGCAAGTGGTTCATCTTCCTCGCGATCCCGCTCGCACTCCTCATCTCGTGGATGCTCGATCGCCGCTTCGGCCCAGGGGTTGCGAGCGGCGGCGTGACCGAGACCATGGTCGCCGCGGGACTCCACGGCGGCTACCTGCCGACGCGGCTCATACCGGCGAAGATCATCGCAACAGCGGTGACTCTTGGTTCGGGCGGTTCGGGTGGTCGGGAGGGACCAATTGCTCTCATCGGGGGCGCGATCGGTTCCTCATTCTCCCGCTACACCGGGTTCGGGCAGGACCACGTCAAGAGCCTCGTCGCCGCCGGTGCGGGGGCAGGGATCGGGGCTTCGTTCAACGCACCGATCGCGGGCATGCTCTTCGCCATGGAGGTCGTCCTTCGGAGCTTCTCCGTTCGTCACCTCAACGCAATCGTCATCACCTCAGTGATCGCAGCGGTCACGGCACAAACACTGGTTGGCGACGAGCAACTCCTGACCTCGCCTGCGCACGAGCTGGATGATCCCGCCCAGCTGATCCTGTACGCGATCTTGGCGCTCGTTGCCGTTCTGTTCGGGGTGATCTTCCTGCGCGTGCTGGCGACGACCAGCGGGTTTCACCTCGCCGATCGCCTTCCGAAGTGGTTGATACCGGTCGGGGCGGGCCTCGGCGTCGCTGCAATCGGCCTCGTCGAGCCCGACGCCCTCGGAACCGGCCAGGAGATCCTCTCTGATTTGCTGGCCGCCACCAGCGACACCGAGTTGGTTTGGTGGTCGCTGTTCCTGCTCGCCATCACGAAGATCGTCGCGACATCGTTGACCCGTGCCGGTGGTGGATCGGTCGGCACATTCATGGCTGCGCTGTTCATCGGCGGCTCCGTTGGAGCCGGTTTCGCGACACTCGTCGATCCGATCTGGTCCCTTTCCGATATCGACCCCGGTGCCTTCGCCGTCGTCGGGATGGCCGCCACGTTCGCGGCAGTGGCGAGGGCGCCTCTCACGTCGGTGATCATCGTGTTCGAGATCACCGGTGACTACGGACTGGTTCTTCCACTCATGCTCGGCGCGGCGCTCGCGACGTTCCTCGGCGACCGTCTGCACACCGACTCCGCATACACCATCCCTCTCACCAGGGCAGGGATCCACCTCCCAACGACACAGGACATCGATCTGCTCGACACCGTGGGCGTTGGCGATGTGATGACGATCCTCGACGAGGCGGCGGACCCCTCGATGACCATTCCCGAAGTCGCCGAGATGTTCAATCGCCACCATCACCACGGCCTCCCGGTGATCGAGGACGGCAGGCTCATTGGCGTGATCAGCCTCGGCGACGTGGAGCACGTGCACGTCCCCAGCAAACACGTGACGGTTGGCGAGGTGATGACGAGGAACCCGATCACCGTGACCCCGGAACTCCCAGTCTCGGCGGCGCTGGCTCGAATGGCGTCGTTCGGCCTCGGCCGGCTCCCGGTCGTCGACGATGCCGACCCAACAAAGGTCATCGGCATGTTCCGCCGCGAGTCCGTCGTTCGCGCCTATCACCACGCCCTCGGAACCGCGACCGGTCGCGAGCTCTACAGGGAACGCGTGCGCCTGCGCTCACAGCCAGGGACCGCGTTCTTCGAGATTGCGATCGTTCGCGCGTCACCTGTCGCCACGAGGCGAGTGCAAGACGTCCCGTGGCCGGAGGGCGCGATTCTCGTATCCATCCGCCGGGATATCAGCGTCCTGATTCCACACGGCAACACGGTCATCGAGCCCGGAGATCGGCTGACCTTCTTCGGGACCGGCACGGCACGTGTCGATGTCGGCCATCTCACAGAGCCGGTCGAGCTTCCGCCGGGTGAGTGGCGGAGCTAGTGCTCTGACTCCCGGTGATCGAAACCAAGGTTGGCGCGACTGGTTGGAGCCGATACATTGCATGCCATGACCGATCGACCCGTGGTCCCCGTGATTCTGTCCGGCGGCGCCGGCAGCCGCTTGTGGCCGGCATCGCGCAGCCGTACCCCGAAACAACTTCTGCCCCTCGTCGACAAGCGCACGATGTTCGCGATGACCGTTCAGCGCACTGAGCCGTTGGCGGCTGCCGACGCCCCGCTTGTGGTGTGCAACGAGGACCAGCGGCTGGGGATCCAGCGGGAGCTGGCGAAGCTCGGCCGTGATGACGCCGCGCTGATCCTCGAACCGATCGGCAGAAACACCGCCCCTGCGGCGGCCGCTGCGGCGCTCCACCTGACGGCCGATGGATCCGACCCGATCCTGTTCGTGATGCCGGCGGACCACGTGATCAGAAACGAGGATGCCTTCGCCGAGGCCGTTGCCCTCGCGTCTGACTTCGCCGACAAGGGTTATCTCCTCACGTTCGGTATCGATCCGACCGGGCCGGAGACGGGCTACGGCTACATCCGTTTCGGGGATCGCCTCGCCGACGGTGTGCGCAGCGTTGAGGAGTTTCGTGAGAAGCCGGACGGCGCCACCGCTGAGGCATATGTCGCAAGCGGCCGCTATCTCTGGAACAGCGGCATGTTCATGTTTCGTGCATCCAGATTCCTCACCGAACTCGAATCCCACGCTCCGGATGTACTCGCTGCCGTGCAGCGTGCCATCGACGACGCGGGCCGCGATGGCAATGTGGTGCGTTTGAACACCGAGGCGTTCGCTGCCGCGCCGTCAATCTCGATCGACTACGCCGTCATGGAGCACACGGCATCGGCGGCAGTTGTTCCGATTCACACCGGTTGGAGCGATGTCGGATCCTGGACGGCCCTCTGGGAACTCGGCCAACACGACGACCAGGGCAATGTCGTCATCGGCGACGTCGAGTTGGTCGATGTGCAGAACAGCTATGTGCGGAGCGACGGTCGGCTCGTTGCGGCGATTGGCCTCGACAATGTCGTCGTCGTCGATACGGCTGATGCGACCCTGGTCGTTCGCCGAGATCGATCGCAGGACGTCAAGATCGTCGTCGACCGTCTCAAAGCAGAAGGCCGGCCCGAGGTCGACACCGACGGAAGTGAGGATCGAGCGTGGGGTGGATTCACCACCCTGGCCTCCGCTCCCGGCGTGGAGGTTGCCCACCTGCACGTCGAACCGGCCGCAGCCCTTCCCGAGAGCACGCACGACCGAAGGTCGGTTAGATGGATCGTCACCGAGGGGACAGCCAACGTTCGCGTCGGCGACACCACCAGCCTTGTGCCGATCGGATCGTCGGCGAGTGCCCCGGCAGGTATCAAGCATCAGGTTGCGAATGCCTCCGAATCCGATGTACTCAAGATGATTGAAATTGCGGTCGATATGGGTGTCGAAGGAGACACCAGGAGAGATTGATGGCCGTTGGAATCGTGATGGCGGTAGTCAGCGTCACCGTGGTCCTCGTTCTGCTCACGCGAATGCAGAACAAGCAAAAGACTGTGGCGATCGCTGATCTCGAGAGGGATCGTGAATCACTGAAGCCGCCCGGCATTCTCGAGCTCGTCAACCAGGAGGTTCAGGAGGCAGGCATCGGCTCACTTCCCGGAGCTGACGGGGTCGATCCAGTGGTACTCCTCAAGGTGTGGAAGCGAGATGGCAGCGGCTGCGCCAAAGGCCGGGGATCGTTCGTCCTCGGCCGCGGGCTTGCGCCGAGTGAGGCAAGCGAAGACACACTGAGGTTCGAGTGTGAGGAGCAGGCCGCCGGCGAGGCGGACGTCGCCGGCTCGGAGCCATCGGACGCCCGGGAGTAGCCGAGCAGCCGACACCCGTGCCCGGCAAGCGAGGCCTCGAGTCTCATGTCTCGAGTCTTGGCTCTTGGCTCTTGGCTCTTGGCTCTTGACTCTTCTTACGCGATCTCGTCCAAGATGAACGCGAGAACGAAGGCCTCATCCTTCCATACGTCGTAGCGGCCTGATCGAGCGAAGTGGCCGGCACCCATCTCGGTCTTCAGGAGCAACGGGCGGTCTCCAATTGGCAGCGTTCGCAGCTTCGCCGTCCATTTCGCAGGCTCCCAGTACTGGACGCGTGGGTCGTTCAACCCCGCGGTGATCAGCAAAGCCGGATAGTCGCCGGCTGTGATGTTCTCGTACGGCGTGTACGGACGGATCCACCGGTATGCCTCCTCGACACTCGGATTGCCCCACTCCTCCCACTCCACAATGGTGAGTGGCAAGGTCTCATCGATCATGGTGTTCACCACATCAACGAAAGGGACCTCGGCGACCGCAGCTCTGAACCGCTCCGGCTCGAGATTGATGGCCGCGCCAACCGTGAGTCCGCCTGCGCTTCCGCCACGCACCGCCACCCGAAGCGGATCTCCGTACCCGGCGTCTGTCAGGTGCCGGGTCGCGTCGACCAGATCGGTGAAGGTGTTCATCTTGCGGGCCAGCTTCCCGTTCTCGTACCACAGCTTCCCCATCTCGCCACCACCGCGAACATGGGCGATCGCGTAGACAACGCCTCGGTCGAGAAGGCTCAGTCGCGGAATGGAGAACCGCACCGGCATCGAAATCTCGTACGCTCCGTAGGCGTAAACGAGGAGGGGTGCGCTTCCGTCGACCGGCGTGTCGGATCGCCGAACGACGGAAATGGGGATCCGAGCGCCGTCGCGGGCGGATCCCCACACCCGCTCGGCGACGTAGTCCGACGGGTCGTAGCCACCGAGCACCGGCGTCTGCTTCAGAACGGTGCGCTTTCCCGACCGGACATCGTGGTCGACGACCGATGCCGGTGTGACGAGCGATTGGTAGCCGTACCGCAGAAGATCCGTCTCGAATTCGTAGTTCGCGCCGGGCACCACGTCGTACACGGACTCGTCGAACTCGAGGTACGAGGCTGATCCGCTGTCTGGATCGACAATGAGGGCAGAGGGAAGGCCATCGTGTCGCCCCCACACCACGATGTGGTCGGAGAAGCAGTCTGGAGCCTCGAGCTTCGACCCGGGTACGTGACCAACCACCACAGTCGGCTTGCCATCAGCGATCGGGACACGGAGCAGTTGCCCGTCGACGGCCTGTTCGTTGGTCACGATCCAGAACTCATCGTCTCGGTGATCGACGGCGTACTGCACACCTTCGACGCGAGGGAGCACCGGGCTGGGCACGGCCTCTGGGTCATCGGCAGGGATGCAGCGAACGTCGCTCGTGATCGCGGATTCAGCCCCGATGAATATGAACCCGCCGCTGCGGGAGCGCCGCACCGTCAGGTAGAAGCGATTGTCGTCCTCCTGATGTACCAGCACATCGGCAGATCGATCCGATCCGATCCGATGCCTCCAGACCTGCCATGGGCGCATCGCCGCATCGGTGGTGGTGTAGAAGTAGTGGAGCGAGTCGGAGGCCCACGCAGCGCCGTAGTACGTATCCGGGATCTCATCGCGGAGATCGGTGAGGGTGGCGGTGTTGCGGAAGCGGGTGGTATACCGCTCCCCGCCGTCGGTATCGACGCTGTACCCGACCGTGGCGGCGTCGGGCGCGACGGAGAAGTTCGCGAGCCGAAAGTAGTCGGTGCCTTCCGCGGCCGTGTTCTCATCGAGGAGCACGGTCTCGTCTCCATCAGGACCACCCGCCATCCGGACCCATAGGCGGTACGGCCGGCCCTCCTCGGTGCGGGTCGAATACCAGTAGTCGCCACGTTGTGCCGGAACCGCCAGGTCCGTCTCCTGGGTGCGCCGCTTGATCTCGTTGAAGATCTCATCGCGGAGGGGCGCAAGATGATCGGTCATCACTTCTGTGTAGGCGTTCTCCGCTTCGAGGTAGGCGACGACTTCTGGGTCTTCGCGATTGCGCATCCAGAAGTAGTCGTCGACAACGAGGTCTCCGTGGAGGGTTCGTTCGGTCGGTCGGCGGGCTGCGATTGGTGGCTCCATAGGTTGCGACCCTACCGAACAACCGCGTACCCAGGGTTCTCCACCCCGTATGCGGCGCTGAGGGCCCGCGGAATGGGACGAAACCGCAAACCGCGGGCTGGGTGCGCCGTATGCGATGCGGAGAACCCTGGGTACGCGGTTTAGCTAGCCTCGTCCGGCATGAACGTCGTAGCAGTATTCGGAGCCTCGTCCCCACGCCCGGGCGATGCCAGCTACGACGTCGGCGTTCGCTGCGGGAGGCTTCTCGCCGAGGCCGGATACGCGGTGGCGACGGGCGGCTACGCCGGCCTGATGGAGGCCGTCTCGCTCGGCGCCCGCCAAGCCGATGGACGAGTCATCGGCGTGACGGTTCCCGACGTATTCCCCGACCGCCCTGGTGGCAACGAACACCTCACGGAGGAAATGCGGGCCGCAACGCTCTTGGATCGCATTCACGAGATGGTCGAAACGTCGGTCGCCTCGATCACACTCCCCGGATCGCTCGGGACGGCGACAGAACTGCTCGTCGCTTGGAACCTCGCCTACGTCGCCCGTTTTGCCAACGTCGTTCCGAAGCCGGTCATCGCCGTCGGAGACCAATGGCAGCACCTCGTGCCGCTCCTCACCGAGGAACTCGACACCGATGGTTCGCTCGTGACTCTGGTCGATACCGTCGACGAGGCCGTCACCGCCGTGTCGTTGAACGCTCACGATCGATGATCGACCTCGAGAACCTCACCAAGACATTCCCGGGTTCCCCGACGCCCGCAGTCGACAGCTTGAACCTCAACGTCGACCGCGGTGAGATCGTCGTGTTTGTCGGGCCGTCGGGCTGCGGAAAGACGACGACCCTCAAGATGATCAACCGTCTCATCGAACCGACGTCGGGAACCATCAGGATCGACGGTCAGTCGGTCGAGACGGTTCCGGTCCACGAGCTCAGACGGGGCATCGGCTACGTCATCCAGCAGATCGGGTTGTTCCCTCACCGGACAATCCGGCAGAACATCGCGACCGTGCCCGGTCTCCTCGACTGGGACAAAACGAAGATCAATGAGCGTGTCGACGAGTTGACCGACCTCGTTGCGCTCGACCCGCTCATACTCGATCGGTATCCGGCAGAGCTCTCCGGAGGGCAGCGCCAGCGGGTCGGCGTGGCGCGCGCCCTCGCTGCCGACCCCCCCGTGCTGTTGATGGACGAACCGTTTGGCGCGGTCGATCCCATCGTGCGCGCCCACCTCCAGGATGAACTGCTCGCCCTGCAGCAGCGCCTCCACAAGACCATCGCACTCGTGACACACGACATCGACGAAGCGATCAAGCTCGGCGACCGAGTCGCGATCCTCAGCGAGGGTGGCCACCTCGAGCAGTACGGCTCCCCTGCCGAGATCCTCCGCGAGCCGGCGAACCCGTTTGTTGCCGACTTCCTTGGGACCGACCGCGGGATCAAACGCCTCTCGCTCATCCCGATCTCCGACCTCGACCTCGAGGTCGGACCCGTCGTCGACCGTTCGGCGTCTCACGCCGAGGCGGTGGCCACCGCTCTCGAGTACGGAACCGACTGGGTGGCTGTAGGCGAAGGGGCGATCGTTGAGGGCTGGATCCGCGTCGCGGACATCCCGTCCGCGGGGGCGGGCTCGGTCGACATTGAGCCGTTCCTGACCCGGCTCGATCGCAACGCCACACTCAAGGAGGCGCTCGACGCTGTGGTGTCCTCCCACACATCGGTAGCAGCGGTCTTCGACGGCAACGAGTTGGTCGGCATGGTCACGGCTGCCGCCATCAGCCGGGAAATCGTCCAGTGATTCACCTCGCCCAGGCATCCGAAGGCTTCTTCTCCTGGGATTGGGTCGTGAACCACCTTGACGACATCTGGGCACGCACCGTCGAACACCTCATGCTCACCGCCATCGCGGTCGTCGTCGGCATGCTGATCAGCCTGGCACTCTCGGTTGTGGCCCTCCGGTATCGATGGACGTACTCTCCCATCACATGGTTCACGGGGATCCTCTACACGATCCCGAGCCTGGCTCTGTTCGCGTTTCTCGTTCCCGTCACCGGTCTCTCGGTCCTCACCGCCGAGATCGGCCTCGTGTCATACACCCTGCTGATCCTCATCAGAAACACGGTCGCCGGTATCGACGGAGTGCCGGAGGCGACCATCGAATCCGCCCGCGGCATGGGCTACACCGACCGCGGTCTCTTCTTCTCCGTTGAGCTTCCCCTGGCGCTTCCCGTGATCATCGCCGGAATCCGCATCGCCGCCGTCACAACCATCGGGCTCGTAACCGTGACCGCACTCATCGGTCAGGGCGGCCTCGGGTTCTTCATCCTTCGCGGCCTCAATCTGTTCTACTCACCCATCGGCACGACCCAGATTGTCGTCGGCACCGTGGTCTCGGTTGCGCTCGCCGTTGCGGTCGACCTCACGCTGGTAGGAGTCCAGCATCTCGCCACCCCGTGGTCCAGGCGAAAGGCAACGGCGTGATCGAATTCCTGGGAGAGGTGCTTGCCTGGTTCGGTAACCCCGACAATTGGATCGGGCCGTCCGGCATCCTCAACCGTCTGCGCGAACACGTGCAGCTGACGGCTGCGGCTACCGTCGCTGCCGCCGTCCTCGCGATCCCTCCTGCGCTCTTGCTCGGCCATCGACGCCTTGGTGGGACATTCGTCGTAGCCCTCGTCAACATCGGTCGAGCGATCCCGTCGTTCGCGATCGTCGTTCTGTTCCTGCCGATCAGTATTCGTCTCGGTCTCGGAATCGGCTTCTGGCCAACCTTCCTTGCCCTCCTCTTTCTCGCCGTACCCCCGATGTTCGCGAACACCTACACCGGGGTCGCCGGTGTTGATCCGGACCTCGTTGAGGCCTCTCGAGGCATGGGCATGACCGGTCGGGAGGTGCTCAGCCAGGTGGAACTCCCCATGGCTTCGCCGGTCATCCTCGCGGCCGTCCGCGTGGCGACGGTTCAGGTCGCCGCAACTGCCACCCTCGGCGCGCTCGTCGGCTGGGGCGGACTCGGCCGGTTCATCGTGGACGGATTCTCGGTTCGCGACAACGTTCTCGTGTTCGCCGGGGCACTTCTCGTTGCCGGCCTCGCAATCTTCCTCGAGGTGCTGCTGGGCTGGGTGGAGCGCCGGGTGGTACCAACGACCCTTCAGTCGAGGGCCGAGGTCGTTGAGTCGGTCGTCGCATGAACCGGGAAGAACCCTGCGGATTGGGGGGTTGTCGCCGCTAGTGGTCCGTCGCGGAAGTGGCGGCTGGGTGTCTGCGAGTCATCGGCGTCATCTGGCAAGGACGCACAACGAAGGCGCAGTCGGGACTGCGTCGAGGCGGAGGACGCCGCCAGGGGCGTCGAGGGCCGGAGAGACACGGCGTCCATTTCCGCGACGGACCACTAGGTTGACGGACAATCGACAAGTGGGAGGAACCCATGCGGAAACCAATCCGCAGAACTATCGCCGGGGCGGCCATCGTCGCGTTCGCGCTCCTCGCGTCCGCGTGCGGGTCGGGTGGCGAAGAACCGACGGTCACGATCGGCTCCGCGAACTTCAGCGAAAGTGCGCTCGTCGCGGAGATCTATGCCCAGACCCTCGAGGCCGAGGGCTACGAGGTCGAGCGGAAGCTCAACACCGGGAATCGTGAGATCTACGCACCGGCTCTCGAATCGGGCGAACTGGATCTCATTCCGGAGTACATCGGATCGATCCTGACGTACCTGGGCGGGACGGCGTCATCGGATTCCGATACGACCTTTGCGGCGCTTCAAGCGGCGTGGGAGCCGGCGGGCATCCAGGTGCTCGACTACGCACCGGCCCAGGACAAGAACGGATTCGCAGTCACGCAGGCCACTGCCGATTCGCTGAACCTCTCGAAGGTGTCGGATCTTGCCGCCGCCAACGGAACACTGGTGCTCGGCGGACCGCCGGAGTGCCCAGAACGGGAGTTCTGCCTCCAGGGCCTCGAGAGCGTGTACGGACTCGAGTTCGCGGAATTCCGTCCCCTCGATGCAGGTGGACCGATCACGGTCGCAGCCCTCGAGGGTAACGAGATCCAGGTCGGGCTGATGTTCACGAGCGACGGCACGATCCTCGCCAAGGGATTCGTCCTGCTCGAAGACGACAAGGCACTCCAGCCTTCGGAGAACATCGCACCTGCGGTTCGTTCGGAGATCATCGACGCCTATGGCGACGACTTTGCGAACGCCCTGAACGAGGTTTCGGCGAGGCTGACGACAACAGAACTGATCGCGCTCAACAAGCTGGTCGGCATCGACGGTCAAGACCCGGAGACGGTCGCGGCGGACTGGCTGACGGCCATCGGAGTCGTGAGCGAGTAACCAAAGACAGAACCAAGACCAGAAGACACGAGACACGAGACAGGGACCCGCCCGCAGACCACCTCTTCGGAGGCGCCGGGGCGGGTCCACCCGAGACACCAGACATGGACCCGCCCACAGGCCACCTCTTCGGAGGGGCCGGGGGCGGGTCCTTGACGAGAGATATGAGATCCGAGACTCAAGACATCTTGGGTCTCAGGTCTCGGGTCTCAAGTCTCGGGTCTCAAGTCTCGAGTCTCTTGTCTCACGCCGCCGACGAGAAACCCAACCAAACCCGCACACGTAAGCGCGGTGCCCACCAAGGCAAGCCACAGTCCTTCGGTGCGAAGCGACCGGGTGAAGACGACGTAGCCGTTCCGCACGAGAACGCGACTGATTGGATCATCTACGCGTGCGGAGGCAAGCGGGCCGGCCCCCACGCTCCACACGACGACGCCGATTCCTGCAATCAGAACAGCTGCGCCGACGAGCACCAGGGCGATTGACCGCCTCTGGGCAAGCATGACGAGTGCGATGGCCAGGAACACGGCACCGGCGGCCGAGAACATTGCCACCACCGGCACCCAAGGCGCAATGCGCCCGACCGCGGGGACCGCCTCCGCATCGGCGATCACAACCTCCTCGAAGGCGTCCACCGGGATCCGATCTGCGAGTTCAGGAGCGATTTGGGCGATCGGCTCGACCAAAACCGCACGCACCTCGGTGAGATCAGCGGTGAACGGACCCTCCGCCTGTGCCATGACATGTCTGTGGCCCGCAATGACGAGGCTCCTGGTCGCCTCATCGAATGCGCCCGACTCGAGAAGCGCAACCGTCGCCCGCTCCCCGGCGCCGCGAACGAAGGCAAGGAGTGGCACAGCCTCGACCGCCTCGTTCATCAGCAGTTCGGCGAGCGCCTGTTGAGAAGAGTCGATTTCGAGGGCTTCAGTGGCGGATTGGAGGAACGCCTCTTCTTGGACAACTGAGCGGTCAATCCAGAAGGCAACAGCGGATACATAGGTCAAGATCGAGATCAGCGCCGAGATGGCGATCATCGTGACGGTACGAATGGGGCACTCCTCGGATTCGGCGCGAACCATACCGAGCGGCCCCACCAACGTGAGCTGAGCCGCATGAGACTCACGATGCGCAGAACGACTAGCGTGGTTGGGACCGATCCACCCGATCGGCTCCTGAAAGGGAAGGGAGGTACCCTTGAAGCAATTCAGCAAGCTACTCGTCCTCGTCTTCGTGCTGGCCCTCATCGCGGCCGCATGCAGTTCCGACTCGGACGACACAACCACCACAGCAGGTGGTACCGACGAAACAACAACCACAGCGGAAGCGACGACTACCACAGCAGGTGGTACCGACGAAACAACGACCACGGCCGCGGCCGGGTCCGACTACGCCGGTCTCATGGTCGAAGCAGCCTGTGACGACCCGACGAACAAGAGCGAAATCAACTACATCAAGGCGGTGGATGCGTACACCGTCGAGATTCAGTTGTGCTCGGTGGATGTGGCATTCCCCTCGAAGGTTGCATTCTCAGCGTTCGGCATCGTTCCACAGGAGTATCTGGACGCCAATAGCGGCGGCGGGGCTCTCGTTGATGCACCGATCGGCACCGGTCCCTACATGCTCACGGAGTGGGACAAGGGCAACCAAATGGTGATGGGTGCCAACCCCAACTACTGGGGAACACCGGCAGAGACCGACACGCTCGTGTTCAAGTGGAGTTCCGAAGCCGCACAGCGCTTCCTCGAGCTCCAGTCGGGTACCGTCGACGGTATCGACAACCCCGGCCGTGACGACTTCGCGACGATCGCCGACTCGGCAGATCTCCAGCTCAAGGAACGCGCCGGAACGAACATCTTCTATCTCGGGTTGAACCGGGACAAGGAGCCGTTCACCGACGAGAAGGTGCGCCAGGCCATGGCCCTCGCCCTCGACCGCCAGCGTATCGTCGACAACTTCTACCCGCCGGGATCAGTTGTTGCCGACCAGTTCCTGCCACAGCCGATCTTCGGGTACACCCCGGAGCCAAAGTGGTGGGACCAGGACGTCGAGGCGGCCAAGGCTCTCCTCGCCGAGGCGGGGTATCCCGACGGCTTCGAAGTGACGCTCAACTATCGCGATGTTGTGCGCAGCTACCTGCCCTCGCCGGCAACCGTCGGCCAGGATATCCAGGCACAGCTTGCCGAGATCGGCGTCACCGTCAACATCGAGGTCATGGAGTCCGGGGCATTCCTGGACGCCAGCGACGCCGGTGAGCTCACGATGTACATGCTCGGTTGGGGCGCCGACTATCCGGATGCCACCAACTTCCTCGACTTCCACTTTGGGAAGAACGCGTCAGACCAGTTCGGCGCCGGCTTCGAGGACCTCTGGGCCGTGCTCGACGAAGGCGCATCGACGCCCGACCCGGACGCACGTCTCGTCATCTACGAGCAGGCGACCGAACTGATCAAGCAGTACGTGCCGATGGTGCCGATCGCACACGGCGGCTCCGGTGTTGGGTATCTGGCCGACGTGACGAATGCGCAGGCCAGCCCACTCGGCAACGAGTACTTCGCCGTGATGGATCCGGGAGGACGTGACACGTTCGTATGGATGCAGAACGCCGAGCCCATCGGGTTGTACTGCGCCGACGAGACCGACGGCGAGAGCCTCCGTGCCTGTGAGCAGATCACGGAATCGCTCCTCGCGTACGAGATCGGCGGCACGAACGTCGAACCGTCGCTCGCCGAATCCTACGACGTCAACGAAGACGGGACCCTGTGGACGTTCAACCTCCGTCAAGGAGTGACGTTCAGCGACGGAAGCGAATTCGACGCCAACGACGTGGTTGCAAGCTACGACGCACAATGGGACCTCAACAGCCCGAACCACACCGGTCGTGATGGCAATTTCACGTACTGGGACGCGCTGTTCGGTTTCAAGAACGCGCCCGCCGAGTAATCGAAGGCTGAA
The DNA here is from genome assembly GCA_942491345.1 of uncultured actinomycete. GTDB lineage: Bacteria > Actinomycetota > Acidimicrobiia > Spongiisociales > UBA5794 > JAHEEL01. The sequence goes on from CALOAN010000044.1 coordinate 143,194, forward strand.
CGAGAGTGGGTGGGGTGCCAACGCACCCCACCCATTCTTCTCTAGCCTGCTGATACATGGGCCGTTTCCTTCTCCGCCGCTTCATCTCTTCGATCCCGGTGATCATCGGGATCCTCGCTCTTGTGTTCGCTCTGGCGCGCATGATTCCCGGCGACCCGTGCAGGGCAGCGCTCGGCGAGCGGGCCACCGACGAGATCTGCGACGCCTACAACGAGCGCTACGGACTCAACGACCCGATCTATGTCCAGTTCGCCATCTACCTCGGCGATGTCGCGACCGGCGATCTTGGCGAGTCGTTCCGGTTCGGCGTCCCGGTCACCGACCTACTCATTCAGCGTCTCCCCACAACCATCGAACTCGCCGCTGCCGCCCTGTTCCTGGCGGTCATTGTGGGGATACCCCTCGGCATCGTCTCCGCGTATCGCCACAACTCGAAGACCGATGTCGCCACCATGATCGGCGCCAACATCGGCGTGGCGATGCCCGTGTTCTGGCTTGGTTTGATGCTCCAGTACGTCTTTGCAGTTTTCCTACGTGACACCCCGCTCGCGTTACCCCCGTCCGGCAAACTCGACGCCGGACTGATACCGGTTCCGTTCTACGAAGCCTGGGGGCTCCCCGAGAGCGGGTTCATGGAGTTCCTGTCGGAGTTCACGATGATGAACGCACTCGTCACCTTCCAGTGGGAGATCTTTCAGAGTGCGCTCCTGCATCTGATCCTCCCCGCGATTGCGCTCGCCACCATCCCGATGGCCATCGTGGCCAGGATGACGCGCTCGTCGCTTCTCGACGTGCTCGGCCTCGACTACATCCGAACGGCTCGGGCGAAAGGCCTGCGTGAGCGCCTCGTTGTCCTCAAACACGGCCTCCGCAATGCCATGCTTCCCGTTGTCACCATCATCGGGCTCTCGTTCGGCCTCCTGCTGGGCGGGGCGATCCTCACCGAGACCATCTTCAACCTGGCCGGTGTGGGAAAGACCCTGTTCGACGCGATCACGTCCCGCGACTACACCGTGGTACAGGGCTTCACGCTCGTCGTCGCCATCAGCTTCGTGATCGTGAATCTGATCGTCGATCTGATCTACACCTACCTCGATCCTCGGGTGCGCGTCTCATGAGCTACATACCTCCTCACCCCGGGGACCACGGCACACCCTCGGACCCCGAAGATGCCGCCGATCAGCCGCTCGATACCATGGCGGCATCCGATGCCGTGAGCGACGAAGTGCGGATGGATCTCAGTGGCGGAGGAGTCTCGGCCACCACGGCCGGTGGACTGTGGCGGACCGCGGGGCGAGAGATCGTCAGGAAGAAGTCGGCCATCGTTGGAATGGCGCTCCTTTCCGTCCTCCTGATTCTCGCCGTCTTCGCTCCAATCATCGCTCCCTACGACCCCAACCAGGTGCTGTTCGACCAAGGTGTGAGCCCGCGGGATCCGCCCTGTATCCACCTCTTCGGTTGTGATGAGGAGAAGTCGCAGCACATCCTCGGCATTGACGGGAACGGGCGCGACTACTTCTCGCGGATCGTCTACGGAGCCCGAGTTTCGCTCCTCGCCGCGTTTGTGGCGGTGCTGTTCGCGATGTTCTGGGGAACGATCGTCGGCCTCATCGCCGGCTTCTTCGGCGGATGGGCCGACAACGTCCTGATGCGGATCATGGACGTGTTGCTCTCGTTCCCGTCGCTGTTGCTTGCGATTGCGGTCGTCACCGTGCTGGGCCCGGGCCTTATCAACGCGATCCTTGCGATTGCGATCGTCACCATCCCCCAATACGCTCGAATCGTCCGTTCGTCGGTTCTGAGCATCCGCGAACAAGAGTATGTCGCTGCCGACCAGGCGCTCGGCGTTGGCCGCTGGCGTCTCCTCGCCCACCGTATCTTCCCCAACACACTCACGCCGCTGATCGTGATCGCGACGCTCGGAATCGCAACAGCCGTCCTCGAGATCGCTTCGCTCTCGTTCCTCGGCCTCGGCGTCCAGCCCCCGACCCCCGAATGGGGTTCGATGCTTGCCGCCGAGCGCAATCAGGTCTTCACGGCTCCGCACCTGGTGTTCTTCGCCGGACTCATGATCATGTGGAACGTCCTCGGGTTCAACCTGCTCGGCGACGGACTCCGTGATGCGATCGACCCGAGGCTCGGCCGATGACCGCTTCACCGAACGGCGGCCCGATTCTGGAGATCCGAGACCTCGAGACCTACTTCTTCACGCGCGACGGAGTCGTCAAGGCCGTGGACGGTGTGGACCTCACCGTCGGGAAGGGTGAGATCGTCGGCCTCGTCGGTGAATCCGGATGCGGGAAGTCGGTCACGTCGATGTCGATCCTGCGACTCATCCAGAATCCCGGAGAGATTGTCGGGGGCGAGGTCTACTTCCACGGCGACGACCTACTGAAGGTCTCGGAGAAGGACATGCGGTCGATTCGCGGTGACCGTATCTCGATGATCTTCCAGCAGCCTGTTGGTTCCCTCAACCCGGTCTTCACCGCAGGCTCGCAGATCTCGGAGGTCTACGAGATCCACGACAACGTCAGAGGGAAGGAGGGATTCAGACGTGCCGTCGACATGCTCACGAAGGTCGGGATCCCCGACCCGGAGCGCCGCGCCAAGTCCTACCCCCACGAACTCTCGGGAGGTATGGCGCAACGGGTCATGATCGCGATGGCGCTCGCCGCGGGACCGGAGTTGCTGATCGCCGACGAGCCGACCACTGCTCTCGATGTCACGATCCAGGCGCAGATCATCGACCTCCTCGCAGAGATCAGGCATGACCTCGGAACTTCGATCATCCTCATCACCCACGACCTCGGCATCGTGGCAGAGATCGCCGACCGCGTTGCCGTGATGTATGCCGGCGAGATTGTCGAGGAAGCGGATACGAAGACGCTCTTTGCCGACCCGAAACACCCCTATACACAAGGATTGATCGGTTCCATCCCGGTCGCCGGATCTCGCAGGGAGTGGCTCGATGTGATCCCCGGCCGTGTCCCCAACCTCATCGACCTGCCGACGGGCTGTCGTTTTGCGCCCCGCTGCCGCGCTCGCGAAGAAGCCGGCCTCACGATCTGCACGGAACAGCGACCCGAGCTGAAGGCGGTCGACGCCAAACACACGGTGCGCTGCTTCCTCTATGAGGATGGTGCAACGTGAGCGCTCCCCTCATGAAGATCCGGGGCCTCGTCAAGACCTATCCGATCAAGGGCGGAGCGTTCCAGAAGGTCCTCGGGACCGTCAAAGCCGTCGACGGTGTTGACCTGGAGATCCGCCAGGGTGAGGCACTCGGTCTCGTGGGTGAGTCGGGCTGTGGGAAGTCGACCTTCGGCAGGGCGATCCTTCGCCTCGAGGAACCCGACGCGGGCTCCGTAGAGTTCAACGGGGTCGACGTGCTGCAGCTCTCAACCAAAGACCTGAAGCCCTACCGCCGGAATGCGCAGGTAGTATTCCAGGACCCGTTCGGGTCGCTCGACCCGCGTACCAGTGTCGGCGATTCGATAGCAGAGGGTCTTCGCGTCCAAGGCGTGTCGAGGAAGCAACGTGGGCGGAGGGTCGCGGACGTCCTCGAACTCGTCGGCCTCGAGCCCTACCACGCAAACCGCTACCCCCACGAGTTCTCCGGAGGCCAGCGGCAACGGATCGGGATCGCGCGAGCGCTCGCCGTGGATCCGAAGTTCCTCGTCCTCGACGAGCCGGTCTCTGCACTCGATGTGTCGATCCAGTCTCAGATCTTGAACTTGCTCAATCAGCTGCAGCGCGAGCTCGACCTCACACTGCTCTTCATCGCACACGACCTCAGCGTTGTCGAGCACCTCTGCGACCGGATTGCGGTCATGTACCTCGGGCGCATCGTGGAGATCGCCGACCGCGACGACCTGTTTGCCAACCCGACCCATCCCTACACGGAGGCGCTCCTCTCGGCAATCCCGGTCCCGGATCCGACGGTCAACCGGAAACGGATCCTCCTCGAGGGTGACCTTCCCAGTCCGCTGAACCCGCCGTCCGGCTGCACGTTCCACACCCGATGCCCGATTGCGGTGGAGGGGATCTGCGATATCACAGCGCCGGAGCTTCGCCCCATCAACGGCGAGAGCCACGAGGCATCGTGCCATCTCCGGACCGGTGACCACCAACACCTCAACCGCCCCCTTCTCGCTGCGCAGTAGCCCACAAGACACAAGAGCCAAGAGTCAAGAACCAAGTCGACGAAGACTCTTGGATGCTCCGCTCTGGCGCCCTCCGACCTCACCCGGTACGCTCAGGTTGGAGGAGCCATGAGCGGAGATCTGATCAGCCTCGATTGTGCGGTTCCGATCTGGGATCGCTTCTACCTGGCACGCCCGCTCGTCATCGTCGGTACGACGGAGCCGGACGGTGGGGTCGATCTCGCACCCAAGCACCTGGCAGGCCCGGTGTCGTGGGAGAACCTCTGGGGGTTCGTCTGCTCGGAGACGCATGCCACCTTCCGAAACGCCGTGAGGACGGGTGTGTTCACCGTCTCATATCCCACGCCTGAACAGGTCGTCACGGCCAGCCTCGCAGCTGCGCCCCGTTCCGCCGACGACACGAAACCCAGCCTGAGCGCCATTCCAACAGAACCGGCAAAGGTCGTCGAGGGTGTGCTGATCTCGGGAGCGAGGATCCACCTCGAGTGTGAGCTCGAACGCACCGTCGAAGACTTGGGTCCCAACACCCTCGTAGTCGGCCGCATCGTTGCCGCCGCCGCCGCCGAAACAGCCGTCCGGTTCCTGGATCGAGAGGATTGGCACACGATATCCGAGGCACCAATCCTGGTGTACCTGCAACCCGACCGTATCGCCACCATCAACGAGAGCCGGAGCTTCCCGTTCTACGCCGGTTGGACGAGGTAGGCCGTGCCGGTCATCGTCGACCCCGGACGGATTCTCGAACACCTCCAGGCGCACGAGGAGGAACTCATCGACCTGTGCAGCGAGCTGGTGACCATCGAGAGCCCCTCGCCCGACGCGACCGCGACGAGGCGGGTCCTAGATCGGCTGACTCCCGAATTCGAGCAACTCGGATACAGATGCCGCATGTCGAAGCCCGCAAAGTCCGGCGGCTTCCTCTTTGCCCGACCGGCCAGCCGGCGGCGGCACCGACCGACTCAGCTTCTGCTCGGACATGTCGATACGGTCTGGCCGCTCGGCACACTCCGGTCGCGCCCGTGGAGTGTGGAGGACGGTGTTGCTCGCGGCCCCGGCGTGTTCGACATGAAGGCCGGCGTCGTCCAGATCCTGTTCGCTCTCAGGGCCGTGCGAGATCTCGATCTCGACCTCCCGGCAACACCACTCGTACTCATCAACAGCGACGAGGAGATCGGCAGCCGGGAGAGTACGTTGGCGATCGACCGGCTGAGCAGGATCGCATCGCGAGCGTTCGTCTGCGAACCGGGCCTCGGTTCGTCCGGCGCCATGAAGACGGCTCGCAAAGGTCTGGCAAAGTACACGATTACGGTTGACGGACGCGCCGCGCATGCCGGCCTCGATCCCGAAGGCGGCGCGAGCGCGATTCTTGAACTCTCGTCCGTGATCCAGCGGCTCTCCGACCTCACCGATCGGGAACGAGACGTCACCGTCAACGTCGGAACGATAGAGGGGGGCATTCAGGCGAACGTCGTTGCCCCATGGAGTCAGGCGGTCGTCGACGTGCGCGTGCTCACACCGGAGGACGCGGTGAGCGTGGACGCGGCGATTCGTTCGATCGAGCCGGTCACACCGGGAACCTCGATCACAGTCACTGGAGGTTTCGGTCGACCGCCGATGGCCCGAACCGAGCGAAACGTAGCCTTGTTCGAACAGGCCCGCCGGATCGGAACCAGCCTCGGCATGGACCTGCAGGAAGTCACCGCGGGGGGCGGCTCGGATGGCAACACAACCAGCCAGCACACGGCGACGCTCGACGGACTCGGGATCATCGGCGACGGGGCCCATGCTCCAGGCGAACGCATCGACCTGCGAAACCTCGCACCGCGAACCGCCCTTCTTGCGGCACTGATCATGGAACCCCTCAACGGAACCAGGAGGAGTGAGCTGTGATCAAGTACTTCTTCTCATCGTTGACACGGATCTCCGACCTCGCCGAAGAGGGATTCACCCCCAAACCGTGGGACCACGACGACTGGAGCAACGGCGACTACGTGGTCGGCGAGGTGGTTGGCCGGGCGGGCGAACTCTCTCGAGTCGAACTGCGCAGTGGCCGCATGATTGAGGTGGTCGAGGGAGACCTCGTTGTGGGGGCCCTCGGTAGCCGTCGCGCCACCCTCGAAGCGGTCGGCGACTGGCGCGACATCACCGAGGACGGCACCTTCCACGCCATGACCGCCGCAGGCCTCTTTGGGCGGGTCACTTCGCTCGCACCATTGATGCCGCCGATCATGCGCCTCCGATACGTGGGCCACGCGACGCGAGACGACGCCAAGGTCATCATGGACGATTTCGTGCCGCCGATACCCGACGTGGTGTATGACGTGCCCACGCTTCTGATCATCGGAACGTCGATGTCGGCGGGCAAGACCACCGCCGCAAAACGCATCATTCGTCATCTCAAGGGCCTCGGGCTTCACATCGCCGGAACCAAACTCACGGGAGCCGGACGCTACCGCGACGTTTTGGCGATGTGGGACGCCGGGGCAGACGAAATCTTCGACTTCGTTGATGTGGGGCTTCCATCTACGATCCTCGAGCCGGAGGAGTACCGCCGACGCCTGCGCCAGCTTCTCTCCCTGATCGCGGCAAGCCGGCCCGACATCGTCGTCGCCGAGGCGGGAGCGTCGCCACTGGAGCCGTACAACGGGGAGGTCGTTCTGGAGGAGCTCAGCGGCCATGTCCGCTGCACGGTGCTCTGCGCCTCCGATCCCTACGCCGTAGCCGGGGTCATCGAGGGATTCGGATATGAACCGGACGTCGTCGCGGGCATTGCCACGAACACGACGGCATCGGTCGAACTCGTCCGCAAACTGACCGGCCACGAGGGGTTCTCGTTCATGATCGCCGAGGAGTCGGACGACGCCTTCGCAGTCATCAGAAACCGCCTCGGCGTCTGAATCGGCGAACCCAGGGTTCTTGACCCCGTATACGGCGCCGTGAGCCCGCGGAATGGCTGGCGCAGCGAACCCAGGGTTCTCCACCCCGTATGCGGCGCCGTGAGCCCGCAGAATGGCTGTGACCGGAGCCGCGGAGGTGGACGTCGAGTGGATGGGGGTGCGGCTATACCACTAGCGTTGCCGCATGGTCGATTTCTATCTCGGCGGGCCGGTTGATGCAGAGACCGGCAAGCACATCCCAGGACAGACAACCCAATACGAGGCATCGGATCTCACCACGCACGGCGTCATCGTCGGCATGACGGGTTCCGGTAAGACGGGACTGGGAATCATCTACCTCGAGGAGGCCCTCCGCTCGGGCGTCCCGACGCTGATCCTCGACCCGAAGGGGGATATGACAAACCTGCTCCTCACGTTTCCCAACCTCGCTCCCAGCGACTTTGAACCGTGGATCGACCCGGCAGCGGCGCAGGATTCGTCCGTTGCAGAGGTTGCAGCCGATACAGCGCAACTGTGGACCAACGGCCTGGCAAGCTGGAACCTGAGCGGAGCCGATATCGGGGCCCTGCGCAATCGTGCCGGCTTCACGATCTACACGCCGGGTTCGACGGCTGGGGTGCCGCTCAACGTCATCGGATCGCTGGTCGCACCTGAAGGATCCTTTGACGAACGCGCCGAGGCATTACGAGACGAAATCCAGGGGTTCACCGCCGGCCTGCTTGGGATGGTCGGGATCGAAGCTGATCCGATCTCCTCTCGCGAGAACGTTCTCATCGCGAACCTCATCGAGCACGCGTGGAGAAACGGGCAGTCCCTCGGCATGGAAACGCTGCTCGGATGGATCCAGAGGCCACCAATCCGAAGACTCGGCGTCTTTGACATTGAGGCATTCTTCCCTGCCGACGATCGGCTCGCCTTGGCGATGAAGCTCAATGGCCTTCTCGCTTCGCCCGGCTTCGGTACGTGGATGGACGGCGCAGCACTCGACATTCCGAGCCTGCTGTGGGACGCCGACGACAGGCCGCAGGCGGCCGTGATGTATCTGGCCCATCTCTCCGACGAGGAACGCCAATTCGTCGTGACGCTGATCCTGTCCAAGCTGATCACCTGGATGCGAACGCAGCCGGGTAGCGGTGATCTTCGAGTACTGGCCTACATGGACGAGGTCTTCGGATTCGTACCGCCAACGGCGAACCCTCCGGCGAAGCGGCCGATCCTCACCCTGTTGAAGCAGGCGCGTGCCTTCGGTGTCGGCCTGCTCCTCTCGACCCAGAACCCGGTCGATCTCGACTACAAGGCCATGTCGAACGCCGGAACCTGGTGCATCGGCCGGCTGCAAACCGAGCGAGACAAGGCGCGCATCCTCGAGGCACTGACATCTGTCTCCGGCGATATCGATGTCGCACAGCTCGACGGTCAGATCTCGGGACTCGCCAAGCGGTCATTCCTGCTGCACAACACACGGGACCGCGAGCCTCAGCTGTTCACAACTCGATGGGCCATGTCGTATCTGCGCGGTCCACTCACCCCAACACAGATCACGAGCCTGACTCCGAACCGGTCAACACCTGCGAAGGCTGCTGCTCCAAGTGGCGCGCCGGAGGCAATCGCAGCATCGGCCGGTGACGATTCAAAGGTGGCGATCATGCCGCCGGTTTCCGACGGCGTCGCCGTATTCCACCTCGACCCGGCTGCAGAGTGGTCGGAAGCCGTTGGCGCCTCAGCCGTCCCGACGCACTACCAAGCTGGAGCTGCGGTACGCATCGTCGCGCGCTACGACGACACACGGGCCGGCGTCGACCACGTGGTCGAATGGGAAGCGGTGGTGTTCCCCCTGACTGATGGCGTCGGCGACCCCATCGAGGTCGATCACGAACCGCGTGACTTCGTCGAGGAAGGTGACGCGTCCGTCCTGTATGAGCTTCCCGAGGCTCGGATCGACACGAAGACGTTCTGGTCCTCACTCTCATCATCGTTGAAGGAACGGATGCACCGCGAAGGCAAGGTGAGCATCTTCAAGAATCCGACGCTGAAGTTGTACTCCCGTGTCGGCGAATCTCGAGAGGAATTCGTTGCGCGGTGCGACAAGGCCGCCGACGATAGGGCCGACGACGCGACGGCGAAGCTCAGGGACAAATACGAGAAGCAGCTCCGACGCATTCAGCTCGCCATCGACAAGTATGGAGCGCAGGCGGACGCGGCCGCCCAGGACGCCCGGTCGGGGGATATCGACCTGGTGACCGGCACCGTGTTCGACATGCTCACCGGTCGGAGCCGCTCTCGCAGTATCTCTTCGGCAACAAAGGCCAGACGAGCGGCCCAACGCAAGGTTGACGCAGCCACGGGTCGGGTTGAGGCGAAGGTTGCTGAGTACGAGGCAATCCAGGAGGAATTCCAGAACGAGGTCGCAGATCTCGTCGCGGCATGGGACGAGAAGGCGACGGATGTCGAAGAGCTCACGATTGGACTCGAGAAGACCGACATAACTGTCTCGGACACGGTCCTTGTCTGGATCCCACGGGCCTGATTTCGCGTACCCAGGGTTCTTGACCTCGTATTCGGCGCTGTCAGCCCGCGGAATGCTCCATATTCGAGGATCGACCCTGATCCAGAAGCGCTCCGACGATCTCAACTATCTCAGCCGGTCGCTCCGTGACATCAATCCACGTGAAGCGAACGACTCTCCAGCCGTGGACCAACGCCTGTCGATCGCGTTCCCGATCTCTCGAGAACGCATCGGCCAGTTCGTGCCACCGCCTCGAATCCCACTCAATCGCCAGCCGTTCCACCGGGAAGGCGGCATCGAATCGACGGTCGGGGTCCCAGGGAATCGGGAACTCGAATCGGGGTTCAGGCAGACCACCGGCTCGAAGCACCTCTGCCCCTCGCCGCTCAAGTGGCGAGCCATTCGGTGGGCCGGCTTGTCGCTCTTCAAGGATTGACCGCATCTTCTGGATTCCCGGTTTCCCACGTCGAGCCACCTGATCAACCACTAGCTCAACTTCCCCGATGCAGATTCGTTGATCGGCAATGGTGGAATCGAGAATGGCCGCAATGTGCTTCTTCGACAGAAATGGCGACAGATCGATGATCGTACGAGAAACGGAGGTCACAGGAAGTCCATCGATCTCCTCGAGGTGTCCATCGAGAAGGTCATGACACCGGTGCACCACGACTCCCGGGAAATCGTGGGTTGTCCTGGAGTGAACCAAGACCGAAGCTAGACCGCGACGCAGCTTCGGCAGGTTGTGCAATTCGGCAGCGGAATCGTGAGAAACAACAGCGTTTGGCAAAGTGGCAATCGCTGCGCGAACCCGACTCATTGCGCCCGACATCTCGATCACCTGGTATCCAAATCGGCCGAGGGATTGCCAGCGGCCATCGCGAAGGCGTCGGTCGATCTGGCCCTTCGTCAGGCCAGAGGCTCGGGCCTGATCGGAACGGACAGCGCCGCCCTGGCGTGCCGCAATCTCGGCCACAAGTCGATCCGGGTTCATTCTGACAAGTTGCCACGAAGCAGGCTCAATTTCCAGGGGTCAGATACGCCGGCCGTTCTGCGGGCTGACAGCGCCGCATACGGGGTGGAGAACCCTGGGTTCGCAGCGCCGGCCTTTCTGCGGGCTGACAGCGCCGCATACGGGGTGGAGAACCCTGGGTTCGCAGCGCCGGCCTTTCTGCGGGCTGACAGCGCCGCATACGGGGTGGAGAACCCTGGGTTCGCAGCGCCGGCCTTTCTGCGGGCTGACAGCGCCGCATACGGGGTGGAGAACCCTGGGTTTGCGGACTAGTTCTTCCGGAGGGCCCAGAGCACGTCTCTGATGTCGACGATCCCAAGCAGCTCTTCGCCGGCCGTGACCGGGAGATGGCGGTATCCCGTCTCGAGCAGCCAGTCCGCCGCCTCGGAGACGCTGACTTCGGGCGGCACCGTGTCAGGTGAGTCGGTCATCCAGGTCGTCACCGGATCATCCAGGTCCGCCCCTTCCGATACAGCACGCACAACGTCTCGGTCGGTGAGGATCCCGATGACTCGACGACCGTCGACGACGGCGAGTGCGCCAATGGATCGGGAGATCAGCACGTTGGCGGCGTCGCCGAGCGTCGTCTCAGGACCAACGACGTCGGATGCTCCGCTCACCAATGCTTCGACCCGCAACGCAACTCCCTCGGGGTGTTCTGCAAGTCAGGCTAGCCATCCCACACCTGCGGATGTCGGGCCAAGCCTTCAGAAACTGTTAGACGAGATCCTGTTCGCGAATTCCGAAGCTTGGATGGCGGAGTCTGCAGAGCGCCAGCTTCTCGAGCTGGCGAATCCGTTCACGTGTCAGATTGAACTCATCGCCGATCTCCTCGAGCGTACGCGGCACGCCGTCGTAGAACCCGTAGCGCAGCGCCAGGATTCGTCCTTCCCGCTCGGGCAGGCGTTCGATCGACTTCCGCAGGCTGTTGGCAATGTCCATCTCTTCGGTCACCCGAACGGGATCGACGGCCTCCTCGTCTTCGATGAAGTCACCGAGCTGTGCACCGTCCTCGCCGATTGGCTGCTCGAGAGAGACGGTGTCGGCGACGCTCAGCGCCAGCTCGACCTTCGTGACGTCCACACCTGCTTCTTCTGCGATCTCCTCGGGCTTCGGGTCACGCCCGAGTTCAGCCTTGAGACTCGCTTGGGCGGCTCGCACCGCAGCGAGCGTGTCGTGCAGATGAACAGGGATCCGCACGGTACGGGACTTGTCGGCAATCGCCCTCGTTATGGCCTGCCGGATCCACCACGTTGCGTATGTCGAGAACTTGAAACCCTTGCGCCAGTCGAATTTCTCGACCGCGCGAATGAGTCCGAGGTTCCCTTCCTGGATCAGGTCGAGGAAGTCGATACCGGAGGTGTTCGCATACCGACGGGCATTGGCGACGACGAGACGGAGATTGGCCGTCAGGAATGCATCCTTGGCCTCCTGGCCGCGCCGGGCCTGACGCCGCAAGGCGATCTGCTCAGCTCGTCCCTGGTGTTCGCCGGCGTCGAGTCGGTCCTGGGCGGTCTGCCCAGCCTCGATCTTCTGGGCGTAGTCGACCTCTTTTTCAGCCGTCAAGAGCTCGTATTCGCCAATGGCGGTCAGGTACTGGCTGACCAAGTCCGTTGTCAGACGACCTCGTTCATCAGTGAGCTTGCTCCGGTCCCGGTCGCGTCGGGTACGAGTCAACGTGTCGCGGTCGACCCGCTCCTTCGCTTCCTCGCGTTCTCTCGCCGCGCGATTCAGGACGGCCTTGCTCGGATTCGAGCCGTTTGTCATCGAGTGATCCTCCACCAACGTCAAGCACTCCACCCGTTCCGGCTTCGTGAAGCGCCACAAAGCGGGAAGCAATTCAATATCACACATCCGGACCGATTTGTGAAGCCCGAATATTCCAGGCCCCATTGCCACCGGTCGTGTACTGCCTCGCTTCGCTGAGGGTACGGAGCAACGGCGTCTAGCGCGACGCCGACGGTCGAGAGGCTCACATTTCTCCCGCGGCAACGCTCGATACACCTCCCAGATGCCTGTCGCCGAGGTCTGGCTCGACTGTGGGCCGGCCGCAACGGCACTCACGGGCATCCTGCGCCAGCTCACGACCCCGCCAGGCATCGGAGCCTTGCCGTCGAATCCGTCGATGACCGTCGATTTCGAGGACGTAGAACTCGTCGTCTGATATGGACTCGCCGGGAACACAAAGTGCTCCCACGTGTTCTCTGGAACGGCGGCGGTGCCGGGAAACGATCCCGCGCCGACAAGGACCGGCCTCGACGTTCCCGCCAGCGGGTCGACATGATCCGGTCGAAATGCTTGGATTCCCGAAGCCGGTCCGTATCCTCGTCGCCGATGACAACTTCGACCCACCTTCCTCTCTGTGTGTACTGCGGTACTGCCCGATCGGCGGACGAAACGCGGTGTCCGCAATGTGGTCGACCGTGGATCGACGTTCGTGTCGGGTCGATCGGCACAGCCCAGAACCATGCTCGGATTCCCGCCATGGTCGGTACAGCATCAGCGGCCGCCTCCACCACAGTCGCCGACGCCGCTATCGATCACAGACCGAAGGACAACACCACGACCGACGAGACCGCACTCGCCGACGAGACCGCACTCGCCGACGAGACCGCAGCGGCAGAGACCACCGACGACACCCCACTCGCCGCCACCGCTGCCGCCACCGCCACCGCTGCCGCCAAAACCGTCCCGGATGACGCATCGCCACGAGAAGCACCAACGGCGGAGGCAACGGATGCCGGTCTCGTTCCCCCAGCGCCGGAGGACGCCGACGAGGAGGCCCCGCCAGCTGACCCGAGCCAGCGGTTCGTGTGGCTGATACCGGCATTGATAGCCGGCGCGGCCGTCATCGTGATCGCCCTGTTCGGATTCGGCTTCCTCGACGACAACACCGAACCGACGGCTGCGCCGGAAGCTGTTGCGACGCCGGTCCCAACCACGGCCGCCCAGACAACCACAACCCAGGCACCCACAACAACGGCAGCTCCGAGCACCACTACCACGTCGACCACAATTCCGGGGCCTTCGTCGATTGAGCCGGTGGGGAATGCAATCCCGATGTCGTCGCTCACCCTGAAAGCCGGCGGGATCGGCCCGCTGGTGATTGGAGACGCTGCCCCAGACGCCCTCGGCCGCCTCGTGGCCAGCCTCGGGCGACCGGAGGAAGTTGGTGTCGCCGGTGCAGAAATGGGCCTCTGCGAAGGAGACGAAGGACGATTCGTCCGGTGGGCGGGCCTGACCGTCGTCGTGACCGGCACGCTCGCGGATGGCGTGTTCGCCGGGTACCGATTCGAGGAGCAAGCGGTCCCGACCATGCACCTCGACCTGGCGACGCCGTCGGGGCTCCGTGTGGGCGACCCGCTGTCCTCCCTCAACGAGGTCTACGCTGCATACCAGATCGACTACGTCTCCGATGGCGGGACCGACCTGTTCCGCCTCTCAGACGAAGAGGGCTTGTTACTGTGGGGACCGGTCTCATCGATCGAGGACTCCGGGCGTGTTGAAGGGATCCACTCCCCCGATGCCTGCTCATCGTAGGGCCGATAGCCCCTCCTCAAACTAGGCTTGCACCGTGCGCATCCGACGACGGGGCTTCGAGTGAATTCTGCAGACACACCGTGGTGGCGTCGCGTGTTCTCTCCCGCGAACGTCATCTCCGTGACCGCGGGCGTCATGGTCTTCGTGCTCGGCCTCATCGCGTGGAACACAAACCGCGGTGTATTCGTCGCAGCCCTTGCCGGAGCCGTCGTCACCGGTGTCGTCTGGCTCCTGTGGTGGTACGTCGCCGGCCCGTCCGACATGGATCGGCTGCTCGGCACTCCACGACTCGGGACCATTCCGGACAACGACACAAGCCCTGCGCCAACCCTCACTGACACCTCGTCGACATCGAGCAGGGCGTATCGCGAACTGCTTTCTGAAATCGAGGGTCGAACCAACGGTCAGGTCCTGCTCGTTTCCTCTCCTGCGCCCGGTCAGGGTGCTTCGACCGTAGCTCTGAATCTCGCTGTGGCTGGGACCCAACGTGGCCGACGGATTGCCTTGATCGACGGCGACATCGACGGGGCTGGTGTCTCGCGCTTCCTCTCGACGGGCAGCGAACCGGGTCTCACAGACCTGGCAGACGGCGCCGCCACACTTGCAGATGCGTCGAGATTGTGGAGTATTGGCCGCGACAGCGTCCTTCCAGTTGTGCCCTCCGGGTCGTCAACCATGCCCTCCGAAGCTGCTCTCGCAGGACCTGGGCTGGCTGATTCGATCGAACGCATCGCCGAGCGCGCCGATGCGGTTCTGATCGACGCCCCGCCGATTGCTTGGGACGGGGCCACCACCCCACTCGCTGCGCACGCGGACGGCACCATCCTCGTCATCACCGAAGGCGCAACCGACACGAGTGTTGCTGATGCTCGTGACCGACTTGCCACCGCGGGGGCTCCAGTCATCGGCTACGTCGCGAACCGCTCCGCACCACCGTCGGTGTGGCGGATTCCGGTCGTTCGTATGCTCAAACGCATTGCGGTCACCTTCGCAGCCATCGCCGTCGTGTATTCAGCATTCACAGCTCTGCAAATCTACAGCTCATGGTCGAACGTTGACCGGGAAACCCTTGCCACGTCTGAAGCAGGAGCGGCACTGCCGTCGACGTCACTTCCGCCGGTGTCCGATGTTGTCGCAGATGACGACCCGGATGTGCAACCCATCGAGGATGTTGTCGTTGCCGCACCAACGATTGAGGGTGCGTATCGATCGCTGCTCCTCATCGGCAGTGACGTGGCTGCCGACCTGGCAGACGTCATTCTTCTCACCGTCCTTCCTGCCGACGACGATCTCCCACCGTTCATGGTGTCTCTCCCCCGTGATCTCTATGTCCCGAATCGTTGCACGAACGGCTACGGGCGCATCAACACGGCGTATCGCGAGTGTGGCGATGTCAACGCACCGACCATGCTTGCGCTTGCCGTCGAAGACTTCACCGGCATCAAGGTCAGCAATTTTGCCCTCTTCACCTTCGAGGGCTTCGAGCAGGTCATCAACGGAGTGGGGGGCGTGGAGATCTGCTCGGAGTATCCGCTGCGCGACGCGAAGTCCTACCTCGATTTCCCCGGCGGATGCGTCAACGCGGACGGTGCAATGGCGCTTGCATGGGTGCGTTCGCGCAAGACCCAGCAGCTCGTCAATGGGAGTTGGCGGTCCGTCCCGGGTGCGAGCGATCTGCTGCGCAACGAACATCAGCAGGACGTGCTCATCAAACTCGCGACCAAGTTGAGGACCTTCGAATCTCCGACCGACCTTTCGAACAAGATCGAGGAACTCTCCAATGCCTTCGTTGTCGACGACGGACTCAGCATCTCCGACACGCTCTCGCTCGCCTGGAGCCTCCGCGACATCGACGTCACAACGATCCAGCGGCTTGCCGTGCCCGTGAAGCTCGGACGCACGACTTCAGGCCAGTCGATCCTCAGGGCGACGAAGCCGTTCGACGAGGTTCTCGGAGAGTTCTATCCGGAACTCCTGGTCGTCGATGGCGACGAGATAGAGTCGGCAGCGTCGCTCGCGCCGTAGGTCACTCGACGCCAAAGACCTGAGCATCGCCATATCCGGGCGCTGGGATCCCTTGTAGTCGGCACGGTTCACGCCGCGGCGGCTTGTGATCCCTCATCGTCTGCAGTGGTCAGAGCCGCTCCCCGGCTTCGGTCTCTCCAACGGAGAAACAGGATCGACAGACAGAGCAGGAGAATCGGCAGGAGGATTGAGGATCCGCTCCGCAGGACGGTCCCGGCGATCACTTCGATGATGACGAAAGGCGAAAGCACAACCGACGCCACCATCGGCGGTAGCACGACATCGAACGTCGAAGCGAGCCAGCCGGAGAGATCCGCCTCAGGCGTGGCAGGCGCGTTCTCCAGTCCCGCGTCGCCGGCGAAGAGCGCTCCGAGGACGCTCTGGTCGAGCTGCGGGTCGGGTGCTCGCTGGGTGGGTGGTTCCGTACCGGAGCCACCGCTCTGCGGCGTGACGACGGCTGGCACCGTGGTCGTGGTCGTGGTCGTGGTCGTGGTCGTGGCGGCAGTGGTGGGCGCCACCCTGGTCGTCGCAGTGGTGGTCGTGGGCGGAGCCAGCGTCGTCGTAGTAGTCGGCAGCGGCGGCACCGTCGTCGAAGTAGTCGGCAGCGGCGGCACCGTCGTCGAAGTAGTCGGCAGCGGCGGCACCGTCGTCGAAGTAGTCGGCAGCGGCGGCACCGTCGTCGAAGTAGTCGGCAGCGGCGGCACCGTCGTCGAAGTAGTCGGCAGCGGCGGCACCGTCGTCGAAGTAGTCGGCAGCGGCGGCACCGTCGACGTCGTAGTCGTGGGGCCCAGATACTCGAGCGCGTCGACTACGGCCAGTTCGGCAACCATGCTCGCTCGGAGCACGGGGAGGGCCGCGTGGGCTGCTTCCCACACTTCATCGGACCAGGTCCCATTTCGAATCGTCCTCAGCGCGTCGGCCGCCGCGGCCTGGGTGTCCCGGATTTGGCTCACTGCCGCCGCCTGCATCGCGTCGAACTCGGCCTGCGATTCCGCGCTGGGGGCCTCGGCGACGAACCCGTTGGCTATCGCCGCCATCGTGTCCTGGGCGGTTGACAGGATCGAGGCAATCAACGCCAGCGTCGCCGCATCGTCGTATCGCGCCGACGCCGCAGCCAAGGGCGCTGGGACGCTCGGCCTTGTCTCGGCCTCGGCAGAGGTGCCACCCACGGCAAGCACCATTGCCACAGCACCAGCGAGCGCCGCGAATCCTCTGAACATCTCAACTTCATCGGCGTTCTCGGCGCAATCCTTGAACCAACGAGAGCATCGCGCGGTTCAAGACCGACCGCCGATCTGCCGAAGTATCTCCCGTGAAACAAGCGAACCGCCGCCCGGCCTCGGGTCGTCGGATTGGTCGGCCTGCTTCCGACGCATTCGTGCTCGTTGCGGCTGCGACCGCCGTCGTTGTGCTCCTGGTTCTAGCGATCGCCGTGGTCAACCGGGAGGACGCCTCCCGCGCCGCCGATGACGCACGGGTCGCAATCCTTGCCGAAGGCACGCTGAGCGCGGCATCGGCCGTCGAGAACGCGGCCAGCCAGGTGCTGCTCGCCGTGACGATCACAGACGCGAACGATGTCGGCACAAACGATGTCGTCGCCACTTCCCTTGCCGTAGTCGATCGCACGGCGAATGAGCTCGATCGCAGACTCGACGTGTTCGTGGCTGAACTCCCCCCGAACGAGCAGGCCGCGGCGACCCGAGCAGTCGCCACACTCGACGCCGCCACCGGGGCGCTGATCGACGCGAGCGAACGCGCGGATCTCCAAGCAACGGCAGCGGCTGCTGCGAAACACACCGTCGCGTACGAGCAGCTGGTCGACGAGTTCGTGGCGACACGGGACGGGTATGTCCAGGACGTTCTCCTCTCAGGACAGAGCCTCGGGCGGGTTGCCGACGCGGTCAGGTTCATGGTCTTCTTCTTCCTTCCGCTGATGTTGATCATCGTCTACCGACGGGGAGCCCGTCGTCGTGAAGATGCGCACCGCCTCGAGGAAGCTCTCGTGAGTGAGCGAGCCCTCACCCAATCGCGGGACGACTTCATCGCCGACCTGTCCCACGAGCTTCGCACGCCGCTCACCGGAATCTACGGGTTTGCGCTTGCGCTGGGAGACAGTTCGAGTTTGGTCGAAGAGGACCGCGAGCTTGCGAAGCACATCGTGAGCGATGCCGCCGAGTTGAACCGGATGGTTGATGACCTCATCACAACCGGCCGGATCGCAGCCGGGACCTTGGCCATGTCAACGGAGGATCTCCACCTCGAGCCGGTCGTGACCGAAGTTGCCGACGTCTTCTCGATGCGAGGCATCCCGGTGGGTGTTCGTGTCCCGGATGTGATCGTCCGGGCCGACCGACTCGGGTTGCGCCAACTCATCCTCAACCTGGTGGCCAACGCTGCCAGACACGGTGGCGACGAGATCTCGGTGGAGGCGGTCATGCGGGAAGGTGCTGTTTCGATGCGGGTGATCGACAACGGTCCCGGTGTACCGGAGGACATCGAGCCCTATCTCTTCAACCGCTATCTGCACGGCGGCGGTCGTGCCCTCCTCTGGGGCAGTGTCGGACTCGGCACGGCGGTTGCGGCTGCGTACGCCGAGTCGTTCGGAGGAACGATTCAGTATCTGCGAGACAACGAGTGGACCATCTTCGAGGTCCGTCTTCCTGCGGTGATCTCGGACACCGCGTCCGCACTCGTGTAGCGTCCGGGCCGCCTGACCGCCGCTTGACTCACCCGTTCGCGCCAGCTGCCATAGAATGGGCCGCAATCGCTTGGAGGATCGACACGACGTGAGTGACCCGAAAGACCCCTACGGCAATCCGCCGGGATGGACCGACCCGTACGCCGATCTGACCGATATCTCCGGGAACGATCCAATCCCGCCCCTCGAGGATCCGAACATCCCGCCGGCAACTCCACCGGGTTCGCCGCTGCTCACCGGACTCGTCGTAGGCCTCCTCCTCGTAGCCCTCTCGGTCGCGGTGTTCCAACTCCTCAAGAACGACGACACGACGGCGAGCGCGGAGACAACCACCACCACCGCTGGCGAAGGATCGGAGACGACGGTTCCGGGCGAGGACTCGACTACGTCGACCACCATCGGAACGACAACCCCTCCTTCCCCGCCGTACGAGGCGGTTGGGAACCCGATCGCCGTTGACAGTATGAAGCTCAAGAGCGATCGTGTCGGCATCCAGATCAACGACGTTCCGGATCTGACGTTCGGTGACCCTGCCGACATCTCTATCGGTCGCCTGATCGCGAGCTTCGGCGAACCAGACCAAGACACTGAGTGGCAGGTTTCAACCGGTCAGTGGGGCGTCTGCACAGGTGAGCTCGAACGTGTGGTCCGCTTCGGTCCGTTCGCCGCGATCGTCACGACCGACGGCACGACTGAAGTGTTCAACGGCTACCGGCAGGACCTGAGCTTCGGTGATCTCGACTCGGATTCGACCCAGCTCACAACTCTCAGCGGCCTGAAGGCGGGAGACACCGTCGAGCGCCTCGAGCAGATCTACGCATCCGAGGACGTTCAGTACTCGACGGATTCGTCGCTCGGCGACATCTTCGAACTACGGGGTTCGGACACGGGCTCACTGCTGCTGTGGGGTCCCGTTCGCGGCACCGACCCGGACTCACTGGTCGTCGGGATCTACGCGCCGGATGTCTGCGGCCGGAGCTAGGCCCGACGTGTGGTGGTGACGCCAGACCATTCCACGCGACACAAACACGGTGGGCGTGCGCTCGCCTCGCATCAGAACGTTTGGGCACAGTCTCGCGTTTGACGTCGAGGAGCGGGGAACATCGTGAACGCTGGAACTCAGGCCACTAGTATCGCCGCCGTGACGACTCGCAATCCTGCCGTTCCATACCTTGTCGGCTCCGTTGCCGGTGTTGGCGTCGCCATGGCACTGTTCACGGTCATCGCAGGAGCGACCTCCATCACCACGGTATCCATCGGCGATGCCGCGACGGGCCGGAACCTGCCAGAACTGTCCGCCACAGGATCCCTCGTCGGCCTTCTCGTGTTCCTCGCCGGTGCCGTAGGCGGGTTGCTCGTCAGCGCCGCCACCTATGCCGTTGGGCGCGCCCAAGATCCGGAAACACCGCGCTTTTCGTTTCCTGTCATCGCACCAATTGGGATTCTGCTTCCGGCTGCGGTCGCATTCTCGGTTGTGAGCCTTGGCATCTCGCTGTTCGGAAACTCGCTGGATGGCGTAGTCGCCGTTCCGATCACTGCCTTCGTCACCGTCTCGGCCGTTGCGGGACTCGTCGCCGGTGCCGTGACCGTCCCGATCGTGGATGCGCTCTCCCGCCACTCCTCAATCGGCGACCCCAACGAGGCAACACCCTCGACGGGTGAGGCGTTCTGGTCGGATTTCGGGCGGGCCGTCGGCATCCCTGCAGTAGCAATCGCGATCGGTGCACTGCTCGCCGTTGGTCTCGCTCAGATCCTCCTCCGCGCCGACTCCACGGTGGTCACCGTCACGGTGTTCTCCGTTGCCGGCGCAGTCATACTGGGCGGGACCACGTTGCTGGCGCTGCGACCGTGGGAGAAGAAGTAGACCGTCCCGACCGCAGGGCTCGCCCCACTCCAGCCTCCGCACAACGCGGTCGGTAGGGAGACTTGAGACTTGTCTCGCGTCTTTCGTCTTGCTACCTGCTGCTTGGAACCACTACCGGCCCCGTCTCGTACTTCTGCTCGTTGTCGTACCACGAGAAGAAGACCCATGCGATCGCGACCCATAGGATCAGACCGCCCCCGATCTTCATGATGAGGCCGGCAATGATCTGGTCGGTCATGACGTCCATGCCCCACATTCTCGGGAACGTCGTGTAGATCTCGTACAGCGGGGTCTCGCCGAGGGTCATGAACGATGCCGGAATGGTCGGCACAAGGGACTGGAGGAAGAGGTAGCCCATCTTCCCGAATGGTGCGAGCGTCTTCGTTTCCGGGATCGGGTCCAACACGGGCCACCACATGAGGATTGCCGACACGAACAGCACGGCGTGCGCGAAGAAGTGGAAGGGATCGCTGGTCAGCATCAGCTCCACGACCGACGGTACATGGATGAAGGCAAGCCAAGCGTTGAAGAAGACGAGCGCGAAGATCGGGCGAGTGACAACCTTGAGCAGTGGGATGATCGGCTTTACGTACGTGTGCATGAGCCACTCAGGAGTTCCGCCGAGCAGCAACGGCGGCACGACCAGCGTGATGAGCACGTGCTCGATCATGTGGAACATGTACAGCCGTTGCTCTCCGATGTCGTGCAACGGCCACGTCGAACTGACGACGAGAAACACGACGCCGCTATAGAACATCACGCGCTGGAGCGTGGTTACCGGTGGCCAGCCCACTGGTGCATATCGACCCGCAAGCGTCCGAATGCCGTATTCGTATGCGATGACCAGAGCGATGGCGACCCCATACACGTCGAGGTGCGGGTGGAATGTGATGTCCATAGGTCAGAGCGCCCGGAACACCGAGAGCATCACGATGAACATGAGGATCGCCACAACGACGGCGATCGAGAACACATACCGGTATCCCTTGAGGTCGTACCTCAGATGCATGAAGATCGCGACCACCGTCACGAATTTCAAAACACCAAACGCGATCAACAGCGGCGCACGTACCGGGTCCAGGACCTCGACGTATGGGATCGTGATCTCGATGGCGGTCGCAACGGCGAGCGCGGCGGCGACCAGCCAGTAGGTCTTCGGTGTCGGGTGGGCATGAGCTGCACTTGCCATGGTCAAATCTGCAACAGGTAGACGATGGTGAAGATCACAATCCAGACGATGTCCACGAAGTGCCAATAGAGGGCCACGAGTTCCACGTTCATGCCGTGATCTGGAGAGAGCCGACGGCGCAGCGAAAACGCCACCAACAGGGCGATCATCAGCACACCGCCTGCGACGTGTGCGCCGTGGAAGCCGGTCAACATGTAGAACGACGAACCGAACGGGCTGGTGCTGATCTTCAGTCCCTCGTGGACGAACTCGGTGAACTCGAAGATCTGGCCCGCAAGGAACGAGAGACCGAGGAGGGCCGTGCCGACGAGCCAGATCCTGCCCTGGCGCTGATCTGACTTCTGGAAGGCGTTGTCGGCAAGGACCATGGTCAAGGAACTCATCAGCAGCACGAAAGAAGTCGCAGACGTGAACGGGATGTTGAAGATCTCAGCCCCCGGCCCCCCGTCCGTCGTGTTCCGATAGAGGAGGAATGTCGCGATCATTGCACCGAAGAAGAAGACCTCAGATCCGAGGAAGACCCACATCGCGGTCTTGCGAGTCCGATGAATCGGATCCCCCGTCGATTCGAAATCCGTCTGGCCGTCAACTTCGAAGATGCCGTCGGTGGCGGTAGCCATCAGTGCGCCTCCCTCGTGACCGGCTCCGCAGCCCATCCCACGATGCCCCACAGTGCGATGACCGCGCCGACCGCCAAGACGGCGAAACCAATGGGTCCCGACGAGATGAACACGAGGCCCGCACCGAGGATGGCGACGCCGCTCGCCGCGACAATCGGGAAGTACGACGGTGATGGCATGTGCATCCCGTGCTCCTCGACGACAACATCAGGTTTGCCGGCTTGCTCCGGTGTGAGCTTCACGGTACGCCCGTTCTCGTCAACACCGTACTTGCGATACCAGAAGTCATCCTGGTGGTGCACCACGGGAATCTCATCGAAGTTGTGCACCGGCGGCGGAGAGGTGGTCGACCACTCGAGCGTACGAGCGTCCCACGGATCATTCCCCGCAATCTTGCCGTGTCGGTAGCTCGCGATCAGGTTGTAGATGAAGAACAGGAACGACACCGCAATCAGGAAGGCGCCGATCGTGGACATGAGGTTCCAGACGTCCCAGCCCATTCCCTCGGCGTAGCGGTATGTGCGTCGGGGCATGCCGTCGAGGCCGAGGATGTGCTGAGGCGCAAAGGTGAGATTGAAACCGATGAACATGATCCAGAAGTTCCACTTCCCGATGGCCTCGTTCATCATCCGTCCGGTCCACTTCGGGAACCAGTAGTACGCCCCCGCCACATATCCGAAGACGGCGCCACCGAACAGCACGTAGTGGAAGTGGGCCACGACGTAGTAGCTGTCGTGCTGCTGGGTGTTGGCCGGGACAACCGCATGGGTCACGCCGGAGATCCCGCCGATCAGGAACATGGCGATGAACCCGACGGTGAAGAGCATGGGCGCAGGGAACGTGAGTCGCCCGCCCCACATGGTGCCGATCCAGTTGAAGATCTTCACGCCCGTCGGAATCGCGATCAGCATGGTCGCGAGTCCGAATCCCGCCTCGGCGACGGGACCCATCCCGGCAGTGAACATGTGATGCGCCCACACGCCGAATCCGAGGAAGCCGATCGCGATCCCGGAGAAGACCACAAACGAGTATCCGAAAAGGGGCTTGCGTGAAAACACTGGAAGGACCTCGGACACGATGCCGAAGGCAGGCAGGATCAACACGTAGACCTCGGGGTGCCCGAAGATCCAGAACAAGTGCTGCCACAACAGCGGATCACCGGCAGCCTGCGCTTCGTAGAAAAGCCCCCCGAAGTTGCGGTCGATGAAGATTTGCCAGAGGCCAACGCCGATGACCGGGAGGCTGAAGATGAGAAGGAACGAGGAGACAACGGTCATCCAGACGAAGACCGGCATCCGCATCAGGGTCATGCCGGGAGCGCGCATCGTGAAGATCGTCGCCACGAAGTTGATCGATCCTGCAAGTGAGGCAAAGCCGAGGAGCTGCGCACCGATCGAGTAGTAGTCCATCCGCACGTACTCCTGGATCTGTGTGGAGAGCGGTGCGTAGCCGACCCATGCGCCATCCGGCGATCCCCCGAGGAAGAACGACGACGTCAGCAGAACGACGCTGAACAAGAAGAGCCAGAAGGCGAAGGCATTCAGCCGCGGGAAAGCAACATCTCTGGCGCCGATCATGAGCGGAAGGAAGTAGTTCTGGAAGGCGGCGGCGATCGGCATGATGACGGCGAACACCATCGTGAGCCCGTGCATCGTGAACAGCTGGTTGTAGGCGTCTGCAGACACCAGCGTGCCGTTCGCGGTCGCCAGCTGCGTCCGGATCAGCAGCGCTTCGAGGCCGCCGACGAGAAAGAAGACCAGCGACGAGACGGCATACATGATGCCGATCCGTTTGTGGTCGATCGTCGTAATCCAGCTCCACAGGCCCTTTGTTGAGGGCGGTGTGTAGCCGAGATCGGTCTGATCTGCGGTCAACGCCACAAGACATCTCCTTCACGGATGGAGTTGATCACTTCCAGGCCTCCAGCAATTCGACCAGCTCCTGGATTTGCTGTTCATCGAGTCCGTAGTCGGGCATTCCCAGGATTCGCCCTTCGGCAAGATCATTCAACTCCGGGGCCATGGGCTTCACCGACTCCGGATTGTCGAGCCATCCGGCGAGGTGCTCTGCGGTGTTCTCCTCAACTCCGGCGCCGAGCGACGTCCGGCTTCCGAAATGCGTGAGGTCCGGACCGAGAGCGGCGCCGACGACCTCCACGGACCCGTCGGCTGCAGACACCTTCGCCTGGTGACACGTCGTGCAGAGCGCAGTGAAGGTCTCGTATCCGGCGGCGGCTGCCCCGCTCGTCGGAATCGGGGATGCTTCAAGTTGTCCGGCCGCCCACACTTCGAAATCCGCTTCCGCGTCAACAAAGACGCGGAATCGCATGTCGGCGTGGGAAAGGCCGCAGTACTCCGCACACTGCCCCGGAACCATCTGCCCCGCAATATCTGCATCTGGGGTGATCTTTATGACCGTGAACCGGCCGGGTACAACGTCGCGTTTGCCCGCAAGGCTCGGAACCCAGAAACTATGGATCACGTCGACCGACGTCATTGTCAGCTCGGACGTCATGCCGGCCGGGAGGTGCAGCTCGTTCGCAGTCGTGAGCGGGCGGCCGTTCTCGTCGACGATGTCCGGGTACTGGAACTCCCACCACCATTGGTGCCCGATCACTTCCACACGAAGGAAGTCGCCCTCCGCCGGGCTCCTTAGGGCGAAGAGCGTGGTGAGCGTCGGAACGGCGATGACCGCAAGGATCAGGACTGGGATGATCGACCACACGATCTCGAGACGGGTGTTTCCGTGAGTCTGCTTCGGCTCCTGTTCGTTGCCCGGTCGCTTGCGGAAGCGGATGACCGCGTACGCGAGCGCACCTCCGACGACTACAAAAACGGCGATGCCCAGCCAGAAGACGAAGTCCCACAATCTGTCGATCGACTCAGCCTCAACCGAACGAGGATTGAGTGAAGACTGGGGCAGGTCGCTCGAGCAGGACGCGAGAACCACGGCAGCAAGAGCTACCACCAGGAAGGTGATGCGGATCACCGACCGGCGGCGGACCGCGTCGTTTCCAACAGAATGAATCACGAAATTTCCCAGGACGGCGACCGAAGTGGGCGGGATAGTAAACGACCCAAGCGTTTGCAGCAACGAGCTTTTGTGGCAGACGGCTTCAGACCACTCGCTCGGACCCGTTGGGGGCGAATCGGGCTGCGAGCCAGGTGGTGAGCGGTACGGCTGCGACGAGCCCGATGCTCCCCACCAGGGTTCGCACAATCTCAACGGCGACGACTTCGCTGTTGGCGATTGTCCCGAGCGATTGACGGGCAAGAACGAAGAGCACGAGAAGCGGCAGCGATGCGCCGGCGTAGGCGAGCAGGAGCGTGTTCACAATCGACGCGATGTGGTCACGCCCGACCCTCAAGGCCCGGCGGAAGAGGCCGGTGCTGCCGAGTGAGGGATCTGCACCCTTGAGCTCCCACACCGTCGCTGCTTGGGTGATCGTCACATCGTCGAGCGCTCCGGCGGCACCGAGCACGATCCCTGCCAGCAGCAGGCCGGTGACGTCGATCCCCTCGAAGAACGTTAGAAGTGATGTCTCTTCTGTAACGAAGCCTGTGAATTGAGCCATTTCGACGACGATGGCGGAAAGCACGGCCGTCAAGACCAGAGCCGAGATCATGCCGAAGAGCGCAATCGATGTCATTCGACCGAAGCCGTGGGCGAGATACATGGTCACGTAGGCAATGGCTGCAGACCCGAAGACGGCGACGAGCACGGCGCTTCGACCGTCGAGAATCGCAGGCAACACGAACACGAGAAGGATTAGAACGCTGATGGCCAAGCCGACGAGTGCCGTTGCACCGCGCCATCCGCCGAGCAAGACAACAACGACGGCAAAGGCGACCGCAATGGCCAGGAGAATCAGACGGCGGTCAAAGTCGGCGAACTGGTAGATCGACTGCGGATCGACGGGCCGAATCGAGAGGATCTCGAGCTGATCCTGGTCATAGAAGTAGTCAACGAGAGCAGCGTCACCCACGGCGAGCGAAGCTGCGTCTTCTCCTGGATAGGCCTCGAAGGTGGCGCCCCTCGCCTGATCGCCGTCGAAGATCAGGAGGTCGATGGCCACACACTCCGATTGAGTGTCCCACGAGCAGGGAACGCGGTTGACAGCTTCGACCGTGCCCGTCGGGGCGACGCGCGATAGCACGACGCGGTCGCCCGGCGAGAACACAGGCGATGTGGCCCCCGGCAGGAACTCCTGCACGAACACGAAACCCGCCTCGGGCCCGTCATCGAGCTCGAATCGGACAACTGTGCAGGTTTGTGTCTCGACGCCCGCACACGGCAGTTCCGCCAGCTCCCGAACCGTTGCGTGATGAAAGTCGGTGGGGACACCGAGCGCCGTGAGATCGTCCGCCTGGGCCTTCGAGGCGCCGGTGGGTCGCAACAGGATCATGCCGATGACGATGACGATTCCAAGGGCGCAACCGAACAGGAGGAACGGATCGGGACGCTTCCGCGGCTCACGATCTGGCTGATCGCTGCCGTCGACGTATGCCTGCCATTCTTCGACTCCGTTGGATTCGATGGGATCGTCATCGACCATCCGTCAAGTATCGCAGCCCAAGCTGGTGGAGAAGCTGGCGAGGCGCGAGCCGTCGGTTGACGGAGTCAGATTTCCTCAGCCCACATCCCATCCCAAATCTCGCCCACAGCGCCGAAGAGCTCGGCAAGCGCCCACACGAGAATCCAGGCGAGGATGATCAGCACGATGACCGTCAGGGTGGCGCGAAGGTAGCCGAGCCACGGGTTCGCCGGGTCGTACAGCTCGGCAAGCCAACCCTTGATGCCCGCCGGCTCCGGCTCGGCTGCCGCAACACCTGCCACCACACGGCTCCCCGCCGCTTGGGTCGCCTGCGATTCTCCGGATTGAGGTAGCGGGGTCACAGGTGGCGGCGTCAAAGGTGGCGGCGTCAAAGGTGGCGGCGTCACAGGTGGCGGGGTCACAGGTGGCGGCGTCAAAGGTGCGGGAGTCGCAGGTGCGGGAGTCGCAGGTGCGGGAGTCGCAGGTGCGGGAGTCGCAGGTGCGGGAGTCGCAGGTGCGGGAGTCGCAGGTGCGGGAGTCGCAGGTGCGGGAGTCGCAGGTGCGGGAGTCGCAGGTGCGGGAGTCGCAGGTGGCGGCGTCAAAGGTGCGGGAGTCGCAAAGTGGTCCGGCTCACTCCAGATCAACGCCAGATCGTCGTCGGAAAGGTCGAGCACCGCGGCTAATTCATCGATGATGCCCTTGGCCGGAACTCCCTCATCTCTCTCCCAGCGCCGCACCGAAGCCGTGGATCGCCCCACCGAGGTAGCGAGCTGACCCATTGACATGCCCCTGGCGAGGCGCGCCCCACGGACCGCCTGTCCAAAGGTCTTGGGATCGCTCATCTGGTCAGGATATCCGCGACCAGAGCTTGCCGACGTCTTCCGAACGGATCGCTATCGTCCGACACAACGATCGTGGAGGCGAGCGTGGGGACACACTTCAAGAATCTGGTCGAGTTGTACGAGTCGAGTGTCGCTCGATTCCCCGATCAGCCGCTCTTCGGGACGCGCCACACCGAAGGTTGGCGCTGGATATCGTACGTGGAGTTCGGCAAGCAGGTCGACGCCGCTCGTGCCGGACTTGCCGGCCTCGGTATTGAGGCTGGTGACCGCGTCGCCGTGATTTCGGACAACCGCGTCGAATGGGCGGTTGGAGCGTACGCAACCTACGGCCTTGGAGCTGCGTGGGTGCCGATGTATGAAGCGCAGCTCGCCAAAGAGTGGAACTACATTCTCGGCAACTCGGGTTCGAAGGTTGCAATCGTCGGAGATGATGGGATCAGGGCCCAGCTCGACGATATGAGGGACCAGCTACCGGAACTCCGGCACATCGTCGTGCTGCGCGGCGAGGCCGGAGGTGATGCGATCACCTGGGCAGAGATGCTCGCGCGAGGGGCGGAGTCTCCGATTCCTTCCGTACATCCGCCTTCCGAGGATCTCGCCTGCCTCATCTACACGTCGGGAACCACCGGCCAGCCGAAGGGGGTAATGCTGTCGCACGGCAACATCACGAGCAACGTCAACGTGTTCCCCGACATGTTCGACGTCGGCCCCGATGACCGCACTGCCTCGTTCCTGCCGTGGGCGCACGCTTTTGGCCAAACGATTGACCTGCATTTCATGATCGCTGCCGGCGCGTCTGCCGGGCTCACGAGTGCGCAGACGCTGATGGATGACCTTGCTGACCTTCGACCTACGATCCTCGTTTCAGTCCCAACCGTCTACAACCGCCTGTACGACGCGCTCCAGAAGATGATGGCGGCCAAAGGTGGCGTGACGAAGGCGATCTTCGACCGGGCACTGGTCAACGAGAGGAAGCGAGCCGACCTCGCTGCAAAGGGCACGACCACCCGGTGGGTGGAAATGCAGCACGATCTGTATGACCGGCTGGTATTTGCCAAGGTGCGCGATGGCTTCGGCGGTCGGCTGAGGTACTCGATCTCCGGCGGCGCGGCGATCTCAGTCGAGGTCGCAGAGTTCATTTCGGCCCTCGGCATGACCGTCTACGAAGGCTACGGGCTCACGGAAACGTCTCCGGTCGCTGCAGCCAACACACCGTCGTATCGGCGCGTCGGATCAATCGGCAAGGAGATCCCCGGGGTCCGCATCGACATTGATCGAGGGGTCACCGGCGATTCGGAGGTCGGCGAAATCGTCATCTATGGGCCGAACGTCATGCTGGGCTACTACAACCTGCCGGAAGAGGACGAGAAAGCGCTCACCGCGGATCGTGGATTCCGCTCGGGTGATCTCGGCAACCGGGACGACGACGGATTCCTCTACGTCCGCGGTCGGATCAAGGAGCAGTACAAGCTGGAGAACGGCAAGTACGTCGTGCCGTCACCCATCGAGGAACAGCTTCAGCTCTCAGGATACGTTACGAACATCATGGTGTACGGCGAGCAGCGGCCCTACAACGTGGCGGTGATCGTTCCGGACATGGAGGCCCTCACGAAGTGGGCCGCCGATCATGGCCTGGGCGATCTTTCGGAGGACGCGCTGCTCGAGAGCGAGACGGTCAATGAGCTCTACCGGCGTGAGATCGACCGCCTCTCCGGGCCGATCAAGAGCTACGAACAAGTGCGCGGGTTCGTTCTCGAAGATGAGGCGTTCAGCCCGGAGAACGGCATGCTCACCCCGAGCTTGAAAGTGAAGCGTCGCGCCGTCCTCGACCGCTACGGCGATGACCTCGAAAAGCTGTACGAGAGGTAGACACAAGATAGGAGACACGAGACAGTCTCAAGTCTCGGGTCTCGGGTCTCGCTACCAGCTGCCTTGCACGGCAGGTGAGGTTCCCGACCCCCGGTGACTCCATCAGTCCCGCGTCAGCGGGGGCACCGGCTCCATTCCGTGTTCATGCATTCCCGCTTCGACGACCTCAATCGCGGTCTCGAGGACCTCGACCCTGGCGAGCCGCTTCGATTCGCCGGGGATGACAAACCAGGGCGCTTGATCCCATGAGGTTCTTGCGAGCATCTCTTCGACCGCGACCTCGTACTGAGCTCGCTTCTCGCGATTGCGCCAGTCCTCATCGGTCAGCTTCCATTGTTTGAGGGGATTCTGCTCTCGGGCATCGAACCGCTTCAGTTGCTCCTCTGAAGAGACATGCATCCAGAACTTGGCGAACACCATGCCCTCCGCAACCAACGTACGTTCGAAGTCGATGACCTCGGTGTAGGCCCGACGCCACTGCTCAACATCGGCATACCCCTCAACCCGCTCAACGAGCACCCTTCCGTACCAGGACCGATCCAGCACCGCTACATCGCCCCATCCAGGAAGGTGAGGCCAGAAGCGTTGGAGCCAATGGTGCCGGAGCTCCTCCTTCGATGGAGCGGCAATCGTGATGACTTGAACATGGCGAGGATCCATCGGCGCGACAAGCCGTTTGATGGCGCCACCCTTCCCCGATGCGTCCCACCCCTCGAAGACGAAACACACCGGCGGGCCAAGCTCACCGCTCCCCAGCTTTCCACCCAGCTGGAGCCGGAGCTGCAGCATGCGAGTCTGCGCCGCTTCGAGCCGCCGATCGGCCTCTGAGCGCGGGAGACGGAGCGTCAGGTCGGCGTCGCTCAGCGACGGAATGACTGGTCGACCATTCATCCGAGCGATCGTAGCGCAGGAACTACCACCGAACTCACTGCGGATTGCCGTACGGACGCGACGCAATCACCAGGCGGATGGTTCCGCCGGTGACCATCGCAAAGAGGCCGAGCGAAGCGAGGAGCTTGAGCCAGATCTCACCTTCGGATTGCCACACGAGCCAGAGGAACGCCAGGCAGATCACACACAGGAATACGATGCCGAGCACGAGCGCGGCCGTCGTCGTTCGAGAACGTGGCGCATCCACAATCTGATTGTACGCTGCTGGAGCGGAGGTACTAGGGCAGCCAGGGATCGACCACGATTGGAACCCCGAGGCTGGTCGCAGCGTCCTCGATCGTGATCCAAGAGTCGTCCGCGCAGCTCTCGCACGATGTCCACAGCTCGTGAGTCTTGCGCCCCAGCGAACGCCCTTTGACGAAGCCGCGAACGCCTCGCTTCGTGCACCGCATGCAGTAGTTCCGAACCGACACACCGAGGAGATCCGTCGCGGCCACCCGCCGACACCGATCTTCCTTCACACTGGGTGGCCGCCATGACACGGCGCACAA
The DNA here is from genome assembly GCA_942491345.1 of uncultured actinomycete. GTDB lineage: Bacteria > Actinomycetota > Acidimicrobiia > Spongiisociales > UBA5794 > JAHEEL01. The sequence goes on from CALOAN010000044.1 coordinate 174,389, forward strand.
CACTGCGATCGGCATGATCGACGCATCGATGCCGCACGACAGATCCCGGTCGAGCTTCGCTCGAGAGTCCCAGACGCGAAGCCCACATTGGCAATCCCGTAGGTGACCCGGTTCGAACGGGTCGCCGCCCATATGGCAAAAGGCCTTGCCGGTAACCGACCACAGGTCCGAACGCTCGTCGGAGTACAACGCGGCTACATGCACCTGACCGTCGCTGGCGAGTCGAGCCCGCTTCCAACCACGCGGGGCGCCGGACGGTATCGCGTCGGGATGTCCATCCGGCCACGGCGGCGGCAATCCGCCGCGGCGAGGCCCAGAAGGCGCAGTCACGCTGGTCCGTTCACATGGGCGACGCTCACGGCACCCTCGTCTGCTGCCTGGCCTCTCTGCATAGATGCACCGTATGTCTCATGACCGCCACTCCGCCAGGGACAAACGGCCCGACAGTTCTCAGGGACAGCAGGCGGCTCCAGCCACCCGCACGGCGCAGGCGGCATCTCAGCGGAGGCGGACGGGAATCGAACCCGCCAGGGCACTTTCGCACCCTCATCGGTTTTGAAGACCGAGGGACCCACCAGGCATCCGGACGCCTCCACACAAGACGCTACCCGACCCGGCGTGATGTGAGATCACTCAGTCATCGAGATGCTTCTCCAGAATGGCGGTGGTCCAATACCGCCCGAGCTTGAAACCGACTTCGTCGAGCGTCCCCACGAGGCGATACCCGAGGGCCTCGTGCAAGCCGACTGAGGCTTCGTTCGGGATTGTGATGATCGCGTAGGCACGGTGGATCCCCTCGCTCTTCACCGCATCGAGCACGGTGGTCAGCAACTGACGGCCGATCCCAACCGCCACGTAATCGGGATCGAGAACAACCGTCGTCTCTACCGACGATTGATACGCGGCCTTCTCCCGATAGCGGGTGCTGTAGGCGGCTCCGACCACACGTCCGGCAACATCTGCCACGAAGACTCGATACGGACCGGTGTCGGCGTAGTGGTCCCACCACGTGGCCCGCTGCTCCAAATCCCAGGGTTCAAGATCGAACGAGATGGGCGAGTCAACGACATACACGTTGTAGATCTCGTTGATCCGCGCTAGGTCGCTCTCGCGGGCAGGGCGTATCACCACATCCATCCCGTGATCGTAGTGAGAAGGGACCACGAGAGGTCTTGTCGCCGAAGAGGCTACGCGGTCCTCGCGGCCAGAATCAGGCCGTCGGAGATCACATCGAGGTCCTCGACCACCGCCTGCTGCGCACGGGCTCGGCGCGCCGTCGCCTCAACGCGCTCCGCAACGAGGCGGATCGCTTCGCCATCCTGGAGCCACTCGACCGGAAACGGGCCACCGCCGCCTTCTTCAACCACGTCTTCGGCACGTCCGCGCGGGAGTACGCGGACGCCCATTCCGCGGGCCCACAGCGCCGCATACGAGGTTGAGAACCCTGGGTACGCGGGATTAGCCGGTGATGTAGCGCTCTAGGTCGGCGATCAGGTCTCGCTGCTGCGCGATCATCGCCTTCACGACGTCCCCGATCGAGACCATGCCGACGAGCCGGCCGTCGTCATCGACGACCGGCAGGTGCCGTACCCGCTCATCGGTCATCAGCTGCATACATTCAGCGACCGATGCACTCGGAAGCACCGTGTGGACAACGGTGGTCATGATCTGCCCGACCGGCGTGTCATTGGACCCAAGCGCCTGCAGCTTCACCTTCCGCGCGTAATCCCGTTCGGTCAGGATGCCGCTCAGCTCGTCGCCGTCAAGGACGAGAACGGCGCCAATGTTGTGCTCTGCCATCGTTTCGAGTGCGCGAAATACCGTGTCGGACGACGCCACAGACCACACCTCGGCACCCTTCTCTTCGAGTATGCCTGCCACTTTCCGCTGCATAACAACCCCTTCCCTCTGAGACGAACATACTCGCCGGCTTCGAAATCCGTCGGGAAGATTGACTAGACATCGAACTCCCGCCAAGACCTACACTCGCCGCAACGTGTCACGACGTGCTCGCTTTGCATGGTTCTGGCTCGCGGCGATCACGATCGTCGTGCTGTCTCCTCTCGCGTCCGTTGCGGCGGGTGAGTCGATAGGCGGGAAGCTCATCCAGACCGTCGGTGGCGAGAGGTCCCCGGTCGAGGGCGTGACGGTCATCGTCCTCCAGGACGGTGTCGAGATCGGCACCGGGCAATCGGATGCTGAGGGAGCCTGGGAGATCCCCGTGCCTGCGGTTGGCGTCTACGACGCTCAACTCGATACCTCCACCCTTCCGGACGGTGTCGGCCTCACCGATCCCGAGAAGGAAGTGCTCACCGATATCAACGTCCGGGAGGGGCAGGCGAAGAAGGTCATCTTCCCGCTCGGCGAGGGCAGCGTCTCGTCGGTGTCCACATACGATCGTGTCGGTGCCCTCTTCGTTTCCGGTCTCAAGCTTGGCGCAATAATCGCTCTGTGCGCCGTTGGGCTCTCCCTGGTCTACGGGGTGACCGGTCTCGTCAACTTCGCCCATGCCGAGATGGTGACCCTTGGTGCGGTCACCGCATACTTCTTTCATGCATCAGCCGTAGGCCCGCAATGGCCCCTCCTCATCGCCTCGGTCCCGGCCGTCCTCGTCGGCGCCGGGTTCGGCTGGGCGCAGGAACAGGGGCTCTGGAGACCGCTGAGGGCCCGAAACGTTGGCCTCGTCGCGATGATGGTGGTATCGATCGGCCTCTCGTTTGCCGTTCGCCACCTGATCCTCATCTTCTTCGGCGGCGAACCGCGCGCCTACCCCGACTTCGCAGGACAGCCCCCTATCGAGATCCTCGGCATCTCTGTCGTCCCGAAGAACCTCGTAACCATCGGCGTCGCGCTCGTCGTGCTCGCAGGCGTGGGACTCTTCCTCCAGCGCAGCCGCGCGGGGACGGCCATGCGGGCGGTATCCGATGACGCCGACCTCGCCGAGTCCTCCGGCATCGACGTCAACCGCATCATCCTCATCACCTGGATGCTGTCCGGTGGGCTTGCGGCTCTCGGTGGCATCTTCTTCGGACTCAACGAAGCCGTTCAATGGGACATGGGCTTCGGGTTATTGCTCCTGATCTTCGCCGCTGTGGTGCTCGGTGGACTCGGCACCGCATACGGCGCGATGGTCGGCGGTTTCGTCGTCGGCATCGCGGTCGAGATGAGCACGCTCTTCATGCCCAATGAGCTGAAGACTGCGGTCGGGCTCGTCGTCTTGATCGTGATCCTGTTGGTCAAACCACAAGGCCTCTTCGGCACGAGGGAGAGGATCGGCTGATGGATTGGGGCAGCATATTCATAGACGGCATCCTCGCCACGATCGGTCCGGTCACGGCGGCGTATGCAATCTCGGCGATCGGCCTCAATCTGCAATTCGGGTATGCCGGACTCCTCAACTTCGGTCATGTGGCTTTCATGCTCGTCGGTGCCTACGGCATGGCAATCACGGCAGACCTCGGCGGTCCGCTGTGGCTCGGTGCAATTGTCGGGATCCTGACTGCTGCCCTCCTCGGGTTTCTCCTCGGCCTCCCCACCCTTCGCCTACGCGCCGACTACCTCGCGATCACGACGATCGCCGCAGCCGAGGTGATTCGCCTCGTCGTACGCTCCAGCTGGGCGCAGCCGCTGACCAATGGCGTCTTCGGAATCCAAGGCTTCGCAGACTCCTTCTTCGATCTCAACCCGTTCCCGCCGGCCGAGCTCTACGGCATCGGGAGTCTCGTCGTCACCGGCAGGAAGCTCTGGGTGATGATCGTCGGCTGGACCATCGCAGTTCTCATGACTTTGCTGATTCGGCGCCTCATCAACAGCCCATGGGGCCGCGTTCTCAAAGCCATCCGCGAAGACGAGGATGCCACCACGTCACTTGGGAAGAACGTCTTTGCCTACAAGCTCCAAGCGCTGATGATCGGCGGAGCGATCGGTGGAATCGCCGGAATGCTGCTCGCCATCGAGCAGCAGAACGTGACACCCGATGCCTACCTTCCACAGGTCACCTTCATTCTGTATGTCATCGTGATCCTCGGCGGCGCCGGCACGATCCTCGGCCCGATCGTGGGGGCCGTCGTCTTCCAGTTCCTCTTCTTCACCGTCGATGCGCTCATGGTCAATGCACAAGCGAACATCGGCTGGGTGGGAGACCTGCTCACGCCGGCGGCTGCCGGCCAGGTGAAGCTGGTCCTCGTGGGCGTTGGCATGATGGTCCTGATGATCTTCCGACCGCAGGGCATCCTTGGAAGCAGAGAGGAGGCGTTGATCGATGAACGATGACCACCCAATGCTCGGCGTCGCCCCGGAACCGGGAGTCCACAAGCCTGATCCGGTGCTGGTGGCGAACGACCTCCAGCGGTCGTTCGGCGGACTCCGTGCTGTCGACGTCAAGCACCTCGAGATCCAGCGCCACACGGTGACATCGCTGATCGGGCCCAACGGCGCAGGGAAGACAACGCTGTTCAACCTCCTCACAGGGTTCGACACGCCCGATGTCGGCGAATGGCACCTCAACGGCGGCGCTCTCGTCGGGATCGCGGCCTTCCAGGTCGCCCGGCGCGGCATGGTGCGCACGTTCCAGCTGACCCGCTCGCTCGCACGGCTCACGGTGATGGACAACATGCTCGTCGCGGCGAAGGACAACAAGGGCGAAGGACTGTGGGGAGCGATCACCGGAGGCTGGCACGCAACCGAAGAACTCAACGAGATTCGGGCGAACGAGCTTCTCGAGCGCTTCGGACTGCACTACATGGCCGACGAATACGCCGGCGGGCTCTCCGGCGGGCAGCGCAAGCTCCTCGAGATGGCTCGCGCGCTCATGATGAACCCCGAAGTAGTGATGCTCGACGAACCGATGGCGGGAGTGAACCCGGCGCTCACCCAATCGCTCCTGGGGCACATCACCGGTCTGCGTGACGGCGGGAAGACAGTGGTCTTCGTCGAACACGACATGGACGTGGTGCAGGAGATCTCCGATTGGGTTGTCGTCATGGCCGAAGGGCGCGTCATCGCCGAAGGGCGGCCCGAAGAGATTGCGAAGAACCGGACCGTCATCGACGCCTACCTTGGGGAGCATCACGGGGAGGCGGCATCGTGACCAAACACCTCCTCAAGGCCGAATCCGTCGTCGCCGGATACCTGCCCGGGGTCGACATCCTTCGCGGTGTCGATCTGACACTCGATGACGGCGAACTCGTCGGAATCATCGGGCCGAACGGAGCGGGCAAGTCAACTCTCATCAAGGCAATCTTCGGTCTCGTCCCCGTTCGAGATGGATTCGTGACGCTCCGGGGCCGGGACATCTCGAATCTCGCAGCGCACACGCTTGTCGCCCTCGGAGTCGGCTACGTCCCCCAACGCGCCAACGTGTTCCCTTCCCTCACGGTGGAAGACAACCTTCGCATGGGTCTCTATCTCGATCCCAAAGGTTGGGATGACCGCTTGGCTGCCGTGGTCGAGATCTTCCCACTCCTTGCCGACCGCTCGGACCAACGCGCAGGCTATCTCTCCGGAGGTGAGCGACAGATGGTTGCGATCGGACGAGCTCTGATGATGGACCCGTCGGTTCTCCTCCTCGACGAGCCGTCCGCAGGCCTCTCCCCCGGCAACCAGGATCTCGTTTTCGAGCGCGTCCGCAGCATTGCCGATTCCGGCGTGTCGATCGTCATGGTCGAGCAGAACGCCCGACGGTGTCTTCAGATCGCTGATCGTGCGTATGTCCTCGACCAGGGTCGCAACGCACACACCGGGCCGGGCAGGGACCTGCTCCACGATCCACGCGTCATCGATCTGTACCTTGGGACGCTGGGGAAGGTTGACTAGAGATCCAGTCACCAGACACCGGACACGGACGTGGGGCCCGGCGACTGCCGGGCCCCACGTCCGTGTCTGGTCGTTTGAACGGGTATCAGAAGACGAAGACGACCTGTTCGATCGTCGTTGCCTCACCTTGATCGTCATAGATGAAGATGTCGTACGTGCCGATCGTCGGCTCGTTGTTCGGCCCATAGTCGAGCGGACCGGACGCACCGTCGTAGTCGATGTCTGTGCCGGCCATGATCAGGTTGAAGCAGTCCTCGAAGAGCGAGCACTTCTCTCCTCCCTGAGTCACGTTGCTGATCTCGGTGACGAAGACCGCCGGGTCGGCACTCTGGGCTACCTGAGCGGCAAGCACGGTTGTCATGAGACAGTCGTACATCTGCGCCGAGAAAATGGTGGCCGTATCCGGGAATGCGGCCTGGAGCCTGTCGCCGAAGGTCGCCTCACCGTTGGCCGGTGCTGCCGAAGGGGCCGTCCCCTTGATACCGTCGAACAGCGCAACATTGCCACCGACCTGATCAGGACCAACGGTGTCTTTGAACCCGTCAGCGACATAGATCTGCCCGCCGAACCCCGCACTCTCGAGATCGAGAAGGAGCTGCCCGCCCTCCTCGAACGTGATCATCACGAGCGCCTCGGCGCCACTGGCCACAACGGCCTGAGCCTCCGTGGCAAACGATCCGGCAGCGAAGTCGTAGCCTTCGGCGAGCACGACGACGTCACCAAGTTCGGCGGCAACGAGTTCGCCGAAGCCCTTGCCGTATTCGTCGGCGCGCCACAGAACGGCCACGGATGCTGGAGCATCGTTGGCGACCACGTCGGCAAGCGTCGGGCCCTGGAGGTTGTCCGAAGGAGCGGTACGGCTGTAGAACGGGTCGTAGTCCGATGAGCTGAGCGCAGCAGCCGTGTTCGAACCAGAACACATGGCCACCTGACTGCTCTGTACCTTGTCGACGATCGACAGCGAAACACCGGAAGCAGCAGCCCCGATGATCCCCTGGAAGTCGCCCGTCAGATACCTGTCGACGGTCGTCGAGGCCACGTTCGGATCGGTGCCCGAATCGCCGTACTCAACGGTGACAAGACCTGGGGAGACGGCGTTGATCTCGTCCGTGCCCATCTTGATCGGATTCTCTAGGGCGTCGATGATCGGGGCCAGCTGGCCGGTCTGGGGGAGCACGGTTCCGATGGCGATCGGAATTGGCTCCAGGGCCATCGGTGCTTCGGTCGACGAGGTAGTGGTCTCCTCGACTGTTGTGGTCGTTTCCTCGACTGTTGTGGTCGTGGAATCCGCCGCGGTTGTTGTCGTTGTGTCAGCCGCCACATCGTCGTCTCCGCCTGAATTCACAGCGATTACAACGATGATGATGACAGCAACAGCAGCAACAAGGATCCACGGAAGCCACTTCCGCATATTGTCGCTCATGGTCTTGCCTCCAAAGGTATGCCCGGATAACCAGGAACCCCGGCCGAACGCCGGGGTCGCCGCAAGATAGGCCGAAGAGACCAAGAAGCGCAAGCGTTATGGACCGTCCCGGCTCTGGGCGATCACCCACCGTACGACGCAACCGGTAGTGAGATCCGAGACTTGAGACCCGAGACCTGAGACCGGTTCTGTGTCTCGTGTCTCGAGTCTCGGATCTCGGGTCTAGCTGCTTCCGCCACGGCATAATCGGCTCATGACCGACGACTCTCGATCCCATGTTGCTCGCAGAGGGCGACGCCTCACGGCATCGGTCACCGACCTCGATGTTGTGCGGCAGCGCGCGCTCTTGGTCGGCATGATTCGGGACGGCAGCCGGGCAGCCGAGGGAGAGCGAAGCCTCGAAGAGCTCGAGCTCCTCACCGACACGGCCGGTTCCGAACCGATTGAGTCCGTGCTGGTCCGCCGGGATCGACCCGACCCTGCAACCTTCATTGGCAAGGGGAAACTCTCAGAACTGGTCGCCGATTCACACATGCTCGACATTGATGTTGTCGTATTCGACAACGAACTCTCCCCGGCTCAGCAGCGAAACCTCCAACAGGCGTTCCAGTGCGACGTCGTCGATCGAGTTGCCCTCATCCTCGACATCTTCGCCCAGCACGCCCACACCCACGAGGGGCGCCTCCAGGTAGAATTGGCACAGCACCGCTACCGACTCCCCCGGCTTCGTGGCAAGGGCATCGAGTTGTCCCGGCTCGGTGCGGGCATCGGCACCCGGGGTCCTGGTGAGACGAAACTGGAGACCGATCGTCGTCGGATCCTCGAGCGTGTCTCCAAGATCGAGCGTGAGCTCAAGGATGCCGCCCGGTCACGCGACACGAGAGCAAAGTCGCGCAAGCGGTCGGGACTGCCCGTCGCGGCCATCGTCGGCTACACGAACGCAGGCAAGTCGACGCTGTTCAATCGGCTGACGGAAGCCGACGTACTCGTCGAGGACCGCCTCTTTGCAACCCTCGGATCAACGGTACGGAGGCTCGACCTGCCGGACGGGCACCGGGCATTGATGTCCGACACGGTCGGCTTTGTTCGCCGCCTCCCGCACGAACTCGTTGAGGCCTTCAGATCAACCCTCGAAGAGGCCGCAGACGCCGACCTGCTGGTCCATGTTGTCGATGCATCGGATCCGGATCCGGATGGCCAGATCACTGCCGTGCGCGAAGTCCTGACCGAGATCGACGCCGCCGACGTGCCGGAGATCCTCGTCTTCAACAAGATCGACATCGCAGAACCCGCAGTCGTTCGACGGCTTCTCACGGTCTACGACGAATCGGTCGCCACGTCGGCACTCACCGGAGAGAACATCGAAGATGTCACTGCAGCAATCGTCGACGGGCTCGAAGCGGTGACCGTCGTCGCCAATCTTCTCATTCCCTACGACCGCGGTGATCTCGTCGCTTCTCTCCACGAGACGGGCGAAGTCCTAGACGAGCACCATGCCGGAGACGGTACCGAGATCAGGGTCCGCCTGCCTGCGGCCGTGGCCGAACGAATGGTCCCCTACCTTCACGGCGACTAGCCGTCAGAGGACGTACGCGGCATATTCGGCAAGCGGGCTGCGTACCGTCCGATCCAGCGTCACGTGGCCAAAGAGCGCGTTGCCCTTGAACTTCTCGATCATGGCCGCCAGGCCACCGAACGGTGAGACATAGGGGTTGTCGACCTGGGTGAGATCTCCGCAGAACACCACCTTCGAGTCTGCGCCCATTCGCGTCAGAATCACTTTCAGCGTCGGGAGTTCGAGATTCTGGGCCTCGTCGACGATGACGAGTTCGCCCGTGATCGAGCGACCCCGCAGATAGGTGACGGCAGCCATCTCCAGCACGTCGCGTTCGAACAGCTCATCGACGGCATCGCGTGGCGACCCCTCGGCGTGCGAGAACAGGGCATACAGATTGTCGTGCACGGCGGCCATCCACGGCTCGAGCTTGTCGGTGAGGTCACCCGGCAGGAACCCGACCTCCTGGCGACCGACGGCGACCAGCGGCCGATACACAGAGACCCTTCGGTACCGACCCAATTCGAGCACCTGTTCAAGCGCTGCGGCGAGGGCAAGAAACGTCTTGCCGGTGCCCGCCATGCCCATCACTGAGACGGCGGCGACATCGGGATCCATGAGCAGATCAAGAGCAAAGGCCTGTCGCATGTTCTTGGATTCGACACCGAAGACGTGACGACCGCCCGGCACCCTTGTGACCGTTACTCGCTCTCCATCGTCGACAACCCTGCCCAGCCCCGACTGCGATCCCGGCCCGTGGAGCACCACGAACTGGTTCACGACGAGATTCGGGTCTTCGATCACAACCTTCCCGCTCCCGAAGAGCTCATCAACCGTCTCGCCCGACACGTCGATCTCGGCGACACCTCGATACGACTCATCCACCGGGACGGTGTCCCCTCGGTAGTCCTCAACCGTGACCCCGAGCTGAGCACCTTTGATGCGCAGCGCCGCGTCTTTCGTGACGAGGACCGTGCGAGCGCCGGCGTCGACCAGATTCAGGCAGGTCGCAAGAATCCGATGGTCGGAGGTGTTTGGATCGAGGACCTCCGGAAGGCGCTCCGACGTGACGCCGTTGAGCTCAAGCCGAAGCGACCCACCGGTCGGAAGTGTTGTGGGTGTCGCCAGTCCCCCCGGCTCGGATGCACCGAGATCCTCCAAGAGTCGGATCGCCGACCGGGCGTTTGCGCCGACCTCATCCATACGAGTCTTCTGGCGATCAAGCTCTTCAACCACCACGAGCGGAAGCACCACGTCGTGTTCATCGAATCGGAGCGGGGCATGTGGGTCGGCCAGGAGAACGCAAGTGTCGAGTACGTAGTTCGTGGTCGTCAAAGGGCCTCGCTCTCGCGACGTATGTGTTGCGGGAAGCGTCGCCGGGAACGCTCCGAAAAGCAAGCACCCGGGACGAGATACGTTCCGTGTCGTACCCTGTGGCCGAGAGAGGAGAGGTCATGAAGGTCGCAGTCATCGGAGCCGGGTCCTGGGGAACGACGATCGCCGCGATGCTTGCGCCCTCGTGCGAGACCATCCTGTGGTCGCGTCGTGTGGAGTTGGCAGAACACATCAACGAAGGCACCAACCCGGACTACCTCCCAGGCTTCGAACTCCCTCCCGAACTGACTAGCACAACGAGGATCGAGCGGGCAATCGACGGTGCCGACGCTCTCGTCATGGGTGTCCCATCACACGGCTTTCGAACGGTTCTCGAACACGCTGCACCGCTCCTCGCACCGGAGACGCCGATCCTCTCTCTCACGAAAGGCATCGAACAGCCGACGTTGATGCGCATGACCGAAGTCACGATAGATGTGCTCCCCGATCACGATCGCTCCCACATCGGCGTACTCACCGGTCCCAACCTTGCCCGAGAGATCATGGCCGGCCAGCCTGCCGCAACCGTGATCGCGATGGAGAACGAGGAGACGTCTGCCGCGATGCAGTCACTGTTCATGGGGCCGCGCTTCCGGGTCTATACCAATACCGACGTGATCGGTTCCGAGAGCGCCGGGGCACTCAAGAATGTGATGGCGCTCGCCGCCGGCATGGCTGAGGGTCTCGGGTTCGGCCTCAACACCGTCTCGATGCTGATGACGCGTGCGCTCGTTGAGATGTCCCGCCTTGGAGTGGCCCTGGGTGGACGCACCGCGACATTCGCAGGCCTTGCTGGAATGGGCGATCTCATCGCCACGTGTATGTCGACAGAGAGCCGGAACCATCGGGTTGGCCTCGGTCTCGGGCTGGGGAAGTCCATCGACGAAATCGTGTCGGAGATGAACATGGTCGCCGAGGGGGTCAAGTCGACGAGCGGGATCCTGGCCCTCGCCGACCGCTACGAGGTCGAGATGCCGATCGCCGAGCAAGTCGGCCGAGTGCTGTACGAAGGTGCGTCGGTCCCGGAGGCGATAGCAGCGCTGATGGGGAGATCCGCAAAGGCGGAGTGAGTGCTGAGACGGAAGACTCGAGACTCGAGACTTGAGACGGAAGACTTGAGACACGAGACTTGAGACACGAGACTTGAGACATTTCTGGGTCTCGGGTCTCGGGTCTCATGTCTTGCTCTTCAGCTCGGTCGCACGAACTCGCTGCGGTCCGTCTCCACTGCCTCGCGTACCGCGCACGCCTCTGCATGATCATTGACCAGACCCATGCTTTGCATGAAGGCGTAGGCGGTGGTGGAGCCGACGAAGGTGAAGCCTCTCCGCTTCAGTTCCTTCGCCAGGGCCACAGACTCGCGAGTCGTCGCAACCATTGCGGGCGGGGCCGGCGCGGGTTCGAAGGACCAGACGAGAGCGCCGAGCGACCCCACATCGGCGATGACGTCGAGCGAGCGCTGGGCGTTGTTGATCGTCGATCGGATCTTGCCTTCGTGTCGCACGATTCGGGTATCGCCGAGCAGCCGTGCCACGTCCTCCTCGCCGAAACGGGCGACCCGTTCGATGTCGAATCCGTCGAATACCTCCCGGAAGGCGTCCCGCTTCCTGAGGATCGTGATCCACGCGAGGCCGGATTGGAAACCCTCGAGACAAAGCTTCTCGAACAGCCTGCGGTCGTCGCAAGTCGGTCGACCCCATTCATCATCGTGGTAGGCGGCATACTCCGGGCTCCCGTTGCCCCAGACACACCGGATCACGCCGTCGGTACCGACCTCTGTTGCTTGCATGTCTCGGGACGCTACTCAGCGTCGGATTCCGCTGCGCGGCCGACGGCTGCGGCCTGGGCGGCTCGGCTGTGGCGAAGCACCACCTCCATGAGCTCCTCTGCATAGCTCGGGTCCATACCAACCGCTTCAGCATCGCGGCGCATCTCAGCGATCAGCTCGGCTTCTCGGTCGGGAGACCGCATCGCGAGCTCACGCGCCGCCTTGATCCTGGCAATGTCGATCGAGCTGCGCAGTCTTCTGCCGAGAAGACGGATCACCTGCCGGTCGATCCGATCGATTTCGTCGCGCAATGACGGGATACCCAGCGCATCCATCAGCGCCGCAAAGTGATAAGAGTCGAGGTGCGAACCATTACCCGCAAGCGCACCGGCGGGGTTGGGGTGGAAGGGGACCATGAGTCCGTCTGCACCGGCGCTCCGTGCTGCGAGCGCCAGCGGCTGCACGAGTTCGGGATGACCGGCGGTCGGTGACGGGTCGACGATCACCGGAAGGTGAGACATACGTTGGACGGTGGGAATCGCTGAGATATCGAGCGTGTCGGTCGTCCTGGGATCGAAGCCGCGGCTCCCCCGCTCGCAAAGCACCACAGCCTCATTGCCTGCGTCGAGCACGTACTCGGCCGCGAGGAGCCACTCGTCGATCGTCGCTGCGGAAGCACGGTGGATGACAACCGGCCGGTTCGTTGCCCCAACCGCACGGAGGAGCACGAAATTCTGCATGTTGTCTGGACCGACCTCGATGACGTCGACGTGTTCGGCGACGACATCGACGTGGTCGGGCTCGAGCACCTCCGTGCTCACCGGAAGGCGCGTCTCTCGCCCGGCGTGTTCGAGCATCCACAGCGCTTCACCTCCGAGGCCTCGGTAGGCATACGGGGAAGACCCGGCGAGGAACGTCCCGGCGCGGAGTATCGACCCGCCGTTCTCGGCAACGAGCCGGGCGGCGGCCAGGACCTGCTCCTCACTCTCGACCGCCATCGGCCCAGCAATGACGGGATAGGAGCCGTCGCCGAACTTGACGGTCCCGACCGAGACGACAGTCGTCTCGATGCCGGGTCGTCGATGGCTCTTGAGGATTGGTTGTTCCGACATGGTTCCTCCTGTTCGGAGGGCTCCGGGAACCACAAGACCCGGAGCCTTGGCTCCGGGTCTTCGTGGGGGTGTGTTGGTGTGTGGTGCCGCTACCGCCGTATCACGTGAACCCGGGCGCAAGGCCCGGTGAACTGGTACGGAAATCGATAGCGTGCGGTCACGGACGGCAGCGTACTGTCTCCCCGGTCGACAGTAAAGCCGTGTCTTTCAACGCGAATCCGATTCGTCGGTCAGGAAACGGAGATCCAGACCGAAACAACGAGCACAACGGCGCCAGCCAAGGGCAACAAGACTTCCACCGCGTCCCGGATCGGACCGACGAGGCGGCGTTCCGGATGAGTCCCCAACTCGCGGACGACGACGGCAATCAGCCCACCCAGCAACATGATGGATCCCGCAAGCAAGACAGAGAAGTCCAGCGTGCTCATCGCGCGAACCCTCCCCTTTCCATTGGCCACCGGCTGCTGAAAACTGGCGGCTTATGGGTCATCCCAACACCAACACATCGATCGCGATGGCAAGGAAGACCCCTGCTAGGTAGCCGTTCGTGGCCGCGAAATACCGCATCGCCATATCCGGATTCGCTCGAAGGTGGACGGCGCCGGCGATCAACCACGTGCCGAGCACGACCACGGCCGCCAGGTAGATCCATCCAACCCACGGCACGAGCAGCAATGAGACACCGACGGTCACGATGCTGTAGAGGAGTATGTGATCGGTGGTCATCGATGTCCCGACGACGCCGGGAAGCATCGGAATCCGAGCCGCCCGGTAGTCCTCGTCGTAGCGGAGGGCAAGCGCCCAGAAGTGTGGTGGTGTCCAGAAGAACACAATCGCGAACAGCACCCACGCCGAGACCGAGAGCGTGTCGGTGACGGCCGCCCACCCGACGAGTGGCGGCATCGCGCCCGCCGCTCCACCGATCACGATGTTCTGCGTGGAGGTTCGCTTCAGGACGAGCGTGTAGATCAGGACGTAGAACAGCAGGCCCGCCGTGGAAAGCGCCGCGGCGAGTAGGTTCGTCGTCACGAGGAGCCAGACGAATCCGGCGATACCGAGGAACACACCGAAGGCCATCGCGGCCCTTTCTCCAACCCGGTGGGTGGGAAGCGGCCGGCCCCTCGTCCTGCGCATGACCCGATCGATATCGGCATCCATCACCTGGTTGATGACGTTGGCGCCGGCGGCAGAAAGTGTCCCGCCGACAAGGGTCGCGAGTGCGAGCCGCCAACCGGGCCATCCCTCTGCGGCGAGAATCATGGCGGGGAGGGTGGTCGTGAGAAGAAGCTCGATGATCCGGGGCTTGGTGAGCTCCACATAAGCCCGGATCGTTGCGGTGGCACTGGGCCGGCGAGGATCGGTGATCCGCGCGGACTGGTTCACGCTGGCCTCTCGATCGGCGTCTTGGAGGTCTGGCGTTCACCCAGCAGCGCGGCAGCGAAGATCACATAGGCGACCCACATCGCATCGGCGATTGCGAGATGGACAATCTGACTTTCCAGCGGCGTAGCCAGTATCACGTTGACGAGCCCCACGAAGAACTGCAGCACGACCAGTCCGACGATGATGGCTGATGCACGTTTCGTGGGGTGGGCGGCTGAGACGGACAGACGCATCGCGAGATAGGCGACGCCGAAACCGACAGCCACCGCCACGATCGGGTGAAGGACCCTGAGCTGCACCAGCCACGGGGAGTCCGCGGAGAGCTCCTGCTGCACACCAGAGAAGAAGCTCTCGACCGGATAGAGCGTGTCGCTCAGTGCGTTGAGCGCCCCCATGCCTCCGACCAGCAGCAGGCCACCCGCCCCAATCGCGAGTTGTCGACGTGTCCGGCCGTCTGCAGACCCCGATGGACCGGGATTTCCGGATGACCACCATGCGGTCAGGGTGAGCGCTCCGAGCAGTAGGTAGGTATTCACGAGGTGGAGGGGAACCACGATCATGCGGCCAATCGAGGCGTCCTGGTCAACCCACCCGAAGATCACCAGCGAGGCACCAAGGAGCGCCTCGACCGCCATAAGGATCAGCGACACGCCCGCGGCGTTCCTGACCACGTCACCGCGTCGATAGAGGCGGCGAGCCAGGACATAGAGCGCGAGGACACCAAGAATGGCGAGGGCGCTGGTGATCCGATGGCTGAACTCGATCACGGTCTCAACTGTCGGGTTCGATGGGAATATGCGGTCGGTGCAGGTCGGCCACGAGGCGCCACACCCGTCACCCGAACCTGTCGCACGAACGATCGCGCCACCGAGTATCACCACGACGTTGAAGGCGAGCACCGACCAGGCAAGCAGGCGGTAGCGGCCCTGGGCTTGGGTCAAACGAGTTTCCACGGCCCACAGGCTACCGGTCTGTCGATCCACAGCCCAAGGGGGCCCTCGCCAACCACCGACCAACCCGCGGGTATGATGAGGGTATGAAGAAACCTCTTCTCACGCTGATCATCGTCGCCATCTTGCTCGCCGCTGGGTTCAAGATCTACAAGGCGATGACGGTCGAAG
Source organism: uncultured actinomycete (assembly GCA_942491345.1). Taxonomy (GTDB): domain Bacteria; phylum Actinomycetota; class Acidimicrobiia; order Spongiisociales; family UBA5794; genus JAHEEL01. The sequence goes on from CALOAN010000044.1 coordinate 189,939, forward strand.
TCCCGGTCGAGGATCAGGGCTGATCAATCCTCATCCGATCTCGCCGTCCGGGTCTACGGAACCGGACCGGTTGTTGTCGCGCTCCACGGCTTCACGCTGACCGGAGCTCAGTTCGCGCCACTTGGTAGCGGCGCCCTCCAGATCCACGCTGCCGATCTGCCGGGACATGGAGAAACCCTCCTTCACCCCGTTGACGTCCCAACGACTGTGGAGGCGATTGCCCGTTTGCTGACTTCGTTCCGCCGGCCCGTCCCTCTCCTCGGCTACTCACAAGGCGGCCGGGTAGCGCTCCTCACGGCTCTGGACTACCCCGATCTCGTCGAACGCCTGGTTCTGATTTCAACGTCGCCGGGGCTCGCGAAAGAGGAAGCACGAGAGGAGCGCCGAGCTCGCGATGAGACACGTGCCGCCCATATCGAAGCCGTGGGCGTTGAAGCCTTTCTCGATGAATGGCTGGATGGCTCGATCGCAGGCACGAGACACCTCGACGACGAGGCCCGCCGACGTGACCGGGCCGTTCGTGAAGTCAACACCGCGACCGGTCTGGCAGCGGCATTGCGGGGCCTCGGCCAGGGTGCGCAACCGTACGTCGGTGACCGCCTCGGCGATTTGGAGATGCCCCTGCTCACCGTGTCGGGTAGCGCCGACGCCGCCTACACAGGACTGGCTCGCGAGATGGCAGAAGCCGCCCCATATGGGAACCACGTATCGATCGACGGAGCAGGTCACAACGTGATCCTCGATGCTCCACAAGCGTTGGTTTCCGCCCTGACAGACTTCGCACTCGATTGACCGCCAGCGGCCTCAGACGTCACTGAGGAACGACTCGATGGCAGCGACGTACTCCTCTGGATGGGAGAGCACAGATTCGTGACCCGTCCCGGGGATCTCAATCACCCTGTCGGCGCCGATGAGGTCCGCGAGTTCGTATTGCGTCCTGGTTGGAACGATGTAGTCGTTGGTCGGGATGATCATCATCGTCGGCACATGTATCCGACCGACCCATGGGCGTGAATCGAACCTCCACGCCGCCTTTCCCGACTCGTAGTAGAGGGTGGGGTCGCGATTGAGCATCGCTGCCCAGAACCATCGGGCGTGCCGCATCTCGATGATTCCCGACCGGAGGAGGTGTCGATACGTCAAGATCACGACTTCCTTCTTCGAGAGCCGCGCCGTGGCGCGGGCGATCCAGAATGCAGCGCGTGCGGGGAGCCGGAAGCGATCGACCGGGTAGGCCGCCGTTCCGCCGAGGATCAGTCGCCGGACCCGTTCCGGGAATCGATAGGCGAGAATCTGGGCAGCCATGCCTCCGAGGGAGTAGCCGAAGACGTCGAACTCGTCGTAGCCGAGCGCGTCAAGGACGCCAATCGTCTCGAGTGCAAGGTCGGCCACTTCGACGGGCCCGCGTATTCGGTCGGATTTCCCGTGGTTCCGATGGTCGGGAACGATCACTCGATAGCGTTCGGCAAGGGTCGGGATCAGCTTGTAGTAGGTCATCTCCCCGTCGAATCCCCAACCGTGGATCAAGACGAGTGGCGGGGCCGACTCAGGTCCCGCTTCGCGGACAAAGAACTCCTGCTCACCGACGAGAACCGTGCGACCAGGAACGGAGAGGGGACGTTCCTGTTTGCCTTCATACGTTGGTTCGGCCTCGGGGCCGAACAAGCGCCACAGCAGCCATCCGAGTCCGACCGCCCCAAAGAGTCTCCGAGCAAATCTCACGGGCGCAGCGTAGAGGTTTGACCGGTCCATCGGGGGGTACAGTGTCGCCCCCAATGAAGCTGAACGTCCATCGATTCGGGCACGGAATCCCGAATGTGCTGCTCCTTCACGGACTCAGTTCGGCCGGTCCAGTGTGGTGGCAGATCGCCGGCGCGCTCGAGGCATCGGGACACGCGGCCGTTGCGCCCGACCTTCGTGGGCACGGTGATAGCCCCCATCCGGACGGCTACAGCCTCGATGCCTACACCCGGGATGTACTCGAAACGTGCCCGGGACCATGGGGTCTCGTTATCGGCCATTCGCTCGGCGGTGCCGTGGCCGTTCGGGCCGCTTCCATGGACCAGGGATTCGCCGCTGCCTACCTGCTCATCGATCCGGCTATCACCTTCGACCAGATCACGGCGGAGGAGGTCCGTACCGCGATCGTCGCGGACGTAGCCGATCCATCGTCGGTCGATGTGCTTCTGGCCGAGCATCCGCACTGGCGTCGCGAAGATGCCGAACGGAAGCGAGCGTCGTTGCTCGGCACATCGGTCGAGGTGATACACCGAACCTTCACCGACAACCGAGACTGGTCGCTTGGAGAGCAACTCGCTTCGATCGCCGCTCCCGTCCACATCCTGGGGGCCGGCGAGGACCCCCTCTACACGGCCGAGGACTTCGCGCTTCATCAAACCAACGCAACGGCCCTCACGTTCGAGCAAGTCCCGGAAACGGGCCACTCGATCCACCGCGACGATCCCGCGACGGTGATAGACCGAGCATTGGGCCTGCTGAGCACGGACCGAGCGCCGTAGTCGAATAGCGGCCTGCCGACCGTCTCGAGTCTCGTATCTCGTATCTCGTATCTCGTAGTCTCGTGTCTCAAGTCTCGTGTCTCGAGTCCTGCTACTCCCCCAGCCGATCAACCGCAAACACATTCTCCTCGACCGGCACGCCCCCGATCAGGTGTTCAGTGATGATGCGCTCCATGACGTCCACCGTCACCGAGCGGTACCACACACCCTCCGGGTAGACGACGACGATCGGCCCGCGCTCGCAGACCCGGAGGCAATCGACTTTCGATCGCAGAACGATTCCCCCGCGATGCTCGAACTCCGGGGGCGGAGCCTCGAGATCGAAGCCGCGCCACGGCGCAGGAGCCGACGCCAGATCGAGCTCCTTCAGGCGTACCTTGAGGTAACGCCACACTTCGCGGCCTTCCTCAGCTGAGCAGCAGCGGGGAGTGGACTGCTCGGCGCATACGAAGATGTGGCGTTCGAGCGATCCGATGCCGAGCGACTTCGAAATCGCAGTGAGACGTTCCTGGGTGTTGTCGACCATCCGGGAAGTCTGCATGCGTACGGGGCTGGCCGCAAACGTGGAGGGCTACGATGATCGGATGGACTTCATCCGCCTCACGGCGTACAGCCACGGCTCCGGCTGAGCATGCAAGCTCGGATCTGACGAGCTGGCGCAGGTTCTGCGCCGTCTGCCCGGAACCGACATCACACAGCACCCGGATCTCCTCGTTGGGATCGACGGGTCGGATGACGCCGCCGTCTATCGGATTTCCAACGATCTCGCCCTCGTACAGACCGTCGACTTCTTCACGCCGATCGTCGACGATGCCGGTACGTGGGGACGCATCGCCGCGGCGAATGCACTCTCCGATGTCTATGCGATGGGCGGCACTCCCCTCACGGCGCTCCAACTCCTGTCCTGGCCCAGAGACGAACTCCCGTGGAGTCTGGCGGCGGACGTCATCGACGGTGCTGTCGAGGTATTGACCGAGGCCGGCTGCACACTTGTCGGTGGACACTCGATCGACGACACCACACCGAAGTTCGGATTCGCAATCACCGGGACTGTCCATCCCGAGCGGATGATCACCAACGACGCCGCACGACCAGGCGACCAGCTGGTCCTCACCAAGCCACTGGGCACCGGCCTCATCGCAACGGCGATCAAGAACAGTGCTGCGTCTCCGGCCATGCGGGACGCTGCGATTGCCTCGATGACCCGGCTGAACGCGTCCGCGTCGAGAATGGCAATCAACGCCGACGTCCGAGCGGGGACCGACGTCACCGGATTCGGTCTGCTGGGACATCTCACCGAGATGCTCCGAGCAAGCGGCGTTTCAGCAGTAGTCGACGCATCGGCAGTTCCGGTGCTTCCAGGCGCTGCGAAGATCGCTGCGAACGGGCACGTTCCCGGTGGCACGAAACGCAACTACCGATCAGCTGAAGATACGGTTGACTTCGGCGACACCCCTCAGTCAATCCGTACAGTGCTGGCGGACGCGCAGACGAGCGGAGGGCTCTTGCTCGCCGTGCGCGAGCCGGATCTCCCGGACCTTGTAGCGGCACTTGTTGAAGCCGGCGATCTCGCCGCAATCATCGGCCACATCGAACCCGCATCAGCGACCAGCATGGTCGTGGTCCGTTGAGAAATCCGACACCCTGTCGGCCTCACCCGCTTGCTAGAATTCGCTTCTGGTCGGCCTCAGGGGCCGATCCCGCATGCCCCCTCTCCCCCCGTGGGGGCATGCCCTATTCGAGGGTGAGTTCGCCTCGATCCGCCAGGCGATAGGCTGCCATTGTCATGCGTCTGAGATTCCCCCGACCGCGCAACGTCACCGAGACGCTCCGAGACCTTGCCCGCCGCCGCCCGGAGGAGGCCGAGGCCTACCTCGACGCGCACCAAGACGAGTGGGAGGAAATCGCCGAATCCACTCCTGAGAATGCCGCCGACATTCTCGAGGCTCTGGCCGAAGAGGGCGCTGCCGATCTCCTGAGAGATCTTGATCCCGACGACGCCGGCGAGGTTCTCGACGAGATGCGCCCCGAGGCAGCAGCCGACGTACTCGAGACGATTCTCCCCTCCGCCGCGGCCGCAATGATCTCGATGATGGATGCCGACCAGGCAGCCGATGTCATCGGCCTCCTGGAACCGGCCGAGCGCACCGCGATCCTTGCTGCACTCGACCCGAAGGCAGCGGCCGAGATCCAGAACCTGCTCGTCTACGCTGCCGATACCGCCGGCGGAATGATGACGACGGACTTCGCCTCACTTCCGACTGGTGTGAGCGCCGGGGAGGCAATCGAGGCATTGCGACGCCTCCACGATCGGCTCGGCTCGAATATCTCGTATGTCTACGTGACGGACGATCGCGACCACCTCCGAGGTGTGATTTCGTTCCGCGACCTCGTATTTGCCCGTCCCGGACGTGCGCTCGAAGAGGTCATGCTCGCCGATCCGGTGTCGGTGAGTCCTTCGACCGACCGTGAGATCGTCGCCGAGTTGATCCAGCGCTATCACCTGATCGCCATCCCCGTCGTTGACGACGATGGCGTGCTCGTTGGGATGGTGAAGATCTCAGAGGCCATCGAGGCAATCCAGGCCGAGGCCGGCGAGGACATCGCCGTTATGGTCGGCGCCGGCGAGGAGGAGACGATCTTCACACCGGTCTCTGTATCCGTGCGGCGCCGACTGCCCTGGATCACCTTCAACCTCGTGGTTGGTTTCGTAATCGCCTACGTCATCGCGCAGTTCGAGTCGGTGCTCGAGGGGGCTGTGATCCTCGCTGCCTACATGCCGCTCGTTGCCCTGCTTGGCGGCAACTCAGGAGCGCAAAGCCTGGCCGTGATCATCCGATCGATTGCGGTCGGCGATCTCCCGCGCGGGAGGGCACGGCGAGCGGTGCGCAGAGAGATGGCGGTCACCATGGTCGACGGTCTAGCCATTGCGCTTCTCGCGGCGATGATGGGGGCCCTCACGGTCGAACTCTTCGGCGACCAATCGACCGTCAATCCGTGGGAGATCGGCGCCATCCTGTTCGTATCGGTCATTGTGTCGATCTTCGTCGGGGGTCTCGTCGGTTCGGGAATCCCGATTGTCCTTCGCCGCATGGGTCAGGATCCCGCCCTCGCGTCGAACATCTTCCTGACGATGACCACCGACCTCGTGAGCTTCGGCGGATTCCTCCTGACGGCATCGTTGTTGCTGTGAGATAGACCAAAGACTCGAGACCCGAGACTTGAGACTCGTCTGGTGTCTCGTGTCTCGTGTCTCACCACCCCTCGGACAGCGCGGCGACCGCACGGCGAGAGCTGAGCGGCCGTTTCCGGCTAGAGCCTCCTACGAGCCCAATACCGCGGTTCCCGAGTCCTCGAAGGGACCCAGGTACACGATGCGGAATCCGTCTTCGAGTCTCGCGAGATAGTGGTCTGCGAGGAGGAGTTCCTGGTCCTCATCCGGCTGCTCAAGCAGCACGATCGGTACTGCCTCGGGCGAGTCGACCACATGGGCGACGAGAATCGGTGGGAACCGGTCCACCGCATCGGCGATGACGTCGTAGAGGTCGAGGTCCGACAGGCTGGTGTAGGACGCGGGGTCGAGGAGCAACACCACCGTGTCGCCGGTCTCGGGAGCGATGGTCCGCTCAGCGATCCGGTATTCCGGGAAGGAGGGAGGCTCCTGAGGAAGTGTTGTGGTGGTTGTGGACACCGTTGTGGTGGTCGTGGGCACCGTTGTGGTGGTCGTCGTTGTTGTTGTGGTGGATGTCGTCGTTGTCGTCTCGTTCGATGACGAGCACGACGCGATGACCAACGTTGCTGCGGCCATCATCAGAATCCTCGACGCCATGGCCACTGATTCTATCCGTTTTGCCCGTCTGCGGTGCCGGAACGCCACTCTTCGTAGTCGACACCTTCCATCCACAGAGAGCCGTTGACCACCCGGAAACGCCGCCGTACCTCGTCGAAACCCTCTTCAGTTGGATTGGTCTCGAGCTCACGCTCCGCGAGTTCGAGACCCGGTCGCCAAGCGGGGACGCCCACAGCAATATCAACGCGAGCCTCCCACGACGTCTCGCCCTGGTAGCGCTCCGCGTCGGGCGATGACCAGAAGCGCTGGAGCTTCATCGCTATCCGGACGGCTCGCCGCAGCGATCGTGCGGCAACCCGATCGATGCCGTCGGTGTCAATCGCCATGCTCTCCAGCCACTCAGCGTATGCGTCGTCGCCCCAACGATCAGGATCCAGGACGATGTCTCGATACAGATCATCGATCGCTCCAGCCAACGACAGACTCACAAACCGAGCTCCTCGTCCACGAGCGCCGTGAAACCGGCCTGGAGCGCTGCCGTGCCCTCACCGGGGCTAAAGGCCTGATCGTCGACCCGGCCGACCGCACGCACCTCGCGAACGGTGGACATCGCTATCACCTCGTCCGCTTCCAGCACGGCATCGATCCCATAGAAGCCTTGGCGTACGTCCATACCGATGCGAGCCGCAACATCGATGACGGCGCTTCTCGTGATCGACTCGAGGATGCCGAGCGTGAGACCGGGCGTGTGCAGAATCCCAGCACTGATCCAGCCGATCGAGAACGTCGGGCCCTCGAGCACACGACCATCTCGACCCATGAGGAGGGCATCGTCGAAGCCGTCCTCTTGGGCCGCCACCGAGGCAGCAAGGTTGAAGCCGTAGGAGAGAGCCTTGGCGCCCGTGAGCTCGAACCACTCTCCGTCGCTGTGCCAAGGTGCCGTCCTGGCCTGAAGCTGCATGGCAGCAGGTCCCGGGTTGGCCGATTCCGCGAATACCACGGTCCGCGAGTCGGTCCCGAGCCGCTTCGGATCGGTCCCGCCCGATATGAACACGCGAACGACACCATCGCCGGCTTCGGCAGCGAGCCCGCGGCACCAATCGGCGATCAGAGCACGTTCCGGCGCCGGTAGACGGAGCTTCAGTGCGCTCATCTCAAGCCGTGTCAGGTGCTGATCGAGCCGGAAGACCTGTCCGTTGTAGACGCGCATCGCCTCGAAACAGCCGTAGCCACGTTGAAACCCGATGTCGAAGACCGAGATCGCCGCATCTGCGGCATCCGACGGGACACCATCGATCAGTACGGACCCGAGAACAGCCATGTGCCAAGCGTAGATGAGTTGAGAGATGAGAGATGAGATACGAGACACGAGACACGAGACACGAGACAACGAAACCTTCGCCTGCTCTTTCGCGTCTCGGTTCTTGGTTCTTGGTTCTCCCTACCCAATACTTCCGTCACTGCAGAAGGAGCTCCCATGGCTACGACAACAGGCGACCTCGACTGGGCTACAGCGACCGGTGTGTTCAAACGAGCGTTCCGATCATCGTTCCACTACGCCATCGCCACCGTCGGATCGGACGGTGCGCCTCATGTGACTCCGATCGGCTCAGTGATGCTGACCGAGCCCGGCCGCGGAGTCTTCTTCGATGTCTTCACGTCGCGTCTTTCCCAAAATCTCGACAACGACCCACGCGTATGTGTAATGGCGGTCGACACCACCAAACGTTTCTGGCTGACATCGCTCGCCCGCGGTCGTTTCGATGTTCCGCCGGCAATCCGCCTCGCGGGGACCGCCGGCCCACGTCGCGCACCGACCATCGAGGAACAACAACGTTGGCTGCGTCGGGTGCGGTCGATCCGCCGCCTCAAGGGCCACGCACTGCTCTGGGGCAACCTGACGAATGTCCGCGATCTGGAGTTCGAGGAGGCCGTGCCGGTCCGCCTCGGAGCCATGACGCGCGGAACCGGAGCCTGAGCTGAACCACCGCTACGAATCGGTGCGGCCCGTCCGATGTGTGGTCATCCAGTGAGCACCAAAGTCAACGAGATCCCTGACACCCATGAGGCGCCCTTCTCCATTCCCGACCTGGCCGCGGCGCTCGAAACCGGCAGCGGCAAATGCGTCGCCGATCTCTTCGAAGTCGACACTGTCGCCTTCCAGGTCTTCGAATGTGACCCAACGTCGTTCTCCATCGATCATCACTGGAGCCCCCTGGGTCACCCACTCCTTCCCGGGGTGATCGGCTCGGTATTCCGCAAGGTGCAACGTCGTGTTGTTCACGTGTCCGACGCCGAGCAGCAGAATGTGGCCGTCGAGGTCGTAGAGGCGGGCAAGAGGCGATCGGTCGCCGAGGGGGTGGTCGAACGAGTGGTCGGAGAGCACGAATCCGGCGTTCGGACCGCATGCGGCGAACGACACCTGCGGATGGCCACTCCTCCGAACCCCGGGGTAGCTCCTGAATCCCTCGGCGATCACCCCCATCATCCGGGTCGGGGTCAGGTTCGCGTCGAATGCAGGCGTTTCGTCGCGGATGATGGGCCACCACGATTCGGGTACCGGAGGATTGCGCCACAGAGAAGGCTCCGAGAGTCCCGTGGAATGGGTCGGCATGACCAGTGTCCCATCGTCCCCTACCGCTGCGAGCAACGCCTCGATCACAGCCTGAGGACCTCCGGCAACCCACCCGAGCGCCGACATAGACGTATGCACCAGCAAGGTCATGCCATCAACAACGCCGAGCGCTCGGAGGTCCTGGATCAGTGTCCGGGAGGTGGCGGGGCGATCGGCAGCATTCACCGCTTCGGTCTCGCCGGCCGCTGCCGGATCAGGTTGGGCCGAGTCGTCCATGCGTTCCTCTCCCCGATCGCATGTTGCGCGTGATGCGCATGGCTATTGGTTGAGATACAGGTTGGTGATCGGGAGTCGCCGGTCACGTCCAAAGCCCTTCCGCGTGATCTTCACGCCCGGTGGGGCTTGACGCCGTTTGTACTCGTTGCGGTCGACCATTCGGGCGATACGACACACCAGATCCCGGTCGTAGCCCAGCTCGGCAATCTCGTCGACGGTCCGATCCTGCTCGATGTACTCCTCGAGCACGGCGTCGAGTACGTCGTACGGAGGGAGCGAATCGGTGTCGAGTTGGTCGGGTCGAAGCTCGGCAGACGGTGCCTTGTCGATGATCTCCTGTGGGATCACTACGCCGTCTCGGTTGCGCCACCGAGCGAGGCGATACACAAGGGTCTTGTAGACGTCCTTCAGCACCGCGTAGCCACCGGCCATGTCTCCGTAGAGCGTCGCGTATCCGACCGCCATCTCAGACTTGTTGCCGGTGGCTACCACCATGCCGCCGAACTTGTTCGATACCGCCATCAGGATCGTTCCGCGGATACGCGCCTGCAGGTTCTCCTCGGCGACTCCCGAGGGAGTGCCGTGGAACAGAGGATCGAGGGTGTCGAGGAACGACTCGAACGTGGCTTCGATTGGGACAACGCTGAACCGGCAGCCGAGATTCGCCGCAAGGGCCTTGGAGTCGGCAACCGATCCTTCGGACGAGTATCGGGTCGGCATGGTCAGCGCGTGAACCGCGCTCGGCCCCAGCGCGTCAACCGCCAAGGTCGTGGCGAGCGCCGAGTCGATTCCCCCCGACGATCCGATGATGACCTCCCTGAACCCGTTCTTCGTGACATAGTCCCGAAGGCCGGTGACGAGTGCCTGATAGACCGCTGCGTCGTCCGACAGTCGCTCTACGGAGATCGGCCGCGGATGGGGCACCCGAGAGACGCGCGGTTCGACGACTCGAATCGCAGGCAACGTTCGATGGCCGTCTTCCGGCACCTCGATGTCGACAACAAAGAGCTCCTCCGTGAACTGAGGTGCGCGATAGATGAGCTCCCCGTCGGCGTCGAAGATCATCGAGTCACCGTCGAAGACGAGCTCGTCCTGACCTCCGACACAGTTCACGTACACGACCGTTGCGCTGCTTCGCTTCGCTTCGGCCGATAGCAGCCGTGCCCGTTCATCACCCTTGCCCTCATGGAATGGCGAGCCGTTGAGATTCAGAAGGAGAGCGGCACCGGCTGCAGCCTGGCGGGCAGGTGGTCCCTCCGGCGACCAGATGTCTTCGCAGATCGACACACCGGCGGCGATACCGCCGATCTCCCACAACCGTGTCGGCTCGCGACTCTCGGCGAAGTAGCGAGCTTCGTCGAAAACGCCGTAGTTCGGCAAGAGTTCCTTGTGATACACACCGACGACACGGCCTCCGGCGATCACTGCAGCGGCGTTCGCGATGCGGCGCTCGACCGAGTCGTCGTCGATCACCCCGTTGTGGAGAGCGTCGACGAACCCGACCACGGTTGAGCAACGACCTGATGCCTCAGCAAGACGTCGCAGCACCTGGAGGTTCTCCGCGACGAAACCCTCACGAAGAACAAGGTCCTCCGGCGGATACCCGACGATGGCGAGTTCGGGGACCACGAGCACGTCGGCTTCGATCTTCTCGGCCCAAACCATCGCCTCGAGGATCCGCTCCTCGTTTCCATAGAGGTCCCCGACGGTCAGATCGATCTGCGCTCCTGCGACCCTTATCGTCGTCATAGGCCAGAGACGGTCTCTTCGATGAGGAAATCGACAACACCAATCAACGCTTCCCGGTCGTCGGCGCCGGATGCGATGGCTCCCTGGTAGATCGCTCGCTGCCGGTCGGCACTGGTGCCGCGCCGAACGATCTCTTGGGAGTGGGCTACCTCCTCGACGCAGTCCAGACGATGTGCATCCTCCGCGACGAGCTCGACCAGTTCAGCGACGAGATCGGCCATTGGCACCAGCTTCCCGATGCCGAAGTCGATCAGAGATTCCGACACTCCGTACCGCTGCGCTCGCCAGATGTTCTCCTGGAGCAGCATCCGTGAATACACGCGCCACCGCTGATTCTCTTGACGAAGCCGAAACAGCATCGACAACAGCGACACGTACATCGCCGCGAGGCTGATCCCATCGTCAATCCGTGTCGCGATGTCGGTCGATCGCATCTCGAGCGTGGGATACCGGGCGGAAGGCCGGATGTCCCACCACAGCTTCGTTTCGTCTTCGATGACACCCGACGCCACGAGGATTCGGGCGTGACGGTGGTAGTGGCTCCAGTCGAGAAACTCATCCGGCAGTCCGGTGCGCGGCAGCGTCCGAAAGACCGCGGTGCGGTACGAATTGAGGCCGGTGTCGTCTCCGTGCCAGAACGGAGACGAGGTTGAGAGCGCAAGCAGGTGCGGCAGGAAGTAGAGCACCTGGTTCATCAGATCGATGCGCACATCCTCGTCCTCGATGCCGACATGGACGTGCATCCCGCAGATCAGGAGGCGCCGGACAACACCCTGGAGTGCATCGGCGAGAGTGTTGTACCGGGTCTTGTCGGTATGGAGCTGTTCGCCCCAGGCCGCAAACGGGTGTGTCGACGCGGAGATGATTGCCAGTCCGTATTCGGAGACGACGTTGGAGACGTCGGTGCGGAGCTGGGCCAAGTGGGCCCGCACCTCCTTCACGGAGCCGCTCACCGGGGTGCCGACCTCGATCTGTGAGCGGATGAACTCCGGGCTGACCATCCCCTCGGTGATCTCCTCACACGCTGCGAGCAGACCGTCCGGCATGTCGCGGAACGAGATCGCGAGTCTCTCGATCGACGATGAAGTACTCCTCCTCGATCCCGATCGTGTAACTCGGTTCTCGCGACATGGTTCCTCCTCGCCCCGTAGCGTAGAGAGCATCTCGCACGCACCAAACCCTTAGAATCGCTGGGATGGCCACCCTCGCCGAAACCATCGCTGCTCACGCGCTCGCCTTCGCGCCCGATGCCGTGCGCATGCGCCGGGACCTGCACCGCCACCCTGAGGTCGCATGGACGGAACGGCGGACCACGTATCGCATCGCTGAGGCGCTTTCCTCCTACGGGCTCGATCCCGTCGTCCGTGCCGATCTGGTCGGCCTGACGGTCGAGGTCGGGACGGGGATGCCCGTCGTCGGGTTCCGAGCCGACATCGACGCGCTCCCGATCCGAGAAGAGACGGGTGCGCCGTATCGATCGCAGATCGATGGAGTCATGCACGCGTGCGGGCACGACGCACATGCGGCCATCGCCGTCGGAATCGCACGGACCCTCGCCATGCTCGACGATCTCCCTGGCACGGCGCGGATCATCTTTCAGCCTGCGGAGGAAGAGCTTCCATCAGGCGCCGCCAAGCTCGTGGAAGAGGGAGTCGTCGACGATCTCGAGGCGTTGATCGCCTTCCACGTCGATCCGACGATCTCGCCGGGCGTGGTCGGGCTGAAGGCCGGTCCGATCACGAGCGCGGCGGACAAGCTACACGTCCGTCTCACCGGTCCCGGCGGGCACACGTCCCGTCCGCACCGTACCGTAGACCTCATCCAGGTTGCCGCCCGGATCGTCGTCGACCTCCCCGTGCTGGTTCGTTCGGAACTCGATCCGAGACAACACCTGGCGATGGTCTTCGGGCGAATCTGCGGGGGCGACACGGCAAATGCAATTCCGACGGAGGTCGATATCTCCGGCACCGCGAGGGTCCAGGAGAGCGAGGTCTGGGAGGGCCTCGCAGAGATCATCGACCGCCAGATCGAAGCGATCGCCTCGCCGTTCGGTGCGGGAGTCGAGGTCAGCCACCTTCGAGGCGCACCGCCGGTCGACAACGATGCCGCGGTCATCAGGACCATCGGGTCCGCGGCCGCTGCCGTGCTGGGTCCAGAAGGGGTTCAGTCGACACCTCAGTCGATGGGGTCCGAGGACTTTGCCTGGTTCCTCGATCACGTCCCGGGAGCGCTGATCCGTCTCGGAGCCGGCAGGAATCAACATCCGGTCGATCTGCACTCACCGACGTTCGAGATCGATGAGACCGCGATTGAGCACGGCATCGCCGTCGGAGCTATGAGCCTTCTTCACCTGATGGAACCGTTGCGCTGAAGCCTTCGGCCTCGAGCGATGCTCGGAGCGCCGGTTCATGCCCCCCTCGAACCGACAAGGTCAAGATGCCGCCTCCGCCGTACGGGGCGTGCCGCAACTGAAGGTCTCGGAGGTCGACGCCGCTGTCGGCAAGCGCCCGGCCGACGGCTGCCATCTCTCCCGGCCGATCCTCGAGCGTGACACGTACGACGCCGAGACCATGGCCGAGTGAGGCACGCAGACGGCGGGCATCCTCGAGAGTTGCTGCGAGTTGTGCCTCGGACTCCAGAACCGCTGCCAGGCGGTCCCGAAGCCACTCGAGGGCCGCGGTCACCTCGCTGCGATTCGCGGTGAGAATGTCCATCCATACCGCAGGATCGGACGACGCGACGCGGGTGAGGTCTCGAAAACTGCCGGCTGCCAGGTCCATGGCCCCCGGAACCTCCCCTGCTCCCTCGAGGAGGGCCGCGGCGAGGATCTGCGGCACGTGGCTGATTCGCGCGACGGCGGCGTCGTGCCGCTCGGCGCTCATCCTCACCGGCCGGGCACCGAGATCGGTCACGATCCGCTCAACACACTCGACGTCTTTCTCATCCGCCCCATTGGGAACAACCACCCACGTCGCACCCCGGAAGAGGGCAGCACGAGCGGCGTCCGGTCCGGTCACCTCGCGACCGGCCATCGGATGGGTGCCGACGAATCGAGGGGTGCGAGCTGCAGCGATGATCGGACCCTTGACTGACGCCACATCGATCACCAGGGCGGCAGTGTCGAGATCTGATACCGCGGCGAGCACGGAAGACGGCGGAGAGGCAAGCACGAGCAGGTCGTCGGGACCCAGTGTTGCCGGCTCTATCCCGTCCAGAGGGACGAGCGCGCCGGCGCCCACTGCACCGGCGAGGGCGGCCGGGTCCGCGTCCCACCCGAGGGTCTGCCACCCGAGGTTCCGTAATCCGAGAGCAATCGATGTCCCGATCAAGCCGGTACCGGAGATGATGGCCCGCGACACGGACTAGACCTGAACGTGCATTGCGGCGGCGAGCGCTCTGACCTCGTCCATGAGGTCGGCGAACTCACCTGGGAGGATCGCCTGCGGCCCGTCGACCAGGGCCGTCTCCGGCGACGGGTGAACGTCGACCATGAACCCATCGGCTCCTGCCGCGACCGCCACTCTCGTCAGGGGAGCTACCAGCTGACGCCTCCCGCCGGAGTGGGAAGGATCAACGATGATCGGAAGATGAGAGAGGCCCTTGACGATCGGCACAGCCGAGATGTCGAGCGTGTTCCGTGTCGACGTCTCGAACGTTCGAATGCCCCGCTCGCAGAGCACGACGTCTTGGTTGCCCTCTTTGTAGACGTATTCGGCTGCGTTGAGCCACTCCTCCACAGTCGCCGTGAATCCACGCTTCAGCATGACCGGCCGCGGCTGGCGCCCGAGTTCCGACAGCAGTGAGAAGTTCGCCATGTTGCGGGTCCCGACACGAATCAGGTCGGCGTACGAGGACACGAGATCGACGTCGCGGGGGTCGAGCACCTCCACAACAAACGGCAGGCCGAACTCCTCACGAGCTTCAGCGAGAAGGATGAGACCAGCCTCGCCGAGGCCCTGGAACGCGTACGGCGAGGTGCGGGGCTTGAACGCATCGCCGCGAAGGATCGTGGCGCCTGCGTTCTTCACCGCCTCGGCCGAGGCGAAGAGTTGGTCCTTCGACTCGACCGCACATGGACCGGCGATCGCAGCGAAGTGCCCGCCGCCGATCTTTGCCGGACCCACTTCGACAATCGAATCTTCGGATTGGAAATCGCGGCTGACGAACTTGAACGGCTTGAGCACTGGAACTGCACGCTCAACGCCGGGGAACGCCTCCCACGGGAGTTGCTGCACGCGCGTTCGGTCACCGACGATGCCGATGACGGTGCGCCGACTCCCCTCAGAGACGTGGGCCTCGGCCCCGACCTCGGCGAGCCTCGCCAAGACGTGATCGACATCCTCGCGGGTCGCATCCGAACGCATCACGATGATCAAACTTCCGTCTCCCGACATAGTCCCGTTTCGCGTAGAGCGCACAGGGTAGGAGTGAGAGCGGGTGCACCGGTTGCTGAACCGAGACAGGAGACACGAGACAGTCTCGGGTCTCAAGTCTCGGGTCTCAAGTCTCGGGTCTCGCTACCAGTTGCGACTCGCGGTGGGCGAGGAATCGGAGTCCGGCTCGCCGCACCGTCTCCGGCTTCTCTACTCTGCTGCCAATGCGGCGCATCCTCGTCACGGGTGCGGCCACCCGCACCGGTGGCCGGCTCATTCAGCATCTCGAGCGGATTCCTGACACCGAGGTATTCGCCGTTGACGACCTCGATCCGGTCGAACGTTTCGCCTCACATTTCGAACGACTCGACATCGACCACTTGTCGTTCGCCCGGTATCTGCTCGACCTGAAGCCGCACACGGTGGTTCACCTGCAGACGGTCGATCGTTCGGCCCTGCACGGCGCCACCCGCGCTCACGAGGAAACCACGGTTGGCGCACAGGCGTTGTTCGGTGCAATTGGCCGGTGCCGTACGGTGCGTCATGTTGTCGTGAAGTCGGACGGCGCGATCTACGGCGCGGGGCCGCGCTCGCCATCGGTTGTCACGGTGGAATCGAAGCTCGAACCAACTGGAGGTCGCTACCAACGCGATCTCGAGCAGATGGAGCTATTCGTTCGCGAGACCGCCGAGCGACATGATCATGTTGACTACACCATCCTCCGGCTCGCACCGATCTTCGGCCCCACAATCCGAAACCCGATCAGCGCCTATCTCACCCTTCCCGGCGTTCCAACGCTGCTCGGCTTCGATCCTCGCCTGCAGCTGATCTCGGAGAACGATGCCCTCCGGACCTTCCTCCACGCGATCGATCAGCCGGTTCCCGGGACGTTCAACATTGCCGGGCGCGGCCAACTCTATCTCTCCCGGATTCTGCGCCTCGGACGGAGGGTCCCGCAACCTCTCCCCAAACGGGCGTTCCACGCAGCGCTTCGCGGACTCGCAGGAAGCGGGATTGCGCTCCCGAAGCACACCGTCGCACTCCTGAAGCACGGCCGGGTCATGGACACAACCGGCATGGAGTCGGTCCTCGGGTTCGTCCCCGAGTTCACGTGCCGACAGACGACGATGGTGGGGTACGGACGGGTGCCGTCGGAGGTTCGCCCATGATTCGTGAAGACCTTGCCGCGATGAAGAAGGCGGAGCTCCTCGACTATGCCCGTTCGATCGATCTCCCCGGCCGTTCAAAGATGAACAAGGCGCAGCTCGTCGACGCGCTCGCTATCGAGGAAGCCGATGCAGCGACGCGGGCAGAAGAGATGGTCGGCACCAAGCTGCCGATTCCCGGAGTCAGCCAGAAGGACCGCATCGAAGCCCGCGTCCGGCGCACCCGCCTCTACGAACGACTGTCAGATTTCGTCGATCCGAGGCGTCGTTGTGATTGGCGCAGTATCGAAGGGCACGGATGTGGACTTCCGAATCTTCGTGGATTCGAGACATGCGCGCTTCACAGTGGGCTGGACCAGTACGACGTCGCCGTCCCCGCGACCGGACGGCTCGGATTCGACACCTGGCCGACCCTGTTCCGCCAACTGAACCTCGCCACATACGACGTGGATCCGATCGGACTCGACCCGGTGATCCACGAGATGGTGTGGCATGTGATGAACGGCTTGTACTTCGACTACTTCCGCGTGGACGTCGAGGGAATCGAGCACGTCCCCATGGATGGGCCGGCGATGCTGGTGGCGAATCACGGCGGTGCGGCCCTCCCATACGACGCGGCGATGCTCTCTCTCGCCGTGCTGAATTCGGCTGAACGGCCCCGCAGGGTGCGCGTCAGCGCCACCGAGATCTTCAACATGCTCCCTTGGATATCGCACATGTATCGCAAAGTGGGAGCGGTGTACGCAAGCCGCGACGACGCCCGCCACATCCTCGAGCACGGAGGTCTCCTTGGTGTGTTTCCGGAAGGTGAATCGGGCTTCATGAAGCCGGTCTGGCAGGCCTACCACGTGCAACGTTTCGGTCGAGGCGGGTTCGTCCATCTCGCCGAAACGACCGGCGTACCAATCGTCCCGGTCGCGATCCTCGGAGCCGAAGAGGTCCACCCAGCGGTGGCGGTTTCGAAACGTCTCGCGCAACTGGTCCGAATGGTGTTCCCGCAGCAGCGCGTCGAAGAAATCGCCATCTTCCTCAACCCGATCCCGCTTCCGGTTCGCTGGAACATCCGGTTCCTCCCGCCGGTGATGCCGGAGAACCCAGGCGCCGAACCGGATCCTCTCCGCATGCTCGAACGGTCGGAGGCGATCCGGAGGTCAGTTCAGAGCACACTCGACGCTCAGCTGGCAGCACGCGGCACCGCCTTTTCCTGAACAGATGAGCCGGCGGGTAGGTGCTAGCAATAGCTAGCACGCTGGGATATAATGCAATCATTGTGAAGAGCCCGACGGTCCCAGATCTGGGAGCATTCATCAGAGAACAGAGGACACGCTCTGCGATGTCCGTTCGCAAGCTCGCCGATCAAGCCGGTATCTCGAATCCGTATCTCTCTCAGATCGAACGAGGACTCCGCAAGCCGTCGGCGGAGATTCTGATGTCGATCGCTCGAGCTCTCGACATTCGAACCGAATCATTGTACGAACGCGCCGGACTGCTCGACGATGTCGAACGCCCCGGCGTCGAGGAAGCAATCGCGTCCGACCCGAACCTCACAAAGCCCCAGAAGCAGGCGCTGGCGGAGATCTACCGAAGCTTCGCCCGCAACGAACAAGAGGAGGCAACATGACCTCAGTCATGGACACCCAGAAGGAAAACGTCAAGAAGGCGTTCTATGCAGCAGTCGGAACACCAATGGTGGCCGGCCGCAAGTTCATGGACTTCAGTACCGATCTGTTCACCGAGACCTCCCTGGAGGATCTCGAGAGCGCCGGTCGCGAAGTCACCGGAGCGATCCGCGATTCCAAGATGGTGGAGCAGATCCAGGACAGCGTCGACCTCATCCAGGAGGCGAAGGTCGTGGAACAGCTCCAGGTGAAGGTAGATGTCGATCAGCTCCAGGAGCGCGTCGAGGTCTTGCGCGAGCAACTCGAGACAGCTCTGCACAATTGGCGAGAGCAGTTCACTCCTGGAGTCGCCGGTCCGCGGCCCGTCAAGATCGACGTCGAAGCGGAGACGCAGAAGCCCAAGCCGACCACAGCCAAGAAGGCCACACCCAAGAAGGCCACACCCAAAGCCACGGCCAAGTCGACGGCAAAGAGGACGGCCCCCAAGTCAACGGCGAAGAAGACGGCCCCGAAGAAGACGTCCCCGAAGAAGACCTCCACCGAGGAGTAGCCCTTCGGATTGGACACGAAGCCCCGGCCGGCCGGCCGGGGCTTCGTCGCGATCAGGGTACTAGTGGCTGACGAGAGGCTCGAGGCCTCTTGCTTCCTCGATCCATTCCCGGACCATCGCGTCCGTGGGGAGTCGCCGCACCAAGCGTTTCCTCAGATTCAGCCCGGCCATTGCTTCAAGCAATCGATCGGGGTTCCTGCGACGCAGTTCTCGGATCGTGTCAACACCGGCAACTTCCAGGAGGTCGGCGTACTCAGACCCGACACCTGTGATCCTCAACAGGTCTGCCCGATTCACCCATCCGAGAATATCGGTCTCGGGCAACCCAGTCTCCTTTGCCAGGCGTCTTCGTCCCGTGCGGGTCGCAGCGACTTTGAGGAGCGAATCGGTGGTGCGGACTCCGGCCTTGCGCAGCTTGGTTGCACTGCGGTGACCCATGGACTGGATCGCGGAGATCGATGCCATTCCGATCCCCCTCCTTCTGACGATCCGGGAATGATGCGGCCGCAATGCTACCGGATGCAATCGGCGTCAGTCCATCCGCCGCGTCGATCAGCTTCTCCGAATGTCGTCCGGTGTTCGAATTCGTGGTCCTGCAAGGTGCTCGAACCACACCTCTTGAACGCCGTCCGGGTGGCTCCCGAGAAGGTCGAGCAGGTCGAGGTCACCCTCCGAACCTAGGAGGCGCTCCCAGATACTCCGGCCCAGCACGACCGGGAATCCGCGCCGATATCGATACTTCGGGACTGACGCGGCAGCGCCTTCTGCCGCTTCGATGAGAGCAGCGACGTCTTCAGTGCCGATCCCCGGCTGATCGGCGAGGGCGATCACCACGAAGTCCGTCGCCGGTCCCCGCATGACGACGTCAAGGCCCACCCGGAGCGACGCTGCCAACCCTTCAGCCCATTCGAGATCGATTGCGACCGTGGCGTCGGTGGGCGCCATCGATTGAAGGATCTCTTCCGCATCCGGGCCGAGCACAACCACCGTGTCGTCGACCGGCCAATGGGAGACATCGGCCAGCACCCGATCGATCAAAGTGATCCCGCCGACATCGCCGAGGAACTTCGACCCGGCGAATCCGGATCCGGGTTCGTTTGCAAGAACCACAGCAACGGTCCGCGGCACTGGTCCTCCTTCAAGGGACCGGTAACGCTACTCCAGTACCGACTAGGTCGGATCGACCATGGGGATCGAGTACCGCAGCTGCGCCCCCACTTCGACCTCGGCGAGCGGCCCCTCGCTGAGGATGTGTCGCACCGTTCCGCCCGCCGAACGCACCGACTCGCCGAGCCGATCAACGAGATCCGGCACACGCCTGAGTGTTGCATCGCACACGGGACAATCGGGCTCGGGGCGACAACTCACCCACCCGCAACCGGCGCAGAACGAGCCAGGGATGGCATGGCCCACCTGAACGAACAGGACGTCGACGGCGCGGCGATTCACCGCTGCGCACACGCTCTCGAGACCCAGAGCTGCCGTCCCGCCCGAGGCCGCAGCATCGAAGAGCTCAGCAACGAGTCTCCGTTCGTTCTGCGTCTCCCACTCCTCCGCAACGTCGGTTGCCAGGGCAAGGACAATCGACGGCGTCATCGTGCCAGGATCGATGGTGAAGCTGCCAGCCAGGAGGTTCGCAACGTCGGGCGGCAGTGCCGCGAGCGCTCCCGCCACATGTGCATCGGAACCGCCGAGTATCAGGAGATCGTATCCTCCATCCGCGCGCCGCAGATCTGCGAGCCGTGAGCCGAGGTGCCGGTAGTGCTTCTTGATCACCTCGTCCGAGCGCGCTCGCACGCGTTGCTCCTCGTACCCCGAGAAGCCGCCGAAGTTCGCCTTTCGGACCTCCTCGTCTCTCATCTCCTCCCACGTCTCGAGTTCGCCCATGGAGAACCGAAAGATCGATGCGAGCCGGTTGCCAACCACGGCCACGCAGAACCGGGGATAGTGCTCGATCATCTCTTCGAGCGGACGGAGATATGGGACCGTGTCGACAATTGCTCGATCTCGCACCGGACCGGGGAGTGTGAGGTGCTCGTCGAGACCGGAACCGTTCGACCGGAACGTCGCGACACTCCGGCCGAGATCGGATCCGAATCGCCCGATGTCGCTCAGCAACGATTGGATATCAGAGCGGACAGAGATTCGTTGTGAGCGAGGCAAGTTCGCCGACTCCTCCTCGGCGTGGGCGAGCAGCTCCTTGATTCGGGCAGGAACGGTTCGCAGGGATTCAGGGCCTGGTTCGAGGTTCACGTAGAGGGACAACACGGGGTAGTCCCCGGCGGCGGTCCCCCTGAGCCGATCGATCGAAGCCTGATCCAACACCTTGACCTCCTCCGGTGCAACTACGACCGAGGCTACCCGGCAACACCGCGCCCGGATAGAGCCGAGATACCGATATGCCGGCAGTGCACGACAAATCGGCCAGCGGGGTCGACGTGCATGGGCTGCGCTCGTTCCATGATCAGCACCCGGTGCGGGCCCGAAGGACCGGAGCCGGCGCCCCCTACGTGTCGACGACGACTTCTGACTGCTCGCGCTGGGTGTTGATCCAGTCCTCGAAGTCCTGCCGAGCGACCCTCCATTCCCTGCCGAACTTGACCGCAGGAAGGCCACCGGTCCGCAACTGACTCGTCACAACGAAGGGCGATACATCCATGTACTCGCAGATGTCGGCGACCGAGAGCCATTCTTTGTCGATATCGACGGTGATGCGGTTCATGCCCCCGTTCTACCCGACTCATGGCTGCTCGTCTAGGAGTCTGCAGCAAATCGAGCGCTGAAAGCTCCCACCAGAGGTGATATCCGCTTGCGGCGCCGCGAAACACGTCGTAGGGTTTCCTTCTGACTGCGACCAACCCGGTCGCTCTGCAAGGTTTGCAGGGGCTAGCAGCGGACGGGGCAATCCGGGGGAGAACGACGCATGAAGATCGAGGCAGCAACTGTCAAGGCACACCGATTCGGAAACGTACGCCGCAAGGGCTACGACCCGGTCGAAGTTGACCGCGTCATGGAACGCCTGGTGTCCACACTCCAGGCCTACGAAAAGGACACAGCGTCCCTCGAGGCCAGGGTCAAGGAAGCCGACGACTCGGTAGACGCCATCAGGCGCACGTTTGCGGCTGCGCAGACCACCCGGCAGGAGATGATCGATGAGGGCGCGGCTCGCGCCGACAAGATCGTCGCCGACGCTCAACGCGACGCTGAGACGCGCCTGACCGATGCCACCACGAAGATCGAAGCGATGTATTTCGACCGCGATCAGGTCGTGATCGATGCCCACGAGCGGTGGGCCGTACAGGTGGCCGACGCGGAAGAAGAATCGTTCCAGATGCTGCTCGAGGCAGAGAATGCTCGGGCGGCCGCGATCGGCGATCGCGAGCGTGTCCGCGAACTCAGCGACCGGGCCGTCGAGGCTCGGTTGGCCGAGGTCACAGAAGAGGCCGACAGCATCGCCAACGAGATCGTCGGTGAGGCCCGCCGCGAGGAACTGCGGATCTCATCCCGGCTCGATCATCTGCGAGCGGCGATCACCGAGGTGGAGATCAAGATCCACGACCTGGCGGCGCTCGCCACGCCCTACACGGAGCAGATCGCCGAAATCATCGACCTCACGGCCATCGAGGAAGACCAGTCGCTGGCCGGTTCGGGGCGGAGCTAGGGCCCGCCGCGAACCGCGGGCCTGTGCACATCGGCACGGGAGCCGTCCGCATTGAGGACGCCCGGGTCCGGCGGCCTCTGCCGCCCAATGAGTAGCGCCGGACCGGTCGCTCGGACCATACTGGTCCCATGACTGATCAGTACTACCAGGAAGACAGCCAGGCGACCACAGTCCTCGTACTTGGGATCCTGTCGCTTGTCGTGTGTCAGATCCTCGGCCCGATCGCATGGGTGATGGGGAACAGCGAACTCGCCGGCATCGACGCCGGGCGCAGGCCGCCCCAGAACCGTGGCACGGCGCAGGCCGGACGGATCCTTGGAATCATCTCGACGGTCCTGATGATCATCGGTGTCGTTTTCCTGTTCATCTTCCTCGTCATCGGTCTCGTCGCAAGCACATCGTGACCACATCACTCGCGACGAAGGCTCGACTCGGCCAGGGATCACTGGTCGCGATCCCGTTCGTCGCGGCCATCGTGCTGGCAACGATCAACCCGTCCGATTCGAGTCCGACGATTTGCGGGTTCGCTAGATGCACAGGCGTAGCGTGTCCCGGCTGCGGAATGACCAGAGCGGCGGGACAGCTTGTCCGAGGAAACGTCGTGGAGGCGCTCCGCTACCACCCACTCATCCTTCTGATCGCTGCCGAGATGCTCGGCGCCTGGACCATCTGGATGGCACATCGCGCCGGCTGGATCCGATGGCGGCATCGCCGATGGGTCGATGTTGCCATCGGAGCTACCGCGGCGCTGTTGCTCGTTGTATGGATCGTCCGGCTGGCAACGGGATCAACGCCTCCGGTCTAGGAACCTACGAAGCAGCCTCGTCGATGTCGACGAGAACCGCTGTTGCCTCGGTTGCGCCGTGGCCGCCAACCACAAAGCCCCCCACATACAGATCCGCGATCAGGCGCGCCGCCGAGAGTTCGAAGAGCTTGAGACGCTCGGCGACCTCCTGAACGGTCGCTCCGTTGCCGACCGCCGCAAGAACCGGCCACGAAGCAGCCGGGATGACGGCCCTCGTGACACCGGGCTCGAGATGCGGTCGCATCACGAACCTGACGGACGGATCCGGGAGAACGCGGGAGATCTCGGCCCACTCCTTGCGTCGACCGTCCGCCGCCGCGAGAACCTCCCCGACCTCAAAACGTTGGATCTCATCTTCCCCATAGGCGCGGGTCGTGACACCTTCGACGAACCAGAAGCGCCCCGACACGCTGTGGCTGAGGCGAACGAGCACCTCACCGATCTGCTGGAGGATCAGGGGTCGGGCAGGATCGGGCCACTTCCCCCCTGGGTTGCGCCCCCTCCGGTCGCGTGCCGGCCGATTGCCGAGTTGAGCGAGGGCAGCCACCGATCCGTCACCGTCGCGCGTCGTTGCGTACGTGATGCGACCGTCCACGAAGAACATGCGGCCGGTCAGGGACCCCATTTCGACGCGGAGCACTCCGGTTTGGCGCCGCTCCGCGAGCAGGACCACGATGTCCCGAATCGGAAACGCAGCAAGATCACCCTGGAGTACGTCCATGGTTCCGTATCGGCGGGTTGGCGGAGGAGCTGTAGCCGACAAGGCCCGCCCCCAGCCTCCCCCACCGGGAGGCCAAAGACGGGCCCTTGTCTTGGCTCTTGGCTCTTGGCTCTTGGCTCTTGGCTCTTGGCTCTTGGCTCTTTCTTCTACCTCGGACTCACAATCGCGGCCTGCGCTGCGGCAAGGCGTGCGATCGGTACACGGAACGGGGAGCAGCTCACGTACTTCAGGCCAAGTTCGTGGCAGAGTGCGATCGAGCGGGGCTCGCCGCCGTGCTCTCCGCAGATTCCCGCTTCGAGGTCGGGCCGAACCGACTTCGCCTTCTCGAGCGCAATTGCCATCAGCTGCCCGACGCCGTCGGGATCGATGGTGAAGAAGGGGTTGTCGGCGAGGATCCCTTCCGATAGGTACTCAATGAGGAAGCCCTTCTCGGCGTCGTCCCTGCTGATCCCGTACGTCATCTGCGTGAGGTCGTTCGTCCCGAAGGAGATGAACTCGGCGTACTCGGCGATCTGATCGGCCGTAAGGGCTGCACGTGGGATCTCAATCATCGTGCCGAACTTGTAGTCGACCTCGACGCCCTGTTCGGCCATCACGTCCTTGGCCTCTTTCTCGAGAACGCTGCGCTGGCGCGCAAGCTCATTCACGTGGCTGGTCAGCGGGATCATGATCTCGGGGTGCACGTCGACACCTTCGCCGGCCACCAGACAGGCCGCTTCGATGATGGCGCGCACCTGCATCCGTGTCAGCTCAGGACGCAGAATGCCGAGGCGTACGCCGCGGAGACCCAACATCGGGTTCTCCTCGCGCAGTGCCTCCACGCGTTCGAGCATTGCAGCCTTCTCGGCGATCTCCGCCTCGATCGCAGCAGCATCGGCCCCGCCGGCGCTCAGCTTGATCCTGAGATCAGCGATGTCGTTGGTGAGCTCACCCCAGCCAGGAAGGAACTCGTGCAGCGGCGGGTCGATAAGTCGAATGACAACCGGGTAGCCATCCATGGCCCGGAAGAGACCGGCGAAGTCCTCCCTCTGGAGCGGGAGAAGTGAGAACGTCACTTCCTCGCGCTCGGCGAGATCGTCGGACAGGATCATCTTCTGGACGATCGGCAGCCGCTCCGGCTCGAAGAACATGTGCTCGGTCCGGCAAAGGCCGATACCGCGCGCACCGTAAGCACGCGCACGTTCGGCGTCGATCGGGTAGTCGGCGTTCGCCCACACATCGAGATCGCGCCGCTCGTCCGCCCATTCGAGGATCTTCGTCAGCCACGGATCGTCGATGTCGGGAACGTCGGTCTCGACCTTGCCGAGGAAGACTTCGCCCGTTGATCCGTCAACCGAAAGCCAGTCACCTTCGTTGACCACAACATCGTCGACGCTCATCGTCCGGGCCGTCAGGTCAATGTCGAGGGCGGAAGCGCCAACAACCGCTGGCTTGCCGAACTGCCGGGCGACGAGGGCTGCATGACTCGTCCGGCCACCCCGGGTAGTGACGATGCCTTCGGCGGCGAGCATCCCGTGCACGTCATCCGGCTTCGTCTCCGGACGTCCGAGGATCACGGGCCTTCCTTCCTTTGCCCAGGCTTCGGCTAGATCGGGATCAAAGGCAACGACACCGACCGCGGCGCCGGGTGAGACGTTCAGGCCGACGGCGATCTTGCGGTCACTGTCGAGCGCCTCATTCTTGGACCCGACATTGAATTGGGGGTGGAGGAAGAAGTCGACGTGATCGGTCTCGACCCGCATGAGCGCCTCGTCCTTGGTGATCATGCCCTCTTCAACCATGTCGACGGCGATACGGACAGCGGCTTGGGCAGTGCGCTTCCCGTCGCGGGTCTGGAGGAGCCACAGCTTCCCCTTCTCCACCGTGAACTCCATGTCCTGCATGTTGCGGAAATGCGTCTCCAGCTTCTTCGCATAGTCCTCGAACTCGGCGTAGGCCTCCGGGAGGTCACCGGCAAGTTCGGCGATCGGGTGCGTGACCCGGATACCGGCCACAACATCCTCACCCTGGGCGTTGATGAGATAATCACCTTCGAGCCTGTTCTCGCCGGTTGTGGCGTTGCGCGACATCGCAACACCGGTACCCGACTCGTCACCCATGTTGCCGAACACCATGGTCTGCACGTTGACGGCGGTCCCGAGGTCATGTGGGATCTTGGCTGCGTCGCGGTACGCGAACGCACGCTTGCCGTTCCACGACTTGAACACGGCTTCGACCGCCATCATCAGCTGCTCCCGAGGATCCTGCGGGAAGTCCATCCCCGTCTCGGCCTTGACGATCGCCTTGAAGCGCTCGAGTACCTTCGCGAGGGCGGCGGCGTCGAGTTCGGAGTCGGTCTCAACGCCTGCCTCTGCGCGCGCTTCCGTGAGGACTTCCTCGAAGGGATGGTCGTCGACACCCATGACGACGCTGCCGAACATCTGCACCAAGCGCCGGTAGGAGTCATACACGAAACGTTCGTCGCCGAACGCGACGATCATGCCAGGGAGCACAGCGTCGTTGATACCGATGTTGAGCACGGTGTCCATCATTCCGGGCATGGAGAACTTGGCACCAGAGCGGCAAGACACGAGAAGCGGCGAGTCGGCCGAGCCGAAGACCTTCCCAAGACCCGACTCGATCGTCGCGAGTGCCTCGTTGAGCTGATCGGTGAGACCGTCCGGGAAGTTCTCATCGTTGTCGAGGTAGGCGTTGCAGGCGCGAGTGGTGATCGTAAAGCCGGGGGGAACCGGTACACCGGTTCGCGACATCTCACCGAGGTTCGCCCCCTTGCCACCAAGCAAGCCGCGGACTGCGTCCCAGTCGCCGCCAACTGCTGATTCGGCCTGGTCGACCTCGTCAAACCGGTAGACCCACTTGTCCATCCTGTACTCCTTCTCTGGCTGCATTGAAGACGATTCGGCGTTGCGAGCCGCCCAAGCGCGCGCGAACGACAGCATTCCGAGACCTGAACGGTACCGTTCTCTCGATGCATCGAGTTCCTTTCCTTCGAGTTCTCGTATTCGCGGTGCTTGCAGCCGTACTCGCCGCCTGTTCGAGCGGTGCCTCGGCCTCCCCGCCGTCGACGGCGAGCTTTGTTCCGATCACAACACTCGCCAGCGAAACGACAACGAGCACATCGACTTCCACCACAACACTCGCCCCTTCGACGACGGTCCAGGAGACCACGACCACAACGACGACCATCCCGCCGCCTGAACCGAAGGGGCGCCTGGTGATCAGCGGAACCGGCGACGTGAATCTCGACCCGACGTTTGTCCGGTCCTTCCCTTCGACAGGCTACGAATACGCGTGGTCAGGCCTCGACGACGTGCTGAACCAAGACGACCTCACGGTGGTCAATCTGGAATGCTCGGCGTCAGACCTCGGGACACCGTGGAACAAACCCTGGACGTTCCGCTGCGACCCCGAGGCGCTCCCGTCAATGGCGGAGGCGGGAGTCGACATCGCCAATCTCGCCAACAACCACTCGATCGACTACGGATTCGAAGCGATGCTCGACGCTCGTGCCAACCTCGTGGCCGTCGGTATCGATCCCGTCGGAGTCGGCGAGACTCCGGCTGAGGCCTACGCCCCTGTTCTCGTTGAGCGAAACGGCTGGACGATCGCAGTACTCGGCGGAGGAGGCGTTCACCCTGAGACCGGATCGTGGATCGTGACGGATGAGCGGCCGGGAATGACCGATGGTGACTCGGCAGAGGCGATGACGGCCGCTATCCGGGCGGCAGATGAAATCGCAGATGTGGTACTGGTCACAATCCACTGGGGCGAACAGGGGACGACGGAGCCACGAGCGTTCGAGATCGGCCTCGCAGAGGCATTCATCGATGCAGGGGCCGACGGTGTGTTCGGGCACCATCAGCATGTCCTGCAACCTCTCGGATGGTATGCCGGAAAGCCGATTGCGTGGGGCCTCGGGAACTTCGTCTGGCAGGCCTATCCGGCCGGCTCCCGTGCAACGGCGATTGCACAGTTTGTGTTCGAGCCCGACGGAAGTATCGGAGCCTGCCTCGTCCCGGTCGTGATCGAGGACACCGGCCACCCGGTTCTGCAGCCGGGCTACGAGGGCCCCTGCGCCCCGGACCCGGCCGACCGAGCAGCCGAATAAGACTCGAGATCCGAGACTCGAGACATGGGACTCGAGTCCAGTCGCTTGTCTCGTGTCTAGCGTCTCGTGTCTGGCGTCTCGTGTCTTTCTGACGCACCCCAATCGCGCCTCCTACACTCGGATGATGAGTGCTGTGATCGCTGTTGCGAACCAGAAGGGCGGAGTGGCGAAGACCACCACCGTGCACACGCTCGCCGCAGCGCTCGTCGAACGCGGCCGCCGGGTCCTCGTTGTCGACCTCGATCCGCAAGCCTGCCTTACGTATGAGACCGGGATCAACCCGGATGAACTCGATCTCACCATCCATGATGTGATGCTCGGCAGAGTCGACATCGCGGAGGTCATCGTCGACGCGAACGGCATCGACCTCGTTCCCTCGTCGATCGACCTCGCTGGTTCGGAGATTCATCTGCTCACCAAGACCGGACGAGAGTTCGTGCTCGGGCGAGCCCTCAAGCGTGTAGCCGACGACTACGACTACGTCTTCATCGACTGCGCCCCGTCGCTCGGAATCCTCACTCTCAATGGACTGACCGCGGCATCCCACGTCCTCATTCCATTCCAGGCCGAGACACTCTCACACCGTGCGGTTGGGCAACTACTCGAAACCATCGAAGATGTGCGCGCGTACACCAACGCCGACCTGCAAGTCCTCGGTGCCGTCGCCACGATGTTCGATCGTCGAACGAATCTCAGCAAGCAGGTGCTCGCCGACGTGTCCGAGACCCATGGTCTCGAGGTGCTACCTCCCCCAATTCCCCGGTCGGTGAAGGTGGCTGAGGCTCCGGCCAGGGGCCGCTCCGTGTTGGAACACGCCCGCCGTTCGAAGAGCGCCGAGGCGTACCGCGCGCTCGCCGGAGAGATCGAGGCGAGGACATGACCGGACGCTCCGATCCCAAGGGCAAACGGGCCCTCTTCGAGGCTCCCCCCGCCGAGATTGACGACCCGCTCGCAGACGACGCGTTGCACGATCCTGAACACCACGATGGCCAAGCAGCGCTGTTCTCAACCGGGGAGCACCAGTCGGGCACCGGAATCATCGACTGCTCGCACTGTGGAACGAAGACGAGGGCCTCACACGTCGACATCGGGGTCAGGATTGCGCTCATCTCGTTGTGGATTCCCGGCAAGCACTTCAGCCGCTGGATGCAGTGCCCGAACTGCCAGCGCCGGTCGTGGTGCCGCGTCGAGTGGTGGCGCTAGCGCGACCCAGGAATCGGGCGCGATCGACGAGGAGTCGGGTGTGATTTCCGGTCGCAACCGTGCGGCTGCCGTCCTGTGCGGTCAGTCGAAACATCACGGTGCGGCCCTCGACGGCCACAACCTCGGCAACGGCCGCAACCGCTGCACCAACAAACGACGCGGACACATGGTCAACGGCGATATGGGTCCCCACGGAGGTCATCCCGTCCGCGAGATCGCCCGCGAGGGCTGCGACGGCCGCCTCTTCGAGGAGGGCAACGATCCGCGGCGTGCCGAGAACCGGAACGTCGCCGCTACCGAGGGCGATAGCGGTGTCCTCCTCTCCGACGATGAGGTGTGCCGATCCGGCGACGCCGATCACGATCTCCATATGGGCCAGACTGTACTGCGCAGCTTGCCGACCCGACCAACGAGGCCCTGGATTCATGATTCACCCAATCGATGCTCTCGGTGGAGCGATCGTGTCGCACGGACCCGACCGGCTGCGCTTCTTCTCCGACGGGTGGGGCGATATGTCGATCATCAACGGCGCCGCTCTTCCGACCGACGTACCGCAGCCCATATCGGTCGAGTGGGTCTCTGAAGTCACCGACGAGGGCCTGACGACATCCGTTGGTGTCTTCGAGAGCCCGGCGGAGATCCTGCCGAGTCACGCCCGCCACGGAGCAGTCACGCGCGTCGCTCCGGAGGAGGGCGTCGATCGGATGGTGGTTCTGATGGCAGCATGGAACGAGCACGACTCTCGAGCCCGGTTCGGCATCGCCCGACGCCTCGCCCGGCGAGGTATCGGCAGCCTCGTCTTGGAGAACCCGTACTACGGCATCCGCAGGCCCGACGACCACGACGGGCAGCCAATCCGCACCGTGGCCGACTTCTTCAGGATGGGGATCGGTGCTGTCGTGGAAGGGAGGGGGCTTCTGGCGACGATCCACACTGCCGGGGGCATTCCGGGTGTTGCGGGCTACTCGATGGGCGGGAACATGTCGGCGCTCGTGAGTTCAACCATGCCGTTCCCGATCGCCACAGCGCCCTTGGCTGCGTCCTACTCGCCGTCACCGGTGTACCTCGACGGTGCGCTCCGCGGCGGCATCGCATGGGAAGCGCTCGGCGGGGAATCGTCGGCAGAGCCCCAACTACGCGAGGCGCTGCTCGCCGCGTCGGTTCTCGATCGTCCGGCGCCCGACCACGCGCGCCACGCGGTGCTCGTTTCTGCACGGTCGGACGGATATGTTCCGACGTCGACGACTGAGGCCCTGCACGCTCACTGGCCCGGCTCCGAACTGCGCTGGATATCCGGGGGTCACGCCACACTGCTGTGGTTCCACAAGGGTGCGTTCGCCACTGCGATCGCCGATTCGTTTGATCGATTGGTCCGCGCGGGCGCGGGCGCATTGGGGTGAAGTAGCCTCGAATCCGCGAGGGAGCACGTGGACACCACATTCATCATCTACACCGCCGTGGTGCTCTTCGTCGAGACTCCTGACGATCGGGATGCCGTTGACGATCGCTTCACGGCCATGGATCGGCGCGCGCTTGTTGGTGACGACGGCCTTGCCCAGCGCCGCATCGGTTGGAGCGAGGATCGTTGCGGCTATCAACGCAGCGATCAGGCCGATGGATGGGAACACCATCACGGCGGCGAACGTGACACCCAGTGTGGTGCTGCAGGGCATGATCGCCCGTGGGGAGCCAATCGCTACGCGACGTCGCACGACGAGCAGGGTCGGATCACCAACGACGCGTCGTAGCGACGCTCAGCACGTGAATGCCCGATTCTGCCTACGCGTCAGGCGCTCTTGACCTGGAAACCGGCGATGATCTGCATGATCCCGTCGACGATGAAGAACACACCGCCGATCACCGCGAGGACGAGCACTGAGGCCGACGGCCAGAGCAATACGATCGCCCCGGCAAGAGCCGCCACGACGCCGCCGAAGATCACCCAGCCGCGATTCTCCATACCAGCGTCGCTGAGGCCGCGGAAGATGTCGACGAGACCGGTGATGATCCAGAAGATCGCGGCAATCAACACGATGATGGCGATCGTCTCGGAGGGATTCCTCATCACAACAATGCCGAGCACGATCCCAGCGATTCCGACGACCAAGATGACCCATCGGCCGTCGGCGTCGCCGCCGAACAGGGCGATGAGGAACCGCATGATTCCGGCGAAGAGCATCCACAGACCGATCAGGAATCCCACGACGGTGAGGGTCTTGCCGGGCCAGAGCAAGAGCGCTCCACCGATGACGATGCTCGCCACTCCCGAGATCAACAGGAGCCACCAGTAGCTCTTCAGCTCTTTGTACACCGCAGCCTGCATGCGAATCCCTCTCACTCGGTTGGCCGCATGCTACCGGAGAACAGGCGCCGGACCCCTCCACCCCAAGCCATTCCGCGGGCTGGAGGCGCCGTATGCGAGGTGGAGAACCCTGGGTACGCGAATCTCCCCATTCCGCGGGCTGGAGGCGCCGTATGCGAGGCGGAGAACCCTGGGTATGCCGGCCTAGGCGACGATGGTCTGGCCATCCTGCTGCTGGACGACGAACGCAACCACCAGCGACTCGCGTCGTGGCCATCCGTCGAGATGGTCGAGCGCCGTCGCGTTGGCGTGAGACTGGAACTCGGTGGGTGACATGACCGGCTGGGGCCCGACGACGAGTTCGAGGCCCGGACGAGCCTTCAACTCGCCGCCGACGAGATCGAAACCCTCCATCTCGACGACCGCGAGCCGCAGCTCGCCGCAGCGATGGACGAACCGCAGCGCCACATCGCGGGGGAAGAACCCCTCGCCGTCCTCAGACCGGAAGGCCGCAAGCGGATCGAACTCGGACAGGAGTTCCACCGTGGCGGGATCTTCCTCCGACCAGTCGCTGTCTTCCTCCTCACGCTTTGCCTGAGCGCGCGCATCGCCCACCTGGACCAGCCCTTCGACCTGATCGAATGCGAGCGGGTCGACGATCCGTTCGGCCATCTCGAGCGCGCGGAAGAGGTCGCGCATCTCGAGGTCGTGGACATCGTCGTTGGCCGCCGGGTAGATCTGCACGATGGTCGACGACCCGTCCCAGAAGACCATACCGACGAATTCGTTCTCCATCCAGAGTTCAACGACAGGCTCGTCGAAGTCCTCTCGCTCGGTTTCGACGATTCGGATCGGGATCATGGCGCTCCGTTGTTGCGAATCCCCAGGATACCGCCAGTACGCCTACGCCTCGATCTTGACACCCCTCCAGAAGGCCACTCGTCCGGTGATGCCGGCGGCGGCCGGGGTGGAACGGTCGTAGAACCACGCAGCGCCGGGATTGAGCTTGCCGTCAACTGATACGTCGAAGTAGCCGGCGGTCCCCTTCCACGGGCAACGACTCTGCAGATCGCTCGTCACGAAGAACTCGTCGTTCAAGGTATCCCTCGGGAAGTAGTGATTCCCCTCCACGACGATCGTGTCGTCGCTCTCGGCGATCACGGTTCCGTTCCATACAGCTTTCGGCATCGTGTGGCTCCCTGTTCGGTTCGACACATCAACGTCGAGTACGCCGGAAGAATTTCCAAAGACGCTGCCTACAACACCCAGGGGATGATCCGGTACGGGATTGCCGACCGATAGTCACGGTACCCGGCAACCTGCTCGACGAGGTGGTCCTCCTCGAATCCGGTCTTCGCCATGAAGAAGGGAATAAAGACAAGCGCAACGATCGCTGCAGCCGTGCTCAGAAGCGCAAGCGCCAAGCCGAGTGCTCCGAGAATCACGGCGAAGTAGATCGGGTGGCGCACGAGGCGATAGGGACCGCGGTCGACGAGGCGGGCCTCCTCGACCGGGTGCGGGAAGATCGAGAGATCACGGCCGAGGATGACCATAGACCAGCCGCCGACGGCGACCGCGCCCACCACCATCACAACACCGGTGATCCTGGCGAACCCCAGGCCGTAGCCATCCGTCAGGCCCGGCGTTCCAACCAAAGCGAGCACGTAGAGGGCGAAGAGGGCGAGTTGAGCGAGCACCCACCCCCCACCGCGTTCGGCAAAACTCACCGCTTCACCCTCTCGCCAAATCTGATATGCTCTGACTCATGTTTTCTGGCATAAACGCATCACTCTTGGTGTTGAACCTTCGACGGCCCTGAACAACAATGAATGGACGCCCATGGACTTCAACGCTTTCACGCAGAAATCTCAGCAAGCCACCCTCGCTGCGCGGGACCTCGCAACGCAGCGTAACCACCCGTACGTAGAACCCACCCACCTTCTCGCCGGCCTGCTTGCACAGACCGATGGCCTCATCTACCCGATCCTGACGAATCTCGACATCCACGCCACCGATGTCGCGGGCCCGGTCGACCGCGCCCTCGACGCGATCCCCGCAGTGGTAGGCGGCAGCGATGTCTCTTTCTCCCCAGCCACGCTCGACATCCTGAACAGCGCCGACGCCGAGCGCACATCTATGAAGGATGAGTACGTATCGGTCGAGCACATCCTCCTCGCGCTTGCGGCATCCGACGGTCCGGTAGGCGACCTGCTCCGGGGATTGGGCGTGACCAAGGACGCAATGCTCGGCGTCCTCGCCAGCATCCGCGGCAGCCAGCGTGTCACCTCCCAGAACCCGGAGGACACGTTCGCACCGCTCGAGAAATACGGACGAGACCTCACCGAACTCGCCCAGCACGGCAAGCTCGATCCAGTCATCGGACGCGACGAGGAGATCCGCCGCACGATCCAGGTGCTGTCGCGCAGGACAAAGAACAATCCGGTGTTGATCGGTGAACCCGGAGTCGGAAAGACGGCAATTGTCGAGGGATTGGCCCAGCGCATCGTCGACGGTGACGTACCTGAAGGCCTCAAGAACAAGCGCATCGTCGCGATCGACATGGCGAGCATCGTTGCCGGCGCCAAATACCGCGGCGAGTTCGAAGAACGACTCCAGGCGGTCCTCGCCGAGATCCAGGCTTCAGAGGGCCGGGTGATCACGTTCGTCGACGAGATGCACACGATTGTCGGCGCCGGGGCGTCGGAAGGATCGATGGACGCATCGAACATGCTCAAGCCGATGCTCGCGCGTGGGGAACTCCGCATGATCGGAGCAACGACGCTCGACGAGTACCGCAAGTACATCGAGAAGGACTCCGCCCTCGAGCGGCGTTTCCAGCCGGTTCTGGTGGAGCCACCCTCGATCGAGGAGGCCATCGGAATTCTTCGCGGCCTCAAGGAACGCTACGAAGTTCACCACGGCGTGCGTATCACCGACGCCGGTCTTGTCGCAGCAGCCGTCCTCTCCGACCGGTACATCACCGGCCGCCTGCTTCCCGACAAAGCAATCGACCTGATCGACGAAGCTGCCTCGCGGCTCCGCATCGAGATCGACTCCATGCCGGAGGAGATCGATGAACTCACCCGAAGGCGCCGCCAGCTCGAAATCGAGCGGCAGGCCCTGACGAAGGAGACGGACGATGCATCGCGGGCACGCCTCGCCACCATCGATCAGGAGCTGGCGAACCTCGGCGAGGAACTCGACGCTCTCAGCGCGCACTGGCAGCTCGAGAAGGATGCGATCGACGAAATCCGTGCCACGAAGCACGACATCGAAGAGACCAGAGCGGCAGCGGAGAAAGCCGAGCGCTCCGGCGATCTGGAACAGGCGGCCCAACTCACGTACGGGAATCTCCCCGATCTGCAGCGCGCCCTCGCCGACCGGCAGGCCAACTTGGAAGACCTCCAGGCCGAAACGAAGATGCTCAAGGAGGAGGTTGACGACGAGGATGTCGCCGAGGTCGTCAGCCGATGGACCGGGATTCCGGTCTCCAAGCTGATGGAGGGTGAGGTTCAGAAGCTCGTTCGCCTCGAGGATCACCTCCACGACCGGGTGGTCGGACAGAATGACGCAGTCGCATCGGTGTCCAATGCCATCCGGCGGTCACGCGCAGGGCTCTCGGATCCCAACCGACCAATCGGATCGTTCCTATTTCTCGGTCCAACCGGAGTCGGCAAAACCGAGCTTGCCAGAGCGCTCGCGAGTTTCCTGTTCGACGACGAGCGGGCCATGGTCCGCCTCGACATGTCCGAGTACATGGAGAAACACTCGGTCAGCCGCCTCATCGGTGCGCCCCCCGGGTACGTCGGGTACGACGAAGGAGGTCAGCTCACCGAAGCGGTGCGGCGACGTCCCTATGCCGTGATTCTGCTCGATGAGGTCGAGAAAGCTCACCCTGATGTCTTCAACACCCTGTTGCAGCTGCTCGACGACGGCCGGTTGACCGATGGTCACGGTCGCACCGTCGACTTCTCCAACACGGTGCTGATCATGACATCGAATCTCGGATCCGAGTTCATCAACCCGGACCTGCCGGACGAAGCGGTCGAGAGCCGGGTGATGGACGCCGTTCGAGCGCACTTCCGCCCAGAATTCCTCAACCGTATCGACGACGTCATCGTCTTCCACCGGCTCACGAAGGACGACCTGCGCCAGATCGCCGCGATCCAGTTCAGCGGGTTCGAGGGACGGCTCGCCGATCGCAGGATCGAACTCGAGCTCTCGGACGAAGCCGCAGACTGGCTGACTGAGAACGGATACGACGCCGTCTACGGAGCGCGCCCCCTCAAGCGCCTGCTCCAGACTGCGATCGCCGACCCGCTGGCCCTCGCGATTCTGGATGGCACGTTCCGGGATGGTGACAGCGTGAACGTGACCGTTGCCAACGACCAACTGGCCTTCGAGAAGGCCTAGCTCCACCCTGCTCAACCGATCGCCCTCGTGGTCGACGGCACGATGGCGATCGGCCGCTGTTTCCCGACCCTGCCCGGTAGATCGATGACGAAACATGCCCCGCCGAGTCGCTCCGACCGTCGATATTTCGCGGTGCCGCCGTGCGATTCGGCGATGTTCTTGACCATCGCCAGCCCTATTCCGGAACCGGGGACATTGGCGTTGTAGCGGTTCTCCCCACGCTCAAACCGCTCCCAGATCGTCAGTTCATACTGCTTCGGAACACCCGGTCCCGAGTCGTGGACCTCAATGATGAGTCCACCCGCCCTCGAGAAGGCAACGACCACACACTCCTCCCCGCCATACCAGGACGCATTCGTGAGCAGGTTCACGAGAACTTGCTGCAGCCTGCTCCCGTCGACAATCGCCTCGAGCCCCGACTGAACTTCCACCGTCACGCGCTTGGAGTCGATCGCCGCCGACCGTACGGAGGTTTCGATCAACGCCGCCACGTTGTGCTCCGACACGTTCAGCTCCATCCGGTCAGGATCACCATGGGCGAGTGCGAGCATGTCCTCAACGACTCGCTCGAGATACCCCGTTTGTTCTGCAACAACGTCGATCATCTCGCGGCGTTCGATGACGGCCAGGTTCGGATCATCCTGGAGCACGGCAAGGAATCCGACCATCGCCGTCAGCGGTGTTCGCAGCTCGTGCGAGATCGACGAAACAAGATCCGATCGCTGCTGCTCGACAACGATCCGATTCTCCCGGATGGCAATCCCCTGGCGCGCGATAACCAGGCCGCCCACGATGAATGTTGCGACGAGGAGGATCTCATCCGCGCGATCAAGGTCCGCGTCCCACAGCCTGACTGCGAGCACAGTCACCATCGCGATCGCGGCACCGTACGGTGCTACCAGCGCCCAAAGCGGGGTACGACGATCCGAATACTGCCTTGGCTGCGGCACCCTGTCGACGATGGCTGACGTCGCAACGTAGCAAATGATGGCGAAGATGTAGAGCAGCTGCAGCGGCTGCGCCTCGGTGAGCGAGCGCCCAACTCCCGAAACGAAGAACAGTACGTCGGCAGTCGCCTGAGCAAAGATCCCGGTTGCGAGCAGGATGATCCGCAGGTCAAACCGGAGGCTCGACTGCCGAACAGTGACGATCATGAATACGACAAGTGCAGCCAGGTCGACAAGGGGATATATCGAACCGATGAAGGTCTGCCAGGTGGGAACATCGCTGAGATTGGTGACCACGGGCTCGAGAACAAGTGCCCAAAGCAACGCACCGACGGCGACGGCCCCGATGAGTCCGTCGAGGCCCGTTCTGAGCCTCAATAGTTGCGTGCCCGACGTGTGAGGGAGCGATGCGAACCCGACGAGCACGCCGAGATACCCCAGAACGAATATGGCGTCGGCGATGCCGAACGCCGGAGCGTCGCCTTGGACAACTGCGGTCACCCCGATCGCCACCATGCCGAATGACCCGACGGTGAAGCCCCAACCGACAAGTGTCCAGGCCCGATGCTCTCGACCGGTGAGGAATCGGGAGCGACGGATGAATGTGATTCCGCCCACGAGCGCACCAACAAAGATGGCAACCGAGGAGACCGGCTCGCCAACCGATCTTGGCGCAACAACCCACACGGCCCCAGCCATCGCGAGGAGGACAATCATGACCAGGGGCAACCTCGGCAGACCGGCAAGATTCTGAGGCACCGGATCCAGCCATCGAGAGCGCGCGACAACATGCATCCATATCTCTATCGGCATTCCTGTGAGCCAGGTGTAGGCCTACCCGACGACCCCGTCGGCTTTCTTGTTCCGAATCGCCGACGGGGTGATCCCCTCGTCGGTTAGGTCAATGGTGATGTCGGTGTCATCAGCTAGATCAGGCACGTGGCGCCCGAGTGCATCCAACAAGCCGTGGATGTGTTCGTCAGAATGGTGCAGCGTCTGCGAGAAGCGAACGCCGGCGTATCCGATCGGGACCATTGGGAACGTTGAAGGATTCAGGTAGTAGCCCTCGGCTCGGAGCCTTCGAAGCAATTCAATGACGCGCGCAACCCCGCCGATGCGAATGAACCAAATCGGCGAAGTCGCCAACGACAGCACCGGTAGGCGCAACTCGGAGAGCCTGGATCGCACCACGTCGATCTGTCCAAGCAATCGGGCCTGGCGCACCGAGTGCTCATCGGAGAGGTGGATGTCGGCGGATGCTATCGCAGCGCCAAGTGCGGCAGGCTGGATCGGGCCGGAGAATGTCACCGGTCCGCCGCAGGCCTGGACCCGCCAGGCGAGGGCGGCATCTCCGAACGCCGCAACTGCGCCCAGGGCACCGAACGACTTCGATAGTCCACCGGCAACGATCAGGCGCTCGTGCCATGGCACCTGGTGCAGCACGGTGCCTCTGCCGTGGAGACCCTGCCACCCCAACCCGTGGGCATCGTCGAAGTAGCAGTGCAGCGCCGGGAACTCATCCAGCAATTGAACAGCCTCGCGAGCCGGCGCCAAATCACCCAACATCGAGTAGACGCCGTCTGCCAGGTACCAGATCCGTCTCCCCGAAGGTGTCAACTCGATCAGTCGTCGTCGGAGCGTGGCAACATCGTTATGCGGCAACGTCTCAACTGCTGCTCCCGTCCCCTTGACCACCGTCGCAGCCAGATTCAGCGAGGAGTGCGCATGGGCGTCGACCAACACATGGTCCTCGGGGGCGATGGCGACGGGGAGAACCGCGAGGTGAACCAATGTCGTGGTCTGGGCGAGCACCACCGGGGCGTCGAAGATCTTCTGGAGCTTGTCCTCGAGCAACGGGTAGTACGGCAGGGACGTGTAGGCGATCGACGATGAGTACGCCGTGCCGTACCGTTCGACGGCGTCGATCGCTGCCGCCTTCAATCTCGGGTCGCGGCCGAGCGCCAGATACGCCGCCGAGCCAAAGTTCACGAGCGGGCGACCATCGATCGTTATGTAGGGATCATCGAGCGCACGATCTTCGATCCGATTCCTCAGCATCCCCGAGTCGACGCCGACGTCGAACCGCCGGGCCGTCATCTCGAGGATTCGATGGTGACGTGACCGCATATAGTCATACTTCCAATTCGATCGGATGCATTCGCACCCCCGCAAGCCCCGCGGAGAAGGTAGCGCTCCCTCGCGGTTCGCGACTGCCATTCGGAGAAGGAGCCTCTTCGCGGTCCAAGCGTCGTAGCATCTCAGGCCGATGCAGATGCTACGTTCCCTCGCGATGGTTGCCGCCGCAGTCACCTTCGCGGCCGGGTGTCAGTCGGCCTCCGGCGATGATGCCTCGACGACGTCCACATTCACTCCGATGTCGACGACCTCGGCCGTGAGCGAGCCGACGACGACGGAGACCTCGGGTTCTGCAACGCCGACGACGACCACCAGCGTCGCCACAACAACCACGACCGTCCCAGAGCCGGAATGCGTCGTTCGCGAGATCGGCACCGACGAAGACTTCTATCGGATGACATGCGAGCAGTCGGGGATCACCATCGCAGCAGCTGATTCAATCACGCCGGATGCCCTCGAGGCCGCAGCCGATCGGATAAGCGCTCTCCTCGCGGCCCGACCCGACCTCGCCGCGGCGGTCGCCGCATCAGTCGACCAGGTCGCGATCATCGGTCGGGATCAGCGGATCACCGCCCTGCCCGAGTTCGAGGAGCTGTACTCGACACACCCGGGTACCGATTGGAATCGGCTCGGCCGATCGTTTCCCGGGACCGAGGAGATTCCGGTCGCCGCCGGTGCCGAAGAGAATCTGCTGTGCCTCGAGTCCGACCGCTACGAAGGGGAGGACATGTTCGTGCGTGACTTCGGATGGACAATCCGGCGTTTCGGCATTGCCTCCGTCGATCCGAGCCTCGACCGTTCGATCGAGGATTCCTATATCCGGGCGATCGCCGCCGATTTGTGGCGGAACACGGTTGCTGAGGTCAATTCGGACCAGTACTGGGCCGAAGGTGTCCAATCGTTCTTCGACGTGAACAACGAGGAGAAGGACGAAAAGGACCAGATCCACAACCAGATCGATACTCGCGATGAGCTCCGCACATACGACCCTTTGCTGTACGAACTCCTGGTTGAAACCTTCGGAGAGACCGAGTGGCGCCCGGAGTGCGGATCCGACACCTGAACGGTCGCTCTCCCCCCGGCATAGCGGATGCGCCGCCGCCCGATCGGAGAGCCTGACGAGCCATTCGGAGAAACTATCTTGTCAACCTGGTCAATCCATGATATATGTTGATGCAAGGTATTCTATGAAACACCATATCTGAGTTCGCAAGACTTGGAGGGGGCCGACCGTGGATCACAATTCGCAGCTCCTCAAGGGGGTGCTCGACATGTGCCTGCTCTCCCTCATCGCAGATGAGCCGAGCTACGGATACGAGATGGCTGCCAAGCTGAAAGGCCGAGGTCTCCAGCTCGTGAGCGACGGGAGTATCTACCCGACGCTCTCTCGGCTCCAGAAGGCCGGCCTCGTCGAGGGGTACTTCGTCGAGGCGGACGGCAGCGGCCCCCCTCGGAAGTACTACCGGATCGTCGAATCCGGCCGGGAGCGACTCAACGAGTGGTCGGGTGAGTGGAAGGATCTGAGCGCCGGAGTAACGGCAATACTGAACGGAGGTGAGCATGACTGACCGCAGCGTCGACCAGACCGTGACGGAGTGCGCCCGCTATTGGCGGGACACTGGAGTACCGAGCGGACGCGTCGCCGAGATGCGTGACGAGCTGAATGATCACCTCAACGAAGCCGTCGCCGCCGGACAAACGGTCGACAGTGTTGTTGGGCCGAGCCTCGCGACATTTGCGGAGGACTGGGCATCGGCGTACCGGGCTCCCCTGCGAACTCGGCCCCCAGAACAAGAGAAGAGCGGATCGAGTGCTCTGTGGGTAGCGCTCACCATCGGATTCATCGGCATAGCCTTTGCGGCCGTGGCAATCCTCGCACCGAAAGGAACAGATGTGGACGCTGAACAATGGAGATGGATCTGGATCGGCGCCGCCGTGGTGCTCGCGATCGGCGAACTGTTCACCGCAGGCTTCTTCCTACTCCCGTTTGCCGTGGGGGCAGCC
This sequence comes from uncultured actinomycete, assembly GCA_942491345.1. Taxonomy (GTDB): domain Bacteria; phylum Actinomycetota; class Acidimicrobiia; order Spongiisociales; family UBA5794; genus JAHEEL01. The sequence goes on from CALOAN010000044.1 coordinate 230,856, forward strand.
GCCGCCGCGGTGCTCGCATTCCTGGACGTATCCGTGCCGATCCAATTGGTCACGTTCGTCGTCATCTCGGTCGTCTTCCTGGCGGTTCTCCAGCGATTCGCCAGAAGAGAGCAGGATGACAGCGTCGCAGCGCGCGCAGGAGCCAACCGCTTCGTCGGCAAGCTCGCCGTGGTAATCGAGCCGGTGAAGTACCTCGACACAACGGGCATGGTCCGGATGGGCACCGAAGAGTGGCGGGCGGCCGTCGATTCCGACATCGTGATTCCGAAGGGCGCGCGCGTGGAGGTCGTCGAGGTTCGGGGAACCCGCCTCGTGGTCAAGCCGATCCCGCCGACAACCGAATAGTCACAAGAACAATCAGAACCAGAGAAAGCATCTAGGAGAGAGGGAGCACAATGACTGCAGCAGCAGTAGTCGTCCTGGCCTTCATCGTCCTCCTGGTGATCTATGTGGCACTTGCCATCAAGATCGTCCAGCAGTACGAACAGGGCCTGATCGAGCGATTCGGTCGCTATCGCAAGACCGTCGACCCGGGGTTCCACATGATCGTCCCGTTCATCGAGCGGATGGTCAAGGTGGACATGCGCGAGCAAGTCGTCGATGTTCCGCCGCAGGAGGTCATCACGAGGGACAACGTCGTCGTCACCGTCGACGCCGTCGTGTACTACCAGGCGACGGATCCGGTCAAGCTGAAGTACAACGTCTCGAACTTCATCCTCGCCGCGACCAAGCTGGCCCAGACCAACCTCCGTAACGTGGTCGGCGACATGGATCTCGATGACGCGCTGACGTCCCGCGAGACCATCAACACCGAACTGCGGCAGATCCTGGACGAAGCGACCGACGTGTGGGGAACCCGTGTAGTCCGCGTTGAGATCCAGCGCATCGACCCCCCGACCGATGTCACCCAGGCCATGCACCGTCAGATGAAGGCCGAACGCGAACGTCGCGCCGTCGTTACCGAGGCAGAGGGTGAGAAGCGATCCCAGATCCTGCGGGCGGAAGGTGTCAAGCAGTCCCGCATCCTCGAGGCTGAAGGTCAAGCAGCGGCGATCAAGGAAGTCGCCGAGGCCGACAAGTTCCAGAAGCTGACCGTCGCAGAAGGCGAAGGGCAAGCGATCGAACGGGTGTTTGGCGCCATCCACAACGGTGACCCGACACCGGACCTCATCGCGATCCAGTACCTCAATGCCCTGCAGGGGATTGCGGACGGAAAGGCGACCAAGCTCTTCCTTCCACTCGAGACGAGCGGGATCCTCGGATCTCTCGGAGCGATCAGCGAGGTCTTCAGCAACCACGACAGCAACCCGGCCCAGTAGACAGTCGAACCAAGCCGCGGTTGAATCGAAGACCTCCATCTGCGCCCTCCCCCACTGCGTGGGGGAGGGCGCCCGAGCGCAGCGAGGGCAGGAGGGGGCGGCCTGAGTCTCCGGACCGGGTCTCCACCGTCCCGAGCGCAGTGAGGGAGGAGGGGGCGGCCCGGGAGACCGGACCGCCAGAGAGAGTCCCCCGGGTGCGCAGGAGGGGAGGGGGCGGCCTGGGAGACCGGACCGCGCAGATGAGGTCAGTCCCCCGGGTGCCCGAGCGCAGCGAGGGCAGGAGGGGGCGGCCTGAGAGACCGGACCGCGCAGATGAGGTCAGTCCCCCGGGTGCCCGAGCGCAGCGAGGGCAGGAGGGGGCGGCCTGAGAGCCAGAATCGCGCAGATGAGGCCCGCCCCGAGTTCGGACCGGCTCCTTGCTACTGTCTCGTTCGTCCATTCACACCAGAACAAGGGGGGCCTCAATGGTCCAGGAGTTTCGGGACTTCATTGCCAAGGGCAACATGATCGACATCGCGGTCGGCTTCATCATGGGTGCTGCGTTCACAGCGGTTATCGGTGCACTCGTGGAGCAGGTGCTCATGCCGATCATTGCCATTCCGTTCGGAGAACCCAGCTTCGATTCGATCATCTGGACCATCAACGGTTCCGAGATCCTGATCGGATCATTCATCACGGCCGTTGTGGCCTTCTTGCTGATCGCTGTCGCCGTGTTCTTCTTCATTGTCAAGCCCTACAACGCCTATCAGGCCCGTACGGGGTCCGACGAGGAGGAAGCCGGTCCCGACGAGATCGAGTTGCTGACCCAGATCCGCGACTCCCTCGCAAGCCGCAACTGACACGAGCCATCGACGGAAGGGAGAAGGGGGCTGCCTGTGGCAGCCCCCTTTTCTCAACTATCGTGAGCGAGGTCGCAGCCACGAAGGAGTGCTCCACGATGTTCGGCTATGCCGGGAAGATCCTGCACGTTGACCTCACGACCGGGACCATCGAGATCGAGGAACCACCGGAGGAGCTCTACCGCACATACCTGGGTGGAAGTGCCCTCGGCCTGTACTACCTCCTGAAGAGCACACCTCCCGGCACCGACCCCCTCGGTCCGAACAACACGATGGCCTTCATGCTCTCCGGAGTGACCGGCGCACCCGTCGCCGGCCAGAGCCGGTGCACCGTCGTCGCCAAGTCGCCGCTCACTGGTGCCGTCGGTGATAGCCAGGCCGGCGGCTTCTGGCCGGCGGAGCTGAAGTTCGCCGGCTTCGACGGCATCGTCGTTCGCGGCATCTCGCCGAAACCCGTGTACCTATGGATCAAAGAAGGCAAGGCTGAGCTGCGCGACGCTTCCCACCTGTGGGGCAAGACGACGAACGCCGTCGATGACATCCTGGAGAAGGAACTCGAAGATCGTCGCGTCGAGGTCTTGCAGATCGGGCCCGCCGGCGAGAAGCTGGTCCGATTCGCCGCGATCATGTCGATGTCGACGCGGGCGCACGGACGCACCGGAATGGGTGCGGTCATGGGCAGCAAGAAGCTCAAAGCGATTGTCGTCCGGGGCGGCAAGAAGAAGCTCCCGATGGCCGACCCCGCTGCGCTCCGCGCCATCGTGCAGCGGTCCATCCCGCTCGTTCGTGAGGACGAGGACGTGTGGGGCCTCGCCAAATACGGGACGATGGATATCACCGAGAGCCAGAGTGCCGTCGGCGGGTTGCCGACAAGGAACTACCTCAGCGGATCAATGGGTTTCGACGGTGCAAAGAAGATCGGCGCCGAGCGGTACTTCAACGAGATCCTGCGCGGAGCGGCGGCCGGAGATCAGCTGAAGCAGGGCCGTGAGACGTGTTACTCGTGTGCCATCCGGTGCAAACGCGTCGTCGATGCTGAATGGCACGACAAGGCACTCAACCCGGAGTCTGGTGGGCCAGAGTACGAAACCGTCGCTATGTTCGGATCCGATTGTGGGATCGAGGATCCCTACGCCATTGCCTACGCAAGCCAACTCTGCAACGAATACGGCGTCGACACAATCTCGGCAGGGGCGACGATGGCGTTCGCTATCGAGTGCTTCGAGAAGGGCCTCATCACCACAAGGGATACCGGCGGCATACGGCTCGGGTGGGGCGATGCAGATGCCATGATCGCGATGCTTGAGGCCACGCTCAGCCGGGAGGGATTCGGCGACATCCTCGCGGAGGGCTCCGCGGCGGCAGCCGAGACGATCGGCAACGGGACCGAGGATCTCGTCGTCGCTTCCAAGCGACAGGAACTCCCGGCGCACATGCCGCGGGTCAAGCCCACGCTCGGAGTCATATATGCCGTGAACCCGTTCGGCGCAGACCATCAGTCGAGCGAGCACGACGGAATGTACACGCCCGCGACCATTGAAGAGAGCCCCGACAAGTACCAGAAGCGAATGGCGGATATCGGCCTCACCAATCCGCAGCCGCAGGATGCGCTCAACGAGGAGAAGGTTCGCTACGCGCTCGTCACACAATACGCGTACTCGGCAATGGATACAGCAGACGTCTGCCAGTTCGTCTACGGCCCTGGATGGGAGATGCTGGGCATGGACGACCTCGCCTCGGTCATCAATGCCGTAACGGGTATGGACATCACGGTCGACGACCTCCTCACGTACGGACAGCGGCGCCTCAACCTCCTTCGGGCGTTCAACGCACGAGAGGGCATTGGGCGGGAGCGAGACACCCTGCCGAAGCGTCTCTACGACGATCCGATCGAAGACGGGCCGAGCGCCGGCCGGACCCTCGATCGCGACACCATCGCCGACGCAATCCAGACCTACTACCGCCTGGCTGGATGGGACCCGGAGACCGGCAACCCGACACGATCAACACTCGAAGAGTTGGACCTGGAGTGGGTCGCTGACGAAATCGGCGTCTGAGACAGAGACAAGACCCAAGACACAAGACACAAGACACGAGACACGACACAAGACACAAGACAGCGAAATCCCGCCGACTCTTAGCTCTTAGTCTTAGCTCTTAGCTCTTAGCTCTTGGCTCTTGGCGCTTGGCTCTTGCTACCAGGCCCTTCGCGACCGGTACCATCTCAACGTGTGTGCAGAAGACATCCGGATGCGTGGGTTTCGGGAACGGTCGTCGGTCGACGAGGCTCTTGCGGCGGCGATAGACGGGATCGGTCCCCTGCCCGCCGAGATGATTCCGGTCGGAGAGGTCGGCGGCCGTGTGCTCGCCGCCGACGTATCGAGCACGGTGAACGTGCCCGGCTTCCGTCGGGCGACGATGGACGGCTATGCGGTCCTCGCCGAAGACACCTACGGCGCGTCGCCGTACAACCCAATCCCACTGCGCGTTGTCGGCACCTCGATGCCGGGGGCAGGAGACGACGGCACCATCACTCCGGGTGAATGCCTGCGCATCATGACGGGTGCGCCGGTTCCCGACTCCGCCAACGCGGTGCTGAGGGCGGAGGACACGAACGCCGGGGAAGAACACATCGAGGTCACCGCGGCGGTGCCGGTCGGCCGCAACATCGGGCGTATCGGCGAGGACGTATCAGCCGGCGACACAGTTCTCCGGGCCGGGCGACGCCTCCTCCCGCAGGACGTCGGTCTCCTCACCGCCGTTGGCCACACACCGGTTGAGGTCGTGCGACAACCGACCGTTCGTATCATCGTCTCCGGCGACGAACTCCTCCCGCCGGGTGCAGCGCCGACAGGTTCGAGCATCGTCGACTCCAACTCTCCCATGCTCGCAACACTCGTCAGACGAGATGGCGGCATCCCCGAGATCGTCCGACTCCCCGACGAACGAGAGGCAATGGAAGGAGCCCTGGCCCGCAGCGGTGCCAATATGATCATCACCGCCGGAGCGGCATCGGTCGGCACGGAGGATCGCGTCCCCGTGCTCGTTGCCGAGCTTGGAACCCTCACGATCCACGGCGTCACGATGCGGCCGTCGGCCCCCACGGGCGTCGGAACCATCAACGGTGTCCGTGTTCTGATCCTCCCGGGCAACCCGGTTGCGTGCCTCGCCGCCTACGACTTCTTCGCCGGTCCCGTGGTGCGCGCGCTCGGCGGCCGCTCCCCCGAATGGCCGTACCGGACCACGAAACGACCGCTCGCTCGTCGGCTCGTCTCCCAGGTCGGCCGCACCGACTATGCAAGAGTCGTCATCACAGGAGAACTCGTCGAACCGATCGCGATCTCAGGATCGTCGGTGCTCTCCTCGGTGACTGGAGCCTCAGGCTTCGTCGTGGTGCCAGCCTCGTCTGAGGGGTACGCCGAGGGCACACCAGTCACCATCCACTGCTACGGAGAGGACGGCAATCGATGACACAACGCCAGTTCCTCGACGTCGTCGACGAAGACGTCGCCCACGATGTCTTCCGGGAGGCCTGCGCTCATCTCACTCCTGTCACCGAACTGGTTCCACTCGAAGATGCACTCGGCCGCGTCCTCGACGAAGACGTGGTCGCCAGGATCGATGTGCCCGGCTTCGACCGAAGCAACGTCGACGGATACGCCGTCCGCGCCGTCGACACCTACGGAGCCGAAGAGCTCGACCCGGTGACGCTCGCTTCTTCGCCCGTCACGCTCGCCGCAGGAGATGCGCCGCCCGAGGACTTCGAGGCTCCACCGGCGACGGCTACGCAGATCGCCACAGGCGGTGTTGTGCCGCGAGGAACCGATGCGATCGTCATGGTCGAGTACACCGAGCCTGTAGCCGGCGGCATCTCTGTGTCACGCTCGGTCGCACCGGGGACCAACATCTCGTTTGCCGGTTCGGATATCGGACGTGGCGACACGATCCTCCGTCGCGGCCTCGTGTTGACGTCCCGAGATACCGCGGTCCTAGCCGCCATCGGTGTTGCGAATGTGGCCGTCGTCGTCCGGCCGCGGGTCGCTGTGCTCTCAACCGGTGATGAGATCGTGCCCCCCGGAACGGAGCCGGCCATCGGCCAGGTAGTCGATTCGAACCGTCCGATGCTCCTCGACGCCATTCGGGAGCTCGGTTGTGAGCCGGTCTCGGCCGGTATCGCCTCCGACGACGTCGCGGTCGTCGAGTCGATCATCGAGGACCTGGTCACCGGCCCCGCGCCGGTCGATGTTGTCCTGCTATCCGGCGGAACGTCGAAAGGTGAGGGAGACATCAACTCGGAAGCGATCGTCAGTCTTGCCGACCGCATCCCCGGCTCTCCCGGAATCGTCGTCCACGGTGTCGCCCTCAAGCCGGGCAAGCCAATCCTCCTGTCGGTTATTGCTTCGAGACCCGTCGTTGTTCTGCCCGGTTTCCCGACGTCTGCCGTGTTCACGTTTCACGAGTTTGTCGCTCCCCTTCTGCGCCGCCTCTCGGGTATTCCCGTGGACGATGCCCGCTCGGTGCAAGCCGTCGCTCCTCTGCGAATCATGTCCGTCCCAGGGCGGACGGAGTACTCGCTCGTCGATCTCGTCGAAGGCAGCAATGGGCTGGCGGCATATCCGCTCGGAGCGGGATCGGGCAGCGTCACGGCATTCGGACGGGCGGACGGCTTCGTTCGGATCCCGGCAACAACCGAGTACGTGGAGGAGGGTGCCGACATCACGGTCCGCCTGCTCAGCGATCAACTGCGGACCCACGATCTCGTTGTCATCGGCAGTCATTGCGTTGGCCTCGACTACCTCCTCGGCCTGCTTGCCGACGAGGGGTACCGGGTGAAGTCGATTCCGGTCGGTTCAACCGCAGGTCTGTCCGCCCTCGGCCGGGGGGAGGGGGACGTCGGTGGCACCCACCTCCTCGATGCGAAGACCGGCACGTACAACGAGCCGTTCCTTCCGAAGGGGGTTCGGCTGGTACCGGGATACGACCGACGTCAAGGTTTCGCCTACCGAGCCGACGATCCGGCATTCACCGGAGCCGACGGGGACGTCTTGCTCAACGAGATCCGCAGCGACCGCAACCGCATGGTCAATCGCAACCCGGGGAGCGGAACCCGCATCCTCATCGATCAACTACTCGACGGCCACCGGCCACCGGGGTACCTTCATCAGGTCAAGACCCACAACGGAGTTGCAGCCGCGATCGAACAACGTCGAGCGGACTGGGGAATGACCCTCGAAACCGTGGCGAAGGCGGCAGGCCTCGGATTCCACTTCGTCGCCAACGAACGTTACGACTTCGCCGTCCCCGAGGACCGATGGGAACGGCCGGCCGTCGTCGCGCTCCGGCATCTCCTCGAGGATCCGTCCGTACGGATAGAGCTCGCCGACCGCGGTTTCAGCTAGGCGGTGGCGCCTCGGGTTTGCCGTCGGTGGTTGTTGCGTCGGCATCCCCATTGTTGGCGACTTCGTCGCTGGCGCCCGGCTCACCGGGATCCGGCATCGCCGGTACGGTCTCTGCTCCGGGTGCGATGAACACGGGTGGCCCGACAAGCGTCCGCACTTCTCGGCGCTGTTGCATCCACCAGAACAGGACAGCCCCGACCAGCACCGCGCCAACCGAGACCCAGCCGTTGCGACTCAAGCCGACGAAGCGGAACGTGGTGTCAGTTCTCATCAACTCCATCAGGAAGCGGCCGGCGCCGTACAGGATCATGTAGAGCGCGAACGAGGAACCCTTGAATAGCTTGCCGCGTCGCTCAAGCAGCAGGATGACGCCAACCGTGACGAACACGTTCCACAACGCCTCGTAGAGGAACGTTGGATGGAATGTCTCGAACCCGGGATACCCGGCGGCCGCCGCGATGTTGGCATCGATCTCGACAGCCCACGGCAGAGTGGATGGGGTGCCGAAGAGCTCTTGATTGAAGTAGTTGCCGAGCCTGCCGATTACCTGAGCCAGCGGCAGCCCCACCGCAACCGCGTCGCCGAATGCAAATACGTCTCCCCGCGACCTGCGCAGGACGATCACGGCAGCGATTGTCCCTGCCACAAGGCCGCCGTAGAGCGCGAGGCCGCCCTCCCAGATGTACAGCATCGCCCACGGCCGGTCGAGGAAGTCGCCGGTGTGAGTGCTGACGTATGCGAGTCGCGCTCCGAGGAATCCGACAACAACGGCCCAAATCGAGGCCCGCTCCACTGTCTCGCCGCTTCCGCCAAACCGCTCGTATCGGCGCCTCGTCACGATCACAGCAACGATCACGCCGATGGCAATCATGATCCCGTAGAAGTGGATCGTCAGCGGACCGACCTCGATGACGTTGCGCGACGGGGACGGAATGGAGGCGAGAAATGGGATCATCCGTACCGCTCTTTGAACTCCTTGAAGGCCTCCCAGGCCTGCGGTCCGTAGATCGAGGCAGGTCCGCCGCCCATCTGGATCGCAACGCCGATTGTCTCAGCCATCTGCTCTTCGGTGACACCCTTGCGAGCGGCGCCTCGCGCATGGCTGGCAATGCAGCCCTTGCACCCCTTGGAGATCGCGATACCGACGGCGATCAACTCTTTGGTGCCCGCCGTCAGTGCAGCATCCGTGTAGACAGCGCGATACGTTGTGGCAAAACCCTCGTAGACCTCGGGGATGTACTCCCGCAGTTCCTGGGTCGCCGGACCGGTCTTCTTGATCTCGTCTTGATACTCGCCCATGGCACCTCCTGATCGGCGCAATGCTACGAGGTTCCAACCCGTGGCGGCCACCAGCATTCCGCGCGGACGTTGCGGGGGATGTCGTCCGGCGTGCGGCGTGTAGCCTCGTAGCTCGCAGTTCTTCATACGGACGACGGACTACGGACGACAACGACCGCAGGAGCAGGAATGACCGCCAAAGACGCAGCAAAGCGGAACTTCGAACAATTCGAGGGTGAGCTGCGGGATCTCTCGCGTTGGATGTATGACCACCCCGAGATCGCGTTCGAAGAGTACGAGACCTCGGCCAAGCTCGCCGAGTATCTCGCGACCCACGGTTTCGACGTCGAGTATCCGGCCTACGGCCTCGAGACGGCCTTCGCCGCCCGTGTCGGTTCGCAGGGACCCGAGGTGGTCATATGCGCTGAAATCGATGCGCTCCCGGAAGTTGGGCACGCATGCGGCCACAACGTCATCGCAACAGCCGCCATCGGTGCAGGACTCGCTATTGCGCCACTTGCCGAAGACCTTGGACTTCGCGTCACCGTGCTCGGCACACCGGCAGAAGAGGCATACGGGGGCAAAATCGACCTCATCAACGCCGGAGCGTTCGAAAACGTCGCGGCCGCCATGATGATCCACCCAGCGAACGACGACGTGGTGGACAAGAACTTCCTCGCCGTTATCCAAATCGATGTCGAGTTCCACGGCAAGGAATCGCATGCGGCGTTCAAGCCTCAGGTTGGCATCAACGCCCTCGACGCTGCCGTGCAGGCCTACGTCAACATTTCGACACTCCGTCAGGCGATGTACCCAACCGACATGGTCCACGGCGTGATCACCCACGGCGGGAACGTCCCAAACGTGATACCGGCGTTTGCCTCGATGTCCTGGTACGTGCGAGCGTTCACGAAGGAGCGTCTCGACGAACTCTACGAAAAGGTTCTCGCCGCCTTCGAAGGAGCCGCGGTCGCAACCGGTTGTTCCCTCGACGTGAAACAACGGGGCCATGCATACACCGACATGGTCGTGAATCCCGTGATGGCCGACCTGTACGCCGAGAACTCAGCATCCATCGGCCGCCCCATGCACCGAATGATCGACTACGACCCGGCAGCGACCGGTTCGACCGACATGGCGAATGTGTCGTACGTGGTCCCCACGATCCACCCGATACTCGACATCGGGGCGGCACCCGCAGTCAACCACCAGAAGGAATTCGCCACACACACGCTTGCCCCATCCGGGGTAGCGGCGATCACCGACGGTGCCCTCGCCATGGCAATGACCATCATCGACCTCGCGGAAGGGAACCGTTGGGAGGAACTCAGCGGCGCGCGGTCCTGATCGAGGATCGTCTGGTCGGGCGTTGTCCTATCGTCTTGCCATGACCGCCCGAGCGAGTACGACCGATACCGCCTGGTATCAACTCGACGCCGACAGCGCGCTCGAGGAGCTCGATTCGTCGCGCGACGGACTCTTGGACCACGAGGCAGCAGAACGCCTCGCAACGTTCGGGCCCAACGAACTCGAAGACCGCGGCGGCCGATCGTCGGCGCAGATCTTCCTCGCCCAGTTCCGGGATCTCTTCACGGTGATCCTGATCGTCGCCGCCGTCATCTCCGCATTCCTGGAGGACTGGATCGAAGCGGTTGCCATCCTCGCAATCATCGTGCTCAACGCAGCAATGGGCTTCGTGCAGGAGAAGAAGGCTGAAGAAGCGATGGCCGCCCTGAAGCGGATGTCGGTACCCGAAGTGACCCTCGTCCGATCGGGTCAGACGATTGTGACGACATCCCGCGACATCGTCCCAGGCGACATCCTGGTTCTCGAGACCGGGAACATCATCCCCGCCGACGGTCGACTCATCGAGGCCGTGAACCTCGACATAGAAGAGGCGCCGCTTACGGGCGAGTCCGTGCCGGTGAGCAAGGACAACGAACGGGTATATCGGCAGGAAGTTCCGGTCGCCGATCGAAGGAATACCGTCTACCGCGGAACCACGGTCACACGCGGGCGCGGAACGGTGGTGGTCACCGACACCGGCATGCAGACGGAGCTTGGCCGGATTGCGGGGCTCCTCCAGTCGGTCGAGGAGGAACGCACGCCACTCCAGCGCCGCCTCGACCACCTCGCGAAGGTGCTTGCGATTGTCGCACTGGCGATTGTTGCATTGCTGTTCGCAATCGGAATCATGAGGGGTGAGAGCGTTGAGACGATGCTCCTCACGTCCGTCAGCCTTGCGGTCGCAGCGATTCCGGAAGCGATGCCTGCGGTTGTAACCATTGCACTCTCTCTCGGCGCCCAGCGCATGCTGCGTCGAAAGGCGCTCATCAGACGTCTCCCCGCGGTCGAGACACTCGGCTCCGTCTCGGTGATCTGCTCGGATAAGACAGGAACCCTGACCGAGAACCGGATGACGGTGACGGTCCTCGATCTCGCGAACGAAGCGGTCGTCCTGACGGGCGAAAGCAGCGGACCCCTCACACCCACCGAGACCGGGGCCGATGAGATCGCCCAAGGACTGGAGGCCGCGCTCGCCGCAGGGGCGCTGTGCAACGATGCAACCCTCACGGTGACGGAGAACGGGAACCGGTCCGTCGGTGATCCCACCGAGACGGCACTTGTGCTCGCTGCTGCAGAGCTCGAGATTCCAAAGCCCGACCTCGAAGACCTGTTCCCCCGCATCGACGAAGTTCCCTTTGACTCGACGCGGAAGCGAATGACCACGATCCATTCCGTACCGGAGTCGCTCCCGACATGGGTTGACGGCATCGCAACGGTATTCCCACCTGCAACAACGGCCGCCTCATTCATGAAGGGGGCGGTGGAACGCGTGATTGAATCCAGCTCGTCGGTCTTGGTTGCGGGGACGATCGAGCCGATGTCGGACGATTGGGAGCGCCGGATCATCGGGAGAACCGAAGAGATTGCTGCCACCGGCACTCGCGTCCTTGCCGTGGCAGCGAAAGGTTGGGCGACGAAGCCGACCGAGAACCACGCGGAGACCGACCTTGTATTCATCGGCCTCTTCGGTCTCATGGACCCGCCGCGGCCTGAGGTATCTGAGGCCGTCGACATCGCGAGGACTGCTGGAATCAGCACCGTCATGATCACGGGTGATCATCCGCTCACCGCCCGCCACATCGCAACGGAGGTTGGCATCGACCCAGGCGGCGACTACCTCACCGGTGCCGACCTCGATCGTATGGACGATGCGCAACTCCTCGACGCCGTTGAACACACCTCGGTATTCGCCCGGGTGTCTCCCGAGCACAAGCTCCGTCTCATCTCGGCCTATCGGCAAGACGGTACACCCACCGCGATGACCGGAGACGGCGTCAACGATGCACCGGCACTCAAGCGCGCCGACATCGGCGTCGCAATGGGCATAACCGGAACCGATGTGTCCAAGGAAGCAGCCGACATGGTGCTGCTGGACGACAACTTCGCCACGATCGTCTCAGCGGTCGAAGAAGGCCGCGTCATCTACGACAACATCCGCAAGTTCATCAAGTACCTCTTGACGTGCAACGCCTCGGAGCTCGCGGTCATGATCGTTGGCCCGTTCCTTGGAATGCCGATCCCGCTCCTCCCCCTGCAGATCCTGTGGATGAACCTCATCACCGACGGATTGCCGGCTCTGGCGCTCGGTGTCGAACCGGCCGAGGACGATGTCATGGACCGCCCGCCCCGTTCGGCGAGCGAGACGATATTCGGTGGCGGAGTGGTCCAGTACATCGGAAGCTTCGGCGCCGTGATGGCGGCGGTGTCGCTCTTCGTGGGTTGGTATGCCTGGAATCTCGACGATCCCGCGTGGCAGACGATGCTGTTCACCACACTGATCTTTGCTCAACTGGCGCTGGCGCTCGAGGTCCGAGCCGAGAGACGGTCTCTGTTCTCTCGTGGCTTCTTCTCCAACCGGGCCATGCTGTTCGCCGTACTCATCGGCGTTGGCGCCCACTTCGCTCTCATCTACGTGCCATTCCTGCAGAACGTGTTCGGGACCGTTGCGCTCGGGCCCAGGGACCTTGTGATCTCGCTCTGCGCCGCGATCGCCATCATCATCACCGCCGAACTCTGGAAGTGGCGCCAACGGGCGATGACCGCCCGCTAGCCAACGAACGGTCAAACCATGGACACCACAGCAGTGCCGAATCGCTTCCGGAGGTACAACCTCGTGATCTTCGATTGCGACAGCACGCTGACGGCACTCGAGGGAATCGACGAACTCGCCCGCACGAGAGGCCGGTATGAGGAGATCAAGGCACTGACCGATTCGGCCATGAACGGAGAAGTGCGCCTCGAGGAAGTCTACGAACGCCGCCTCGACATCCTGAAACCGACCCGCGAGGAAGTCGCCGCCCTTGCTGACCGATACCGAGAGAACGTGGTGACCGACGCTCGAGAACTCGTAGGCGCGTTACAGGCCGCAGGTCGCGAGGTCTTCATCGTGTCGGGTGGCCTCGCCGACGCCGTTGTGCCGTTTGGCGCCTGGCTCGGGATACCGGAGGATCACATCCGGGCGGTCGGTGTCGAGTACGGATTCCCTTCCCTAGCTTCAGAGAATGACTCGGAAGACGGGGACGGCGGCCGCCGCTACACGGGCACCGTACCGAGCCCACTGACGCGGGCGGAAGGCAAGCCGATGGTCATCCGCGAGTTGCTCCGGAATCGGACTGAGCGTTCCATGCTGATCGGGGACGGGGTCAGTGATCTTGTCGCAGCCCCCGAAGTCGACCTCTTCGTCGCCTTCACCGGTGTGGTGGAACGCGAGTACGTAACGTCACACGCCGACGTGCTCATAGCGGGTGACTCGCTTGCCCCCGTGCTAGGCCTGGCGCTCAGTGCCACCGAGGAGGCCAAACTGGCGACCACTCCATACGGAAACCTTGTCGCAAGCAGCCGAGAGAGAATCCGGGCCGGCGAAGTCACCATCCAAAGGGATACCACACCATGACGTACCGTGTACTTGTGACCGACGACCTGTCGAGTGAGGCGGTCGATCTTCTCAACGCCCATTCGAGCTTCGAGTTCGATGTCGAGAAGGGGCTCGACCCGGATCAACTCGCTGAACGCATCCCGACCTACGACGGTCTCATCATCCGCAGCAGTGCTCTTGTCACCGACCAGGTCATTGCAGCCGGGAACCGCCTCAAGGTCATCGGACGTGCCGGAGCGGGTATCGACAATGTGGATCTGCAGGCAGCCAGCGAGCGCGGTGTGATCGTCATGAACACACCCGGAGCGAACACGGTCGCGACGGCCGAGCACACCATGGCGTTGCTGCTGGCTCTGTGTCGCAACGTCCCTCAGGCAGCGGCAAGCCTCCGAAGCGGCGAGTGGGAACGGAAACGGTTCAAGGGCGTTGAAGTGCGTTCAAAGACGATCGGGATCATCGGTCTCGGGCGTGTGGGCCAGCGCGTCGCCCGCCGGTGCAAGGCTTTCGGGATGGATGTGATCTGTTACGACCCCTACCTCAGCGGAGAACGCGCCGAACTCCTGAAGGTGGAGCAGGTGTCGTTGGAGGAGCTCCTCGGGCGATCCGACTTCATCACCCTCCATGCCGCCTTGACCCCGGACACGCAAGGTCTCATCGGACCGGAAGCGCTCGCCAGGACCAAACCCGGTGTTCGCATCATCAACGCGGCACGCGGCGGGCTCATCGACGAGGGAGCGCTCATAGAAGCCCTGCAAGATGGCCGAGTGGCAGGCGCCGCCCTCGATGTTCTCACCGCCGAGCCGCCAGAACCCGCCAATCCGCTCCTCCACATGGACAACGTCGTGGTGACCCCGCACCTGGCCGCCAGCACCGATGAGGCGCAGCGCGAGGTCGGAATCCAGATCGTGAGCCAAGTCATCGACGCGCTCGAGGGCACCGACTATCGCAATGCCGTCAACATGCCGATCGTCGATGGGCAACTCCTTCACGAGTTGCGGCCGTTCCTAGCGATGGCCGAGCGACTCGGCAGCCTCCAGACGCAGCTCGCCGAGGGCGCCATCACCAAGGTTGAGGTGGCCGTGGAGGGTGACGAAATCGACGAACACCTCACACCGATCACCATTGCGATCCTCAAGGGTTTGCTCGAGCCAGTGGTCACCGAACCGGTCAACTACGTCAATGCCGAGTATGTCGCGACCGAGCGCGGCATCGCTGTAGCCAGAATGTCGGGCCTCCGAACGCTGGACTATCCCAACATCATTTCGTGCCGCGTCGAGTGGGCAGGAGGCCATCACACGGCGGCCGCCACGCTCTTCAGTCATGACGAACCTCGCATCGTCGAGGTCGACGGCTATCGCGTCGACGTGATACCCGAGGGAACAATCCTGGTCACCGTCAGCCACGACCTGCCCGGATTCATCGGAAAGGTCGGGACAACCCTCGGAGAGCTCGGTATCAACATCGCGACGTGGAAGACGGGCCGATCAGCACCCGGCGGCCGGGCGCTGTCATTCATCAGCGTCGATTCTGATGTTCCGAGCGAAGCGATGGTGGCCTTGGCTGAGACCGACCCGATTGAGCGTATCACCAAGGTGCAGTTCTAGCTATCGCCGAGCTGCGGATGCCTGGAACTCGACCATGAAATCGCGTAGCGCCTCGGCGCCGGCCATCGGCATCGCGTTGTAGATCGATGCCCGGCAGCCGCCCACGCTGCGGTGCCCCTTGAGTCCAACCATGCCGCGCCCGGAAGCTGCCGAGACGAACTGTGGTTCCAGAGTGTGGTCCGACAGCCGAAACACGACATTCATATTCGATCGGCTCGCCACCTCAACCGGATTCACATAGAACCCGTCGCTCTCGTCGATTGCCCGATAGAGAAGTGCGGCTCGCTCGTCGGCTGCGGCCTCCATTGCGGGCAGACCTCCCCGGTCCCGCATCCAGCGCAGCACCTTCTCCATCACGTAGATCGCAAAGACCGGCGGTGTGTTGTGCATCGAACCCTTGGCCGCGTGAACGTCGTAGCGGAAGTAGGAGGCGAGATCCCGTTGTGTGTGTTCGAGAACGTCCCGCCTCACGATGACCAACGCCAGCCCGGCCGGAGCGAGGTTCTTCTGGACCCCGCCGTACACCACATCGAACCGCTCCCAGGGAATCGGCCGGCTCAGGAAATCGGAAGACATGTCGGCCACCATTGGCACATCCACCTCCGGCCATGCTCGGTACTGGACGCCCCCAATCGTCTCGTTACTCGTGACGTGCACGTAGCGGGTGTCGCTTCTGACTGAGAGCTCGGCCGTTTCGGGGACACGCGCATAACCGACGTCTCGACCGCTCCAGGCTTCATATACGTCGCCGTGATGTGTTCCGTCTTCGAACGCCTTCGTCGCCCAGGCGCCGGTGTCCACGTACGCACCTGCCAACGAGCCAGTCAGGAGGTTCATTGGAACCATGCCGAACTGCATCGTTGCCCCTCCCTGGATGAAGAGAACATCGAAGGCCTCCGGCACAGCGAACAACTCTCGGACAAGGGCAACGGCACCTCCATGTACCGACTCATACGCGGCCGAACGATGGCTCATCTCGATCATCGACATCCCGGTGCCGCCATACTCGACGATCTCGGCCTGTACCTCTTCGAGCACCGGAAGCGGCAACATGCTCGGCCCGGCGCCGAAGTTCATAGCTCGCAGGGAGGGGGGCTGGTCTGACATCGTTCCAGGACGATACCGCGAGTCCTGGAGGCGTAGTCCGCAATCCGTAGGTCCACGGTGCAAGGACTTTGCAGCGATCCGGATACGAGAAACCGTGGAATCAGGCTACGCGGGGAGGGTGCCCGAGGGTACCGAGGGCGGGAGGGGGCGGCCTGGGTCTTCGTCTCCACCACGCAGTGGGGGAGACGCGACCGAGCTGATGCTCGGTCGCACGAGGGGGCGGCCTGGGTCTTCGTCTCCACCACGCAGTGGGGGAGACGCGACCGAGCTGATGCTCGGTCGCAGAGGGGGCGGCCTGGGAGCTTGGATCGCGAAGATGAGGCCCGTCGCCGTTTCACGGACCAAGGAGTACAGGCTACGGAGTACGACCCAGCGCGACCGCCCGTCGAGCCGACCGACGACCCGCTCACACCCCTTGGGCGTGGAAGAAGATCCGTCGCTCTCTTGGCTGATCGAGTTCGGCGTAGAGGACACGCTGCCACTGTCCCAGCAGAACCTCGCCATCGACGATCGGGATGGTTACCGACGGCTGGCCGACGAGCAGTTGCCGCACGTGCGCATGTCCGTTGATGAACTCGTCTTCCTGCATGTTCTCGGTGCGCACATCGTGGTCGTCGTGCTCGTAGTAGGCATCAACGGGAATCGTGCGGTCGATCGCTTTGCGAAAATCGTTGAGGAATCCTGTCTCGGACTCGTTGATGACGATCGATGTCGTGGTGTGCGGCGTGTAGACGGTGATCTGGCCGTGTCCGACCGAGGAACGCTTCACCACGTCGCGAACGATCTCGGTGAAGTCCCAAAACTCCTCAGATGCGCCGGTGTGGAAATGCATCGCCTCCGTCCGAATCGCCGGGGAATCGGAAGCAGCAAGCACAACCGGAGTGCCGACGGGGTCGATTGTGGCTTTGCGAATGACGATGCGTTCGTTCATCAGTTTCCTCGTGGCCGGTCGGCGAGACCATAACCACCAAGCCAGGTTACCGGGGCCCCAAACTAGCCGCCACGGCATTTCGGACCCCGCTGCGGGACGCTCGACGCGGTCCGGTAGAATCGGGGTTCACCAGTGGAGGAGACCACATGACAGCGACGGTGATCCTTGGCTCCCAGTGGGGCGATGAAGGGAAGGGGAAGATCACCGATCGGTACTCCCGCGACGCCGACGTGGTCGTTCGCTACCAGGGTGGCAACAACGCCGGCCACACGATCGTGGTCGAAGGCGAGCGCTTCGCTCTGAGCCTCATCCCGTCAGGTGTGCTGTATCCACAGGTCACGCCGGTCATCGGCAACGGGACCGTCGTCGACCCGGCCGTCCTCATCCGGGAAATGGACGAGCTCAGCGAACGAGGCATCGACCCGTCGCGGGTCCGAGTCTCGGGGAACGCACACGTCATCATGCCCTATCACCGCAAGATGGATGCCGTGCTCGAGCGTTACCTCGGCAAGGAGCTGATTGGGACGACCAAACGTGGGATCGGGCCGGCGTACATGGACAAGTTCTCCCGGTTCGGCATCCGTATGCAGGACCTCTTCGATCCGAAGATCTTCCGCAAGAAGCTCGAAGTTGTGCTGAAGGACAAGAACAGGCAGTTCCAGAAGGTCTACAACCAACTGCCTCTCGACCTCGATGAGATCTACGAGGAATACCTCGGGTACGCGTCGCGGATCGAGGGACACATCACCGACACTTCGCTCCTCGTCTGGGAAGCAATCCACAGCGGCAAGAACGTGCTCTTCGAAGGTGCTCAGGGAACCTTGCTCGATATCGATCACGGAACCTACCCGTTCGTCACCTCGTCGAACCCGACCGCCGGCGGCGCCGTCACCGGGTCCGGCGTCGGACCGCGCGATATCGACAACGTCATCGGCGTGGCCAAGGCATACATCTCGAGAGTCGGGACCGGGCCGTTTCCGACTGAACTGCTCGACGAGACCGGCGATCGGATGATCGAGATCGGGGGCGAATACGGCGTGGTGACCGGCCGTCGCCGGCGCTGCGGTTGGCTCGATGCGGTGGCGTTACGGTATTCGGCTCGGGTGAATGGCCTCACCGAGATTGCGCTCACGAAGCTCGACATCCTTTCGAGCTTCGACCCGATCAAGATCGCTGTGGCCTACGAGCACGACGGCGTGCGCTACGACGAGTTCCCGCGACAGCAGACCGTCCTCTACCACTGCACCCCGATCTACGAGGAGCTCGAGGCCTGGAACACCGATATCACGAAGGTGGCTTCGTACGACGATCTACCTGAAGCAGCGAAGCGGTACGTCGAGCGGGTGGAGGAGCTGAGCGGCGTACACGTCTCGTCTGTCGGTGTCGGCCCAGGCCGAGAAGCCACCCTGATGCGCCCGGCGCGATGATCGAGCGCTACGCCCTGCCGGAGATGACCGCGATCTGGAGCGAATCGAACAAGCTCGCCGTCTGGAAGGAAGTCGAGACGCTGGTCGCCGAGGCATGGGCCGATCTTGGCATCGCCCCCCTCGAAGCGGCCGAAGCGCTTCGCAACGCCCCGGACGTCGATCCGGACGCGTGGAAAGAGCGCGAGCAGGTCACCAATCACGACCTCGCGGCGTTCGTCGATCTCCTCGCCGAGTCGCTTGCTGCGGGAGGCGAGTGGGTCCATTTCGGGCTCACCTCTTCGGATGTCGTCGACACCGCAAACGGTGTGTTTCTGCGGGACGCAGCCGACCTCCTGTTGCAGCGGATGGCTGCCCTGTTCAATGCGGTCAAAGCGAAGGCGTTCGAGTATCGCGAGACCCCGATCGTCGGACGCACTCACGGCATCTGGGCGGAGCCGACGTCATTCGGATTGAAGCTCGCGGGCTGGGCGTTCGAGATCGAGCGAGACTTCCAGCGGATGAGCCGTGCCCGTGACAGCGTTGCGGTGGGCAAGATCTCCGGTGCGGTCGGCACCTACGCGCACACGCCGCCGTCGGTCGAGGCCTACGTCTGTACCAGGCTCGGCCTTGGCATCGAGGCGGCTTCCTCGCAGATCACGCACCGGGATCGCCACGCAGAGTTCCTGAACGTGATCGCCCTCACGGGTTCTTCCCTCGAACGGTTTGCCACCGAGGTCCGCCACCTCCAGCGCAGTGAAGTAGGGGAGGTTCGCGAGTCCTTCGGGAGAGGACAGAAGGGCTCGTCGGCGATGCCCCACAAACGGAATCCGATCGCCTCAGAGAACATCACCGGTATCGCTCGTCTGCTGCGCGGCTATGCGTCAGTTGGCATGGAGAACGTGGCGCTGTGGCACGAGCGTGATATCAGCCACTCCTCCGCCGAGCGGATAGCTCTGCCGGATGCGACCGGCCTGCTCGACTACGCACTTGTCCGCGCGACGCGCCTCATCGATGGTTTGGTGGTCAACACCGATCGGATGGCCGAGAACCTCGAGTCGACCCGCGGCCTGGTGTTCTCCCAGGCGGTACTGCTGGCTCTCGCGGAGAGCGGCCTGGCCCGCGATGACGCCTATCGCATCGTGCAGCGCAACGCGCTCGCCGCCTGGGACGAGGGTGGAAGTCTGATCGCCCGATTGGCAGACGACCCGGAGGTCGTGCTCACCGAAGATGAACTCGCCGCCTGTTTCTCAACCGAGCGATCCCTCCGCAACACGGGTGTCGTGTTCGACCGGCTTGAAGCAATGCGACTCTGAACTGCCAGAGGAGTCATCCGATCGGAGGTGATCAGAACGGTTCGCGCCCAACGCAGTCCGACCGAATCCTCGAATGGCGCCTCAAACTATCAATCGATAGAATCGGCTCCATCCACTGCTGGAACCCATGGAGGTGTCACATGAAGTCGTACCAAATCGCGCTCATTCCCGGCGACGGTGTTGGTGTCGAGATCACCGATGAGGCCGTGCGTGTTCTCGACGCCGCGGCCGACATCTACGGGTTCGAGGTCGCCACCGAGAGCTTCGACTGGTCGTGTGATCGTTACCTCGCTACCGGGTCGATGATGCCGGACGACGCTCTCGAGACGCTCTCTGCGTTTGATTCCATCTTCCTCGGATGCATCGGCGATGCGAACAAAGTCGAGGATCACATCTCGCTCGAGATGTTGCTGGCGATCCGTAAAGGATTCGACCAGTACGTGAACCTCCGCCCGATCAAGCTATATCCAGGTGTCTCATCGCCGATCAGCACGGCCAGCCCAGAGACGGTGGACATCCTGGTGATCCGCGAGAACACCGAGGGCGAGTACTCCGGAAACGGAGGATTCTTCAAGCGTGGTACACCCGATGCATTCGCGCTCCAGACCGGCATCTTCACATGGAAGGGTTGCGAACGCACGATCCGGTACGCGTTCGAATCCGCACGGCAACGCCAGAAGCTCGGTTCGACGGCGCCGGTCGGCCGGGTCACCAACTGCACAAAGTCGAACGCACTGAACTACTCCATGGTCTTCTGGGATGAGGCCTACGACTTCGTCGCGAAAGACTATCCGGACATCGAGACCGACATGGCGCTCGTGGACGCCTTGACGATGTGGTTCGTCAAGAACCCCGACTATTTCGACGTCGTCGTGGCCTCGAATCTGTTTGGCGACATCATCACCGACCTTGGAGCGATGCTCCAAGGAGGTATGGGCTTCGCCGCCGGCGGAAACGTCAACCCCGAGGGTGAATACCCCTCGATGTTCGAGCCCATCCACGGTTCGGCGCCGAAATACACCGGGCAGAGTGTGGTCAACCCGATCGCGACCATCGAAGCCGTACGCATGATGCTGGACAACCTCGGAGAGACAGAGGCGGCCAACCACGTCGAGGCCGCAGTCGCAGCCACCTTGAGTGCGGGCAAGACCCGGACGAAGGACATGGGCGGATCAAGTTCAACAGTGGAAATGGGATCCGCGGTCGTCGCCGCTATGCGCGCGACCGCCTAGACACAAGGGAGTCTGAGACATGAGCAAAGTCAAGGTCGGAGTAGCTGGATTCGGAGTGATCGGACAGCGGCTCGCCGACGGTGTCGCCCGGCAAGACGACATGGAACTGGTCGGGGTTGCCGACGTCGCACCGACGCTCGCGGTGCGAGCGCTCGCCGAACGCGGAATGCCCTATGCCATGTACGCAGCGGCACCAGGAGCCAAGGAGACGTTGGAGGCCGCCGGAATCCCGGTTGCCGGTGATTTCGATGACCTCATCGCCCAGGTCGACATCATGCTGGACTCGGCGCCGGGCGGCATCGGAGCCAAGAACAAGGAGAAGTACGAGGCGGCCGGCGTCAAGGCCATCTTCCAAGGCGGCGAAGCAGACGCTGTTGCCGATGTGTTCTTCCATGGGTACGCAAACTACGAGAACGGCATCGGGCGCGACTACCTGAAGCTCACGTCATGCAACACCACCGGACTGATCCGCACCATCGACGCGCTTGACCGGGCAATAGGCATCGAGAAGGTGGCGATCACGATCATCCGCCGCGTCGCGGATCCGGGTGACACGCATCGCGGTCTCGTCGACACCCTTCAGATCGAACCGATCCCGAACCACCAGGCCGTCGACCTCATGAGCATCATGCCCCACATTGATGCAACCGGCATTCTCGTCCACACACCGGTGACCCACGGACACATCATCACCATCGTGGCGACGCCCAAGAGAGATGTCACCAAAGAAGAGGTCATCGAAGCATTCAAGGCTCACCCGCGGATCCGGGTAGTCCGCATCGCGGACGGTTTCGACACGAACACGTCCTTGTTCAACTACGCCCGCTTCCTCGGCCATCCTCGTGGCGACATGTACGAGGTGGGCCTGTTCGAGGAGACGGTCGGCATGTCCGGCAAAGACATCATGTTCGCGATCAACATCCCGCAGGAGTCCGTCGTCATCCCCGAGACGATCGACGGGATCCGTGCTGCACTCGAGATGCAGACGGATCGCCTCGAAGGTGTCGCTTTGACCAACCAGTACCTCGGCATGTAGCCCGCCGGCTACTGCGGACACAGAGGAGGCAGCGGGTGACGATTGCAGCCCTGGACGATCTCGATGTGCAGGGGCGGGTCGTCCTCCTGCGCGTTGACATCAATTCCCCGATCGACCGTACGACGGGAAAGATCACAGACGACAACCGACTCAACATGAGCCTGCCGACGATCGCCGACCTCGCCGATGCGGGCGCGCGAGTCGTGATCATCGCCCACCAGGGCGACACGCTCGACTATCACAACCTGGTGTCGATGGGCGAACACGCCGAGATCCTGTCGGAGAAGCTGAACCGTGAGGTTGATTTCATCGACGACGTGGCAGGGCCCGCTGCGCGGGCCGCCATTCAGGCGCTCGGTGACGGCGAGATTCTTCTGCTCGACAACATCCGCTTCCTTACGGAGGAGGTATCCACGTTCGAAGGCGCGGTGAAGCTCACGCCTGCCGAGATGACCAACACCTACCTGGTCCGAAATCTGGCACCGCTCGTCGACGTGTACGTCAACGACGCATTTGCCGCTGCTCACCGGAACGCGCCGTCGATGGTTGCTTTTCAGGAGCTGCTTCCGACAGCGGGCGGCCGGCTGCTCATCGATGAGGTCACCGCCCTGTCGGGGCTCGCGTCCGCCCCCAGTCGGCCGTGTGTGTTCGTGCTGGGCGGCCTCAAGATCTCGGATGCGTTCTCGATGATGGAGAAGGTGCTGGCCGACGGCACCGCCGACACGATCCTCACAACGGGTATCACCGCCAACGTCATGCTGATCGCACGCGGTGTTGATCTTGGTGGGCCGACGCTGGCGTTCATCAAGGATCGCTCGTTGGACGCCTTCATCCCTCGTGCCTCTGACCTGCTTGAGGTGTATGGCGACCGCATCGAGGTACCGACCGACCTCGCGTTCGACGATGGGGGCGAGCGCCGGGAGATCGACGTCGCAGATCTACCGGCCGACCATCTCTTGATCGATGTGGGGAGTGAGACGGTGGCCGCCTACAAGACAGTGATCGCACACGCTGCCACGCTCTTCGTCAACGGCCCGGCCGGGGTCTACGAATCGGCGGCGGGTGAGTACGGCACACGGTCGCTGTGGGAAGCCGTCGCGGCGTCTGACGGCTACTCGGTGATCGGCGGAGGTGACACGGTTGCGAGCGCGCGGCGCTTCGTCGATCCGGACGACATTGGCTTCATCAGCACCGGCGGCGGAGCACTGATCCGCTTCCTCAGCGGCCAACCCCTCCCCCTCATCGAAGCGATGGAGAAGGCCGCCGCCCGGAACGGGTAGTCCGGTCGCAGAGGGGGCGGCCCCGGTCTTCGTCTCCACCACGCAGTGGGGGAGACGCGGCCGGACGGAAGTCCGGTCGCAGAGGGGGCGGCCTGGGTCTTCGTCTCCACCACTCCACCACGCAGTGGGGGCGGGAGGCGGCGGCCTGGGTCTTCGTCTCCACCACGCAGTGGGGGAGACGCGGCCGGACGGAAGTCCGGTCGCAGAGGGGGCGGCCTGGGAGCTTGGATCGCGAAGATGAGGTCTGTCTCGACTCTCGTGTCTCGAATCTCGTATCTCGTGTCTTGGCTCTCAAACGAAGGATTCCGGGTCACGCACCAGGGGGGATGATGCGCAACCCGGAACCGGTGCTACGGGGGAGGAGGTCCGCAGCAAGGTGAACGTGAGTTTGGGCAGGCCAAGTCCTAGCTCCGAGAGATCGTTCCTTCCCAGGTACCGACCTTGTCGCCCTTCATGGCGTCCTTGTCGAACCAGAAGCTCGTCACCGCTTTGGTCTCGGTGTAGAACATGACTCCGTCACGACCCATGACGTGCAGGTCGCCGAAGAAGCTCTTCTTGTGACCACTGAACGGGAAGACCGAGATCGGCACGGGGATTCCGACGTTGACGCCAACCATTCCCGCATCAATACGCCGGGCGAACTCACGTGCGTAGTAGCCGCTCTGAGTGAAGATCGACGCACCATTGGCGAATTCGCTCTCGTTGATGAGCTCGATACCTTCGTTGAAGCTCGACACGCGCTTCACGTACAGGACGGGCCCGAAGACCTCCTGGTTCCCGCACGACATCTCCGGCGTCACGTGATCGAACACCGTGGGTCCCATGAAGAACCCGCCCTCATAACCCTCTACCTCGAGGGACCGCCCGTCGAGCACCGGCACGGCGCCTTCTTCGACCGACTTCTCAATCCAGTCGTTGACGAATGCGAAGTGCTCTGCGTTGACAAGCGGACCCATTTCCGTTGTCTCGTCGTACGCAGGGCCAATCTTCCGTTCGCTGGCGAGCTCGGCGATCGTTGCAACGAGTTCATCGGCAATCGACTCCTCGACTGCGATCGCCGGCAACGCCATACAACGCTCACCTGCGCAGCCGAACGCCGAGTTGATGATTCGCTGAGCCGTCGCCCGGATGGGTGCGTCGGCCATCACGAGTGCATGGTTCTTCGCCTCGGTGAGCGCCTGGACCCGCTTGCCGTGTGAGGTGGCCGTCGAGTAGATATGGAGCCCAACGGCCGTTGATCCGACGAAGCTCACCCCTCGCACCTTGGGATGCGTGAGCAGCCGCTCGGCTTCATGCCGTGAACAGGTAACGAGGTTGAACACGCCTGGCGGTAGCCCCGCCTCTTCCAGCAGCTCTGCCATCCTCATAGCGGTTTGCGGAACGAATGAAGCGGCCTTGAGAACGAAGGTGTTGCCGGTCGTGACGGCGAGCGGCATCATCCAGCCCATGGGGATCATCGCTGGGAAGTTCCAGGGAACGATCCCGGCGAACACACCGAGCGGCTCACGATACGTGACCGTGTCATAGCCGTCCGCCACGTTCATCAGCGAGTCGCCCATCATGGTGACGGGGGTCGCGCAAGCGAGCTCGACGACCTCGATCGCCTTCAGCACATCGCCTCGCGCCTCCGTGTACGTCTTGCCCATCTCGGTGGCGAGCAACATGGACAGGTCGTGAAGGTTCTCCTCCAGAAGGCCCTTGAGATTGAACATCACCTGCACCCGTTTGGTGATCGGGGTATCACGCCACGCGGGGAAGGCCGCGGCCGCCGCCTCAACGGCGGCGTCGACTTCGTCGGCCGTGCAACGAGGGGCTTCCGCCATCACCTCGCCGGTGCTGCTGTTCGTGATGTCGTAGTAGACACCGCTCTCGGTGTCCTTCCACTCCCCTGCGACCAAGTATTTCAGGCGTTTCGCCATCAACTCAACTCCTCCTCGAAGGCACGCTCATCCGGCCCCTACAGGATAATCGATTATCGAAGATATCATGAAACGGGGGTCTCGTCGAGTGAGTTCCGTGTTTCGGCTCACACGCCACGGCTGCCTGATCGACGACTGGCTCACGTCCCTACTGTGTGATCATGGGGGAATGACGATGACCGCGAACGGCACATGACAGAGAGTCTGCCGACCACTGAACCCGGTCTCGGTGAGGACGGCCAATTCCAGACCGGGCGAGTGGCGTCGATCGCTGCCGGCCACGCCGTCCACGACACGTACACCGCCTTCCTCGCCCCGCTGCTCCCCACCTTCGTTGAGAAGTTCGCTCTGACCAACGCTGCCGCCGGTCTTCTGGCGGCGTTCCTGCAGCTCCCCTCGCTCTTGCAGCCGGTGATCGGCCATCTCGCCGACCGCACAACCATCCGATGGATCGTTGTGCTCGGACCGGGCATCACGGCAACCGCGATGAGCTTCCTGGGCTGGGCCCCCACCTATGCGGCACTTGCCCTCGTACTGCTCGTCGCCGGA
Organism: uncultured actinomycete; assembly: GCA_942491345.1. Taxonomy (GTDB): domain Bacteria; phylum Actinomycetota; class Acidimicrobiia; order Spongiisociales; family UBA5794; genus JAHEEL01. The sequence continues at coordinate 257,010 of CALOAN010000044.1, forward strand.
TTGAGCGTCGCCGCGTTCCACGCGACTGCGCCGGTCGCCGTGGGGTACCTCTCCGGGAATCGACTCGGTCGCGGCATGGGCTTCTGGATGGTCGGAGGCGAGATCGGCCGTACGTTGGGACCGCTCATCATCGTCAGCGCGCTCGCCGTGATGTCCCTGAAACAGATTGGGTACCTGTCCATCGCCGGCATCGCCACTTCGGCGATTCTCTACTTCCGCCTCCGGGATGTGCCGCTCCAAACTCGCGAGCACGGCGAACAGGTGCCGTGGAGAACCGCCCTGCGGGGGATGCGCAGCTTCATGCTGGTGCTCGGAAGCCTCACCGTCATGCGCAGCATGATGATGTTGGCAACAACCGTCTTCCTGCCGCTGTACCTCACCGAAAGCGGATCGAGCATCTGGCTTGCCGGGGCCGCTCTGTCGATTGTCGAAGCCGCAGGGGTTGCAGGGGCTTTCGCCGGCGGCTGGATCAGCGACCATGTCGGGCGTCGCGCAGTGCTCATCTTCGGTCAGGTCACGGCCCCTGTGGCACTCCTCCTCTTCCTTGTTGCCGACGGATGGGTGCGGGTTGCAGCACTCCCTCTGATCGGGTTCTCACTGCTCGCCGTCCCTCCGGTGTTCATGGCCCTCGCACAGGAGCAGGCTCCGAGGAGCCGCGCGCTTGCCAACGGGCTCTACCTCTCGATGTCAATGGTGATCCGCTCCATCGCCGCTGTTGTCTACGGCGCGTTTGCCGACCGCTTTGGTCTCGACACTGCCATGGTCATGGGAGCGATCGCCATGTTCGGCGGCCTCCCCCTCGTATGGCTTCTGTTCCGCCCGACCGTCATGCCCCGCACCAAGCGCTGAAGAACTCCCCCCTCCCCCATGAAGCCTGAATCTGCGGCCTCTATGCGGCGATGTCCGGGGTTCCGATTCCGCCGCGACGGGGGAATAGGACAGTGATCTGGGCCCGTCGAATGGAACACAGTCTCACTGACATGCCAATTCGGCGATCAGCCAAACGGTGCAAAGGCTTCGCGGCGATCCGGATACGAAACACCGTGGAATCAGGCGCAAGCGGTGGAGACGCGGCCGAGCTGATGCTCGGTCGCAGAGGGGGCAGCCTGGGAGCTTGGATCGCGAAGATGAGGTCAGCCGCGGTCACCGAGCGACGATGAACACAGCCCCCTCCGCTCCGCTCCGGCCTAGCGGCCGGTGCTCGCGCCTCCCCCACTGCGTGGGAGAGGCGAAAAGCGTCTTGGCGCGAACTCAGCCTCTCGCTTCGACCAATGCGTCCTCGAAGGCGGTCAGCGTCTCGGCTACGTCTTCATCGGTGTGAGCCGACGAGATGAACCACGGCTCCTTGGCGTCATCGACCGGCATCACGCCGCGATTGATCATGCCCATGACGACCTCGGTGTAGAGATCCTCGTCGTGGCTGGCGGTGTCGCGGTACTCCTTCAACTCGCCGTCGCTGAAGAACACCGAGAACATCGACGGGATCCCGATGATTGAAGCCGGCTCGGAATGGTCGGCACAGATCTTGGCAAGCCCGGTCATGAGCGCATTGCCGACCTTGTCGATCTGCGCATAGGGAGCCCCCGTAGAGAGCTCACCGATAGTTGCGACCGTTGCCGCCGCACCGATTGAGTTGCCCGAATAGGTCCCGGCCTGCATCACGCCACCCTCGGCCCATGCCGACATGACTTCTTGGCGCCCGCCGATGGCGGCGATCGGATACCCGTTGCCCATCGACTTCGCGTAGGTGCCGATGTCGGGGACGATGCCGAAGTATTCGGCTGCCCCGCCGAGGCCCATCCGGAACCCGGTCTTCACTTCGTCGAAGATGAGCATCGAACCCCACTCTTCTGTGATGGCTCGGAGACCTTCGAGATACCCGTCGACCGGCATGAGGCCGAACACGTTGCCCAGGACCGGCTCAGCGAGGATTGCAGCGATCCGGTGCCCGTCGTTCTGGAACAACCTCTCCATGAAATCGAGGTCGTTGAATGGTGCGATTCTGATGTAGTCGCGGATCGTCGGCGGCACGCCGGAAGACACCTCGAACGGCACAGGGGAGCGCCTGCTCCCGAGGTTGCCAACGGGCGAACCGGCCGTTGAGTACCCGACGTAGTCGTGGGCACCGTGATAGGCGCCCTCGAACTTCACGATCAGATCCCTGCCGGTGACGGCTCTGGCGAGCCGGATCGCGTGCATCGTGGCTTCGGTTCCGGTATTGGTGAAACGGAGTGTGTCGATCCAGGGAATGGCATCTCGCATCGCTTCGGCAGCCTGGACTTCGATCGCCGTTGTCATGGCGAAAACGGTTCCTCGCGAGGCTGCTTCGGACACGGCATCGACCACGGGCTGATGGCCGTGTCCGAGGATGATGGGTCCAAATCCGAGCTGGTAGTCGATGTACCGTTTCCCGTCCATGTCGAATGCGTACGCACCTTCGCCGCGATCGATGACGAGCGTGTCTTCGTCACCCCAGTACCGGAAGCCGCTCGACACTCCGTTGACAAGCGCCTTGTTCGCGCGCGCAAACCATTCAGCTGTCTTGGGACCCTGAAGACTCATCTTGCTCACCCTTCCATGGGGGACCCGCGGCACGGTGCCACGCGGCCAGCGTCAACGCCGATCATACCGGCTGGGGCCGATCCTCGAATCACGGGGCGAAGGCGCGCCAGCCCCATGGGTCGAACCCTCAGGCGCCCGATCAATCGACTACATTGCGGGCCAACGTCGCCACACAACAAAGGAGACCGGCTTGGCCCGGGATCTTGATATCTACCTCGCGGGTGAATGGAGCCCGGGGACCGGGGATGAGTATCGCGAGATCACCAGCCCCGGTTCCGGTGAACACATTGCGACGGTTCCTCTCGCTTCTCGCTCCGATATCGATCGGGCCGTGAAAGCCGCTCGAGTGGCCCAGGACGACTTCCGGCACTGGACGGCAATCGAGCGAGCGGCCCTCCTCCATCGCATCGCCGAAGCGGTGGCAGAGAATATCGACGAGATCGCTCGGATTCAGACACTCGAGCAGGGCAAGCCGTATCACGAAGAGTCCCTTGCCGACATCGCAGAGGCGAACCAGTACTTCCTGAATGCCGCTGAGGACGTGAAGCGCCTCACCGGGAGTGTCATCCCGACCTCCGACCGCAACAAGCGCATGTTCACTTTCCATCGCCCGGTCGGTGTCTGGGCTGCGATCACGCCGTGGAACTTCCCGGTCACGATCCCCCTCGAATACATCGGACCTGGGCTCGCCGCAGGGAACGCGGTCATCGCAAAACCTCCGGACTTCACCTCGTGGGGGCTCCTGAAACTCGCAGAGGCCTTCGATGCTGCCGGCGTGCCGAAAGGTCTCGTGTCGATCATCCCGGGAGGCAGCGAGATCGGGGAAGCCTTGGTGACCCACCCAGGAATCGATGCCATCGGCTTCACCGGTTCGTCGGCAACCGGGAGACGAATCCTCTCGCAGATGGGGATCAAACGGTCGGTCATGGAGATGTCGGGCAACGGCCCCACCATCGTCACCGAAGACGCGAACCTCGAGGCCGCTGCCGAGCTCGCCGTCTTCGGCGCCCGCTACAACGCAGGGCAGGTGTGCTGCGCAACCGAGAAAGTGATCGTCCTCGAGTCGGCGCACGACGAGTTCGTCGAGCGGGCGCTCATTCACGCATCCCAAATCGTCCTGGGCGATCCGTTCGACGAAGCCACGACCATGGGCCCACTCAACAACGAGCCGACTGCGCACAAGATGGACCTCCACGTCGCCGACGCGCGCGAGCGCGGCGCGAGCGTCCTCACAGGTGGCATGCGCGCTCCAGGGTTCCCGACCGATCTCTACTACGAATTCACGATGATCGACGCCGTACCGGAAGATGCCCTGGTGTCACGCGACGAAACGTTCGGCCCGGTCCTGCCGGTGGTCACCGCTCGAGACGACGAAGAGGCGATCGCCATCACGGCTCGCGGCGACCTCGGCCTTCAAGCAGCCGTCTTTACCTCGTCGATCGACAAGGCCTTCTGGTACACCGACCGCATCCGATCCGGCACGGTGGTCATCAACGACTCAACAGACTTCTGGGAGACGTTCCAGCCGTTCGGAGGAGCGGCGGGCACGGCATCCGGTTGGGGCAGGGGAACCATCGACGACTTCACCGACCTTCAGACGATGGTGATCGACATAGGGAAGGTGAGATGACCGCGGCCGTCAGCATCCGGGGAGTCACGAAGCGTTTCGGCACCGATGTAACCGCCGTTGACGACGTCACGCTCGACATCGCGGACGGCGAGTTCTTCTCGCTGCTCGGCCCCTCCGGATGCGGCAAGACCACCATGCTCCGCATGGTCGCGGGCCTCGAGTTCCCCACCGAGGGCAGTATCCAGGTGTTCGGCGAGGAAATGGCGCTTCGTCCGCCGAACAAGCGGCCGATCAACACCGTGTTCCAGTCCTATGCGCTGTTCCCCCACATGACGGTCGAGAAGAACGTGGGGTTCGGTCCACAAATGCGCAACGTGCCCAAGGACGAGATCGCTACCCAGGTTACTCAGGCGATCAAGGCCGTCCATCTCGAGGGTATGGAAGGGCGCAAGCCGAATCAACTCTCGGGCGGCCAGCAGCAGCGCGTGGCGCTCGCCCGGGCCCTCGTGAACAGGCCGAAGGTCCTCCTGCTCGACGAGCCACTCGGCGCACTCGACCTCAAGCTGCGTCAAGCCATGCAGATCGAACTCAAGGACATCCAGTCCGAGGTCGGCATCACCTTCATCTACGTGACCCACGACCAAGAAGAGGCCCTCACAATGTCCGATCGGATCGGCGTGATGGATTTCGGCAAGCTTCTTCAAGTCGGCACGCCCGAAGAGATCTACGAACATCCGGTCAATCGGTTCGTCGCCGAGTTCATCGGCGAGACGAACTTCATCGACGGCACCGTCACGAACGACCGGCGGATCCGGATCGGAGAAGGCGAGCTCGTCTATGCCCGCTGCAACGCGTCGGCCGGGACCGACGTGACACTCACCCTCCGACCCGAGAAGGTTCAGATCCACACTCCCAACGCTCCGGACATTCCTCCGGAGCGGAACCAGATTCCTGCCACGATCGTCCGCCAGCTCTACTTCGGCGAGTCGATCTACTACGAGATCGAGATCCCCGGCGGCGAAGTGATCGACGCCCGCCTCGAGAACATCCCGTCGCTCCGTCGCTGGAAGGCCGGAGAAGAGGTAGTGGTGAGCTTCCATCGGGAGGCTGCGGAAGCGCTCACGTCATGACGATGCTCGAAGACCCCCCGCCGGAGGTCGCGACCCCCGACCTCGAGAAGAAAGCAGAACGGGCAGAGGGCTGGCGGGGCTTCTTCACCGCCCTGCCCACCTATGCCTATCTCGTGTTCTTCTTCGTCCTCCCGCTCATCATCATCGTGGTGTTCTCATTCACCGAGCGGAGCAGGACCGGGAAGCCACTTCTCGGAGAGTGGACACTCGAGTGGTGGATCAAGCTCGGCGAACCCCTCGTGCGAACGGTCGCCGCGCGCAGCCTCTGGCTCGCGTTCCTCAACACGGTGTTCTGCCTCCTCATCGGCTACCCGTTCGCCTACTGGATCGCCACACGCAAGCGGGCAATGACCCGCAACTTCCTCCTCGTTCTCGTCCTCATCCCGTTCTGGTCGAACTTCCTCGTCCGCACCTATGCGTGGCGGACGCTCCTCGACTCGAATGGCCTCGTCACCGAGATCGGCGAGTGCGACCGGACTCTGGGGCAAGATGCTGTTCACCGAACCCGCGGTCTTCATCGGGCTCCTCTACGGCTATCTGCCGTTCATGGTCCTCCCTCTCTACGCCGCCATCGAGCACCTCGACTGGAACCTCGTCGAGGCGGCGCGGGACCTCTACGCGAGTGCGTGGAAGGCATTCACGAAGGTCACGCTTCCGCTCTCGAAGCCGGGCATCATCGCCGGGTCGATCCTGGTCTTCATACCCAGCCTCGGCGCATACGTCACGCCCGACCTCCTCGGCGGAGCGAAGACCACCCTGCTCGGCAACTACATCGTCACCCAGTTCAAGTCGGGAAGAAACTGGCCGTTTGGCGCAACCCTCTCGGTGACGATCCTCGCCGTGATGATGGTTGCCACCGTCATCTACTTCCGAAAGGGAGGGAGGACGCTATGAGCGTGCAGCAAGGCACCGCCCATCGGCCGTGGGTAGACCGCCTCCTCAGTATCAACGGCTGGCTCGTCTTCGGCTTCCTCTACTTGCCCATCCTCATCCTCGTGATCTACTCGTTCTCAGACAGTCGGAACGTTGGCGACTGGGGCGGGTTCACGCTGAAGTGGTACGACCGAATGTTCAACAATCCCGAGATGATGAACGCCCTGGGGAACTCCGTGAAGGTCGCCATCGTCTCGACGCTTGTTGCCACCGTGCTCGGCACGATGGCCGGCATTGCCCTCGATCGGTATCGCAAGTGGTTGGGGAAGCAGGCGTTCGACGTGATTCTCTACCTCCCCGTCATCATTCCCGAGGTGACGATGGGTGCAATGCTGCTCATTTGGTTCACACAGGTGCTCCCGATCAACCTCAGCATCTGGACGATCATCCTCGGCCACATCGCCTTCTCGGCGTCGTTCGTCGCGATCGTCGTGCGAGCACGCCTCGGAAACCTCGACGACTCGCTCGAGGAGGCAGCGATGGACCTCTATGCGAACCGTTGGACGACATTCCGAAGGATCACCCTCCCGCTCATCATGCCGGGTGTCCTGGGCGGTGCGCTGCTCGCTCTCACCCTCTCCCTCGACGACGTGATCATCACTGAGTTCGTCCAGGGACCGGGCGCCAACCTCCTGCCGGTCTACGTGTTCGGATTGATCAGGAGGCAGGTGACGCCAGAAATCAACGCGGTTTCGACACTCATGCTGGCGATCTCAATGGTGCTCGTCTTCATCTCGCTTGGATTCCAGGCGACGACGGGGATGGGCAGAAGCAACAAGGAGGAATAGAACATGAAACGACTCTTGATTCTGATTGCTGTGGTGGCGATGCTCGCCGCGGCGTGTAGCAGTGACTCGGACGACGAGACCACAACCACCGCTGCATCGGGGACCGACGAGACCACAACCACGGCTGCGACGGACTCTGGCGGTAGCGATCTCGATGCGATGATCGCAGCGTGTGAGCCGGAGCAGACCGACGGTGACCTGAACTTCTACAACTGGACAGAATACATTCCCTACGGATCCGCGGCGGAGGACTACGAAGTCACCGACCTCGTCGCGTTGTTCGAGGAAACGTACGGCGTCAAGATCATCCAGACCTTCTATGAAGACAACGAGACGATGCTCGCCCAGATCGAGGCCGGCGGGGCCCCATACGACCTGATCGTGCCGTCCGACTACATGGTCTCGACGATGGCGGATCCGGAAGTCGCCCTGTTGGCCAAGTTGAACAAGGCAGCGATCCCGAATCTGGTCAACATCGACCCGCTGTTCACCGGAATGCCGTTCGATCCGACCGGCGACTACTCGGTGCCGTACCAGGCGGGTACCAGCGGCCTTGGCTTTGCGTATGAGTACGTCGACGATTCCGAAGGAATCTCATGGGGTCTGGTCTTCGACCCGGAGATGAGCGAACCCTACGCCGGACTGATCTCGATGCTCAACGACGAGCGAGAGACGCTCGGCGCGGCACTCAAGTATCTCGGATACTCGGTCAACACCACCGATCAGGCCGAACTCGACGAGGCGACAGAGATCCTCGCAGCAGCGAACTCGCGTATCGCTGCCTACGACTCCGCGGCCTTCGATGACCTGCTCGTTGCAGGCGAAACGGTGGTCGCTCACGGATGGAACGGCGGATTCTTCGGATCATTCGACGAGATATCAACGGACGACTACGACGCCTATGAGGACTTCGGTTATGCCGTCCCCACGGAGGGCGGGATCATCTGGGTCGATCTCATGGCAATCCCCGTGACGGCGGAACATCCGTGTACCGCGCTTACGTTCATCAACTTCATCCTCGACCCCGAGGTCGGTGGCGAGTTGACGAACTACACGTACTACATGAGCCCGAACTTGGCGGCCTACGAGTACATCGATCCGGAGATCCTCGAAGACCCGTCGATCTTCCCGGATGAGGAGACAATGAATAATCTCGAGTTCATCGCGGACGTCGGTGACTTCTCGCTCAACTACGCCGACGCATTCGCCCAAGCGAAGGGCTAGTCGGACGACGGCGAGGCGGGGTGGTCATGGCCGCCCCGTCTCGTGAGCGGTAGCAAGACAAGAGACTTGAGACATGAGACTGTCTCGGGTCTCGGGTCTCGGGTCTTGCTACTTGCTTCTCCTTCCGGGAGAACGCGCCTGGCGCGCTCAGGTACCATCTGATCCATGACCACTGCACTCGTCAACGGTCTGATCCACGGCCACCCGCGCGCATCTGCCGTCCTCATCAAAAGGGGGTCGATTGCCGGAATCGGAAGCGAGGACCTGGCAACGCTGGCCACCGACATCATCGACCTCGAGGGCCGGCCGTTGCTGCCGGGATTCCAGGACTCGCACGTTCATCCGTCGATGGCCGGCCTCGAACTCGTCACCTGCCATCTCCTCGAGACGCCGCACACCGAACAGGCCTATCTGAGCGCAATCCGCGAATACGTGAATCGGTCCGACAAGCCGTGGATCACGGGCGCCGGCTGGTCCATGGAGGCCTTCGAACGAGGCATCCCCACGGCCGCGGCGCTCGACGCCGTGGTCCCCGATCGTCCGGTCATGCTGTGGAACTCCGACCATCACGGCGCCTGGGTGAACTCGAAGGCCCTCGAGATCGCCGGCTTCACGGCTGCGACGCCCGATCCTCCGGACGGACGGATCGATCGCGATGAACACGGCAACCCGATCGGTTCGCTCCAGGAAGGAGCGGTCGAGCTGATCCTGCCCTTCATGCCCGAGCCAACCGCTGAAGAGCGGGTAGACGGGATCCTCGCCGGGCAGGAGTACCTCATTTCCCTCGGTATCACCGCATGGCAGGACGCGATGGTAGAACCGGCGACCCACGATGCCTATGTAGCGCTCGACGGCCGCGGCGGGCTCATCGCCGATGTCATCGGCGGCCTCTGGTGGGAACGAACGCAGGGGGCCGAGCAGGTCGAAGCCTTCGCCGCCCGCCGTGAGTCCACTCCGCCCGGCCGCTACCGGGCAACGTCGGTCAAGATGATGCTGGACGGTGTGGCCGAGAACTACACCGCATCGATGCTCGAGCCGTATCGCGACGCGGACGGGAACCCAACAGAGAACCGAGGAATCGACTTCATCGATCCCGACGACCTGATCCGGTACGTGACGATGCTCGACGCCGCGGGATTCCAGGTGCACTTCCACGCCCTCGGCGACCGTGCCGTGCGCCAAGGCCTCGACGCCATCGAGGCCGCGATCCGGGCAAACGGTGACGCGAAGCGACGCCACCACCTCGCCCATATCCAGGTCGTCGACCGGGCCGACGTGCCGAGGTTCGCCGCCCTCGGTGCGGGGGCGAACGCACAGCCGCTCTGGGCCCGCCACGAGGACCAGATGGATGTGCTCACGATCCCGTTCCTCGACCCAACGGCTGCCGGACACCAGTACCCGTGGCGGTCCCTCCTCGACGCCGGCGCAGAGCTCGCGTTCGGTTCGGACTGGAACGTCTCCTCACCCGATCCGCTCCTCGGTATCGGCACGGCCGTCTCGCGCACCAGACCCACGTCGCGGCCGGAGCCCTTCCTCCCTGAACAGCGGATCACGATGGACGAGGCCATCACGGCCTACACCGCAGGGTCTGCGTGGGTGGCCCATCGCGAAACACACACCGGCCGGATCGAAGTCGGGTTCGACGCCGACCTCGTCGTCATCGATCGCCCCCTCGAGACGGTGGAGGACGCGTTCGCCGCACGCGTGGACCTGACGATGGTGAAGGGCGACGTGGTGTTTGAGAGGTAGCCCTTGGTCCGTCTCGGTTCCTTGCCTCCACCACGCAGTGGGGGAGGCGCGCCAGGGCGACGCCCTGGCGCGGAGGGGGCTTTGGGAGCCCAAACCTCCAAGATGGGGCCACAAGGCCCGCCCCGCGCGACTGGCACGTTCGATAAGATCCCGTCCATGAAGACGGTTCCCTACTGGACCGATCGGACGCCGCGGCCGGATGGCATTGCCACTGAAGAGCCTCCGCCAACCGCAGACGTCGTCATCATCGGAGCGGGGGTCACCGGACTGACAGCAGCCAGGCGCCTCGCCGACCTCGGCCGTTCGGTCGTGCTCGTCGAGGCCATGGAGATCGGCCAGGGCGCATCGGCCGTGAACGGCGGCCAGCTCAACTACGGTCTCAAACCGTCCAACGCAACCCTCACGAAGCGGTTCGGCCCGGAGACGGCCCGGGCGATGTGGGATGCATCGCTCGACGCGATCGACCTTGCACAACGAATCACCATCGAAGACGGCTTCGATGCCGATTTTCGGCGCTCAGGCGCCGTATCACTTGGATACCGCAAGGACGGCGTCAAGAGTGCGCGTGCTGAATCACGCGAGATGAAGGAAGACTTCGGGTTCGAAACGACCGTAGCCGAGGGTGAAGAACTGCGCTCGTTCATTGGATCAGACGCCTTTGCCTACGGTGTGATCAGCACGGTGGACGCCGCTGTCGACCCCGCCAAGTACACCTTCGGACTCGCAGAGGGTGTTGCTCGTCGCGGTGTCGCCATCGTTGAGAACTGCCGGGCAACGGGGTTGTACCGATCGGGCTCCACCCACTTCGTCGCGACAACCAAGGGGACGATCCAGGCGGGTGACGTCCTCATAGCGACAAACGGATATACCCCGAAGGATCTTGTTCCCGACGTCCGGCGTCAGGTTGTCCCAATCGGCTCCTACATGGTCGCAACCGTCCCCCTTGCACCAGATGTGCTCGATCGATTGCTGCCCGGCAACTACATCTACTGGACCCAGCGGCGCTTCCTGAACTACTTCCGTCGTTCGGAGGACAACCGCCTCCTCTTCGGGGGGCGACCGGACCTCTCGCCCAACCTCGAACTCGTCTCGGTAGCACAAGGCATGCAGACAACGATTGGTGAGCTCTTCCCTGAGCTTGCCGAAGTCGAGCTGAGCCATGTGTGGGGAGGCAGACTCGCAGCGACATTCGATCTTCTCCCCCACCTCGGCCGTACGGCGGATGGGGTCTGGTACCTCGTCGGATACGGTGGCCACGGAATGACACTCGCGACCTACCTCGGTACCGAGGTCGGCGGGCTGATTGGAGGCGCGATCGAAGACAGCCCGTTCCTCGGGCTCCCTCATCCAACACGCTTCTACTACCGGGGGAACCCATGGTTCCTGCGCGCTGGTGGTGTTCTGTTCCGCGGCCTCGATCGGGTCGGCCGCTAGGAGGCCTCGGTGGGAGGGCTGTCAAGACCACCCTGATGGTCGTGCGCCCCGGATGCCGCTCCCCACGCCGCGTTCGTTCGGAGTTCCACCAGGCGTCCCACAGCGAACTCGATCTGAGTCATACACGTTGTCCGCCAAATGCCCGATTCGATGAACCGATCGTGCTCACCCGGTTCTCGAAGGTCGAGACCGAGAAGGCCGCGACAGGTCGTGGAACCGAATTCCGCGTCAAATCGGTCCATTAGGTCCATCACCACCTCCCGCGCAGCCTGTTTGGCCTCGCTGTGGTCGGTGATGTTCCGGCCGGCGAGCTGGCCAACGGCCAGGGCCGCTCCCGAAATGGCGCCACACACCCCGCCGCCATAGGCGACACCACCGTTGAGCGCCATCGCTGCTGAGGAATCGTCGGCGTCGGGAAGATCAAACGCCCGCTTGAGCACGATGTACGTGGTTTCGGCACACCCGTGTTCGTTCTCCTCGGTGAGGAAGAGCTCACGAGCCTGCGTGACGGCGTCGTCGGTCATCGGGCTATTGTCGTCGAACCGGCCGCGCCACGCAGGATGCCGAAAGTCCCACAACCGTCCGCCTGCATCTGATCCGGTCCAAGCGGAACGGCAAGGATGCTCATATCCGCCATTCCCCCCACCTTGATCGGTCGCCGGTCGCCCGCTACCATCTGGTTATCGATAATCGATGATCGTGCGCGTCGGCGCCGCCCGTCGAACGATGACGAACTGTGAGGTGCAGCATGCTCAAGGCCGTCACCAGGGAAGAGGCTGAACTCTTCGAACTCCCCGGTCGCGATTGGTACCACTACAGCGGACCATCGATGACCGGAGCCAAACACTCAACCGTCGGATTCTCCGTCTTCCCCCCCGGTTCCGCACCGGAAGGCCATGTCCACCCCAGCCAGGAAGAGACGATCTACATCGTCGCCGGTCACGGCGAACTCGTGACCCCGGAAGGCACGGTGCCGCTCGAACCGGGAACGGCCGTGTTCATCCCGATCGGCCTCCACCATCAATCCGTCTCCCACGGTCCGGGCAATCTCGAGATGGTGACCTCCTTCGGTCCCCCGGTGGTCCCAGGCTCATACGAAGAGGACGACGGCTGAACGAACGATCGACGGAGGGAACTTCGATGACCCAGATCACGACCACCTACACCCCCGAGGACATGGCTGAGTTCGCCCGCCAGGCCCGAGTTCGCATCCTCGAGGCCGTCAAACACGCGGGCGGCGGCCACGTGGGCGGCCCGTACTCGGCGGCCGACATGCTCGCAGCGCTGTACTTCGGTGTGCTCAACATCCGTCCGGACGAACCGGATTGGCCCGACCGCGATCGATTCGTGCTCTCGAAGGGACACAGCTCGATCGCGCTGTACACGATGCTCGCGCTGCGCGGCTACTTTCCGGTCGAAGAGCTTCTGACCTTCGACGCGATCAATTCGCGGCTTCAGGGGCACCCGGACATGACCGTCACCCCCGGCGTCGACATGTCGTCCGGATCACTCGGTCTCGGTTTCGCTGGAGCCCTCGGGATTGCGCTCGGCGCTCGAGCCGAGGGCCGTGACTTCACCACGTTCGTGATGCTCGGCGACGGCGAATGTAATGAGGGGGTCGTGTGGGAAGGCGCCCACGTTGCAGCCCGCTACGGCCTCGACAACGTCGTCGCCATCGTGGACCACAACAAGCTCCAGCAGTTCGGTTGGACCGGCGAGTCCCTCGACGACCGCATCACGCCGTACACCGGCAGCCAACTCGCCGACCGGTGGAAGGCTTTTGGCTGGGAGGTGATGGAGGTTGACGGGCACGACATCCCCGAGGTCCTCGCAACACTCGAGGCTGCACGGGACTTCGAAGGTGGGCCCGTCGCCGTGATCGCCCACACCGTCAAGGGCAAAGGCGTCTCCTATATGGAAGGCGACTACACGTGGCACAGCAAAGTGCCAAACGACGAAGAGTTCGCGCTTGCAATGGAAGAACTCGGTGAGTCGAAAGGAGGTGCGGCGTGACGACGCTCACCCCGGGGAAATCTCTCCGCTTGACGTTCGGCGAGACGATCACCGACCTGGCGGCGACCGACAAGCGCCTTGTCGTACTCGACGGAGACACCGGAAGCTCCACCTATACGTCCGTCTTCGAAGCCGCGTACCCGGATCGCTTCTTCCAGATGGGCATCACCGAACAGAACATGCTCGGCATGGCCGCCGGGATGGCGACACTCGGCCTTGTCCCCATCGTCAGCACGTTCTCGTGCTTCATCGTCTCCCGGGCCCATGACTCGATCCGAGTTCTGATTGCGCAGCCGAAGGCGAACGTGAAGCTGATGGGCGGATACGCCGGCCTGCTCGCCGGAATGACCGGCAAGACCCATCTGATGTTCGACGACATCTCGATCATGCGGGCCATGGCCAACATGACGGTGGTCGCTCCCGTCGATGAGGTCGAGACCCGGAGCGCTCTCAAGGCGATCATCGAGTACGACGGACCGGTCTACTTCCGGCTCAACCGACCTGACACGCCGATCATCTTCGACGAGGACTACGAGTTCGTGCTCGGCAAGGCCGTCGTCGTTCGAGAGGGCACCGACGTCACTGTGTTCTCGACCGGAACGCAGACAGCTCGCGCATTCGAAGCGGCCGAGGCGCTCGCTCTCGAGGGAATCGATGTACACCTCGTGCACATCCCGACGATCAAGCCGCTCGACGTCGAAACCGTCGTGGCCGCCGCGCAGAAGACCGGTCTGGTGGTGACCAGCGAAGAGCACACCGTGGTGGGTGGCCTCGGCGGAGCCATCGCAGAGGTGTTGGCCATGAACGCGCCGACTCCGATGGTCCTGCACGGACTGCAAGACGTCTTCGGGGAATCGGGGCCTGACGGACCGCTCCTCGACAAGTACGGGATTTCCGCGGAGAAGACCGCAGCGGCCGTGAGAACCGCCGTGGAGAACCGCTAGACAACAACGAGACGACCTCGCCGAAAGGACGGCTATGAGTACCGAAATGTTCAGCCTCGACGGGAAGGTTGTCATGATTCCCGGGGGGAGCGGCGGCATTGGCTCTGCTCTCGCGTTGGGAGTGTGCGAGGCCGGTGCCCAGGTGGCGGTCGTCGACCGCGACGGCGACGGCCTCGAGCGATCCTGCAGCCGCATCCGAGCCGTCGGATCCGAACCGCTCGCCGTTGCTGCCGATCTGACGACAAAGGAAGGCGCAGAGCGAGCTGTTGCCGAGACCGTCGAACACTTCGGGCATGTCGACGTCGTCATCAACGCCGTCGGGGGCGGCGCCGGCAAGGTCCTCTTCGATGCCCAGGACTACCCAATCCCGGAGTGGGACTGGATCATGGAGCTGAACGTTCGCGCCACGGTCCTGCCGACCCAGGCTGCCGTCAAGGCGATGATCCAAGCAGGCAATGGAGGGCGCGTCATCAACATCTCCTCCGTTCGTGCGAACCTCGGCATCAATGCCGGCTACTCGGCATACGTCGCCGCCAAGGGTGCGATCAGCTCCCTCACACGCCAGTGGGCGACGGAGTGGGCGAAGTACGGCATCACCGTCAACGCCATCGCGCCAACGTTCGTCGATACGCCCCAGGTCGCGATGCTCCTCGAGGACCCGGACTTCAAGGCCGGCGTGGTCAGCCGAATCCCCATCGGCCGGGTTGGAGAACCAAGTGATCTCATTGGTCCAGTGGTGCTGTTCGCATCCGATGCGTCATCGTTCGTGACGGGTCAGATCCTCGGGATCGACGGCGGATTGACGGCAACGCAGTAGATCGAGACGAGAGGCACACCAATGGAGAATGTCACACCCACCATCTTCACCGAAACCAAGGTCCGTGGATGCAATCCCAGCTTTGTGGTGACATCGGATGGCGTTGTCATCGTCGACACGCCGCAGCTGCCGACCAAGGCCGTCGGGATGCGCGAGATGGCGGAGTCGTATGGACCGCTGCGCTACCTCATCAACACCGAGCACCACGTCGACCACATCTTCGGCAACTACTACTTCAAAGGCGGCCCAACCGTCGTTCACCACCAGGGTGTCTACGACAACTTCATGGTGGTCGGACCGGAACTTGACCCCTTTGCCTACGCCAAGGAGGCCCTCCCGACCGATGACCCGGAAGGTGAGGCGATCTTCCCGGACCGCGACGTCTACTACTCCGATCCGAACAAGGGCCAGATCGTCTTCACAGGAGATCTCACGCTCCGCGTCGGAGATCACACGTTCGAACTGATCCACACGCCGGGCCATACACCGGGCCAAATCGCCGTGTATTGCCCTGAGGAACGTGCGGTCTTCACCGGGGATACCATCTTCAGCGAGTGCCAGACCTGGCTCATGACATCCAACGTCGATGAGTGGCTCGTTGCACTCGATCGGATCGGGGAACTCGATGTCGACTATGTGGTCCCTGGGCACGGCCCGGTCACGACAAAGGCGTACCTTGCAGTCCAGCGTGCGATGCTGATGGAGTGGAAGACCGCTGTTGCTGTGGCGGTCGCGAAGGGGTGGACGAGAGAAGAAGTCGTCGAACGGGTGGAGTTCAAGGAGCGGTATCCGGTCGACATCGGCCAGGAGTACATGATGGACTACATCAACTCGTACAACGCCGGCTCGTTGTACGACAAGCTCACCTCATAGGATCCGAGGTGGCCGGGGAGTCCGCCTCCCCTACCGTCGCGTGGCGCGGCGTAGCACCGGCGCTCGTGGCGACGATTGTCGCGATGCTGCCGAGTTTCCTGACCGCGGCCCTTGTTGTACAGATCGGGCTCGACACCGGTCTGACGCTGACCGGGCTCGGCGTTGTCATCGGGGTGTTCTTCGGCATGGCGGCGCTGGTCTCCTCCACCGCGGGACGCCTCTCCGAGAGCGTGGGTTGGGCGACCGGGCTCCGAATCTCCACGCTGCTCTCAGCATTCGCTCTCGGGACCATCGGCTGGTTCGGGAACTCGGTGGCCGTGATCGGTATCTCGCTCGGGCTTGCAGGGATCGCGAGCGCTCTCACCCAGACATCCTCAAACCTCACAATCGCGCGTTGTGTCGTTCCGAGACGCCACGGTTGGATACTCGGCATCAAACACGCGTGTGTGCCCGCGGCGATGTTCCTCGCCGGACTGGCGGTGCCTGCGCTCGCCCTGACCGTCGGTTGGCGCTGGGCGTTTCGGGTCGCGGCCATGCTCGCCGTCGCCACCGCAGCATCCATACCGAGAAGGGACCAACCGCATACGCTCACCCCTCCGCCGAGATCGATCACATCATCGGCCGGTAGGCCGACTACACCCGTGCACCTCCTCGTGGTTCTCGCTGTTGCCGTCGGTCTCGGCATCGGCGCGCTCGATCCGCTCGGTTCGTTCTTTGTGAGCTACTCGGTCTCGATCGGTGTGGAAGAACAGGTCGCGGGCGTCCTTCTGGCGATTGGAGGGCTCTGCGGCATCGTCGCGCGGCTCGTGGCCGGGCGGCTCATCGACCGGATGGCTCAAGCCGACTTCACGGCGATCGCATCGATGATGGTGGCAGGCGCGCTCGGAATCGTGATCCTGAATCTCGGCGGCTATCCCGGGTTGATCATCGGCGGCTTCGTCGGCTTCACAGCCGGCTGGGGATGGTCCGGCCTCTTCACGTTCGCCGTGGTGAAGGACAACCCGCACGCGCCGGCCGCTGCCTGGGGCATCGCCCAAACCGGGAAGTTCCTCGGCGCCGCCATCGGACCGCTCGTGTTCGGCATCGTTGCCGATCGAGTGTCGTTTGATGTCGCGTTCTGGATCGCAACCGCTGCTCTACTCGCAGCTGCAGTGCTGATCATCTACGTTCGAAACCAGCGACCGCCGTCAGCTACGACGCGGCCTCGGCTCGCTCCTTGATCAGCGCAGTTGTCATGAGGACTGCGCCCAGGCCAAGCGCGAGGCTCATGATGACCCAGGCGACCGTGAACGATGTCTCGGCAACGAGGCCGAAGAGTGCAGGGCCTGCTGCCGCGCCGACGTAGATGCCGGTCATCGTGATACCTGTGGCTGCAGCCGGAGCAGCCGGATTGCGGCGCACGACTGCAAACGTGAACAGACCGGACCACCCCCACCCGAACGTGAACGCTATCAGCGAGCCGGCCACGATCGCAGGATCGGTGCCGATCGTCATCACGGCGATTCCGGCGGCGCCGAGACCGAGGAATACGGCCACCGTCAGCAGTCCTCCCGCGGTCCGCCGGTCGATCAGCCACCCCATGATGATGCGAGTAAGGATTCCGAGCACACTGCCAGCGGCGAGCAACACGCCCGCTGCACCCTCGCCGAAGCCAACGTCGACCGCGTACGGAACGAGAAACGTCGCGAGCGCATCCATGCCGAAGATTCCGAGGCCGGCACCTACGGCCATCACAACGAGGAGCGATAGGGGCGAACTCCTGACCGCCGGCGTGTCGGTTCGCACCACCTCACCGCGGTCGACTTCGAACGAGGTCGGGGAGAACGGCACCATTAGGGCTGCAATGAGGGCAAGTGCGGCGCACATCACGTAGACCCACTGCCACCCCAGAGGGATTGCGACAATGGGCAAGCCCAGGCCGGCGATCGCTGTCGCTGCCGGTATTGCGCCGTGCTTGAACCCATACGCGACGCCCTGTCGTTCGACGGCCGTACAACGAGCGATGCCCAGATTTACGGCAGGATGCGCCAGCGCCAGCGCGAGGCCGCCTGCCACCGTCACCAATCCGAGCATCACCACGGACCGACCAAGCAGCGGTGTCAAGAGCAGCGTTGCGGCGGCCCCTAACGCGGCAATGCGCATCGCCGGTGCCCAATCCAGGCGCTCGACCAGGCGACCGAGGCGCGACGATGCAAGTGCAGACATGCCGAAGAACGCTCCAACGATGAGCCCGATCCCGGCTTCGGCGATGCCCAGCGACTCCGATAGCTGAACAGCCAGCGCTCCGGGAAGGAAACCCGGGAGGATCGCAACCGTAATCGTGAGGATTGATGCAATAATCACGCGCCAACGAAGGCCTGGTCCTCGCCCGACGGCCGACGGCTTGGGTGCGCTCATGTTCGACTCAACTCGAGACCGGGCGCGCATTGATCTGGGCCACGTGAGCTGGACCTTCCACCAGGTGAGAGGCTAATCTTCGATAATCGATGATACGGATAGGAACCGCCACATACCAACCGGGGACCAGGACCGTTTGGCCGACAGCGCCCGCCACGTACTCCCCTCGACCCCACACGAACCGACCGAGGAGCCATCAATGACTGACGCGACCGGCAGCGAAGCGACATACGTTCCCGGCTTTCGTTCCGAGATCGCACCGGAAGTCCGGCTTGGCATGTACGCCGCGATGACTCGAGCCCGCGTGTTCGAGAAGAAGGCCTACGACCTGTTCATGAGTGGGTTGGTGAAGGGAACGACGCACCTCGGTACCGGACAAGAGGCAGTCGCCGCGGGATTCTCGGCAGCGATGCGACACGACGACATGGTGTTTTGCACGTATCGCGGTCACAACCACACCCTCCTGCGGGGGGCGCCGATGGATTCCCTGATGGGGGAGCTCCTCGGACGGGAGAGCGGCTGTTGCGGCGGCAAGGGCGGGTCGATGCACCTCACCGATGTTGAACAGCACGCCATGGGCTCGTATGCGATTGTCGGGGCACACCTTCCCGTGGCAGCCGGCACCGCCTGGGCATCTCAAGAACGTGGCACCGGTCAAGTTACGGTGTGCTTCTTCGGCGACGGGACGACCAACATCGGGGCGTTCCACGAGTCGCTCAACATCGCCGTCGTCTGGGGGCTACCGGTGGTCTACGTCTGCGAGAACAACCTGTACATGGAGTACACGCCGATATCGTCGGTCACCGCCGTGCCGAACCCGGCGGCGGACCGTGCCGCTGCCTACGGGCTCGATCGGATCATCGTCGACGGCAACGATGTCGACGCTGTGTATCGGACGGCGAGCATGGCCATCGAGCGTGCACGCTCCGGCGACGGCCCGGCCCTCATCGAAGCCCAGACCTACCGGCACTACGGCCACTCACGGGCTGATCCGGGCAAGTATCGCCCAAACGAGGAGGTCGAAGCATGGATGAACAAGGACCCCATCGTTCAGTACCGTGCGAGGCTGGAGGAGATGGGTATCGCCGCATCTGACCTCGACCGGATCGAGGAGGAAGCTCGTGCGGAAATCGATGCGGCCACCGCTGCTGCCAAAGCCTCTCCCGAACCGGGCGAGGCGGTCCTGATGACCGACTTGTGGGCAGACGGAGGTTCATCATGGCGACGCTGACCTATCGCGAAGCGGTCGCACGGGGCATTGCGCAGGAGATGGCGCGTGACGAGCGTGTGATCCTGATCGGAGAAGATGTCGCTGAAGCCGGCGGTGTCTTCAAGACCACGGAGGGGCTCCGCGAACGTTTTGGACCCCGCAGGGTTCGTGATACCCCGATCTCCGAGGAGGCCATCACCGGCATGGTGATGGGTGCCGCCATGAACGGCCTTCGCCCCATCGGTGAGATCATGTTCAGCGACTTCCTCGCCACATGTTGGGACATCGTGGTCAATCAGATCGCCAAGACGCGCTACATGACCGGCGGACAGGTCGAACTCCCGCTGGTCTTGCGTTCAGCGAACGGTGGTGGCTCTCGCTTCGGTGGTCAACACTCGCAGAGTGTCGAGAACTGGGCGATGGCGATACCTGGACTGAAGGTTGTCGCACCGTCGACACCGGTCGACGTCGTCGGCTTGATGGCAGCTGCAATCCGGGATCCTGATCCGGTTGTGTTCCTCGAGCACAAGGCGCTGTTCGCCACCAAGGGTGAGGTACCGGACGGCGAGTTGGTGGACGTTCTCGGACGCGCCACCACGGTGCGACCCGGATCTGACGCAACCATTGTGGCGCTGGCCGCCATGGTGCCGAAGGCCATCGAAGCAGCCGAGATTCTGGCTGGCGAGGGCATAAGCGCCGAGGTCATCGATCCACGAACGTTGGTCCCGCTCGATGTCACCACCATCGCTGCGTCGGTTGCCAAGACCGGCAGACTCTTCACCGTCGAAGAGAACCCCCGCCTGTGTGGCTGGGGTGCCGAAATCGCATCGATTGTGGCCGACGAGTGCTTCTGGGATCTCGACGGCCCCATTGTGCGGATCACCACTCCACACATCCCGCTCCCTGCTGCGGACGCCATCGAGGACATGGCAATCCCGTCGGCAGACAGAATCGTGGAGACCGTCCGCGCCGCGATGCAGTAGCCCAATGAGGCTTCGCCTCTCCCACGCAGTGGGGGAGGCGCGGCCGAGCTCGGCTCGGCTGCGGAGGGGGCTCAGGCAGCCTCCCCCACGCAGTGGGAGGCGGCCGAGCTCGGCTCGGCCGGAGCTTGGCTCGCTCGGCTGCGGAGGGGCCGAGCTCGGCTCGGCTGCGGAGGGGGCAGCCTCCCCCACGCAGTGGGGAAGCGCGGCCGAGCTCGGCTCGGCTGCGGAGGGTTCTGCCTCCACCACGCAGTGGGGAGGCGGGTGCTGCGGAGGGGCTCTGGGAGCTCGCACTTGCAGATGAGGCCCGCAGTCAAGCCCCCCGCGTCGCCGCTACAGCTACCCCTCGGCTGCTCGGTAACGGTCGTGTTCTTCAAAGACGTCGAGACCGCGCGTCCCGGCCTCGACCCAGGTCGTATGGGGCACACCGCCCGGCACGAAATACGTGTCCCCCCGATGGCAGACATGCACCTCGCCGCCGACGTCGATGCGCACCGTTCCGCTCAGGACGATCCCCCACTGGTCGCCGTGAACGTGCTCGGGCACGACGACCTCACGATCGGTCGCCTCGTAGAACATCACAAGACCGCGATCGCCGGACGAAAGGTACGCGTCGAGAGACACGTCTGCATCCGGCTTCGGCAGGTCCTTGATGAAATCGGGGAACTCGTTCTCCGCTGTCATCCCCTGCGACTACGCGTATCGGGAGACGGGTTCGGGGCGTCCGCTCTCGGATGAGCGCACCAGCGCCTCCAGAATGGCCACATTGCCCAACCGCTCCGCGTTGCTGAACCGGTAGTCGGCCCGCCCGGCGACGGCATCGGCCCAGTGTTCGTAGCCGGCACGCACGGGACTGGCGGGCTCGAAGTCGATTCGGGTCTGGTCCGCGTCGCCGCGACGGCGCACATAGAAGTGGGTCGTGCCACCCGGATCGACATGCTGCGTCTCGCGAGCTTCGGCCCAGGCATGGCTGCCGAACACGGCGAAACGTGCGTAGTCGGGCGTCGCCGAGAGCGCCGCGATGTGTCCCGTCGACCCGTCAGCGAACAGGAACTGTGCAGACACGACATCGCCGGTTGGTATCTCCAGAATCCTATGGGCAACGTACGCTTGGACTTCGGCGACCTCTCCGGCGAGGCTCAGCATCATGTCGCTGAGGTGGACGCCCATCCCGGTCCACCCGGCCGCCGGAGACTCCTCCTTGCTGCCTCGCCAATTGTCCGCCGCCATGCCCAGCCAGCGGTCATGGCTCCAGTGGGCCTCCATATGCAGGATGGTCCCGAATTCGCCGGAATCGGCCATTCGCTTGATCTCTTCCCAGGCGGGCTCGAACCGTCTCTCATGCCCGATACCCATGACGATTCCCGCCTCGTCACACGCCTCGATCATCCTCCGTGCGCTGTCGACGCTGAGCGCCAGCGGCTTCTCACAGAAGACCTCCTTTCCGGAAGCAGCGGCGCGCACAACCGCTTCTTCATGGAAGAGGTGCGGGATGGTGAGAATCACCCCTTCGACGTTCGGATCGTCGAGGGCATCCTGATAGTCCGAGTACACCGGCAAGCCGTAGTCATCCTCATACTTCTTGGCCATCTCAGGCGATGGATCGACACCGCAGACGATCTCGATCTTCTGACTGCCCTCCAGGACCTTCGTAACCTGGCTCCCCCACCAACCGAGCCCGACCTGTGCAGCCTTCAACATGCTCACTCCTTCTGCGGTCGGCCCGTCCTGGACCGAGGTTCGCGACGCAAACATCATAGTCGTACCAGATCATCGATTATCGTTTTGTCGTGGCAGGTCGTCAATGCTGGTGTAGCATCGGCTGCGGCGGACCCCACGACGAAGGGCACCATGAGCGACTCCCATCTCCATCTCTACCCCCATCGAAAGGGCGATCCGCTGCCCCCTCCCCCTCCCGACCACTACACACTCGACCACATCGAGGCGTACGTTGACAAGGCAATCAGGCGAGATGTCAACGAACTCACCTTCACCGAACACCTGTATCGGTGTGTCGAAGCGGCCGACGTGATCGGCAACATCTGGGAGCGGGCCTCCGATCCGACAATCCGAGCGAACACCGAATACGACTTGTTGGCCGACCGCACGATGTCGCTCGAACGCTACGTCGAGGTGATCCTGAAGGCCAAGGATGCCGGACTCCCCGTGTTGCTCGGCCTCGAAGTCGACTTCTTCGCGGACAACATCGACGCCGTTCTCGAGTTCATCGAGCCATACCCCTGGGACGTGCTGCTCGGTTCGATCCATTGGATCGACGGCTGGTGGTTCGACCGGCCCCATTCCGAGTTCGAATGGGAGCGCCTCGGTCCGCGCCGCGTCTACGAGCGGTATTTCGAACTCATGTCGGAGATGGCCTTGTCGGGCGCCGTGGACGTGATCACCCACCCGGACCGGGTCAAGTACCTGCGCAAGCCGTTCCTGACCGAGCAAGTCGACCTCTATGCCGGGTTCCTGGCAGCCGCCCAGCAGAGCAACGTGGCAATCGAGATCAACACGGGGGGTCTGCGCCACCCGGTACACGAGATCTATCCCTCCCCCACCTTCATCCGGATGATCCATGAGGCGGGCCTCGCGATCAGCTTTGGAAGTGACGCACATGCCCCCAAACAGGCTGCATGGGGACTCGATCTGGCCAGGGAAGAGGCGGCAGAGGCCGGATTCACGCATCGAGCGAGGTTCGTAGCCCGTGAGCGAACGATGGTTCCGTTCGAAGTCCCCCCACCGTCGTTCATGGACTGACGGAGGCGTCATGCGACTCTCGTTCAAGACCCGTCCCCAGCACAGCGAGTGGCAACCGATCGTCGACTTCTGGAAAGAAGGTGACCGAATCGAGGCGTACGACGCGGGCTGGACGTTCGATCACCTCGATCCGATCTTCAGCGATCGAGACGGCCCGGTATTCGAGGGATGGACGATGCTTGCCGCGCTCAGCGGCATCGTGCACAGGATCCGTCTCGGAGTGATGGTGACCGGCAATACCTATCGACACCCCGCAGTGCTGGCGAACATGGCCGCAACGCTCGATGTTGTTTCCGGCGGGCGGCTCGAGATCGGGCTCGGAACGGGTTGGGTCGAGGCCGAACACACTTCCTACGGCATCCCCCTCCCCCCGTGGAAGGAACGCTTCGATCGCCTGGAAGAGACCTGCGAGATCCTTCACCTGCTGTTCACGGAGCAGGCCGCCGATTTCGGCGGCGCCTTCTACCACCTCGAAGGGGCGAAGGCTCTGCCGAAGCCGCTCCAGAAGCCACATCCCCCGATTGTCATCGGCGGCACCGGCGAGAAGCGCACGCTTCGTATTGCGGCCATGTGGGCCGACCAATGGAACCTCCCCGGCGGTGATCCCCTCATGCTTCGGCACAAGGTGGAGGTGCTCCACCAACATTGCGCGGACGTCGGGCGCGATCCTGCGGAAATCGAGGTTTCGACGAAGATCAAGGCCGACGGCGACCCTGGGGCGCTCGCCGACCTCGTGGGTCAGTTCCGCGAGGCGGGTGCCGACCACATCATTGCGATGTTCGAAGCACCGTTCGATCCCGCCAAGCTCGGAGCAGTTGCGGATCGGCTTCGTCCGGTCATGACGTGAAGCAACGGCTACGGGGCGTGTCGGCACGTGATGCAGCACCGGACGAAGCGCCCCAGCCCGCCGCTTGTACAATCGATTGCGAATGAACAACCACACCACCACCGTTGCCGATGACCACTCGCTCGCCGGACAGGTCGTGTTGGTGACGGGCGGCAGTCGAGGAATTGGGGCAGCCACCGCTCGGGCAGCCGCCCAAGCCGGCGCCGCGGTCGCGATCGGGTTCCGGCAGGATGCCGACGCTGCCTTCTCGGTCGTGGAGAGCATCAGAGAAACCGGAAAGGTCGCGGACGCGTTCCGGGCCGACGTTTCTGATCCTGCGGAGGCGAAACAGCTGATCACCTCGGTCGAGGCTTCCTTCGGGAAGATCGATGGACTCGTCAACAACGCCGGGATCATGCCGTCGAGCCCCCTCGTTGAAATGAGCGATGAAGAATGGGATGCCGTGTTGCGCACGGACCTGTTCGGCCCGTTCTACTGCTCGCGTGCCGCGCTGCCCGGCATGGTGCAACGTGGGAGCGGTTCAATTGTGATGATCTCCTCCCGGCTGGGCCAGATCGGCTGGCCGGAACTCGCCCACTACTCGGCAGCCAAGGCGGGCCTCCTGGGACTGACCAAATCGATGGCTCGTGAGTACGGCCCTCAGGGTGTCCGCGTGAACGCTGTGGCTCCCGGCTTCACCATCACCGACATGACCCGCGACATCGTCGACACCGAATCCGGGCGTCGCCGCCTGGCCGAACTCCCGTCTCGCCGTTTCCCCGAACCGGAGAATGTTGCGGCCGCCGTGGTGTTCCTGCTCACCGACGCGGCAGCGCTCTTTCACGGACAGACGCTGAACCCCAACGGCGGCGGGTTCATGCAATGACCGGAACCGAGACGTGAAACTCGTCACAGCGGAAGAGGCAGTCCGGCTCGTCCCCGACGGCGCAACCGTGATCTTCGGCGGCTCCGGTGCAGGTCATGCCGTCCCACAAAGCTTCATCGACGCCCTCGCCGCCGTGTACGACCAGGAGGGTCGGCCACGGGATCTCACCACGGTTCGTGTTGTGGGTATGGGCGATTTTGCCGACCGTGGATTCTCGCAACTCGCGATTCCCGGCCTCATGCGCCGTACCATCGGATCGAACATCGGCAACGAGCCGCGCCTCGCCGCCCTCGTCTCGGCGGGAGAGGTGGAGGCGTACTCCTTCCCACAGGGTGTGATCTCTCAACTCTGTCGCGACATCGCCGCCGGCCGACCCGGCCTGATCACGAAGGTCGGCCTCAATACCTATGTCGACCCTCGCCAGACCGGCGGCAAACAAGGACCGGCCGTTGAGGATCTCGTCGAGGTCATCGAGCTGTCGGGAGAAGAATGGCTGCTCTACAGATCATTTCCGATCGACGTCGCCGTTATCAGGGGATCCACGATCGACGAGGAGGGCAATCTGACCCTCGATGACGAAGCGATCAACGGCGAGATGCTCGCGATGGCGATGGCAGCCCACAATTCCGGTGGCATCGTCATTGCCCAGGCCCGAGCCATGGTTCCGACCGGCGAGCTCACTCCTCGCCGTGTCCACGTCCCCGGCGCCCTGATCAACTTCGGCTTCCTCGATCCGGATCAGACCCAGACGTACAGCACCGACTACTCCCCCTACTTCGCCGGTGCGGCACGCCTCCATGACTCTTCGGGTGCTCCGGACGTACCCCTCGACGTTCGCAAAGTGATCGCACGGAGGTCACTGCTCGAATTCGGGCGCGGCGAGATCGCGAATCTCGGTTTCGGTATCAGTCAGAACATCGGTGCCATCGCCCAGGAGGAGGATGTCGCAGATCTGCTCGTGTTGACGGTTGAGCAAGGAGTCTTCGGAGGTGTCCCGGCTTCCGGCAACAACGGCGGAGCCGGATTCAACTATCAAGCGCTGATCGACCAGCCGTACATGTTCGACTTCTACGACGGAGGTGGCCTCGACATCGCAAGCCTGTCCTTCGCCGAGGTCGACGCCCGCGGGAACGTCAACGTCCACGCGTTCGGTGACCGCCTGCGAGGACCGGGTGGTTTCCCCAACATCAGCCACGGCGCCAAGAAGGTCTGCTTCGTGGGGACGCTCACCACCGGGGGCATGAAGGCTGCGATCGAGGACGGCACCATCGTGATCACAACCGAAGGCACCACCGAACGGTTCGTAGATCAGGCAAGGGAGATCACGTTCAGCGGACCCGACGCGGCCGCACGGGGCCAGGAGGTGCTCTACATCACCGAACGGGCCGTGTTTGCACTGGTCGAGGGAACCGTGACCATGATCGAGATCGCGGACGGCCTCGACCCGGAGTCGGATGTCATCGCCCATATGGGATTCCGGCCAGCAATCTCAGCCAACCTCAGCACCATCGACCGCGCGGTCTTTTCCACCGGCACGATGGGACTGCGGCGCCGCCTCGAAGGAGTGGACCCGTGAGCTCAGACCTTGTCATCGTCGAGGCTGGAGTGGTCACGACCATCCGGCTGAACAACCCACCACTCAACCTCATATCCCTCGAGGTCACGAAGGCGCTGACCGCGGCTCTTGGCCACATTGAACGCGACGAAGACATTCGAGCGGTGATCCTGGGCGGAACCGGCGAGCGCGCTTTTTGTGCCGGCTCGGACGTGAAGGAGTTCCCGTCGCTCTACAGCCGTGTCGCCGAGGGCAAGCTGATCAACGAGAACGCCGCCTACAACCAGCTTGCCGATCTGCCGATGCCGACTATCGCAGCCATCGAACGTGACGCACTCGGCGGTGGTCTCGAGTTGGCGCTGTGTTGTGACCTGAGGGTGGCTTCGAGCACTGCACTGCTCGGGCTGCCCGAAGTCCGGCTCGGCGTCATGCCGGGTTCAGGAGGCACTCAACGGCTTCCGAGGCTCATCGGGCTGGCTCGCGCCAAAGAGCTGATCTTGCTCGGCGAGCTCATCGACGCCCAGACCGCCCTCGCGTTCGGATTGGTCAATCGGGTCGTCCCACAAGGCCGTGCGGAATCCACGGCGAGGGAGCTCGCAGAAACGGTGGCGTCGCGTGGACCCCTAGCCGTTCGAGAAGCCAAGGGTGTGCTGAACAGAACTCTCGAGGGTTCGATTGCGAAGGGTCAAGCCGACGAGCTCGAAGCGAGTGAGCGGGTGTTTTCGTCAGACGACATGCTCGAAGGGGCGGCTGCGTTCATCGAGAAGCGCTCCCCCGCGTTCAAGAATCAATGAGGGACCGTGACGTGACCCAACGAGTAGCGCTGATCGGGTATCCGCTGAAGCGACGACATTCGGTGATCATGCACAACGCCGCGTTCGACCACTTCTCGATCGATGCGGTGTATGAACTGCGCGAAATGGCACGGGACGGAGTTCCCAGCTTCGTCCGCGAGGCACGCGGAGACGAATGGCTCGGCTTTCAGGTGACGGCCCCCTACAAGCAGATCGTCATGGAGCACCTCGACGAGATCGAGAGTGGCGCCAACCAGATCGGCGCTGTCAACAGCGTTCTACGGCGAGAAGACGGCACGCTCGTCGGCTTCAACACCGACGCCCCCGGATTTCAACGCGCTGCCGAGGGGGAACTGAATGTCCAGTTCTCCGGCCTCCGTGTTGCGGTAGCCGGTGCCGGCGGCGTTGCCCGGGCCGTCGTTCATGCACTCGTGACTGCTGGCGCCGAATCCGTGGTCGTCTGCGACCTCGAACCATCCAGAGCTGAGGACCTCGCTACCGGTTTCGGCGATGATGTGCGAGCGGCAGCTGTCGGTGACGAATTCGAGGAAGAGCTTCGCCAAGTTGCCTTTGCCGTGAACGCGACCACGGTTGGCATGCTTCAGCCGGGTGTGGCATTCGACCCGAGCGTGCTCCAGGACTCGGCAGCGGTCTTCGACCTCGTCTACAACCCGCCCGAAACGGAACTGCTCCGCCGCGTCCGTGCTCGCGGCCTTCCGGCGTCAAACGGATTGGGGATGCTGATTGCCCAGGCCGAGATCGCGTTTGAACGATGGACCGGTGAGTCGGGCGCAGGCCCCATCATGCGCACCGCCTTGGCTGCTGAGCCCGAGTCCGGCCAGCTCGGCGGGTGACCGGTCAGGCCCACACAAAGCGCCCGGGAGGCGCAGGACTACAATCGTATGCAAGCCAGTGAGGGTCGGAAGAGAGAGGCACACATGACTACCAGGCCCGAGTTTCCCGTCGCAACCACACCCGCTCCCGGCATTCAGTCGGTTGACTGGGAGGAACGTGTCAACTGGGATCGTCTCAAGGACTACCGGCTCTCCCGCGTCAGGATGGCCATGGACGAACACGGACTCGAGGCGCTGCTCCTGTTCGAGACATCCAATATCCGATACCTCACCTCCACCCACATCGGATACTGGGCCTTCAACAAGGGCGAGCGGTACGCCCTGATCACCCGCAACGGCGACTTCCGCATCTGGGATTTTGGATCAGCTGCGAAAGCCCATCGACTCCAACATCCGGCAATGCGTGCCGAACAGTCGATCGGTGGGAACACCGGACTCCAAGGAGCAATTGGACCCGCCAGCGGGCTGCAGCGCGACGCAGCACAAGAGATCGCCTCCATCCTCAGGGAAGAGGGCGTGACCGACCTCACGCTCGGGGTTGACATGTCTGAGACAACCGTGCTGCTCGAACTCCAGAAGGCCGGCATTGCGGTGGTCGATGGCCAGCAGGCAATGATGACCGCACGTGAGATCAAGAACCAGGACGAGATCATGCTGCTCACGCAAGCGTGCGCCATGGTTGACGGTGTCTACCAGGACATCTTCGAAGCGCTCAAACCGGGCATCCGCGAAAGCGATGTAGTCGCTATCGCCCACAAGCGGCTGTTTGAGATGGGATCCGAGTTCGTCGAAGCCGTCAACTCCATCGCCGGCGAACGCTGCAGCCCCCATCCGCATGTGTTCTCGGACCGTCTGATCCGCCCCGGCGACCAGGCGTACTTCGACATCATCCATGTCTACAACGGCTACCGCACCTGCTACTACCGCACGTTCGCCGTTGGGCGCGCCAGCCAGGCACATCGCGACGCCTTCAAGCAGTCACGAGAGTGGATGGACGCCGCAATCGAACTCGTGAAACCCGGCGTCATGACGGATCAGATCGCCGGCGTCTGGCCGCGAGCCGAAGAGTTCGGCTTCGAAGACGAGATGGATGCGTTCGGTCTCCAGTTCGGCCATGGACTCGGTGTCGGTCTTCACGAGCGGCCGATCATCAGCCGACTGAACTCCCTCGACGATCCCATCGAGATCAAGGAGGGCATGGTGTTCGCGCTCGAGACCTACGCCCCCGCGGGCGACGGCCGATCCGCAGCCCGCATCGAAGAGGAAGTGGTCGTCACGGCAGAGGGTCCAAAGATCATCACGCTCTTCCCCTGCGAAGAGCTCATGGTTGCGAACGAGTACTAGGGCAGACAAGAGCGTGAACAGCCCGCTGGTTTCCACGCAGTGGCTTGCGGATCGTCTCGACGATCCAACCGTTGTGATCCTCGAAGTGTCCATCGATCCCTTCGACAAGGCCGACTACCTGATCGGGCACATCCCGGGAGCCCACTTCGTGTACTGGAAGGACTTGCTCTGGCACGACAGCGACCGAGAGTTCGCTTCACCCGAGGTGCTGGCAGAGAGGCTCCGAGCGCTGGGCGTCAACAACAACACCACGGTCGCTCTCGTGGGCGACCCGTTTCAGTTCGCCGCCTACGCCTACTGGGTCATGACGATGTCCGGGCTGGAAGAACGCTGCCGTCTTGTCGACGGGGGCCGTCGAACCTGGTTGGCCGAGGAACGCCCGCTCACAACTGACGTCAGCGAAGCACCAGCCGGCAACCTCACACCCGGTGTCGCCGACGCCGGCCCGCGTATCGGACGGGACGAAATACGTGCGGGTCTTGGCCCCGACGGCCCGCTCCTCATCGACATGCGCTCACCCGAGGAGTATCGAGGCGAACGGGTCTCCCCGCCGTGGCTGGCCTTCGATCACGGTGCAGAGCGCGGCGGCCACATCCCGGGAGCCCAGAATCTGTTCATCGACAACGTTCTGACGGACACCGGCACACTGCTGCCGACCGATGAACTGCGCGCACGCTTCGAGGCCGTTGGAGTCGCCGATGACACCGAGATCGTCACGTACTGCCGCCTCAGCCACCGCGGTTCGCTCGCCTGGTTCATCTTGACGCGTCTGCTCGGCGAACAGAACGTGCGGGTGTACGACGGCAGCTGGACCGAGTGGGGAAGCATCGTCGGGTTCCCCGTCGAACGATGACGCGGCGTATCGGCTCTGTCCACACCCCGTCCTGGATTTGACCAAAGGCAGATCGCTAAGGTCGGCGTGCTCCGCTGGGAGCGCACCATTGTCAACCAATCGAAACAACAGGGGACGAGATGGCCAGGTTTGCGAGACTCACGGTGCTCAACTCGATGATCGACGTTGGGCTGGTTCCCGTCTTCCATCATGAGGACATCAACACCGCTCGCTCCATTGTCGCGGCACTGAGTCGGGGTGGAGCGCGAGCGATCGAATTCACCAACCGCGGCGATCACGCCTTCGAGACCTTCTCCGAACTCGAGCGGTACTGCTCGGCCGAGCATCCCGACGTGATACTCGGAGCCGGCACCGTCATCGACGAAGTCACTGCCGGCACCTACATCAACCTCGGCGCGAACTTCGTCGTCGGCCCTTCACTCGACCGCCGGGTTGCCGAAGTATGCAATCGCCGGAAGATCGCCTACTCACCAGGCTGCGCATCGGCTACCGAGATCACGCTCGCTCACGAGCTCGGATGCGAGATCGTGAAAGTGTTCCCCGGCGGACTCGTCGGTGGCCCAGCCTTCGTAAAGGCGGTACGGGGACCATGCCCGTGGGCACTCCTCATGCCGACCGGCGGTGTCGATATCACCACGGAATCGCTCGCTGATTGGTTCGAAGCAGGGGTCCCATGCGTCGGCATCGGGTCCAAACTCGTGAGCAAGGACATCGTGAACGCGTCAGATTGGGCAACGCTCGAGCGGCGCACGGCAGACGTGCTTTCGACCATCTCGCGTCTGCGATAGATGGGATCGAGCCAAGCTCGACTGCACCCAACAGGAGGCGAGGACATGCCAACGCTGGATCTGAAGAGCCGGGAAAGCTGCCGGTGGGATGCGGTCGCTCTTGGTGAAGTCATGTTGCGGCTCGACCCCGGTTCGGGTCGTGTACGGACCGCCAGATCGTTCCAGGTGTGGGAGGGCGGTGGCGAATACAACGTGGCGCGGGCGTTGCGCAAGTGTTTCGGCCTCCGCACCGCGGTCGTAACGGCACTGGTCGACAACGAAGTCGGGCACCTTGTGGAGGACCTCATGCTGACGGGCGGCGTGGATGTTTCGCACGTGAGGTGGGTCCCGTTCGACGGTCTGGGGCGTAGTTCGCGAGTCGGGCTCAACTTCACGGAGAAGGGGTACGGAATCAGATCTGCCTTGGGCACCTCAGACCGCGGGCACACGGCCGCCTCGCAGCTTCAGCCGGGCGATATCGATTGGGACCTGATCTTCGGTAGTGAAGGGGCCCGCTGGTTCCACACCGGAGGGATCTTCGCCGCCTTGTCCGCCCAAACGCCCGACGTCGTGATCGAGGCCATAACGGCAGCGAAACGCCACGGAACCATCGTGTCATACGATCTCAACTTCAGGCCCTCGTTGTGGGAATCACACGGAGGAACCAAGCGTGCCATCGAAGTGAACCGGGCGATCGCACCCATGGTCGACGTCATGATCGGCAATGAGGAGGATTTCACCGCCTCGCTCGGATTTGCCGTCGATGGAGTCGAGGAATCGCTGTCGAAACTCGACCCCGCCGCATTCGGGCGCATGATGGCTGCGGTCGTCGAGGAATACCCGAATTTCAAGGTGGTGGCGACCACTTTGCGCGACGCGAAGACGGCAACCGTGAACGACTGGTCGGCGGTCCTCTACGCAGATGGCGAGCTCCACGTCGCGCGTCAAAGGGAGAACCTCGAAATCTACGATCGCGTCGGTGGAGGTGATGGTTTTGCGTCAGGCATGACGTATGCGCTTCTCGCCGATCACGGTCCCGCCGAGGCAGTCGAGTACGGAGCAACCCACGGAGCCCTCGCCATGACAACCCCCGGAGATACGTCGATGGTCACCTTGGCTGAAGTCGAGCGGGCAATGCGAGCCTCGGGTGCACGGGTCATTCGGTGAGCGGCCGCTTCTGTCAACGTGGCTGACCTTCGAGGACGACGATCGACGACATGATGCTTGACAAGTGAGAACGGCGACTCGCTAGCCTGACCAATCGACTTCAGCACAGCAGGGCAAGGAGTGAAGGGCTATGGGTGGGGCAGCGTGGGCCCTCTTTGCCGGAGTGTCCTTCGGAGTATTTCAGGCCGTCAACCGACGTGTCAACCAGCTCATCGATCCCTATCGGACGACGTTCGCCCTTCTGCTCGTGGCGGTCGTCGGACTCGGCGTCTTCTCGGTAGGAACGCAGGACCTCTCGCTTCTCGCGTCGGCGCCGGTGTACGCCTTCATTGCCTTTGGGGCAGCCGGTGTGATCCACTTCTTCTTTGGCTGGACCTTCCTCAGCCTCAGCCAGCAACGAATCGGCGCGGCCAACACCGGCGTGGTCACGGCTGCCACACCTCTCCTCGGGAGCCTGCTTGCCGCTCTGGTGCTCGACGAAGCTCTCGGTGCCGTGGTGCTGATCGCGATCGCCCTCGTATCCGCAGGAGTGATCTTGATCGCACGCCGCACGAGTGACGGCAGCGGTCGCCGGCTCACCTATCCCTGGTTTGCCCTCGGGGCGTCGCTGTCGTGGGGCTCCAGTCCGCTGTTCATCCGGTGGGGCCTGGACGGATTGGCGAGCCCGGTCATCGGTGTCACGATTGGGCTTGCTGCGGCAGCTGCGTTGTACGCCGTCGTGCTGGCCTCGGGAAGGGCCCCGACCACATCGGGAGCGCCGCCGGAGGTCCGCCGCTGGATTCTGATCGGTGGCATCCTCGTGGCAGGTGCGATCGCAGCACAATGGACGGCGCTCGACCTCGTCGAAGTCAACGTGGTCGTGACGCTTCAGCAGGTTGCTACTCCGGTTGTTGTGCTCGTAGCCCCATTCATCGTCGGGACCGCAATCGAGCGCTGGACGTGGCGTCTCATTCTCGGAATGGTGGCCGTCATCGCCGGTTCGACAATGGTGATCTGGGCCAACTGAGGCGGCACAATCCGAGCCCCTTCGTCCCCCACGAATGCCGACTTGGTCGCGTCGACGAGCCAGGTATGATCCACGATCAAACGACTGCGATGCCCGGCACATGGGCGGTTTGGGAGATTCACATGGTGGCTGGGTATCCGCACACGATTGGTTGGATCGGCGCCGGAAGGATGGGTTCGGCGCTGATCAGACGGGTCCTCGCCAACGGCTGTGACGTCTCCGTCTACAACCGGACCAGAGCCAAGGCTGAGGCTTTGGTCGAATTCGGGGCGAAGGTCGTCGACAGCCCGGCCGACCTCGCCGATCGCGACATCGTCTTCACCACGGTGGCCGGTCCCAAAGATGTCATCGAAGTCACGCTCGGAGAGAGCGGCGTTTTCTCTCGCGACGACACGTGCCCGAAGATCATCGTCGACTCCACGACGATCAACCCCGAGGCGTCGGTGATGCTGCGCGACGGTGCAGCCGCTCGTGGTGCTGCCGTGGTCGCCGCACCGGTCAGCGGCAATGCCAAGGTGGTGCGATCGGGCAGGCTCACGGTGGTGGCTTCCGGGCCGCTCGAGGCCTACGAGGAGGTGCTTCCGTATCTCGACATGTATGGCGAGAAGGTCACGTACGTCGGGACAGGAGACGAGGCTCGCCTGGTCAAGATCTGCCACAACCTGCTCCTTGGCGTTGTGACACAGACCATGTCGGAGATCACGGTGCTCGCCGAAGCCGGTGGAGTTTCTCGTGCCGATTTCCTCGAATTCTTGAACGACAGCGTGATGGGATCGACGTTCTCCCGGTACAAGACACCGGCATTTGTCAACCTCAAGTGGATGCCCACCTTCACGTGGCACCTGCTTCGCAAGGACTTCGAGCTCGGCTTGGAGCAAGGCAGGGAACTCAACGTGCCGCTGCCGACGTCTGCCATCGCCCATCAGATCGTGGTGGAGGGAATCAGTCGAGGCTGGGGAGACGAGGACTTCGCTGCGCTGCTCGAACTCCAGGCTGCAGCCTCGGGCAGGACGCTCGAATCCGAGAACGTCGAAGTGGATGACGGCCTCTCGGGTTAGTCGGCTGGCACCCGCTGCGACCGCTCTGGCGAGAATCTCTCAGGTTTCGCGCGCCTTGGCCACCCACAACATCTCAACGTTGACACCCGCGTCCTTCACCAGGTTGTAGACCGGACAGCGGGCCTCGGTTTCCTCCACGACGGCAGCGAGTCTCTCCTGGCTCTCATCGGTCACGACCGTGGCTTGCACGCGAATCGTCTGGAAGTGAGGTCGTACGTCGCGAACGCCCATCCGTCCACGAATGTCGATAGTGAACTCTGCTTCGAAATCGATTCCGTCGTAGCTGAAGTCCATATCGTTGGATGTCCGGCGAAACGTCACAGACTCGCAGCCGCACAGTGCTCCGAGCACGGCCTGCAGCGGAGAAGGGCCTTCACCTGTTCCACCATGTGCAATCGGTTCATCGGTGACCGCGTGACCGTATTCGCCATAGTCGTGAACGGCCATCATCGACCCGTCGTTGCTGACCGAGACCGTCTTACGGCGAATGATGGGGTCGGGCATGTCCTCGGAGGTGGTTATGTGGGTCGTCATGCTCCTCCTCCGCTGCCGGCCTACAATCGATTGCAGAAGCCTACCTGATGGCGGTGAAACCGTCGGTGGACAGGGGTGATGACGTCTTGGAGCGGCGGTCTCCCTCCTCGTCGATCCGCTGCGGCCGAGAACACGGAAGGGGGGCAACCTGATCGCACGAGCCATCACGCTCAAGGACGTCGCACGCGAAGCCGGTGTGCATGTTTCGACGGCTTCGCGCGCCCTCAACGAAGCGACGCGGTCTGAGTTGAGTGCCGAGACCGCGGATCGCGTCATCGCGGCGGCCGAGCTTCTCGGCTATCAGCCCCACCCGTTCGCTCGAGGTCTGCGAACCAATCGCACCCAGTCGGTGGGTATGGTCGTTCCGGACCTGGTCAGCCCGTTCATTCCCCCGATCCTTGCCGGCGCCCAGCAGGCCTTGAGCGAAGTCGGGTACTCGCTGCTCATCGGCTCAGACGATGAGGGTTCGACACGTACCAAGACTGCGCTGGAGACCTTTCTTGACCGACGTGTTGACGGGCTGATCGTCGCCAACGCTCGCCTCAACTTCACCCCCCCCGACGCCGTGCTCGGTGGCGACGTGCCAACCGTCCTCGTCGGTCGCTCTGTGGAGAACGAGTCCCTCCCGGCAATCGTTGGAGACGACAAGGCTGCACTGTCCCTCGTCGTTCGCCACCTGGCGGGGCTGGGGCATACGCGGATCGCACACATCGCCGGCCCACTCGACATCTCGACCGGGCTCTTCCGGCGAGAGGGCTTCATCAGGGCCGTTGATCAAGCAGGCCTCTCCGCCTCCGAATGCACGATCGTCGAGGCAGGATCGTTCCGGGCGGAAGATGGCCATGCGGCGTGCACCCGTCTGCTGGATTCAGGGAATGCCATCACGGCAATGGTCGCCGCCAACGATCTCCTGGCCCTCGGGTGCATCGA
The DNA here is from genome assembly GCA_942491345.1 of uncultured actinomycete. GTDB lineage: Bacteria > Actinomycetota > Acidimicrobiia > Spongiisociales > UBA5794 > JAHEEL01. The sequence continues at coordinate 292,968 of CALOAN010000044.1, forward strand.
CGCAATTCAGGAACGAGGGCTGAGCGTTCCAGGAGATCTCTCGGTGACCGGCTACGACGACATCGCGCTTGTCGATCGACTCGACCCCGCTCTGACCACCATCTCGCTCCCCTACGAAGCAATGGGCGCGGCGGCAGGAAACCTCCTGCTCGAACTGATGGCTGAGCATGATCGCAGCGGCGAAGCCTCGTACGATCCAATTCGGCTGGCTCCATCGCTCGTCGTCCGCTCATCGACGGGACCGGTCGGCCCGCAGTAGGCCGGGAGTCGCATCATGCAAGGCCGGACCACAACAGCCGGATTGCCGCAATGCCGAGGACGACGAGAACCACATACTGGAACACCTCCACGGAGAGTTTCCTGCCGATGCGCATGGCGATTGGGGTCACGATGACGACGGGAACACAGGCGATGATCCCAGCAGTGATCCTCGCCTGGTCGTAGCCGCCGAGCGCCGCGAGCGAGAAGATTTGCATCAGACCGAGGAAGAAGAACGGGACCGAGACGGCGAACACGAAGCCGGTTCGAGCAAGGCGCAGGCTGTGGAAATACGTTGCGACCACCGGTGCTGAGACCCCAGTGGCGCCCACGAGCACCCCGGCGCCAAACCCCGCAGGAGCCGCGAGGCGTTGCGCCGTTCGGTCGTCGATCTTCCTCTCGGGATCGAGGAGAAACCACACGATGTACAGCAGCATGAAGACACCAAGCAGCACCGACATGATCCGATCGTCGATGGTCAGGAGAACCCACACACCGAGCAAGGTCCCGACCACTCCTGTAGCCATCATCGGGACGAGGAACCGCCGGATATCCGACGCGGCCGACCGGTTCTCGATCATCAGCCAGCCGTTGGCAAGGGCAGCGGGGATCGCGATAACTGCGACGGCATACTCGACACCCATGAACGTCGCGAGGACCGGGATCGCCAACGGCGGGCCGCCGAGGCCGGTCACTCCTTTGGCGAAGAAGCCGAACGCCACAGCCGCCAGCACCAGGAGGATCTCGCCGGCGTCCATCTAGGTCACGAGCGCGGCGAACGAGGAACGGCTGCAGCCGGAGCGCGGCACGTCAGTCCCAGTTGAGGAATGCAGGTAACCGGTTCATCTTGCGAAGTGTCCCCACCACTCCAAGCGGGAAGAACAGCAGTACCGCCACCAGCATGGTGCCTTGGATCACGATATTGAACTCAGTGGCGCCGAACACGACAAGCGACAGCTCGTTGATGGCGTAGATGAGGACCGCACCCACGACCGGCCCCGCTACCGTCCCCTTCCCACCGATGATGGCCATCAACACCATCTGCGCCGAGATCGCAATGGTGAAGAACACCGTCGGCCGAATAAAGGCGATCGAATAGCCGTAGATCGCGCCTGCGACGCCCACCCAGAAGGCACTCATCGCGAATGCGGAGATCTTGTAGAGGCGGGTGGGAACGCCGGCGACCTCGGCCTTCACCTCGTCTTCGGCGATTGCGCGCAGACCCATGCCGAACTTCGAGTGGGCCACTCGATAGGCAGTCCAGACTGCCCCCATCGCAATGAGCAGCATCGCGTAGTAGAACGGCACACGGAGCCACTCCTGTGAGACCTCGAGAGGGGGAAGCGGAAGCCCTGCGGCACCACCCAGATACTCGAAGTTGTCGGTCATGAGCAGGAACATGAACAGCAGTGCAATCGTGGAGATGATGAAGGCCGGGCCGCGGGTGCGCAAAGTGATGAACCCTGCAAGGAAGCCGAGTGCCACGGCCGCCAAACCGCCGAGCGGAGCGGTGAGGAATGGGCTGACGCCGTGGTAGTAGAGCAAGACGCCTGCGACATATCCGCCGACTCCCATGAACACGCTGTGGCCGAGTGAGATGTAGCCGGCGAATCCACCAAGGATGTTCCAACTCGAACTCATAGCCACCCACATGAGAATGAGGGCTCCGAGAGTCAACACATAGTTGTAGGAATCGATAACCGGCCGGAACAGCGGCAACGCCAGCAGGGCGACGACCACCGCCGCCAGAACGTACCAGCGGTAGCGCGCCGGCCCAGGTGGGCGCTGGATGTCTTCGACTTCCGGTTCAGGGGCGGAGTCTTCGGGACCTACGGCGGCGCGGTCTTCGATCACACTGGGGCCTCCTTGCCGAACAGCCCTTGAGGCCGGATGAGCAGTATCAGGAACAGGGCCAGATAGAACGTCATCGGACCCCACGTCGGCCCGATCTGGTCAACGACAAACGAACTCGCGACACCGAGAACCAGGGCTCCGATGACGGCGCCCTTCATGCTTCCCATGCCGCCCAGCACGACCAGCGCCAACAGAACCGCAACCCACTGCCAGTGGCGGAACGGGAAGAAGGGGAAGAGGTAGCTCATCAGTGCACCGGAGGCACCCGCAAGCGCCGTCGAGAGGCCGAAGGAGATGGCAGACACTCTGCGGACGTTCACTCCGACGATCTGCGCGGCTGCGCGATTCTGCGTGGTGGCCCGAATGGCATACCCCGTGTGGCTGTAGCGCAGGAATGCCCAGAGCCCGACCAGCAGCACGATGCTCATCAGCGATGCATAGAACTGGCCCTTCGGGATGAAGAGAATGTCGCCCTGGGGAAGGAACAGGCCGTCGACGATGAACGACTCGTTGGCGTATCCCGGCTGCGCCTTTCGGTATATCCCGGTGAAGACGAACCCCAGGAGACCTTCGACCATGATTGCGATCCCGAACGTGAGCAACACGGTCATCTCGCCGAACTTCTTGCTGCCTTCGATCCTCCGGAACAAGACCTGGTACACGGCGACACCGAAGAGGAACATGATCGGCATGACGAACACCACCGACAACAGCGGATCGATGTTGAGCTTCTCGAACGCGAAGAACGAGATGTACGCAGAAGCAATGATGAACGCTGCATGGGCGAGGTTCACGATCCGCATGACGCCGAACGCCAACGTCAAACCGGCCGCCATGAGGGCGTAGACACCACCGAGCAGGAGTCCGAGAATCGCGACCTGGATCACATTGGTCATTTCTTCTCTCCCGAACCCGCTGCTTTGCCGAGATAGAGTTCGCGAATGCGAGGATCCTCGAGAATGCCCTCCGACGGACCCTCAAAGCGGACGATGCCCAGGTCGAGCACCACACCCCAGTCGGCGAGTTCGAGTCCGCGTTGCGCGTTCTGTTCAACGATCACCACGGTGAGGCCCATGCTCTTCAGCTGCTCGACCTGCGAGAAGATCGCCTGGGCGATCTGGGGGGCCAAACCGAGGGTTGGTTCGTCGAGCATGAGCAAGATCGGATCGATCATGAGGGCGCGTCCCATGGCCAGCATCTGCTGCTGGCCGCCCGACATCTTGCCGGCGTCCTGGCCGGCTCTCTCCCGAAGGATGGGGAACATCTCGTACACGCGGGCGAGGCGCTCCTTGATGACGCCGCGATCCTTCACGAGGTACGCGCCCATGATCAAGTTCTCACGAACACTCATCTCGGGGAACAACGCCTGATCCTGAGGGACGAAACACACGCCGGATGCCAGCACCTGGTCAGGTCTCCGGTGTGCCAGCGACTCGCCTCGGAACACGACATCACCGGATCGCGGATTGAGCAGTCCTGCAATCACTTTGAACAACGTCGACTTGCCTGCACCATTCGGGCCGATGATGCAATACGACGTGGCCTCTTCGACTTCGAGCGAGAGACCGCGGAGAATGTCGGGCCCCGCTCCGTATCCGGCACTGACGTCGGTGATCTCCAGAATCGGCATGTCAGGCCATCCCCAGATAGGCATCGAGCACGCGGCCGTCACTCTGCACCTCTTCCGGGGTCCCATGCGTCAGCACTTCACCGTGGGCCATGACGATCACAGAATCACTGAGGTCCATGACGAGGTCCATGTTGTGCTCCACGATGAAGAACGTGAGACCCTCAGCGTTGAGCCGCCGGATCCGGTCGACCATGCGATCCAACAGCGCCGGATTCACGCCGCCCGCCGGCTCGTCGAGCATGACAAGTCGGGGATTCGACATCAGCACCGCCGAGAACTCCAGGAGCTTGCGCTGTCCGTATGAAAGCAACTCGGCTTTCGAGTAGGCGTACTTCTCGATGCCGACGAATTCAAGGAGGTCGAGCGCTCGCTCGGTTTCCGAGTCCAACATTCGCGAGCCGAACGTTCCCCGAAGGTTCTGGGCAGAGGATCCGACCACCATGTTTTCGATCACCGTCATGTCATCGAGGGCCCTGGTGACCTGAAACGTCCTCCCGATGCCGAGCCGGGTGAGCTTGTGCGGCATCTTCTTGGTGATCTCGGTGCCTTCGAACTTCACCGATCCGGAGTCGGCCCTGATCACGTTGTTGATGAGGTTGAATGTGGTGGTCTTGCCGGCTCCGTTCGGCCCGATGAGGGAAGTGATGGTTCCCTCCTCGATGTCAAAGCTGGCATCGTCCACCGCTTGGATGCCGCCAAATCCCTTGTTCAGGTTTCGGGCCTCGAGCATCACACCCACGATCGCCCTCCCGCCACCGTTCTGCGTCGAAATGCACTCACGAGTGCAACTCCCGCCTCTCGCTCGTTCCTCGCTACTGCGTGTTCATCTGGTCGGAAGGTGGGGCACCGACTTCTTCGGTGCCCCACCTTCATTGCCTATCTGTTCGAATCGTCGGTTTAGAACTCAGGCTTCGGGTAGACGAGATCCACCGTGCCCGGGAATTCTCCGACCGGGTACACGAACTTGAGCTCGCCGTCCTGCCACTGCACCATGATCATGGAGCGATCGACCGGCAGCCCTCGTTCGTCCCACACCCAGTCGCCGAGGATGGTCTTGACCGGATCGGCCGGCGTACGTGCATGCATCCATTCCGACATGGCAACGTTGTCCGTGCCGCCGACACCGAGGATGGCCTGCTCGACGCCCTGGCAGAGCGAGAACGGGATCGCCTCGTCTTCATCTGGGGCCCGCCCGAACGCTTCGGTGAAGCCCTCGATGAAGTCGGTGTTGGTGTAGACCTCGCCTCCGAGCACGCCCTCCCAATCGGCAAGCGGATGCCACGCCGAATGGATGGTGACGCCGTTGGCCACATCGCCGAGCGTCTCTTGGAACTCGGACTGCGCTCCCTGCGACATCCAGACCAGCTTCGGGTTGTACTGCACCGTCGCGAACGCGTTCATCAGTGAGATCGCCTCATCCGGCGAAGCGGTCGCAGCAGCAACCATCTCGGCCCCGCTGTTCTTGATCGAGTTGGCCAAGGTCAGCCAATCGGTGAACGGAACGGGCCACTGTTCCTGATATACGACGTCAATGCCGACGGTCGGGAGATACCCCTCGACGGTCACGACTTCATCCGAGTCCGGAATTGCCACCTCACCGCCGACGAGACCGGTGACGATCGCATTGGCGAAGAAGTCATCAGCGTGCACGATCGCGGCCGTGGTGATGGCCGGATCGATGACACCCGTACCGGTGTAGTACTCGATCATGGAGACCGGGGAGAAACCGATCAGCTCGGCCGCATTTTGCTGGAAGTAGAAGATGTTCTGGAATCCCCGCTCCCAAATGCGCAACGCAGCACCCGACGGGATCGGATACATCATGTCGGCCTGGTTCGCCACCGTTGATGCCGGGAAGGTCAGCAGGCTCGAGAAGGTACCGAGCAGCGCATCCGCGCCCTCGACCTCGATCTGGCGCTGAACCTGCGATACCGTGACCTCCGGATCGGACCGGTTGTCTTCGACGAGCAACTCGACCTGACGTCCGAGGATCCCGCCACGTGCGTTGATCTCATCGACGCAGAACTGGTATCCGTCGCCGTGTTTGCTGCCCGGAATCGCGAAGTCACCGGTGAGCGGCAACGACGCTGCGAACAGAATTGGATCATCCGACATGGCGGCCGTGGTTGTTGTTTCCTCGGTCGCTGCTGCGGTTGTGGTGGTTTCTTCAGTTGCGGCAGCCGTCGTGGTGGTCTCATCGCCACCGGCTGCCGCTGTTGTCGTGGTGGTGTCGTCACTATCGCTGCTGCAGGCAGCAACAATCAGGGCAAACACCGCCAGCAGAGTCAAGAGCCTCGTAAATCGAACCATGCGCTACCTCCCACGCAATCGATGATCGATATGCCGAATGGCACACTACGGATTGCCCAGGTCGATTGCAAGTGCAATCGATTGCAGAATGGCAGGCTCGCCCGGGAGGTTGACCCCACCCGGGGGCCCCTCCTACCATCGCGCTACCATTGCGATCGCCGAACGAAAACGACAACGACGCAGATCGAAACGCTCCGGGGAACCGGTTGATCCCCCATCGACGTTGAGCGATGCGGCTCTCGCAGACGACAAGCCGGCCCGATCACGCGACCCGCAAGCCAAGGGCCACTTCAGAAAAGGGATGGGTAATGGCGGCCTCGCGTAGACGGTTTCCCCAGGTCAAGAAGATCGGTACACCCGAGGCTATGAGCGCCTACCTTGCGGAGCAGGGAATCGACCTTCCGCTCGACGAGGTCGTGGAGCCCGCACCGAATGGGCCGCTCGCGGCGCCCATCAGGATCGGCTCTCACCTCGAGGCCGAGAATCGTTTCGCGATCCTTCCGATGGAGGGTTGGGACGGAACGACGGACGGAAGGCCGACGCCGGATTTGGAGCGCCGCTGGCTGCGTTTCGGAGCCTCTGGAGCCGGCTTGGTGTGGTGTGAAGCGACCGCCGTCGCCCCCGAAGGCAGAGCCAACCCGAATCAGTTGATGATCAACGAAGAGACGGCGGAGTACCTCGGCGACCTCCGGAGCCGGATGGTCGCAACTCGGGCACGCGAGTTCGATGGAGCTCACCTCGTCGCCGGCCTCCAGCTGACCCACAGCGGACGATGGTCCCGGCCGTTCGGTGAGCCGCAGCCCCGTGTCACCTTCCGTCAGCCGCAGCTCGACGAACGCCTGCCCGTCTCCGACGCTTCGCTGTTGAGCGACAACGAACTCGACGAGTTGGTCGACGCCTACATCCGAGCGGGCATGCTCGCAGCGGACGCCGGCTTCGACTTCGTCGACATCAAACACTGCCACGGATACCTCCTCCACGAGTTGCTCAGCGCGAGAACCAGACCCGGCCGTTACGGTGGTTCGTTCGAGGGACGGACGAGAGTCCTGCGCTCGGTCGTCGAGCAGCTGAAAGCACGGCGACCGAACCTGACCATCGCCGTGCGGCTGAGTGCGGTGGATCCCGGACCGTATCTCGAAGACGCGGACGGGATCGGATACCCACAGCCACTCGACCAGCCGCCCTACCTCTTCGGGCCCGACGAGCAGGGCAACCCTCTTGGAGAGACCCACCAGTTCCTCGACCTCTGCACCGAGCTGGGCGTCTCGATGGTGTGCGTCACGATTGGGAGTCCGTACTACAACCCCCACGTGACACGGCCTGCCTATCACCCCGCGCTCGACGGCTATCTCCCGCCGCGCGAGCCGCTCGCAGAAGTGGCGTACCACCTCGAGACCACCGCCGCGCTGACCAAAGCCCACCCGGACCTCGTGGTGATCGGGAGCGGCTACAGCTACCTGCAGGAACTCCTGCCGAACGCCGCTCAATACCAGGTGCGGACCGGCGGCGTCGGCATGGTCGGTATCGGCAGGATGGCCCTCAGCTACCCGCAACTCCCGGCAGAGGTGCTCGCCGGGCAGCCAATCGACGCGAAGATGATCTGCCGAACCTTCAGCGACTGCACCACGGGCCCCAGAATCGGGTTGGCCTCGGGCTGCTACCCGTTGGACGAGCACTACAAGAAGAGCGAGGCGCGCGTTGCGATTGCTGCCGCCAAGAAGGAGAAGCGAACGAAATCCGGCTAGTGCCGGGCCGTTGGTTTCGCGCGTCCCTCCGCCGGCGTGCTAGCTTCGCACGAGGATGCGACGCAACGGCGTTGCTCGCCGAGACTCGGAGCGCGTCTTGATCAAGATTGACACCTCAATCGAACCGGCGTCACTCAGCCCGGGCCTCGACCGATTGTGGGAGATCTCAGGTCCCAAGGTCAAACACCTGTGCCTGAAAAACTCGCCGGATCTGGCAACACCGGTGTACACCGTCAAGGGCCGGTACACCGCGCGGGGGTGGACCGAGTGGACGCAGGGTTTCCTCTACGGCGAAGCGATCCTGCAATTTGACGCCACCGGGGACGAGGAAACGCTGGAACTCGGGCGTCGCCTCACGCGCGATCACATGTCGCCTCATCTCACGCACGCGGGTGTCCACGATCACGGATTCAACAACCTGAGCACCTACGGCAACCTCAGGAGGCTGATGCTCGAGGGGCGCACCCCCTTCGATGCGTGGGAGCTGGCGTTCTACGAGAACGCATTGCAGGTGAGCGGCGCAGTGCAGGCAATGCGCTGGACCGAGACCGCCGACGGCGGCGGGTTCATCCATTCGTTCAACGGGCCCCATTCGCTGTTCTGTGACACGATGCGCTCCCTTCGATCCCTCATGTTGGCCCACCGGCTCGGGCACCGTCTACTCGGCGAGAACGATCGCTCGATCTCGTTGCTCGAACGGGCGGTGCAGCACGCCGCGACCACGGCCGCCTACAACGTCTTCTACGGCGAAGGCCGCGACATCTACGACATTCGCGGACGAGTTGCCCACGAGTCGCTGTTCAACGTCACGGACGGCAACTACCGGGCACCGAGCACGCAACAGGGATACTCACCATTCACCACGTGGACTCGGGGTCTGTCGTGGGTCATGTCCGGCTACGCCGAGCAACTCGAGTTCCTGGACACCATTGAGAACTCGGAGCTCGAACCACTCGGTGGGAGAGAGCAGGTCCGCTCGATGATGCTCACCGCCGCCATCGCCGCTTGCGACTTCTACATCGACCAGACGCCGCTCGACGGTGTGCCGTATTGGGATACCGGCGCCCCGGGTCTCGCGGCGATGGGCGACTATCTCGACCGGCCGGCCGAACCCCACAATTCCCACGAACCGGTCGACAGCTCGGCAGCAGCCATCGCCGCACAGGGGCTGCTGCGGCTTGGCAACTATCTCACGGCCTCGGGAGATCCCGCAGGGAATCGCTACACCAAGGCCGGCCTCACCGTCCTGCGGACCCTCCTCGGCGACGAATACGTGAGCCTCGATCCTGATCACGAGGGTCTCCTCCTCCATGGTGTCTACCACCGGCCCAACGGCTGGGACCATGCGCCGCACGACCACAGCGTCCCCTCCGGCGAGTCGGTGATGTGGGGCGACTACCACCTCATGGAGGTGGCCCTCTACGTACAGCGCCTGGCCGACGACCTTCCGTATCTCACCTTCTTTGGACCGGTAGAGGATTCGCGATGACGACTCGCAGCGCACTCGTGACCGGCGGCTCCCGCGGGATCGGACTCGGCATCGCCCAACGGCTCCTCACCGACGGATACCGGGTGGTCATCAATGGCGTGCGAGACCACAACGCAGTGATGCAAACGCTCGACGACCTGTCGCACCTCGGTGATGTGACGTACGTGGCCGCCGATGTCGGCACCGCCGAAGGGCGCAGTCACCTGGCAACCGAGACACTCGCGGCGGTCGGGCGTCTCGATGTGCTGGTCAACAACGCCGGTATCACCTCGCCGGGCCGCAAGGACATCCTCGAGACGACGGAGGAAGACCTCGACGCCGTGCTCTCGGTCAACCTCAAGGGTCCGTTCCTGCTGACACAGATCGTGGCTTCACACATGATTGAAGAACGCGAATCGGATCCGGAGTTCCGGGGGCGGATCATCAACATCACTTCGATCAGTGCTGCATTGGCTACGCCGAACCGGTCCGAGTACTGCATCAGCAAGGCCGGCCTCTCCATGACCACGATGTTGTGGGCAACCCGCCTCGCCGAGTACGGAATCGACGTCTTTGAAGTCCGGCCCGGCGTCATTCAGACGGACATGACGGCTCCCGTTGCTGAGAAGTATGAGGCGCTGATCAAGGACGGGCTCACACTGGACCGGCGATTCGGCATGCCGGGAGACGTAGCGGCGGTGGTCGCAGCGCTGGCGGCAGGAGACATTCCCTACTCGACGGGACAGATTCTCACCGTTGACGGCGGACTGACCGTCGGTCGGCTCTGAAGGAGAACGGTTCCTCCTCCGCTCTCAGGTCTCCGCCGAGCGTCCGGCACGCAACCCGGCATCCGTATCAGCGAGCACCTCGCGGTGGCCGAGGTCGAGCGTCTTCAGCCAACGCTGCTGGCCGGAGGTGAGTGCGATGAAGAACCCGAGTTCGGCAAGCTCGGCCGGAGTGAAGTGTGTGTGGAGGTCATCCCACAATGCGTCGTCGGCGAAGTCTGCGTTCCACACGATCGCATCGGTGTAGCCGAGGGCAGCCTTCTCCCGATCGGTGTAGCGGGGGGAAGATTGAAACTGAAGAAGGTCCGAGTAGTGATCCTCGTCTACCGCGGCATCCTCCGAACGCTGTGCAGCGCAGTAGCCGCATGCGACGGTCTTGGTCACGTAGACGCGGCACAGCTCCTTGAGGTCGTGGTCCACGACGCCGTTGACGAACGTCTCTTCCCAGGCAGCGGAGAAGGTTTTCACGACCGCCGGCACATGAGACCGAATCGCCTGGGACTCAGGACGGGGTGTTCCGTTCTGACGCGCTCGATCCAGAATCGCGAGGACCTCCGGATCGTCGATGGCGTTCAGATCCGGGTAGGGAATTCGCGGCATCGTGGGTCACCTTTCCGCAAGCCTGGCTGGTTGCTGCAACGTCGTGTTTGCTCCACAGTACCGCGGCTTTCGCACGATCAGCAGCCGGACTCCGCTGGAATGATTTGCGCACCCCATGACACACCTGGTTGACTGTTGACATCCTGCGAAAGCACGGCACGAGCCGCCAATGGCGAGACGAGGAGCATTCATGCAATCGATTGCGACCGATACGGCCCTCCCCGCCAGCATGGACGCCCTGGTCCTGCTTGGCCCGAACGAGTTCGAAGTGCAGAGCGTCCCAGTTCCCGAACCCGGTCGACACGAGGTCCTGTGCGAAGTCCACTCCGTCGCGATCTGCGGCACCGACAAGGAGCTCATCTCCGGCAACTTCCTGAAGAAGGGCTGGCCGCGTGGATACCCGTACACACCCGGCCACGAGTGGTCCGGTGTCATCGTTGCCTCGGGTGAGGGTTCGGCTGAACTCGGCTTCCAACCCGGCGACCGGGTGGCAGGAACCGCACACGACGGCTGCGGCAACTGCCGGATGTGTGCCATCGGCCGCTACAACCTCTGCGACAACTACGGCAACGAAGACCGCGGCCATCACCACTACGGGCACTACTCCACGGGTGCAATGCGTGAGTATCACAACACCTCGATCAAGAGTGTGTTCAAGATCCCGGACTCCATGACGCTCGAACAGGCCGCCTTGGTGGACGCCAGTTCGATCGCGCTCCATGCCGTCAAGAGAGTCGGCGTAGGCCCGGGTGAAGTTGGAGCCATCATCGGTCCCGGTGCGCAAGGCTTGCTTGCCGCCCAGATCGCAGGTCTCCTCGGAGCCGCGCGGGTGATCGTCGTCGGAAGAGGCGGCGAGCGTCTCGAAACCGCGGCTGCCATGGGGTTCGAGGTCGTCGACAACACGCAGGTTGATGGACCGGAGGGGGTGAGGGAGATCACGGACGGGAAGGGCGCTCACTTCACGATCGACACAGCGGCGCGGGGCAACACGCCGGCGGACGCGGTGGCGATGACACGAAAGGGTGGACGTGTTGCGCTCATCGGCGTGCCGCTCGAGCCCTGTGTCCTGCCGCTGCAGCGGATCGTGTTCGAGGAGATGGACCTCTTCGGGGTACGAGCGAATCCAGGAACCTGTGAGGAAGTCATCCCTCTCATCACCGAAGGCAAGCTCGACGTCGACGGTGTCACCACGCACGCCTTCCCGCTGTCGGACTTCGCTGAAGCCTACGAGACCTTCACGCAACGCAAGGACGGCGCCATCAAGGTCCTGATCCAGCCGGGCGCCTCGTGAGCATCGACAAGCCGGCATCGGCACGGAGATTCGGACGACGGAATACGAGGAACAGGAGGTACACATGACCAAATGGCAGATACCGCCCGACGGCGGCCACATGGACCGCCCGACCGGCATCTACTACCAGACGATGACTGGGAAGCAGATCGAGGATCGGCTCAAAGAGAACGACCTGATCATCATCCCCATCGGGAGCACCGAGGCCCACGGCCTGGCGCAGAACCCCGGCGAGGACACCTTCCTCGTCACTCGGCAAGCGGAACAGGTCGCTCAGGCGACCGGATGTACGGTGGCTGAACCCATCTGGTATGGGTCGCATCCATTCCATCACCTCGGCATGCCCGGCAACATCGTCATCCCGGAGGAGACGTTCAACGCGTATCTGCGTGCGGTTATTGCGGGGTACTGGAACGCAGGGTTCCGCAAGCAGATCTTGCTGAACGGACACGGTCAGGACTATGTGATTCCAACGGCCATGCACCAGTTCGGAAAGAAATACCAGGTTCCGGCCATCCTGGTCAACGTCAACTGGTGGTTCGTGATCCCGGAGCACCTGCGCGACAAGGACCATGGAGGACCGTTCGACACGCCGTTCATCCACGGAGACGAGTGCGAAGCCTCGTTCTCGCTTGCACTGTTCCCGGAATTCATCGACATGGAGTTCGCCGAGAAGACCTCGTTCACGCCGTTGTTTCCGCCCGGGCACATCAACAAGTCCGGCTCGGCGCTGCCGCTCGCGGAAGCACCGCTTCCGTTCTGGCAGCAGGTAGGCGGCTCTCCGCTCGAGGTCGTCGCCACCCCGGAGGGTCTGGTCGGCGACGCCACGCTGGCCGATCCGGAGAAGGCGAAGGGTGGCGTCAACGCGATCCTCGACTACCTGGAGCGCTTGGTCAACGACATCATGGAGATGTACCCGGCCGGGGTGCTTCCACCGATCGAACAGGTGAGCATGCGTCCTCGCGAGGATGTCGAGGCCGTCCTCAAGGGCCCGAAGGAGCCGGGAGGCCGTCACCTGTATACGTTTGCCTATCCGCCGTAAACGCGGACCGGGGCATTCGAGGCCCGGAATGGGGGTTGATGTCTGATGTTCAAGTCCAGCATGGCCATCTCCCCCACTCCGGCCGTCTTCGCCCCGCTGCTCTTTGCCGGTGATTGGCCGGCGGCACTCGACGCGGCCGTGGACCTCAGCTACGACGCAATCGAGATCAGCGTTCGCGATCCGGACGATCCGGCGGTGGTGGCCTGTGACGAGGCCGTGCGCAGGCGCGGACTCCAACTCTCTGCGATCGCCACCGGGCAGTCGTTCTACTCGGACGGTTGGTCGCCGATATCGGACGATCCCGAGGTGCGGACGCTGCTCGATGAGCGTATGTATCGCATCATCGAGCTGGCATCGCCTTGGAACGCCATGGTCGTGATCGGGGGTGTACGAGGCACGCTCACCGGATCCGAGGTCCACCGAGGCGACCAGTACGAACGGGCCGTGGAAGCGGTCGGCCGGTACGCCGAATACGGACGTGCCAACGGCGTCTCGCTCGTCATCGAACCGATCAATCGGTACGAGACGAACTACATCAACACGATCCAGGAAGCGCTCCACTTCATCAGAGACGTTGGCCAAGACAATCTGGGAGTCCTTGCCGACACCTTCCACATGAACATCGAGGAAGCGAACCTCGCCGAGTCGCTGCGGTCGGCAGGTGACCGTATCCGCCACGTGCAGTTCACCGACAGCAACCGGCTGGCGGCAGGCCGCGGCCACATCGACTTCCCCGAGTTGGCGGCCGTGCTCCGTGAATCCGGCTACGGCGGGTATCTCTCGACGGAAACCCTGCCGCTGCCGGACAGTAGGACGGCAGCCAAGCAGGCGATCGACTACTTCAGGACACTCTGAAGCCGTCCGCGCGCCAGAGCAACACGGCGCTCTCTCGACCGCTCACGGTCCCTCCGGACATCTATGGCTCGAGGATCACCTTGAGCGCACCATCCCGACGCTCGTTGAACGTGTCGATCGCGCGTCGGAATTCGCCCAGCGGGAACGTATGGGTATGGAGTTCGTTGACCCTGATGCGCCCGTCGGAGACCAGAGGCATCGCTCGCCGCATGCCGCCGGCGGTAGCACGCACTCCCACTAGTTCTTTCTCATACAGCACGAGATCTTGGAGCGACAAGAGGACGTCCTCGACCGGGATACCCACCGACGCACAGCGACCGCCCTTGTGGAGCATCGAAAGGGCCCACCGGTATGAGTCGGGGACACCGGCGCAGTCCAGCGCCACATCGGGACCAACACCGTCGGTCATAGCCTGAACCGTCGTGACTGGATCGTCTGCGACGTAGTCGACGGTCTCGAATCCGAGTTCGGCCGCCTTCGCCAGGCGTTCTCCCCGGCCGACGACGATCACCCGGCCCGCGCCGAGGGCTCGCGCAGCATCACCGGCAAGCAGTCCAACCGGCCCCGGACCGAGCACCACCACCGTGTCACCCGAACTGATGTTTCCGCGCTCCGCGGTGTGGAGGGCAATCGCTGCGGGATCGAGCAGAGCCCCCTCATGGAAGCTCAGTTCGTCCGGCAGGTGGAATACCGACTTGACGCCGTGGACGACATACTCCGCGAACGCACCCTGCCAGTTGTGGCCGTACTGCCGATGCACGTCGGTGTTGCCGTAGTTCTCGCAAACGTTGTAGCGACCCTCGACGCACTTCTTGCAGAAGCCGCACGCGTCGTGCGATGTTCCCGCCACGCGATCGCCGACCGCAAAGCCGAGAGCGCCTGCACCGTCGCCGAGAGCGCAGACCACCCCGGCCCACTCGTGGCCGGGGATGAACGGGTGAGACGGCGGCCAGAAGCCCGGATAGTCGCCCCGCAGGAGATGGGCATCGGTTCCGCAGATCGTGACGGCCTTCACCTGACACAGAACCTCTTGTGGTCCGGGCGTTGGCTTCGGAACCTCCTCGATGGCGAACTCGTTCGGAGCGGTCAGCACCACAGCTTTCATGAACGGGCTCGCTCAGACCATCGCCAGAGGATCGACCATCGAACCGGTGGCGCCGCGGATCTTCAGGGGCAGCATCACGAACAAGAACTCGTACACTCGCTCTCGCGCGATCTCCTCGAGATAGATGCTCTCCAAGAGGTAGATCCCGTTTTCGATGAGCAGCTTCGTGTGGACCGGCTGCGGGTTTGCCGGTGAACCACGATCCGGTGTCGGCATGACTTCGTAGGTCTCGGTATCGGTGCCGGTGGCAACCACACCCTTGTCCAGGAGCCACTCGGCCGCAGAGAGATCGGGTCCAGCCGTTTTGTGCTCGGCCATCGCATCCGCATCGGGCCAGTACTTGAGATAGCCGGTGCGGATCAGCACGACGTCCCACGGCCTGACCTCGACACCTTGAGCCTCGGCTATCGCCTGCAGTTCGTCGGCGCCGATCGGCTCGCTCGCCGGCAACGCATCAACACCGCGATACGTCGGCGGGTCGAGCAGCACACCCCTGGTGAAGAATGGAGGGAGATGCGAGGCGTCGCCGACGATCGGACCGTGGTCCGTGAGGTGCTCCGCAGTGTTGCCGCCGCCGTACCAGTGGTTGTCGTCACCGATGGTCATATGACCAAGGCCGTCGATGTGGGCGCCCGAGTGCGAGCATGCCATGAGGTACTCGGCCATGTAGCCGAGGCCGACTTCATTCGGGGGGCCCCAAGGCTGCACACCGCCGGCCTTGATGCCGGGGGGTGTCCGATAGTTGAGCACCTGGAACGGCGGATGTCCCGGGAACAGCGGCATGCCGGTGAAGCGCGGAACCGACAACGAGTAGGAGCGGCCCTCCTTCACCATCTGAGCCGCCTCCACAACCTTGGCGGCGGGCATGTCCCTCACGGGTCCAACGTTTTGAATCTCACTCATGATTGCTGCTCCCTCATGGCTTCCCATACTCGCTGCGGCGTGAGCGGCAGGTCGCGGATCACCAGACCCGTCGCGTCGCGAACTGCTGCACCGACGGCAGGGGCCGTACACAGGAGGCTGCCCTCACTGACACCCTTGACGCCGTACGGTCCGGGTCCGTCATGGTTCTCGATGCTGGCGCTGATCAACTCGATTGGCAGGTCCTTGCTCGTCGGAATGCGATAGTCGATGGCGCCAAGGTTCCTGGTGCGCCCGTGTTCATCGAGGATGAGGCCCTCCATCAAGGAATGACCGAGACCCATGATCGCCGCACCATCGTCCTGCCCGTGCACCTGCTGCGGGTTGAGCGCCGTTCCGACATCGCCAACCGTGACGTGTTTGATGATCTGGATCTCACCTGTCTCGCCGTCAACTTCGGCTTCGATAGCTGTGCAGTTGAACTCGAAGAAGGCGGCGTTGCCTGCAAGGGGATGGCCCGGAACCTTGTCCTTGCGCATCTCCCCGTTCCCGATGACCTCACCTCCGAGAGCTCCGAGGCCGGCGGTGACCACGTCCGTGATCGGGAGTTCCTCACCGGTGAGTCTCACGAGGCCGCCGTCCACCTCGATGTCGGCTTCGTCGACTTCATGCACCTTGGCGGCCATGGCCTTGACCTTGCCGTGGATGTCCTTGCAGGCCCGGTAAACCGAGGTGCCCATGAGCACGGTCGACCGGCTTGCGGACGTCTGCTGGTCATACGGCACGGTCGCCGTATCTCCCATGATCACGTTCACGCTTTCAATTGGGATACCCATCTCCTGAGCGACAATCTGAGCAAACACCGTTCGAGCCCCTTGACCCATGTCTGACGTTCCGCAGAAGACGAGTGCGCTGCCGTCGGCCAGGAGCCTCACGGTTGAGTACGACAATCCGGTGGTAGGCCCCGACTTGATCCCAAACGCAATCCCCCGACCGCGCCCTTCGGGCAGCGGGGTGTCCCAGCCGATCAACTCTGCGGCCTTGTCGGCCGTTTGGCGCCAATCTCCGTCGGCCGGTGTGTCGCCCGGCACGAACTCGAAATCCTTCTCCGGCAGATTGCGTCGCCTGATTTCGAACCGATCGATGCCGAGATCGAGCGCCGCCTCGTCGAGCGTCGACTCACGTGCCCACGTGATCTGCGGTACGCCGAACCCGCGGAACGCCGTTGTTGGCGTGGTATTCGAGAGGATCGTCCTTCCCACGATCTTCACGACGGGAACCCGGTAGGGACCAGCAGCGAGATATGACGACTTCTCTGCGACCCGATCAGCGATGTCGACGTACGCCCCGATGAGGTAGTCCGTCTCGATATCCTTGAAGACCATGTCACCATCGTTCGTGAGCCCCATCCTCACGCGAACTCGGGTTGACGGACGCCGCACGGCCTGGAATGTCTCTTCGAGCGACATGATCAGCCGCACCGGCTTGCCGGTCTTCAGCGCCATGTAGCACACCAGGGGTTCCAGCTTCGGATGCTGTTTGCCGCCGAATCCGCCACCTGGATCAGGGGCGAAAACGCGCATCTTGGAGAGTGGAATGTCGAGGAGCTTCGAAAGAGTCTTCTGAAGCTGGAACGGGTGCTGGATGGTGCTCCACACGTTCAAACCATCATCTACCGGCTCAGCGATGAAGCCGTGCGGTTCGATCGCGAAATGGGTGATCATCGGGAACTCGTACTCACGCTCAATCACGTAGTCGGCGTCCCCTTCAACCGCGGCCACGTCGCCCCAGCCGTAGTTGATCTCGGTCTTGATGTTGGTATAGGCAAGCGCGTCACCGGACCGGAGCGACGGATCCTGCACGAGCGGAGCGTCGGGAGCCAATGCGGCATCGATCGTGTGGACTTCCGGCAGCACCTCGTACTCCACCACCACCAGAGCGGCGGCCTCCTCGGCAGCCTCCTTCGTGTCGGCCGCCACAGCGGCGACCGGCTCCCCGTGGTAGTTGACGATGCCGGCTGCAAGCACCGGACGG
This sequence comes from uncultured actinomycete, assembly GCA_942491345.1. GTDB lineage: Bacteria > Actinomycetota > Acidimicrobiia > Spongiisociales > UBA5794 > JAHEEL01. The sequence goes on from CALOAN010000044.1 coordinate 310,806, forward strand.
TCCTGATACTGGGGTCCAAATCGTGGCATGGGTTTGGGAAGATCGTCCGGCGTCACAATCAGGCGGACGCCCGGGACCTGCTCAGCCTTTGTGGTATCGATCGAGATGATCCGCGCGCGGGACTCGTCGATCTTGACGAGCTTGGCGTGCAACTCACCCACGAAGTGGATATCGGCGACATATTGCTGGGCGCCGGTAACGCGATCTCGGCCACCCACCCGATTCGGCGAAGCCCCGACCATTCCTTTGGTAGTCATCACTTCTCCGCCTTCGCGGCCACCATGACCGCTTCGGTGATCTGAAGGTACCCAGCACATCGGCACAGATTGCCGCCGAGCGCCTCGTGGACGTCATCGATTGTGGGATCGGGATTGCGCTGCAAGAGTGCATGAGCCGACATCAACTGTCCCGGTATGCAGAAGCCGCATTGGGGGGCACTCACGTCGAGGAACGCCTGCTGGAGTGCATTCAGGTGACCGTCTTGTGCCAGGCCTTCGACGCTGGTCACGTCTCGACCGTCGATCTCGACCGCCAACATGAGGCACGAATTCATGGGGATGCCGTCGACGACGACGGTGCATGCACCGCACTCGCCGACCACGCAACACTCCTTCGTCCCGGTGAGCCCGAGTTGATCGCGAAGGACGTCCAGAAGCGTGTGGTTTGCGGCGACCTCGAACGCACGGTCGCGCCCGTTGATGGTTGCTTCGATGTGGACCGTTTCGCTCATGACACTCCTTCTAGCACATGCAAGCGTCCGATTGCCCGGCCGACGGCGCGAGCGCCCAGGACTCGTAGCATCGCCCTTCGATAGTCCGGGCTGGCGCGCAGCGACCGCACCGAAGGGCTCGCATCCGCGAAGATCTCCTCGTAGACCGCCGCTTTGGCTTCCGGAGATGCGGCCGGATCGGCGAGCACGCCGGTCTCGTCCTTCTTGAGCCACGCGCGCGGTCCGACGCTCCCATACGCGATTCGGGTGATGCCGGCATCGTCGACCGTCGCACACAGCGTGACCGAAGCCAGATCCGTCCCTCTGCGGCGGGTCATCCGCTCGTACGCACCACCCACCAGGCGGGACGGGACCGAGAGTTCCACCGCGATCGCGAGCTCACCCGCGTGCAGGTCCGTCCGGCCGGGCCCGACGATGAAATCGTCGATGGCAACCCGCCGAGTCCCATCCGGCCCGGCCACCACGATGATTGCGTCATGTGCGAGCAGGGGCGGAGCCGTGTCGGCGGCCGGCGAACCGTTGCAGATGTTGCCGAGCACCGTGGCCCGATTCCTGATCTGCACGGAACCAACGACAACGGCAGCTTCTACCAGGGCAGGGAAGTGCGTGTTGATTCCCTCGTCTCCGGCCACCTCGCTCATCGTGGCGGTGGCGCTCAGCGTCACGGTATCGCCATCCCAGACGAGCGACGGGGAGAGCTCTGCAATGCGCTTGATATCGACGACAACCTTCGGCTGGAGGTGTCGATCCCGCATGGCGATCACCAAGTCGGTGCCACCGGCGAGGATCTCGGTTTCCGAACCGCCGGCGGAAAGCACCTGAAACGCTTCGTCGAGCGATTCGGGACGTTCGTACGAGAACTCCTTCATGTCGTCACGCTTCCTTCTTCGTCAGATGATCTTGTCGACCTCGTCCATGAGCGCCTGAGGATTAGCAGCTCGAATCATGTAGAACGGGCGCGGTCCGCAGAAGCTCTCGGTGAAGTCGGCTCTCGCCTTGCGCAGCGCCTCCGTGTCGGTCAGCGGCATCGTGTGCCCGGGTGCGAGCAACTCGTTCGTGAGGAAGTAGTTCTGGAGCGAGTGGAAGTTCTGGAACTGCGCCTCGAACTGACCGAGCAGGGCCGTGGTGGCGTCGAAATTCCCGTCAATGGCAGGAACAATGACAACGTCGACATTGCTTGGCTCGTCGTAGTCGTCCCACGTCGGCATCTCGTCACCGAAGAAGATCTGTGCGCCGCGTTCGGGTGCGGCTTTGTCGGCGCGTTCGGTCCCCTTGGCGCGGCTCTTGATGAACACCGTCTTCGAACCCATGACGGCGGTTCCGCTCTCATCGATCACGGTGGTCTCGGTCGAGACGAGCTGGCCGCCTCGGCGGCAGGCCTCGATCTGGCACATGCTCTTCCCGTGATTGGATTCACCGCCGAGGAAGAGAACGGTCTTTCCCTTGTAGCGGACAGCGGACGAATGGAAGGGATGAAGACCCTCGGCCTCCATACGAAGGGCGAGAACGGTGACGATCGCCTTCTGGATGGGTCCCTCGGCCCAATCACCATTGAACCGCATCGCCCTGCCGTCCCATGTCACCGACTTGTCGTGGGCGTTGCGATCCCAGACGAGATCCGGTTCGCTGAGGATGGACTCGGACTCCAACGTCACGTCCGCGAGTCGGTAGTTCATGAAGTCCATGTTCTGCAGCACATGCTCGGGAACCTCGGAACCGAGGACATCGATTCTGATCCTTGCCGTGCCTGCCGTCATCTCCTCAGTGAGCATTGCCATCGTGAGTACTCCTCAGTCTGTTGTTCGGTTCTTCGTCTCATCTCCGTTGGCGACCGTTCGTCGCCCCCGCCATCCTGTTGGGTCGCCGGCGAGCAGACGGGTGCCGATCACTCGCGTGTTCTCTTCAATACTCTGTTCTGTTCGGCGCAGCCTCGTCGCTCGCGAGTCTTCACACCCGCGATCGACGCCGCGCCTCCCCGCCATCTCTCACAGCGGTTGCACGCGCTCCGCGGTGCCGTCGCGAACACGGTCAAGTCCTTCGAGCAGAACAGCCGCCTCGGCGGCATGTTTGCGGCTCAGATCCGCTGCAAGCTCGGGATCCTGATCACGAATCGCGGCGAGGATCGGCTCGTGCCTTCGCGAGAGCCAGTGCAGGTCCATGCCGGGCACCGAGGCCGTCACGTACGTTCGGGAGAACGGCTCCAGCATCGACCACTGCCGCGACAGTGTCGGGTTGTGGGCCGCCGCGATGATCCGAGCATGGAATCGGGTGTTGTTCAGTGCCTGATCGTGGGCGTCGCCGCGATCGGCGGCTTCGTCCATTGCGGCGGCCAATTCTTCGAGATCCGAAATGCACTGCTCGGTTCGTCGCACTGCGGCCAACCGACCGCCGAGTGCTTCGAGTTCGGCACGCACCTCGATGGCCTGGGTCAATTCCTCTCGCGTGGGGTTGCGCACCCGCGCGCCCTTGTGGGGCTTCATCTCGACAAATCCGAGAATTGCGAGATCACGGAGCGCTTCTCGCACGGGAGCCTGGCTCACACCCAACTCTCGAGCGACCCGGGTCTCGACGATGCGAGACCCGGGCTCCAATTCACCTTCGAGAATCCACGTGAGAATGCGGTCTTTGACCCCTTCGGAGAGCACCTCTCTCGTTACGGGCGTGGACTCATTCTCCTGTCGATTCGTCATGTCAGTTTTCGGGTACTCGTGAACCCGCTCCTATCGCTAGAGGATTTCGACCACGCCGTTGGTACCGTCAACCCGCAGGCGATCGCCCGTCTTGATTTCGCGGGTGGCGACGCCGGTGCCGGTGACACCGGGAATCCCAAACTCGCGAGCCATGACCGCCGGGTGTGCAACCATGCCGCCGGCATCACACACAATGCCGCCGATGATGGCAAACAGCGGTGTCCACGCCGGATTTGTCATCTGACAGACCAGGATGTCGCCCTGCTTCACCTGGTCGAACTCCGCCGGCGAGGCTACAACTTTGGCGATTCCCTCGATGACACCAGGCGAGACACCCAGCCCCTCGACGCGGCCCTTGGTCTCCGTGTCGAACTCGAGCTTTTCCGGGAAGCCCCACAGGTTCAGATACGGGAACTGCAGCTGGTCTTCGGTTGCCGTACCGATGAAATCTGGAGGACGAATCATTTCTTGTTCGGCACGCTTCACACGCCGTTCCGCGACGATGCTACGCGCGTCGTAGTTCTCCGGATCGCCCATCAGATACCGCAACTCGTTGTACCGGAGGTACATGACGTCGTCGGGCTCGTCGAGCGCACCCATCTCAACCAGCTTCTCTCCGATGCAGATCAACACCACACGCGTGTGCTGGTGGGTTCCCTGATCGATGTAGAAGTGGTGGTCCGGTGTGAGCGGGGCCATCTTCAGGTTGATCTCATTCGCCGCGCGCAGCGCTTCGAGGGCATCACCCTCTTCGATGCCTTCGAGCAGCTCCTCGGCTGCCGCCTGTATATCCGTCTCCAGGTGTGCAACAACCGGCCGGTGGTCATAGTCCGAGTCGAGGTAACCCTTGATCACGTCGAGGACCGGTTCCGGTGTCTCGAACCGAGAGGGATAGATGAACTCGTGGCTCCATACCGCATGCCATCCGAACTCGCGCTGGTAGGCCTGCAGCCCCTCAGCGATGAACCTGCGTCCGCGCTCGGTCGATTCGAGAGCGGCAAGGATGTCGGCGCCGTTCTCATTGGCGAACGCAGCCATCAGAACGTCGTCTTCCTTGATCTCGTCCTTCAGGCCGACCAGGAGCTCAATGGCGTCCCAGTTGCGATCTGAAGAGGAATTCTGCAGGCGTCCGAGGATCTCCTCATGCTTCTGGGTAATCTCGCCGCCGAGCGCCTCCTCCAGCGTCGCCCGCAGGGCAAGGGTTGAGGAGAGTTGCGCGAAGTTGAGCATCCAGTGGATCTTCCAGTGGCGGTCGAGGATGTCGATTGCGTCCTCGAGGACCACGGCCCACTCCATGAGTGACAGATTCTCTCTGTTGTCGATCTGATCCTCGAGATACTGGAGGTTCCGTGCCATCTCTGGGACGAGACGATCTCTCCACCAGTCGGGGAAGTTGGCTCCGTACACGGGGAGCACAGCGCCGAGGTAGGCGCCAATCTTCTCTGCGTAGTCCGGATCAGCGGCCGTGGGGACACGTGGTGAGTACGTGAAGCCGAGTTGCTGGGACGGGACGGCCATGTCGGCATCCGCCGGGATTGCCGCCGTGTAGAGGTAGCCGTTGACGACTTTGCCGATCCAGTCGGTTGCGAAAGGCGTGCCGAAGCGACGGAACATGTGGTCGCACGTGAGTACCCAGTTGCCGATGTCGTCGTACATCGGCGAGACGGGGCGCGGGCAGTGCAGGTCGTCGTAGACCCAGAACAGCTTCTTTTCTTTCTCCGATTCCCATTCAACCGGGAAGTTCTCGTCTCCGAAGAACTCCGCTACAACCTTGCTGGTATCTGCCATACGGCAAATCTCCTTCCTTGACGGACCTGCGCCGGGATCGACCCACGCTGGGCACGATCACACTCCGGCGCCCCTGCTTGTTCTCTGAGATTTCCGACTCCTGCGTTGGTGCTCCTCTCCCACGTCGGTCGGACAGACCCGGAGCGAAGCCCTCGTGAGACACGTTGCGCTCGAGCCTTCGTCAACTGCGGTGTATCGGTGCCGGCCGGACTCGGGGGAAACACGTTCACACCCCCGAAACCGTTGAAACTGCGGGCGAATCACGACGAGTCCGTCGATAAGCCGACGGGATTGGGAGGGTCGTCACCGCAAGGACCATCATCATGGCACGGTCATCTCCGACACCTGCACGCATCATCCTCGATAATCGATTACCTGTAGTTTACGAACAGAGGGCCGGTTCCGTCAACTCGGGAATTGGCGAGAAAGTCGCCAATCGCCGCCGAAAAGGCTCCAGTGATCGCCACCGTTCGACGGGCTCAGCCACGGCCTCGCCCCCCACAACCGTGGGGGAACGGGGGACGGTGCGCTCTCAGCTACGCCGCTGCCACTTGTGACCGGCGGCAGACCACAGTCATTCGCCGGTCGCGTCCAGCTTCCCCATCGCCTCCAACACCTTCTCAGGCGTGAGCGGTAGGTCCCTGATCCGGACTCCGATTGCGTCGTACAACGCGTTGGCGATTGCGGGTGGAGTTGCGGCTGCCGCCGGCTCCCCCACGCCCTTCGCTCCGTAGGGCGCTTCATCGTGGACCGATTCCACGATGATCGGGACGATCTCGGGAAGGTCCTGGATGGTTGCGACTTTGTAGTCGGCGAGGCTCCCATTCTCGATTCGACCATCGCGATACGAGAAGCTCTCGAGGATTGCATTCGATGCACCCATCACGGCACCACCCTCGATCTGCTGCTCGACCGTCATCGGGTTGATGGCCTTCCCCACATCTGCCGCGGCGGCGATCTTCACCACCCGGATCACACCGGTCTCGATGTCGACCTCGATCTCGGCTGCTTGGGTGCACAACATCCAGAAGATGCTGCTCATCCACTCCTCGCCGGGATCAGCTTTGAGCAGCGGTGACCCCTGGCTCGAGAAGCGAGAACCGGCGGTGATCGAGTACCCCTCCCCCGAGTACTTCGCCAACAAATCCTTCAGAGTGATCTGCATCACGCCATCCAGGTCGTAGATGGCCCCGTCACGGAGTTCGAGAGCTTCTGGACCGACGTCCAACGTGTCGCCGGCAAGTCCGAGCAATTCTTCACGAATCTCTGCTCCGGCCGTGAGGATCGCGTTGCCCATGTGATAGGTCGTGCGGCTCGAAGCCACCGGCCCGTTGTACGGCGTCAGTGCCGTGTCGGTCCTCGGCACCGATACATCGTCAAGCGGGACGCCGATTGCGTCAGCAGCCATCTGCGCGAGAACGGTGTCTTGCCCGGATCCGATTTCGGGAGCGGCGCAGATGACCGCAACACGACCGTCCTGCGCGAGGTTGATCACGACGTTCGAACTCGACGGCGTCATCGTGGGTTTGATCATCGTGGCGATGCCCTTGCCGCGACGCAGGTGCGGGGCGGGCTCGCGCTCAACTGCTCCCCAACCGATCTCGACAGCCGTCTTCTCGATCGTCTCTCGTAATCCGACTCCGTGCATGATCTGGCCGTTCAGGTAGGAGTCACCCTCCTCGTATCCATTCTGCAGGCGGAACGCCACCGGATCGAGGCCCAACTCGACTGCGATCTCGTCCATCTGTGTCTCGCACGCCCATGTGACTTGGGTTGTGCCGTAGCCGCGGTACGACCCCGTGATCGACTTGTTCGTGTAGACCTGCCTGGAGAGGATCTTGAGATCGGGGATTCGATAGGGACCGACGATGGTCTGGGAACCCCGGATGGCGACGCCGACCGTGTAGGCGGTGTACGCGCCGCTGTCCCACAGAACCTCCGCACTCCTGGCCAGCATGAGCCCATCGCGATTCACCCCCGTCTTCAGCTTCATGATCGCCGGTACTCGATGCTGAGATGCCACGAGGTCCTCCTCGCGGGTGAACTCGACACGAACGGGGCGGCCACCACTGTGCCGTGCAAGTGCAACGGCGACAGCCTCAGCAACGGGCACACCCTTGCCGCCGAAGGACCCACCCACTTGGGCAACGATCAACCGGACGCGGCTGCTATCGACTCCGAGCCCGCCGGCCAATTCGTTGCGAAGAAGGAAGGGACGGTCGGTCGACACCCACAACGTGTACCCACCGGAACCCGAGTCGTATTGGGCGATCGCCGAGTGCACCTCGAGCGCGACATGGCTGATCGCGTGAGCGGAGTACTCCCCCTCGATCACGAAGTCGGCCGCCGCGAACCCGGCTTCGACGTCTCCGCGTTCATACCGATAGATCGTGTTGATGTTGGTGTGCGGGACGATGTCACTCGGGCCGCGTTCGTAGGTATGAAGGTCGGGGTGAACGAGCGGCGCATCATCTGAGAGGGCGAACCGCATATCCAGAACGGCGGGAAGCTCTTCGTAGTCGATGCGGATCAGCTCGAGCGCTTCCTGCGCCTCGGCCTCGCTGGTCGCGGCGACTGCCACCACCGGCTCGCCAACGTAGCGGACGCGGTCGATCGCCAAGAACGGCTGGTCCTTGATGGCCGCTCCGAACAGGAGTGGGAAGTCGCGTCCGGTCACTACGGCCTGTACCCCCGGTGCCGCTGCGGCAGCCGTCGTGTCGATGGACACGATGCGCGCATGGGGGACCGGGCTGCGCAGCACCGCACCATGCAACATGCCCGGGAGAGCCACGTCGACGCCGTAGATCGCACTGCCGGTGACCTTCTCAACCGAATCCACACGAGGAGCACGAGTGCCGACGTAGGTGGTCATGTCTGTACTCCCTTGACTTCTGCGACCGCCTCGAGGATCTTGGGGTACGCCCCGCATCGGCAGAGGATGCCGGCCAGCGCCTTCTTCACATCTTCGACATCCGGTTGATCATCATGCCTGAACAGGGCAGTGGCCGTCAGCACCATGGCGGGGGTGCAGAAGCCACATTGGAAGGCTCCCGTCTTCACGAAAGCTTGTTGGACATCACTGAGTTCTCCGTTCGAGGCTACGCCCTCGATGGTCTCGATGTGAACACCATCTACGTCACCTGCGAGCACCAGGCACGATGTGATCGGATCACCGTCTGCGAGCACCACACACGTGCCGCACTCGCCGACCCCACATCCCTCCTTGGTCCCGGTCAGCAACATGTTCTCGCGAAGGACCTCCAGCAACGTGAGCCGCGGTTCGACGGCGATCTCCCAGGCATCGCCGTTGACGATGAGATTCAGGTTGATCATCAGGCCGCCACCCGCACGCCTGCAGATTCCATCGCGCCTTGGAGCGCTCTGAGAGTCAGGACCCGAGCGAGCCGTGTGCGATAGGAGGCGCTTGCCCTCATGTCGCCGATCGGCTTGGCCTCTCCACTCGCCGACTCAGCGGCCGCGGCCAGCAGCGCCTCGGTCGGCAACTTGGAGCGAAGGAGCGACTCTGTGGCGATGGCTCTGAATGGGATTGGGCCGAGCGATGCCAGGGCGATCCGGCAGTCGACGATCTCGCCGGCGCTCGCCGATCACAACACTTGCCGACACCCCGGCGAGCGCAATGTCGGTCCCGCTGCCGCGTTTGCCGAGCTTCACGTGCGCCGAGCCGAACCCAGGTGGCGGTTTCGGCAAGCTGAAGTGTGTGATGATGTCGGACGGAGCCAGAGACGTTGCGCCGGGTCCCACGTACAAGTCTTCAACGCGTTCATCCCTTGCTCCATCAACGCCAAAGACCGTGGCATGGGCATCGTGAACGATCAGGGCCGGTCCGAGGTCGGATGCCGGGGATGCGCGCCCAACGTTGCCGCCGATCGTGGCGAGGGCTCGCACTGGAGGAGAGGCCAGAATCGAGGCCGCTTGCGCGAGCGCAGGATGACGCTGCTGAACGAGCGGAGAAGCCTCAAGGACGGGCACTTTCGTGAGGGCGCCGATCCGCGTCCCGCCTCCATCGTCCTCCACTCCGCTGAGACCCGAAATCCCCTTGAGGTTGACGACGGTGGATGGTCGCATGCGACCCGTCTTCATGTCCACCACAAGGTCGGTGCCGCCCGCAAGAACTCGCGCTCCGTCGCCCGCGGTCGAGAGGAGTTGGACCGCCTCATCGAGGGAGGCAGGCTCGTAGTACTCGAATTCGCGGAGTCGTTTCAAGCCCTGCCCTCACTGTCACTCGCCGTCATTTCTCCTGCAACAGTTCGAGCGTAACGCCGTCGGGGGTCTCAACGAAAGCGATCGTGAACCCTCCGGCGCCCGGTCGCGGCCCGTCGACCCTCAACCCCTGCTCGCGGAACCGAGCCACGTCCGCTTCGAGATCCGGGGTGAGTAGGCCGATGTGCTCCAATCCGAGATATGGGATGGGTGGAGGGTCGTCGATCGAGTCGTCCTCGCCGGGAGCGGGTGTCGTGATGTTGAGCCGCACGCCGTCGAACTCAACCGGCGTGAAGAGCATCGTCCCGAACTGGATGTCGGGAAGCCGTGTTCCCCCAAACATGTCGATCCACCACTCGGCGCTCGCCTGCGGATCCCTCGTCTTGATGTGAATGTGATGGAGGGTGTGTGCCATGATTCTCCTTGGGCTCGGTCGATCTCAGTATGTGTTCGCCGATCATCGACAGCAGTACACCCGTCACCGCCGGCCGTCCGAGTGCAACGCTAGCCAGTTGCTCTCGTGTCCCGGTTTGACGGCCTTCGATCGAAAACCATATAATCGATTATCTATGAAATCGGATCCGGAAGCAAACGGGAACGAGGGATTCTCAGTGCCGTGTTCTTCCATTCGGGCGTGTCTCGCGGCGAGCGCTCCGGTCCACCGGGTGACGTTGCCCTCGGGGTTGCCGACACTCGGTGGACAGGGAGAAGCTGAGGGCTGATGGACATCATCTCCGATTCGATCGTGATCGGCCTGACGGAGCAAGCGCCCCTCATCCTCGCCGCCATGGGCTTCGCTCTTCTCTACCGCTTGACCGGTCTCATCAACGTGGCGTATTCGGAGACCATCACGCTCGGCGCCTACATGGGCATGTGGCTCAACACGACGTTCGAGCTCAACTTCTACACCATCCTCATTCCGACCGGGATCCTCGCGGGATTGATCAGCGTCGGTACCTACTTCGCCGTCTTCCGACCGGCCAAGCTTCGCAACGTCGGCAGTCTGGAGATGATCATCATCTCCTTCGGGTTGTCCGTCTTCCTCCGTCACGGACTGCAGTTCATCTTCGGTTACCCGGTCCGGTTCTTCGACGTACCGCCTCCGGACACGATCTTCGTGCTGGGCGTTGGTGTCTCATCGTTCCGTCTCCTCGCCGTGGCCAGCGTGTTCATTCTCGCCCTGGGGCTCTTCTGGTTCATTCAGAAGACCAGCTACGGGCTGCAGATCCGGGCACTGGCGAATGACGAAAACCTGGCCCAGGTCAGTGGGATCCGGCCGTTGGCCGTCACCGTTCTGATCTGGTTCCTCGCCGGTGTCGCCGGTGGCCTCGCCGGTGCGTTCTACGGAGTGGGTTCTTCCGTCGCTCCCTTGCTCGGGTGGCGCCAGTTCCTCTTCATCCTTCTCGTCGTGCTGGTGGGAGGGGCCAGGAATATCGGCGGCGTCATCATCGCTGGAGCCGTGACTGCCATCTCGCTGACCTTCATGACGCTGCAGTTTGGTCAGGTGTTGTACGCCGAACTGGTTCTCATCGTTGTGTTCGTGATCATCCTGAAGGTCCGAGGGACACGGGCGGCTGAAGCGGGAAAGGTGTAGCGACATGAACCTGGACTGGCTCGACGCATTCCTCGTCTACGGACTCTTCTCGGTCATGATGGTGATCGGGCTCGCGCTGCTGCTTCATCTGCAACTCGGGCTCGCCCGCATCGCCAACTTCGGCATCGTGGGGTTCTGGGGCCTCGGGATGTATTCGTTCGGCGTGCTGTTCGTCAAGGTCGACTGGCCGTTCGGCGAGATCTGGGCGTTCCTGATCTCGATGGCATTCGGAACACTCGTGGCCGGAATCGCCGGCCTCGGGGTGGGATGGGTGATCGCCGACCTCGACATCGACGGTGTGCTGGTCGGCACGCTCGGCTTCGCCACGTGCGTGGTCCTCGTCGCGACGGTCGAACAGGACCTGACCGGCGGGGCCCTCGGTATGGGTGGACTCGGATTCCCCTACGACATCGGCAGCGTCAAGGCGAACGAGACTCTGTGGCTCGCCATCTTGACCGTCGTGGTCGGCTTGATTCTCTACTACGTGTCTCGCGTCCACAAGGCGCCGTACGGCCGGTTGCTCATCTCGCTCGGAGATAACGAGCCGCTGGCACGCAGCCTCGGGAAGCAGTCGTTCCGCACCAAGCTCTGGCTGTTTGCCGGCAGCTCGGCAGTCATGGGGCTGCTGGGGGCCATGTTCGGGGTAATGGAGCGCTTCCTCGATATCGGGAACCTCGGCATCGATATCACCTTGGCAGCCATGGTGGGACTGGTGCTCGGCGGCACGACCAGGGCCTGGGGAGCCGTCGTCGGCGTCGCACTCACCGTCGCCGTCTTCGACATCGTCGCTCAGTCGTATCTTCCACTTCCCCAGTCGTGGTACGGCCAAGCGATTCCCAATCTTCGAGAGATGACATTTGGCGCGGCGCTCATCCTCGTGTTGATGTTCCGGCCGTACGGGATTCTCGGCCAGATGCGTAGGGACAAGTTGATGCGGAGGATGCATGGCAGCTGATAGCAACGACACCGCGTCGGCAGGCGATCCCACGACCGCACGTTCGGCTTCGCGGCCGAGCGTTCATGTCAAGGACGCAGTCAAGAGCTTCAGCGGGCGTGTTGTCGTCGAGGTCGAAGACCTGACGTTGGGAACACACCCGATCGAGGGGTTGATCGGTCCCAACGGGGCGGGCAAGACGACGCTCCTGAGGATGATCATGCACTCCATCTCACTCGATCAGGGCACCATCACACTCTCATCCGACGACAACGGAGGACCGGTCGTCCTCTCGAACCTGTCGGCAAGCCGAATGGCCCACTACGGCGTGGTCAAGACAAACCAGGTGATCACCGACTTCGAGCAACTGACGATCCTGGACTCGATGCTCCTCCCCGAAGCAAAGAAGTCGGATGAGCGATCCTACGAGATATATCGAGAGAACGGTTTGTACCACGACCACATCGATGAGATCCAGTGGTACCTCGATCAGTTCGACTTCGAAGACCCGTACGGATTCGCCAACTCGGCCGGTGAGAAGAAGCTCCTAGACGTCATCCGCTGTCTGTTGCTGAAACCGCGCGTATTGCTCCTCGACGAGCCAACGGCGGGACTCCCCGACGACATCCGCGATCAACTCATGGAGCTGATCAAACAGAAGTCCACCGACGAGAACATGTCCGTCGTCGTCGTGGAGCACGATCTGCACGTAATCTGGAGCATGTGCGAGTACGTCCACTTCATGGCCGAAGGGAAAGTTGTGCTCCAAGGTGAACCCGCGTACATCAGGGAACACGAGACCGTGATCGAGCAGTACCTGGGGAGCGGTCATGTTTGAAGCCAAGGACATTCGCAGCGGGTACACCGGGGTGACGGTCATCAAGGACCTCGACCTCAGCGTGGAACATGAGATCTTCGCTGTACTCGGTGCGAACGGAGCAGGGAAGACGACGCTGCTTGCCACGCTGGCTCGCCTCATCCCGCTGATGGCCGGTGAGATGTGGTTCGACGGAACAGACATCACGAAGTCCCACCCCTGGGACACGGCTGCGCTCGGACTCGGCTACGTTCCTCAGGAGAAGGGCGTCTTCGCCGACCTGACCGTGCTGGAGAACCTCGAGATCGGATCGATGATCGGCGACCGGCCTCGCCAAGAGCGGATCGGCGAAATCGTCGAACTCTTCCCCGATATCGGAAAACGCCAGTCGCAGCTCGCCGGGACGCTCAGTGGTGGCGAGTCACGCATGGTTGCGTGTGGACGTGCATTGATGCAAGATCCCAAGATGCTCCTGCTGGACGAACCGACCGCAGGCCTCTCCCCGCTGTACGTGGACACCTTCTTCGAGAAGATCAAGGAGATCCACGAGACGCGAGATGTGAGCATCATCCTGGCAGAACAGAACGCCACAAAAGCACTCGAGATCGCCGATCGCGTGATGGTGTTGAATCTGGGTGAGGCGTCGGACGTGCTCGACGCCGCCGATTGGACAACAGAGAAACTCAAGGAGGGTTATCGGATCTGATCGCCGTACGGCGATCCGTTTGGTAGAAAAGAAAGGAAGGGACGGATGCGAATAGGCTCAAAGAGGTTCGCCAGCGGATTGATTCTGCTGTTCGTGCTCGCGCTCATCGCCGCTGCCTGCAGCAGCGATGACAGCGGAGGCGATGCAGCCGACACGACCGCAGCGGCCGAGACCACAACGACCGCCGCAGCGGCCGAGACCACAACGACGGCCGCGGCAACTGAAACAACCGAGGCGATGTCCACGGAACCAGTCATTGTGTGTGAGCTCGCCTATTTCACAGGCGAATTTGCGGCATATGGACCGTCGCTCACGGCGGATGTCGAGTTCCCGATCAGCCAGATCATCAACCTTGATCCGCCCCTCGGCCGAGAGTGGCAGCTCATCTCCGAAGACATCGGCACGCCCGGTGAGGCTCAGGCAGCTCGTATCTGCCTCGAGCAGCACAACGCCGAGATCCTGGTGAGTCAGGCTCATGGCTATCGCCAGTACCGCGACTACATGCTCGAGTACCTTGCGGAGAACGACAAACCGCTCGGACCGACCGTGCACGGCGGCACCATCCCCGGCAACCTCGGCGGAGTAGGCTCCGAGCCGATCTTCCGTGCTCAGGGCCTCGACGAGGCCTTGGGAATGACCGGGTCGCTGGTTGCCGAGGAAGTCGGAGCTCAGACCATCGTGATCTTCGCAACGCAGGTCGAGGGCTTCCAGCTCGCGGCGAGCGCTGCGGAGGCCGCGGCTGAAGCGCTCGACATTGAAGTGCTGGACCGCATCGACGTTCCGGCGGAGCAGCCATCGTACGGCGCCGAAGCCCAACGAATTGCTGATCTGAACCCGGACGCCGTGATCGTCCAAGCAGGTTCGGTCGAGTCGGGCACGCTGATCAAGCAAGCCGCAGAGGCTGGCCTCTCGCTCTACTGGATCGGTGAGACCGGCTGGATCCAGCCGGAATTCATCGGAACGCTGGGAGCCGAGACCATCCCGACGCAGAAGGGCATCGGCTACGCGGCGTTCGCCTACAACGACACAACCCCCGCATGGGAGTTCTACCAGCCGCTGTGGGACAACACACCTGGCTACGGTACAGATACCGAATTCGGTCCCGCGACCGACCAGTACCACTTCTCCACCTACGACCTGATGACGATCACGGCACTCGCCGTTGAGTACGCAGGGTCCTACGCCGCGAGCGCATGGGCGCCCGCGATGTTTGAGGTCGGAGCCGCTCCGGGTACCGTGTGCTACGACTACCCGACGTGCTTGGAGCTCATCCGTGCCGGCGAAGACATCGACTACGAGGGTGTCACGGGAAACGGTACGTATAGCGCCGGTGGCGTGAACGCGGTGGTGCAGTCGTACACCCCGTTCAACGATGACGGCACCGTGGGCGAGGCGGAGATCATCGACGCGGGCTACGCGTTGGACGTCCTCAGCATCATCGCGGTGCAGGCCGAGTGCGAGTCCCCCAACCCGCCGGGAACGAATCCGGCATCACCAGGTTGTGAGTGGTAAGCATTAACGAGACGAGAAGCAACAGCTAACTGAGAGGCGGCAGCGGGACAACCCCGCTGCCGCCTCTCAGTTAGCAAGGAAGCGAAGTCGCAGGCCGCTCATCTCGCGACCTCATTGTGGATGTCCGTACCCCCAGAGCCCCCTCCGCGTCCGAGCATCCGCTCGAACGCGCCTCCCCCACTGCGTGGGAGAGGCAAAAACCTCCACACTCTCCCCTCCACCACGGAGTGGGGGAGGGTGCCCGAGCGCAGCGAGGGCGGGAGGGGGCGGCCTGGGAGCCTGAACCACCAAGATGAGGTCAGCGCCGCGGGTGCCCGAGCGCAGCGAGGGCGGGAGAGGGCGGCCTGGGAGCCAGCACCGCGAAGATGAGGTCTAGCGCCCGGGTGCCCGAGCGCAGCGAGGGCGGGAGAGGGCGGCCTGGTGCCCGAGCGCAGCGAGGGCGGGAGGGGGCGGCCTGGGAGCCAGCACCGCGAAGATGAGGTCTAGCGCCCGGGTGCCCGAGCGCAGCGAGGGCGGGAGAGGGCGGCCTGGGAGCTAATACCGAGCACAGCAGAGGGCCGGAGAGAGGGCGGCCTGAGCATCCGCTCGAACGCGCCTCCCCCACTGCGTGGGAGAGGCAAAAACCTCCACACTCTCCCCTCCCCACGAAGGGGGGGGGTGCCCGAGCGCAGCGAGGGCGGGAGAGGGCGGCCTGGGAGCTCAGCATCGCGAAGATGAGGTCTAGCGCCCGGGGGCCCGAGCGCAGCGAGGGCGGGAGAGGGGGGGGCGTGCCCGAGCGCAGCGAGGGCGGGAGGGGGCGGCCTGGGAGCCAGCACCGCGAAGATGAGGTCTGGTGGCCACCGAACCCGCCTCTCGGCGACCCACTGCCCGCACCGGTAGGCCTCCCTGCCGCCTCCCGTTTTTCGGATCCTCGATAATCGATTATGCTGTCTTCGGTTCGCACCGAGTGTCGCCAAACATCTCACGGAACCCCCGCCACAAGCAGAGGAGCGCTCATGTCCCGTCTCGAACCGTTGCCGCTTGAAGAGGTCCCCGGTATGCAGGAGATCGCAGAGCGATATGAGCGCGTCTTCGGCTTCGTCCCCAACGGTGTTCGCATCATGGCCCGCCGGCCTGCCATCGTTGAGGGGTTCCTCCACCTCCGCGGCGCCGTCTTCGACCCGGAAACCAGTGAAGTACCGCCCGAACTGAAGGGCCTCATCGGGCACATCGCCAGCAAGACCGCAGGCTGCCGCTACTGCCAGGCCCACGCGATCTACGGAGCGGATCGCGCCGGAACCGACCGGGCGCGCCTCGACGAACTCTGGGAGTTCGAGACCAGCGACCTCTTCACCCCTGCAGAGCGCGAGGCGCTCCGGTTCGCCGTCGCGGCTGCGTCATCGCCGAATGGAGTCGGCGACGAGGACTTCGTTCAACTCGGTGAGTACTGGGACGATGGACAGATCGTCGAGATCCTCGCGGTCGTAGCGCTGTACGGGTTCCTGAATCGATGGAACGACTCGCTCGCGACAACGCTCGAAGAGCCATCACAGATCGTGACCGAAGAAGTACTCGGGACGAAGGGTTGGGAGGTCGGCAAACATCGACGCGTCGAGGAAGTCGACATTGACTGACGACACCCTCTCCCCCACCGAGACTGTCTCGGTCGACGGAGCCCCGAACTTTCGCGACATCGGCGGCTACGAGACCGCCGATGGGCGCCGGGTTCGATACGGCAAGCTGTTTCGCTCGGGGATGCTGGTGGGTGTCTCTGACGAGGGTGTTGCAGCGCTGGAAGCCCTTGGGATACGAACGGTCGTAGACCTACGAACTCAGGTCGAGGTCGACGCGCTCGGACCCGACCGCCTGCCGGATGGCGTCCGCGTCGTCCATATTCGTGTGCCCAGCGCGGGGGCCGACCCGATGGTCGTTGAGGCGTTCAAGACCGGCCACTTCCCGTACCTCCCCGATCTCGTATCGGTGAACCGGGCCTACATCACCGACGACGCCGCCGAGTTCGGCGACCTGCTCACACTGCTCGCCGACACTGCCAACCTCCCGACTGTCGTTCATTGCCTCGGGGGAAAGGACCGCACGGGAGTGAGCACAGCCCTCCTCCTCACGATCCTCGGCGTCCCCTGGCCGACCGTGCGACAGGACTACCTCCTCTCAAACGTCTATTTCGCCGACTCGGGCGGTGACCAACCGGACTCGTTGAATCGCGTCATGGAGAACAGCCTCGGTCATGCCCCCGACTTCGGCGATGAAGAGTCGAGGAGGAAGTTCTTCGTGCTCCGTCCCGAATACATCGACGTGGTTCTCGAAGAGATCACCAAGGACGGGCGCACCTTCGACGAGTTCGTCCGGGACGAACTCAGACTCACGGACGCAACGGTGGAACAACTCCGTGCCCAATTCCTGGAGTGAACGAGACCTCGGACCACAACACATGCACGACTCGCAGGACAACCGAGAGAGGAGACGGACGAGATGACCTACGTCTACGCATTCGACCACAACCACGTGGGATCGTTCGACGAGACCAAGGCGCTGGTTGGCGGCAAGGGTGCGAACCTCGCGGTGATGACGAGCGAGTTGGGCCTTCCGGTGCCGCCGGGATTCACGATCTCGACCGACGCGTGCCGGTTGTACCTCACCGAGGGATGGCCCACCGGCCTCGATGCCGAGATCCGCGACCACATCGGCCGGGTGGAAAGGGCCGTGGGCCGGCGATTCGGGGACCCCTCGGCACCGCTGCTCGTCAGCGTCCGCTCCGGCGCGCCGATCTCGATGCCCGGCATGATGGACACCATCCTCAACCTCGGGATCAACGACACCACGGAACGAGGGCTCGTTGAAATATCCGGGGACACACGCTTCGTTGAG
Organism: uncultured actinomycete; assembly: GCA_942491345.1. Lineage (GTDB taxonomy): Bacteria > Actinomycetota > Acidimicrobiia > Spongiisociales > UBA5794 > JAHEEL01. Next base: position 328,663 of record CALOAN010000044.1, read on the forward strand.
GCGTGCCGCGATCGGTTCGTCTCCATGTACCGCGAGATCGTCGGCGTCGACGAGGTCCCGAAAGACCCGTTCGCTCAGCTTCGCGGCGCGGTCGAGGCGGTGTTCCGCTCCTGGAACGGTGACCGGGCGCGGAGCTACCGCGCACACGAAGGGATCCCCGAGAATCTCGGCACCGGAGTCACGGTCCAGGCGATGGTGTTCGGAAACAACGGTCCCAACTCCGCCACGGGGGTCGTGTTCACACGCAACCCCGCGAACGGCGAGCGTGTTCTCTATGGCGATGTGCTGTTCAACGCCCAGGGCGAAGATGTGGTGGCCGGAACCCACGCGACAAAGCCCATCGCCTACCTCGACCAACGCGCTCCGGCAATTGCCGAAGAGCTGAGGCGTCACGCCGACCGGCTCGAACGCCACTACGCGGACCTCTGCGACATCGAATTCACGATCGAGTCCGGCAAGCTGTGGATGCTCCAGACGCGGGTCGGAAAACGCAGCCCGGAAGCGGCGCTCCGGATCGCCGTCGATATGGCCGAAGACCCTGAGTTCCCGCTCAACCGAGAGGAGGCGGTACTCAGAGTTGCCGAGCATCTCGTGCCACCCCCAACGGTGGCCACACGACTCTCGGTTGAGACGCCCGCCGTCGCAACCGGTCTGGCTGCGTCGCCGGGACTTGCGGCAGGATCGATCGTGATAACTCCAGATGCGGCGGTGGAAGCAGCCGCCGATGGGAAAGCGGTAATCCTGGTTCGGAGGGAAACGTCCCCCGACGATGTCCACGGAATGGCAGCTGCCGCAGGGATCCTCACGACCACCGGTGGTTTGGCCTCCCATGCCGCAGTAGTCGCACGCGGTTGGGGAGTTCCCGCTGTGGTGGGTGCCAATCAAGTAGAAATGGGAGAAACGACGATCACGATCGGTGAACATGTGCTTGCGGTGGGCGACACTCTGACCATCGATGGCGGCACAGGCGAGGTATTCCTCGGAGAGGTTGTCGGCGAGTCCGTGATTGTGCCCGAGGCTGACCAGCTCCTGACATGGGCCGACGAGTTGGGAATCGACCTGATTGCGATCAACGAGGAGGACACCATCGTGACAGCCACCGAGGACACACCACACGGCAAGGAGACCGCGGACACCGCCACCGCCGAAGCAATGGTGCGCTTGCTCAGTATCAAGGGATTCGCCACACCAGATGCTGCCGCGGCGGCGCTCCAGACGTCCGAGGAGGATGCCTCGAGCGTGCTCGATCAGATGACGGCCGATGGCCTCGTCCAGATGATGGGCTCGATGTTCAGCCTCTCCGACGACGGCAAGGCGGTGGCAGGAGAGCTCCTGGCGGAGGATCGGAAGACGTGGGGAGCCGAGCGGGCTGAAGCAGGACTCGACAGTTTCCTCGACCTCGACGCTCGCATGAAGGTCATCGTCACGGCCTGGCAGATGAGGGACGTGGATGGAGCTCCGGTGCTCAACGACCACACCGACGCCGACTACGACGCTGTGGTGCTCGCCGACCTCGCAGCGCTTCACGTTGACGCAGACGTATGGCTGGCCAACCTCAGCAATGAGCTTCCCCGTCTCGACGACTACAACACACGGTTGACTCGAGCTGCCGAGCTCGTTGCGGACGGCGACCACAACTACATTGCCTCACCTCGGCTGGACAGCTACCACAACGTGTGGTTCGAGCTGCACGAAGACCTCATCCTGCTGGCCGGACGCACTCGCGAAGACGAGGTGGCCTCCGGCCGCGCGTAGGCTCTGGAGCATATCCGGACCGATCTAGGGAGTGTGAACCCATGGCGACGGTGGTGCTGCTCGGCGCACTCGACACAAAGGGCGATGAGTACGCCTTCATCCGGGACCGCGTGATCGACGCCGGTTGTGACGTCGTGATGATCAACGCCGGCGTGCTCGGCGATCCCGAGTACCCGATCGAGTTCAGCAGACACGAAGTCGCATTGGAGGCCGGTGCCGATATCGAAGCGCTCGTGGCAGCCGGAGACCGCGGCACTGCCGTGACGGCGATGGCCGAGGGGGCCGCTTCGATCATTCAGCGGCTGTGCAACGACGATCAGATTCATGGCATCCTCGGTGTGGGCGGATCGGGTGGTTCATCAATCGTCAGTCATGCGATGCGACAGCTCCCGATCGGCTTCCCGAAGCTCCTCGTGTCCACGATGGCCGCCGGCGACGTCAGCGCGTACGTCGGCACATCCGACATCGCCATGATGTACTCCGTGGTTGACATCGCGGGAATCAACGCGGTGTCGTCGAGCATCCTCGGCAACGCGGCCGCAGGAGTGGCAGCCATGGCGACGGCCTATGAGGCCCGCATTCCATCGACCGACACGCGCCCTCTCGTCGGCGCCACGATGTACGGGACAACAACCCAGTGTGTCAACACGGCTCGCGACACGCTTGATCAACTCGGCTACGAGGTCCTGGTGTTCCACGCAACCGGGACGGGCGGTCGATCGATGGAGGCGCTCATGAAGAGCGGCTACATCACGGCGTCACTCGATGTGACCACGACCGAGATCGTTGACGAAATCGCCGGCGGCACCCTCACCGCGGGTCCGGATCGTCTCGAAGCTGCGGGGGCGCTCGGCTTGCCACAGGTGGTGTCCATTGGAGCGACCGACCAGATCACCTTCACTCCCCCTCAGGCGGTGCCCGCCGAGTACCGGGATCGCAACTGCTACAAGCACAATCCGAGCATCACCCTCGTTCGCAGCAATGCCGAAGAGTGTGAAGAGTTGGGCAGGATCGTCGCGGACAAGCTGAACCGTGCTCTCGGGCCGGTGTCGCTCTTCGTTCCTCTTCGGGGAGGCTCGTCGTATGCGGTCGCCGGCGGCGTCTTCCACGACCCGGTTGCCGATGCCGCGCTGCTCGAGAGCCTTCGCATTCATCTCGATCCGTCGGTGGAGCTCGTCGAGATGGACACCGATATCAACGACCCTGCGTTTGCTGAAGCCATGGCGCTCCGCCTCGACGAGCACTACCAAAGGTGGGCGGCGGAAAAGGTCGGGTAGGCGGCAGCGTCGGAATATCGCGTCCCGATCGGTAGTTTGCGGTCGACATGGAGCCCCAAGAGACGACCGTACCCGTCTGCTATCGACACCCCGATAGGGTGACCGGTCTGTCGTGCACCCGTTGCGACAAGCCGATTTGTGTCGAGTGCAGCAACGACGCCGTGGTCGGTCAGCTGTGCCCGGAATGTGCGGCTCCAAGCGATCGACACCGGGTCGTCCGCGGCCGCCAGATCTACGGCAGACCAACGTTCCAGACGGCGCCCGTCAGCTTCACGATCATGGCCATCACCGTTGCGATCTACGTCATCGGAATGCTGTCGCCCGATCTCGATGTCTGGCTGACCAATACGTTTGCGCAGGCGAATTGGCTCGTGGCCGACGGCGACTGGTGGCGCATCTTCACCGCGGCACTGCTCCACGGCTCGCTCCTCCACATCGGTTTCAACATGTATGCGCTCTATCTATTCGGGCCGCGCATGGAGCAGCAGGTCGGCTCGGTGCCGTTCGCGGCGCTGTATCTCGCCACGGCAGGGGCAGGCGGTCTGCTCTCCTACCTGCTCGGCTCGCTGAACCAGGTCAGCATCGGTGCGTCGGGCGCCATCTTCGGTCTGTTCGGTGCATGGATCTTCGTTGCCTGGAAGATGCGCAAGACACCCGGCGGACGTTCGATGTTCACCCAGTTGTTCGTGCTCCTTGCGATCAACGTCGTGATCAGCCTCGCGCCGGGTATCGACGGCCTCGCCCATCTCGGCGGTTTCGTCGCCGGTCTCGGGCATCGCCGCCCTCTGGTCGGTCTTCGCCGCGGGCAAGGCGAACGCGGTCGGGATACGAACGGCGATCGCGGGAGCAGTGGTCGCGATCGACCTCGTCGCGGTGTTGATGGTCGCGCCGTTCTGAAGCCGAGTACATCAGCCGCCGACGCGGATACTCAACACAACGCCGGGCGCGGGAATCCCCCGGGTGGGTTCCCGGGGGATTCGATTTCGGTCGGTCCTCTGCCTAGCCGCCAACCATGTAGTGCTCGCTCACGAGGTACGTCCCGTTCGGCGGCGCAAAAACCGTCATCACGCCGTTCTGTTCATACTCGATACCGACACGAGTGATCGTGGAACCCTCCTCGGTCACAGCCCACGTGTACCCGGCCGTGTTCACCGCGTAGTAGTTCCCGTTGTTCGAAACCTGCCAGTCCATGACGTCGAGGGTGGGAAACACGTTTGACCGAACGCTCTCCATGTCGTGATCGAATCCCTGAGTTGCGGGGCTGTAGATGCGGTACCCATCGGTCACCAAAGCCTCGAGTGCATCGGCGTCCTGGGCGTTCCAAGCCGCGGTGTAGTCCGCCATCAGTTGCACGATCTCCGGCGGTGCCGCGGTTGGGCTATTCGGTCGCATCATGAAGACCATCCATGCGACCAAGCCCACCAGAGCAACGGCCAGAACAACAATCAGAACCGTCGGTCCGCGGCTGGGCTTCTTCGTTTCCTTGTCGGTACCGACCTCGCGGTCGGTGTCTTCGATGGTTTCCATGACCATCACCTTTCCTTGATTCTCTTCGTCCTTCGTGTCCTTCTCCGTGGGCCTGCGGATCAGCCAGGTCACCCCTGCGGCGGCCAGCGCCGCGACGAACGCAGCGATCAGCCAGATCCCGAGAGTCCCGCCGTCGGCAGCCACGATCTCAGCTGCGTCAGCACCGAACTCGCCGGTGATCCGCTCCGTCAGCTTGAGCCCTGCCGCGAGCCCGCCGAGACCCAGGATCGTGACGGCGAACGCCCCGACGGCCGCCCACGCCGGCTTGAAGCTCCGACGCCCGCGAAGCGGTTCGAGGCGGTTCTGCTGCACCTGGGCCTGGGCAATGACGTCATCAACGGTGAATCGCTCGACGCCGGCATCGAAGTACTCGCGCAGCTGGGGCTCAACCCGTGACATCTGCGCTCACCCCCAATGCACTCCGTATCCGCCGAAGGCCGCGATCGGCGTGGGTCCTCACCGACCACCGGGAGATCCCGAGCAGGTCGGCGACTTCTCGTTCGCTGTAGTCCATTCCGTGAATCAGCACGACGGCCACCCGCTGATTCTTCGACAGACTCCCCAACGCATCGGTGAGTCCGGGCTCAACCGATGGGGCTTCTGCGACCGGCAGCGCAGGAAACAGCATGCGTGGGCGGTGATATCGCCTGGCCTTCGACTGGCCAACGCGGTACAGATAGCCGGCGGGGTTCCGCTTGGCTTCAAGACTCTCCCAATGCTCCCATGCCCACACCAGAGCGTCGGCTGTGGCTTCCGCCCCGACCTCCAGTCCGTAGGCCGCTGCAAGTGCGTATGAGAGTCTCGGCTCCGTCTCCTTGACGAATCTGGTGAACGCTCGATGTGCATCGGGTTCCACGGTCCCTCCGTGACTCTCATCCTACGAAACCATCAACCACCCGTGTGTGGGCGACAAGAATTTCCGAGGAGCGCGAGACGATGGCCGGGGACAGGTACCCTTCGGTCCATACCGATGAGCAGCAGCCACGAACCCGACGCAGCCAGCGAACTCGCCGACCGGATCGGTTGGCGTGTTACGTCGACGTGGACCGACGATGTGCTTGCCGGATTCGGTGGCTTCGCCGCAGGTCTTCGGGTTCCGCCGGGCTACCAAAAGCCCGTCCTGATGATGTCGACCGCCGGCATCGGCACGAAAGCGGAAATCGCACGTGTCACGGGGCTGGTCGAGGGCCTTGGCTACGACCTCCTCGCCATGGTCGCCGACGACCTCTCATCGGCCGGGGCGATGCCACTGGCCATGCAGGACTACATCGCCGTCGGCTACCTGGACCTCGATCGAATCGAGTTGCTCGTCGAATCGATCACCGATGCCTGCGCCGACAACGACGTAGCCCTCCTCGGCGGAGAGACGGCAGAACACCCGGGGATCATCGACAGCGACCGCTTCGACATCGCCGCAACCGCACTTGGTGTTGTCGAACTCGGAGACGAGGTCGACAACGACCGGATCAACATCGGCGACGTGATCATCGGAGTTCACAGCCCGAATCTTCGCACGAGCGGATTCTCCCTGGTCCGTGCTCTGATCGTCGACCAACTCGACCTCGACGCCGCGTTCCCCGGCTCTGATCGCTCGTTCGCGGAAGTCCTCCTCGATCCGTCCGTGGTGTACGCACCATCCGTCGTCAACGCACTCGCACGAGCCGAACCCCACGGACTCGCACATATCAAGGACGGTGGCCTCCCGGCAAGTGTGGCGAAGGTCATCCCCGACGGCTCCGCCGCTGCCATCGAGCGGTCGCGCTGGGACATTCCCGAGGTGTTCGAAGTACTCCAGAGCCTCGGCTCGGTCTCGGACGACGAGATGTTCCACATGTTCAACATGGGTATCGGGTTCGTGGCCATCGCCCCCGAAGGAGACGCTGATCGGCTCATCAAAGGCTTCAACTCATACGACCAAGCCGCCACCGTGATAGGACGAATCGTCGAAGGCGACGGCGGGGTAGAGATTGTCTGAGCGCCTACTCCCCACAGGTCACGCCGCCGAGGATGCTGGTGATCAGGTCCGTGTCTGATTGGCCGGTGGCGTACCCGGCGAGTTGGGCATCGTCGGACGGGTTGTCGTCGACCACCCAAACACCGTTCGCTGGATCCCAAGGACTCTCGTTGACGTCCATGGACGGGTACAGCGTCCTGCCCTCGAGCAGCGTCGAACCAACGGTTAGGCCCTCCGGTGTTGAGAGGTCGACAGCGCCGCCGAAGTAGTCGTAGCCGAAGAGGTGCTCACCACCCGCCGGCAGATGACCCGTAGCGGCCTTCGTGAAGAGCAGGGTGAACGCAAAGCCGAAACCGTCCGGGTTGGGGCCCCACTGCACACCGCGAACTTCAGGCGGCGGGCACGTTCCGAACTCGCTGAAGGAGTCCACCCATCCACTATCACGGTCCGGTGGGCCGAGGAAGTCGGTTGCATAGGCAATCGCAACATCAGGCGCCGCACCGAACTCCACGGCGCCAATCCCGTTGGCTTCGAGTTCGAGTGGCGCGATTGCGCCTGTCGTCGTGGTTGTGGCCTCGGTCGTGCTCGTCGTTTCGGCCCCCGTTGTCGTGGTTGTGGCCTCGGTCGTGCTCGTCGTTTCGGCCATCGTTGTCGTGGTGGTCGCTTCGGTGGTCGTTGTGTCTTCTGACGTGGTTGAGGCAAGTGTCGACGTGGTTGCCGCTTCGTCGTCTCCCCCAAACGCTTGGACCGCGAGGAACACGAGGAGGGCGATCAGGAGGCCCCCGACGACACCCATCACCACCACAGAAATCGTTGATCGTTGTTCGCTCATGCCCACAGGCTACGTGGGTTCGGCGGGTCTAGGTTGATCGCAGGCCGATCTCGGCCGCGGGAAGACACCGACGAGGATCCCGGACCAGGTAGCGTTCCTCCCATGAGTGGACCCCCGAATTATCCCATCACCGTCCAGATGCCGGTGGACGACGAACAGCGCAATCGCTGGCTCGCCGCGTCCGGCATCGTCCTCGTCAAGCTGATCCTTCTGCTCCCCCACATCGTGCTGCTGTTCCTCTTCGGCTTGATGATCCAGATCCTGGCCTGGATCGGCTACTGGGGCATCGCCTTCACCGATCGGCTGCCCGATCCGATCCGCCGACTCGAGATCATCTTCCTCGCCTGGATCACCCGCGTCGTCGCCTGGTTTGCAGGTACCACGGATGTCTACCCGACGTTCGGAACCGATCAGGACTACCCGGTGACCGTAACCGTGGAACCGGCGCCGTTGCCGCAAAACCGGCTGCTCGCCGTACTCGGGATCTTCCTCCTCCGAACCGTCGCGGCTCTGCCGCATTTGGCCATTCTCTTCCTGATGAGCTTCGGAGTCCTCCTCGTCGCGTGGGTCGGTTACGTGATCGTCGTATTCACGGGACACCTCCCGCTCGGGATCCACGAGTTCGTCCTCAACTATCAGCGATGGTGGGCCCGAGTGTGGGGTTGGACGGTCGCACTCACCGACGAGTACCCGCCCTTCACCCTCGGGTGATCAGGTAGCCCACACGGTCGCCGCCTACTCCTCCGACGGTTCGTCGTCCGCTTCATCTTGGGGCGCCGGTTCGTCATCGGGAGATGGCTGCGCCGACACTGCTGATCTGCGTTCCTTCGGACGGCGGGCCGCAGCAACGGCACGCCAGAGACCGAATCCGACGAGCGCAACCAGCGCTAGTGGAAACACAAACGCAGCGCCCACGATCAGTCCACCGATCGTTGCCAGCAGAACCTCGCCGGCCTGATCGATGGCGCTCTCGAGGATTCCCGGATCGTCCGGTTCATCAATCGGCGTGGTTCCCGGCACCTCGGTCAAGCCAACCGTCAACGTCGAGAAGCTCGTCCGACTGTCGAGGTACCGAAGGCGGCCCTCGATCTGCTCGATGTTGAGCAACACGTCTTGCATCCGTGTCTGGATGGTCACCAGATCGTCGATCTCCGTCGCCTCGTTCATGAGTCGCTGGTAGAACTCCTCCTGGCTTCGCCAATACCGAAGACGGCCCTCCAGGTCGACGTACTCCTCGGTGACGTCCTGGCTCGACACATTCAGGGTGAGGCGCTCGCCGAGACCGTCGACGCGATTGAGCGCATCGTCGAAACGGTCTTCGGGGATTCGCATGGTGAGCCAGCCCACGGTGTAGTACACATCGTCGATCTCCTGCAGGTGGGTCTCACCGGCGGTGATGTAGCCGCCGAGGTCAGCAGCGATGCTTCGGAGCTGTGACGAGATCTGATCGAAGGTGCCAACCTCCACCCTGATGTCGACGCGGCCGTCGCGAATGACCTTCAGCTCGTCCGGTAGCTCGGTCCCGATCGCTGGAGACACCCTTACCCCTGGCTCGATCGCCACATCGGCATCCATCGCCTCGCCGCCGCTTGCAGCGATCGTTTCCTCAGTGGCATACGCTGCCGTCGTCATCATCTCGACGGCCGTGTCATCGGATCCGCTACACGCCGCCAACAACAGAACGGCGGCCAGCAGGGCCGCCGTCACAATTCGAATCTTCCCCATCCGGTTCGGTCTGGACATCGTCCTTCTCCTTGTTGGGTGTGGCCTCGCGTCGCCGCCGGCCTTCGCCGCTATGACGGTCGGAGATGGCTTCCCGGTTCCGGCTACCGTCGCGCCATGGATCAACCGATCGTCGCGGTGCTCGCCGGTGGAGACAGCACTCGCATGGGGTTTGACAAGGCGATGGCCCGCATCGGCACCTCGACCATGCTCGAAACGGTGATCGAAGCGGTCGCGCCGGTCGGCGATGTGGTGGTCGTCGGACGCACAACCGCACCGGGAGGAACACCGGCCATTGCGGACCAGCGGCAGAACGCCCGCGGACCCCTCACCGGCCTCGAGACTGCAATGCGCTTCGAACCCGGCCGCACGGTAGTTCTGGTGGCTGTTGATCATCCCTTCGTGCGGCACCGAACGCTCAACGAACTTCTCACGCTCGAAGGTGATGCCATCGTGCCGTTCGACGACGCGTGGCAGCAGGTCACGTGCGCCGTCTACCGGCCCGCGTTCCTTGCAGCGGCCACCGACCTTCTCGATGCCGGTGGCCGCTCGATCATCACGGCTCTCGACCGCGTCAACACCCGACTCGTGAAGGAGCCGGAGTGGAGCGGGTGGGACGAGGACGGGAGATCCTGGTTCAGCGTTGACTCCCGGGAACACCTCGAGGACGGACTGCAGAGGTACGGAGAGGGGCACTCGCTACCCTTCCCACATGAAGGCAACTCCCCCGATCACGGTTGAGCGTCGCGGCCCCATCGCCGTCGTGTGGCTCGACCGCCCCGACCAACGTAATGCGTTTGCCCCCGAGTTCTGGACGATGCTCCCCGGCACGATGGAGGAGCTCGGCGAAGACCCGGACCTTCGAGCGGTTGTGGTCGCGGCGAAGGGCCCGGCCTTCACGGTCGGCCTCGACTTGAAATCATCTGCTCCTGTGATCGCCACGGGAAGCCTCGACCCGACAGCGCCTCCTCCTGGCTCGCCCGTCGCCCATCGTGCACGGACCCGGCAGCTCATCAAGGCCATGCAGCACACGTTCTCGTCGCTCGCCCAATGCCCGGTCCCGGTAATCGCTGCGATCCACGGCTACTGCATAGGGGCTGGTGTTGACCTGATCACCGCATGCGATATCCGGTACGCGGCGGCCGACGCCGTCTTCTCGATCCGGGAGACTCGCCTGGCCATGGTCGCCGACGTCGGAACACTGCAGCGCCTTCCACGGATCATCGATCCCGGCAGCGTCGCCGAGCTGGCCTACACCGGTCGCGACTTCGACGCCGGCGAGGCCGCTTCATTGGGACTAGTCACCCGTCTGCTCCCCGACAAGGACGCGACGCTCACCGCGGCATTCGAGACGGCCGACCTGATCGCTGCGAACTCGCCACTCGCCGTACGAGGTACAAAGGCGGTGCTCCGAGCCGGGGAGGGCAAGACGGTCGAAGAGGCCCTCGACTACGTGGCTCTCTGGAACGCGGCCTTCCTCCACTCCAACGACCTCGGAGAAGCCATGGCCGCGTTCGTAGAGCAGAGACCCCCAGACTTCAGGGGCGAGTAGGCGGACCCCGGTCCGTAGTCCGTAGTCCGTAGTCCGTAGTCCGTAGTCCGTCGATTCTGTCTCGGTTTCGGGTCTCATGTCTCGGGTCTCGGGTCTCGTGTCTCGGCTCCTCACCTGCTTCGACAAGGCATAATGGCCCCATGCTCTGGACTCCTCAGTCTGAACGCGGACACCTCTTCGCTGCTCCGTAGCGACGATCAGTCTCGTACGTCCCCGCCCGCGAACCAGGAGGAACACCGTGACCGACCTCTCCAGCCGAATCACCGGCGCTATTGCCCCCGTCATTGCCTACGACTCTCAGATCGAAATCGTCGAAGGTGACGGCACGTGGGTAACCGACAGCAAGGGCAACCGCTACATCGACTTCGCTTGCGGCATCGCCGTCACCAACCTTGGCCACCGGCCGCCCACGGTCGCTGCCGCAGCCGAAGACCAACTCAGCCGGCTCTGGCATGCCGGCGGGTCCTTTCTCTATGAGTCGGTCGCTACTGCGGCAGAGAACATCATCGAGGTGGCCCCGGAAAGCGTGGAGCAGGTCCTTTTCATGAACTCCGGCGCCGAGGCCGTGGAAGCATCAGTGAAACTCGCACGCAAAACCTCGGGCCGCCAGGGCATCATCGTGTTCCGCGGTGGCTTCCATGGCCGCACCATGGGTTCCGTGTCGTATACAACATCACGCGCCAAATACCGAAGCGGGTACTTCCCGCTGGTCCCGTCTGTTTTTGTTGCCCCGTTCCCGCACCCGTACCGATGGAACATGTCGCAGGAGGACGCGAACGCCTATGCGCTGAACGAACTCCGTCTCATGTTCAAGCACGAAGTGGCGCCCGATGAGATCGCCGCGTTCTTGTTCGAGCCGCTCCAGGGTGAAGGAGGGTACTACCCGGCCAGCTACGGGTTCATGAAGGCAATTCGGGATCTTGCCGACGAACACGGAATCCTGATGATCACCGACGAGGTTCAGACCGGCTTCGGCCGCACCGGCGACTTCTTCGCGAGCCAGGTCTACGGCCTCGACCCCGACATCCTCGTGATGGGCAAGGCAATCGCCAATGGCCTCCCGCTCTCCGCGGTCGGCGCCTCGAAGGAGATTCTTGCGAAGTGGGAGCCGGGTTCGCACGGCACCACCTTTGGAGGCAACCCGGTGTCCTGCGCAGCTTCCGCTGCCGTGGTCGAGATGCTCAAGGACGTCATCCCGGGTATCGCAGAACGGTCGGACCTCTCGTTCACTCGGCTCGGCGATCTCCAAGAGCGTCACCGGACGATCGGCGACGTTCGCGGCCTCGGTCTCATGATTGGGATCGAACTGGTCAAAGAAGGTCGCGAACCGGATACCGAGGCGTTCGGTTTCATCTCGGCGAAGGCGGAGGAACTCGGCCTGTTCATCCTCAGCTGTGGCCCCGACAACAACGTGATCCGGTTTATCCCACCCCTGAACGTCGCTCTCGAGGATCTCGAAGCCGGCATCGGAATCCTCGATCAGGCGTTTGCAGCCTACGAAGACTGAGCACCGTTGCACGAGACACAAGAAGAGCCGACGCCATCGGCGTCGGCTCGCTACTTGCTACGTGCGACGCGACCTAGTTCTGCGTCAGCACACCACGAAGGCGGGGGTACTTGACCGGCCTGTGCGTGTGGCAAAACTCGGCACGGTTGTAGCGGGAAAGGACGGTGTCACATTCATCGCTCCCGCAGACGCGACCTTCGTCGTAGGTCTTCGGGCGGCGGGACCGGCCCTGGGGGCGAGATGCTTTCATGATGTCGGACATGGATAACCTCCAAGGGGAGCGGCCTGATGAGACCCGTTAGGTCGGCGGTGGACAACGCCAATCGGGGTTGCTAGAGATGTATTAGTTCGATTCTATTTGCACTATCCCGACATTGCAAAACAAATGTTCCACAGGCCGCCCCAGCGCACCGCTATTCGGGTCGATGACGCCCAACCACAGCCTCGAGTCCACCCTCGCCGGGCCAGAAGAGCGCTCCCACAAGGCCAACGAGCGCCAGCAGCGTGACCCAGCTTGGAAATCGAGTGAACACAGTCGGGCCGGCCGAACGCAGAGCCACATTTCCGTAGAGCACATCCTCGGTGTACAGCTCGGTCTTCTCGCCAACACCGCCCTCTGCCGTGATGAAGGTCGACTTGCCGGTGATCGCTGCATGGACGACATCCTGGCCGATCGCGGCCGCATTGACCCTCGTCATGTCAATGAGCTGATCCGATGCAGGGGAATCGCCATAGGTGCTTTCGTTCGATGCAACGACCAGAATCTGCGACCCGGCGTTCGATATCGCTCGAATGCTCCTCGGGAATGCACCCTCGAACGAGATGACCGATCCAAGCTGGCCGTCGGTGGTTGCAAGTGCCATTGGGAACACAACCGCATCGGTGCCCCGCACCATGTCTCTTGGAACCTGGTCGAGTTGGGGAATGAATCCGAGCAGGGAGCGCAACGGAACGTATTCACCAAACGGAACCGGGTGTTGCTTCGCGTATTCGCCGATCTTCACGCCTTCGGGTGAGTAGAACATGTTGACGTTCAGGAATCCGTTCGGTTCCACCTTTCTGGTCCCGGAAACGAGGAAGTAGGCCCCGATTCGCCCGGCTTCGGAGATGATCGCGGCCTTTACGGCATCGTTCGTCTCCGGATCAAACGGCGGACCCGTGGAGTTCTCGGCCCAGACGACGAGATCGGCACCGCCGACCGGAATAGTCTCGGTCAAAGCAAGGTGCGATTCGAAGATGCGTTGGTTCTCGTTCTGGCAATGGACAATCGGACACGGGGATCCCCCCTGCACAATCGCAACTCGTAGCGCCTCCCCGTCGGCCCTCGGGGGGAACAGCATTCCGGCAACACCGAGGAGAACGATGACAACCGTCGTGTCAACGAACTGCCGCCAATGGTCGCGCGACTCGATCAGCAGCGCGGCAGCTGCGGCGAACGCGACCGCCAGCACGGTCCATCCGGCCGGGCCGATGAATTGGACGCTCCCGAGAAGCGGAGAGAACCCGCCTGCGGCGTAGCCGATATTGCCCCAGGGGAATCCACCGAATGGGAACCGGGCACGAACGAATTCGACGAGGGCCCACGCGCCAACCGCAATGAGCCACCATCTCCATGCAGGCCAGAGGCGGAAGAGCCAAACGACGAGGCCGTAGAGGGCGAAGTAGGCGGCCATGAGCATCACGAGCGGCACCCAAGCGACAAACCCGAGGATGCTGATCCAGAACAGCAACAATCCGAAGAACACCGTTCCCCAGAGAAACCCGATGGTGACGGCCTCAAATCCACGCTCAACGCGTCGCAGTGCCCAGAACAACGGAATCGGTGCGATGAAGGCAACCGGCCCAATGTCCAAGGGCGGAAACGCAGCCCACATCAGCAAGGCGCTGGCAAATGCCGCAAGGTAGGGAAGCATGAGAACGGGAGAGTAGTGAGGGGACAGACTTGAGACAGGAGACTTGACTTGAGACAGGAGACTTGAGACAGGAGACTTGAGACAGGAGACTTGAGACAGGAGACTTGAGACAGGAGACTTGAGAGGGAGCTGCGATGATCATGAGTCTGAGAGGGAGCTGCGATGATCTCAAGTCTCGGGTCTCGGGTCTCGGATCTCGGATCTCGGATCTCAAGTCTCCTAGTCTCTCCTCCATGGACGACCTTGAGATTGCCGTTGCTGCCGCGCGGGCCGGTGGTGGGATTGTCCGTGACGGTTTCGATCGGGGTGTGACGGCGCAGTACAAGCGCCAGTTCGACCCCGTGACGGCGACCGATCATTCCTCCGAGGCCGTTGTGCTCTCCATCATCGCCGAGCACCGGCCGAACGATGAGATCCTTGCGGAGGAAAGCGGGGGCTCGATTCCCGAAGGGCGCCTCTGGATCGTCGATCCCCTCGACGGCACGGTGAATTTCGTCCACGGAATTCCGCAGATCTCGGTAAGCGTCGCTCTCTGGGAGGGTGACCGGCCGCTCGTCGGCGTGATCTACGACCCGCTCCGAGATGAGTGCTTCTCGGCTGCGGCGGGCCGTGGCGCCCACCTCAACAACCGTCCCATCAATGTCTCGCCGGTCGAGCGTCTCGATCGATCGGTCGTGGCAACCGGTTTCCCGTATGACCACGGCGACTATGCCGACGAATACGCGCTGGTTGTTGGTGCCGTCCTCGGATCGGTCAACGGCATCAGACGATTCGGTTCGGCGGCCCTCGACCTGGCCTGGGTTGCGGCAGGGAGGTACGAGGGGTACTGGGAGCTCGGTCTTGCCCCTTGGGACCAGGCGGCCGGAATCCTGATCGTTCGCGAGGCCGGCGGTCGGGTCACCGACCTCTCTGGTATCGACTCCGTCCTGATGACAAAGCTTGTCCTCGCCACCAACGGTGTGGTTCACGACGGACTCCAAGGGATCATCGAGCCGCTCCTCCCCGAACGTCTGCGATGACGTCGCACCGACGCCTGCTCATCGGTGAGGCGGTGCGGACCGCTCGCGGGATCCATGGGAACGCCGTGTTGATGCACGACGACCGCGTGGTGGCGGTCGGCGACCAGCGAACCCTCCGACAGCCCGGAGTCCGGATCGAGAACTATGAAGGCGCCTTCCTCCTGCCGGGGATGCGCGACGCCCACATGCACCCGGTCCCGTACGCGGCCTCACTCTTCGGGATCTCACTGGAGGAGGTCACGAGCATCAGCATGTTGCAGGAGACGATTCGGACCGCGTCAGCAGATCTCGCTCCAAACGCTCCGTTTGTTGCCCTCCGGCTCGACGACGCGTCCCTCGCCGAACGTCGACTCCCCACTCGTGATGACCTCGATGCGGCTGCACCGGACCGTCCAGTCCTTGTCCACCGCTATTGCGGGCATGTCGCGATCGCCAATACTGCCGCTCTCCGCATGGCCGGCATCACGCCGTCAACGCAAGATCCGAGCGACGGTGTGCTCGACCGCGACGACACTGGTGAACCGAACGGGATTCTGCGCGAGACCGCCATCGATCTGGTCTCCACTCGCCTCGATGCATCCGAAGCGGTCACTGATTCTTCTCTCCTCCGCGCGCTCACCGGGCTTGCAGCCATGGGCATTACGTCCATCGGGGCGATCCTCGGTCTCGGTGACGGGCCGTGGGCAAGCCTTGGGGACGAAGTCACCCGTCTTGTTGCGGTCGCGGACCGCCTCCCAATCACCGTCCACGCGTTTGTCATCGCCCACACTGGCGACGGACTCGTCGACGCTGCTCGTCGAATCGGCTGGAGTGAACGCCTTCGGTGGGCCGGATACAAGGGTTTCGCCGACGGAAGCCTTGGAGGTCACACAGCGGCAATGCACGCTCCGTTCTCCGACCGGCCGGACCAGACCGGGACCATGCGCCTCGACGCTTCAGACCGGGAACTGGCCAGAGCATCACTCGCAATGGGCGGGATGGTTGCGATCCACGCGATCGGCGACCGGGCGAACGGCGCTGTTATCGATCTGTTCGAAGAACTCGTCGCAGAAGGTGCGAACCCGCGAAAGCTCCGGATTGAACACGCCTCTGTTCTCGAGCGATCGGATATCGACCGCATCGCCCGGCTCGGGGTGATTGCGTCGGTGCAACCGGCATTCCTGGGGTCGGAGTTCGAGTGGATCGCCGACAGGGTGGGAGCGGACCGCGTCGTCTCGACCTACCCGTTTGCTTCGTTGGACAATGCGGGTGTACCAATGGGTGGAGGTTCGGACAGTCCGGTCGAGTCGCCGGATCCATGGGCCGGTATGGCGCTCGCCCGCGACCGGGCGGGGGTGATGCTCGCCGAGGGGCTTCTCCCCGACCGGGCCCTCGCACTCTTCACGGACGGCGCTGCAGTTGCGCTCGGCGAACCTCTGCCGCTCGCTCCAACGAGCCCCGCGGACGTGATCATCGTCGATCGGGATCCCGTCACCATCGATCCCGATGACCTGAGGGAGACGGTCGTCTACGAGACGTGGGTCCGTGGAGCGCGCGTCGACATCGGTTGACGAACTGAGCTGGTCTAACGCTCGAGGCCCCCGGCGAACTGCCAGCAGTCCGTGCAGAGGTAGCCGGCATTGTGAAACCTGGCGTCTTGTTCGCCGATGATGATCCCGCAGATGCTGCACGTGCCGGCGACAAAATCGCGCGCCGCCTCCTGGAAAGGGCCCTCCGACGCAAAGAGGTCGGTGACAAGCACGGTTCTGCCGGTTCCCTGTTTCACGATCCGCAGGCTATCGAGAAAGGAGGGATTCAGTCTGTAGTCGCCAAACGAGACACGAGACGCCAGACACAAGACGCCAGACACGAGACCGGAGACCCGAGACTTCTGCTCGTCTGACTCTCGGTGAAGGAATCGCAATTGTCAGGTGCGCTACTTCCCCTGCACCACGCAGGTTCAATCCACGGTTGGTCGGCAGCGACGTGCGGGGATCAACCCTCCGCCACAAATGACCCGGTCCGATTCCTCACCCTCAGGAGGAGGTGGCAGCGGCGGAGCCTCCCCGTACGAGACGCAACTGTTCCATATGTCGAATCATGTCCAATAGCTGGGCGCAGCCGCTGACGGAGGGGGTCAAACGGTTCCACGACCCACGAAGCGCCTCACCTTCCGAGCGCAGCGAGGGCGGGAGGGGGCGGCCCGAGTCTTCGTCTCCACCACGCAGTGGGGGAGGCGCGACCGCGCTGATGCTCGGTCGCAGAGGGGGCGGCCTGGGAGACCGGACCGCGCAGATGAGGTCAGCCCCGCGCGCAGCGAGGGAGGGGGCCTGAGTCTTCGTCTCCACCACGCAGTGGGGGAGACGCGACCGAGCTGATGCTCGGTCGCCGAGAGGGGGCGGCCTGGGAGACCGGACCGCGCAGATGAGGTCAGCCCCCCGGTGCCCGAGCGCAGCGAGGGCGGGAGGGGGCGGCCTGGGAGACCGGACCGCGCAGATGGGTCCGATGAGGATTCGGGCTGGTGGCTGCCGGCTAACCCAGGATCTCCCGCAGGGGCGCGGCAACCGCTTCGTAGTCAGGGTGCTGACCTGTTTCGGCCTTCGAGTAGATCATTCGGTCGTCGAGCATCACCTCGAATCGCCCCCCGCCTGAAGGGATCAGGGTCAGACGACTGATGTTCTGCTCGAACTCGCCGAGCAGCTTTTCGGCCATGCTCACGGCACGGCTGGTGTAGCTTCAAACGACGCAGTATTCGATGCTGAGTTCCATGCCGCGCACGGTAGTCCTCTCAGGGCGCGAACCGTGCAGTTGTCGCGTCGATGGTGTTTCTAATCACAAACGGCTCCACGCTCCGCCGAGCCGACCAACTTGGCGTATTTGGCCAGAGCGCCGGTCGGATATCGTGGCTCGGGCACCGACCAGGCGGCGCGCCGGGACTCGAGGTCCGCTTCATCAACGAGAAGATCGAGCTGCCTCGCCGGAAGGTCGACACGGATCCTGTCACCCTCCTGGACGAGCGCCAGCGGACCACCCTTCGCCGCCTCGGGAGCCGCGTGACCGATACACAGGCCGGTCGTACCTCCGGAGAATCGGCCGTCGGTGATCAGGAGCACGTCCTTGCCGAGACCTGCACCCTTGATCGCCGCCGTGATCGCGAGCATCTCCCGCATGCCGGGACCGCCGGACGGACCTTCGTAGCGAATCACCACAACGTCGCCAGGGTGGAGATCGTGTGCCCAGAGCGCCTCGAGGGCGTGCTGCTCGTCGTCGAACACCCGCGCCCTGCCTTCGAACACGTCGAGGTCGACGCCTGCGATCTTCACGACCGCTCCCCCCGGCGCAAGCGTTCCGCGCAGAATCGCAATGCCACCCTGCTCAGCGACCGGATCGGCCATCGCCCTCACTACATCTTGTTCTTCGGGAAACGAGACACCTTCGAGGTTCTCGGCCATCGTCTGACCGGTCACCGTCAGCGTGTCGCCGTGGATCAGCCCTATGTCGTAGAGCGCACGCAGAACGACCGGCACACCACCGATGCGGTCGAGGTCGACCATGTGATACCGGCCGAAGGGCTTGAGGTCACCCACGTGTGGTGTCTTCCTGCTGATTCGGTCGAAGTCCTCGAGCGTCAGGTCGACGCGAGCTTCGTGAGCGATGGCGAGCAGGTGGAGCACCGCGTTCGTCGATCCGCCGAGGGCCATCACAACGGTGATGGCGTTCTCAAACGCCTTGCGGGTCATGATGTCCCGTGGCCGGATGTCGGAACGCAGCAGTTCCATGGCTGCCTCCCCCGATTGCCGGGCATAGTCGTCGAGCCTCGCGGAAACCGCGGGAACGGACGCACTCCCGGGGAGCGACATACCGAGCGCCTCACCTACTGAAGCCATCGTGTTCGCCGTGAACATCCCCGCACAGGAACCGTCCCCGGGACAGGCGGCTTGCTCGATACGGAGCAGTTGTTTGTCGTCGATGCGGCCCTCGGAGTGGGCTCCGATACCCTCGAAGACGTCGACGATCGAAATATCAACACCATCGAGCCTGCCGGGGAGCGACGAACCTCCATAGAGGAACACCGAAGGCAGGTTGTGCCGGGCTGCCGCCATCAGCATCCCCGGCAGGGACTTGTCACATCCGGCGATTGAGACCATCGCATCGAAACGCTCGGCGTGCATCATCAGCTCGACCGAGTCGGCAATGACTTCTCGAGACACGAGCGAGGCGCGCATCCCCTCATGGCCCATTGATATCCCATCGGAAACCGCAATGGTGGTGAACACCAATCCCACGCCGCCCGCCTCGTACACACCCTCGCGGGCTCGTGCCGACAACTTCGGACCGGTCAGGTTGCACGGCGTCACTTCGTTCCCCGCGCTGACCACACCGACCTGGGGCTTCGCGAAGTCGCTCTCAGAGAGGCCGACGGCTCGGAGCATTGCCCTCGCTCCGGCCCTCGCCGGCCCTTCGGTCACGTCTTGCGAATGAATCTTGATGCGAGTCTCAGTAGGCATGGTGTGAGCGTAATCCTCGGTTCCTATCTGGGGATCGTTCCTAGTCTCAAGGGCATCTGATTTGGAATGGAATCCATGACCACCGAAGAATTCCCCGTTACTACCACCCCACCGCCGGCGCCACCGGCATCACCCCCTCCGACGAAGCGGAAGGGTGGCTTCGCCAAGAAGGCGTTCCTGGTGCTGCTCGTCTTTGCGCTCGTCGCCGTCCTCGGCACGATCGGGTATGTGAAGTGGACCGAAAGCAAGATCGATCGCATCGATGCCTCCGAACTCACGAGCCTTGCCACATTGGCGCCCGGCTCGTCAGAGCCGATCAATTTCCTCGTCATCGCAACCGACGACCGCTCGAATCTCCCTGACGACTGGAATGAGGATGCCTTCGGGGAGTTCGCCGGCCGCAGAACCGACGTGATGATGCTTGCCCACATGGTGCCCGGTGAGAGGATCCAGCTTCTGAGCCTCCCACGCGACCTCATGGTTGAAATCGAGGGAAACGGAACCAACCGGCTGAACGCTTCATACGTCGTCGGCGGTCCGGACCTCCTCATCAAGACCGTCCAGCAGGAGACCGGGATCCCCGTTCACCACTTCGTGGAGATCGACTTCGGTGGGTTCGGCAGGATCGTCGACTCACTCGGCGGTGTCACCTTCGACTTCCCGCTCGCCGCTCGCGACAACAAGTCGGGATTCGCCGTCGAGGCGGGCACCCAGACTCTGGATGGAGAGATGGCCGTCGCGTACGCCCGTTCCCGCCAGTACGAGGTGTACGAAAACGGTTCGTGGAGCAGCACCGGCGGCGGAGACATCGCGCGAACGCAGCGGCAGCAGGACATCATGGTGCAGTTGTTCGATCAAGTTG
The DNA here is from genome assembly GCA_942491345.1 of uncultured actinomycete. Taxonomy (GTDB): domain Bacteria; phylum Actinomycetota; class Acidimicrobiia; order Spongiisociales; family UBA5794; genus JAHEEL01. The sequence goes on from CALOAN010000044.1 coordinate 349,070, forward strand.
CCTCACCTTCGAGTGCGTTCAACCTCCCCACGTTCCTCCCCACGTTCGCAGACAACATCACCGCCGATGAGGGGCTGAGCCTCGGCCTCATGACTGATCTCGGCCGTGCTGCTCTGGGTCTGGGCTCCGCAGACATCGATCGAGTCACGCTCCCGGTGAAGAACCACAAGGGCACCGACGGGCGTGCCTACGTGGTCCCAACGGAAGATGCCGATGCCGTGATTGCCGCATTCATCGTCGGTGATCCATACCCCTGATCTGGGCGCCAACCCGCTCAGGGCACCAGCAGAGCTTCCACCAGTCGTTCGATCTCCCGCTCCGTGTTGAAGTAGTGCACCGAGGCCCGCACGAGGTCGGGGAGTCTCCGTTCCTCCATGTCGAAGCGCGCAGAGTTCCGTGTCACCACCGACACGTTGATGGCCTGATCCCGAAGCGCCGCCTTCACATCTTCTGCGTCACGACCATCCAAGGTGAACGTGACGATCGCCCCCTTCACCAACCCGATGTCGCGCACAGTCACACCGCGTACTTCGGTGAGCGAGGTTCTGAGCATCGCACCAAGCATCGAGACGCGCTCCCAGATCTCGTCGAGTCCCACCTGCATCGCATACGCCGCCGCCCGGCCCATTCCCAGCAGAAGCGCGGGTGATCGCTCCCAGAGTTCGAACCGACGGGCATCAGGTCGCACGACAAATCGTTCGAGCGCCTCCCACTCGGCACCGCGCAAGTCGAGCACCGTCGGTTCGAGATGGTCAGACATCGACCTGCGCACATAGAGGAATCCGGTTCCGCGGGGACCGCGAAGAAACTTCCTGGAGGTAGCGGACAACAGGTCGCACCCGATCTCATCGACATCGATCGGCATCTGGCCGACCGACTGGCAGGCGTCGAGGAGGTATGGGACATTGTGAGCTCTCGCCACCCCTCCCACATCGGCGGCCGGGTTCACCAGTCCGCTGTTGGTTGGTACGTGGTTGATGGCGATCAGACGAACGTGTTCGTCGATCATCGCATCGAGCGCGTCGCAGTCGATCTCACCGGTTGGTCGGTTTGGCACGATCTCAACCGATACCCCGGTCCGCTGCACCGCTTGCAGAAAGGCGATCACATTGGATGCGTACTCACTTGTGGTTGTGAGGATGCGGTCACCTTCGTGGAAGGTCATCGCCCAGAAGACGGAATCCCACGCCCTCGTCGCACTATCGGTGAGCGCGATCTCGGATCGGTCCGCACCAACGAGTGCCGCCACCGAGTCGTACACCGAGCGCAGCTCTTCCGCGTGAGCTTCGGCCACCTCATAACCTCCGTAGCGAGACTCCTCACGGAGGTAGTCGGTGACCGTGTCCAACACCGGCCGCGGGGGAAGCGACGCGCCGGCATTGTTGAAGTGCGTGACGAACGCGGCACCTGGCGTGTCGGCTCTTGCCGAGGCAACATCGATCATGGAGCGAGACGCTAGCGCCGTGGTCTTGTTGATTCGGCCGGATGGCGCGACGATGCGTCCATGACCTCGATACGCGTTCTTGTGCTCTCGGTTGGGTTGGTCTTCGTGGCGGCCGGATGCGGAGAATCCGCTGACGACGCCACACCGCCGCCGACGACCGTCTCGACGAGTGTGACCACAACAACAAGCCCGCTCGGGACGTCGACGTCGACCTCGACCACCACCACAACCACCACAACCACAACCACAACCACGACGGCACCAACGACGGCACCAACGTCGACCACGACCACAGCGCCCGATCCAGACCCGAGCACCGTTGGCGGCCTGACCGTCGAGATCGGTGGAGGAAGCGGCGAAGTCATCCCGGAGTGGGATCGGAACTCCGAGTCGGATCTCGACCTCTACCGCCTCTGGTATTCCGACGACCCCGGGGCGTCCAAGGTGCTCCTCGCCGAGATCCCGCACGACACCTCTGCACTCCCGGGGCCCGCCTACGACGCAGGTGGCGGCCGCACCGCGTACGTCGATCTCCGGGCGCAGATCGAGGGGAAACACTGCTATCAGGTCTCAGCCGTTGATGGCGCAGGTCACGAGGGCCGGCGCAGCTCCGAAGTGTGTCTTCCCACTCTGCCACCGCCCACCCCCTCCGGCTTCGACGTGGGGATCGGAGGCGGCAGCGGTGAGGTGATGATCATCTGGAGTCGCGTTGCAGCACCGGACACGGCCTCGTACCTCCTCTGGTTCTCGGATTTGCCCGGTGGATCAAAGGTGCCCCTCGCGACCGTCGCCCACGACCCGGCCGCCATCGTCGGGCCGGCCTACGACGCGGGTGGCGGTCGGACGGCCTACATCGACTTCCCCCGCTCGCTCGAGAACAACCGGAACTGCTACCAGATCTCCGCAATCGACGCCGGCGGTAATGAGAGTCCGAGAACGGGTGAGCTCTGCCTGTCGGGGTTATGACGGGAGTTCAGACTCCGATCCTTTCGAGCAGGTCGTTCATCGTTGGTGTGAGTCGCATCGCACGCACCTCTTCCACCGGAACCCACCGAACCTCGGCGGCGTCATCTCCCGCTTCGAGGTGGCCGCCGGTCGGTATCGCGGCAAAGTCGACCACCGTGTAGTGATAGCTCGGCGTTTTTGTTTCGTCCATGATGTCGCCGGCCCACACAACGTCCCCAACGTCCACCGTGAGGCCGGTCTCTTCGAGCACTTCTCGAGCGACCGCCTCGCGCATGGTTTCTCCGTAGCGCTGGCGGCCGCCTGGAACCGCCCAGTAGTCGCGGTAGGCGCCGCGACCTCGTCGGATCAGCAAGAGTCTCTCGTCGTCGATGATGACGGCACCTACGCCCGGTGTTGGGTGAATCTCAGTCATGTCCTACGCCCCGGCCGCAGATCCGACGGCATCGTCGGTTCTCCGGCCCCGAATCCCGGCCGCCACGTTCTTGGCCGTGAGCACGAGGAAGAAGAGCACGATCGGCACCACCGCCATCGTCGCTGATCCCGACGTGTTGGCGTGATAGGAGATGATCAGCCCTGCCACGACCGAGAAGACGCCGATCAACGCAGCGACGGCCATCATCACCGGTACGCGGTTGACGAGCAGTGCCGCGGTGGCGGGCGGACCGACCAGCAATCCGAACACCAGCAGCGTGCCGACGGTCTGGAACGACCCCACGATCGACAACACAATGAGCACGAGCAGCAGCACGTGGGTCGCCCTGGGATTGAGTCCATACAGGGCGGCCTTTTGCTCATTGAACGAGAGCACGAGAAAGCTGCGGTAGAACACCACCGAGGCTCCAACCGCGATGACCGTGATCACAGCCAACACGATCAGGTCGGACTGGGTCACGCCAAGTACGTCTCCAAAGAGGATTGCAGTGAGGCTTCCGGTGTACGTCGTCGACTTCGAGATGAGAATCACGCCAAAGCCGAGCATGCCGACGAAGAGCAGACCGATGCCGGTGTCCTCCGAGAAGGTTGTCTGGCGGTGGACGAGGTTGATGCCCCAGATCATCACCAATGCAGCCATCGCTGCGCCCAGCAGAGGGTTGAACCCGATCAGGATCGCGAGCGCGATGCCGGGGATCACGCCGTGGACCAGTGCGTCGCCGAGGAACGTCATCCCCCGGATCACCACCCAGGTGCCAACGACGGACGTCGTAACGGCGGCGAGCGACCCGGCCAGCAGCGCCCGCTGCTGGAACGCCAGTTCGAACGGGGCGGTCAGCCAGTCCATGCAAACGCTACGGTACCGCGTGGTGGCAGGCGCTTCGTCACGGTCGTCCAAGTGCTTCCGCGATCCGCCTGACGTTGGTTTCCAGCATCCCGATCAGCGTATCGCCGTCGGTCCCTGGCCCACCGAGCGAACCGGTGTACAACTCGACGACCTTCACGTCGTATCCGACCTCTGAAGCGACGGCCTGTGCCAATGTGTCTGGTTCGATCGTCTCGGTGAAGATCGCTCGGACCTGTTCGCGCTCGATCACCTCGACGAGTGATGCAAGCTCTGCGGACGAGGGGTTTGCGAGCGACTCGCCGCCCGGGATTACCGTCCCGATCATCTCGAAGCCGTATCGGTCCGAGAAGTACCCGAGCGACAGATGGTTGGTGACCAGTTTCCGGTCGGCCGGCGCAACCACCGCCAATCGCTCAACGCTGCTGCTATCCAACGAGTCGAGTTGGGAGGCGTACCGATCGGCTTGCGCCGACCAATCAACATCCGGGGCCGCTTCGGCCAGCTTTGCGGCAAGAAGGTCGGCTGCGAGAGCTACGCGAAGTGGATCGAGCCAGAAGTGAGGGTCGAGGTCGCCATCCTCGTGATCCTCGTGGTCCTCCTCGGCATCGACTACCCCGACGAACGGACGCGGCTCGATGTCCGGCGCAACCTCCCACACCCCCACACCGTCGGCAGCGGCCGCTTCGAGCACGTCATGTAGTCCCGCCTCCAAGCCGAGGCCGTTCACAACCACGAGGTCTGCGCGTTGAATCGCCGCAACCTGCTGGGCCGAGGCCTGGAAGTCGTGGGGGTTCACGCCGACGGGCATCAGCACGTCGACCTCAGCGTTGTCGCCCACCACGTTGCGAACAAGATCACCGAGGATCGTGGTCGTCGCCACGACAGACACGGCGCCATCCGCAGGGTCGTCGGAGCTGCATCCGGTTAGGGCCGCCGGCAACAGGACGGCGATGACCACCACCATCGCAACGCTGCGCAATCCTGCCTCCCTGGCTATAATGAGAATGATTCCTATTCTTGCAGAACGGTATCAACGGAGCCTCGATAGTGCAACACCTCGAACAAGCCGTCGAGCAGCGACTCGCCTCGAAGGGGGTCCGCCTCACCCGCGGCCGCCGGGCCACGCTTCGAGCGATCGCCGAGCGGGACGGACCGCGCACGGCAGCTGAGATCCAGGCCGACCTCTCCGACACCATCCCCCTCTCTTCGCTCTACCGGTCGCTCTCGGTGCTCGAGGCGGCGGGTGTGCTCACCGCCCAACACGACGCTGAGGGCATCATGCGGTTCGAGTTGGCCGAGTGGCTGACCGGACATCACCACCATCTCGTGTGCATATCGTGCGGAACCGCGGTCGACGTCGTCCCGGACGCCGAACAGGAACATGCCATCGAACAGCTCATCGAACAGATGGCCGCCGCATCGGGCTTCGCCGTCACCGGACATCGGTTTGAGATCGAAGGTCGGTGTGCATCATGCCGGTAGCCGAACCAGCCGTTGTGGCCGACCAGGCGGCATTCCGATACGGGTCGAGGACGGCCGTGTCCCCTTCCTCGTTCGCGATTCCCGAGGGCCACATCGCGGCGATCATCGGCCCGAACGGATCAGGCAAGTCCACGACGCTCAACGGCATCGCCGGCCTGATCGAACCATCCTCTGGTTCGATCACCACGGTCCCTCTCAACGGGCGGCCTCGCCGCACAGCCTACGTTCTGCAGTCGACCCGGGTGAACGAATCTCTGCCGATCACGGTACGAGAGGTCGTCACCATGGGTCGCTACCCCTCGACCGGCCCGTACCGCCGCCTCAAGGCCGAAGACCGGCTGCAGGTGACTCAGGCGATGGACCGCATGGGGATCTCCGGCCTGGCCGATCGGCACATCACGGAGCTGTCCGGCGGCCAGCGGCAGCGGGTTTTCGTTGCCCAGGGCCTCGCACAGGATCACGAGATGCTGCTCCTCGACGAGCCGCTCACCGGGCTCGACATCACATCAGCCCAGGCGATCGACGACGTGATCCATGAAGAACAGGCGCACGGATGCACGATCGTCCTCACGACCCACGACCTGACTGCCGCTCAGGTTGCCGACTACGTGATCCTCATGTCGGGAGGCGTCGTCGCCTCGGGTCCACCGGGAGAGGTCCTCACCGAGGCCAACCTGCGCACGGCCTACGGTCCCGGCCTGATCCACATGGAAGAGACCCGTCTCTTCCTCGACGACCCCGCGCACCAGCACCCGACTGCCCGGCATGCGCATCAGGATCGTTCAATCCACCTCGAGGTGTCACCGACCGACCAGCACGCGGGCGACGCGTCGGTCGATTGAATTCGGTGAACCACCGACGGGCGCGGTTCAGGCCGGCGAGGCCTCAGCCTTTGCCTGCTTCCCTACCTTTGCCTTGTAGTAGAGGTACGTTCCGATTCCGATGAATACCTGCGGGAAGTAGGTGAGCGCACGCCACACCATGACGGCGGCGAGCGCGTCGTTGTTGGCTGCGCCGAAGCCGACAAGGATGCCGGTGATCGCAGCATCGGTCGTCCCCAGGCCTCCCGGCGGCAGGGGTATGAACGTCGTGAGGCGGCCGAAAGCAAACGCGGCGAATGCCTCGAGAAACGTCACCGGGGCGTTGGAACCCCCCTGGATGGCAAAGATCGCCGCCCAGAGAATCAGGAATTGCATGAACTGCTGGAGATAACTCGTCCCGGTGATCCGGAGCCATCCCTGACTCACCACGTCGACCGTCGAAGTCCGGAACTTCAGCACCTCGTCGACGACGCTGAAGGTGGGCGTCTTCTTGAACAGCCCGTATGCCCACGCGACGGCACGATCGCCCCACTCGCCTACCTTCCGAGCCGTCTCAGGGCTACGCAAGATCGCCGCGACGAGCAGAACAACAGCCACGACGGCGACGAGTCCGATGGCTGCGACCGCGAATGCGACACCCTCTGCCTGCCCGATGAGCACCAAACCAACAGCGGCGAAGATGGGCAAACTGAGGGTGACGAAGGTATTCCAGGCGCTCACGATTCCGATGCCCGCCGTCGCCTCCCCCGGCCCGATTCCGTAGAAGCTGAGCATCGCGTACTGCACCGCAATGCCGAATGCGCCGCCCATCGGAATGACGTTGCTGATCATGAACGACGTCTGCCGAATCAAGAATGCCGGTTTGTACTTGAGTGTGGGCAAGGCAGCTTGATACGGCCACACGTAGGCAATGATGTTGAAGATCGTCATCAGGAACAGGATGCCGAGAGCGACAGCAGACATCGCCTGGATCGCCGCCCACGCCTGGTCGTAGTCGCCGAACTGCGGCAGCACGATGCCGAACACGAGGACGAGGACGATCAGCGTGATGATCCCGCCGACGATCGTCTTCGTCTTGCTCGACTTCTCAGGCGGCGGTGCGGTCTCGGATGCTGCTGAATCGCCCGTGGTCATGTAGCGGCAGTGTAGAGCGCAATTGCACCGCCTGAGTGGCGCAGGGACAATGAGCCGATGTCCAGCAGCCTGCAGCGGAACGCAGTCGCAATGGCCGTTTCAACAGTCGTCGGTGTCCTCACCGCCATCGTTGTCATCGCCATCGAGCACATCGTCGAGGACCTGCTTCACGAGGTGCAGGAGGCGGACCCCTGGGTGATCGCAGCCGTCCTCGTCGCGGGTGCCGTGGTCGCCGCGTTGCTGGTGCGCTACCTGAGCGGACGGTCGAGTTCTACGACGGAGACGTACGTCGAGGAGTTCCACGGCGACCACCCCCCGCTGGAGGCTCGCTACGCCCCTGGCCGCCTAGGAGCATCGGTAGCAAGCCTCGGCAGCGGCGCTCCCCTGGGGTTGGAGGGACCCGCCGTCTACAGCGGTGCTGTCATCGCAACGCTCTTTCGCAAGCACTTCGCCTGGGCCAGAGCGATCAACGCCAAGAGCCTGCTGGCCGCGGGAGCGGCCGCCGGCGTGTCGGCGGTCTTCAAAGCCCCTCTTGCGGGAGCCATCTTCGCCGTCGAAGTTCCCTATCGAGATCGAATGGCCGGAGAGAGAATCATCCCGGCGATGTTCGGCTCCGCTGCCGGCTATCTCACCCTGGCTGCCTTTGAAGGCACCGACCACATTCTTGATGTCGGAGCGGTCGAGTTGACGTTTGGTGGCGCCGCAGGGTCGCTCCTGCTGGGGTTGATCATTGGCCTCGCCGCTCGCGGGATCATTGCTCTCATCCGGCTTGCAGAAACATACAGCAATAAGGGAATCCCCCTCGTTCGCGGACTGGCAGCGGGTGTCTCTCTCGCCGGGTTGTTCGGTTTGGGCCGTCTCCTCACCGGCGAGAACGTCGCCATCACTGCCGGATTCCCCGTGGTTGACTGGGCGCTCGAACCCAACCACAGCATTCCCCTGCTGGTTGCGGTGTTGCTGGTCCGGACGTTCGGCACGTCGGTTGCGATCGGCGGCGGCGGCGCCGGCGGACTCTTCGTTCCACTCATCGCAACTGGAGCGATCGTTGGACGTGTCTTTGCCGACGCGGGAGACCTAGAGGAACTGACACTCTATGTCCTCGTGGGCGGAGCAACCATGCTCGGCGCTGGCTATGCCGCACCACTCACCGGTGTCATCATCGTTGCCGAACTCACCGGCCAAGCAAGCTTGGTCGTCCCAGCACTCCTGGCGACGACCGTAGCGATGCTGACGGTAGGAAACCGATCCGTGAGCCACGCCCAACAATCAGGCGACATTGGAGATCCCACTCCCCAACCCGCCGATTCGCAGTAAGTCCGACACGTCGCCGCTGGTCCCATGGTCGCCCCCCTTGGCAGGAGTCAAGGCGCGAGACCTGACATGGTTGGAGGGCCACATCGTCCCGCAATTGCGCTTCCGACTGTCTCGTGTCTCGTGTCAAACTCGCTATTCCCCGATCTCAATCCCTGACATCCTCTCCAGTGCCTTCACCAACGCATGGTTCCCTTCGCCTCCCAGGCCTTCTTGTTGGAGGGCTCGGTAGAGTTGGAACACGAGTGCGGTTCCGGGAATCGGTGAACCGACGGCATCAGCGGCCTGGAGCGCCAGGCGCAGGTCCTTCTGTTGCAGATCGATCGTGAAGCCGGGGCGCCAATCCCGTTCGATCATCTGGGGACCGCGATTGGCGAGCATCCATGATCCTGCGGCACCGCCCTTCACCGCTTCGAGGGTGGCCTCGAGGTCGAGGCCGGATGCCTGAGCGAACAGCAGGGCCTCCGAAACCGCGAGCTGGGTGACAACAACAAGGATCTGATTGACGATCTTGACGCGTTGGCCCGCGCCGACGGGACCGACATGGGTGATCGTGGTCCCGAAGGCCTCCATGTAGGGCCGGGCACGAGCGACGTCGGCCTCGGCACCTCCGACCATGATGGACAACGTGCCCCGTTGTGCGCCCTCTGAGCCACCGCTGACCGGCGCATCAATCCAGGCACCGCCTCGTGCCGCTACCTCGTCGGCAAACCACACCGTGGCTGCCGGGCTGATCGTCGAGTGGTCGATGATGAGCGAGCCTTCCGAGATGCCTTCGAGCAGACCACCGTCGGATGTGAGGACTGCATCGACGTCGGGTGTGTCCGAGACACAGATCATCACGATCGGGCAGCGCCGTGCAACGTCGGCGGGCGATTCACCGGCGACTGCCCCTGCTGCGACAAGCGGTTCCATCCTCGACGGCGTGCGGTTCCAAACGACAACGCCGTGGTCCTTTTCGAGGAGGTTCCGAGCCATCCCCGATCCCATGATTCCCAGTCCGATGAACCCGATCTGATCCGACATCACACACCTCTGCTCGCTTCAGCTCCGGACGGTACTCACGCGCGCTACGCCAAATACGCCGCGCGAGGTCGCAACAACCGCTCACGAGTGCCCCATGACGGGAATTGGTCGTGGCAGCGGAGCGTTGTGACGTGGAAGCGAACGAAGGAATCCGCCATGCCCGCAGTGACCGTCGAGGATCCCCTTGTGCTGCCGCGTCTCGACACCGGTCCGACCGATGCCATCGATCGGCCGGTGAAGTCCGTGACAACAGGACCGACCGGCTTCGAGGGTGAGGGGTTCCCCGTCAGGCGAGCCTTCGGAGGCGTCGACCTGGCCGATCTCGACCCTTTCATCCATCTCGACCAGATGGGAGAAGTCGAGTACGCCCCGGGAGAGCCGAAGGGCACGTCGTGGCACCCGCATCGCGGCTTCGAGACGGTCACCTACATGATCGACGGAACCATGCAACACCAGGACTCCCACGGTGGCGGTGGCGTGATCACGAACGGCGACACGCAGTGGATGACAGCAGGGTCCGGCATCCTCCACATCGAGGCCCCGCCCGAAGAACTCGTTGTCAGCGGTGGCCTGTTCCACGGATTCCAGCTGTGGGTGAACCTCCCTGGCGCGGACAAGTTCCTCGCCCCCCGCTACCAGGACCTCAGTGCCGAGAGTGTTGTACTGCTGACAACACCCGACGGAGGGACGCTGATCCGTCTGATCGCAGGCGACCTTGGAGGTCATCAAGGCCCAGGATCAACCCACACGCCAATGGCCATGTTCCATGCGACCCTCCACCCGGGCGCTCGCCTCACGGTCCCGTGGAGGCAGGACTTCAATGCCTTGGTGTATGTGTTGAACGGCGACGGGTCATTCGGGATCGACCGGCACCCTGCCGAGATGGGGAATCTCGCCGTCTTCGGCCCCGGAGACACGATCACGATCAGCGCCAACGACCACCAGGAGACGCGTAGCCCGAACATGGACGTTCTTGTGCTCGGTGGTCTGCCAATTCGCGAGCCGATCGCCTGGGCGGGTCCGTTTGTGATGAACACCCGGGCCGAGTTGATTACGGCGTATGAGGACTACCAGGCGGGACGGCTCGGCCAGATCCCGCATGCCGGAATCGGTGGCTTCAACTAAGCCGTCCCCTGTTGCGACGCGGTGTCTGGCTGCGTCTTGGCCTTGAGACGCTCCACACGGGCTCGAATCTCAGCCGGATCGGAGGAACGTCCATCGACGTCGTTCGATGCAAGCCCTCGTAGCCGGTCGACCGTGCGAGCGCGATAGCGCTCGTCGTGCTCCTGATTCTTCCGCGACCAAAACGCCCGCATTCCCCACTCCTCGCAGTGCCCGGTTGGCGCCGCCCATGTGCCGACACCCCAGTTGTCGGCGGGTTCAATGCGCCTTTTCGGTACACAGTATCCACGGATTCGGAGGTTCCGTGAGGCACAACCCTTGGGATGCCCGAGGGACTAGTTCGGTGCCGGGTCCGGCGACGCGGACGCCGTCGAGTTGGAGAACGCCTGTCTATGCTGCGCTGTGGCCCGGGTTCCCCTTGCGCCGTGCGTAGCGGTCCATACGCTCGATGCGAGCACGCACCTGCACTGGATCGGCGCCCTCGAGCCCCGTCGTGTGGGCGCTCATGGCACGAAGCCGTTCGGCAGTTCGCTCGAGGTATCGAGAGTTGTCCGGCTCGTTGGCGATCAGTGAGAGAAACATTGGTGCACCTCCGAAGTGAGGCCCGACCAACCTCGTTCGGTTGTATTGGCAGCCGAGGGTGTCCCATTGATCTGGAATGATCGGCTTGTGGTCGGGCGATTACTCATCCCCTTCCATCGGCCGAATCCCCGCCCACCCAAGACCCAATATCGCCGGTACCGAAGGGACTAGTCATCTACCGAGCGAATCCCCGACCTCCGCTCAGCGGGCTCCACAATCGCTAGGGTCCGGAAGCGCAGAGAGCGAGTACGTGAGGGAGCGGTCATCATGACGAAGTCGCCCGGAATCCTGACCTCTGGTGAGCTGGCGGCGGCCGTTGAGGCCGGGGCAATCGATACGGTCATCGTTGCCTTCACCGACCACTACGGCCGGCTCAACGGGAAACGGGTCGACGCCGGCTTCTTCGTCGAAGAGGTAGCGCGAGGCGGCAGCCACGGTTGCGACTACCTCCTCACCACCGACATGGAGATGGAACCGGTGCCCGGCTACGCGTACGCCAACTGGGAGCGTGGATACGGCGACTTCCACCTCGTCGCCGACCTCTCAACACTTCGGATCGCTGATTGGCTGTCCACCACCGCCATCGTCCTCTGTGACCTCCATGATCCACGTACGCATGATCCCGTCGAGGTCGCCCCGCGATCGATCCTCCGACGACAGATCGACCGGCTTGCGGATGCCGGCTTCTCCGCGATGGCGGCCTCGGAGTTGGAGTACTTCATGTTCGAGGACTCGTTTCGGGAGGCATCGGAACGGGGCTACGCAGGGCTCACCCCGGTCGGCTGGTACTCGGAGGACTATCACCTCCTCCAGGGCACGCGGGAGGAGTTCTTCAATCACGCGGCACGGAGAGCGTTGACACGGTCGGGAATACCGGTCGAGACCTCGAAGGGCGAGACCGGCCGGGGCCAGCACGAACTCAACATTCGCTACGCCGACATCCTCGCCATGTCCGACCGTCACAGCCTGATGAAGCTGTGCATGAAGGAGATTGCCGACGATCTGGGGATCTCGGTGACGTTCATGGCAAAGCCACACGACGACGATGCCGGATCGAGCTGTCACATTCACCTGAGCCTGTGGGACGGTGATCGGCCGGTGTTCCCAGGAGAGCACGAGATCGGCCCGATCCGAGGATCGGATGAGTTCCGGTGGTTCCTGGGCGGCTGGATGGCCCACCTGCCCGAGGTCATGCCGTTCTACGCGCCGACGGTCAACTCCTACAAGCGGTTCGTTGATGGGTCGTGGGCACCAACGCGGATCGCGTGGAGCTACGACAACCGGACCGCCGGATTCCGTGTCGTTGGCAGCGGCCCGAGCCTGAGGATCGAGAATCGTGTGCCCGGGTCAGACGTGAACCCGTACCTGGCTTATGCGGCGACCCTGGCTGCCGGCCTCGATGGAATCACCAACCGGATCGAACCTCCCGACATCTTCACCGGGGATGTCTACGCCGCCGAACACCTGCCAGAGGTGCCGAGAACGCTCAGGAACGCAACCGACCGGTTCGAATCCAGCAAGTGGGCCCGCGAGACCTTTGGGGCGGCGGTTCACGACCACTACGTCCACTTCTTCCGCACCGAGCAGCAGGCATACGACGCTGCCGTGACCGACTGGGAGCGGCAGCGGTACTTCGAACGGATCTAGGAGCACCATGAGACTCGAAGGCAAGTCCGCCGTCATCACCGGAGCAGCAAGCGGGATCGGACGGGAGTCGGCGCTGCTATTCGCCGCTGAAGGCGCGGCCGTTGCCGCGGTCGACCTCGATGAGGATGGGATTGCAGCCGTCGTTTCGGAAATCACGGCCGCAGGCGGAATAGCAATTCCTGTCGTCGCCGACGTATCAAGCGATAAAGACTCGGCAGCGATGATCGCTGCCGCCGAGGAGGCATTCAGTCGGGTCGACGTGGTATTCAACAACGCCGGGATCATGCACTCCGACGATGGTGACGCGGCGGGGACCACGGAGGCGATCTGGGATCTGACCATGGACATCAACGCCAAGGGCGT
>CALOAN010000045.1:0-1176 GCA_942491345.1 uncultured actinomycete
TTGCATCGCTTCGGCGAGTTTGTCTGATGGTGTCATCCATCCAAGGGTTTGTCGAGGCCGAGTATTCAACGAGTAGGCAGCCTGATCGAGATCCTCTTGGGTGTGGATGGACAGGTCGGTGCCTTTCGGGAAGTACTGACGTAGCAGGCCGTTGGTGTTCTCGTTCGATCCTCGTTGCCACGGAGATTTCGGGTCACAGAAGAACACCTGGATTCCGGTATCGATCGTGAACGTCGCGTGTTGAGCCATCTCGGTGCCCTGGTCCCACGTCAGCGACTTCCATAGATGCTCAGGGAGCCGCTTCACGGTGTCGGTGAGAGCTACACGGACGGATTCTGCTTTGTTGTCCGGTATCTGGAACAGCATCACATATCTCGACTGGCGTTCCACCAACGTCCCGATCGAAGTCTTGGCCTTCCCCATGATCAGATCGCCCTCCCAATGCCCAGGCACCGCCCGGTCCTCAACCTCGGGGGGTCGCTCTGAGATCATGACCATGTCACGAATCTGCCCTTTGGTGGACCCGGGACGGCCCTGAGGACGCCGCCGTGCTCTCCCGGTGCGCAGGGCCTGCCACAGCTCCTTGCGCAGAGCGCCACGGCCCTGAACGTAGAGTGACTGGTAGATCGTTTCGTGTGACACCCGCATCTCCTCGTCATCAGGATATGTCACTACCAGCCACCCAGAGATCTGCGTTGGTGACCACCAAAGGTCGAGCTTGTCTTCGACAGCTCTCCGTAGACGGGGACAGGTCTCGAGTTTCATCGCCTTGGGACGTTTCGCCCGTCTCCGAGACGCCCGGTGCGCTGCCACTGCCCGGTACTGGTCACAGCCGCCGTTGGCCTTGACTTCCCGAGATACCGTCGACGACGACCGGTCAAGACGTCGAGCGATCGATCGCAGCGACTCACCCGTAGCTATGCCACGCGAGATCTCTTCACGCTCACCCAGAGACAACCGCAGAGACGACCACGCTCGTGCAGGGACCGGACGCCGCCATCCCGACGACAACAACCGTGTCCTGATCGTTGCTGGCGACCGATCCAGCGCTCTTGCTATTGCACGCTGGGACTCTCCAGCCTCCCACCGATCCCACAACTCGCTCCGCTCCGACTCCGACAACCGAACCATCGTGCACCTCCTACGAGACAACTCTCGTCGAAAGTGATGCAACGA
>CALOAN010000046.1:0-61357 GCA_942491345.1 uncultured actinomycete
TCGGCCGCCGATTACTGAGCCAGTGTAACACCACTCACCGCTCCGGTCAACCCTTGACGAGCACCGCCAGAGCCGCGACGATCTTCTTCTTCTGTGACTGTGACGCCGCGTCGATCTCGTCGAGTCCGAGCGTCTCCATCTCCGCCGCGACGAGAGCGTTCCACTCATCTTCGCCGCCGATGTTCTCGAGGTAGATCTGTCGGATGTCGAAGAGCGCGGCCGCGAACTTCGACGGCTCTCCTGCCGAGTTGTTCGGCGACGGCGTGACCTTCTGAGCGTCGATCCCGATCGGCTGATCGTCTTCGTCAACCTCTTCGGCCGTCGTGTCGATCGTGTCGTCGTCGCCCTCCTCCTCTTGAGCCTTTCGGAGTCGCTCCTTCAGATTGTCGGTCTGAGCGTCGGGAGCGTCGAACTCGTTCGGGTTCGCGTTCTCGCCCGGACGAACGCCGCCGTCGGTCGAGTCGTCGAGGAACGTCGCACGCGCGAGTTGTGGAGACAGCCTCGTGTACTTGAAGAGTCTCCGGAGCGCTGTCTTCTTCGCCATCTCCGACCACCATAGTCGCCAAGCGTCGCCGTCCTTCGCCTTCGATGAGCTTCGGATCTTCTCGATCTCTTGAACGTCGAGTACCACGAATTTCGTGACACCCGTCAAGAATCGAACCAGAGCGTACACCCCGAGGACATTCCCCGGAGAGTGATCGCCGCCCAGCTTCTTGATGTGTCGGAGCTTCGGCTCGGACCCTTGCTCGAACTCGAAGACGTCGTCGGCGTAGACGACCTCGGCGTCCACGTACTCGACCTTTCCGGTCCTGTCGGCGAGTTCGATGTATCCGCGGTACATGACCATCAACTGACACTCTTTCCGCTTCGTCCTCTTGTTCCGGAACGGGACCAGCGCCGCCTCGCCGAGCGTTCCGTTCGGCTCGAGTCCCAGCGTCGAGGCCTCGACGAGCGACGAGATGATGGTCTGGGGATCGCAGTCCCACAGACCCGGCGTCGTCTGGATCGCGGTCCTCGCGACGCGAAGCATCCGCTCCGGCGTGAGATGTTGAGGGAGGCTGGACGTGATCGCCTCCGAGTTCTTCTGGATCATTTCGAGTAGTCCGTTCCTCTGTTTCGCTAACTCGTTCCCCATTTCATTCTCCTTTCTTCGGGTAGACGTTCACCTGGATGGTCCCCGGCTTCGGGACCGTGAACCGTTCCTTGATCCTCGCCGCCAGCCGCGGGTACTTTGCCGCGAACGCGCGCTCATCTTTCCGATTGTAGACCCCCGTTCCTGTCGCGAGCTTGTGACCGTCGGCCGTGAGGATCTTATTCCCGGCCCCGAGCTTCGACCGGATCGCCTCGTTGATCTCATCCAGGATCTTCTCGGCGTCTTTCTTCACTTCCGCGATCTCGATCCTCTGCCTGACAGCCTTCGCGATCTCCTCGTCGTCGCTCGGCGTGTAGTCGCCCTCGGCCTCTTGCTCGACCCCCTCCCAGACGAGCGCGCCCTGACACGTCGGGAAGAATCGGCACGACTTACAGCGTGAGTCGGTCGGATCGAGACGCTCCGGTTCTTTCCCCTCGATGACGTTCTTCCGCCAGAACCTCTCGCCGACGTCGAGCATCATCGAGAGCATGGAGGCGTCGCGCTCATAGGGAGCCGTGAACAGCTTCCACTCCACCGGCTCGAGGTAGGCCACGACACCTGAGCGCCAGCCCGAGGACCCGAGATAATGTTGCCGCTGTGCCAGCGTCCGCTCCGGAATTCCCTCCTTTACAATCTTCATGAACGCCCACGGCCCGACCGTCTTCGCCTCGAAGATCGACGGCTTCGGCTCGCCCTCGATCGGGAGCATGACAGCGTCCGGGGTTCCGATCCACCACGACGGCCGCGGCTTCTTTCCGATCTTCTTCGCCAGACCCCAGGCCTCCTCGAACTGGACCGATGCGTTCCCGGCCTTCGGCTTCCAGAGCGTCCGGCCGTGAAGCTCTTCGAACTCGGCGAACACCATCGGCTCGAGCTTGTTCCCGCGACGCATCGCGCCGGAGACCTCCTCGGGGTAATCGGCCGGAGTCCCGGTCTTGTCGTACCAGCACCGCCGCGCGCAACCGTACGGCTCGACGTTCAGAATGTCGGCCCAGTCGGTCCCGCCGATCCCGGCGCGCCGCGACTCGAGCCACGCCGCCCGCGTGTTGTCCTTCGCCTTCATCGCGTCAGTCTTCGTCATGGTAGCCTCCTCCGAGTCCGCGCTCTTCGACGTAGCCGCGGACATCGCTCGACGGTAGCGCCGCGACCTCGGCCGCGAGCATCGAGAGAGCGCGCGCCAGATCGTCGAGATGTTTCGCGTTGAGGATCGTCACGTTGCCATCGACCTCGAGGTCGAGTTGTCCGACGTCCACCCGGACCCGCGCGGCAACCTCGCCGCTCTCGGCCCACGCGCTCGCGTCTTTCGCGTCCTGTCCTGATCTCATCTCAGCCCCCTTTCTGTCGCACATGATAACACCACTCACCCGTCCGGTCAAGTCCAGTGCTCCTCGTCCATCTCGATGATTGTCGGCCACTCAGGGAGACCGAACATCTCGTGAGGGAACGTCCCCCACTTTACGACGAACACCGGATAGTCGGGTTCGCTCGGCCACTTCTCCGCGTTGCACATCAAGTCGGTGAGCATGATCACGGCGACCGGCTCGATCTCGTTCTTCTCGATCCAGTCGAACCCCGGCCGGAAGTCGGTCCCGCCGCCGCCGTGCGGCTGGAAGTCTTCGGCGTCGTCGTCCGGTGAGAATTCCTGGACTCCTCGAACCTTGCTGTCAACGTAGACGACCCGGAGCGTCGCGCCGAGGTCGCCACAGATCGAGAGGATGTCCGCGTTCGCAACCCCGAAAGCCTTCGAGTTCATCGACCCGCTCGTGTCCACGATGTAGACAACCTCCCGGAGCTTCTCGGAATGGAAGCTCGGAACGTACATCCCGCGAGCGTAGTAGTCGCGCTGGGGATGAGACCATGACAGATCGTCGGCCGCGGCCTCGTCCATGAACTCGCGGAGGATCTCGGCGTAGGGAACTCCGGGGTCGAGTAGCTTCCCGATCTCGCGGAGCATCGCCGGGTCCATTCCGCCGTTTGCCTCGGCGTAGCGGACCGCGTTCGAGAGGTCGCGCCGGAGTTCACGGAAGCCGCGGTCGGCGTCTTGCTCGCGCTCCTCTTCGGAGTCGCCCTCGGCCGGATACGGACGACAGTCGAGGTCGGAGAGGTCGGAACGATCCGGCCCGTCTTCGGACCCGCCATCGCCTGAGCCGCTCTCGCTCTCGCCCTCTCCGGCCTCGGACTCTTGATCTCCTTCGCCGTCCGCCGATTGACCTACAGAGTTTTCCTCATCTCCGCCTCCTTCCGTTGTGGGTTCCCCGGAGCCGCCGGGTCGGTTCTCTGTTTTATCGTCCTCCTCCTCGCCTCCCGCGCCTGAGCCGTCGTCTGAGCCTTCGCCCGACTCGTCGTCCCCTTCATCGCTCGGCGCGCTCTCGTCGCCGTTTTCGCCGGTTTCTGAGGACCCGTCGTCCTCTTGCTCTTCATCGCCGGAACTGTATTGATCTTCCCGGTTCTGGGGATCGGGAACATCGGTCGGACTCCCGGCCTCTTCCCAGAGCTTCCACGCGATCGCCTCGGTTGACATCTTGTCGAACTCAGGCCGGAGTAGCCAGCCGTCGATCGCCTCGAAGCCGCGCCTCTTTAGCCGCGCGTTGATCTGGAAGTCGGCCGCCGCATTGAAGAACGGCCAGAGGTATTTCGGGAGCCTGAGCATCCGCCACGGATGGCCGCCGCGGTTGTGATCGTTCTCGTGTGCGAAGAACGAACGGAGTTGTCCCATCGTTTGACGAGTCACCCACTCAGGGTTCAGCCCGAGATGGACGCCGTCGGTCCAGCCCGTCGAACACTCCCAGTCTTCGACGAGTTCGAGGGACGTCGTCATGTAGGCGTCATGCTTGTCGATCCGCCGGAGGGAGAGAACCCCCTTCGTGATCTTCTCGCGGGCCTGTTGTCTGATCTTCTCGCGGTTCATGTCTTAACCTCCGACACCAAGATAACACCACTCACCGATCACGTCAACCCCCCGAACGCGCCGAAGGCATCGGAGAGCGCCTCGTACACGGTCGCCTCCCACGGAGAGATAATCTGATACCGGACCCGATCACCGGCCCGGATCTCCGCGATCTCCCCGAGCTTCCGGCCGCCGCGCCGAGCGACCCAGACTCTCGGGTCGTCCTCCGACTCACCGAGAGAGTCCGGCTCGTCCGTGAGTTCGGCCGGAGCGTCATCGTGAATGATCGCCGTGACCGTCTCACCCTGGATCTTGTCGGTCGGCTTCACCGGCTCGACCGGCTCGACCGTGAGCCAGAACGTCGAGCGCCCGCGCCGACGACACGTCACGAGGCCGTCGGACTCCGCCGCCTTGAGCAACCTCGAGGTCGTCGCGACCGACTGACAGAGGATCTTTGCGAGAGCCTGAGTCGTCACCGGCTCGATGCTTTTTATCGTCTCCGTGATGCCTCTCATCTCTTGACCTCCGCGCCGATCTTCTCGACCGCCCTCCGGAGAGCCGCCGACGCGACCCCCGCACCTCTACGCCTCGAGAACTTCTCCCAGAGCTTGTCTCCGATCGACTCGGCCGCGACAGCGTGGAGCGCCTCGGCCTCGAGCGGCGTCAACTCGACCCGAACCTTCCGGCCGTTCTGATCAACCATCGAGCGCTCCAGATTCTTCGAGTTCTCTCATCAAGGCCTCGATCCCTTCATCGGTCGTCAAGGTCGCGGCCAGCGCCTCGGCCTCCTCCGCCTCTCGCCTCAGATCTTCGGTCGGTCTCCAGTCGTTCATCTCGCGCTCCTTTCCAGGCGGTCCAGCCGACACTCGACGCACCGAGCGAAAAGCTCGACCTCCTCATTGTGTAGCCTGTTGATCTCGCGGCAGAGTTCGTCGAGCCTGATCGCCTCGATCAGTTCCTCCTCTGTCGGGAAGGTCCCGGCCGGGAGACCGGCGAGGCCGTAGCCCCGCTCGATCTCTAGCCTCCGGCTCTCCGGGACGACGATCCGAACCTTCACGCCGCACCTCCCATGAAGCCGGACATTTTGTCGAGAGCCTTCCGCGCGTCCTCGGCCGCCGCGTCCTTCAGCCCGTCGTCCTTCCGGAGTTCCTTCGCCACCGTCTTCGCCTCGTCATCCGTGACCGACTCGGTCCCGGCGATCGTCCGGAGGAGAGCCTTCGCGTCCTCGGCGATCTCGGCCAGCCTCTCGTCTCCGGAGATGTTCAAACCAGGAAGAGCCGCCACGAGCCGCGAGAGGTTCGATACCATCGTGTACTCGAACCGGCCGCCCTCGGTCAGTGTCTCGGCGATCCGCTGGATCGCGGAGAACGCCGTTTCCCACGGAGCCGCGAGCGCCTCGGTGATCGAGTCACTCAGATCGGCGTCGAGCTTTTCCTGCATCCGCTTCTGCATCGCCGGGTTGATGTCCTTCAGGCGGAAGTCGTCCGAGTTCGGGATCGGCCGCTCGGTCCAGTCGATTTTGAAGAGTTCCGGGATCTCTTCGACGGTCGGATAGTCGTCCTCGTTGAACGTGTCACCCGGCCAGAGAGAGCGGGCCTCGGCGATCGCGTCCGGCCACTTCGCCTGTAACTCGGTCACGAGCCGCCCGGAGTTCGTCACGAACTCGGCCATCCCGTTGACATAGGTCTCATAGTTCGACGCGACGAGAATCCGGAAGCCACGGTCGGCCCAAGGCAGAGTATTCTCCTCGTGAAACTTCGCGGCCGCTCTCGCGTTCTTCCGGAAGTCCTCGAGCCAGACCTTCGAGACGAGTTGCTTGTACAGCCTCGCCTCGCCCTGATACCCTTCCCGGTCTTTCGTGTTCTCTTCGATCTGAGCGTCCCGAGCCGAAGGCGTCCACGATTTTTTATGGAAGCCGATCAGGATCGCGTACTCGTTGAGGTTCGTCGGAGTGAGTTCGGCGATCTTCGGTGTCTCGAATTTCATCTCACACCTCCCGCGCCACGGTCGGCGGATTGTCGATCAGTTCCATCGGGTCGAGGTCGTAGGTCACGAGCCGGACCGTGTTCGGGTCCATCGGGATCAGCTTCCCGTGATCGGTCATCATCTCGACAGCCGCGCCGATCGCGAAGGCGACCCGCTCGTCGTGGAGCCGCGCCAGATCTTCGTCGCTCTTGACGAAGTCGAACCGCGGGTCGAGGTTGGACGGGAATGCTACTGGCATTTCCAGGGAGCGGCCGTCTACGGTTTGGAATGTTATCGCGTTGTACATGGTGCCTCCTTTGGCGGTTCGGTCGTTTGTAATCGGTCCCAACTCCACAACTCTAGCACCACTCACGGGTCGTGTCAACCCCGCAACTCACGAGCGCGCTCATAGGCTTGATCTTCGGCCCAGCACTGAGCGGCCTCGGCCTCGTGACGATCGCGAGCGGCCTCGTAGTTCTCGATCTCGTCGTCGGTCATGTCGCGAACCGGGATCACGACGACGGTCCCGTGAACCTCGACCCCGGCGTCCTCGTCCACGCACCGGTATCCGTTGGACTTGATGTCGAGGTCGGAGTCGGAGAAGGTCTCGGTCACGAAGTCGGCGGAGTTCTTGAGCACGTAGCCGAGCGTCGGGTCCCAGCCTCGCTCGCTCGGACAGCACTCGACCCCGAGGATCGGCTTCGTCGTCCAGCGCTCGCCCCATGTCTCCTCTGTGCTTTCGATGTAGATGATCGTGATGTTGTTCATGTCGTCCCCTTTCGAGTACCAAGGTAACACCCGGCCGGAGGCCTGTCAACCCCCGGCCGGACTTTTTTATTCGTCCCGGTTGAGATGAGCGTTCGCCCTGATCCAGTCGGTGTAGGCCTGAGTCGAGGTCAACTCAGGATGGAGCCGAACAGCGGAGAGGATCGCGAAGACCGCGAACTCGCGATCGCGGAAACGGTCCGTGTATTTCACGACGGCCGCCCAGTTGTCGAGATCGGCCCGCTGTGCGACGAGGCCGGAGACCGCCCACATCGCGCCCGCGTTGTCCTCGGGGACTGTCGCGTTCTTCGGGTCGGCCGCGATCAGGTCGAAGTCGGGGAGGAGTTCGAAGATCTCCTCGAAGGCGTAGTATGCCAGAGCCGCCTCGTCGCCGATCGCACCGACCAGAGCGATCTCCTCGATCACCCGGTTCTCACGGAAGCCCCACGACTCCAGGACCTCGCACGCCGCCTCATGGTTCCTTGGGTTCCCGCGCTTCCGGAAGTCGGTCCGCGGCGTCTGATCGTTGAACCATTGCGGGTTCCATTTCAACCAAGCGATGTAGGACATCGGGAGCCGGTTCGGAATGGCGAAGTCTTCGATCCAGTCGTCCAGCGTCGGCTCGATCTCGATCACACACGGGACCCGGCCGAGGACGTTGTCGAGCATCCCGTTCACTCCGCCCTTGTCTTTCTTCCGGTTCGAAGTGAAGAACACCACGACCTCGGACCTCACCGGTCGGCCGTTGACGAACCGTGTCCCATCGCGGTTGTCGAGGAGTAGCGGCATATACGCTTTTTTTATCGCGTCCGGCGCTCCGCCGAAGTCCTCGAGGACGACGAGGATCACGTCGGCCTGAGCCTTCGTCCCGTCGTCGAAGAGTTCCCACATCTCGCCGATCGGAACGAACTCCGGCCGGTCGGTGTTCATCGAGAGCGCGCCGCGGTTGTCGATCGAGTCCTCGACAGCCGGGTTCCGCCAGATGATCCGGACCGTCTCGCCGGTCTCGGCCTCGTGGCGCTTCGCGGCCTGATTGACGGCCGAGGTCTTCCCAGCGCCGGAGCCACCGACAAGGCCGACACCGCGCCGGAACTTGAGCGCCGCCGACATGATGGCGCTGGCTTGCTTGAGCGTTGCTGTTATCGGGTCGATCTGAATTCTGTCGTTCATGGTGAGCCTCCTCGGTCGGTTGGTTTGTCTTCGGTCCTGTCACGACGCGGACCCAGTCTAGCACCACTCACCAATCACGTCAAGGGACAAAAAGCCCGCCGCCCCCGGAGGGGCAGCGGTTGGGAAGGGAGAGGCCCGAAGGCCTCAGGGGTTGGGCTGATTCCGTGTTGTCTGTTTCGTACGCGATTTAACCGTTCGTTCGTTCGTTCGTTCGTTCGTTCGTTCGTTCGTAAGGGGGTACTCGAAAACGCCCTTCACCGTTGAGTCGCAATAATTGAAACAGCGTCTCCGGTAGATGTTTCAAAATCGTGTTTCCGGGTTCTCTTTTTCTTGTTTCAACTCTGTTTCACGGAGAGTTCGCGACCGTCTCGTTGTAGCTTTCGATGATTTTTCGGAGCCTCAGATTGTCCGCTTTGAGCCTCGCGAAGTCGATCCCGATCGACTCGAGCCACGCTCTCCAGTCCGCGTCATCCTCGAGCGCGTCGAGAGTCAGGGTCGGCTCTTCGGGTAGCGGGAGCGGCGTCGGCTTCTCGTAGTCGGTCACGTAGACCGGATCGCACGGGAGCGGAGTCGCGGTCGTCGAGCACCCCGTACAGTAGACGAGGATCACGAGAGCGATCAGAACTCCGGCCAGCTTTGCTCGTGTGCTCATGATCCATCTCCCCTCAGTTGATCTCGGAGTAGCTTCCCGACATCGGCCACGGCCTCGGTACAGTCGGCCGCTTCGACGACGACCGTGTGGATCGTCGGCTCGGTCTCCTTCCATTTGATGACCTCGACCGGAGGACGCGCCAGCGCCTCGGCCAGCCGTCGCTCGAAGTCGTCGCGCTTCGCCGCGGCCTCGAGAGCCTTCGCGCTTTGATGAGAGGTCGCCGCTCTCCATGTCTCGGTGATCTGGACTTGACTCTCGAGGAGTTGTTCGAGAGTTGCGATCTCCTCCGCCTGAGCGCGCCAGTCGAGAAAGATCCAGAGACACGTCGCGAGGATCGCCGCGACGACGAACGCCTTCCAGTTCTCGGCGATTGTCTTCCCGGCAATTTTCAAGAACACGAGTACAGTAGTCATCGGTCACTCCTTCCCGAGATTGTCGGCCAATTTGTTCAGGCCGTAGAGCGTGAGCACGGACCCGGACGCCGAGAGCCACCACCATAAAACCGGCATGAGTGGCGGAGGCGTCGCCACTATTCCGAAGGCGATCACGGCGAGATGACCGGCCACGATCGCGAGGACAATCGCGCTCGCGAACCCGAGAACGAAGGCCGCGAAGATGAACCTCCGACTCCGGTATTTCTCATCGCTGAATATCTGTTCTACCATATCGCTATCCCCTCATTTCCCCTCATGCAAAGATCGTGCCAACTCAATTTTCGAAAATCTCGTAACACCTTTATTTTCAGACACTAAGATTCTTTGGCCTCTCCACTTGACTTTGGGTGAGTGGTCCTTATGGTTGGACCTCTTTCGATCCATCGCCGTCAGAGAGCCGATTTCGGGCCTCTATGGACGTGGCACGGGTCTTGCATACGCGAGAATTCTGGCACGGTCCTTGCTTACGGCCTCGAAAAAAAAGTAGATCCATTCATCACTATGAGGCGATTAGCCCCCCTATTCGCCGCACCCAGGACGACCGTCCGCTTCGCACTGGAGGCGCTGGAGCGTCGCCAGACCGTCGCTCGGCTCGGTGAAGATCACCCGCCCGAGACACGGTTCGGCCGTCTCCCAGAGTCCGAGGTCGTGCCTGTCGATGTACGCGCACCAATTCTGTTTCCACATCCAGATGTTGACCGTCCGAATTCCCCAGTCCCAGAATGCGCGCACATAACTCTCGTACCTCTCCGGCTGATCCTCTTGCTTCCCGCCGAACTCGTCGATATAGAATCGGTGCCTCGGGTAGCCGGTGACATCCTCGAACCAGTCGAGCGCCACCGTCGGATCGTCGCCTCGTTTCCAGTACGAGATCCCGAGGATGTCCGGCGACCTCTCGAGCCTGTAGAGATTCTCGGCGAGAGTCGGGAGACCGGCCGCGATCTCGTGCGGCCTCATGTTCCCCGGCCATCGGTTGAGGATGACCGAGTGTAGGATTCTCAACCTCGGAGCGTGGCCGAGTTCGAGCCATGCTTCCTTCCGGGCGCGCTCGATGTCCGCTTGTCTCTCGTCGATCACGGAGAGCACGAACGTCAGCCGCGCCTCGACTTGTCGAAGACGACACTCGTCCTCGGTCTCCTCCTCGGTGCAATCTTGAGTCGGAGTCCACGCGCTCATATCTGGCATTCCGCCGTCGGTCGTCCCGCACCCGACGACCTGCCCAGTCCTGCTCCCAGTCGGTGAAGACAATCGTCATGTCGCGATATCCGATCTCCTCGAAGAGCTTCTTCGCGATCTCATAGTAGGGAGCGCTGTTCATCCAGAGGCACTCGGTCCCGTCCGGCCGCGTCTCGTATCGACCCCAGCGCTCGAACCGGACGAAGATCTGATTGAGCGGCGCTGTCCGCCAAAACTCGAGCATATCTTCGAAGTTGAAACCCGGCTCGTATTCCCAGCGGTCGGAGTTCCAGACGACCGTGTCGGTCTCACACCACCAGTCGCCCGTCCCGGTATCGAAGAGGTCGTAGCAGAACTGTTCGCCGAGACCGTCGAAGGGGTGGTTCTGAATCCAGACCTTGAGGGTCCGGAAGCCGTAGGACCGGACCTCCTCGGCGACCTCGAGGTTCGTCCCGAAGTAGGTCAGCCGGTTCGGTGCGTCGGGTCCATCCCAGAAGTATTCGTGCGCGAGTTGCATCACGCCGAGTTCTCGTTCGAGGATGTAGCCGCCGTGCAACCACGGGTCGATCGAGGGACCGTCCGGCCGAACCCGGCCGACATCTCGGGGAGTTTCTCCACAGCTACTCCAGCACGCCTCGCACGCCGGAGGCGAGATCGCGCACGTCACCGAGTCAAGGTCCGGACACTGATCGCAAGTATCGACGGTTCCCGGCCTCAGGATGGCCCCAGATCGCGCCGCCGCCTCGAGGTCGAGCGAGAATACCTCTTGAGCCTGAGCGCCGTTAGAGGCATGAAAAAAGGCCGCCACGAGGACGGCCGGTAGAATTACAGAACGGAGAGCGCTACTCGCGATCCTCCGGAGGTTCGAGTTCGTCATAGTTCACCGGTTCCCAACCCAGATCAACCGCGTTCCGCCGCGCGTACTGACCCAGAAGATTTACGCCGACGCGGAGTTCGGGTCCCTCCTCGTAGTCCCAGAGGAACGCCATCGCTCCGCGCTTCTGTCGGTTGAAGCTCTTCAATCGGTGCCACTCGTTCGGCGACACGATCGAAGGAAGATACTCGACGCTCACGCCTTGCTCTTCAAAAGCCGAGGTCTTCGCCGATCCCTTCCGGTGTTGGTCGCCCATGTGCCACTCGCGGAACTCTGTCCGGCCCCACGCCTCCGCGCACTCGTTCGCCATGACAGCCGCGAGCCTGATCTGTGCGACGCTGTGTCCGTGCTCGAACCCAATGAGGTTCGTCCCGTACTCGACGAACTTGTACGGCGACGGCGAGCAATCGACCGTCACATTCGGGTTATTGTGGAAACGAGCCGCGAGGAGTCGTCCGAGCGTGAACGCTGAATAGCGGTCGTGGTTCCCAGGAATGACAGGAACGTGGACCGGTGCGATCTTCGCCAGCGCCTCGACCGCTTGGACGATCGTCTCCTCCGCAAACATATAAGTGTGGTGCCACGAGATCATCTCCGGCTGATCGGTCCCGCCCGCTGTCCCGTGGACCCCCTTCGCCAGAATATCGGCGTGGAGAAAGTCGTTCCCGAACGGGAGTAGAATCTTCTCGAAGTCGCCCATCTTCCGCGCGAGTGTGAGCAGCTTCGAGATCGTCCCGAGGTACAGGTCCCGTGCAATTTGAAGATCGTAACTCAGATCAGCGCCGGGAGCGAAACACGCGAGGCCGAAGTGAGCGTCCATGATCGAGATCTCGAGCATCCTCCGGCGACCGTCCTCGGCCTTGAACTCCGGAAGCTCGGCCGCTGTCGGTGAGAGCTTCGCGATCTCGTCGAGCATCTCGTGAGCGTGAGCCTCGCCGGGATCTGGAGGGAGGAACGTCGCCCGGATCTGGTGAGCGATGAACGGCCCCTTCTTGTCCTGCTGCGGCCACGAGTTCGGCCGCGTCCACATCGCGCGCCAGTCGTCCGGGATGTTCGCGAGCGCCCGAAGCTCTTCGACTGTCGAATGTCCGACGTGTCGAATCCCCGCGTCGTCGATCCAGGTCCCGGTGATCTTGTTCTTCATCATCGGTTCGACGCTCACGTCGAGGCCGCCCGCCGTCCATTGTCGGTTTATCGTTTGCTGATCATCTCCCATTTACTCTCCCCTCAATACGTCGAGTTCTTCGGTGTCGATCTCGCGATCGTCGAGTTCGGTCCTGTGCTCGATCATGTACCACGCCATCGAGACGTTGCACACGATATGAGCGAGATGATGGAACCCGGAGTCCGGGTCGATGTCCTCGCCCATGATCACACAAAGGACGTGACGCACGAGAGAGTCGAGAATTTTCGAGACCCTGATTCCTCCTTTGAAGTTCGGCGAGCCGTCGGCCCTGTCCGGGTACTTCCCGTTCGGGTAGCCGTCGCGCTTCTGTGTGCACTGAGCGAAGATCAGCCCAGCCTCGTAAAGTAGACGAGCCGGGATCGTGTCCGCGATCCTCGCCTTCTCGCCGTCAAGGTGCAGCCCCTCCTCTCCTTCGTCTACGGTCCTCGTTTTCGTGTCCGCCATCCGCGCCTCCTTTCGATTTTTTCCGGCCCGTCGCCGAGCCTAGATCGAAAGGATTATACCATCACTCACCGCTCGTGTCCAGCGATCGCGGACGCCGTCGTGCTTCAGATAGGCGAGGTCGGTCGGGTTCGAGACGAACCCAAGCTCGACGAGAACGGCCCGCGCCCTCGTGTGTCTGAGGACGAAGAAGTTCGCCTCCCGATCCGGGTCGCCGTCCTCCCAGTCCGAGCGAGGTTTGAAGATCTCAGGGAGTTGCTCTCGAGCCTGTCGGTAGATCGCGGTCGCCACTCGGTCGGCCCCGGTGATCCCTCGAGTCGTGAAGACCTCGAACCCCCGAGCCTCGGTGTTCTTCGCCGCGTTGCAATGGATCGACACGAACAGATCGGCCTCGAGTTCGTTCGACATCCTTGTGCGGTCGGCGAGAGGACAGCCCGCGCCGAGGTGGGTAAAGATCGTCTCGATCTCCGGAGCGCGCGCCGCGAGGTCGGCCGCGATCTCCTTCGAGTAGAGGAGAGCGAGATCGGCTTCGCGGGTCCCGTCCTTCGCGACGGCCCCTGGATCATCTCCGCCGTGACCTGGGTCGATGACGAGCCGCTTCACATGGCCGCCAGCGCCGCGAAGACGCCCGACTTGAGGACCCAGATCGCGATCCCAGTCAAGGCCGATACAATCGCGGAGACCTTCGAGATCTGAACTCGGATCTCCTTGTCGGTGAGAGCTTGAGCCTTGTCGAGATCTGAGATCTGTTTTGTGAGTTCGGTCTTGCACGCCGCAACCTCCACCTTGAGATCGTCGAACCGTTGTCTCGTGTCCCGCCCCTCTTCCGAGACGACGTTCCCGAGCCTTTCCATTTCGCGCACCACATGGCCGAGAGTCGAGACAATCTCCACGAGATTGACCGACCCCACGACCTCGAGAGGGTCTGTCATCGAATGACCTCCATCATGCTTTTCGATCTCGGAACGAGCGTCACACTGAACCACGCGCCATCGGGTCCGGCCTTGATCTTGTGACCCTTCCCGGCCGGGACCGACACGCACTGTCCAGGGTTGAGCCTTCGAGCTATGTCCCCCGATGTGTAGACGGCCGAGCCTTCGAATACCACTATGACCTCGATCCCCGAGTGAGTGTGGACCGGGAACGTCGCGTTCGGCGACAGGTGAGACTTGACGATAGTCACAGACTCTCTCTCATGTAAGAGCCACACTCGAGCCTCGCCGTCTTCGAGTTCGAAGATCTTCGGCGGCCCGTTGATCCCACAGACCGGCTTCGCCTCGAGCCTCGAGGTGATCTCCCCGAGCCTCTTCACGTTCGTCTGGAATTGTTCAAGCTCTGTATTCATCTCACCACTCCCATTATAGACTGTAAGGTGTGTAAAGCCACCGCACCCGATTGGTCCCAGAGCCATCGCGGGCAGCCTCGATCTTGAGCGTACTCCTCACGAGCACCGGGCCGACATCGTTCCCGCCATCGTCGAAGAAAAGACCGACGACATCATTTCCAGAGGAGTACGGAACTCCGGTCTTCGTGAACAGGATCGTCCCATCGACGGTGAGCCGGATGCTGATATTCCCAGACCCAAGATCCGGGTCGTTCCGAAGACCCCAGAGGATGTATGGCCCCGCCGAGATGTTGAGATAGGTTCCGTAGACCCCAACGGTCAAGCTCATGTCTGCGTAACCGTTCACGAGCGCGGTCGTCTTCGGCCACGTCCCTGTCATCTCGTAAATCCAAGGACCGAGGCTCGGCCCGTTTACTGCGCCATCCCACACGATGCCCATCAGGAGATGCTCACCGCTTGGTAGACAATCCGGTAGGTGAACGATGGACCGTTGTCGAGACCCTTGATCGAAAATGAAGACCGGACGAAGACCGGGCACGGAAAGTATGAAGACCCTGCCCCGACGAGAACAGTGCCCGGAGGGTAGAGGGTGCCACCGCCAGAGAAGCCAGCGATGAGCGTGGTCCCGTCCACGACCAGTTCGATGTAGCCGCTATCGAACCCATCTGTGTTCGAGATCAGGTGGATGATATACGGGCCTGACGAGACGTTCACAAGGGTCGATTCTGTCGAACCCGAGGTCGAGCACGTTCCGGTGAGATTCACGGCAGAGGTTGTCTTCGGTGCCGAGCCGCCGCCGCCGCCGCTCGGGAGGTTCCCGATCTGGACTTTTTTCTTGGCGTTGCTCGCCGCGCTGTCTTCGATGACGATGAGGTCGGCAGAGACGGGCGTGACCTTCTCGGTCAGCGCAGAAATCTGGGACGACGCCGCTCGGTGGAAGGCGTTGTTGTCGATCTGGTAGCGGGAGATGTCGCGCCAGACCGAGCCGTCCCAGTAGAGCATGTCGCCCCACACGAGACCCGTGATCGTGACATCGCTCGCGTCCTGAATCCTCGAGATGAGCGGAGTCCCGTCAACCTCGATCTTCGAGCCGTTCCCGTCGAATAGGAAGTTAGGAGTCGCGGTCGTCTGGTCCCAGACCTTCGAGTAGGTTCCAGCCGCGGTCGGCCCGGTCGAGGAGAGGTCTGTCTCCCAATCGGTCAGGATGTTCGGCTCGGTGTTCCAGTGGTACTGTGTCCACGCACGGACCCCGATCCTAGAGTGCTGGCTCAAGGTCATCAGCCAGACCTCGGTATCTCCGGTCGCCGAGTCGTACCACACCTGGAAGCTGAAAGGAACGGTGAGTACCCCGTTCGCGGAGTCATCCGCGGTGAGCGTGTAGGTAATGACAGGAGCCGAAGCTGTATCCTCACACTGGACGATGAGCCGACCGCTCCACTGGCGCGTGATGTCATAGAGACCGTTCTCGAATTCGATGATCATCCTGGTGTAGCGGGTCGAGGTTGACATGACCTTGATCCACTTCGGGTAGCCGGTCGTGATCCCGGAGGTCGTCTCGACGATGAGCGGCTGTGTATTGAGGTCCGACGCCGAGCCACTGCTAGAGGTCGATCCGGCCGTGACCGTTGGCGTTCCCCAGTTCGACTCGGCCTCCTCGCCGAGAGGACCGACGGCGATCACCCTCATCTGATTGTGACCCGACGGCCAGATAAACTCATCCGGGAATGTCGCCGGGATGTTATCCGACCACGAGGCGGAGGTCGCCTGTCCGGTCGAGTTGACCGGGAGCGCGTATTCGTGTCTGGTGATAACAGCCGGAACCGCCGAGTCGCGGGTTTCGATCTCGTAGTGATCGGTTGTCGTCCCGCCATCTGCTGCATTCGTCCAACTCAGGACGAGGATCTTCGTGCTTGTGACGACTCCGAAAACATCCGTATGATCGTTCGTGATTGTGTGGATGGGGTTCAAGACGGCGAGCGTCGGCGTGTTCGGCGGGAGAGGCGACCCGGAGTTCGCGGCATATCCGTTCTCGGTCATCTGGGTCCGCTTGCCGGTGTATTTGTTTCTCACCCAAAGCTCGTAAACAACGCTCGCGGCGTTCGTGTACACGAAACCGGGTTCGCCGACCTTGGAGTTCGCGGGACCATAGCCGACCTCGGTCGTTAGCGGCACTTCCTTCCGGAGCGTGAGTCCACCGCCGTCGAGGTTCAACCAGAATTCGAGGATGTAGTCGTCCTCGGTTCCTGTCGGGATCAGCCCAGTCGGTGCATAGGTGAATGTCGTGTAATTCTCGTACGCTTGGGTCTGATAGCTCCACCAATACGAGAGAGCGAACCGATTCCACCCGAGAACAGGAGGAGTTGCCGACCCCTCGAACGTCTCTGTCGCGCTCGGGAATATTGACTCCCGGCCTGTCGGCCCGACGGCCTTCATGTAGAACCCGCGATCGTACTCGGCGTTCCCGCCTCGAGCGACGCCGCTTGCTGAGGGACCCCATCTCTGAATCTCCTTCGCGTGATCGACCTCGATCGAGTTGCCGCCTTCGGCCACCGAGCCGATCTTGATCGACCCCGTCCCAGCCGAGCTATTTATTCTGAGTTGGTATTCCTGGACCGTGTCAGGCGCGCTGCTGTGTTCCACCCACTCGAAGCGCTCGTAGATCCCGAGATCGTGAGCGATGCTCCCGGCCCCGTAGACCGTCGAGATCGGCTCACCCTGAACGCCCCACGCGACAGCCCTGAACCTCTTGATCCCGAAGGTCGGCTCGGAGCCTCCTGTGACTGCGGCCGCTTGCGCTCCGCGGATTCTGATCTCGTGGTGAGCGTCGCTCGTCACGGTGAACTTGAGCGCTGACCGCTGGTATCTGCCATCGACGAACGGTGTCACCCTGATCGACTGCTGGACTGTCGCTGTCGCGTGGTCCGCGCCGCTCGCGTATTGAATCTGAACATCTGAGTCGGTTCCCCAGTTCGCCAGCGCTCGGATTACGAGCGACACGAAGAGGACGTTGTGACCGTCGATCTCCGACGTGAACTCTTTCCACGCATAGGTCCCGCCACTGAGCGCCGGGAACTCGAACTCGGTCTCGTCGGTCCCTCCGTTGTAGGCGCTCGTCATGGTCCCGACGTACGCCCAACTCTCGGAGGTCGTGAGGTCGTCAGGGTTCGACACCATCGACGCGGAGTCCCAATCGCCGGACTCACCGAACACTCGAGTCAGATCAGTCGGAGCGTCCGGAGGGTCGAACTCGAGGACCGGAGGTGTGTCGTCTGTGGCGACGCCTTCAGAGTAGGCGAGAGGGTCGAACTCCTCCGCCTTGATCGAGATCGTCCCTGATTTCAGGTCGTGCTTAACTGGGATCAGCGCGCGCGCCGGTTGCATGGTGAGCACGTCATCATCGAAAAAGAACACGTCTCCCGGCTCGAGCGCGGCCGCCTTCATCCCGGCCCTGAACGACCATCCGAACGGCTGGAGCTTGAGAATGTTTCTCTGAGTCTCGGACACGCGCCGAGCCATCCCCGCTGTCTTGCAACCGCTCAGGGATATCTCGGTTCTCTTGTCTCCGGTGTAGTTCTCGACCTTCGGGTATTGGGTTCCGCCCTCGACCCCTTCCGGGATGTAGCGAACCACGACATCGTCGGGAATCTGAGCCTCCGGGATGTCTGTCCCCTTGACAATGCTTCCGGTGATGTCCTCGCGCTTGAGGTAGATACCCGAGGTCTTCCGCGTGGTCTCCGCCGTCTCGGTCATCGGCCGGTCAACGGTGAAGAGGTTGTCGTTCGTGACACTCTCGATGATGCCCTTCGAGGTCCCGACGTAGACGATGTCGCCCGCCTCGAGTTCGGTCAGCGCCGCGCCGCCAGATCCGCCGACGTTCGTCCCCGCGACCGTCCACGTTCCAGAGACCGCCGGAGGTAGAGCGCGCTGGAAGAGTTGCAGCTTCCCATCGCCGCTCGTGTACTTGTCCGCGAAGCAATGCTTTAAGATTTCTGTTTCGACTTCGTCCGGGTTTCGGATGTTCACGGCCCCTTGGAAGTGGTATCGCTTCGAGGCGTCGGACATGATCTCGTCGGCCGTGTCCGCCACGGCTTCCCATGTCCCGCCGCTCTCGACGCCCAGCCTCGCCGACCCGTTGTCCCTCCAGTGAGGGTTCGTCTCGATGTCATAGCAGACGAGCGCCGGGTTCGTGAACGCCCCAGTCGAGGCGTCCCGAAAGTCCGTTATGATCTGGCCGCCGAGTAGAGCCTTCACATCGAGCGACCCGGACAGGTTATCGGGTCCCGCTGTCGGCCTCATCGCGAAGTAGATGTGACAGAGGTTCTTCCAGCGATCAGCCTCGGCCGCCGAAAGTAGCGCGGGCGGTCGAGTTCCGCCGCCCCAGTTGACGCCATCGCCAACACGAACCGCGAGGTATGGGATCCAGTCTTCGATCGTGTTGTTGGGATACAATTCATCGTCGCCAACGAAAACCTTCGTTACGGCCGACTGCTCACCATAGGCGAACGCGTACATCAATTCGAGCCAGTTGCTCGACTGATAAACGAACCCGCAGACGCCGGTCACTTTCGACGCGCCATATGCCGCCTTGATGTCCGAGTTGAAAATTGTCGAGGAGAACGTGACTTCTTTCGGAGCCTTCGTCGCCGTCGAAGTGTTCCCGGATCCGCCGACGTTCGGCCTGTAGGTGTTCGGGTTTTGATCTTCATAAAAACGCTCGCTGATCCCGTCTTCACCTGGAGACGTTCTCCCACCAGGACGGCGGATTCCGCCGTTCTGATCAGCGCCATATGACGACGACGATCCGCCGCCCGTCGGAGTCACCCTTCGGATCGTCATACTTCGACCTCTTCCATAATCGACAGCGACGACGGGACAGCGTTCCCAGGATCGGTCATCGACCACGAGACGCCGTTCTTGCCGAGACGCCCGCGGATCATCCTCTTGCCAGTCGCGTTCGCCGTCACTCGAACGCCTTCCGCCGGAGCGGATCCGGAACTCGATCACGCTCGGAGCCATCGAGGGAAGGTGGATGCGGTCGTAGCTCGCCGGAGTAGCAGCTCCGATCGCGTCGATGTAGTACGGCTCGGTTGTGACATGGTCTGGTCAACGAGTTCGACCTTCACGCCGATGGTCGTCGCCGGAGCGGTCTCCGAGTGCTCTAGAATTCTCCACTGATTCAGATCTTGGTCGGCCGGTGTTGCGAAGCTCTGAGCGAATACCGACGTCGGACCATCGTACCAGTGAAACTCTATCGCGAGCGATCTCCCAGACCACCGTTTCGAAGACACCGAACATCGCGTTGAGAGTCGCCAGCCGTCGTCGTCACTTCGGCTGCTCACGATATGAGTTCTGAGCACGTCACGAAAGCCGAAGGCCGCCAGCGCTCTGAGAAACTTGAGAGATGTCGACCCAAAATTCGAAAATGACTTGATGTCCCCAGACTGCCATTCTGGAAGACGAAGTCCGTCGGCGTCCTCAGGAACGCAAGACCCGTCGAGCGTGAACAGATTCGCCGATGCGTGACCGTATGGCCGAGTCGTTCGGAACGCCGTCTTCCATGAACACGGGGGAGCCGAGCCGCCTTTGATCGGGACACGCGAAGCACGTCCGCGACCCGTCCCCGAGCGGCCCGCACGTCATCCCGTAGTGAGTCCCCGAGATCGGCTCGACGACCCAGAAGACCTCGCCGACGACACGGACGTTCTCGAGGAACGCTTCGAAGTCTCGGAGGCCGTCTGTCGCGTAGCCGATCATCTCCACCGGGATGTCGAGAGAGCGCGTCGAAATTTCCCCCCAGTCGCGGGAGGTCTGATAACCTGAGGAAAAATCCGTGAGGACCACTCCGGGACGTGAGACGCCCGGAGCCATTCCCTGCTTCGGCTTGATAGATGTCGGCAAGAATCTTTCGATCTGAGGCATGACCCAACCCTTCTATGGTGCGTCGTAGAATACGATTTTTCCGACTCCGACCGTGATCTTCGCGTTCGGACTCGGAGCGTATTCGAAACTCGCGCGGCTTCCCAAAAGCTCCCCAGCCTTCCGCCGGAGGCCGCTCGCCCCGTGGAGGTTGAGGGTGAATGTACCGTCCGACTCGATCTCCGAGTTCTCGCAGATCCATTCAACCGAGAGGATCTGAGTCCACTCGTCCTCGGGCTTCGCCCTGAGGTAGAGGTAGACAGTGATCGGGTCGTCCGAGAAACGGTCCGTGTAGTTCGCCGCCCTGAGATCACCGGCCGAGTCGCCGAGCCTGATCTTCGTCTTCGCTTGACTCGGATCGGCGACCTCGAAGGTGTCGAACTTCATGAGGCGTGGAGCGAAATAGTCGCCCCCGATTGTGATCCCAGTCGAACCGCTACAGTAGCGGAGAGCGGGAGTCCTGTCGATGTCGATCGCGAGCTTCGCGAGGACGTCTCTCGTCTGGAGTAGCGCGAGTTGGTCAGCCGTGTAGATCAGCATCGCGCCCCCCTCAGTCGATCGACGGCGCGCGCGCGTTGATGATGTTCACGAGGTTACTGTACATCGCGCCGAGTTCCGCGTTCACTTCCGCGTACACATCGTTTTTGAGTTCGCTCCCGTCGATGAAGGTCTGGAGGTTGAGCGTGATCGGTGTCGTGAGGTCGATCGTCATCGACTTGTCGGCGCTGTCGGCCGCCCCGCCGCTCTCCGCCCCGACCGTGACCCAGTTCCCGTCATCGTCATAGAACCCGGCGTCGGTCGTGCTCTTGTTGTTCGCCGCGTTCTCGAAGTTCAGAAGAGCATCGGCCGCCCGGTTGAGCCTCTCGACGAGTTCGTCGTAGGCCGCCCGAACCTCCGCCTCGACCGCGTCGAGTCCAGCCGTTGCGACTTCCGAGGCTTGCTCCATCATCCTGTCGAGGTACTCGCCCCACGACTCCGAACCCATCCCCATTCCGGACGCCGGATCGACTAGCCTCATGAGGTTCTGCATCGCCCCGGCGAGCGCGTTGTTCGCCCGCTCGATCTCCTCCGGAGTCTGAGCGTTCTGGAGGTCGTTCATATACTCTTCGACTTGGTTCTGGAAGTAGTTGATTTTTTGCGGGTCGGTCATCTGAGAGAGCGCGAGGTCCTCGCGCATCCCAGCCCAACCGTCTTGGATTCCAGATCGGAGAGAGTCGATCTCGTGGAGCATCTGAGCGACGCCAGCCAGAGCGCTGTCGAAGGCGTCGCCGATCGCGTCCACTTCTCGAACGACATCGTCGAGACCCATCCCGCGCCACGAGTCCATCATGAGATCCATTTGATCCGTGGTCGCCGTGATCCCGTTCGTGAACGTGGTAAATGAGTCCTCATTTATCGAGTCTGTGAAGGTGTCCCAGTCGGCCATCTCCAGAGACTTGTTGATGTCAACGACCGTCTGAACGAAGTCGGCGAGGAACTGAATCCTCGCGTCTCCGGTCATGTCCGGGAGTTGCGAGAATATAGAGTCAAGGGTGGCGTTGCTCACGCCGAGATCGCCCAGCCCTTGCTCGAGGACCGGCCGGTAGTATTCTTCGAACGCGTCCGGGAGAGCTTCCCTCGCGAGCCAGTCGTAAAGCTCGTCGGGAGTCATATCCATCCGGCCGCCGGAGTCCACGACAGGGACCCGGCCCTGCTGTCTGAGGATGCTCCCCAGAGAGGCGTCGCCGAGTGACAGGAAAATCCCGCGGTAGGCCGCTTCGAATTTATCGTAGAGGGATCGAATCCGGCCCTCCATGACCTCCTCTTGCTCCCGATCGTACTCGGTCGAAGTAAAACGAGACTGACGGTTCCCGATGGCGACCGTCGAGGCCGGGTCCTCTTTCCCGCCGAAGTAGCCGATCAGTCCGCCAGCGATCGCGCCGACAGCCATCCCGATAGGACCGAGGATCGCGCCAGCTTGCATTCCGCCCATTGCGCCCTGTAGCGCGCCCTGAGCGCCGCCCTGCTCTCGAGCGTTGAGTACCATCCCGAGGCCGCCGATCGTCGATCCGATCCCGGCGTTCTCTGTCATATCTTCGATCATGTTCCCGATGTTGAACGGGTTCCCCTCGGCGTCCTTTCCGTTGAACACCATCGCGAGGCCGTCGGAGAGCGTCCCCATCATAGACTTGGCCGCGTCCTGCCAGAGAGAGTCCCACAGATCCATAAACGAATTCCACTCGCCCGTGAATCCCTTTCCGAGCGCTTCGGAGATCCCTCCAGTGATCGAGTTGAAGATGGATTTTTTCGCCTCCTCCGGAGCGCCCGGAGGAATGATCTCGATGTCGGCCGCGGCTTTGTTCGCCTCGTCCACTCCATCCTGAACGGCGGAGGGAAGCTCGTCGCGAAACGTCACCGAGAACTCGCGCTCGAGATCTCGCACCTTTTTCTCGATCGCTGTCATCCCATCTTCGCCGACCTCTTGAAGTTCCTCGAGTTCCTCTTGACTCGTGACCGTGATCGCGAGCCAGTCTTCCATTGCTTGCTGAACGCCCTCGACGTCCGAGTAGAATCCATCGAAGGTCTCCTCGGCCTGTTCCGCGAGCGCGGCTTGCTCGGCACCGAATTCCGCCATCTCAGCCCGGAGAGCCTCGACAGCTTTTTCGGCGTCCTCGTAGATCTTTGTCGCTTTCTTCTGATTGTTCGCGGCCGCGACAGCCGCCTTCCCAGCTTCGGATTCGGCTCGCGCGAGACCCTTCATTACGGCCTGAACGTCGCCGCCGTATTTCCCCTGTCTGATCAACTCTTGAACGTGCTTCTGAACCGACTCCACGAGCGACTCGTTCTCGCCCCGAACCACGCCGAGTTCGTCGGCAAATTCCTGGAGTGAGATCTTGTTGATCTCGAGTCCTTCTTGTAGTTTTTTCTGAGCGCGCGCCTGAGTCTCCGACAAGAGGTTCTCGGCCTCGCCGATGCCCTCTTGAGTCTTCGCCCACTCGAGGCCGAGGTACGCGATCGCACCGGTCACGCCGACGATCGCCGCCGCGAGCGCCGCGAACGGAGTTGCCAGCGCCGCGAGCGCGGTCAGCTTCGTCCCAAGCGCGGTGCTCGCCACGCCCGCCGCCTGGATCGACGTGATCCACGCCTGGATCTTCGCCGTCGCCCAGAACGCAGCCATCGCCGCCGCCAGCGGGACGAGCACGGCCTTCCATTTGTCGAGCCATTTGATGACCTCGCCGATCGCCTTGACGATCGAGACGATCCCTTCCGCGATCCCCGGAAGATTCTCGACGGCCCACTCCACAAAGCTCTGCATCGCCGGAGCGAGTTCCTGTCCGATCGTGATCATCGCCGCGTTCATCGAGTTCTTGAGGATCTCCATCTGAGCGGCCGTCGTCTCGGTCATCCGCTCGAAGTTGCGGTCCACCTTTCCGGCCGAGTCGTTGATCTTGTCGAGGGTGTCCGCGAACTGATCGCCATTTTCACGCACCAAAGCCAACGCCGGACCAATGGCCCGGACGTTGGGGAAGAGTTCCGCCATCGCTTCGACGTTCCCGCCGATGGCCGCCTCGATCGACTTCATGTATCCCACGAAGCCCTGTTGCTCGAGAGCGGAAGCCGAGAGCGTGACGTTGTATTTTTCCATCGCCTTGACTTGATCCACTGTCGGCTGGATCGTCGCCGTCATGATCGCGCGAATACCGGTCATCGACTCCTCGACCGATAGACCGCCGAGCGTGAGTTGTGCGGTCGCCGCGAAGAGTTCGTTGTAGCTCACTCCGGCCGCGGCCGCGATACTCGCGCTCTTGCCGATGTTGTTCGCCAGATCGGAGAACGTGAGCTTCCCGAGATCGACCGTCTTTGTCATCGCATCGAGCACGCCCCCGGCTTCGCTCGCGTCGAGGTTGAACGCCGCGAGGATCGAGGTCGAGGCCGAGATCGTCTGAGTGAGATCGGCCATGTTACCCTTGGCCGCCTTCGCGTTGGCCGTCATGAAGTCGATCGCGTTATCTTGCGGGACGCCGGACGAGAGAGCTTGATACAGACCCTTGGTCAGTTCGACCGAGTTCCCGAGAGAGGCCGGGAGGTCCCGGAGCTTTTCGGCGAACACGCCCATCTCCGCGGCCGAGGCCTCGGTGATATTCTGGACGTTCGTCACCTGCTGTTCGAATTCGGCGAACGCCTTGACCGACTGATTGAGTCCTCGAACGAGACCGGCCGCGCCGATCGTGACGCCGAGCGCGCCGACGGCCTTCGTCAAGGTCGAGAAGCCACCGCTCGCGCGCTGTGCTCCTTTGCCAGCCTGGACGACTTGGTTCTCGACTTGCTTGATCCCTTTTATCGCGCCCTTGTTGTCGAGCGAGACCTGGATTCCAAGGTTCATAACTTTTGTAACAGCCACGTTCGCCCCTCTTCTCCGCCGTCAATTCCGACGACGAGGCCTCCTTCGCGGAGTGCTCTTGTTCGCGCTCGGTTCGCTCTTCTGTTCGGCCTTGCGTTCTCTCGTCTTCTGTTCTTCGTTGACCATGATCTTCTCGCACACATCCAGACCGCGCTCGATCTCAGGCGTCCAGAGTCCGTGCAACGATAGCTTGACCGCGATCGCTTCCCAGTTGAAGCCGACGCCCATCGGCGCGCGGCAATACTGAACCATCCGGAACGCGCGAAATGTGTCCTCGTTTCCTGGGAGCGGCCGAGGTATCCAGTCCGGCCTCATCGTCGGAGGTCGGCCAGCCTTCGCGCACGAGTTGAAATATCTCGCCCACTTCCGACCCTTCTCGGGGTTGGTCTCCCATTCAACGAGGTCGATCAGTTTCCCTCTTGGAGAACCTCACGGAGACGTCCCAGAGCGTAGGCCTCCTCGATCACCGGCTTGATGATCGGCGAGAACCCGGCGAGCTTCTCGAGGTTGTGCTCGCTGAACTCGAGTTCGTTCCCGTTGTCGAGCTTGATCCCGCGCCAGCCGGTGATCACTTTCTTCGCCAGCCACGCGATCGCCTTCAACTCGCGCTCGTTCGAGAACGAGACTTCCATCGCTTCGAACTGGACGTTCGGGGAGTCGGCGTCGTCGTTCTTCCCCTTCGGTCTGATCTTCATCGTGTGCGTGTCTTGGCCGCGGAGTTTCGTGTACTCGGCGTCGAGCTTTCCATCGACCGGCTTCAGCATGAAGTAAGCGCCCTGAACCGGCGCGCCTGTCGCCTCGACCTCGTCTCTGTTCAGAGTCACGAACCGCTCGCTCGGCTCACCCGTGAAAAGTCCAGCGCTCAAAATCAACTCACTCATCTTGTCCCGTCCCTTCCCGCTCTTCGCGGAGTTCCCGGCGCGCTTCTCTCCGGAGGCGTCGCCGCTGTTTCTGTTTGAGCCATCTCGTCGCTTGTCGGCTGATCGAGATGTACTCCAGTTCCCACAGACACTCTAGGTCTTTCTTCGGTATCTCTCGACGTCTCATCTCTAGCTCCTTTCAGCTAGTAGATGAGACCTCCAGAACTCGTCGAAAGTTTTTCGGGTTTAGGGGTTGACAAGGTTCCTCCCATGTCGTATATTTGATTCATGGACAGGACGTCACTCACCGCCACCGCCCGCAAGATCACAGCCGCCATGCTCCTGATCGCTGTCCTCTTCACCGCGGAAGTCGCCCGCCCGAATAACATCGTCGCCGCGACCCAGCCGACGACGACAACCGAAAGGATCTGAAATGAAACTCGACTCGACCGAAATCAGCAAGCTCTACGAGATCAACGTCGCGACCTTGAACGCAACGCTCGACCGCTTCACCTGCGCCGCCGATCAGATCCGCCGCTCGTGGAAGAGCATCGTCGAGAACAGCTACGAGGACGCCGCCGGTCTCCGCCGCTGGAAGTCGAACGATCGCCTGATCCCGGTCTGCGTCCTCGAGCGTGACGCTTGCCTCGTCGTTCCCGCCCGCCCATCGTGCCGCGTACGAGGCCGAGATGAACGCTTCGCTCGCCGAGTACCGCGCCGCGCGGAACCAGCCCGCCGAGCCGAGCGATGAGGAACGCTTCGAGGCGCGCGCCGCCTTCGGCCCCGGCGTCGAGGTCGTGGACGTGCTCAGCGGCCGCCGCTACACGACCTGAGTCACAAACCGAACGAGAGACAGGCGCTCCGCGGGAGCGCCTTTTCGTCTCTCTGAGCGTTCGTTTACCTGGGACGAACGAACCCTCGCCTCTCGAGCTACCCGCGGTCTGAGAGGCCGGGAGCGTGGTTAGACTGCCGAATAGTCGGCGATGTCCGAGTTGACCGTGATCTCGACGGCGGAGCCTTCGGCCGCGTCGTCGAAGAACGGCGAAACCTGGACCGAGAACTCGGCCGGACCGTCGCCGCCGATCGAGGTAGACTCGGTCGCGTAGATGTACGCTTCCGGAAAGTAGACCTCAATGTCGTGAGTCGCCGAACCCGGTCGCGGGCTGATCAGCTTCACGGTATGCTCGGCGTCGTCGTCGAGCGCGTAGAGCGTGTCGGCCTGATCGCGCCAGCCGGTGACGGTACACGAGATCATGTATTTGCCGAGGGTCGCGCTCGCCGCGTAGAGGTTGCCGTCGAGCGGGTTCAGCGGGAAGATCTCCCGGTCGATCGTGAGGTCGATCGACGTGAGGTACGCGACAGCCGAGCCGTCGATCTCGATTGTGGCCGCTGGCATCGCGTGACGCCGGTCGCCGTACGTGTCCGGCGATGCGTCGAGCGGAGTCGATGCGTTCATGTCGAACTTACCTGAGGACGTTCCCCCGAGCGAGCACTTCATGAGTTCCGAAGTCTTCGAGACCGAGAGTCCGAGAGAGTTCAGATAAAGGCCATAGTACTGATCGTATCGAGCGATCGCCGTCTGTGTGTCGCCGTACTCTGCCGAGAGACTCGGCGGGAGAGTGTTCGCGATCGTGTGGACGTGAGCGTACGGACCCGCTCCGGTGACAGCGTAGCCGCCGAAGAAAAAGTAACAGAACAGACCGAAGAGGTCGGAGGTCACCATCGCGTCGATCGACCATCCCTCGCCGGACTGGAGTCCTTTCGCATTCGCGACCGGGTTCGGATCGCTTCGGAGTTCGTCGTTCGTGATCAGTTCGTAGGGACTCGGAACACTGAACGAACTCTTCGGAATGTCGTGCATCGCCGTGCTCGCGGTGTTGTACGCCGACTCCTTTCCGAGTGCGATCCTCGCGTTCGCGCCGCTTCTGTAGGTTGCCATTCTCTACTCCTTCCCGCGGCTGGACCGCGTCGCCTTTTTCGGTTTATCTTGGGGAGGCGTTTCGGCCTCGGCTTCGTCTTCGATGGGTTGCTGCTCGAGCACCGGCTCGAGTTCGAACCCCTTCCCCTTGAAGGACCGAGCCTCCTCGGGAGTCAGATCGACCTCGCGGCCTTCGCCCTTGATGAACCGTCCGAGACTGTTCGAGCGGAAGTCTAGAGGCTGATCTTCTGAGAGTGTCGCGATGTATTTCACGCGCGTCTCCTTTCTAAATGAGTCGAGCGGTTCGGTAGTCGGCGAACGCGACGATCAGCCCGTCTCCGATCTCCTCGACGTCGCTCTCGATAAACCTCATCGGCTCGTCGGCGCTGTCTGGAGTCCATCCGGCCATCGCTGCATGGACGTCGTCGAGGATGTTATAGACTCCGGCTTCGTCGGTGATCCCGCTCTCGCGATCGTCTACGCCGAACCGCTGAGCCGCGATCCAGATCTGGACCGTGAAGTATGCGTACTCTTCACCGGGCGGGGTGTCCGTGTCCGAGTTGACCGAGCGCGTGAGGATCAGTCCGACGCTCGGAGGGTGGAGTCCGATCTGTTCGAACTCTTGAGTCGCACCGATGACGAGGACGCGGTTCAGAGCCGGAAGCTCAGAGCGTACCCTGTCGGCGACCGCGTGAATAATTTCCGCTCGTAGTGACATCCGTTATCCCTTCCCGCCGACGATGTACTTCGCAACCTCGCGCTTGATCCATGCTTCATCGGTTGGACCGACTCCCAGGAACGGTCGAGCCGGGAGTGTCTGAGCCGAGCCGCCAGATCGACCGAGTCCGACCCCTCGAGCGCCGAACTGGTGGAATATTCCGTGAGCGGCCGCCGGTCCGATGATGACTCTCGGGATCGTGATCGAGTAGCCGATCGACCTCATGAGGTGGCCGTAAAAAATGAGCGCGCCAGCCGTGCGACCCTTGCTCGCCTTATAGCTCGCGTAGTCCCTGTTCAAGCTCGGCCACGAGTGACCGGTCGCCGGGTCCGCCTTCGTCTTGAACGACTGCTTCGAAACCTCCGCGATGTACTGTCCGATTTTACGGAGCGGGACAGCCTCGCCGCCCCAGACCCGTTGGTACTTTCTGATCGTCTGAGTGAGCGTCTTGCTGTTCCATCTCCATTTGAACCTCACGGCCTACCAGCCCTTCCAAAGCTCCCGCGTGTGGACCCTGTCGTTCGCCTGGAACGAGATCGAGCCGACGACGTCCGACCCTGGAATGTCGAGCTTGATCTTGCCCTCGGCGATCTTCGTCAAAAACGACATTGTGTCTTTGACCTGCTCCGCGAACGACGTCGGGACCCCGCCTCGTCGGAGGTAGAGCCGCCGACAGGCGAGCACCACGCACGCCTCGCTGACGAGACCTGGAACGGTC
Organism: uncultured actinomycete; assembly: GCA_942491345.1. GTDB lineage: Bacteria > Actinomycetota > Acidimicrobiia > Spongiisociales > UBA5794 > JAHEEL01. The sequence continues at coordinate 28,539 of CALOAN010000046.1, forward strand.
CCGGTGATCGGAACGAGGTACAGGCCCGACAGGTAGCCGTCAACCTCGTCCTCCGCTCCGGCGATACACTCGTCCACGATGTCCGAGTTCACCGCTCCCGTCCTGTCGTCGTCGGTGAGTTGGATCAGCGCCTTCTCTTCGATGTACTCATCGAGATCGGTTTCGGCGATGTATCGTCCGGCCATGCTTTACTCCTCGATGACTTCGACGCCGTCCGGGAAGTCTTTCCTCCGGAGCTTGCGCCCGTCGCTCAGTTCATACCATCCGCCGCTCGTGTAGGTCGCCGTGATCCCGGAGCCGTCCTCGGCCTCGGGCTTCGGCTCTTCGCTCTTCGGAGCCTCTGGGACATCCTCGGGAGCCTTGACCGGCTTCGGTTCCTCATAGTGTTCGAGCGTGCTCGTCAGTCGTGCGATCTGAGTCGCCTCATAATCTGAGGCCTCGAACGGGACGCCCTTCGGACAGACCCTCGCGTCGATGATCCACGACTTCTCGCGGTCGATAAATTTCGGCATTTCCCTTCTCCCCTTCCCTTGAGATCTGGAAAAAGGCCGCGGGTCCCGAAGGACCCGCAACCGGTTGTTAGAACGGACTAGCCTCAGGTGAGGACGTCCGAGAGGATGTACGCACAGTCGGCGGTGACGATGATGTCGTCGAAGGTCTCGACCCTGTACCACGAGGTTTTCGCGGAGGGATCGGGATCGCGCCAGTTGTACGCGGCCCACTGGGAGCCGGTGTTCGCGGCCGAGGTGAAACGAGTCACCGCGGTCATGGCGGTCGGGTCGGTCGCGGCGCTCATGTCCACGTACATGAGAACGACGTTGTCGCCGTTCCACACGCGGGAGATCGAGGCGCTCGCGCCGGGGTTGGCCGTGTCTTCGATCGCGCCCGGAGTCACGAGCTTGAGACCGAAGAGCGTGTCGGGCAGAGCGCCGTCCTTCACGATGTCGGCCTCGGTGTACTTCCGGAGGTCGCGGATCGTTGCGTCGCGTTTCACGACGTCACGGACGAGCGGCGGGAGGATCATCACGTTCGGCTCGAAGCCGCACGCCAGAACGAACGCCGCTTTCGCCGCGTCGATGTTCTTCTCGATCGTGACACCGGAGGCCGCGTCCCACTTGACAGAGGGAGTCGCGTCCACGATGCTTCCGCCGGTCGTGGTCAGAGCGGCCTCGAGTTCGTTCTCGATCTCGAGCCGGAGAGCGTTCGTGAGCTTACGCACGATCGCGGCCTCGTAGTCGGCCTGATTCGCCGCGTTCGCCATGATCTCATCCGGGAGCGCGTCCTTCAGAGTCCGCTCGTGAACGGTCCCAGTGAGCCACGAACCCTCGGGAGTGATCGCACGCTTGGCGGTGTCACCGGGAGCGCGCCTGGAGTCGAACTGGGACCCCTGGATGAAGTCGCGCATCGCCCACCTCATATACTTGAAGTCGTTGCGCGCAACGGTCCGGGTCGGCATGATCTCGTCTTGAGCGAAACCGCCGCCGACCCCGTGTTCCTGGACGATCTCGGTGAGAACCGGATCGGGAGCTACGTCGGAAATGGTCAGAGCCATGTTGTGTTCTCCTTTTTTTTCTATTCGGTCAGTTCGTCATGTCCGACGATCAGGTGTCGGTATCGGTGTCGAGGATCGAGCCGCTCTGGAGCTTGATCGCCATGAGCGAACCGGAGACGCCAGCGCTCATCGCGCGGCCGAGACAGTAGTCGCCGACGGCATACGCGACAGCCTTACCGCTCGCGTCCGAAGCGACGAGCGCTCCGACGGCGAGAGAGGCCGCGGCATAGACGTAGGTGATCCCGTCGTAGACGACACGGACTGCGGCGTCGCCGTCTTCCCATGCTGCATCGGTCACGCCGATGGCGTTCTCGCCAGCGCCCGCGACGACGACGTCAGCGGTGTCGGTGTCTTCGATGACGAAGACGTACGCGCCGAGATCTTCCCCAGCGCCTTTGGTGAGATACTTCTCATCCTGAGAGAAAAGTTTCTGAGCCATTTTTTTGACTCCTTTCTAGAGTTCAGTTGTGTGAGCCTTTCAGCCCAGTTGCTTGAATGCTTCCGTGAAGGTGATACCCTTCTCGGCCGCGAACTTCGCGATCGCGTCCCGACGCTCGGTCTGGTTGAGCGCCGAAAAGTCGAGCGGCTCTTCGGTGTTCTCGGGGTTGACTTTCTCACCCTGCGGCGGCCCGCTCGGGGCTTCGTCCAGAGTGGGGAGCAACGCTTCGAACGCCGAGAAGTTCTCGACGGCCCACTCGCGTTGGGACTCGGCCAGCTTCCCGGCCTTTATCGCTTCGTCGATCACGAGAGATTCGCGCTCGGTCTTGAGCGCCGCTTTCTCGGTCTCGAACTCTTCGATCTTGGCGGTTGCTGCGGCCAGTGCCTCGCGAGCTTCGTCAGCCTCGGCGTTCACCCGCTCATAATCGGCGGCCAGTGCTTCGGCTTCGTTGTGTGCTTCGATGAGCTTCTCGGCCCGCTCGACGGCGAGAGCCTCGAACGCTTCCGCGTCGAAATTCTCCTCCGTGTCCGCGAGAGGTTCGATCCCGAGAGTCTCGGCGAGCTTTGTCATGTACGGCATTTCTCTGTCTCCTTCCTCCGCGGGGATCGCGGAAAATTCGTCGCCGGTCTCCGGCGTGTTTTCATCGACCGGTGACGAATCGTCTTCGGCCGTCTCTTCGCGTGGCTTCATGATCGAGGCCGCGAGAGCCTCCATCCCGTCGATGGCGGGCATATTCACGACCGCCGCGTTCCAGAGATAGTTCGCGTTCCCCGAGTAGTCGAAGAACACGACAGGTGAAATGTATCGGTACTCGCGCGCCCTGATCTTCTCGGCCGCCTTCGGCGTCCAGCGGACGAAGACATAGACTCCCCAGAGTTCCTCATCTTCGGAACTGATCAGGCCGACCCGGTCTCCGAACTCTGCCAGGAACGGAGCGATCCGCTCCTGCCACGAGGACGGGACAGTCGCCCAGATCTTCTCGCCCCATCCGGCCGCTTCCATGTTCTCGCCGTAGTACATCCCGTGATCGTAGTCGATCGCGAGGTCCACGGACTGAGCGCCGAAGTGAGAGAGGATCGAGAGGACAGAGAGCGGCGTGACCTGGAAGTTGTCCCGCGCGTCTCGGATGTTGACCTCGTTCAGCGGGAGGACCTGAACGACCGAAACCGGTAGCTCCTCCTTTTCGATCGGGTCGAGTTCGATCTGTAGTGATACCGCCCTGAGGTCGCCCACGGGAACGGTCGGGACTTCGCGCTTTGACATCGCCTCTCCTTTCATCGGCCGAGACCCGCTCTCGCGTTCCTGAGCCGGTTGGCGAGCAAGAGCCTCTGAGACTCTCGGTCGAGGTAGTTCTTCTGGAACCCTTTGTCCGGGAGCGTCGTCGAGCCGTCGGGATTCCTCACGGTCCCGCGCTGTCGAGTCGTCCCGATCTTCTTCTCCATCGTCTGAGTCACGGCCCGGACCTCACACCGACAGTTGAAGCCGTTCGGCGGCCACCAGCCAGCCGGGAAGTCTTTCCGCGGCCATGACCGGCCGCCCATCCTCGCGTGCTCCTCGCGCGTCCTCGAGTCGTTGATCGCGTCGTAGAATAGGATCTCGAAAGTCTCGGCGACGTCCGGGTGGTTGATCTGTTCGAACCGCGCCTGAGAGTAGCTCCCGAAGACCGCCATCCGAAACACGAGTTCCGTGTAGGCACGAGACCACGCGAGACCCTGAGTCCCGGCCCACGCCTGGAACGACCGAAGGTCTCCGCCCGCCTCGATGATGTCCTGTAGCTTGTCCTTGACTCTCATCATCATGGCATATGAGCCGATGTGTGTGATCGTGAACCCTTGAAGCCGAGCGTACTCCTCGAGCGCGTAGTAGTCGCGCGCCGCGTATCCTCGCTGTGACCGGAAGAGTTCCTCGGCCTCCTTCCAGGATAGGACGGTCGTCGAGAGCTTTTGGATCGGCTCGGGCATTTCAGTTAACCTCTAGTCCGTGAGCTTCGCTCGAGTCCTCTTGACAGCCGACGATCCGGTCGAGCGCCGTCGCGACGTCAACCTCCTGAACCGTGAAGACGAGCGTCGCCGCGACGCCCAGCGGGGAGACAGAGACCGAGAGCGCGTTCACGTTCTTGATCTCCTTCCCATCGTACGAGACCTCGAGCGCCCCGGACTTCGTTCGGTTGACTGTGAGTCGCTTCGGGTCGCTCAATTTGCTACCGCCCCGACGAACGGGTTCCCGGCCTCACGCTCGACAGCCTTCGAGATGGACCCGCACTTCGGACACGGGATCTTCTCGGAGGACCCGAAGAAAAAGAAATCGCACGCGACGCACCGGAGAGCGAGAGCCGCGGGCATCGGAGCCGGAGCGGTTCGCTTCATCTCGTTGACCTCGGCGATCTTTCCCTTGATCACTTCCGACCTTTCGCGGATCATTGCGGCCGTGTCCTGGAGCTTCGCTCGAGCTTCGTTGAGCTTCGTCATCCCCTCGACCTCGGCCGCCCTTTGCGCCTTCATCATCCTGTAGCCTTTCGCGATCACGAGACCCGCGCCGACGACGGCACCGATCACGATCCCGATCACGAAGAGCAACGCACAGACAAAAATTCCCCAACCCGTCAAGCGTTCCCCCCTTCCTCTATTCGTCGTCCTGTTCTTCGTCGTTCAGTTGCACCGCCAGTTCGTTGTCCACGGCCTGTTCGCCGTTCCCGTGACTCGTGAGGTATGCTCTCGAGACCGCGTCTTCCACGTCCTCGAGTGAGAGTCCAGCGCCGCTCATCGCCTCGCCTAGATCGGGAGCCGCGAGCCTGATCCGGCGGATCAGTTGCGGTACGCCCTCGGGACCTTCGGCGACCTCGGCCGCGAGCTTGTCCACATAGGCGAAGATGATCGAGATCCACTCGTCCTGAGCTTTCCTTTGCAAGTCTCGTGCCACATCTGACGAGGCCCGCGCTCCGTGAGACATCCCGTCGGTCGTGAGATCGGCCGGAGTCTTCGGGAGCGCGAACGCGCGGGCGCGTAGAGCGGCCTCAATCGGCCCCGTGCTCGCGTCCTCTGTCTCGACTGACAGAGTGTCCTCCTCGTCGATCGGCTCGCGCAGAGCGAACTCCTCGCGGATCTGAGAGCGACTGAACGTCATGCCGGGGATCTTGGCGAGTTCGACGTAGACCTTCGAGCGGCTCGCGTCGTCCTGAGCGTCCTCGACGTCGAACCACATCTTCGGGACAGGGTAGTCCCAACCGAGATTAAAGCCGACGATCGGAGCGAATAGGTCGCGCTCGATCGACCGGCCGACTGACTTCGCGTCAGCCTTTTTATAGTCCTTCCGGACATTCTCGTGAGCGTTCCCGGCGAGGGTCCCGCTCCCGCTCTCCGACTGAGTCGAAGTGTTCTGGCCGAGGACGCGGATCGCGTACGACTTGTCAACGTAATCGACAAGCTCTTCCATCGGCGTTCCGCTGCCAGTGCTCGTTTGGAGCGTTCTCGGAAACTCGATGTTCATATTCTCCGGGATCATCGCGGCCGAGTCCGACCCCATATCTTGAAGCGCCTCGTAGAGTATCGCCTTGTTCTCTTCGCTCGTCCCGCTCGGATACTTCCCGAGTCGGAGAGGCATCCCGAAGACCTCGACGAACGCCGCCCAGTCCCGGAGCGCCCAGTGCTTCGCGACCCAGAGGATCGAGAGCGCGCGGAGAATGCCTCGGCGCTCCTTGCCGCCGGGCTTCGTCCGCGGAGAGTAGCTCACGAACTTGTTATTCTGAATCGGCTGGAAGTTCTCTTTCTTCCCGTCACCCGTGTCGATGTGAAGGACCCCGTCGATCCATTTCAGAAGACGACCGGGAACCTCGTTCAGTGCGACGACCTGAGAACCTTCCCAGATAATCTCTACGAGTTGCGTCCCCTTCGGGACCCCGTCGAGGAGAGCGGATAGCGCGTCGTCCATCGAGATGTTGGCGAGATGCTCGCGCACGAGGTCGGCCGCTTTCTCGGCCCGCGGGTCGTCCGGGATCGCCGGGACGATCTTCCGATCGACTCCGGTCACGGCGAGCTTACGTGTCTCGAGGACAGCTTGAAGCCTGTCATCGCGATCGACCATCCGGTCGAATAGCTGCATCTGTTGGCCGAGAATTCCCTGCTCGGCGTTCTTCAAATATTGGATGATGAGCTTCGGCGTTATGTCGGCCGAGAGCGTGTCCCACCATGCCCCCTTGTTGGGGAAGATGAATTGTCCAGCGCCGGGAACGTCCTGTCTCTTCGCGAGAGGACGTCCAGCCCAGTCATAAATTGGTGCGGGCATTCTATCCCCTTCCCATCACAGCGACCACCGCGCACTACCGCTGACGTTCGCCGGGTAGTCGTCATTCAGAGACCCGAACCAGATCGCTCCGACATGAACCTTCTCGGTGTAAATGACCGGATTCCATTCCGATGTTGAGCCGGGATTCCACAGGCGTAGATACCTGAAATCAGTCGGTGGCTCGAACGGCGTGAACGATTGCTCGGCGGCGTTGACCTGATTCGATCCAGTGTTGTACCAAGCGTTATACTTGAACTTCCCTGTCTCGAAATTCCAGTAGAGGCGAACGCAGACCCAATTTGCACCGTTCGTCGGGTACTTGTCGGCTTGGTTCGTTGCGACGACTTCTACGTTGTCTTTCCTGACCCTGCTGATGACCCACCGACCGGATTCCTGCCCATAGTTCATGGCCTGGAAAATGTACGAGGCCTCCTCGCCAGCTTTTCCGTTGTCGAGCATGAACGGATAGACGTTGTAGTGCGAGGAGCTTACGACACTCGGATTGATCCACGCCTGAATTCTCAGGCCGTTCGAGAGATCGACGGTGCCGCCGAGGTCGATGTACCCGCTACAGTGCGTCTGCTCCGGCGAGGATGCGTGGAGGAGAGCAACGTTCGAATAGGCAGCGAGTTGCGATGACTGCGGGTTGCCTACAATAGACACGTCTCGGAAACCGCCAGCCGGTGAGCCTTCTCTGAATAGGCCAGTGCTATTCTGGATCTCCGAGCCGTCGCCGTCGTGCCAGTCCACGAGGTAGGGGAGAGAGATCGGAGCCAGTCCTCCGCCACCGCCGCCGCCGTGGTGAAACCCGGACTTACCGAGCGGTCCGAGCGTGGTCATTCTGCTTCGCTTCGTCATGACTCGGGCCACGCATCGGTCAGGTTCCCAATCCAGAATTTTGCAAAGGAGACCGTCGAGCCGGTCGCCTGTCTAACGATCGAGAAAAAGTTGAACGCTGGAACCGCTCCGGCGGAAACTGCCGACGAACCGAGCGCGCCGGATCTCGAGTAGAGGGTGGAAGCGTCCTCGACACGATAGACCGATTGCGTTCCGGTCTCGGCCGTGTAGTTGATCTCGCCTCGGAACCAGACCCACCGGTTCGGGTTGAGATCGACCTCCTGGACATCAAAAATGATCTCGTCGCTGGAGCCGTGCGTGGTCTGGAAAAGATGGCGGTCGAGAGCGTGCGACGGCGACCAGTAGCAGTAGAACCGCTCGGCGGTCGCTCCGCTCTCCCGCTCGATGTCGGCGAAGTCCATGAGGTATGATCCGAGTCCGGTGTCCTTCATGAGAAGCGCGAACCTCAGGCCCGGAAGACCCTCGCCGATGAGACCGTCTGGGATCGCCCACTCGCCGCCGGTAGCCTCGGTCGCCGCGAGATACGCAACCTTCGACACGCCGTCAGGCGTGAACCCGTTCGCGTCCGCGAGGTTCGCCGCTCCGACCGTCATGTTCGTGTCGGTCGCTCCGTAGCTGCTAAATCCATCGCACGACCACAGATCAGCCGCGGACTGACCGCTGATGTCGTAGGTGTACGGGAGACTCAGAGGCGCGCCGCCGCCAGCGTTTCCGCCGACACCGGCCCCAGCGATCCGGGTCGCACCGGTCACGAGATGGGGAGAGAGTCGGCCGATCATCTTAGAGGGGTTTCGACACGAGGCGGAAGGCCGCGTCAGTATTGTCCTCGGAGGAGACTACCTGGACGAATCGGCAACCGTGGAACACGGCCGGATCGAGAGGGAAGTAGCCGACGCTGTCCTCGATCAGGATCGAGTAACTCGAGACCGCGGTCGAACCGTCGGAGACGTGATTGCGCGCCGGATCGAGATCGGCCGCCGCGATGTCGGAGAGAGCGTCTTCGTCACCGCCGCCGCGGACGTTGAACGTGAGGATCGTTCCGGCCGCCAGAGCCGTTTCGACCTGAATGCCGACAGGCGAGTGGCCGAGTCCGGCGTCCATGATCGCCGAGGTCAGGCCGTCGGTCGCGTTGAACGCGCCGTCCTGATCTCGTCTCATTGAGGTCTGAAGCAAAAGTTGGGTCGAGTATTCCATTCTATCTCCTTTGAATTTTCGTTTACAGTGTGAAGAGAATGGCCGCGAAGATCACGAGCAACGCGCCCGCCACGATCCCGACCTGTTTCCGAATCCAGTACCCGTCGAGAGGTTCGCTCCCGTCGGCCGAGAGGACCTTCACGGCCCTGAGAATGTTCCTGAGCTTGTCATTCATGTTGTCCCCCTTAGATCCCGTCTTTGTCGTACTCGCCGATGGAGCCGACCGAGTCCTTGAGAACGTGACAGTCGCAGTAGAGCGCGAGCGCCGTTCCCGAGTATGCGTCCGCTCCAGAGAAAAGCCCGGAGTTGTTTCCGGTGTCCCGCCAGATCTTCACCTGAACGATCGACGAGATCCCCGCTCCGGTCATGTCGATGTCGAAGAACTCGGTTATCTGGTGGACGGTCCCGCTCGCATACGAGAAGACCGCGTCGCCCGCTCCGGTCGGAGTCAGAGCCGACCACGCCGACGGCGCGCCGCCGACAGGAAGGACGCGATACTGAGCGAGCCAGTTCGGGACCGCGCTCTGGGTTTGCAGCCAGTGGAGATGGCAGTCGATCGCCGACTCCTCGACCCATCCGTGCGGGAGTTGGAAGTTCAGACAGACGACCTCGTTCGGATATCTCGCGTTATTCACGAACCCGACCGCGACCTCGGTGTAGTCGTAGTCGATGCGGCCGGACGAGACGTCGATGTTCTGGCCGACCATCTGCTCCCGGAGATCGTCGGTGTAGCCTTCGACCACTCCAGCGCCGATCGTCGTCAGCGTCTCTTGCTCGGAGACGACGAGCGCGTTCTGAACTCCGGTGACGTCAATCGGCCCGACGCCGTCCGCACCGTCCGCGCCGTCCGACCCGTCGAGGCCGTCCGCGCCAGCCGGACCGACCGTCCCGACCGTGACGACCCGAACGTCGGTGTCGTCGATCGTGACTGTGTTCCGTGAGTCGTTGACTCGAGTCGCCATTATCCGCCCGCCTTCGGCTCGACGAGAGCGGTCCCCTTGAGAATCCGATCGACGTATCCCGTCGAGGTCTTCGTGACCTCGAGGACGTGAACGAGTTCGCCGACGTCGAGAGCGGCCGTCTGGACCGGAGTCAGTTCGACAGCGATCGCGCCGTCCGCGCCGAGCGTGAGTCCGGCCGATTCTGTGAGAGTGAGCGCGGCCGCCTCGTCAGGGTCCCATGACTCCGCGAAGATCATCTCGGCCGTGTACCCGCTCGAGAGGTCCGGCGATGCTCCGGTCGGGTCCTCGTACGTGATCGAGGCCGCGAACGACGCGCCGGACTCGATGATCAGATTCCAGATTCCAGCCGCCATCGTCTCCCCTTTTCGAATTTTGAGATTGTGTCCGGATCATGTCTCCGGGAACGAGTGGGAGCGCGGTCCCTCAATTCCCGGCCGAGCCTTTTTTCCAGAGCGCTCGTAGCTCCGTGTCGCCGCGCCGACGGCCGAGGTTCGCGGACCTCGGAGGGGTGCTCGGTCCTCAGTAGCTCCCGCGAAGAGCCGACCGAGATCTCAAAATATAACTCAACGGTTATACGCCGGACGTGAAAAGATAACGTATAACCGAGGTTTTTTCCTGTATCGCCAGGAATGGATTTACTTTTTTTTTGAGCCGCTATGCAACGAGCGTGCCAGATCTGGGAGCTATGCAAGGTCCGTGCCAGCCCGTTAGAGGCCGTTTTTCGGCGATCTGACGGGCCTCCTTGACAAAAGGTGTGAGTGCACCACCCTATGGTCCGAACGCAATTCTAGGCCCCTTCTCGTTCTAGTTGTTGAAAACAAAAGACTTACGAGGTAGGGGCCTAAAAAGTTGGCACGCTATTTGCTTACGTGCTTTGGCGAGGTGTATCGCCGTTTGGTTGTATGGTGAACCGTGGACACAGAAATATCCACACCTAGTATTATAGCATCACTCACCCGAAATGTCAAGAGTTGGCACGAGTCTTGCTACGCGCGCACGCGCCCGCGCCCGGAGAAGATATCGCCTCGTCGGACGAGTGGATAGAACCGCCGCCACTTCCGAAAACATGGTGAGGAAATTTCCTGGAGAGGGGGGTTGACAAGATCTCCCCTTGTGCTATGATGGTCTCGGATCGAAAAACAAAGGAGATCGAAAACATGACCACCACGACCACCACCCCGAAGCTCTCCATCATGCGGAAAGACCCCACGATCGAATTCGAGGACTTCTCCCTGAACGATACCTTCTACCTGATCGCGATCGCGGCAACCGGTTGCGGCGCTGTCGTCGAGTCCGACGGTGTCACCATCCGCGAGTTCGCCGGGTACGACCACGCCGCCGACACCCTCGACCGCATCCGGAACGGCTACGAGACCGCGACCGTCGTCGCCCACTCAGTCGCCCGCTTCGCCCGCTGAACGACCGAACACAGAAAGGAACCAGACCATGATCCTCGATACCGCCGAAGTCCTCACCGCCTCCGAACTCGCCGAACTCGAACAGGCCGCGATCGACGCCGAACTCGATTACCTCGCCCCGTTCGTCGCCGCCGAGATGGAAGACGAGCGCCGCGCTCATCTCGCGTTCCACTTCCCCGTCTCTCACGGACCGAACGCCTCGGCCGCCTCCGCTCAGTACGAGCACGAGGAGCGCTGTCACGAGTTCGGATATTGAGAGGGGTTGACAGATCCTCTCGAGGATGTAAAATGGAAACGGATCAGAAAACGACCGAACGCAGAAAGGACCCAGATCATGACCGCAAGCAAACTCCAAACCGTAGGCAACTCGTTCACCGCGCCGCCATGCTCGGCCTGTAACAATAACACCGCCCGCTCGCTCGTCGTGAACGGCCACGCGCACCCGGACCTCCGCGTGTGCGATCGGTGCGGCGCGGTCCTCGGCCGTTGCTGGCGCGGCGACTCTCCGGTTCTGCTGGTCTTCTGCCCGACCGAGGCGGCGAAGGCCGTGAGTCACTCGGCGCGCCGCCGCCTCGAGTCCCAGCTTCCGGACCCTCGCTTCTTCGATCTCGACCTCGTCGGATCGGCCGGAGTCGAGAGAGTTCACGGTTGGTTCAACCCCGCCACAATGAAGGTCGTTCAGTTCGGCTGAAAACTTTCTCAAAATAAATCGGCCGGAGGGGTTGACATCTCTCCGGCCTTGTTTTATATTTGGTAGCAGAAAGGGGATCGGAACATGAAAACCAAGCTCACCCATAAAACGGAAACAGGCCACATCGCAACCCGGACGACCCATCGGCCCTACACTCACGTCGTCGTCGTCGAGGACAACTATCCCGGCTTCTCGAATCAGCGCCCCTACACCGACCGGAAGACCGGCGAGACCATCCCGGCCGGAACCTGGCACGCGAACGAGACCTTCGGCCACCTCACGGTCGTCCGCTGGAGCGAGTCCTTCAAGAACGCCGCGAAGTTCGCCGGAAGCGAACCCGGCCTCAAAGTCGAGGTGATCAACAACGGCGAGCGCGAAGACGTGAGAGCACCGAAGGCCGCGCCGGAAGCCCCGGCCGCCGTCGAGGTCGAGACCGCTCCGATCGCCGACTGCTACACGATCTCCGCCGCCGAGGTCGTCGCCGCCGCCGAGACCGACGACCGCCCGGTCATCGAGTACCTCAAAGTTCCGGCCGTCCAGCGGGTCCAGAACGCGATCGAAAAGATCCGGAAGCTCGGCGCGCGCGTCACGGTCTTCGACCCGAACCAGTACCGCGACAGCTATCTCGTCCGGATCAGGAAGAACGGCGTCGCCCAGGATGCAACGATCGAGACCCTCGAGGAAGTCGCCGCTACCCTTGAGCTTCTCATCAACATGAACGCCTGAAAAAAATCGAGATGGGGGGTTGACATCGTCAGCCCCTCGGGTTATATTGGTATCAGTAAAGGAGATCAGATGTTTTACGGAAGCACCCCAGCCGCCAGCAACAACACACTCACCCACGCCGAGACCATGACGGTCCTCGCGGCCCTCGACTCCATCGGCCTCGACGACGAGGAGTTCGACAGCCTCCTCGACGCGACCGACCTCGAGATCGCCTCGCTCGTCGGAACGATCGCCCTCCTCACCGAGAGCCTCCGCCCGACCCTGAACCCGATCGCCGCCCGCTTGATGGAAGGCCTCTCATGAAGACCTCGAAGGCCGACCGCCGCCGCCTCGCCATCATGCGCGCCGCTCACCTCTCGAACGTCGCGGCCTCCGCCGCGAAGAAAGGACGCTGATCATGGTCCGCAACTTTTTCGAACTCGTTCCCGGAGACGTCGTCCGCTCGTCCAACCTGAGTTACCTCGGAGAGAATACCTTCGTCGGCCTCCGCGACGTCGAGGAGATCGACGGCGAGATCTGCGCGCACGTCCAGTTCGAAACGCCGGACGGCTTCGCGTGGGAACTCTTCACCGACTCCGAATACGGCTTCATGCTCGCGAACTGAGAAAGGAGAACACGATGACGACCGAAACGAAAACAGACCGCGACCGCGCGCTCGGCCTCCGCCTCCTCGCCGACGAGATCGACGACGAGGTCGCGACCGCCCGCCATCTCGTCGAGGCCGGAGCCGACCAGACTCCGATCCTCGACAGCCTCCGCCGGATCGACCGGCTCACCGACCACCTCAGGAAAGGAGACTGAAATGCTGAACGCGAACAAGCTCGCCGGGATGGTAGCTCGGGACCTCCGCCAGATGACCGACCCGATCGCCGTCGGTGACCGCGTCCTCTACCGCGGTTTCTTCGGGACGTGTCCTGGAGTCGTCGTCGATGTCTTCCGCTACGCCCACGATGACGGCTCGATCTTCGAGTTCACCGTCGATCTCGACAACGGCCGCCGCGCCAGACCGAGGCCGGAGCAACTCCGAAAGCTCACGGCCGAGGAGATCGAGGCCGAGCACCTCGAGGACCTCGAATTCTAGCCTCGAAAAAAAAGTTCAGAAAGTTTCGGAAAAGGGGTTGACAAGGTCCCTCCCAGGGGTTATATTGGTATCAGAAAGGGAGGGACGACATGAACAACACAACCACCAACAACAACAACACGGCCGCCAGCTTCGAGATGGTTTTCACGATGGGCCTCCCGGCCGCCGGAAAATCCTACACCGCCGCACTCGAGTATCCCTCCCACGACACGATCGACCCCGACGCCATCAAAGAGTCCCACCCCGCTTACGACCCGAAGAACCCGGCCGCCCTCCACGCCTGGAGCCAGGAAGTCACCGAGAGCCTCTTCGCCGCCGCCATCGAGACCCCGAGCAAGAACCTCGTCATCGACGGGACGGGAACCAACACCGAGAAAATGATCGCGCGCATGACCGCCGCCGCCGCCGCCGGTTACAGCGTCTCGCTCATGTTCGTCACCTGCAACCTCGAGACCTCGATCGCTCGCAACGCCGCCCGCGCCCGCGTCGTTCCCGAGACCATCATCCGGAAAAAAGCCGAGACCGTCACGGCCGCCTTTGAGACCTTGAAGCCCTTCGCCTCGACCGTCCGCGTGATCGAGAACAACTGAGGCCGACCGGCCGAGAACCTCCGAGGGGATCGCCTCTCCTCGGAGTCGCTCGACTCAGAAAGGACAGGACCATGAACAGCACTCTGAACGAAGCCGCCCGCCTCCTCCGGAGGAAAGGTTACAGCGTCCAGGACCTCAGGATCGGCGGAGGACTCGTCCGCCTGATCGTGACAGCCCCTTACAGCCGCGATGTCTTCGAGGCCGTCTACGCGAACCCTGAGGACGCCGGGAGCGCGCTCCTCGCGATGGAGTTCGCCGCGCCTCCGCTCTTCGTAGATCCGGACTTCGTCCCGACGAGCGCCGAGGTCGAAGAGGCCGAGCGCCGCGCCGAGCACCTCGCCGCCCGGACCGCCTCGAGACTGGAGGCCGAGGACGCCTGAGGAAATCTTCTCGAGAAAGTTCCGATCAGGGGGTTGACATCGTCGGCCCCTTGTCGTATTATCAGTTCATGGAGATGACGTTCACCCGCCGCAACGAGATCACCCGCGAGAGCGCCGCGGTCGAGACCTTCTTCCAGGGTTACGGCCTGAGACTCTCGAGCGGCCGTCTCCTCGCGGACAGGACCGGCTCTCGGCCGGAGACCTTCAACATGAGAGCGGACGCCGAGAGAGCCGCCCTCGAGATCAACCGGAGGACATCATGACAGCGACACAGCCGACTCGGACCTGGACCCTGAACAGCCGCCGCGGACCCGTTGAGGTCGTCTCGACCCTGAGCGACATCGAGGTCGATGCGATCCTGAGGACGCTCCCGCCGACGAAGTGGGACGGCTCGGAGAGCTTCGCCGCCAGCCTGTCGAAGACCTTCCAGACCAAGCCCTGGAGCGAGAGCCAAAGAGGATGGGCGCACAAGCTCGCGAACGACGCCTCAGCGCCTCCGGCCCCGAAGCCGACCGTCAGCCTCGACCGGATCTTCGAGATGCTCAGGACGGCCGGAGAAAGCCTCCGCTTCCCGTCCGTGCTCGTGTGGACCGACAACGGCCGCGGCTTCCGCCTGTCGATCGCCGGGTCCCGCGCGAAGTTCCCCGGCTCGATCACGATCACGAGCGCCGAGCGGACCGACGGCCAGCGGGAATGGTACGGCCGGGTCCTGACCGACGGCGAGGTCACGATCTCCAGGAACGCTCCCGCGGATCTCCTCGAGAACCTCGAGGCCTTCGCCGCCGATCCCGAAGGCGTCGCCGCGAAGAGCGCCGACATCGCCGGAGCGTGCTCGTTCTGCAACCGCGAACTCACGGACGCCCGGAGCACCGGCCACGGGTACGGCCCGGTCTGCGCGAAGCGCTACGGCCTCGCGTGGTAGCACCGGCCGCCGCCGGATCTCGGGACTCGGAAACGGGTCCCGATTTTTTTTCGGAAACTTTTGGAAAAGGGGTTGACACGGGTCCGGCCCGATGTTATTGTGGTATCAGAAAGGGGATGACATGAATTACATCAACGACATGATCAACATCGAAACCGCCGAGGCCGCCGACAGCAAAGCCGGACAGAAGCTCCTCGGACTCGACGGCCCTCGCGCCGCCGCCTGTTCCTGGATCAACGTCACGGCCTTCGACGCCGAGACGATGACCGGCCTCGCCCGCTCGACCGTCTCCGGTCAACTCTTCGCCTTCGCGATCACCGGCCGGACCTCCCAGCGCGGCGTCGTCCGTGCGGCCGCGTACGCCCTCGAGGACGTCTCCTTGAGCGCCGGTACGATGCGCGCCGACCTCACCCATCGGATCGGAGCCGAGGTTAACGACAGCTTCCTCCTCGCCCCGAACCGGACCGCCTCGCTCTTCGACTGAGCGAAACGCGAGCACGAAAAAAGGGGACCCGCGAGGGTCCCCGTTTCGCGTTCGGACTCGACGTCAGAAGTCCACGCTCTTGATCTTCGTGATAATCCGCTGACCCCACTGACCGCGCATCTCGACGGGAGGTCTGATCACGAGTCCTTCGGCCGGGACCGACGCGCCCGGAAGCGTCGAGTTGAACCCGCCGCGGACGAGGTCGATCGCCGCCTGGATCGTCCCGCTTCCGATCAGTGGAGCGACGCGACAGCCGAGGTCCTCGGCCACCGCCGCGACCGTCTCGCGGTCCGCCCACATCTCACCGATGAGCACGTCGAACAAGACGAACTCGTTCCGCGGCTCGCCTTCGTGATAGAACGCGCCGCCCTGGATCTTCGCGCCGATCCCCTCACCGAAGAGGACGACGTCACGGCCGCCCCATTCTCCGGAGATGTTCTCGAGCACCGGCCGCGCATCGAGTTCATCGAGAGCGATCCGGAGCCGACCCGGAAGCTCCGCCCGCGCTGTCCGGCCAGCGACCTGGAACGGTTCGGTCTCGTCCTCCGGGTCGAACCCGAGGCGGATGTTCATCCCGTCCAGCTTCTCGGTCCAGACCCACTCGTTCCCGGCGAGCCACTCGAACTCTGGACACGTCCAGCGCCCGTCGAACCGATGCGTCTCCGGGTCCCGCTTCTGGAGTCCCTGTATCTTGTGGTAGGGTCTCACGCTCCCCTCCTTTCTGTTAGCTTTTCACGTTGATGATCTGTTAGCCTTATTCGAGGCCGATCTGTTTCCCGGACCTTTCGATCGCCTCGGTCGCCGACCGCGCGGCCGCCATGATCGGAACGAGCGCGAAAGGCGTCAGACCTTTTTCCGGGACCATGACCGCGAGCATCTCCGCGAGGCCGACAGCCGGACGCATCGCCTCGATAAGCGTCTTGGCCTCGACCATCGTCTTCCGCGCCGAGTTGAGCCGGACCATCGTCCGGACGTGTTGGCCCTGGATCGCGAAGTATTTCTCGAGCGCCCGTTCGCGCTCGGCCCTCGCTTCGTTCAGTTCGGTCTCGAGTTCGGCGACTCTCCTCTTCAGTTCTCGCTTCAGCATCCGCTCCTCCTTTCGGTGAAATTTCGAGCGCCTCATTCTAACACCACTCACCCCTCGAGTCAATCTGAAAATAAATCCGATCTGGGGGTTGACACGGATCGCGCCATGTCGTATATTGGGTTCATGGAAACGACGAACCGCCCCGACGACCAACGCTCAAACCAGAAAGGACCCCAGACCATGACACACAAACCGATCTTCAAGCTCGACGTCTTCCGCTCCACCTACCATCTCCACAAACCGCCGAGTTCGTCCGGCCGACGTGGGTTACGGTCTCCGTCTTCGACCGCGACGCTTCCTGTCGCCAGCCGTCCGACATGACCGACGCTCAGTGGGACGCGGTCATCGAAAGCGCGAACTTCTTTCGGACCTCGGCCGCGGTCCGGTGCACGCTGAACGCCGAAGTCCGCGCCCGGTTCGGATCGAGTCCGATGCGACGCTCGCGGCAAGCGCGCCATGAACCTCGCCCGAGTTCGAATAGTCTCCGGGACGCTCGAGACCGGAGGGTCGCCCTCCGGTTTTTTTTTGATCAGGGGGTTGACACGCCTCAGCTTTGTGATATTATGGATGAGTAAGGAGAGACGACATGAACAACAACACGACACGGATCGCAGTCACCAAGCTCGAGACGGGGATGAAGGTCGAGCGGAAGTTCTCCGGCCAGACCTGCTTCGTCGAGGTCGTCGAGGTCGAGCGGACCGGAGCCAACGTCACCTACAAGCTCGCCGACAACACACGCGACACCCGCCACCACTCGCGGACCGTTGCGATCGAGGTCAGCCGATGAATCACATCGAAACCATCTACCGCCCCTCGGGAGCCGGATACAAGACCGGGGCAGCGCTGGCCGAACAGAACCGCCGCCCGAGCAAACGTGACTGGGCTGTCGAGGTCAAGGACGCCGACGGCTATCACCTCCTCAAGACTGCCAACGGCCGCACCCGCAAATTCGTGACCGAGGCCGACGCGATCGCCGCGGCCGAGCAACACTACGCCGAGCTTCTCAAAAAATAATTCGGATTGGGGGGTTGACACGACCCCCGCCATGTGAGATTATGTTTATGGAGGTACGACATGAACGACACAACGACACGCAAGCCACTCACCACAACCGGACGCGAACTGACCGAACTCCACGCCATCGTCGATGAGACCGGCCGCCTCTCCTGGGAGCAGACCAACGTCATCGCCGCCGGACTCGGCGTCACGACCTCGAAGGCCTCAGGCATCCTCGGCCGCCTCGAGCGTCGCGGTCTCGTCCAACACATCACCGACACGATGCAGCGTACGACCCGCTGGTGCCTGACCCCGGCCGGACGCGACCTCGTCCAGCGGACCGAAAGGATCTACCGATGAACACGACCGACCAAGTACACGCCGCCCAGTCCGCCGCTGTCGAGGCCCGTCGCCAGATCACGATCGACCGCCTCGCCCCGATCTTCGAGGACTACCGCGCTCGCCGCGTGCACCCCGAGTTCAGATACGAGCGCCTCGTCGCCGGAGGGTACTCGGTCTTCGTGTCGCTCCCCGGCGACACGTCCAACGGTCCCCGCTTTCTGTGCGAGATCTCCCGCGGCTGGCTTCGGCTCGGCGGGAACGGCTGGAGCTACTCGCACCCGATCACCGGCCAGCGCTCGCACCGCAACCGCCACGACGCCGCCTTCGAGTGCTTCCGGAAGCTCCTCCGGCGCGCCTGAAAAAAAACCAGACCCGGGGGGTTGACAACCCCCGGCCTTGTGATATTATGGTTCCAGAAAGAGAGGACAGACATGAACGACACAACGACCAAAGCAACCCAGACAGCCCCGACCGAGATCACCTTCAAGGCCGTGCGGGTCTTCACCGGAGCCAACGCGCCGCGCTACGCGATCCGCGTCCTCCGCTCGAACGACGGCCAGAACCTCGGCTACGTCCAGACGGCCAGCCGCTCGATCCGGACCTTCGGCTCGTACGTGAACGCGATGCGCGCCGCCGCCGCCCAGACCTTCGCCGACCTCGACTTCATGAACGCCGCCCAGATCGCCGCGGCTCACCGCTACAATCCCGAACTCGACCTGAGCTAAAAAAAATGGACCGGGGGGTTGACAGCCCCTCGGTCTTGAGTTATATTGGTATCAGAAAGGGGAACGACATGAACGCCAGCAAAAACAACCAGCCCGCCACGATCACCAACGAGGACCGGAACGACATGATCGACGACGCGATCTGCGCCGCCGTCTTCGTCGCCGCGGTCTCGCTCGCCGCCGCCGCCGTCGCCGCCGTCGATGCGATCTTCGGCCTGATCTAAACGACCGAATCAGAAAGGACTCAAGACCATGACAACCGCAACCGCCGCCCAGCCCGTCCGGATCTCAACCTACCGCGTCCGCCTGATCGACGTCGCAGCCGGTGACGTGATCCCCGGCCTCGGCGAAGTCGTGAGCAACGAGCCGAACGGCCGCAACCGCCTCTTGACCTTCACCGACGGCTCGACCTACAACCAGCGATACCGGAAGATGGAACGCATCCAGCGCTCGAACCGGTAGACCTCGAGACCTCCGATCAGACTCCCGGTTTCGGCCGGGAGTTTTTCTGTCATCGGATCACCTCGACGTCGGTCACGTTGACCCGGAGCTTGACCCGGACCGTGAGCCTCACGCCGACGAACCGCCGAGCGCTCTCCGGAGGGAACGGTTCCCACGACGAAAACGACGGCGTCACTTCGACCTGGACATCGACCACGGGTCCGAGCTTCGCCAACTCCTCGAACGTGAGCGTCGCGAGACACGAGGCCGCCGCTTTCTTCGCCTGTTCCCGGACCGAGATCGCCGGGTCCCGCATCGTCTCCCACGTCATCCGGTCGAACGAGGCCTCCTGAGCCAGCCGCTCGCCATTGAGCTTGACGACGAACCGGAGCTTGAACCTCTCGGCCTTCACAGTCCGACCCTCTCGGCCCGGATCTCGGCCAACGTGTCCAGGAACGCCCCGGCGTCCTCGGCCGGACCCATCGTCACCGGCAGCCCGCCATAGTCGCGCCAGCGCCGGAGGACGGCCCCGATCTCCTCGCCGGTCATGTCGAAGCTCTTCTCCATCCTCGCATCATGGCACGATTCTTGCACCCCTTCGTCTTCCGTATCCATTTTTCCCCCTTTCCCGTTTAAGGCCGTTTTCCGGCTCTGTGAGCGCGTTCAGTCTTCGGACGTCTTCTGACACGTCTCAGACATTCCGCGCGATCCTGGACCCCTTCCCGTGATCCCCTGCTACATTCTTCCGGTTCGTCCTCCCCGCCATCGAGCGCCGCCATCCAGGAATAGTCGAGGCCGCCGCCGCCGCGTTCGGTGTAGATCTCTGGAGGAGATCGGTAGGCCGACGTCCGCTCCAGGATCGCCTCGGTCGTCGAGCGGATCGCCGGGTCCGCCGCGTCACTGAACCGGCCGAACGTCGCCTCGACCCACTCGCTCACGGTGATCTCCCCGAGGATCTCCACCGTCAGGCCGTCGTCTCTCGCCGGTCTTCCGGACACGGCGTCGGCCAC
Organism: uncultured actinomycete; assembly: GCA_942491345.1. Classification (GTDB taxonomy): domain Bacteria; phylum Actinomycetota; class Acidimicrobiia; order Spongiisociales; family UBA5794; genus JAHEEL01. The sequence continues at coordinate 48,718 of CALOAN010000046.1, forward strand.
GGTCCCGGAGTCGGCCGCTCGATCTTCGTCGGCCACTCGAGCTTGACAGGACCCGAGTCGGGTTCCATCGCCCCGAGCGCTCTCATCATGACGAGGAGCGCGAGCACGCCGCCGAGCATTCCCCAGACGGCGCACGCCGCCGCGTCCCTCCATCCGAACTCTCTCACCATACCCGGTCCCTCCTTTCGCTTCGCCGACGGCCGACCGAGATCTTCGGGTCGAACGTCACCGGCCTTTCGTTGAGCACCATCACGACGGCGTCGGCCCTGTCGGTCGATCGCTTGAGCCGCTTCCTCAGATCGTCCTTCGACTCGATGACGAGGCGGCCGCCCGCGGCGTCCCTGTACCTCGGTGCGACCAACTCCCCGACGAGGAGATCGTCGGAGTCCGGTGCGATCGCCACTGTCGAGCCTCGAGACGGGTCGAGGATCTCGCGGAGGTTCCACCACGCTTCGGCCCGCTTGTTCGCGAACCCGAACTCGTCGGACTCGTCTCGCCGCTCCGACTTCTCCGAGGCGATGAACGACACGACGAGCCGCCCCTTCTCCCGGAGCCGAGCCACGACGCCCGAGCCGATCCCGATCCCATCGACGACGGCCGTCACCCTCGGGTCGTCGGCGCGGTTCATCATCGAGACGATCTCGGCCGTGCTCTCCATCGTGTTCAGCCCCTTGTGCTCCTCGAGCCTGTCGATCACGTACTGGCCCTCGTCGGTCTCGAACCTCGGAGCGAGCACCGTCGGGTCGTCGCTCTCCCCGATGTCGGCCCCGACCATCGTCAAGCGTCCGGGCCTTCCGTCCTCGTTCCACTCGTGCCAGCGCTCGATCGCAGACTCGACCCACGTCAACGGGATCACGCCATCGCTCGAGCTTTCGGCGAACTCACCGAGGACGCGGTTCCGGTAGATCGCAGAGTCCTCGCCCCATTGGAGCCGCCGTTGCTCGGCCCACTCAGGGGAGATTCTCCCAGCCTTGACCGCGTCGTCCAGCGTGACGTGGATCACGCTCCAGTCCTCGTATCCCGGCTTCCTCATGTGGATGTCGTAGAACCGGCCGATCGGCGGCCCCGGTGTCGAGACCGCGAGGCCGTAGCACTCGCCCGTCGAGAACGCGCCTTCGCTCGCGTCGTACGTCTCGTCGGGGATGATCTTCGCCTCGTCATAGGCGAACAGCAACCGGTCAGCGTGCGCGCCTTCGATCTTCTCGTGATCATTCGACGCGACAGCCGAGGCCGCGCCGGTCCCGAGCTTGATAGCGAGGTCGAGTAGCTCCCGCTTCTCAGTGAACGGTGCTCGGCCGACCTTGCCCCACTTCAAAAGCCGCGACCACTTGTGGACCTCCGGCCAGAGGTAGACCGTGAGTTGCCGCCACGCGCTCGCCGTCGTGAGAGCCTTCCAGTCCTCGCCCTCCGAGGTCAGCGCGAACCAGAGGATCGTCCACGCCTCGACCGTGGACTTCCCGAGGCCGTGAGGACCTCGAGCCGTGACGCGCCGGTTTGCTGCCAACTCGTCGAGGATCGCGATCTGGTACAGCGCCGGTCCGGTCGAGTTCGGCACCCGATCCCAGTCGATGCAGTCAACGACGAAGGCCGCCGGGTCGTCCCGATACCGACGCCTGAACGCCGCGTACCGATCCGATCCGGCCGCCTTTGAAAACGCGTTCGCCTCCGAGAGCCGATGGAGGAGCAACGCCTTCTCGTTCCTCGAAAGCCTAGAGAGGATCTCCCGTCTCTGTTCGCTCGTCGAGTTCTGAAACGATTTCAAGTATTCGATTTTCCAACTCCCCATCTGTCATGATGACGTGATCGGCCATGCCCAACGCGCGCCGCTCGATCTCGGTCGCGTCCTTGATCAGTAGCCGGAGGTCCTCGATCGTGAGCCGCTTTTTCGTGTCGGACTCGAAGTCGCGGATCAGCCTACCCAGCGCCGACGCGCCGAGAGCCTTCATCGAATCGGCGATCGTGAGCATCCTCGCCCGTCTCTTCGCCTCGGTCTTCACGGAGATTTCGCCCGCTTCCGCTTGTATCTGGGAGCGATAGCGCTCCCGTTTCTCAGTCCACTTCAACTCGGCCGCCTTCTTCCGAAAGTAACCTTGGTTGATCCCGTGCTTCTCGGCGAGCTTGTCGAGTGATAGCGAGACGTGACCTCTCACGTACTCGTCCTCGAGAGCTTTCCAGTCATGTTTTCGTGCTACCATTTTTCATCGCCCCTTTTATATATTACTAGAGAATGTGTATCTCTCCCCTCTACTCTACAGATCAATCTCTTCTCCACAGTAAGGACAGAGCCGAGGACCCGCGAGAGGATCGGGTTCCTTTTTCTTCGGCGGTTCCCCGCCTTCGAGGTTTTTCAGAGCCGCGGACAGATCGTCTTCGTCCCAGCCTGTCGCCTGAAAAAGATCTTCCCCGCACTGAGCGAGGTCCTTCATGACGTCGATCAGGATCGACTCATCCCAGCCGCCGAGTTCGGTCAGCCGGTTGTCGGCGACGAGGTAGGCCAGCGCTTCGGACTCGTCGGCGATCTCGACCTCGATCGTCGGGACCTTCCATTCCCCTTCCTTCGTCTGGACGATGTTCACCGGAGGGTCTTCGCCTTCGTTCCACATCGCCCGGAGAGCTTCGGTCCTTCCGTGTCCGGCGAGGAGACGGCCGGTCGCGCTGTTGACGATGAGCGGAGCCACGAACCCGAACCGCCTGATCGAGACGATGATCGCCCCGATGTCGTGATTTTTTGGGTTCTGGAATTCTGGGACAACCTTCGAGAGTTCGACCGTCGTCGTCTTCACTCGTCGCCCCCCATCATCCGGAAGCCGTCTCCGAGCCTCCGGCCGTATGGTACTTTCTCGAGGTCAAGTCCTCGAGGGTCCTCGTGACCTCCCTCGCAGAAACAACACACGCTCGAGAGGGTCTCACCCTCTTCGACGACGAAGGCGTCCAGCGGTCGGTCCTCGTTGCAGTCAGCACAAGTCTTGAGGATCTTCCCGTCTTCCACGAACGGTTCGTACTCGCTCATGACTCGACCCCCTTCGCGCCTTGAGCCTCGGCCCGCCGGATCTGTGCCACGAGTTCGGCCCGTTGCTCCTTCGAGCGTCGAACGAACGCGAGGACGTTCGGGTCGGCCGCGTTCGCCTGAGGCACCATGTCCGGCCGCGGCCACGGGTATGCGTGAGCCTCGGTCTTGTCGCAGTCCTCCGCCGTGCACGAGTGGATGAGCGTCTGGCCCTTCCCGTCTGGAGCATGGAGCGACTTCCCGGTCGGCCTCATGACGCCTCGGCCACAGACGCATAGCTTTTCCATCATGTACGGGATCGCCGGTATCCCGAAGACCTCCGGGTCCTCGGTCATCCTGAGCGCCACATTCCGTTCGGCCTTTTTCCTGATCGTGTTCTTCCCCATTCCCTTGACCCCCTTCCAAAAAATTAAGGCCCGATCTCTCGGGCCTTTAGAGTCAGTTCTTCCGACCCTTAGGATTATACCATCACTCACCTTCGGAGTCAAGGGTACATCCGCTCACCACCTTCCACCCGTGACCGCCGCACGAGGGGCATTCCGATTCATCTAAGGGTTCCGGGTATTGTGTCTGCTGTCCGACAGTTCCACTCCCGCCGCACTCCTCACAGGCGACGATGCCGAGGCGCTCGAATATCTCTCTTGCAAACCGCCTGAGGTCGGCATTCCCGTTCGTTGCGAACAAGACGCCCTGAACGTACTTCCACGCCTTGTCGATCCGCTTGTCCCTCTCGGCAACCTCGGCGCGGAGACTGTCGCGTTGTTTCATGTTACATTCATGGGCGAACGCCCTTAATTTTTCCCCCGCCTCAATCTCGGCGCGGAGGGATTCGATCTCCGCATCCCGCTCGCAGATTTCGCATGATCGCCGGAGTGATCCGTGCTCGCATTCGTCAGTCATCGCTCACCTCCTCCTCGTCCGACTCCTCAAACTCGAGCGGGAGCCTCGGGTCCTCGGGTTCGCAGATCGTCCGGACGAACCGGTCGAACTCCATGTTCTGTGGATCGCTGTAGCTCATCACTTCACCTCGAAGATCGGAGAGAGTTCGAACACCCCGCACTCGTCGATCGGGATCGTGTCGGAGAACTCGTCGCGCATCCTGACGATGTGCTCCTCCATCGTCCGAGCACCGTACGCGCACGAGACCTCGCCGCGCCATGTCACCGAGTAGAGACATCGCGGACAGTGAGTCTCCGTGTTCCTCTTCGCCCCGTTCGTCATCGGCTTCGGTCGCAACTCGTCAGCCATCGTTCGCTCCTTTCTCGACCGGCTTCGCCTCGACCTCGTGCCAGAATTCGTTCCGACACTTCCCGCACTGGTAGAGCCGATCGAGCACCTTCCAGTCGGGTACATTGTCCTCGCCGCTCACGGTCCTGACCCTGAGCTTCTTCGTCCCCTCGGTGAGTACGGTCCCACATCGACACGGGAGCGGAGGGTTCTTGTAGCTCATACCGTCTCGGCCCGGTCGTACTCGTCGAGCTTCTCGGCCTCGTCGTCGATCGCTCTCCCGCGCGAGATCCTGAGCGGATACTCTACCGGGTCCGGCTCTTCGTCCCAGCCTGAGCGCCCAGCGTTCCCGAAGACCCGAGCGCCAGCGCCGCGCCGCCGCCCCTTGTCCGCGTTGACCTTCCGCTTCGCGGCGTTCCGACACTCTTTGCACTGAGCCTGTAGGCCGTCGTTCTGAGCGCGGTTCTTTCCGAACTCCTCGACGCTCTTTGTCTCCGAGCACGCCGGACAGATCTTCTGACCGTCTTCGATCTCATGGTTCCCGGCGAGCGCCGGATACTCCTCGTCGATCTCGTCGATCCGCTTGAGGTACTCGGCCGCCGCGCACTCTCGGCACGCGCTTGCGTTGCCGTCGAAGTTCCGAACGCTCCGAGCTTTCTCGCAGACCCGACAGACCTTCGTCGGTCCCCTCGAGTCCGAGACCATCCAGACCGTGAACCTCTTTCCGCCTTCTTCGATCATCCCTATCATGTGAGCCTCCTTTTCAAAAGTCCCGAGGCCGGGTTCATTCCCAACCTCGAGACCATCCTAGCATACGGTTTCTGGTTTGTCAACCCTGGATCTCGACGACCCCCCGGTTCGAGTCAGTGAGCGCGGCCCCGCGACTCCCGGAGATCTTCCGGAGCCACTTCGGTTCGCGGCCCTTCGCGATCTGTCGAAGCCTTCGACCTTTCTCCTTCATGTGTCGATGGACTCGAGGATCGTCGCCAGACAGAAAGGCGTCCCGGATGGATCGAGGGATCGCCCTCAGGTTCTGCCATGCTTTGCCGAACACGTTCATCGCTTCCCCTCCTTTCTTCCCGGAGCACCGACCGCGATCTGGGTCTTGTCCGGGAGCGTCTGTTGTTTCGGGTAGTCGGTAGCATGGAACCCGGCCCCGTTGAACTTGAGCTTCGATGGACCGAGGACAAGCGTCATCGCCGACCACGTCCCGCACTTCGGACAGCGTCCAGGGTTCGCGCTCTCCGGGTCGGTCTTGACGACGAGCCTCTCGGTCTCCTCCTCGCACGCCTCGCACCGATAGACGTAGAGCGGACTCACCGGACACCGGCCCCGACGAGGATCGCCGTCACCCATCCAGCGAGCCTGTAGACGAACGCCCTCACAGTAGCACCGCCACCGCGAAGACGATCACGACGGCGACGACGATCGCAATCCCGACGAGAGCACCGCGACAGCCATCGAGAGCATCGCTCGGGTTCGGAGCTTCCCAGTCTTCGTCGAGGTAGATCACAGCCGCACCTCGCCGACCGGACTCATCCGCTTGTAGAGGTTCACGAACTCGAGCGACGCCGCGACCGTCCCGACCTTGAGCGCCCGCCGCCTGAGCTTCGCGATCTCTCCGATCGGAACGTCGCCGTCGTCGGCCATCGCTTTCTCGACCGCGGTCTGGATCTGTGCGGCCGTCCACTCCGGCTCGATCTGAACCTTCACCCATCCGTATTCTGGCTTCCCGTTTTCCTTCACCTTGTCCTCCTTTCAAATGTCATAGCCGAGACACCGGAGCGCCGCGGCCTCTCGGTCGAACCTGGACCCGAGGTCCTGTCCGAGCCATGTTATCGCCATCCGGAACCGCCGGGTCCTCTCGAGCTTCTCGGCCTCGGTCTCGACGTACTCGAGCGCCTCGCCATAGACCGGAGCCTCGTCGATCCGGCCGCCCGCGTCGTGTCTCCCCGTCTCGAGTTCAACCCAGTTATTGAGAACGTCCGAGTCCGGGCAGCGTAGGATCGCGATCCCGACAGTCATCGACATGAGTTCCGCGTCACTCGGGTCTGAGCGTGGCCCGCCGCCGGACCCGCCGCCGACGTTCGCCAGCGCTGAACCGGCAGAGTGTGAACGGTGCTCGGCGAAGAACCGGAGCCACTTCATCCCATCCCTCGAGGCCTTCACAGCCGACCGCCTTCACCGAACACGTCTGGGTCGGTTGTCGAGACCGAGCGCCAGCCTCCAGGCTCGGCGAAGTCGATCCGCCTCGACGCCTTGGCCGCCCGATGAATTCCGAAGAGCACGGCCGCGGCCGCCATCCCGATGATAAACCTCCAGCCGTACCTCATGACAGCCCCGTCGATCCGAAGCCGCTCTCGCCTCGGGCAGTTTCCTGGAGAGCCTCCGGAGTCATCGCGATGTCGAACGAGACGTGAGGGATCTCGACGAAGACGATCTGAGCGATCCGCGATCCTGGAGCTATCACGAACTCCTGAGTCGAGGTATTCGTGAGGATCGCCATCACCTCGCCTCGATAGTCGGAGTCGATCACCCCCGGCGAGTTCCCGGCTCTGATCCCGACAGCCGACAGCCCGGACCGCGGACACACGAGGCCGACGTAGCCCCTCGGGATCGCGAGCCTGATCCCAACCGGGATCGTGTAGGCTTCTCCGGGGTAGATCGTGATCGACCCAGCGATCCGAGCGCGGAGGTCGAACCCGGCCGCGCCAGCCGTCATCGCCTCCGGGATGTAGCCGAGGTCGGGAGAGTAGACGCCGACGTTGATGTGGACGCGCCCGCTCATTTGTCACCCCGAGCGCCGACACGCCGCTTCCCCTTCTCGGTTGCGACGCACCGCTTCATCATCCAGACCGAACCCTCTGCCGTGAAGACGACGTAGATCAGGACCATCGGAGCCAACCCGACGAACCCCGCCAGCGTCCCGGCCGTGAGCGCCGCGAAGAAATGCTTCAACACGAGGAGATTCGTCACGAGGTAGATCCCATTGGACGCCCACGCGCAGCGCCGATGATACGCGAAGTCCGCCCCGTTCCTCGAGCGCGAGACTTTTGTGAAGGCCGCGTTCTGAATGAAGCACGCGACCGCGAGAGCGACGAGAGTCAGAACGTAAGTCATCGGCCGCACCTCATGATCCGGCGTCGATCTTCCGCTTTCTTGTCGGCGAAGAACCGAATCACGAACGCGATCAGAACCAGCCCGAAGATGAACGAGGCGATCCCGATCTCGATGATGAACGGAAGTAGCACGAGCCACCACGACCACGCGATGACGCCGACGAGCTTGAGCACGACGAAGATGATCCCGACAACGGTGAGGCAACCCATCCCGCTAGACCCCGAGCTACTCACGAGTCACCTCCCAGCGCTTGTCTGGATCGTGTGGCGGTCCGGTCGTCACGACAGGCCGGAGGACGAACGCCGTCTCCTCCCAGACCCACGCGCTCCCATCTTCGGGAGGTCTGAACGAACACGACGCCACGGCCGCGGCCTCGATCTCCGGGAACATGACCTTCTCTGTTGTGGTCCTTTTGACTACTTTGAACGACCACGGCGCTCTCGATGTTTTCCTGGAGTGTACCTGGATCTCGTCCAACCCCTCGAACCTCTCAGCCCCGAGCGGTACAGTCGCCCGCCGATAGCCGTCGCTCCAGATCTCGAAGTCGTGATCGTTGACCCACGCCTTCGGGAACTCGGAGACATCCCAACTGAGAGAGGTCGTCGTCTGCCAGTTGTCGAAGAAGTGTGGATCGGTGAAGCACGTCACCGAGTACGAGCGGAGATGGATCGACGGCTCGCCCGAGACGTCTCCGATCGCCTGACCGTAGGCCGGTGTCGCCAGCGCGAAGACGCAAGCGATCGCGACCGCGACGAGAGTCAGCCACGCGCCGACCCCGAGCACCGTCTTCCACAAGATCTCAATTTTTTCGTCCAACCTCAAATACTCGCTGCTGATCACTCGTTCCCCCTTTCATCGGTTTGTTGATCATAATCGAGGAGACCGAACGGCCTCACCACTTCCCACACTCCTGGGTGATCTCTCATCCAGTCTTCGATGTCGTCCGGAGTCACGGCCCACGCCGGACGGTCTGTCAACCCGCGGCCGTACGCCCACGCAACCAGGAACGAGCACTCCATTTGCTTGCTCGATCTGAGGACACGCCGGAACAGGTAGACGTCGAACAGGATCAGGTCGAGGACGTGAGCTAGAATCCTCCACCACGGATACGATGAGCCGACGAGTAGAAGAGCGCGGTCGGCCGCCGAGTTCGGATCGACGAACGCCATCCGAAGAGCCTTGTCGATCTCACGGGAATTGTCCCGAGGATCGTCGGCGACTTTTCGGTAGACGATGACCCGCGTCCCGGCGTAGCTCATCAACGGGACCTCGCGGATTCCTCTCGGCTCTGCGCTCGTGATCATCGCCTCGCCGTCGGCGTAGCCGCTCCGGGTTATGACCCCGACGTGAGACGCTCGCGTCCTCTCCTCTCCGATGCTTCGCGTCAGTAGCCTGATCCCTCGCTGGACCCAGCCCCGACCGGCGACGAACACGACGTCGCCCCTTCGATAGAATTCATTCGACATCTTGTAGCCTCCTCCCGAATTCGCAAATCAATAAAGCGTCAGCCGTTGCCAGCGTGACTCGTAGGTCCGGGAACAATCTCTCGGCCTCAGTCTTGAGGATAGCTTTCCGCTCGCGATAAGTCAAGCCTTTCGCGAACGCGATCCTGAGTGCCTTCTGCCATTCCTTCGGCCCGATCTCGATCGGCTCGACCCCGGCCGCCTCGAGAGCCATCAACGGCCTCTCGAAGTTGCGGCCGAACGTGAACGCCGAGACGACTCCCATCTGTGGAGACGCCGAGACCCTCTCGACATATGCAACCGACTCACGAGTCACGCGCTCGACAAGCCACTCGAAGAGTTCACGCCTCGACGACTTCGCGAACTTGAAGACCTCGACGAACCCTCCGCCGCCATCCCACGCGACAGCGCCGTTCGCTCCAGGATCGACACCGAAAACAGTCCTCATCCGCCGAACCCCCCTTGGATCTTCGCGAGGTACTCGCCGAGGAGACGAGCATTCACCGCCGCGAGACTGATCCCGTATTCACTCTCGAACCGAGCGCGCCCGATATGGTGCAACTCGGAATGATGAGAGCGACAGACCGGGATCGCTGAGTAGTCCGAGCCACCGGCCCCGCGAGTGATCGTATGGTGAGCGTCGATCGCGAAGGCGTGACACCCGACGACCGCGCACCGCGACGAGCGGACGAAGTTCAGATACCCTTCGTCCTGAACCCGTCGCGGTTTGGTGAGGTCGTGAGCCATGATCAGAACGGAACGTCTTCCGCGGCCGCGTCGTCGGTGAACGTCGCGCCGCTGTCGTTCTTCGTCGCGCCCTCCGGAGGCTTCTCGAGCGAGGTCACGCGATACGAGATCACGTCGGTCGAGTAGCGCTTGACACCGTCCTTCTCGTAGCTCGAGGTTTGGAGCCGTCCTTCCACGTAGACGAGCCGACCCTTCCCGAGATAGTCGAGGACGAACCCGGCCGCCTTCCCGAAGACCACGACCCGGTGCCACTCAGTCCGCTCTTCCCCGCCGCTGTAGCTCGAGGTCGCGATCGACATCCTCGCGCCGCGGCCGTCCTTCGTATCGAATCCCTCCGGGTCCTTTCCGAGTCTTCCAATCAGTCGAACTTCATTCACCATGCTGATCTCCTTTCTGTGTTCGTGTGTTGATAAAACCGGTCAGCGGGTCGGGACCGGTGCTCCGTGGAGGCTGGGACCCGAAGTCCCGCGCGCCCGCCTCGCGCCATGTTACCAGACTGGACCGTTGCCATCTCCTTCGTCAAAGTGTTGAGCGTTCCCATCGACGCCATTATACCCGCACTCACCCTCCGAGTCAAGACCATCGGTCGGATAATATCCCGTCGGCCGGAACCGCTGGACCGAGCCGTCGAAGTCGAAGTCGATCCGACCGAGCGGGCCTTGTCGCTGCTTCCGGATGAGCAGAGTCGTCTCGCGCTTGTCCAGCTTCCGGTGAACCATCATCACAACGTCGGCGTCGTTCTCGATCGACCCAGACTCCCGGAGGTCGCGAAGCTCCGGCTCGCGCTTCTCGTCGAGATGCTTCCGGCTCAACTGAGAGAGGAGCACGATCGGAACGCCGAGGGACTTCGCCGCGAGCTTCATCCCGCGAGACATCGAGGAGACCTCTTGTTCCCTGGAGCACCGCGGCCCGTTGTAGGTCATGAGTTGAAGGTAGTCCACGATGATGAGGTCGAGGCCGTGACGCATCTGGAGTTGTCGCGCCTTCGCCCTGATCGAGAACGGATTGAGATCGACCGCGTCGTCGATGTAGAGGGAGCGCCCCTCGAGATCCGGGAGGTGTCCTTCGAGACGCCGCACGATCTCGCCTGTCGGCTTCGACTCGATCGCCCGTGTGTCGGTGTTCGTCCCGGACGCGAGCACGCGAACCGCGATCTCCTCGCTCGACATCTCGAGGGAGAAGAACCCAACGACCTTTCCGCGTTGAGCGACTTGATCCGCGATCTGGAGCGCGAACGAGGTCTTCCCGCTCGAGGTAGCTCCGGCGAGTACACAGACCTTCCCGTGCCTCAGAGACACCGCGTCGTCGAGTTGCGGGATTCCGGTCTTGACTCCGATCAGATCCGGATTCTCGACCATCGTCCGGGCCTCCTCGACCACGGAGGCGGCCGCGTCCGAGATCGTCCGGGTCTCCCCTATCCGACTCGTCCCGGTGATCGTCAGTAGGGAGGACATCGCCTCCTCGAGCGCCTCGCCGCTGTCCGCCGAACCCCCGGCGATCATCGAGACCCGGCGACCGTAAACGATGAGCTTACGTTTCGTCGCCAGACCCTTGACGATCTTCGCATAGAACCGGGCATTCGTAACATCGGCCGTGACATCGGTCAGACTCGACAGGAATGCAGCCCCTCCGACTCGATCGGAGAGGTCCTTCGCCCTGAGCCTCGAGGACAGCGTGACGAGGTCGAGCTTCATTCCCTCGTGGACGAGTCCCACAGCCTGTTCGAAAATGATCCGGTGAGACTCGACGTAGAAGTCGTTCGCTTCGACGAGATCCACGACCTCGAACAGCGCGGACTCTTGTAGCAGCATCGCACCGATGACGGCGGCCTCGGCCTCGGCGTCGTGAGGTAGCTCATCCGGCTTTGACATCGGCTCTCCTCTTGTGGGTCCTCCGCTCGAACCGCGCGAACTCGGTCCCGTCCTCCATCGTCTCGACGGCCCAGATCCGCCAGCCGTCACCCTCCGGAGGATCTGTCGGGACCATCGCCAGACGACCGCCCTCGACCTCTCGGCTCTCGAGCTTCGATCGGTGCGACTCGTAGACGAGGTCGAACACTTCGGCCGTCATCGCTTCCCGTTCCCACCGGGACGTCGTCCCTCGTTCTTCGACTCGTACCAGCGGAAGAGCGCCGCGATCGAGACACCCTCGGGAGCCTTGTGCTCGTTCTCGTTCGCGAACCTGAACACTCTCCGGATGTCGTTGTAGAGCGTCTCGATCTTCTGAGCCTTCCCGATGTCCTCCGGGTTGAGTCCTCGAGAGCGGATGCACTTGTCGGCTTCCATGAGGTCGTCGATCTCGAGTTCGTCCACAGACTTGACCCACTTCGGAAGAGCGTCGTCGGGTTCGTTGTAGTTCCCGTCGAGGACCTTCTGAAAATTGTTCGGCCCGAACACCCAGTCGAAGGACGCCCCGCGACCGTTCGAGAACTCGTTCAGGAACTTCGAGCGAACCCGGTTGTCGATCGCGTCGAGGATAGCGCTCGCCCCGTGCTCCCGGTAGCGCGCCCGGAGAGCGTCGAGCCGTCCCCCGGTCAGCTTCGACCGGACCTTTGCTGTCGTGACCCCGGCGTTCCAGCGTTGGACAACGTCAGCCGCGAACCCGGCCGGGAGAGGATCGGCTTCGTCCTCTTCACTGTCGTCGTAGTCGATCGGAGCGAGTTCGAGTTCGTCGGCGTCTGAGATCATCTCGAGATCCAGGAAGCGAACCAGAGCAACCTCGTTCTCTTGAATGCCGAGAGCCTTCGAGACGTACTCGTCAGAGAACGGTAGAGAGTTCCCGTGGATCTTCGCGAGACAGAGAACGCCGACCCAGACGTAGCGGTCGCTCGCCGTCAAGAGTGACAGCTTCGGGTCTGTTATGATCGCAGTCTCGAGCTTGACCCATTGCTTCCCCCTGTCGATCTGGTAGCGCTTCCAGTTTTTTATTTTGAATTGTTTCACGCGCGCCTCCTTTCGGTTGTTTGAAACGGATGGACCCGGCCGACTCCGGGTCCTGAATTCTCAGGGTTGAAGATGTCGAGTCTTTCAATATCGCGAGTGGGAGATTTTCACCTTTCTTGCGTTTCTCGCGATCC
>CALOAN010000047.1:0-6350 GCA_942491345.1 uncultured actinomycete
TCAGTTCGATCCGGTTTGCGATGAGTGGAGGTTACTCGTCGCCGGCACTCCCGCACAATGGCCAAAACGGCTAATTATGGCTAAAAATCAGCTCGCGCTCAGAGAGACGGCGTGCGAAGGTGTGCCGGTAGAGGGGGGTCGCTCGCGGATTCCGGGCCCGGTAGCGGGCCGCGCAGCCTTTGAGCCACAGTGACGCTCGACGTCTCCTGCAGCGTGGGCGGGCCACCTCGGCGTGACCCGAACGGCCCCTACAGTCAAGGTGGTTATCCCGCAAGCCCCTGGTCGGTCGCGCCCGGTCGGAAGACCAGCTGCCCTTTCCGGCTCCCGGCGAACATCTTCGCACCGCCAGTGCGACGAGTGCAGATTCCGAAGGGAGACGGGAGCAAGACCCGCCCGATCGGGATACCGACCTTTGAGGACAAGGTCCTGCAAAGAGCGGTACTGATGGCGCTGGAAGCGGTTTACGAGCAGGACTTCTATGACTTCTCGTACGGCTTTCGGCCGAATCGGTCTGCACATCAAGCACTGGACAGCTTGTGGAACAAGCTGATCAAGATGGGCGCCCGCGTCGTGCGCCACGCCCGCGCCATAACCTTCCAACTCGCCGAGGTCGCGGTGACCGGCCCAATGGTCAGGGCCATCCTTGCCGCTATTCACCGATTGCGGGTGCCGCCGCTATGCGCGTGACCGCGATCCCGACCCAAGCAGAACGAAAGCGGCACGACAGGTTTGTCCGCCGTGCTGAAGAACGGGGCCGCCGTGCAGGGATCGCCCGGGTTTGCGGTCCAATCAACCCACATTCGGGCGCTCTGACGATTGCAGCAGGGCTTGGGAGCACGAAAACTTGATTTAGGCGGCAGAAACAGGCAAATTTGGCGTCAAGCGGCAGGCCACTTGGGGATTGTCGGATTGAGTTCGTCGCCACCGTTTCCCCGGCGAACGGGGTGCTGCTGGAGTGACCCGGTCATGCGAAAGGAATTGGGTATGCCGACAATGATGACCACACTTCGTGCGATTGCGTTCGGACTGGCCGCTTTGGTGGCCGCCCCGGGGTCCGCACAGCAGGCTGCGGATACGATCTATTTTGGCGGCGACATACTGACGATGGAAGGCAAAGCGCCACGCTATGTCGAGGCGCTCGCGGTAAAGGACGGCAAGATCACGTTCGCCGGAGCGATTTCCGACGCAGGTCGCTGGAAGGGGCCGAACACACACGAGGTCAACCTCGCCGGTCAAGCACTCTTGCCCGGCTTCGTCGATGGCCACAGCCACATCTTCCTGCATGTTGAGGGGCAGAGCTGGGCCGATCTCTCGTCTCCTCCTATGGGCATGGTCAAAAACTTCGACGACATCCTTTGGGCGATGAAGGACAAACAGAAGGAACTCGGCGCAGATGAAACAGAGTGGTTGATAGGCTCAGGCTACGATGAGGCCCTGCTCGATGAGAAGCGTCATCCAACAGCCGCCGATCTCGACAAGGCATTTCCCGACACGCCGGTGATATTGGTGCATGTATCCGGCCACATCTTCATCGTGAACTCGGCCGGCCTGAAGGCAAAAGGCATCAACGCAGATACAGCCGATCCTTCGGGCGGCGTGATCGTACGGCTGCCCAACAGTCGTGAGCCCAGCGGCGAGATACAGGAGAACGCTCGCTTTCCGTTTCTTGACGTTGTCATCAAGGATCGGCCAATCGACGAATCTGCGCAAAAGCTGGCGATATCTCTTGCACATTACGCCCGATACGGGGTGACGACGGTTCAAGAGGGCGCATTGCAGGAATCGCAGCTGGCAGTCGCTCGCGCAGTGGCAGAGCGTGGCGATATGAGCCTGGATTTTGTGGGTCTGGTTTTCCAACCCCTGGCCGAGAAGCTGATTGCGGAGAACCGCACCAAGTGGGGTGTTTACGAGAAAGGCGTCAAACTGGCAGGAATCAAGATTACGATAGACGGCTCACCGCAAGGCAAGACTGCTTACCTCAGCAAGCCTTATCTGACGCCGGTGCCTCACTGCGATGGGGATTGCCGCGGTGTTTCAGCACTGACCGCGGAGGAGGTCAAAGAGCTTATGCTGCTCAGCTACCAAAACAATGTGCAGGTGTACGCTCACTGCAATGGTGACGCCGCGATCGATCTGATGCTGGCGGGTCATGAATATGCCCTCGATCAGATGAAGGAAGACCCAAAAGCAAAGGATCGCCGCACAGTCATCGTTCATTCCCAAGTCATGCGTCCCGATCAACTTGATGCGTACGCAAAGTACCGGATCTTTCCCTCCTTTTTCACCAACCACACGTACTTTTGGGGAGACGCGCATCGCGCCAACTTGGGAGAGGAACGCGGATCCTTCATTAGTCCCATGCGCTCGGCAATTGACAAGGGTATCCGCGCGGTCAACCACACCGATTATAATGTGACGCCGGTCAACCAGATGTTCGTCGTCTGGTCCGCAGTGAATCGCATAACACGCACTGGTCGCGTGCTCGGGCCGCAAGAACGCATCACGCCCTATGAGGCACTGCAGGCGATCACCATCAATGGTGCGTACATGTACTTCGAAGAAGACAGCAAGGGTTCACTCGAACCGGGAAAGGTTGCCGATCTCGTAATTCTTGACCAAAACCCGCTCAAGGTGGAACCATTGGCCATCAAGGACATCAAGGTGATGGAGACTGTTAAGGCAGGGAAGCCTGTATTCACGCTTCATAAGCCTTAGATGAGGTGGTGTCAGATTAAACTTGCGGGGCCCCTGCCCCCTTTCCCACAGCCCCCGCAGGCTCGACGACGACGCGCTCTTACACCACATCCGTGGACGTTACTGCCTGCCACGTGTTCTTGTAGCGACCGCGTCTCGCGGGCGACGGATGCGTAGGCGCCACGCGCAGTTTGCCCGCCTGATCGTTTTCCGGTCTGCCGAGGCGGATGAGAAGGAGGACGGCCGTCATGGTACCTTCGGAAAGAGCGAAGGGAAATCCCCGACCCCGAAGGCCGATGAGCCGGGCGTGTCGGATGTCGGATTCGGATTCGAAAGGAGAAACGGGGATGAGATTCCTGTGCGGGGTCATGCTCGCCGGTGTGTTGGTGTCGATGTCGGCGGGGTGCGGGCAGCCAGCTGCCATCGCCGACTCGCAGGAGGCGCGGCTCGAGCAGGCGCGCGCCGTCACCGAGCTCGAGGCCGCCGCCGGCGGCTACGACGCCATGCTCGACAAGGGCGCGGCCCTGGCCCGTGAGGGCTCCGCCGACGCCCTCGTCCTCGAGCTCGGGCGCGAGCTCACGGGCGACGACGAGGCCGCGGTCGAGGAGGTGATGCGGGCGGCCCTGGCCGAGGTGCTGACCCGCGAGGTTTGGCAGGAGGAGGTGGCCGGGGTCTACGCGGATCTCTTCACCGCCGCCGAGCTCGCCGACGCCGTCGAGTTCTACGGTTCGCCGACGGGGCGCAAGATCCTCGAGCTCGGCAACCGCCTCGACGACGCGGTCGTGACCGCACTGACGGCCGAGCTGAACGACCACGGCGCGGAGCTCGCGGCGACCATCGACGCCGGTCTGGCCGAGCGCTTCCCCGAGCTCTCGACGGGAGAGAACGATGCGTGAGCGCGGGCGGCCCGTGGGCGGGTGGGGATCGTCGCCGGGGGTGGGGCTCTGCGGGGGATCGTCGCGGCCGACGCGGCGGTCGCGTTGCTCTGCGGGCGGTGGGGACGCGGGCAACTGCAGACCATCCGAAACGGCGAGGTGGTCAGCGTCGACGAGGTGCAGATCACCGAGCGGGCCACCGGCCGCGGCGCCCAGACCGGCGCCACCGTCGGGGCGATCGCCGGCTATGCCGCGGCCGGCCACGGCGACTGGCCGGGGTCGCTGGTCGGCGGCGCGGTCGGCGGCGCCGCCGGTGGGGCTGCCCGAGAAGGCCTCGAAGAAGCGCCCGGGTCTGCAGCTCGTCGTCCGCCTCGACAACGGCGAGGAGGTCGGCGTCCAGGTGCCGCTGGCCAAGAAGAAGAAGAACCAGGTCTCGTACGCTCCGGGCGACCGGGTCCGACTCATGACCGGGGCCGACGGCACCACCCAGGTGAGCCCGGAAACCGGCTGAGGCGGCCGAATAAATAAGTGCCAAATAAGTGCCAGCAGTTCCCGAAGGTTCATCGTTACCTTGGGACGGGAACGGTGGGCACAGAGCACCAAGAACTTAGCGTCGGCACTCCACAAAAGCGCGGACACGGTAACCTACATTCAGCGTGAAGGTGTCAAACAAAGGCTCGACGACGAACATTTTCAGCAACGGTATGAGAAGTTGGATAGGCTGTTGATTGGTGACGATCGTTGATTCGTAATAACTACGGAACTGCGGACCTGGCACCTATTATTATGGTTTTGGGCGAATGAAATGGAGATGACGAATATGTTCGATGACGACGCGTCCAGCCTCGCGCGGCTGTGCGACACCGGCCTATCCCTGGACCCGCAGCGAGTCGCCCTCATCCAGGGCAAGCGGTCGATGACGTATGCAGAGCTCGAGCAGCGCATCAATCGGGTCGCCAATGGGCTGATCTCGCTCGGAGTCGAGCGGTTCGAGCGCGTCCTCGTCATCTTCGAGAACGACATCCGCTTCCCCGAAGTCCTGCTCGGTATCGTCAGGGCCGGCGCCGTAGCGGTCCCGGTCAACTTCAAGTTCCCGCCGCCTCAGCACATCGAGCTGGCTCGAGACTGTGGGAGTCGCATCGTCTTCGGCAGCGCCGGGATGGCCGAATCCGTCCTCGCCTGCCTGGCCGAAGGGGTTGCCGAGGTCGGTATCGTCGTCGATGCCGACCGGGGTCCGCTTCGAAGCTATGAGGACTGGCTGGCCTCCTCTTCGCCCGAACGCTGCGATCATGGGTCGGCCGGCAGCGACGTCTGCATCCAGGCGTACACCTCGGGCTCGACCGGACGGCCCAAGGGGGTTCTTCTCGCGCACCGTGGGCTACTGCGTAACGTTCAGCTCCAGGCGGAGTCCAACCGGATCGACGAGAACTCACGGGTCTTGTTGTCGACGCCGCTCTTCCACATGAACGCCACTGGCGCGGGACTCCTCCCGTGCCTGAGCCAGGGCGGCTCGGTGGTCATTCTCAAGGAGTTCGACGCGGAGCGCGTGATCGATGCGATCGAGACGCACGGCTGCACGTACACCACCGGTGTACCGGCCACGTACAAGCTGATTCTGGATGCCGCGCGGCAAAGAACGCACGTGGATGTCTCCAGCCTCGAGTTCATCGCAGTGGGGTCTGCTCCCATGACACGCGCGCTTCTCGACGAACTGGTCCAGACCTTGCCGGGTGTCGATGTGATCGAAGGCTACGGGCTGACGGAGTCTGGGCCCATCATCACCCTGAACCCACGCGGCCGAAACAAGCTGGGCACGATCGGTCCCGCTCTTCCGGGCTTCGAGTGCAAGGTCATCGACTCCGACGGGAACATTTTGCCACAGGGAGAGGCGGGGGAACTTGTCGTGCGGAGCGAGTGCAACGCCCTCGGGTATTACAACCGGCCGGACGCCCAGGCGGAGCGCTTCCGGGACGGCTGGGTCTATACCGGGGATATCGTGGCGTGCGACCCCGACGGCTGGTTCACCTTCAGGGGGCGCGTCGATGACCAGATGCAAGTGGGAGGCGAGAACGTCTTCCCGGCCGAAGTCGAGAACATCCTCGCCACTCATCCGGAAGTGCGGGACGTCTGTGTCGTTCCTGTCCCCCACGAGGTGAAGGGCCAGGTTCCGGTGGCCTTCGTCGTGCGCAACGTCGGGTCGAACCTCGGCGAGAAGGAACTCATTGACTACTACATGACGCGCGGACCCGCGTATTCCCATCCGCGCCATATCTACTTCATCGACGAGATGCCGCTCTTGGGGACCGGGAAAACCGACCTGCAGGCTCTTGAAAGGCAGGCTCTTGAAAGGCAGGCTCGCGAGCCAGGCTCAGGAACGGGGCCCTCTCCCCTCGCCAGCTGACTTGCCATAGCGAGTGATTATCGGACGAAAGGAGTATCGCCGTTTCGGTTACCCGGCCGCACGCGCCGAGTCCGGCACCGGTCGTTTTTTCCCGGCTTCATCCACCGCCACGTAGGTGAAGATGGCCTCGGTCACCTGAAACCTCGGCTTCTGGGGCTCGCCCGTTGGTGTGCGCGGCTTGACCCAAACCTCCAGCTTCAGGGTCACGGACGTGGTTCCAATCCGAATCACCCGCCCATGGCAACACACCGCGTCCCCCACCTTGACCGGTTGTTGAAACTTGAATGCGTCCACCGCCACGGTGACACAGCGTCCGCGGGTGAGCTCCCGCACCAGCATGGCCCCGGCCATGTCCATCTGCGACATCAGCCAGCCCCCAA
>CALOAN010000048.1:0-290989 GCA_942491345.1 uncultured actinomycete
ATTGCGATGATCCCGGCAAGTCCCGATTCAGGGGCGGGCCACCTCCAGGACGCGCATAGGACGCGTTCTATTTCGCTATCGGTCACAGACGGAACTCGGGGAACCCGCGAATCGAGTACATCTGTCAACCATAGGTAATCGATACTCGACTCAGCGTCCGAGCCCCTGCGCGGGACCTACGTCTCTCGTCCGCCGGGATCGAGATTCGATCTGTGCGTTGAGTCGTTCGGCTGCGGCTTTGTCTGTGCCTTCGTAGAGGTGGCCGTAGACGTCGAGGACGGTTCTTACCGATGTGTGTCCGAGGCGGTCGGCGATGACCTTGGGGTGTTCGCCTTGGGCGATCAGCAGTGCGACTTGGGAGCGTCGGAGTGTGTGGGTGCCGAGGTCCTGGTCGAGGCCGGCGGCTTGGAGTGCGGGTTTCCAGACGCGGCGCATCCACGCGGTTCGGCGGATGGGTCCGCCTTGTGGTGCGGGGAAGAGCCATGCCTCTGGAGTCGTCTCTTTGAGTTGGGTGATGTGGTCGACGATCTGGTTGGTGATGGTTCGGGGTAGGACGACGGTTCGGATGCTCTTGGTGGTCTTGGGTGGTCCGATGATCACTCGGCCTTGAACGTCGGATGCTGTTCTGCGGACGCGGATCTGGCTGCGGAGTGGGTCGACGTCTGCGAGTTGGAGTCCGGCGAGTTCTCCGATTCGGAGGCCGCCGAAGGCGCCGACGAGGACGAGGGCCCGGTAGCGGAGGTCGATTGCGTCGGCGAGTGCCATGACTTCGTCGACGGTGAGGGCGTCCGGCTCGGTGTGCTCGATCCTCGGGAGTTGGACGTCTCGGGCGGGGGAGAGGGCGATGAGGCGATCCCTCACGGCGAGGCGGAACACGCCGGACGCGATCTGGTATGCCTTCTGGATCGTTGCGGGCGCCTTTCCGGCCGCCGCGAGGTCGGCGACCCAGGCTTCGAGATCGGAGGGTTGGACGCTGCCGATGGGTTTGTCGCCGAGGTGGGGGAGGATCAGCGAGTCGAGGTAGGACCGGTCGCGTGCCCGGGTGGATGCTCGCAGCGCCGCGCGGCCGGCCATCCACTGCTCCGCCACCGGCCCGAACAACGCCTGTCCTGCTCGCGGGTCGACCCATTCCCCGCGGTCGAGTTTGGCGAGTTCGTTGTTGAGCCACCGTTGGGCGTCGATCCGCCGGTCGAATGTCTTTGAGCGCCATCTTCGGTCGGGGGCTTGGTAGCGGGCGCGGTAGCGTCCGTTGTCTCGTCGGTCGATGGTTGTGCGGGCCATCGGATTCTCCCTCCTTTGTTCTCGCTCCTGGTTGTCGACGCTATGTGGAGCCAGTGACACGAAACGCCGACGCTCCGGTGTCGATTTGCTGTTCGATCCAGCGTTGGATGTCGCAGCGTCGGTAGCGGAGATGCTTGCCGGCCCGGAAGCCGACAGGTCCTTCTCCTCGGTACCGCCATGCGTAGAGGGTTCTGATTGGGACGTCGAGGAAGTCGGCGAGTTCGTTTGCGGTGAGGAGACGGCCGATGTCGTTGTTCATGGTCGGATGATGCGGGTCGACCCTGTCAGCAGAGTGTCAGCAACCCTCTCAGCAGAGTGTCATTCTGATGTTCTCTTCTTCCGGTTGTGGCCGGCGGGGAGGTGGTGCTCGCGTTCGCTGAAGTTGTCTCTGACCGGCAGTTGGAGGGTTTCTGACAGGGTCCCTGGCATTCTCGTGAGAGGGTTGTTGACACTCTGGCGAGAGGGTTCGGCGCGGTCGGCCGGCGAGGGAATTGCCGTTGGATCTCGTCCCCGTCGGTCGGTTGGCGGTTGGAGTATTGATGAGAGGCCTTTCCTCTCGACGTCGCCGGGTTCGCGGGTGTGATCGTTGCATCGGACCCTTGGCGCAGAGTTGGCGGATCCTTGGCAGCGGGTCGGGACGGCCCAGGAACGTGGGGTCGAAGAGATTTCCTTCAAATGTTCGACGATGCCGCGAGAAGCGTTGCAGCGCAACGGGTGTCGGGGTTCCGGCGACTCTGATGGGATTCGGTTGAGAGGGCTGTTGACACTCTGCTGACAGGGTTGTCGTGTCTATTCCGTCGCAATGCAGCACGCAACCAGTATCCGTGACGATGGAGTGCTCGTCGGCAACGAAGAATCCGAAGTCTCCGTGGAGAGCACGGGTATCGGTGCTCGGTCAACCTTGTGGCAAGGGTCCTTCTTCACAATCCGTCACATGGTCCAGATCCCGCGGAGGAACGCGATGACGAACCGCCTCCGCTACCGAGACAGGCCTCGCGAACGCCGCATCCACGCTGTCACCGCGTTCGCGCACGAACCCTGTCAAATCACACACGCACATGCAACAAGTTGCCTGATGTACACATGTGCACATCGGAGCCGGTTCTGATGGACATGGATCGGGGAACGTTGGCGAGGATCGACCGGAAGCTGCTCGCCAGCCTCGGCGACGACGAGGCCTACCGGACGCTGCGGGTGCCAGCAATCGCAGCGAAGTGGTCGACGTGGAAACGGTACTGCGATTCTGCAGGGATCTCGATGGGTCGAGCCGTCACCATCCTCATCGATCGAGAGCTCCTCAGCGTGTTCAGTGACATCACCGGCGATGAGGCGCCTGTGTTCGCTCGACGTGCCACAGAACAGCTTGCGATCCGAGAGGCCAAGATCGTAGCCAGAGAGCGTGACGTGGATACGGATGAAGCACGGATGTGCGAGTGGAGTGAGCGATTACGACGTCGGGAGGCTGAAGTCGAGGCCCGAGAGCAACGGGCTGAATCTATTTCGAAGCTTACGTCACGTGATTCGACGCCTCGCTCAAAGATCGGGCGCAACGAGCGCTGCCCCTGCGGATCAGGTCTCAAGTACAAGTACTGCCACGGCGTGGCCGGCCGCCGTACATAGCGCCTGCGAGTTCAGGGGGTCATTGCAACACTTCGGCGAGTTTGTCTGATGGTGTCATGTCGCCGAGGGTTTGTCGAGGACGTGTGTTGAGCGAGTAGGCGGCCTGGTCGAGAACGTCTTGGGTGTGCTGTGAGAGGTCGGTGCCTTTCGGGAAGTACTGGCGTAGCAGCCCGTTGGTGTTCTCGTTCGATCCTCTCTGCCACGGCGATTTCGGGTCACAGAAGTAGACCTGGACACCGGTATCGACCGTGAACTGGGCGTGTTGGGCCATCTCGGTGCCCTGGTCCCACGTCAACGATTGCCAGAGATGCTCCGGGAGGCGTTTGATCGTGGCGGTCAACGCGACCCTGACGTCTTCGGCTTTGTTGCCTTTCGGGACCCGGAACAGCATCACATACCGGGTCTGGCGTTCGACCAGGGTTCCGATGGCTGATTTCCCTGTCCCGATGATGAGGTCGCCTTCCCAGTGGCCGGGAACGGCACGGTCCTCGATCTCAGCGGGCCGTTCGCTGATCATGACCATGTCCCGGATTTTGCCCTTCGTCGACTTCGGCCTGCCCTGAGGCCGGCGCACCGCACGTCCGGTGCGTAGAGAGCGCCACAACTCCTTACGCAGAGCGCCTCTGCCCTGGACAAACAAGGATTGGTAGATCGTTTCGTGTGACACCCGCATCTCCTCATCATCAGGATATGCCCTCACCAGCCAGCGTGAGATCTGGCCAGGCGACCACCACAACACGAGCTTCTCATCAACCGCGTCCCGCAGACGCCGACACTCAGCAAGCTTCATCGGTTTCGGGCGCTTCGCCCGGCGCCTCGATGCCCGATGCGCCACGGTGGCCCGATACTTCTGGTGGCCCCCGTTGATCTTGACCTCACGAGAGACCGTGGAAGGAGACCTCCCCAACCGAGAAGCAATCGAACGCAACGACTCGTCACGAGCCAACCCCCTCGAGATCTCCTCCCGATCAGCCAACGACAACCTGAGGCTGCACCACTCACCAACCGGGACAGGACGCCGCCATCGAGACGACACCAACTGGGTTCGGATCGTTGACGGAGACCGCCCCAGTCGGCGACTTATCGACCGCTGCGACTCACCAGCCTCCCACCGATCCCACAACTCCTCACGCTCAACATCAGACAACCGTTCCATCCTGCACCTCCACAGAGACAAGTCTCGTCAAAGGTGATGCAACGATCCCTCGAAACCACCCCGGATTTGTACGTCTGAGACGCGATGCGATCGGGGCCCCTCCAAATGGAACCAAACTGGGGCCTGACGCGTGTATCGGTTGGGATGCCAGAAAGGGGATCTGGATGGTCAGCGGAGAGAGGATCTTCGTGACAGCCGATAGCGATTTCGCTGCGTTCTACGACTTGTGGCGTCCACCGCTTCACCGTGCATTGGCTCTGGCTGTGGGGAGTCGCAGCCTCGCGGACGAAGCGGTGGACGAGGCGATGACTCGGGCGTTGGCACAGTGGGAGAAGATCCGGGACTATGACCGGCCGGAGGGCTGGGTCTACCGGGTCGGTCTCAACTGGGCGCGTGGCGTGTTCCGCAAGCGCCGCTACGAAATCCTCGCCGATGTCGATTTCGATACCCGACGCGTCGATGTTCCGCTCCCTGACACTGACGTGATCGACGCGGTCGGTCGCCTCTCGTATCGTCTGCGGTCGGTCGTCGTTGCCCGTTACTACCTCGACTGGTCCACAGCCGAGGTCGCTGCCGCTCTCGGTATCCCGGAAGGAACCGTCAAGAGTCGTCTCTCACGTGCGTTGAGCCGGCTCGGCAAGGAACTCGGAGGGACATCATGAGCCAGTTGCTCGAAGACCGGATTCGAACGAGCTTGCGTGCCGCAGCCGACCGGCTCACCGATGCCCCCATCGTCGCTGCAGAAGCGATCGCGCAGAAGCGAACGTCCCGCTTTCCAGGACCGGCGATCGCCGCGGCAGCGATGCTCGCGGTGTTGCTGATTGTCGGTGGTTCCGTGCTGTTTCTCTCATCTGATGGCATGAGCGGTACAGATGTGCTGGGCGGGGACTCAATCGATCCGTTCCCCGTCACATCCTTTGTGCCGAAGGGGATCGAGACGGTAGAGGGCGGCTTCATCGTTCCTGACCCGTCCGCCCCCGCGACCGTGAACGCCTCGGTCGCTCGTACGACGGAGAACGGTTTCCGTGACTCCGTGTGGATCGTCGTTCACGACAGTTCAGATACCAGCGGCTACGAGCGCGGCGAACCGGTGACCGTGAACGGACAGGAAGCGACCCTATTGGTAGATAGTGGACTGACTGGTACGACCTATGCAGCGACCGTCTGGTGGGTAGACAACGACGTGACGGTCTGGGTTAGCGCCACCAACAGCGATGCGGATCTTGCTCTTGCAGTTGCCGAGGCCGTCGAACTCGGAGAAGGAAGTCCGCTCTCAGCCGAACAACTCCAACTCGGGCCGCTCCCAGCAGGGTTCACCGTGTTGGCTCCGCCTGCCCTTGCATCGACTGACCCTCAGCCCTATCTGGGCATGTTCGGACAACCGAGCCTCGAGCACCCCGAGCCCTTCCATGCCAGCGTGGTCGTCGCGGCGAAGACCGTTGGGCACGCACTCGCTGGAGCCGGATCGATTACCGAGACGACCGTACGCGGGCATGACGGCTATCTCAAGGTTGGAGATGGCGGGAGTGCACTCGTGTGGGAAGAAGCGCCTGGCGCCACAGTGACCGTAGGAGGCACGTTCCCTGAAGAGGAGATCCGCAAGATCGCCGAGAGCCTCGACTTCGTCTCCGAGTCCGAATGGCGTGCGACCTACGACGTCGACGACTCAGCACTCGAACCGTCCACGACGACTACCTCACTCGCGACACACGAACCCACCGAGCCGGAAGGCGGAACGCAGGAGCCGGTGGAAGCGCCCAACGATGGTCCCACCGCCCCCACGACGACGGTCTTCTAGCCCACCGACGGAAAGCCGAGCCACCCGAGCAGGACGAAGCGCCTGTGCGCCGGTCAGTCAGCCCTTCACGGTGTTGATCACGGGAAGCCCCTCGTCGTGCCGGTCGGACAGATTCGGGCTCGCGCCCACACCGCGTCCACATGACGTTGGGAACCATCGAGAGCTGACGCGAGGGGCTGAGAGCCGAGAAGCCTTGCTGAACACGGACTTGGTTGTCCCAGGCCCGCTTTGCCTGGGACCCGAGAAGACCTCCGGAGACCTCCACACGGCAGAGAGCTGGATAGCACTTTGCGGTTCGATGGGGGGAGGTTGATCTGTTGCCTTGGGTTCTTTGCAGTGAACCAAGACGGTACTTGTCATTGTTACGATGGTGTTAGCTTCTCAGGCTAATATCGTAGTACTAGCGACACGAAGGTGCATCAGGATGCCGACACCACAGATTCCCAGCGTGCTGGTTTCCCGTTCAGTTCGAGTGGTGAGGCCCCGCGATCTGAGAGAGCTGTACGTCAATCCCAGCTCGGAGCTAGCGCGTCTCGAGGACCAGGGAGCAGTCCAGCGGTTCGCTCGGGGCTACTACGCCCTGGTCCCAGCCGAATCGGTGGGCGACTCGAGATGGCGGCCCACCATCGAAGCTCTCACTCTCGGAGTGGCTGTGGCTGACTATGGCGTCGATCTGGTTGCCTTGATGGGTCCGTCCGCTGCACGCCTGCACGGTGCCTTGCCCCGGGCTGTGGCATTGGGCTCCGTTGCCATTCCTATGCAGCGACCGCCCCTCGTTACGCGTTGGGGCCGGATCGGTTTCCACACGCGAGATGTGGTTCGTCTTGATCTTGAGCATGTCGATACCGATCTCGCTGCCGGATATCAGACAACAGTGGAGCAAACAATCCTGGATCTGGCCCGGTGGGCGGATACGTGGGATGTCTCAAGAGAGATGATCTCCGAGGCGATAGCGACACTCGCCGGCCGAGCAGACTGGTCGCTGACCCGAGACCTAGCCCTTGAGCAAGGCGAGCGCGCCGCCTATGTGCGTGCCAGCTGGGTTGCCTCCGCGAACGTGCCTGACGTACCCCACGTGCGGGTACGCGGACCCGTCAAGTCATACGGGCTGCGTCCTTCGAAACCGGTTGCCGTCGGACGATTCCCGATCGAGGAGTAGAGAGTGCTCGAACAGCAGGAGCTACGCCTGTGGGCAGCGAGATTCGGTGTTGCCCCCGAGCAGATCAGGAAGGACCACCTGATCTCTCACCTGCTCGCTGGCGTCGCTCACACGACTGTGGCCGGGCGAGCGATCTTCTTCGGCGGTACTGCGCTGGCTCGCACCCACCTCGGTGATCGGCGGGTATCTGAAGACATTGACCTGTGGGCTGAGCCGACACAAGAGGTGTTCTCAGCTCTGGCGGACGAGTTGCCGCGTCATGTTCGGCGTGAGTATCCGGGTGTCCGGATCGAGAGAGACTCCCCGGCTATGGGGAACGTCATCGCGCGAGATGGGACCCAGGTGCGTCTCCAGGTCGTTGCCTACGGCGCTGAGCACCACCGGTGCATCGAATTGGAGCGTCGGAATATTGATCTCCGCTACACCGACCTCCAGCAGGAAGCCGAGCTGACGGTACCTGTGCGTTCGTCGTTCGTGGCTATGAAGCACCTCGCTTGGGCTGATCGGGCGGCACCGCGCGATCTGGTGGATCTCGCGGGGTTCGCGTCTATCGGTGCCCTGGATGGCGAGGCTGATGCGATCGTCGCCTGCCTCCGGGGGTTCGGTGTCAACTCCCGTGACATCGACCGCCTTCCCGAACGGACCCGTCGAGCGTGGATCGTAGATCTTGCCCATCAGATGGGGCAACCTCCTGACCCCGACCACGCGCTCAGCGCAGTTCAGGAAGCGTGGGCTCGTTCGCTGGGATGGGATTAGCGGGCGTATCCGGGTCACTGGGTTGTTGGGAACCAGCCTGACTGGGGGCTTTGTGGGATCATGGATTGACTTGCTCCACCGACATCGCGACAAGACACGGTTGTTGCTGCTCGCTCGGTGACGCCATCCGACTCCCTAAGGACTGCCAACCTCAGGACGCGCATAGGACGCGTTCTTCTGAGCAACGTCGAGAATCGTTGAACGTCGATGAGTCACATCCTTCCCGGTCAGAGTATGTTTCGGGCCGTTTCCGCAGGTCACATATACCCCCTGGACCGCCCTTACAAGGCAGAGGTCGGCGGTTCGAGCCCGTCAACGCCCACCGGTCGGGATGCCTTGTGGTGGCTGAGATTTCTTAGGTCAGTCTCCTTCCTTGATCACGGTGTCGGTTTCGCCGCGACCACGATGCGTCCACATCAGAAGGCTCCCAGGGAGGTTCGAGGGTGTCTGCGGCGTTGCGACCGAGGCCTTCGTAGAGGTGCCCGTAGACATCGAGGACGGTCTTGACGCTGGTGTGTCCGATGCGGGAGGCGATGACGGCGGGGTGGGCGCATTCGGCGATGAGGAGGGCAACGTGGCTGCGGCGGATGTCATGGAACCGCATGGGTTGGCCGACGGAGTCTGCGACGGCGGGGAGCCAGAAGCGGCTGCGGAAGGTGCTGCGGCGCCTACTTCCTTCGCCGCCTGAGTCGGGAGAATGCGGAAGCCGGGAGAGAACGACGACGCACGGCTGTATGCGCTGCCGCAGGTCATCAGACGGCAAGCATGGCATCCTCAGACCGGCGCCGGACGCCAATCGGTGGGACGGAGACACTGCAATACTGCCTCAGCATGTCCTCGTTCACAGCCCGAGCACTCGTCTTCTTCACATCGGCCGCCGTGCTCGTCCTGGAAATCCTGGCCGGGCGTCTGCTCGCCCCATACGTCGGAGTGACGCTCGAGACCTTCACGGCGATCATCGGAACGGTGCTCGCTGGCATCGCGCTGGGTGCCTGGTTCGGGGGGAGCGCCGCCGATCGGCATCCTCCGGCCCGGCTGCTGGGGCCGCTGCTCATCGGTGGGGGGCTGCTGTCCCTAGCAGCTCCGACGATTGTCGAGCTGCTGGGTCCCGGGCTGAGCGGTGGCGAGCCCTTAGAGATCGTGGTCCTCACCGCCCTGGCGTTCTTCCTACCGGCGGTGGTGCTCAGCGCTGTGCCGCCGGTGGTTGTGAAGCTTCAGCTGGCCGACCTGGCTCGCACCGGTACCGTGGTCGGCCGCTTCTCGGCGGTGGGGACGGCCGGCGCCATCTTCGGTACGTTCATGACCGGGTTCGTGCTGCTGGCGGCGTTTCCCACCCGGCCAATCGTCTTCGGCGTGGGTACCGCCCTCGTCGTGTGGGGACTGGCCCTGATGCTGAGATTCGGCCGCCGCGTCATCACCGCCGCTGCTCTGGCCGGCATCGGAACGCTGTTCGCCGGGGCAGCCTTGGCCATGGTGGAGGGACCCTGTGACACCGAAACCACCTACTACTGTGCCCGGATAGAGGTCGACCAGCAGCGGGACTCGGGTCGCGTGTTGTGGCTGGACACCCTGCGCCACTCGTACGTGGATCTGGATGACCCCACGCATCTCGAGTTCCGATATACGCGCATCATCGCCGACGTGGTGAACACCCAGACCGACCCGAGCCCCGTCGATGCCCTCTTCATCGGAGGGGGCGGCTTCACATTGCCACGCTGGTTGGCGGCGGTGCGTCCTGGGAGCAGGAGCACGGTCCTGGAGCTCGATGACGGCCTGGTGGACATCGCAGTGGATCGGCTGGGACTGGATCCGGACGGCTTCGAAGAGATCAGAATCGGAGACGCCCGGCTCACACTCGGCACCTTCCCCGAAAGTGGATTCGACGTGATCGTCGGTGACGCCTTCGGAGGGATCTCAGTTCCGTGGCATCTCACCACCCGCGAGTTTCTCGAGGAGGTCGAGGCGCGGCTGCGCGCAGATGGAATCTACGTTATGAACGTCATCGATCGGCCGCCCAACGCGTTTGCTCAAGCCGAGGCCGCAACGTTGCAGGAGGTATTCACCCACGTCGCCGTGGTCGCGCCTCCGGACTTTCTAGAAGGGGCATCGGGCGGCAACTTTGTCTTTGCTGCTTCCCAGGCGGCGCTCGACATGGAAGCCCTGGTTGCTGCACTCCAGGTCAGGGCAGCGACGGGCATCGCGATCGCCGGTTCCGAGGTGGAAACTTGGGCAGACGGCGCCCAGGTACTCAGCGACGATTTCGCTCCGGTCGACGAGCTCCTCGGCGCCCGATAGCTGCACGACCGAGGCGGAGGACCGCTACCTCGGTCGCAGCAACGCCACCTCACCCCAGCGGCGCGTTCGGACACAACGCCGGTGAGGCACCAGAGGCAAACCTGGCGCGTATCCAGCTGCCTTGCCCTAGCTGAGGTCCTTGGCCTCGAGCCACTCGGCGGCAACCTGGGGTTCCGAAGATTCTCAAGGCGAGGACTTCGCGCCACCTCAAGTGAGTGGCGACTCGTCTGCACCGTCCATAACCTGCTCAGAATCCACCGGCAGCGACTCGCAGCAACCTAACCCCGGAACTAGGATCGACACGCCCCCACCCCTACACGCAGAAACCCCCACTCTGGAGACCATCCACGCGACAGCCCCCTACGGCAGGGTGTTCAACACGATAGGCCTGAATGCGCGACGCACCCGCAGCCTGACCCGCATGATTCCTGGGTTGTCTTCTCGGTTGAGTCGGGGATCCGCGACGCTTCCGCGGGACTCGAGGTCGTTCAGGCCGTCTCGTTCATGGCTGGCAGTCAGTGGGGCAGGGGATCGAGTGCCATGTCGCCCTGACCTTCTGAAGCGGTGTGGCACGGCGACGTTACGGTGATCTGCTCGGGCTACTTGGGGTGTGACGGCGGGATGCGCCGGCGATGTGCACCGCCACAGGTCCCAGAACGGCGAGGCTGAAGACCACGGCCGTTGCGAGTGGTGCCAGTTGTGGCTCCAGGCCCGCCTCGACTCCGAGTTCGGCGATGATGATTGAAAACTCTCCCCGCGCAATCAGCAGCGATCCGGCTCGCAGGCGGCTCCCTTTGCTTGCTCCGATGCGCCGGCCTGCAACCCATCCGGTGATCAGCTTCCCGACTGCGGCTGCCACTACGAGCACAAGTGCCGGTACCAGAACCGGTGGAATCGTCGACGGGTCGACCTGGAGCCCGAAGAACACGAAGAAGATTGCTCCGAACAGATCTCGGAGTGGTCCGAGCAGTCGGTCGGCGCGTCGGGCTGCCTCGCCCGAGATGGCCAATCCGACGAGGAATGCTCCAACGGCTGCGGATACGCCTACCTGTTCGGCGATTCCGGCTACGAGCAGGACCATTCCCAGCAAGCCGAGGAGCACCGTTTCATCCGATTGGCCGAACACCATGCGACTGATGTGACCACCGAAGCGGCTGGCCACAATCAAGACTGCACCAACGACTGCGACGGCTCCGAGAATCGACCACGCAATCCCTCCGGCGCTGGCACCGAGCACGAGAGCGGCGGCGACGCCGAGGTAGAGCGCCATGACCAAGTCCTCGATGACCAGGATCGAGAGCACCGCAGGGGTCTCGCGATTGCCGAGCCACCCAAGGTCCCGTATCAGCTTCGCGGCGATCCCCGACGACGAGATGTATGTGACGCCACCCAACAGGAAAGCAGCGGTGAGGGGCCAGCCGAGCGCCCACCCCGCGATGAATCCCGGGAAGAAGTTCAGTCCGAAATCGACCGTTCCAGATACTGGGGCCCGCTTGACTCCGGCTGCCAGCTCGCCGATGGAGTATTCAACTCCGAGGAGGAACAACAGCAGGATGGCGCCGATCTCGGCGCCGGCGTGGATGAACTCCCGGCTCACGTCGAGCGAGACGACGCCGTGTTCGCTGAGGAGGAGACCCAGGCCCAGGTAGAGCGGGATTGGCGAGAATGAGTAGCGCGCCGCCACTCTGGCCAGGACGGTCAAAGAGAGCATCACCGCCCCGAGTTCGAGCAGGAGGGCGCCCCTCATCTACGGCTCGGACTGAAGGATCAGCGCGGCTTCAGCCAGACCTTCAGCCGTCCCGACCGCAACGATGACATCACCGGCGGCGAATGTGAACTCGGGAGGAGGTGAAGGGACCGCGGCGCCTTTGCGGATCACAGCTACCACCGAAACACCCGTGTGAGCTCGGAGGTGTGTGTCGCCGAGCCGACGCTCCACGTACCGGGTCCGCGCTTTGATCGGAAGCCAGTCGACGGCGATGCTGCCGGCCGCCTCCTGGAGGTGTGACAGTTCGTGAGAGAACGCCGATCCACCGAGAAGCCCAGTGAGCGTGGCGACTTCGTTCTCCGTGAGATTCAATGATGTAGCGGCCAAGTCTGGGTCGTCGGCGTGGCTGATGAACAGCTCGAGGTCTCCCTGCTGGCGCTGGACGACGCCAACTCGCTGCCCGTCGGCGGTGACGAATTCGAGCCGTAGCCCGATGCCGGGCAGGGGCGTCTGGATTACCTTCACCTCTTTCGGTGTACTCATTGGGGCTCCTTTGGTGAATCAAGGGATGACGGCGATTGGTACTGGTGAGTGGCGTGCGAGGTAGGAGGCGGTGCCACCGAGTCCGCGGAATCGGCCTGCTCCGCTGGTTCCGATCACGATCAGACCGGCCTCATCGCGCGTTGCGGTCTCGGGGAGCGCGACGCGCGGGTCGCAGTGGGCAATGGCGACGGTGTATTCCACCTCGAGATCGCGGAGTGGTTTCAGCGCCCGGTCGATGTCGGACGTCGTGCGATCGTCGAAGCGTTCTACGTACCCGGGCGGCCGTTCGCAGCCGGGGTCGGCGCACCGCGCGATTGTTGCCGGCACTCCGACAGCCGCGCAGAAGCTGGCTGCCCAGGACAGGACCCGTCGGGCAACTCCGGAGCAGTCCACACCGACGAGTACGCGGGTCAGCCTCTCGGGTTCGAGAGTGGACCGGTGCGGGACGACAATGAGGGGTACGTGGGTGGTGAATAGGAGCCGTCGGCTGATGGAGCCAAGGAGCAGTCCGGATAGCGGGCCAAGTCCTCGCGTGCCTACTACGAGCATCGATGTGTTCGACGCGTCGGCTGCTTCGAGCAGTGTCTTCGCGATCGGCCCCTGAGCGGCGGTGACTTCGATGTCTTCGAGTCCATCCCTGTGAAGGGATTGGGCCGCGACGTTTGCAATGTGGGCGTCGATCTCCGCGGTGTGGTCGTACAAGGCATCGTCGTACGGCGGAGGCAAATCTGACCACGCAGCTATGGCCTTGACCTTTGCATTCATGCGGCGTCCAACATCGACTGCCCATGCTGCAGCGATGCAGGCATCGGGCGATCCATCAACGCCGACGAGGATTGTGCTTCCTGTGTGATACGTCATGTGGATCCTCTCTGGTCTTGGCTTGCCGAAGGGCCCAGGATTCCAGCGTTTCCCGGTGGTCCGCGCGACAACCGCTGGGCGTGTGGGCTTCTCATGAGCGGTCTCCCTTGCGGAGCATTCGGCGTGACCAGACCTCGGCTCCGACGACAGTGACGATGAGAGCTCCGGCAACGAGGGCGAGGACCGATCGTTCGAGGGGGACGAGGCCAAGCATTGTGCGCAGTCCCGGGACGGTGACGGTGAGGACTTGGAGAGCGACGCTGGCGACGATGATGATGTTGAGCGTGTTGTTTGGAAGGGATCTGTTGGTCAGCCGGCGTGCCGGGTAGACGAACGCAAGCTGGGCAAGGGATTCGTACAGGAAGACTGCCGTCTGTGTGGTGCTTCCGGCGAAAGCGAGCGCTGGAAGTGTGAAGAACACTATGAGGCCCATCACGGCTTTGAGTATTCCGGTGGTGAGGATGAAGCGAACACCGGTTCGGGAGAGGAGCGGGGCTGAGGGTGGTCGGGGGCGCTGCGCCATCATCCCGGGATTGCGATCCATTGCGAGTGCCAGGGCGGGTGGTCCGTCGGCGATGATGTTGATCCAGAGCAGTTGGACCGCAAGGAGTGGAACGAGCAGGTTGCCTGCGTCGTCCTGCAGGCCGAGTGCGGCGGCTCCCATGACGCCGATCGCGATGAGGAGCACGAGTGCGACGTTGGTGGAGAACAGGAAACGGATGAATTTGAGGATGTTGGCGTAGATGCTGCGGCCTTCTTCGATCGCAGCTGTGATGGTTGCGAAGTTGTCGTCGAGGAGTACGAGATCAGCCACCTCTCGACTCACGTCGCTCCCTCGCTGCCCCATGGCGACGCCGATGTCGGCTCGTTTCAGGGCCGGGGCGTCATTGACGCCGTCTCCCGTCATGGCCACGATTTCGCCTTGGGCCTCGAGGGCTTCGACGATCGCGAGCTTGTGTTCGGGACCGACCCGGGCGAAGACCCCGACGTTGGCTACGGTCCGTTCCAGTTCGTCGGTGTCCATGCAATCGAGCTGCGCCCCCGTCGCACCTGCGTTGGATGCGATACCGACCGCGTTGGCGATCGCCACTGCGGTGGCGGGGTGATCGCCCGTGATCATGAGGACGCGGACGCCGGCGTTCTGGGTGGCTTCGATGGCGCCTGCAACTTCGGGCCTGGGAGGATCCCAGAGCGAGACGGTGCCGAGCCACTCGACGCTGGATTCCGGGTCGCCGCGTGTCCACGCCAGTCCAAGCACTCGATAGCCATCTGCGGCTGCGGCGTCGATCTTCGCTGTCCAGGCCGACCGCTCCTCTGTCGCAAGGCCGGCGCGCTCCATCAACACCTCGGGAGCGCCTTTGAGATAGGACACGAGCCCGTCGTCTTCCCGAACGGTCACCCGCATGTACTTCCATTCCGAGTCGAACGGCAGCACCGATTCGCGTGGATACCGGATGCGAGTTTCGGCAGGATCCATGCCGCGTCGAGCTGCATGCTCATAGAGACCAACTTCGAGCGGATCGCCGGAATCTCCATGGGGCTCGGCGTCGGAGGCCAGCACCATTGCGAGGAGTGCCCGATCTTCGTCGGGGGAGTCCATAGCTCGTACCGTCATGGCGTTCTCGGTAAGCGTCCCGGTCTTGTCTGTGGCGATCACGGTCACCGAGCCAAGGGTCTCAACCGCAGCTAGCCGGCGAACAACTGCTTTGCGCGATGCCATACGTTCGGTGCCGAGAGCGAGTGTCAGCGTCAAGACTGCGGGCAGGCCTTCGGGTACCGCAGCGACCGCAACCGCGACGGCAAACAGCAGGGCTTCGTCGATCCGGTCGATCCCCTCGATTCCAACGCCGGCCACCACAAGGACAACAGCGAGAGCGGCGACCCACCGAGCTATGCGATGACCGAAGTGGGTCAATCGCCGCTCGAGGGGCGTGCCTTCGGCCTCAACCTCGGTCAGCATGCCGGCGATCCGGCCCATGGCGGACGCGGATCCGGTGCTGGTCACGACCAGCCAGCCGAGGCCACGCACTGCAAGTGTCCCCGAGTAGAGGTCATCTCCAGCCTCGCGTTCGACGGGTACCGATTCGCCGGTCAGCATCGATTCGTCAACCATCAGGCCCTGCTCGCTTGTGAGTTCCCCGTCGGCAGGTATCCGATCTCCGGACTCCACCCGCACCAGGTCTCCCGGGACCAATTCGGCAGCCGGGATGTGCACCAGGTTCCCATCGCGGCGAACCCACACGAAGGGTGCCGCCATTTCCTTGAGACGAGCCAGCGCGTCCTCAGCCCGGTATTCCTGCCACACACCCATAAGGGTGTTGAAGGCGAGGATTACCAGGATCGCAATCGACTCGATTGGCCATCCGTGCATTCCCTCGATCGTCCATACCACTGCGTCGAATGCCAACGCGAACAACAGGATGTAGATGATCGGGTTGTGCAGCTGGTGCAGCACCCGCTCCCACCACGGGACCGGCCGGGTCTCCGGCAAGACATTGGCGCCAGCCTCGGCAAGCCGCACGGCTGCTTCGGCCGAAGTGAGCCCACCGACCGTCGACACCGTCAGTTCCTCGGCGAGTGATTCATCCGGCATGATGCGATCCTCTGTGCACACGAGCGGTCACGGTGGCTCCTCGCTGGCACGGCGTGACTGTCACTGGGGTTTGACCGGGGTGATGAATCCTTCGGGTTTCACGGCCAGCACAGAGCAGCGGACCGATCGGAGAATGGTTTCGGCGGTGTTGCCTATGACCAGGCCCATCAGCCCGGTTCGGCCGACGGTGCCCATGACGATGAGATCAACATCGAGATCGTCGGCCAGGCGGGGCAGCACGGTACCGGGCGTGCCGGCCACCATGTGAATCGAACGCTCGGACTTGGTCACGTGACGGTTTGCCAGCATGTTGAGCTGTTCAAGCCGGAGGGATTCGGTGTCCCGGACCATGGCATCGACCATCGGTCCCGGTAGTTCGACATATGGAGACGAGCGCAGGGTTGATTCACCGGTGAGGCTCCAAGCATGGCCCAGGTGAAGCTCCCAGCCTTGCCGACGGGCGAGGGACGTTGCCAGTTCCATGATCAGGTCGTTCAATCCGTCCGAAGCTGGTTCATCCGGGTCCGGGTCGACCAGAGCCAGGACCCGACCGGTGCCGGGTCGACCGGAACGCATCACCCATACCGGGACCGGGCACTTGCGCAACAGATGCATCACGTCACTACTCAAGTGCGGCTCGTCCGGCCTCTCAGCGACCGGCTCGCCAATCATGACCAGGTCGTGGGCATGGTCCAGGACCCGCCGGATCACCTCGATGAACGGTTCACCGACAGTCTCAACAACCTCGACATTCGCTCCACCCCGGGTGTTCCCGAGCAGCTGGCGAAGTCGCTCCTCCCGGTCGCGCAGTATCGCTGCTTCGACATCGACGACACGGCCCTCCACATTCATCTTCTTTCTCCATGGAGGCAGCGGCGCCACAACGTCGACCACCGTGAGACGAGCGCTGTTGATCTCCGCCAGACTCACAGCGGCGCGGAGAGTCGGCGGATCCAGGCGTCCCGGAGACGTCGCAACCAGGATGCTCTTGAACCTGTCCATCACATCACCCCTTCCTCAATCGACCGATCAGCTACCGGTGGTATCGGTGTCGCCATTTCGTGTGGCGATGCCGTTGGTGCCGCCGTTCCTCGGCGGAGTCGTGTGAAGTAGGCGAAGCGCGGTGTCCGTCCCGCGTAGCCGGCGTCCAATGCGCGCCGGGCCGGTTCCTCGGTTCGACCGGTCCAACCGCACGACTCTTCAACGCACCGTTCCGACGCGGCGCTGTGATTGGGGGAGGAGGTGTTGGGACAGGCGAGGGATCCCGCCGCAGCGCGGTCAGTGTTTGCAGCCATCGCGACCTCCGCAGGCTCTGGGAGAACACTTCACTTCTTCGTGAAGGTCTCTCCCACCCCGGAGGGGTTCAGTGCGCCGGGCCCGAGGGCCGTAGTGACGACTGCGCTGATTTGGGGATACTCCCCTTCCCTGCAAAATATATCATGAAAAGCATGTCGTGTCTAGATCTAGCTGGGAGTGAGGCCCACCGCCAACGGCAGCGACGACTGAACTGGTGGCTGTGGGGGAGAACCCGTGCGGTACTGCGGTGTTGCAGAGATCGAACGACGTGAGGTGCCGGGTGACCAGCAGGGCGGCCCTGGCCCGGATGCAGGCGGTCGCCAGGTCGGCATCGGCTCGAACGGCAGTTCCGCCGCCGAGCACGCTCGCGAGGGTCTGGCATTGGGCACTGCCGGCCCACACAATCCTGGGAGTGTCGTCGACCGAGCTCCCCTTGTCGGCACCACCATCGCGCAGGTCGGCAGTAGAGATTCCAGCTCCCGGGTGCCGGTGGGAATATGACGTCATGCTGATGCGCCGGGCGACACCACCCGGCGCTTGGGCGTCCTGGCGGGTCGGGAACCTGCGACGGGCGGTTGGCCGACGGGAATGTCAACGGAACGCCTAGACGCCGCAACGGCCATAAGCGGACCCTACTATCACGTTATGGATAGCGTCAATGACGGTTCGGGGGTTGACGTATCGATTGGCTCCAGGCGTGCTTGAGGTCGCGCGCGTCAACCGGAGACGGTCGCGGGAGGTAGGCATCGTCGGGCCGTGCAGGGAGCTGAGATGGTGAGGTCGGCCGTGTTTGGGGCAGCCGGCGGCAGTGGGGTCTCCCCGCCGTTGACCGAGCACGAGATCCTTGTGCTCCTGGTGCAACTGGTGCTCCTGATCGGCGCTGCTCGAATCCTGGGTGGCCTGTTCAAGCGAATCGGCCAACCACCGGTGGTCGGAGAGCTACTAGCTGGCGTGCTCCTGGGTCCGAGCTTCTTCGGTCGAATCGCTCCAGATGCCTACGACTGGGTGTTCGGAGACGATGTAGTTCAGTCGGTGGTGTTCGCCTTGGCCTGGCTCGGCGTAATCCTGCTCCTGGTGGTCATCGGCTACGAGACCGACCTCGCGATCATCGCTCGGTTTCGCAAAGCCGCAGGGTGGGTGTCGTCCGGTGGGTTCCTAATCCCACTCTTGGTGATGGGTAGCCTCGCTCTCGTCGTGCCAGAGGCCTTCGTGGGTGAGGCGGCGAGCCGTCAGTTGTTTGCCGGGTTCTTTGCTCTCGCACTGTCGGTCTCCGCTCTGCCCGTCGTAGCAAGGATCCTCCACGACCTTGGCCTGCTGCGGCGCAATTTCGGTCAGATCACGCTGGCGGCCGGCATGGCGATGGATGCCGTCGGCTGGCTGCTCCTCGCAGCGTTGACGGGGATCGCGCTCGATGGGTTCCGGCTCGATCTCCTGGCTGTCTCATTCTTCGGCTTCCTGGTGTTCCTTGTGATCGCGATCACGGCGGGGCGGTGGATCCTCGACAGGGTGATGCGCTACGTCCTCGACCGCGGGTCGAGCGTCACCGCGGCGTTGACCGTGAGCGTGTTGGCAGCATTCATCGGCGCGATCGTGACCCAGGCCCTCCAGCTAGAAGCCATCCTCGGTGCCTTCCTGGTTGGCATTTTGTTGGCGTCGACCCGCCATCAGCTTCCGGAGGTGCGCCGGACTCTCGAGACGGTCACTGCAGCACTCTTCGCTCCGATCTTCTTCGCGTTCAGCGGCCTGCGGGTGGACATCGGTTTGCTCCAGTCGGGTTCGGCAGTCGCGTGGACCGTTGGCTTGGTGGTGACCGCGATCGTCGCCAAGATGGTTGGAACTGTGATTGGGGCCCGGTTCGCCGGAGTGCGCGGCAGGGAGGCTTTGGCCTTGGGGGCGGGGCTTTCCGCGTTGGGTGCAATGGGGATCGTGGTGGCGATAGTGGCGCTCAACGTGGGAGTCGTGAGCGACACCGGCTACACCGTATTGGTGCTAGTCGCGATCGGCACGTCGATTGCAGCGCCACAACTGCTTCGCTGGGTCGTGCGTGGCTCGGAGATTCCTGCCGAGGAGGCCGCCCGTCTTGACCAAGAGGCCCTGCGCTCCACTTCGGAGATCCTCGGAAGTCACCGCATTCTGCTCCCCACTCGCGGGGGCGCCAACAGTCGCTACGCGGCCCGGATCCTTGCTAGCGCGTTCGACAATCCCGACGTCACGGTTCTGGCAGTTGATATCCCCGCCCGTCGCTCGGTGTTCGGACACCGCCGCGCGGGATCACGCGCCGACCCCAGGGAAGTAGATCTGGGTCTGGGCTCGATTCGTCACAATGTCGTCCGCATGCAGTCGCGTGATCCGGCGGCTGCAATCGCCCGAGAAGCCTCCCTCGGATATGACCTGATGCTCGTGGGGGCTTCCGCCGATGACCGGGAAACAGCGGGACTGTTCTCGACCATGGTTGACCGGATCCTTGCCTTGGTCGATATCCCCACCGTGGTCATGCGCCTCCCGGCTGGCTTCACCGTCACCGAACGCCCGAGCCGCGTGCTGTTGCCGGTTGTGGCAAGTCGTTCGTCGAGGGCGGCCGAAGAGCTTGCCTATGCCGTTATTCAGGAGACGGGCGGCAGCGCCCTCGCTGTCCACATCGTGAACCGTCCCGAAGACCAGGGCATCATGTTCGACAGCGTCACCGAAGGCAGGACTCTCAAAGCGGGCCATGCAGTGACGGCGGACGCTCTTGCATTCGGCGAGCGTCTCGGAGTCGCCGTTGAGGGCGTGGTCCATGTCGCCTCCAATGCCGAAGCCGAGATCGTCGCGCTCGCCAACGGTGGCGGCTTTGACCTACTGGTAGTGGGGGCATCCAACCGTCCTCTCACAGACCGCCCCTTCTTCGGCCATAGGGTCCACTACATCCTCGAACACACCGAGATCCCCGTCGCGATCGTGGCGCTCCCCGGGCGAACGAGAGCATCCCGCTGAGCCCGGAATGATCCTGCCGGGCCCATACGATCGATTGGCGGGCTGCCGACACGCCAAGAACACCAGACACACCTATCATGCAAACACAGTCAGGCTTCAACCGGACGGAGCAGAAAAGTGATCAACGAACACCCCCGAACATGGACGTTTCTCACCAATCACGCCCGGGTACTCATCTTGATTGCAGAGACGCCCAGCATCCGATTGCGTGACATCGCTGCCCGTATCGGAATCACCGAGCGAGCCGCCCAGCGGATCGTTGTTGAGCTCGAAGCCGACGGGTACCTCTCGCACGAGAAGGAAGGGCGCCGCAACCACTACAGCCTCCGTCCTGACGCACACCTGCGCCACCCCCTCGAGAACGAAATCGAGATCGGTCAGCTCGTCGAGTTCATTTCCAGCCGAAGCCCGGCCGCCAAGCGGACCAACCCGTCCTGACATCCTCGCGAAAGGGCAGCCGTAACTCAACGCGGGCGGGCATGCGACTTGCATACGACCATCTTGACACGACATACAATGCACGATAGTGTTATCGTACAACGAGATCGGGACGTCGTGCTGGGTGTTCTGAAACGAAGGGGCCGCACAACATGGTTCCTAGCAACGGAAGTTCGCACCTCCATCAGGGAACCCGGCCGCCGCGACCCTCCAACGAAACCGCGAATGGCGCCGCTCACAACCACAGGCCACACAATCCCTTGGCCAAGAGTGTCATTCGCGATGTCATCAAGGCGGCTGCCATCGTTTGTGGGCTGATTCTCGGCCTCAGACTGTTGGCGGTGATCGAACAGACCTTCGCGTGGTAGTCGGACGATCGATGACGACCACTTGCACAGCGCGTCCAGCGAACGCCGTGATTGCCTCGACCAACTGATTCGCAGCGAAGACGCTGCAGGCCCAGGTTGCTGCGCTGTTGAGACGCCGCTGTACGGTCATCCGTCGCTCTGAGTATCTGCGCTTCGAAGTCGCCGATGGGATGGGCCAGTGTGGTCACAGCGATCTGTCCGACAATGATTCATGTCGGCTGCTCAATTCGGAGCCATCAGAGTGTGGCCCGGCCGGATTCGATCCCGTGAACTCGCTTGCCGATGACGAGATGCCACGATGGTCGGGTGATTGTCGACTGTGCCGTGTACAAGGAGGGGCGCCGCAAGGGCGGATCGTTTCCGCTCCGTAGCTTTCGGGCTGCTGCCGCTGAGGCGGGCGGCTTTGTCTGGCTCGGCCTCTAGTCAACTCCCTGATCGAACCGATCGATCGTGTGGCGAGGGGTCACCACAGCTACATCGACGAGGACCTGTTCGAGTACCTGCGCGACGTCCACGGCCATCTCTTGCGCATTGCTCAAGAGGTCACTTCGTTCCGTGAGCTCCTCGCCAGCGTCCTCGACGCGAACCTCGCCCAGGTAGGGGTCCGACAGAATGAAGACATGCGCCGTATCTCGGCGTGGGTGGCCGCCGCAGCGGTTCCAACTCTGATTTCGGGCATCTTCGGCATGAACTTCGCTCGTATTCCGGGGTCTACCGAACCGTCGGCCTTCGGCACGGTGCTCGCGGTCATGATCGAGATCACGGCCGCCCTCCACCGCATGTTTCGGCGAAGCGGCTGGCTCTGAGGAGCCGACTTCATCCGGAGGCGGTTCCGAGTCCGATCCGGAACGTATTCCGCGACCCCCGATAGGAGCCGCCGCGCACCGAGCGGATAGCATCGTGTCTACGTCGCGGTCGTCATTCGACGTCAACGCGAGTCGCGAACATCCATCGAGAGGGAGATACTGGTGCACACGAACTGGTCGCTACATCCGCCGAAGCGTCTGTGGCGCTCGCATCCAGCCGTTCGAACCGGCGACCAACTGACGCAGGGGGAGCGAGCCGCCGACATGCTTCGAGTCGGCATGGGCTCGTGGGCGTTCGTGTTCGGAGCACTCACGTTCTTGGCATTGTGGATGGTCCTCAATCGGAATACCGGATTCGACCCGTACCCGTTCATCCTCCTCAACCTGGTGCTTTCCTGCGTCGCTGCACTCCAAGGCGCCATATTGCTCATCGCTGCTCGGCGGGCGGATCAAATCAACGCCGAACTCGCCGTACACGATTACGCGACCAACGCCGAGGCGCTCGAAGCAATCCACAGACTTGAAGCGATCACGAACGACATCAGATCGCGACTCGGAACCGATCCGTCGATTCCGGATCGGAACGCTTGAGTACGCGTCGTGCGGTCCGCTCGCTCGTTCACCCGCTAGCTGTCGCTACCTCTCGCTGTTCTCCCGGCTATCGGTCAACCGTCTGCGGCCGCACGTGCGGCCGACCGTCAGATCTCGACGTTCACCCCGATCTCCAAGGTGCGATCCGACGGTAGGCGGAAATACCGCAAGGCGTTGGTGGCGTTTCGCGCCATGAGTGCAAACAGCTTCTCCCGCCAAATGGCCATGCCGGGAACCGCCGTCGCCATCACCGTCTCGCGGCCGACAACGTATACCGTTTCACTCGGGTCGACACCGAAGCCGTGGCGAGTGATGGCCGACAGGGCTTCGGGCACGTTGGGCGCCTCCATGAACCCGTACTTGAGCACGACCTGAAAGAACCCCAATCCAAGATTCCACACCTCAGAGCGTGCCGATTCCGGGACCCGAGGCACATCGGTCGTCGTCACGGCCAGCAGAACAACCGATTCGTGGAGCACGTTGTTGTGTCTGAGGTTGGCGAGCAGCGCAGGTGGCGTCCGGCCGATTTGGGAGAACATGTACACCGCCATCCCAGCTACCCGGACGGGCTTGGATTTGGCAATGGCGCCGACGAACGTTTCGATCGGCAGTTCGTCGCGCCGCAGAGCGATGACGAGCAGTTCGCGGCCCTTCTTCCACGTCGTCATCAGCGTGAAGATGCCAAGCCCTACCACCAGAGGGAACCATCCGCCATCGGGAATCTTGAACAGGTTCGCGCCGAAATAGGCAAGGTCGCCCACAAGAAAGCCGCCGGCGACGGCACCGGACACGGCGGCCGACCAACCCCAGCGCTCACGCATCACCGCGTGGATCAACACCGTCGTGATCACCATCGTCGTTGCGACGGCCACACCGTAGGCACCGGCGAGGTTGCTCGACGACCGGAATCCGAGGACGAGGCCGAGGGCTGCCACCATGAGTGCCCAGTTCATGGCAGGGATGTACACCTGTCCCCGCTCGGTCGCCGAGGTATGAATGATCCGCATGCGAGGGAGATAGCCGAGGAGGATGGCTTGCATCGTGAGGGAAAACGCTCCGGAAATGAGTGCCTGTGAGGCGACGATCGTCGCGCCGGTCGCCGCTACCACCAGCGGCCACACGGCCCAGTCGGGCGCCATAAGATAGAACGGATTCGCGATGCCTTCCGGATGGCCGAGCAGGAATGCTCCCTGGCCGAAGTACGTCAACAACAAAGCCGGGAAGACCGCCACGTACCACGACGTCGCGATCGGCCTTCTGCCGAAGTGGCCCATATCGGCATAGAGCGCCTCGCTTCCGGTCACCACGAGGAACACCGAGCCGAGCGCCAGGAAACCCCTCCATCCGTTGTTCGCGAAGAACTGGAACGCGTGGATTGGATTGAGCGCCGCCAGGACTTGTGGAGATTCGACGATGTAGGGCAGGCCGAGGAGCGCCAGGACCGAGAACCAAGTCACCATGACGGGCCCGAACACTCGCCCGACTGCTCCGGTGCCGTGTCGTTGGATCATGAACAAGCCGACCAGGATCAGCAGGGCGATCGGCACGACATAGTGTTTCAGAACCGGAGTCGCCACCTCGATGCCCTCGACAGCCGAGAGCACTGAGATCGCAGGCGTGATCATCCCGTCACCGAAGAGCAGAGCAGTGCCGAAGAGGCCAACCAGGATGAGACTGCGCTCGCCTCGGCTCGTGAGCACACGCCGAGGAGGCAGAATGAGCGCGGTGAGTGCGAGGATCCCGCCTTCGCCGTCGTTGTCGGCCCGCATGACCACGGTCAGGTACTTGATCGAGATCACGACGAGCAGCGACCAGAACACCAATGAGAGGATCCCCAGGATGTTCTCATCCATCACCACGAGGCCCTCGCTCTCGAACGACTCCCTCAACGCGTAGAGGGGGCTCGTGCCGATGTCGCCGTAGACGACGCCGAGCGCACCGAGTGACATCGCCGCTAGGTAGGCCGGCCGCTTCAAGCTCGCCGTTTCATGTCGTGGCATTCGCACTCGCGATCTTCCCGATGCAACCGAGGATGGGCGCGTCGATTTCGCGAGTGTACGTTCGGTCAGCGAACCGGGAACGGACCATCCGACCTCGGCCGCCGAGAGGTGCGTGCGCGGCGACGACAGCAGCCGGGGTCGCATCGCTGCCATTCGCCCCCGCAGATTGAGTGTCGGCATCAGGGTCGCCCTTGCCCCTACGCTGCAAGGCTCGTACCGTCGCCGCGGAAACGGCCGCAACTGGCCGCGCAAGGAAGCGGTCGGCAGTCTGAGCCCGTGAATCCCCACCGCTCCGGGACCAGATGGCATGACACGTGCATCGACCGACGCCCCGACGCGTCGCGTCCCTGAGAGACAAGTGCCAACGAACCCGCAGTCCTTTGGAGTCCGATGGATGGTGCGGCGATTGCGGCCTCGACCGCGGAGCGGCTTCGCGCCAACCTATCCGAAGTCGAGGCTCGCGGCTTTCGAGGCTTTCGACCCTATCGCGTCGGGCCAACAGAACTCGCCGTGCTCATATCCTGACGCGGCCAGGAACACCCGGACGATGGTGGAGGAAATCATGAGGTTCGTTGTAGCAGCGCTGTGGGGTGTCACCGTCGTCGCGGTAGCAGTACTCGGGTACCTCGCGTACTAGGTCAACCTTCCGCTCGTCCATCGGCAGTTGCCGCGAGCCCAACTCCGGCCTATCGGTTTCTCTGGGGATCGTGATTCTGCCGGCGGGGTTCTACCTCCGTTGAGGGCGTTTGCTGTGTTTCTAGGCTTCGGCGATGTCGCGTCCGCGCACGGTGCGTGCCCAGATCACGAAGATCGACACGGCGATGAACACGATCGCCCACAACACCGCAATGATCACACCAACCGTGCGCGCCCAAGCCGCACCGCTGAACGCCGTTGCGTCAGCCGCTGCTGGTTGTGAGCGAGAGAATGAGGGTTCAGTGGCGAACGGTGACCGAACTCTCATTCTCGTCGTCTGCGGCTGAGTCCCTACCCGATCACTCCGAATGACTTGAGGGCGCACAGCGACACGATCACGAGGATCAGGAGAAGCAACGTGGGGACGACCCAGCACAAGGCTGCATACGAACATCCGCAACATCTTGTCGCTACGTCTTCATCCATGCCAGCCTCCTGTCCCCGGCGATCCTCGGAATTCACCTCGGCCGGACCACCACTGATCGGTTTCGCAACCATGTTACGACGTGGATCCGGGGCAGAATCCAAAGCGGACCCGCTGCGGAAAAGCGTCTTAACGATTGATGAACTCGCATCCATACGCGCCCGGAAGCGCCCCGGATCGGCTTCAATGACGTCGTGAACGATTCCGCAACCGCGCACATTGCCAAGCGCCGATCCGGATGGGCCGGGGTTGCCGGCGTTGCCGTCAGTCTGGGTCTGACGGAACTCTTCGCCGGATGGTCGACGGCGGTTCCTTCTGCGATCTCTGCGATCGGCGGCGTCGTCATCGACCTCTCTCCGTCGTGGCTCAAGACGTTCGCGATCTCGACATTCGGCACTGCTGACAAGGCCGTGCTCGCGATCAGCATCGTCGGTGTGGCGCTTCTGATCGGATGGTTCGTCGGCAAGGCGTCCGCGCAGCGCCCGCTTCCTATGGTGATCGCGTTCGCTGCGGCAGCTGTGGCCGGTATCACCGCCCAACTCGGAGAGCCGGGAGCGGTCGCTGTTGCGGTGA
Organism: uncultured actinomycete; assembly: GCA_942491345.1. Taxonomy (GTDB): domain Bacteria; phylum Actinomycetota; class Acidimicrobiia; order Spongiisociales; family UBA5794; genus JAHEEL01. Next base: position 25,936 of record CALOAN010000048.1, read on the forward strand.
TCGCCTCAACAGTCGCTGCCATGGGTGCGGGGCTCTTGACGTGGTACGGCATTGTGGTGTGGAGCCGTCCGATGGAACGGGACGTGGCGGATGGCGATTCGGCGCACCACCTTCCTGCCGACCCCGGAAGGCGACGCCTCATGATGGGGCTCGCCGGTGCCGTAACCGTGTCGGCGATCACGATCTGGATAGGCCGTTCGATGATCCGAAGCCGGGCAGAGGCGCAACGCAGCGCCTTGGGCCTCCCCGTTCCGGTTGAGCGGCAGGCGGACCCGTCGGCCGCCAACGACTTCGCACTCGAATCGCTGACGCCGATTGTGATTCCCAACGACGAGTTCTACCGCATCGATACGGCACTCGTGGTGCCGGCGGTCGATCCCGAGGAGTGGACGTTGACGATCAAGGGGATGGTTGCCCGCGACATCGTCCTGACCTATGCCGACATCGCTGCGATGCCACTGGTCGAGCGGTATGTGACCCTGTCGTGTGTCTCCAACGAGGTTGGTGGGGGACTGGTCGGAAACGCCTTGTGGACCGGTGTGTACCTCAAGGATCTCCTCGACATGGCGGGCGTGGAGAGCGGAGCCGACCAGATCGTCGCCCGATCGGTCGATGGCTGGACGGCCGGGTTCCCGACGGAGATCGCCTTCGACGGGCGCGACGCACTCCTCGCGATCGGGATGAACCGTGAGGTGCTCCCTGCTGATCACGGTTTCCCCGCTCGGCTCGTCATCCCCGGCCTCTACGGGTACGTCTCGGCCACCAAGTGGATCTCGGAGCTCGAATTGACCACCTGGGACGCATTCGACGGCTATTGGGTGCCGAGGGGTTGGGCAAAGGAAGCGCCGATCAAGACGCAGTCTCGGATCGATCGCCCGAGCCGTGGAGCGACGATCGCGAGTGGGGACTACACCCTCGGTGGGGTGGCGTGGTCGCCGACGAACGGCATCGAACGTGTCGAAGTGCAGGTCGACGACGGGCCGTGGACCGATGCGGAACTAAGCAAACCCCTCTCGAACGACGCGTGGCTGCAGTGGATGCTCCCGACCGTGTTCGAGGAAGGCGAGCACCGAGTCCGGGTACGCGCGACAGACCGCACCGGTTTCACGCAAACCGAGCCGGAGGTCCAACCCGCCCCGGATGGGGCCGAAGGATGGCATACCATCATGGTCACGGCCGAACCGGCATAGACCGCTCCGATGTCCTGCCGAGCCAACCGCCGCCACCGAAGCGCATGGACGAGCGTACCGCTGACGTAGGATGGTGATCCGGACGAGGAGGCTCCAGATGAAGCGTGTCGTGGTGACCGGCGGCAGTGGCAAAGCAGGGCGCGCGGTGGTTGCCGATCTCGGAGAGCATGGCTTCGACGTGACCTCGGTTGATGTGGCCGCGTCCCTCCATCCGGATGATCCAACCCTGGTGGCCGATCTCACTGATCTCGGACAGACCATCGAGTCGCTCAGCGGCGCAGACGCCGTTGTGCACCTCGCCGCCATCCCGGCCCCGCATGTGCTTCCCGAAGGCGAGACGTTCCGAATCAACATGATGTCAACGTACAACGTGTTCTCAGCGGCGGTCCAATTGGATTTGGAGCGCGTCGTCTGGGCATCATCCGAGACGCTGATCGGTATTCCCTTCGAACGTGAGCAGCCCCGCTATGCACCGATCGACGAGGAGCATCCCCGGCTGCCCGAGTTCCACTATGCGCTGTCGAAACTCGCCGGAGAGGTCATCGCCGAGCAGTTCAGCCGCTGGTCGGGCATCCCCTACGTGGCCCTCAGGATCTCGAACATCATGGAGGAGTGGGAGTACGAAACCCGGTTCCCCGGATTCTGGGACGACCCGACGATCCGTGCCTGGAACCTCTGGGGATATGTCGATGCGCGCGATGTGGCTCAGGCAGCCCGCCTTTCACTCACGGCCGATGTGCACGGTGCAGAGCCGTTCATTGTCGCGGCATCCGATACATGTATGCCTCGCGACAGCCTCGACCTCATGAGCGAGGTCTATCCCGACGTGCCGATTCACGGGACGGTGGAGGGTCACGAGACGCTGCTGTCGATCGGCAAGGCCCGGCACGCGCTCGGGTATGAGCCCCAGCACCGGTGGCGGGACTACGTCGAGGATCCGACGAGGAATCGCTAGCCCGGGTATTCCGGCGTCTCCAGCATGTCGGCGATCCCATCGGCCCACGCCGAGATCTCATTCCAGTCACGGAAGTCACCGTCGGGGGCTCGCACCGCGATCATGATCGCTCGTTCCCCGAAACCCAACTCGCTCTTGTCGATCTTCCCGGAAAACACACGGTGTTCGATGGGGGCAATCAGATCGACGATCCCCGCCACGTCGACCGGTTCTTCGTCGGGTTTCGGTGGATCGCCAAGTGGGCCGCTCGAGAACACCCACACCGGCGGGTGGGAGCTGGCGTCGGCAATCCGTGCAGCGAGGTTCTTTGCGTCCTTGAGCCAGTGGCCGGCGTACACCCCGCTGCCCAGCACGATGCCGTCGTAGCCGGCATCCGGCTTGGCATCGTCCGGTTCGGCGACGGTGACGTTGAACCCCCGCCGACGGAGCGCCTCGCCAATGTGGTCACCGACTTCAGCAGTGGCGCCATGTTTCGAGGCCGCGGATACCAGAACGTGCATTTCACCCTCTCGGTCGCTCTCGATTCCGAGCGTACGGCACACACCCGGGGCCGTCCAGTCGAGTGTTGGGATCCAAGCAGTGCGATAAGGTGAAGGAATGGATTCTGTAATACCAATCGAGTGGGTCGAGAACCCGCGGGCAAAGACCATCGCTGCAAGTGAGGCCGTCGAGGAGCTTTTCCCGAGAGAAGTCTTCGAGCAGACGCGCAACTTCCACCGGCAGATACCGGGGTACCAGATCAGCCCGCTGCGCAATCTGTCGAACCTCGCCTCCATGGTGGGCGTCGGTGGAATCTGGGTGAAGGACGAGTCTCAGCGGCTGAGCCTGAACTCGTTCAAGGTGCTCGGAGGATCCTTCGCGATCTACAGCTTCATCAAGTCCCTCCTCGGTCTCGAGGGGAAGGCGCTCTCCTTCGGCGAGCTGATCTCGGACGACACGCGAGCAAAACTGGGAGATCTCACGTTTGCGACCGCCACCGACGGCAACCATGGTCGCGGGGTCGCGTGGGCGGCAGACAAGCTGAATTGCCGGGCCGTGATCTACGTACACAAGGACACGTCGCAGGCGCGCATCGACGCCATTGCCGGCTACGGAGCCGATGTACGCGTCGTCGATGGAACCTACGACGATGCCGTGCGGCAGGCCAGTGCGGACGCCGAGAAGAACGGATGGCAGGTCATCTCGGACACCTCGTGGGAGGGCTACGAGGACATACCGAAGTGGGTCATGCAGGGCTACACGACGATGCTCTCGGAAGCGCAGGAGCAGCTCGCCGGCCAGGGCCTCGTGAAACCAACACACGTATTCGTTCAGGGCGGCGTCGGGGCGCTGGCGGCCGCCGCTGTCGGCTTCTACTCATCCCGGTTCGGATCGGATCGCCCGACAACGGTGGTCGTGGAGCCGGCCACCGCCGAGTGTTTGCTCGAGTCGGCCCGCATCGGAGACGGTTCTCCGCACTCGGTCGACGGCGACCTGCAGACGATCATGGCCGGACTTGCGTGCGGCGAGCCGAGCCCGATCGCGTGGCGCGTGCTCTGGGACAGCGTTGATGCGTTCCTCGCGTGCCCCGACTACGTGGCGGCGAAGGGTATGCGGGTGTATGCGACGCCGCTGTCGGGTGACCCGTTTGTGGTATCGGGGGAATCGGGGGCGGTCACATTGGGTGCCCTGATGTTCGTGGCCGAATACCCGGAGTTCGCCGACTTGAGGGACTACTTGAAGCTCGGTCCGGATTCCCAGATCCTCCTCATCAACTCCGAGGGAAACACCGATCCGGACGAATTCCGACGCGTCGTATGGGAAGGGGCGAATTCGATTCCGAGAGAATATCGCTGGACCTCGAACCGGTCTCTGCTCGTCTAGTAGTCGACGAAGCGGCCGATCAGCTTCACGATCTCGACGATCGTCGCGATCGTGAGTGCGACGATGACGCCCACGATGAGCACTCGTATGAGCGCTTCCCATTCGAAGTCGTAGGCCGAGAAGTCGAATGGGAAGACCCGATAGGTGAGGGCAAGCACGGCGACAATGAGCACGTTGAGGGTGATCCGGCCTGCCGAGCGGAACCACCTTCCGTCGTAGAGGATCCATACGCCATTGATGGCGATGCTCGCAAGGAGGAGGGTGTTGATGATCGGCAGGAGTTGATCAAAATCGTTCGTGAGAAACGGGATTTGCTCCCCTTCGGGCAGGTTGTTGACGACGAAGAGGATTCCGGTGCTGAGCCCGATCGCGAGTACGTAGCCGAACCGCCTCACTCCGGCCGATACGACCTCGGTCTGCCCTGGATGTGGTGTTGTCGTCACCTCGCCCCCTGGTCAAGCGGCGCGAATCCGTGCCGTACCTAGGTTTCGGCGCCTCAGCGCAACACCTGAAGGGAGACTTTCGACGAGATTGGGTGTGTGCGGGACTCACCATCGACGGCTCCGACACCGACCATCTCACAAGGCGCGAGAAACCACTGAATTGCCGCCCCATTGTTGCCGACCTCTTAGGGACGGCCCAACCGGAGCGCCAACGAGGACACCAACAGGATCACCGACATGAGACATCCTTCACACCGTGGATTTAGCGCTTCGTGGCGAACGAGACGCCTTGCGTGTCAATTGATGCGATCGGCCTATTCGACGTGGGGCGTTGTGGAGGTATCGTCGTGGTGAACTCGGAGGTACGAATGAATGCAGCAATCCGCCGCTTGTGGGTCAATCTCATGGATAGCCGCGGTGCGGGTATGGTCGAGTATGCGCTCCTTGTCGCATTCATCGCCATTGCCCTCATTACTGCAGTCACGGCCGTCGGCACCGGCCTCATGAGCAGCTTCACCGGTAGCGCCGAGGCAGTGGACGGCATCATCACCTGACGCCACACTGCCGTCGAATCCCGTTCGATTGGGGCGACGCCCGCTCTTCTACGATGAAGCCGTCGCGTCCGGGGCGTCCACGTGGAGCCCGATCGGGCACGACACGCCGGTCGGCTGCATTCCGCAGTATCCCTCTGCTGCGATCGGATGGGCCGGCGGTGCAACCGCACCGAAGTAGAAGTCCTTTGGATCGATGCCGCTTCGAGCCAGGTTGCGCGCCAGATACTGCTGGTGATACTCCTCGGCATAGAAGAAATCATCCGCTGGTCTGATCTCGGTCGTGATCTCGCCGAAACCGGCTGCAGCCAGATCCGCGCCGTACCGGTCCCGCGATGCGAGCGCTTCCGTCTGCTGTGCCGCTGTTGTGGTGTAGATCGCCGACCGGTACTGCGAGCCGCGATCCGGGCCCTGACGCATGCCCTGCGTGGGATCGTGGGCCTCCCAGAATCGCTTCAGCAGTGCCCCGAACGACACGATCTTGGGGTCGTACACTACGAGCACGGCCTCGGTGTGACCGGTTCGGCCCGAGCACACGTCCTCGTACGAGGGGTTCCTCGTTGTTCCGCCGGCATACCCGACGGCTGTCGCAACAACACCGTCGGCGAGCCAGAACTCACGCTCGGCCCCCCAGAAGCACCCCATTCCGAACAAGACGGTCTCGGAACCATCCGGGAAGGGCGGGGTGATGGTGGCCCCGGTGACGAAGTGCCTCCCGCTGATCTCGATCGGCGTTTCCCGATCCGGGAGGGTGCGGTCTTTCGGGGTCTGATGGGTGTTGCGTGACTTCCACATGGTCGTGTCAACGCTACCGATGTCAAATTCGTTCCGCAGCGTGCGGCACCGCGTCGGGAATGCTAGCTCTAGACGACCGATGTGCGTACAATTGCAAGCATGATGCCATCGACCACTGATCAAGGGCTGCCGCAGGGCTACCCGGAGCATCTCGGGGGGTCGTTCGAGCTGCGCGATGGGCGAACGGTCTGGATTCGTCCGATCCTGCCGTCCGACGCAACGGAGATTGCTGAGGCGATCGAGAGGGCCGATAGCGAAACCCTGCTGCACCGATTCTTCACGGCCGCTCCGCACATCACGAACCAGCAGATCCACTATCTCGCAGAGGTTGACTATCGGCGCAGGCTCGCGTTGATCGCACGTAGCGAAGATGATCGCGGTGTTGCGGTGGCACGGTACGAATGCCATCCGCAGAGCCGCACCGCCGAAGTGGCGGTTGCCGTGGATCCCGGGTGGCGGGGCCAGGGCCTTGCCACGGAACTACTCCGTCTTCTCGAGGAGCCGGCTCGGGAGAACGGATTTGAGACTCTCGACGCTGTGTATCTCCCTGACAATCACGCGGTCGCACGGGTGTTTCACAACCTCGACTACAGCCCGGCCCGGATTGAGGACGGGATCGCAACCGTCTCGAAGGAGCTGACGTAGGGGCCGCCGGCGGCGAATCTTCAGGTCTCGGAACACGGTACTCTGCCGTCATCGGAAGGTCCGGGATCGAACCGATCCCGACACGCGTGACTGTCGCCTGTGGAAGGATGCCGCATGGAGCCCGTGAGGAGTCTGCACGACCTCCTCGATCTGCAAGATGTCGATTCCCAGATCGACCGTCTCATCGATCAGCGGCAGAACCTCCAGGAGCTGAACCGCTACCGCGCTGCACACGAGGAGACGGTCAGGATCACCGCTGATCGCGACACCACTGCCGAGCGCCTCAGGGAGACCGATCTGGCGATCGACAAGACGAGCGGTGAACTCGAGATCACACAGCAGAAGGCGGGCGCCGAGGAGATGCGGCTCTACGCCGGAGGTTTGAGCGCACGCGACGCCGACTACCTCCGTCGGGAGGTGGAGCTCCTCAAAGGCAAGATCGGCTCGATGGAAGAGGAGATCCTCGAACTCATGGAGGCTCGAGAAGAGACCGAGGGTGATCTCGCTCGATTGAATGCCGATCTGGAGTCGGAGAGCGCCCACAAATCGGAGCTCGAAGGTGGCATTCGTGAAGCCTGGAGAGTGATCGACGCGGAGCTGGCAGTGAAGGAGCAGCGCAAGGCTGAGATCGTCCCGCTGATCGACGAAGATCTCATCGACCTGTACGAGAAGCTGCGCCAATCACGCGACGGCCGCGCCGTTGGAGCGCTCACCGGCGGGGTCTGTGGCGCCTGCAACCTGATGCTTTCGTCGGCAGAGGAGAACGAGGCGAAACGCCAGGATCCGCCGCGCTGTATCCACTGCCGGGCGATCCTCGTTCCCTAGCCGCGGATGCTGTTCTGGCACGTTGGTGCGACCGTTGCATTCACCCGATACGCCTTTCGCGATGAGGCGATGGATCTCAGGTTCCTCGCGTTCGGTGCAATTCTTCCGGACCTGATCGACACCCCGGTTGGGCTGATGTTCTGGGCACAGTTGCAGACCGTCCGTCTCGCGGCACATTCGCTCATGTTCGCCACATTGCTCCTCGCCGCGGTCATGGCCGTGACCCGCCGCGGACGGCCGAGGAAACGTTGGATGGCGCTCGCGATCGGTGTGTTGCTCCACCTCATCTTCGACGGGATGTGGCGGTTCCCTTCGACGTTGTGGTGGCCGTTTCTCGGATGGGAGTTCGACGCGACGTCGTTCGCAACGGTTGGCGCCTATCTCGATTGGCTCCTCACCGACGTGCGAACCTGGGCATTGGAAGCTGTGGGTCTGGTGTATCTCGCCGCACTGGCGCACCGATCCGACTTGAGCGACCCCGATTCGCGCCGCTTGCTGGTCACGTCGGGTCGGGTACAGGCTCCGATCGGCCGTTGAGGCGCCACGCCCGCCAGGCCATACGAGCGGCGAGCAGGATCAGGAACACTCCGAACATCCGCCGCAGCAGATCGGCATCGAGCCGAAGCGCGACTTGGGCACCGAGCACGGCTCCTACGATGCCCGCCAGGCCGATGGGGATCGAGAGGCGCCAACGAACGTTGCCCATCCTGGCGTGAGCGATCGTTGCGACGATGGCCGTTGGGAAGATCACGGCGAGCGATGTGCCCTGAGCAATGTGTTGTTCGAAGCCGAAGAGCACAACGAGGCTCGGCACGAAGATGACACCGCCACCCAGTCCGAGCGCAGCCGCCGTTGCCCCGGCGACCAGTCCGAGTGTGATGAGCGCCGCGATCTCAAGCATGATCAGAGCACCATCCTCACACCGGCGATCGCCAACACGATGGCGAACGTGATGGCGAGTACGCGTTCGTTGGTCCGCTCCGCGATCCATGCGCCGCCCCATGCGCCGGCGACCGAACCGACGAGGATGAGCCCTGCCGCGCGCCAATCGACGCTGCCGCTGATGCCGAACGCGAGCATGGCGGCTGCAGACGAAGCGACGATGGTTGCTGTCGAGGAGCCGGAGGCCTGCCGCTGCGTCAGCGCCAACCACAAGACAAGCCCGGGGACCACGATGACTCCGCCGCCAACTCCGAAGAGTCCGGCAACGACCCCGGCGACTGCACCGAGGGCGATCGCTTTGATGAGAGCTGGGTTCACAGAGAGGGAAGGTACTCGGTCTTGGCGCCGGCACCTAGAAGGCTCACCTCGTTAGCCTCCAATGTTGATGAAGCGGATGCTGTCACTCTTGATCATGTCGGCTATTGCCGCAGCCGGATGTGGGACATCCGTGGACGACCCAGCGACCTCTCCAGCTGCCGTTGTGGCCGGCTGGGCCGAGGCGGTGGAGGTGAGGGACTTCGAAGCCGCCACCGATGCCGTGTTCGAGCCCTCGCTCGTGATCGTTCTTGCCGCCGAGAACAACCTGCCGGCTGCGGACACCGCCGCGCTGCTCAACGACGGGATCACTCCGGCCGCCGCGGCCGCATACTGGTCGTCCTTTCGTGACGGATTCGACGCCTTCGCCGGGCGACCGATCTCAACACTCAACGTCGGTGCCTCATCGGAAATCGAAGCCGGCGGCGAGATGTGGGCGAAAGTCCCGGTGAGTGTGCAAGAGAGCGCTACGGCCCCCGCATTCACACGCGACGCCGACGGTTGGGCGGTCGATATGGTTGCAACCCTTGCTCCCGGGTTCGTGGAGCCGCTGCTCAATTATCTGCAATCGGTGCCCGACGACGATGACGGAACGACGATCCGTGATGCCTACGCGACCGTGGTTGTCCCGGCGATGTGGGCCGCGATCGAAGCAGGGGGCCACGACGATGAGTTCACTCGTCGAGCCCTTGTTCTCATCGAGGCCGCGGGTGGCTAGGAGTTGAGCGCGCGGAGCTCGGGGAGGACCGACGCACCGAGCATGGCGATCGTCGCTTCCTGGTCCAAGGACGTCGTCTGGATCGTCACCATGTCAGCGCCGATCTCCGTGACCAGCGGTCGATACACGTCGACGTAGTCCCGTGGCCCTGAGACGATGCTGTATGCGGCCAACACCTCGTCTTGATCGAGTTCGTCTGCGCGACGTCGCAGATCCGCCGGGTCGACCGCTTCAAGGCGTCCGGGCGCTCGGAGGCCCCGCCACGATCCCAACGCTTGCCATGCCTCATCCGCCGTATCGGCCCGAATCGTCCAGCGGCTTGCCGCGATCGTGGGGAAGGTGCGGCCGGCCTCGGCGGCGGCGGCCGCAGCCGGCTCGACCACTCGTTCTTTCGTGGTCAGCGGGTCGCGGACCGATGTGATGATGCCCTCGGCCATCGTCGCCGCGAGTGCTGCAGACTTCGGGCCACCGGCTGCCATCCAGATCGGCAGATCCGAGATCGGAGGACTGTAGAGCTTCGCTCGATCGGTTTGATACCAGTCACCATCGAAGGTGAGCTTCTCCCCGTCGAGGAGGCGGCGCATGATCTCGAGGGCCTCTCGCATCCGCGCGGCACGTTCCGCATACTTGGGAAACGGGTAGCCGAGGGGACCCTCGTTCAAGTTTTCGCCCGTTCCGACGCCGAGCCTGAACCGACCGCCTGACAGTCGGTCGATGGTTGCTGCGGCCTGTGCGACAACCGCCGGGTGGTACCGGAACAGAGGAGTTGTGACGGCCGTGGCCATCTCGACCCGTTCTGTGGCGACCGCCATCGCTCCCAGGGTGGAGAAGGCGTAGCCGGCCGCCGACACGTCATCGACCCACGGATGGAAGTGTTCGGACACCATCACTGCATCAAAGCCTGCTTGCTCGGCGAGGACGGCATGCCGAACGAGGTCCTCCGGCTGAAACTGCTCGTGTCCACAGAAGTAGGCAAATCGGGTCATCGTTCCTCCAATTCGCCCTCGATCCTAGGGGTGCGGTGAGCCATGCCGAGTCGCTCAGCCACGCTCCACACACACGGTTCCACACTCCAGAAATGGAACTCGCCCATCTAACCTACCCCTGTCTGCACATTCGCACCACCAGGGGTTCGTCCGAGGGAGGGTCATGTCCATACAGAAACTCGCGTCCGAGCTCCTGGGCACGTACGTGCTCGTGCTCGGCGGCACAGCGGCCATCGTTTCAGCGGCGGCGGGCGGCGCTCCGACGAACATCGTGATCGTCGCCTTCGCGTTCGGATTGGCGCTCATGGCCGCCCTGTACGCGTTCGGTGAGATTTCAGGCGGGCACTACAACCCGGCAGTGAGCCTCGCCATGGCGCTCGACGGCCGGATGGATCCTTTGTCGATGGCCGGGTACTGGGTCGCGCAGATTGTTGGAGCAACACTCGCATCGCTGACGCTGCTGGCGGTAACGAGTACCGAGACCGTTGCTAGCACAATGACCACGTTCGGTGAGGGAGTCGAGGCCTGGGAAGCCTTCCTCATGGAGATGGTATTCACAGCGATCTTTGTCGCCGTGGTTCTGAAAGTCACGAAGAGCGCCAACTCGATGAAGACGGCATTTCTCGGAATCGGCCTCACCCTCACGATGATCCATCTCGTGCTGATCCCGATTACGGGTACGTCGGTGAATCCGGCTCGGTCATTGGGCCCGGGAATCGTCGGAGGGGTGTGGACAGATCAGGGGGTGTACTGGATCGCTCCGCTTCTCGGCGCAGCACTCGGCTGGGGCATCTACAAACTCGTCACGACCGGTGACGCTGAGTAGCGAACGCGAACGACAGTGCGAGGGGTGTCGGCTACGGTGGCCCCTCGTGCGTGATCCGCTTCGGACGTGAGGGGTAGGCGCCGAGCGCAAGTACGCCGGCTGCGAAGAGAACCACCACCCACCATCGGATCAGGCCCTCTTCCGGTACGAATCCCAGAACGACACCGGCCGAGATCGCGACGATCGATGCGACGACGCCGAACCCGATGAGGGGGGCCGGAGGCGGCGGGGTAGTCCGTACCCGAGGTTCGTAGCGCCCGAAGACTGCGATGACGCCCACGAGGGCAGCCGCCAGCACAGTGATCCAGATGGGCCGAGTAAGCCACCACGCAGTCGTCAGCGGTTCGATCGAGAACCCGAAGCCGATCCCGTATCCGATCAGAACGATGATGGCGAGTGTGGGGAGATGCCAGATGTAGACGGTCATCATGACGGCGTGGAATCCTACGACGAACCTCCACGGCCGTTCACGGTGCATCCAGCGCTGCGCTGCGGGTTCGGCCAGTCGGATGACGGCGTACTGGAGCAGTGAGAGGACGGCCAGGGCCGCGGTAGGGGGGAGGGTGTTGTTCTCGGTTGCTCCGGGCACGCCGACCATCGAGATCGGATACGGACCGGCGAGTGTGAGGACGAGGAGGGCTCCGACGAGGATCGGAATGCTCGAAACCAGGGGAGCGGTCGCCGGGCGGCGGTCTTCGGTGGCCCAGCGATAGCCAAGCTGGTGAGCCGTCAGCCAGACGAATCCGAAGTTGAGCCACCCGATCCAGTCGAGCCCGGTGACGTAGCGAATCCAGTCGACACCGAACGCGAGGGCAAGTCCAAGCGCTACGGACCACCAGCTGAGCCGGGACCAGAGCCAGATGGTGGCGGGCACAGCGAGAATCACGACCAGGTAGACCGCAAGGAACCACAGCGGGGTGACAACCGCGAAACTCCCCGCACGGATGAGGGAATGGTCAACGCCGAGGAGGCCGGCACCGATCGAGATCACCGACCACACGGCGAGAAAGGGAACAATCGGCGTCATGAGGCGGCGGAATCGCGCGGTGATCCACGACCCGATCGAGCGTCCGTTCTTCAACGCCGAATGGTACGAGCGCCAGTTTGCGTAGCCGCCGACGATGAAGAAGACCGGTATCACCTGGATGAACCAGGTCAACCAGTGTGTCCACTCAGCGAGTTCGAGGATGTTGGTGAAACGGAGCGCGCCATCCGGTTCGACGTACACGGCCGAGGCGAGCCAGTGGCCGACCACCACGATGATCAGTGCAGCCGCCCGATAGAAGTCGATCGCGCGGTTTCGCGTCGTTGGGGTCTGGGCTGCGAGGTCGCTGATGCGGGACATCAGGGGAGAGCCTACGGTCTGGAACACCGGAGAGCGATGAGCGCGCAGCTACCGGTCGTGAGCTGCGACCAGGACGGGGCGGGGGATTCCCAGTGAGGGTGGATGCACGCGAAAGCGCCCCCACGCGAGGGGGGCGCTTCGAAGGGTGCGAGTTCGCGTGTAAGCCGGATCCTGTCGTGGACGGCCATCTATCTGGGACCGGCATTGCTGCAGGCCTCGCGCGGTCTACCCGGGACGTAGCGGGCGGGCCACCCTGTCCCTGCTCGACCTTGCTCCGGATGGGGTTTGCCAAGCCGCCCCGGTCTCCCGGGCCGCTGGTGGTCTCTTACACCACCGTTTCACCCTTGCCTGTTCACCGCTCGATTCCTCGAGCAGCCGCGAAACCAGAGGTTCCGCGAACCTGTCGTCCGTAGGCCGACAGGCGCCATCGGCGGTCTGCTCTCTGCTGCACTTTCCGTCGGGTCGCCCCGCCTGGGTGTTACCCAGCATCCTGCCCTGTGGAGTCCGGACTTTCCTCGACCCGAAGGCCGCGGCCGCCTCGCGAACTCGCATCAAGAACGCTAGCCGCACACAGTCGGTTCCGGCACACGAAAACGCCTCCCGGGGAATCCGGGAGGCGCCTTCGCTACGGACCTCGGACTACATCTCAGATGAACATCGTCTGAGCGCCGTCGATGATCTCCATGAAATCGCCGACATTCAGCACACCGTCCATGCCGTCGAGAAAATCATCCTCGGTGAGGCCGAACATGTCCACCGACATCTTGCATGCCCAGAGATGGCAGCCCATGTCCTGAAGATGCGCCAGGAACGTCGGGACGTCCGGAATGTCGAGTTCGTCCATCTGTTTCTTCATCTGCTTCGTGGCCATCGTCGTCATCCCAGGGAAAGGAGCGAGGGCCGCAGGCATATGCGTTGCAGGGTTTCCGACGGGGGAAAACTTGAGATTCCCCATCGTCTTCTTGTTGATCATGTCCATGCCCCAGAACGTGAAGAAGATATGCGTCTCGATACCTTGCTCCAGCGCCCCGCTGGCCATGATCAAACCCGGGTACGCCATGTCGAGAGAGCCCTTCGAGCAAACGAAAGCGATCTTCCGCTCTGGGTCGTCGTCTCCGAAATCGGGCACGATTGGTGCGTCGGTCATATCGATCCTCTCTAGATGCAGCCCGCGGGCTTCGGAAGGCCGGACACGTAGGACATCTTCCTCGCCGGCTTCTTCGGGAAGAGCTGGAAGAGCGACTTCGTCGGGATACCGCCAACTGCCGTGACCCTCCGCAGCGTCGCCGTCTCGCCCTGCTCCTGGTAGTCCGAGCGCAGGAACGAAATGACCTGCCAATGATCGTCGTTCAGATCATCGATCCCGATGTTGGAGGCAAGCTCCTTCGCCAGATCCTCATTCCACTCGTCGTACTCCGTGAGGAAGCCCTCCTCATCAACGTGGACTTCCTGGCCGCCGATGGTCGTTACCGGCATCACGCACCTCCTTCGGGTGACTTGGTTGTTTGTTGGGTCTCGATGGTTGCCGCTGCCGCCTCGGTCTCCGAGGCGGAAACGACCTTGAAGGTGTTGAGGGCCCGGGCGAGTCCGCGCCGGACCTCGGGGTCCCGCATCTGGCCGGCGAGAGCCAGCAGCCCCGGTGGTTCTGCAGGTTCGAGCTCGGCTGCGGCCTGCTGGCGTTGCAGGGCGTCGAGCATGCGCTGTGCGACGGCGAGCATCTCCGGCTGGGTCAGATTCCTGACGATGTCGAGCATCTGGACAATGTTGTCGCCGAGCGCCTCGACGTCTTCCTTCGAGTACGTCGTAACGACCCGCTCGACGATGCCGAGCAGGGCACTCGCGAACTCGAAGTAGCCCCGCTGCTCGAAGTCTTCGAGCGTGGTGAGGATCTTGGTGACGGCCTCGCTGGTGAGCGGGCCGGCATCATCGAGGAGATCCATGAGGCTCTCGAAGCGAGCCATGGCGTCCTCGATGTTCTTCGTGTTGCGCAGGATGCGCCGCAGCAGGCGCAGCATATCCTCGGGTTGCACCCACTCCTGGATGGCTTCGAGCTCGTGGCTGGCGAGCGTCATCGCCTCGCCGGCGATGGGAGCGAGATCGGTACGCAGCTCGTCCCATTGCTGCCTCCGTAGGCGTTGCTCTCTGAGCTCTCCGACGAGCAGGTCCATCTGGACGGACATCACGTCGATCTTGCGCTCGAGTTCGGCGATCCGGTCGGTGGAGAGGGTCGTCATCGCACCCCCTCGTTTATCTTGCCCGCCATCAGCATCTCGTGGGGGAGCGGCAGTTCCTTCCCCCGCAGGAGCATGTTCCAGTACGTCCACTTGAAGATCATCTTGCCCCAGTGGTTCATCTCGGTCTCACGCAGCAAGGTAAACGGTCCAATGCCGGGGAGCGGGTACTTGCCCGGGAGCGGCTCTGTGTCGTAGTTGAAGTCGATCAGGAGACCCTTGCCCTGGCCGGACTCGATGAAGCAGTTTGCATGCCCGTCGAATTCGAGGAGCATTGGTAGGCCCTCGATGTAGCGCAGGAAGTTCTCCGTGAACACCTCGACGGCAAAGTGCGCGACCGAACCAGCCTTCGACGTCGGCAGGTCAGCCGCATCCCCGAGTGCGAAGATGTTGTCGTATTCCTTCGATAGGAAGTTCCCGCTGTCGACCGGGACATAGTTCCCTTCGTTGCCGAGACCCGAGCGAGCGACCACTTCAGCACCCATGTTCAGCGGGATCGTGACGAGCAGGTCATAGTCGATCTCCCGCTCATCATACGAGACGAGCTTCTTCTCTTCGGCGTCGACGCGCTCGAGGTAGAAGTCAGCCTCGAGGTTGACCTTCTTGTCCTCGAGCAGGCTGCCGAGATGTTTCGCGGCGATCGGCTTCGTGAACGCACCGTCCAGCGGTGTTACGTAGGTGAGGTCGACGTTGTCCCGGATACCCTTGTCCCGGAAATAGGCATCGGCCAGGAAGATGAATTCAAGCGGCGCCACTGGGCACTTGATCGGCATCTCCACGATATTGAGGACGAGTCTGCCGCCTTCCCAGAACCGAAGTGCCTCGCCGAGGGCGACCGCTCCCTGGAGGGTGTAGAAGTCGTGAATCGTCTTGCCGTATTCGGGCCCTTCGAGGCCGGGCGTCTCATCCGGGCGTATCGAGGTGCCGGTGGCGATCACCAGATAGTCGTAGTCGACGATCGTGCCGTCTGCCAGTCTCACCTGGTTCTCGGTGGGCTCGATCAGGTCGATCTCGGCCTCGACGTAGGCAACGCCGTTCGGGACGAAGTCGATCTCCGGCTTCACGACATCGTCGGGCGTGTAGATCCCGAATGGGATGAACAGGAACCCCGGCTGGTAGTAGTGGGTCGGCTGCTGATCGATCATCGTGATCGTCCACTCGTCCGTGCTGAGCCGTGGCCGCAGCTTGGCCGCCACCATCGTGCCGGCGGTGCCGGCGCCGAGAATCACGAGCTTCTTCACATTGTTCTCCTTGTTCCGTGGTTGATCTGTCGTTCTTCGGTTGCGATACTCGAGAGGTGTCGTGCAAGGACCGGGATGGCGGCAAGGAATCGTTCCTGGTCCTCGTGTTCCATGCGGTGAACGTCTTCGATGCTCTGTTCGACGATTGGAAGCGGCACTCGGGATTCCACTGAGATCTGTTCGATGCGCTCCTGCGAGGGCGGCCAATTGTCCGGCGCGATACCTCCGGAGATGACCATGCCGGAGAGTTCGTTTCCAATCCGGATGAACGCCCTGGTGCAGAGGAACCCGAGATGGCTGGGACGCAGGCGAGGCTCGAAATCGTATTGGCCGCCAAGGGCGTTCCACTCGGCGATGCAGCGATCGAGGGCGGCAGCTTCGTTTGATACCTTGGAGAAGTAGCCGCACGGATTGCTGACATCGGTGATTGGATTGCCCGCGATGTCCGTGACGATCACCATCACCCCGTAGAGGTCGGCGAAGAGGTCGGAGACCTCCTGGACTGCCGACACTGGGCGGGCGCCGTTGCCGTCACCGCCGTTGCCGGATGCCTCGAGCCAAGCTTGGACGGCGTCGGCCGGAAAACGCCATTGCCGGCCGACCTTGATGGCAGGGAGTCGGCCCGACTCGGCCATGCGGTAGATCGTGGAGCGATCAACGCGGATCAACTCCTGAACGTCGCGGGCCGTGAGGTAGGTGGGTGAAGTCGGAATGGTCTGCATCAGATCGTTTGGCGTGCATGGTGTGCATGTTTGGTCTGCACGACGTGCATGTTATGCGTGTTGTGCGGAATGTCCGTCGCCGAAGTAGGGCCGAAAGACCTGATTTCGACCCGTCGATCACGTCGTGCCGGCGAGACGATCGTCGAGACTGACGATCCACCCAACGGGCAGCTCCCAGTGTCGCGATCCCGCCAACATCCGTGTGAGGTAGTCGGCGGATGGGGTGAGTTCCGAACCGACGATGCCTGCGGCACGATGGAGCGAGACGCGGTGACGGCGGCCGTTCCTGTCGATGGCGTCGGATTCGACCCGATGGCGCTGTTCTGCCAGTTCGATGCGGTCGAGGACCTTCATCTCTCGCTGCGGGATCGAAAAGACGGCACCCCACACGGTCGATCCGGATTCCGGAACCACGGTTGGGAGGCCACCGTTCCAGCCGTTTCCTTCGATGGCGAACGACAAGGTGGATTCTGGCAGATGAGCCACAAACTCGAACGTCGCGGTTGGGGCGATGCCGACGAGGTCATCGGGCGCTATGCGCGCGGTGTATGCGAAGTAGAACAGAAGCGCCTCCCCGGTGCCTGAAGCGAGTCTAGATCGAGCCCGCGCCCTTTGGACGGATGCAGGAACCTTCGCGGGCCTCTCGAACGTCATAGCCGAATACGAGACGAGGAAGGTTCTGACGTGAACACATCAATGGAACTGCCGACGATCGAAGCACCGCTGCTCGAGGAACGTCCCTGGGCGGTCTATTCGGCCTGCCGGGAAGCCGACCCCGAGATCTTCTTTGCGTCGACCCGCGCCGACGAACGCGCCGCTCTCGCGGTGTGCAGGACGTGTGCGGTAGCCGACCACTGTCTCGAGTTCGCCCTCGAGACCCGTGAGCGTTTCGGTGTCTGGGGCGGCACGAACGAGCGTGAGCGCCGGCGCCTCCTCAAAGGCTGATCGCTCTACACCGCCCGCTCGCGAACTACCTCGACCACATTGAGTCGACCGACCGTGGTGATACCGGGAATGACTGAAAGCAACGCAACGATGATCATCGCGATCGCAGACAGGACCATTGTCGACGGGCGCATCTCGAGGTTGAACTTCATCATGTCGCTGGAGTAGGTGCTCATCATCCATGCGGCTGCGAGGTACCCGACGATCAGGCCCGGAATGATCCCGAGGGACACCAGCAACACGTTCTCGCCGGTGATGAGCGCAGCAATCCGGGCCTGTGAGAGGCCGTTTGCGCGCATCATGGCATATTCAGTCGACCGTTCGGCGACGTTCACCGAGATTGTGTTGAAGATGAGGGCGAAGGCCATTGCGCCACCGAAGATGATCATGATTCCGATGAACGCGTAGAACAGGCCCATGTACTTCTGCACCAGGTCGTAGAGAGCGCGATTGTCGATCACTGATATGACGCCGTTGGCGCTGTGAATGCTGTCGAGGACGTCATCTCGGACGACCCCATCATCGAAGACCGCTGCGATCGATGTGATCGTCGGGCTCTCGAGCGTCGATTCGGCCACCGCGGGATCAGCCGCAGCCAAGGACGAGACAAGCGTGTCCCTATCCATGTACAGCACCGTGCCCATGGGCTCGTTGACCCAATCTCGCACGACGGCGGTGATCGATGTTTCTAACGTACCGAAGGTGATTGTCACGGTGTCACCGAGGTCGACACCGATCTCGTCCTTGAGTGATACTCCGGCCAGGATGCCATCGCTCGGCAGCACGCCGTCCTCGGTGGAGAACCCGCGGACCAGCGTATCGGGCACGTAGGCCTGCAACTGTGTCCCATAGCTCGTGCCGGAGAACTTGGCGTTGGCGGGGAGCGTGACAACCGGTTCGACGTCTGCCACGCCATCCACAGTGGCGACAGCTGCGATCTGATCGGCGCCGATCGGCGTGTTCATCAGCACTGCGGCATCGGAAAGATCGATCTCGTTGAACTGGCGGTCCAGGAGAACCTGAACAGTGTCGATCATGCCCCACGAGGCGAGCACGAGCGTCAAAGCCAGTACGACGCCCATCATCGTCGAGAAGCTACGCAGCTTGTTGCGGCCGACCCCGCGAAACACCATCAACCAACGGACCGGCAGTCGCCGCATCGGTGGCACCACGACCTCGATCAGGCTCCGACGCCCCCGCGTTGCAGGAACCTCGCCCCGCATGGCCTCCGCGGGACTCAAGTGGAACACCGCCAGGGCAGGAGCAAGCGCAGCGAGGGCACCGGTGACCACCCCGAACACGATGCCGACGATGACCGTGATCCACCGCAATTCCCTGATGGTGTCCGGGATACCCAATGACGTGGTGTACAAACCGGTGATACCCCATCCGGCCGCTACTCCAAGGAGTGTTCCAACTACGGCGCCGGCGAGTCCGAGGATCAGTCCGTACGAGAGAAAGTGCCACGTGAGGATGCTGCGGCTCACGCCGCTGGCGCGGAGCGTCCCGATCTGTGAGCGCTGTGCGTACACGATGCGCGTCAGGAGGATGAAGGCGGCCATTCCAGCGGCGAGGAGGAACAACACGGGGAACGCAAACGCCATTTGCTCGAAGCCCTGCAAGTCAAGGGCGAGGCCTGCATTCGATGGCTCGTCGGCCTGGGTCATGATGTTCGCGGCGTGCGCCGTGTTCGCGGCATCGGTGACCGCGGCGTCAACGGTGGCCCGGTCCGCTCCCTGGTCGTACGCCATGACAACTTGGTTGGTAGTCGCCTCGGGGGCGACCGCGGCCACGGCGTCGGCCGAGACGAATGCGACACCGAATGTCCCGGGAGGAGAGAAGAACTCCTGGCGGCTGCGCGCGGGCCAAAGGTACTCAGGTGAAACCACGATGCCGCGAACCGTGACTTCGGTCCACCCTGCAGCGGTAGCGATTCTGAAATGATCACCGATCCCCAGCCCGTATTCGACGGCCATGTGAGTCTCGACCAGAACCCCGGAAGGATCGGTCGGCGAGAGGTAGTTGCCGGCGGTGACGTCGACCTGGTTCACGTTCGGCTGAGCGTCTGCCGGCATCGTCACTGCGCGCCCGATGAAGTTGCTATCGCCGACAGAGAAGGGGATGTCGGCCTCGGTGCGCTGCTCGGCGACATCGACGCCGGGGATCGCCCCGGCGGTTTCGGCGAATCCTTGGTCGGCACCCGTCACGGTCATGTCGGCAAAGTTGAGGCGGTCGTAGGTGCCCGTGTAGGACGCCTCGAGATTCCTGTACGAGTCGAAGGACGCGCCGAACATCAATACGCCGAGGGTGATCGTCACGAAAACCGCAATGATTTGCCACCGGGAACGGCGGAAGTCGCGAGCACGCTTGGTCGCGAGGTAGCTCACCAGGTCAGTTCCCTCGGCTGGGCCGGCTTCGGATTCTCAGCGTTGTCGACGATCTCGCCGTCGCGAAGTCGAATGACGCGATCGGCCATCTCGGCGATGACCGAGTTGTGCGTGACGGTGACGACGCTCCGATCTCCGTTGCTCGTCACCGATCTGAGGAGCTCCAGAACCTGAATACCCGTGTCGATGTCGAGGGACCCCGTCGGTTCATCGCAGAGGAGGAGGCTGGGGTTCTTGACGAGTCCTCGGGCGATCGAGACTCGCTGTTGCTCACCGCCGGAGAGCTGGCCCGGGAAGTGATCAGCACGGTCCGCCAGGCCCACCTGTTCGAGCACGGTGTCGGTTCGAGCCTCGGCGTCTCCGTCGATGAGCTCGGCGATGAGGGCGACGTTCTCCCGTGCGGTGAGGGTCGGAACGAGGTTGTAGAACTGGAAAACAAAGCCGATGGCTGAGAGCCGGTATGCGGTCTGCTGCTTCTGATTGAGGGCTGATACTTCGACGCCGTCCGTCTCGATCGTCCCGCTCGTTGGCTCCTCGAGAGCGCCGATCTGGTTCAGCAGTGTCGTCTTGCCTGAGCCGCTCGGGCCGAGGATCACGACGAACTCACCGCGCTGAACCTCAAAACTCACGCCACTCAAGGCATGCACTTCGGTCTCGCCCTCACCGTAGATCTTCGTGAGATCGGTCGTCTTCACTGCTGGCGTCATGGGGACACTCCTACGTGACAGTCACTGTCATATGCTAGTCTCTTTCACGATGGATGGATCCGCGCTGTCGCTGACCGGCCGCAAACGGCGGGCAATGATGCTCCGCGTGCAGGACGAGGCGTTTCGTAGCGCATTCGAGGTGGGGTACGCCGCGACCACCGTCGAGGCGATCGCTGCCGCCACCGAGGTCTCGCCGTCAACGGTGTACCGGGCATTCGGGACAAAGGAGGGCATCTTCCTTTGGGACGAGCTGGAACTTCCCATCAGGGAGCTGTTCGAAGGCGAGTTGGCGCAGCACTCACCTGCTGAGGCTTCGATCGCCGTCGTTGAGGCGATCGGCCGCCTCGAGTTCCATCTGTCGGATGCCGAGATGCGGGCACGTTCGGAGTTTCTCCTTGCCGAGCCGGCACTGCGGTCATCGCTCAGCCAGGCATTCCGGTCCTTCGAGGCCGACCTAGCTCGGCACTTTGTTCGGAGCGGAATGGTTGGTCCAATCGAGGCGAGAATCACGGCGGCAGCCGCGATGGCCGCGATGCTCGCCGCATTCGAAGTGTGGGTCAAGACCGAGCCTCCACGGGCGTTCTCGTCGGCGGCGAACGATGCGGCTGCTTCGCTTCGGAGGGTGCTGACCGGGTAGGGTCTTCGTCTATGCCCGGCATCTCCTGGCCCGCAATGCTCAATCGGTTGATCTCCGGTTCCGACCTCACACGCGAGGAGGCGTATGCGGCGATGGCCGAGATCATGTCCGGCGATGCGTCCGAATCGCAGATCGCAGCCCTGCTCGTGGCGCTGCGAGCGAAGGGCGAGACCTCCGAGGAGATGACAGGCCTCGTCAACGCCATGGTGGAGGCTTCGGTTCAGGTGGATGTGGGGGAGCCCGTAGTCGACTCGGTCGGGACCGGTGGTGACCAATCCGGGACATTCAACATCTCGACGACGGCCGCATTCATCGCGGCGGGAGCCGGCGTCAAGATCGCCAAACACGGGAATCGGGCCGCATCATCGAAGACCGGCTCTGCGGACGTGCTCGAGGCGCTGGGCTTCAACCTCGAGATGGAACCGGACGCTACCGCCGCGATGGTCCGCGAGGTCGGCTTCGGGTTCTTCTTCGCTCCCCGCTATCACCCGGCGATGCGGCACGCCGCTCCCGTACGATCTTCGCTCGGAATCCGAAGCGTCTTCAACTTCCTTGGGCCGCTCACCAATCCCGCAGGTGCGACCCGGTTGTCGGTTGGAACGTCTGATCCTCGAATGGCGGGATTGATGGTCGACGTACTGCGAAATCGCGGAGCTGAGCGTGCCTTCGTCTTCTACGGGGAGGACGGCCTGGATGAGCTGACCACCACCGGGCCGTCGTTCATCTACCGGCTTCGGGACGGGGAGGTGACGACGGCCGAGTTCACCCCGGAGGACTTCGGTGTTCGGCGTGCCACGTTGGACGATCTGAAGGGTGGGTCAGTCGAGGAGAACGCCGGAATTCTACGTTCGATTCTCGATGGTCGCCCCGGTCCGAGGCGGGACATCGCCGTGGTCAACGCTGCCCCGGCGATCGTCGTCTCGGGCCTCGCCGACGGATTTGTCGAAGCGGTGGATCTTGCTCGCGAGGCTATCGACTCGGGTGATGCACGCGCCGTGCTCCAGCGTTCAATCGCGTTCACGAAGGCGCACTCGTAGAAACGTCCCCATATCCCGCCGCCGCCGGTACGGTGGTCGCATGCGGAGAGCACTACTTCTGATCGCGGCGCTCACCGTCGCGGCTGCTTCATGTTCGAGCGGCACCGATGCAGCTGCGCCCGCCGCTGAGGCGTCGTCCACGACCATCGCCGCTCAGTCCGAAGCAGACGCGTCGACAACGGCGACCACTGTTCCCGACTCCGTTCCCTCAGAGACGAAGACCGTGCCTGACTCGGAGGCGCCGCCGGAAACGGCCGCACCCGTCGATGGGCCGCCGGCACCCGACTTCACCATGACGCTCTACGGTGGAAGCAAGTTCACGCTCTCGGAAGAACAGAAGCCGGTGTATCTGGTCTTCTGGGCCGAATGGTGAAGCACCTGCCGACAGGAGTTGCCTGTCATCAATGCGGTGGCCCCCGACTACGCCGACTCGGTGCGCTTCATCGCGGTCGCGGGGCGATCGGACCTCCCTGCGACGAAAGCCCGCGCCGATGAACTCCTATCGAACGTGGATTGGGGTCTCGATGAGTCCGTGTGGAACCTCTACGGTGTCCGGGGCCAGCCGGTCTCGTTCTTGATCACCGGGAACGACATCGAGGTCGGTAATTGGTTCGGAGCCGCGGGCGAAGAAACCCTGCGGGCGGCGCTCGACGAGCTTGTCGCACTCGGGGCCTAGTGCTGCACTAGCGGCGGACCACCGACCAGACGAGTGCCACAATCCCGACCACGAGCCCCGTGGCGTAGAACCAAACGGGTCCGCCCGAAATCGATGGTTGGAGCGGCTCGACGACGAGTCGGGTCCCCGCGGCTGCGATCACAGCGATCGCAGCCGGAGCACCTGCGGGCGGTCGGCGGAAGGCCTTCCACCAGGCGAGGCCAACGGCGCTCGCCCCGAGCATGAGTGCCGCGTAGACGCCGACCGGATGGCGCGTCACGTCGCTCCCTGCCTGTGCTATGGCCCAAGGGAGGTCCGACGCCGTCCCGAGGCATGTGCCGCGGACAAGACATCCCGCCTGCCATCCGGCCAGACCCGCCAGCGCTGCGGCCGAGATGCCGTCCGCCATCGTGACGGGTTCCTTCCGTACGAGCCAGGCAAACACAGCAAGGGCTCCGAGTGAAGCACCAACCGTTGAGACACCGGATCGGACCAGGATCACGTCCATCGGATGGGCGATCGGGTTCACACCGTCGATCAACATCGCGACGATCCGGCCAATGAAGATTCCCGCGACCGCAGACACAACGCCGGCTTCCCACAGGTTCCCGGTGCACCGGGCGGCGTTGCCGTGTCTGGCTTCCCACCAGAGCATGGTGTAGGCAGCTGCGCCGGCGATGGCCGCAGCCGCGAGCAGGGTGAATTCCATCAGCCGTTCACCAGCTCATCGATCTGAAGCGCCAGGGTTCGTTCGTCGATCACGCCGAAGTGGAGATACGAGAGTTCGCCGCCCACCCGGTAGAAGAACGTGAGCGGAACACCGCGTGAGCCTCCAAGCTCGCTCGGGATCTGGCCCGAGGAATCGGCAAGGTGGAGAACTGGTGCGTCGGGGAAGAATTCAGCGATGAAGGCGGTCGCGCCTTCGGGTGTATCGCGCACGTCGAGGCCCACAAACGCCACCTCGTCATCGAATTCCGATGCGGCCCGACTGATCAGCGGTGCTTCAGAGCGGCAGGGTGTACACCACGATGCCCACACGTTGAGAACGATCGGCTCGGGTGACTCCGCGAGGAGATCCCGTACCTCTTGGCTCGTGACTTCCGTCGGGGGGTCGATTCCCTCCACTGGCTCGCTCGAAGAGCAGGCCGCCGACGCGAGCGCGATCAACAGGGTGATGACGACGATCCGGAACACGAAGGTGAGCGTACCTCTGCGGTCGATCAATCGGCCCGGCGAGCGAGCTCTGCCTCGACCTCGTCCAGATCGATGCCGCGTTCGGCAAGGAGCACCAAGAGGTGGTAGAGGAGATCCGCCGACTCCTCGACGACCCGTTCCGGGGTTCCAGCCCCGGCAGCGTGATCTTTGGCCGCCAGCAGCACCTCGGTCGCCTCCTCGGTGACCTTGCGACTGCAGGCGTCGACGCCGCCGTTGAGCAGCAGGGTGGTGTAGGAACCCTCGGGTCGCTGCTCGGCTCGGGAGGTGATCGTCGCCCAAAGACTGGGGAGGACGTCGGGGCGTCGCTTCGCGGTCTTCGCTCGGGGAGGGGTCACAAAGCAGGTTTGTGCTCCCGTATGGCACGCCGGGCCCGACGGGTCGACCGTCACGAGCACGGTGTCGGCGTCGCAGTCAAGGCTGATATCGACTACGGACATCGAGTTGCCGCTTGTCTCGCCCTTCTGCCACAGTACATCTCGGCTCCGACTCCAGAAGTGCATCTTGCCGGTGTCATACGTGGCATCCAAGCTCGTTGCGTTGACGTAGCCGAGCATCAGCACCGTTCCTGTGGCGGCATCCTGGACGATTGCCGGCACGAGGCCACGCTCGTCGTAGGCAGGTTCGATCCTCACGCAGCCTCCACGATCCGTATGGGGATGCCGGCAGCCGCCAGGCGGCTCTTGACGACGGGTATGGGATATTCGGATCGGTGGAATATCGACGCTGCGAGGGCCGCATCGGCACGCCCCGGCCGAAGTGCCGACGCCAGGTCGCTCGGCTCACCTGCACCGCCAGAGGCGATAATCGGAACCTTGGTTGCATCTCGAGCAGCCTCGAGCAGCGGGAGGTCGTAGCCGTCTTTCGTCCCATCCCGGTCCATCGATGTGAGAAGGATCTCCCCCGCGCCCAGGGAAGTGGCGGTGCGGATCCACGCAATGGCGTCGAGTCCGGTGGGAGTCCGGCCACCGTGTGTGACAACCTCCCAGGAGTCCCCGGTGCGCCGGGCATCGATCGCCACAACAACACATTGCGAGCCGAACGCCGCGGCGCACTCCGAAATCAGATCCGGCCGATCGACGGCCGCGGTGTTGACCGTCACCTTGTCGGCGCCGGCTCGGAGGACGGCTCTCATATCGTCCACGGTGCGGACGCCGCCCCCTACCGTGAGGGGTACAAAGACGTGCTCGGCGGTGCGGCGAACGACATCGAGAAGCGTCCCTCGGTTCTCGTGTGAGGCGGTGATGTCGAGGAAGCAGATCTCGTCTGCGCCCTCGGCTGTATATCGGGCGGCAAGTTCGACCGGGTCGCCCTCGTCGGTGAGGTCAACGAACTGAACGCCCTTCACCACCCGTCCATTCGCGACGTCGAGGCAGGGGATGATGCGACTACGCAGCACGGCGAACCCCCGCAACAAAGTTGTCCAGCACCCGAAGACCGGCTGCGCCGCTCCGCTCCGGGTGGAACTGGAGGCCGATGTAGTTGCGGTCCCGGACCGCAGCCACGAACTCACCCCCGTGATCGCTGGTTGCCGTCACGATGCCGGGGTCATCCGGAACCGCGGCGTATGAGTGGACGAACGTGAAGAGTGAGCCCGGTGCGACCTCGTCGAAGATCGGGTCGTCCGACGTCCACACGTCATTCCAACCCATGTGGGGCAGGGGCAGGCCCTTGATCGCTCGCACCGAGCCGGGGACCAAACCGAGGCACGCTCCACCGTCCTCATCCGAATCGTCGAACAGGAGTTGCATCCCGACGCAGATGCCAAGCAGGGGACCGTCCCACTCGCGAAGCGGCTCGACGAGGCCCTGTCGCTCGAGACGATCCATCGCCGCGCCCGTGGCTCCGACGCCGGGCAGCACGACGGCATCGGCGCCGTTGAGATCCGCCGGTCCTTCCGCGATCCGCGGCCTGCCACCAACCACCTCGAGGGCTCGCTGGATGGAGACGAGATTGCCCGCTCCGTGGTCGACGACCGCGAGACGCGTCACAGGGTGCCCTTCGTCGATGGAACACCCTGCCGTCGCGGGTCCAACGAAGCGCCACCGCGTAGCGCGATGCCATACGCCTTGAACGCCGCCTCGGCAATGTGGTGGTCATTCCTGCCGTGAGCGCTCAGGTGCACGGTTGATCGACTCGTTCGGATGAGGGCCTCGAGCGCGTGGGGGATCATCTGCGTGCCGAGGGCGCCGATCCGGTCGCCGTTGAAGGCAATGTCGAGCATCGCGTACGGCCGCCCACCTACGTCGGCGACGCACGTCGCCACGGCCTCGTCCATCGGCACCGACGCACTCGCGAATCGGGTGATTCCCGTGCGGTCGCCGAGTGCCTCATCGATCGCCGAACCGAGGACGAGGGCTGTGTCCTCGACCGTGTGGTGTTCGTCGACCTGGAGGTCGCCCTCCGTGCGTACCAGCAGGTCGATCATCGCGTGGTGCGCGAGCGAGGTGAGGAGGTGATCGAACATGCCAACGCCGGTGTCAATGTCCGTTTCCCCGATTCCGTCGAGGTCAAGGGTTATCTCGACACTGGTCTCGCGTGTCGTCCGTGACACCGTGGCCCTGCGGTTCATGATCGGATCCTTTCGATCGCGTTGATGAGTCGGTCGTTGTCCGTCCCCGACCGGACGGTGAATCGAAGGTGGTCGATGAGTTCGGGGATGTGGGCGAACTCCCGCACAACGAGACCCTCACGCATCAAACCCGTTGCGAGCGTGTGAGCATCCTGACCGACGTGAACGAGGAGGAAGTTCGCCTCGGAAGGGGGCACCTGGAAGCCGAGCTCGGCGAGCCGATCGCGGAAGCGCTCACGTTCGGCGATCAGGCGATCGACGGAGCGGCGCATGCGGTCGGGATCGGAGAGCGCAGCAATGGCGAGCGTGTTCGAGACGGTTGAAATACTCCCGGGCGGGCGGACACGATCGATCGCGTCGATCAGCGCAGGGTTGCCGATTGCGTAGCCCACCCGGATTCCGGCGAGGCCGAATCCCTTCGAGAGTGTGTGGAGCACCAGGAGGTGGTCGTACCGTCCGATCCACTCGCCCCAGCGGTCGTTGGTGAACTCGGCGTAAGCGGCATCCAGAACGACGATCCCCGGTGAGGTTTCGATGGTCCGTTCGATCGTCACGTCCGGCATACGATCTCCGGTGGGGTTGTTGGGGACGCAGATCCAAGTGAGGTCCGCCCCGTGACCCGATTCTGGCGATGGCCCCGACAACCCCTCGAACGAAGCGCCCTGTTGTTCGGTCGCAATCTGATAGAGCGGATATGTGGGTGTGTACCCCCGCGCGCGACCGCCGGCAGAGAGGAAGGCCCTCGCAGCGAGGATGATCAACTCGTCGACTCCGGCACCCGGGACTACCTGCTCCGGATCTACGCCGGTGTATCGGCCGGCCGACTCGCGGAGTGGGCGATACGATGCCGCCGGGTACTCGTTGAGATTCGGAAGGACGGGCGGCACGAACGGCGCCGCCCATTCGGTTGGATCGGGTGAGGTGTTCTGGTCGAATCGGACGACGCGATCACGATCAATACCGAACCGCTCGGCGATCTCGTCGGTGGTTGGCTGCCAGACGTATCGCTTCGTCTTCATACACGCTCCTCGAAGCGCACGTCTACGCAGCGGGCGTGGGCGCTCAGCCCCTCCGCCCCCGCGAGATCGCGGATCGTCGGGGCGACGGATTCGAGCCCCTCCCGGGTGAGTTCCTGAACCTGGCGCCACGAACCGAAGTCCTCGACGGCGAGCGGGCCGTACGATCGAGCGAGTCCACCAGTCGGGAGCACATGGTTGGCACCGGTCGCGTAGTCACCTGCCGACTCCGGCGTCCATCGACCAACGAAAACCGATCCGGCGGAGCGGACGCGTCCGGCGTCTCGAGATGCGTTCGCGGTCTGGATCGTGAGGTGCTCCGGGGCCCATGCCTCAGCGAACTCGAGTGCCGCGTCGAGGTCGGGAGCGAGCACCGCCATGCCGTGGTCGTCGAGAGAAGCCTTGATGAGATCCGCCCGCTCGAGGTCAACCAGCTGCAGCGCAGCCTCAGTGAGGACTGCGTCGAGGGTGCTCTCATCGTCGGAGACGAGGACAACGGGAGAATCGGGTCCGTGTTCTGCCTGGCACAAGAGGTCGGCGGCTGCGACGGCAGGATCCGATGTTGCGTCGACGACGATCAGCGCTTCGCTCGGCCCAGCGGGAAGGTCGACACCACACACGCCGTATACGGCCAGCTTCGCCGCGGTGACCCAGGGTCCGCCCGGACCAACGATGAGGTCGACGGGATCAATCGATTCGGTGCCGTGGGCAAGCGCGCCGATCGCTTGGGCGCCGCCGGTGGCATAGACCTCGTCGACGCCGAGGAGCGCACACGCCGCAAGCACCAGCGGGTGGACGGAGCCGGCGTCATCGCCAGGACTCACGACGACGATGTCTCGTACGCCGGCGACCTGGGCCGGTACGACGCCCATTAGCACGGAAGACGGATAGGCGGCGCGTCCACCGGGCACGTACACCCCGACGCGACCGACCGCAGACCATCGGCGCTCGACCACCACACCCGGCACAACCTCGACGCGATCATCCACTGGTCGCTGACGATCGTGAACCATCCGGATGTTTCCGGCCGCTGCCTTCAGCGCCCGGCGAACGGCCGGCCCGACGGCGCCGAATGACGCGCCAATCACCTCGGACGGAACACGTACCGGGCCGATTGCCGGACCACCTCCGAAGTCGCCGTTTGCAGCGAGGAGGGCGGCGTCGCCGCCGAGTCGTACCCGCTCGACGATAGCTGCGGCCGCCGTCCGGACGGAAGCGTCGGGTACCGCTGATCGGCGTGTCAAAGCCCGGTAGCCGGACGGGTCGAGGTCGGCGAGTGTGATGCCGCGCATGGTCATGCAATCATCTGCTCGACGGGAAGCACCAGGATGCCCGATGCGCCGGCAGCCCGGAGCTCGGGGAGGATCTGCCACAAGCGATCGGCTTCGACGACGGAATGTATCGCCACCATGCCGTTGTGGGCGAGCGGGACCACGCTCGGCGCTTCGATGCCCGGGATGATCCCCTCGATGACGGGGACAAGTTCGTGGGGAGCGTTCATGAGCACGTAGCGTCTCGAGCGGGCCGCGACGACGGCCCCGACCATCGTGATCACCGTGTTTGCGGTATCGGAGAGCGGCGCGCCGGCCGGTGCGACGAGAACAGCCTCCGATTCGAGCACGTTCTCGATTGGGCGGAGCCCGTTGACCAGCATGGTGCTGCCTGTGGAGACGAGGTCTGCGATGCCGTCGGCCACGTCGAGTTTGGTCGCCACTTCAACGGAGCCTCGCATGGCGACGGTCTCGATCTCAATGCCGAGAGAGCTGAAGTAGTCGTGCACCGTTCTGGGGTGCGATGTAGCAACCCGCTTTCCCGCCAGGCCCGAGGAGTGTTCAATCGGCGAGTCCTCTGGGACGGCAACGGTCAAAGTGCAGCGTCCGAAGCCGAGCGGCATAACGGAATCGAGATCGAATCCGGACTCGCCGAGCAAGTCGTATCCCGTGATCCCAAGCGCGGCGACACCGTCGGCGACGAGCTCGGCGACGTCGTCGGATCGGACAAACAACAGTTCGACGGGCGCGGACCGTGCCGTCACGGAGAGCGCGCGATCGCTTCGCTCGAATCGGACACCGGCGCGTCTCAGGAGTTCGGCGCTGGGCTCGGCAAGGCGGCCCTTCGTCGGGACGGCGATACGAAGGTTCACGTCTGTGTACCCCTCGATCGTTCCAGCGCCGTCCGGTAGCCACCGGTCCCGTGATTCAGCCACTCGTTGATGCGGGTGATGGTGGTGGTCGACACACCAGTCGCTTCGGCGATCCTCCGGTACGAGAAGCCCTCGTCGAGCAGCTGGACGACCGTCCACCGAGCGGTCAGCTCCTCGAGTTCGTGCCGGGTGCACAAGTCTCGGAAGAACCGTTGCACCTCGTCTCGGCTCTCGAGGCTCATGAGTGCATCGAAGAGGGCGTCGGTCGACGGCGTCCTCCAGTCGTCGGTGGTATCGGGTGCCATGGTGCTCCTTGTTGGTCTGGGGAGCGTAGGTGTATTAGCGTCTTAACACAATACGACAGATGGGAATGTGAGATGCAAGTGATACCTGCGGTCGATGTCCTCGACGGATCGGCCGTTCGGCTGGCACGAGGCGTCTACGACGCAGTCACCCGATATTCGGATGATCCCATCGCCGTTGTGGAAGACTGGGCGGCCAAGGGTGCGGAACTCGTTCACGTCGTCGACCTCGAAGGCGCACGGTCTGGCGTGCCGGACTTGGGGCTGATGATGCAGCTCGGGTCGCTGGGAATTCCCATTCAGTACGGTGGCGGCATCCGGACGGCCGACGTGGCCCAGGCGGCCCTGGATGCGGGACTCTCACGCATCGTTGTGGGGAGCGCGCTTCTTGACGACGACGCCGGCAGGTTCGTTGCACGCGTCGACACCGAGTCCATCGTCGCGGGGATCGATGTGCGGCTGGGGCGGGCGCGGGGGAGTGGTTGGAGGGACGAAGGTATCAACGCCGATGATGCCCTTGGCCGGGTGCTGGCCTTGGGCCTGGACACGGTGCTCGCCACGGGCATCGAGACCGATGGGATGATGACCGGTCCGGACCTCGAGCTCCTCTCCAGATTCCGGTCCGCCGCTCCAGGGTGCCGTCTCATCGCCTCGGGGGGAGTGGGTTCACTCGATGACCTGGATGCGCTGGCTGCGCTCGGCGCCGATGCGGTGGTGGTTGGTCGAGCGCTCTACGAGCGTCGGTTCACCTTCGAGGATGCAGTCGAACGTGCGGTCTTTCAGGACTAGCCGAACCCCGAACGCGCTCGTCGCCGCCGCGACGACGAAGGCCCCCGACGGGATTCGGGGGCCTTCGATTGTCAGCTGGTCAGCGACTGACGTTGAAACCTGTCAGTCGTTCCGGCGATACTGCCCGATCAGTGTTGCGCCGCCGAGGAGAACGATTCCGGCAAGCACGAGTGCGAGTCCGGCAATCCCGAAGCCCCTCAACTGCTCGCCGGCAACCCCGGTCACCGGGAGAGTCTCGGATGTCGCCGATGTCGTGGTTGGGGCCGCGGTTGTGGCCGGAGCCGCCGTTGTTGTCGTCGTTGGTGCAGCCGTCGTGACGGTGGTATTCAGAACCTGCGGGAAGACCGTTGCCGTATCCGTGTCCGTTACCTGTGTGCCGTCCGGTCCCTTACCAATCGCCGTCGCCGAGTTTTCGAACGGCGCAAGGCCTGCGAAGTCGAGATTGCCGACGGTGCATGAATAGGTGACCTTCTCATCGACCGCGAGATCCTTGATCGGTCGCGCACAATCCGACGAAGGATCGATAGCGTCGGCAACGTCGTCGGTCACGCTGACGTCGGTCAGCGGCACCGGGCCGTCGTTGTGGACCGTGATCGTGAATGTCCCAACGCCGTCCTCGCCGTAGTACGTCGGAGTTGCGTCTTTGACGATGTCGATCGACGGGGGAGTGTACGTGTTCGTGATCGTGCAGACAGCCGATTGGCCGTTGCTCAGTGTGATGCTCGAACCGGGCACGGCAGCACCCTCGTTGACCGAACAGCTCCAGGCACCCGCTGCATACGAGACCGGACCTGACTCGGCGAGGGAGTAGGCAACTCCGCCGAACACCGAGTTGAACGTCCCCGAACCGCCGGCGTTCGAGAAGTTGCGGGCGGCGTTCGGTGCAGCTGCGGATGCGGACAGCGTCCAGTCGTCGGCGACGGCGGTGCCGCCGACCACAGCCTTGACGAGCTTGAGGGTCGGACTCGTCTCGCAAGACTCGCTCGTGTAGGTCTCGTCGAACGACAAGCCGCGGGCCCCATCGAGATCATCAAACGCGAGGACGCGCACTCTCAGTGTGTGGTCTTCCGTAGGATCCCAAGTCCCGGTCTCAGAGAAGTCCGAGCCGAAGTCGGGGATGTCCGTGACGACGGCGCCGTCGACCCATATTTCTACGGAGCCCCCTTCATCGTAGACCGACAACGAGACCGACCAGCCGTAGCAGTCGGTTGTGACGGAGCGGACGTGCGCTTGTGCCGGAGGCGCAACGACGAACGCCAGCATGGCGAATGCCGCGACGATCGCCAGGAGCGCACTGAGGATTCGACGTGAGGTCCCGCGATGCGAGATTCGTGTGTGAGGCATCTGCCTTCCTTCCACCGTATGCCTGTCCGGGCCAACTGCCCGGTTGCCTTCGACCCAAGCCCTGGGTCATCTATCGCTACGTTATGCCGCCCCACGTCCGTACCGGCCGTTTCGGGCGGCAGGCCCATTCAACCACCTTTTGTGGCTGCCCGGGCTCCCTGTAGGTCGTCCGTCACTTGTAGTAAAGGTAACGCTACTCAGGGTGGTCGGCAAGGGCACTCTTAGCGGTTATCGCAGTGTCTAGTCCCTCAGCGTCGACCGTGATTGCCGTTGGGTCGTTGCGCAGGGCGATGAGGGCGGCCTCTCGCAGCAGGCCCGAGAGCTCCGCGAACGAGTAGCCCTGTGTTCGTTCGACCAGTGCGCCGAGATCGACATCGGCGGCGAACGGAACGTCGCTGATGTCGAAGAACGCGCTACGTGCCTCAGGCGCAGGGAGGCCGAGACGTAGTTGTACTTCGAGCCGGCCGGGTCGCAGCAGTGCCGGGTCGATGAGATCGCGGCGGTTGGTCGCTCCAATGACGAAGACGTCGCCACGTTCCGACACACCATCCATCTCGGTAAGGAGGGCTGCGACGACGGAGTCGGTGACCGAATTGGTCGAGTTGCCGCGGATCGGGGCAAGCGCATCGATCTCGTCGAAGAAGAGGATCGCCGGAGCGACCGCACGGGCACGTGCGAACACCTCACGGACGGCGCGCTCGGATTCGCCAACCCACTTGTCGAGCAGTTCTGCGCCCTTGATCGGGAAGAAGGCGGCTCCCGACTCATGAGCGAGCGCTCTGATGACGTAGGTCTTGCCGGTGCCGGGCGGCCCGTAGAGAAGAAGGCCTCGGGGCGGCTCGATGCCCAGTCGAGTGAACCGGTCGGGATCCTGCATCTGCCAGATCACAGATTCCGTCAGCCGCTGCTTCACATCGGTGAGGTTGGCCACGCGGTCGAATCCGTACCCCGGGATCTCGCCGGACGAAGTGTTTCCCAGCGACGGTGTTGTTCCGTCGATTGCAGCTTCCAGCGTCTCGTGATCCACGGGTTTGCCCGATCCCGCCGCTCCGGCTGATGCCTGGAGCACCGCCGACACGACGTCCGCACCGGAGAATCCGGCGGTTCGGGATGCGAGTCGATCGAAGTCGATCTCGGTCGTTGGGACCCGGGCCAATGCGGCCTCGAAGAGGCGTCGGCGCCGTTTGATGTCGGGTGGCGGGACCGCCAGCGATCGAGGGAGCAGGGGAGCCTTGGCCAGCTCGTCTCCTAGGGCTGCAGCCGAGTGGACTCCGAGGACACACGCCATGCCGGGCCGTTGTGCAACCGCGTCGAGGAACCACCGCATGATCGCCGCCACCTGATTCTTGAACATGCCGTCGCTGCCGGCAACGGCGTCGAGGCGATCGACGAAGAGCACCACGGGTGGAACGCTGTCCTTCACCGCTCGTTCGAGCAGCGTCAACAGGCGCTCAGGCTTGAAGACGAGGTCGAGCGATATCTCGCGAACGGCGACGCCGGCCTCCTGAGCGGCGGCTGCGACCAGCTCGGATCGGCCACATCCGGCCGGACCTTCAACGATCACACCGGCTACGGAAGGGAGACCCCACGACCCGGGGAGGTCGGAACTCGACGTCAGCAGCGTGATCCACCCGACGAGCGTCTCGAGCTCGGTGTCGAGGCCGGTCAGGAGTGCGTCGGCGGTCGAGAGTGTTTCCCCCGGGGGACGCCCGGACGGTTGTGCTGTCACGTCGGGCGCCACGTCCTCGGAATCGTGCACAACGGTGCGGTCGCCGACCGTTCCCGCCGGGCCGGGTTCCACCGATACGACACGAACGACCCGCTCTTCTTCGTCGTGCTCGCCGTAGGAGCCGTGCACCGCGATGCGGTCGCCGACGGACACCACGTTGCCCTGCAGAGAGCGAGCGAGATGACGGGCATCGAGGCGTTCTCCGCCGACCACGATGACACGGCGAGCTTGAGGGACGACGGTGCGAACGACATCGATCGACGTCCCGAGTGCAACGTCGCCGTTCTCGCGGACCAACGGTCCAACGGTCAACGCGTTTGGCCCCGGGACGTCGCCCGGTGAGACGAGGCAGTGTGTCTTTCCGAGGGCGACGATTCCGCCGCCCGGGAGTCCCATTGCCGCGAGAAGGTTCGCGTCGGCACGTGCCACAGGATCGGAGCCTGGTCGGATGATGAAACGCATGGCGCAAAGGTAGCGTGGTGTGATGAGCGAAACTCCAGACATGAGCGACTTCGAGTCACTCGGCATCCGCGTTGGCACGATTGTGAACGTTGACCACAACACAGGCGCCCGCGAACCGGCCTACCGTCTCTGGATCGACCTTGGTGGTGAGGTACCCGTTCAATCGTCCGCCAAGATCACCGAGCGATACGGAACCGCGGACCTGATCAATCGGCAGGTTGTGGTCGTGACCGGTTTTGGCGCACTCCGTGTTGGAGGGTTCCGATCCGATGTCCTCGTCCTCGGCGTGGCCACCGGGGACGGTGTTGTGCTCTTGCGACCGGACGACGCCGTGCCTCCGGGTTCGCGCGTGTCGTGATCACGTGAGTGTGGGGATCGCCCGGAGCGGGAGTGCCAGTGCCCCCGTGCTCTGCACGATCGTGATGCCCTCCCGATCGAGCCAGCGCCATATCAGGTGAGCTTCCTCGGAAACCTGCACGGATCCGGGAGTCTGCAGAGGTGTCGCATCCGGGTCTTCGGCGGCAACGAGCGGTGGTTGAGACCGCGCATTCCATGATCCAACGAGACGGCCATGGCGGATCGCGACGCCATCGCCGCGCGTGTCCTCCGCCCAGACCGTCCCGGCGGCGGCGAGGGATTGCCAGGCTCTGCGACGCTCGAGCGATCGGGCGAGCGACTGGTAGCGATCCCGTACCTCCGCGGCGTCTTCGAACCGCTGGTCGCGGGCGAGTCGCGACATCCGCTCGCGGAGTGCATCGAGCATCAGTGCAGGATCACGCTCGACGCCATCGCGAACGCGATCGACCACCGCCCGGTACACATCATCCTCGACTGAACCGTCGCACGGGCACATCGCGGTTCCGAGCTGGCCGTAGGAGCACGCAGCGGATCGCGCGGTTCCAGTGCTCGTGCAACGGCGGATCGGTACGGCGTCCCAGATCGCGTGCACGACGACCTCGGCTGCTTTGCGGGATCGGTACGGACCGAGGTACAGCGCACCATCATCTCGGACCGACCGGACCATCGAGAGTCGCGGGAATCGTTCGGTGGTCAGCTTGACCCAGGTCTGGCTCCGAGGCGGCCGAGACCTGCGGTTGTACCGGGGTGTGTGTTCTGCGATGAGTCGGAGTTCGACGACCTCGGCCTCCAGCTCGGTCTCGCAGACTCGATATTCGATTTGCTCGAGGTCGCGGAGCATTTGGGCGACCGAACGGCGATCGTCACCGTAGAAGTAGGAGCGAACCCGTGATCGGAGGTTCTTCGCCTTGCCGACGTAGATCACGGAACCGTCGCGGTCGATGAAGAAGTAGACACCCGGCCGCCGGGGTAGATCGCTGGTCAGTTCGATCTTCCCGTAGTGCGCGGACCCTCGCGCTGTCGGCAGCGTCAAGAGGTCGTCGAGATGGGTGACGCCGAGTGTGCCCGCACGCTCCAAGAGTGACCAGAAGATGTGTGCCGTGGCTTTTGCGTCATCGAGTGCGCGGTGCGTCGGGGGATGCGGTGCTCGGAAGTGGGCGGCAAGCGAGGAGAGCTTCAGATTGCGGACTTCGGACCGGACGAGGCGTCGGCTCAGGCCAAGGGTGTCGACCGAACGGTTTGCCAGACGCCCATACCCGAGGCGTTCGGCTGCCGCGTTGAGGAACGAGAGATCGAATCGAACGTTATGGCCGACGATCACCGCATCTCCGATGAATTCGAGGAATGCCGGGAGCGCCTCTCCGATGGCCGGCGCCTCGATGACCATCGCCTGCGTAATGCCGGTGAGCACCGTGATGAAGGGGGGGATTTCAGTGCCGGGGTTCACGAGCGTTTGGAAGGTGCCAACAAGTTCACCGCCGAGGTACTTGACTGCACCGATCTCGGTGATCTCGCAGCTGGCGGCGGTCGCCCCCGTGGTCTCGAGGTCGAGAACACAGAATGGAACGGCGTGGAGCGCCGCTTCCATGTCCTCGAATGTTCGTTGCCCGGCCAGCATCGCGACCTCCGCCCGACGACGCTACACCGAACAAACGTTCGATTCAAGCATCGTACGGCAATTTGCGGACATGGGACACGCCGTTGAAACTGGTTGCATGATCTTCCAGGGCCGGATCTACTACGACTTCTCGCCGCCGGTGTGGAAGTTCTACCGCTTCCTCACGGCCGCGTCGAACGACGGCGCCGACCTCCGGCTCGAATGGCGGCCCTTCCTCACCGAAGGCGATCTGCAGAGCACGGTCGGATTGGCCCTCGTTGAGTCGGTGCGACGTCGGTTCCCGGATCGTCACGGGGCGTACCTCCAAGCGCTGCTGGCCCTGCGACACCTCGAAGGGGCCGATTTGGCGGATCCCAGCGTGGCCGCCGTCGCTTCGAAATCGGCTTCCATCGGCGCGACGATTGAGCCGGACTTCGACGCGGTTGAGCGCTCGACGGAGGAGGGGACCCGCATCGGCGTCTCCGCCACCCCTTCGGTTTTCCGGCACGGTCCGGTGCTTCGCGTGGAGGTCAATCCGGCCGCCTATTCGGGCAACACCCTGGCGCGCCTCAGGCTCATCGACGGTGTGCTCGACGACGACGGGATCTGGAGCCTCAGCAAGCCCTAGGGCCGCCGGCGCTGACGGACCGCTTCGAAGAGCATGACGGCGGCGGAGACGGACGCGTTCAGTGAATCGGCGAGTCCCGCCATCGGTATGCGAATCGGCTTGCCGGATTCGCGCCAGGCCGCCGATACACCTTCGTGCTCGGATCCGACGACGATGGTTGCGACCCCGGTGAGATCGGCGTCCCACAACTCGATTTCGGCGTCCGGTGTGGCAATGAACAGGGATCCCCTTCGGAGCGCCCATGCGATCGCGGTGTCGGCGTCGGTCACCGCGAACGGCACTGAGAACAAGGCACCTTGTGATGCTCTCACGACGTTCGGATTGAACGGATCGACGTTCGGCTCGGCGATGAGGAGGCCGGCCCCGGCCGCGTCGGCCGTGCGGAACATGGCACCGAGGTTGCCCGGCTTCTCGATGGACTCGGCCACGAGGGTGAGACCGCTCGCCAGCTCGTCGATCGATGGATCCCACACGGGGGCTACGGCAACAAGGCCGTCGGGGTGTTGGCGCATGGAGAGCTTGTCGAAGGCCCGTGCCGACGTAGAGGTGAGTTGGATCCCGGTCTCGGCGAGGGTCTCGGCGAGTGTCCGGGTCTCGGCGGCAGCGTACGTCTGGCACAAGAACGCCTCGGAAATCATGGTCCCGGCCGAAAGGGCGCTCCTTGTCTCTCGAGTCCCCTCGATGAGGAACATGCCGGAGGCTTCTCGCTGGCGGCGCCTCTTCAGGCGTGCGGTTGCCATGATCCGCGTATTCGTTGGACTCTCGATATGCGAGGTCACCAGCCGCCGCCACCGCCGGAGGAGAAGCCACCGCCGCCGCCGAAGCCGCCGAAGCTGCCGCCACTCCAGGATGACCCGCCCCACGACGAGCCACCGCTGGAGCCGAATCCGCCGCCGCCGCCCCACCACGAGCCCCGATCCTGGGACCACGACGTGTCTTTGTAGACCGGTTCCCAGCCGAAGGAATCCGAGACACCGCGGGTGATCACCCAGTGGTGATAGAAGAACGTGAACGGGTCGAACGACCCGATACCGGATGGGATCGGAGACCCGGTCCAGCTGTCGTTCTGTCCGCTCGTGCCGGCATGGGCGAGTTCGGGAGCGAACCGGTCCGCGTCGTCGATGCTGCTGTCCGCCAAGGCGCGCCGCTGCGCCGCATAGGCGAGGGCAAACCGGCGCGGGCCGCGAGGATCAGAGGCCCCGAAGGCGGCAGCGACGTCTGCGTATGAGCCGACGAGCCCGAGTTCGTGGAGTGCGTCCCGGGCTTCGAGCCAGCGCCGCATTGCTTGACTCGGCTCCAGGGACATCGCCAGCACTCCCGCGATCGTGCGAGCGGAATCGCTCGTGGTGTACGTGGCGAGTTCGTCGCGGAGTCTCTCGTAGACCTCAGGTCCGTCGTCTCTTCGGTTGAGAAGACCGGCAGTGATCGAGATCGGGAGACCGAGGCGGCGGGTGACGGCGCGTACGCGACTGACCTCTCCTTCCGTCATGAGGCCTGCGAGCGCAAACTCGACGGCTTCGGCCGGATCGAAACCGCGATCGCGGTGGAGTTGGTAGGCATCCAGGAACTCCGTGGTGTTGTCTTCGTTGCGGTTCATCAGCAGCAACGCGGCGATTGCAGCCGGATCTAGACCATCTGCGGTGAGACCCGCCGCTTTGGCACCGAGCGCCTTCCTGACTTGCTCGTAGCGTTCGACGGCGCGTGCAGTGTCATCTTCGAGGTCCGCCAGCGCCGCGGCGATCGCCGGTCGGGCGGTGGACTGGGGAAGCTGTTCGTAGAGCTGCTCGAGCCGATGGGTCTTCACGTCGGCTTCCGACGAGGCGGCCCGGTATTCTGCCACCGACTCGGAGAGTGGAGCCGTCCGGTCGAACGCTGCTGCTGCCTCGGCAAGCGCAGCTCCGAGGGCGGTCGGGACCACATCCCCGATCGGCGAAGGCGTGAGTTCTGCGATGAGCGCGTCCCCTGTCCGCCGTCGCGCTGCCGCGACTCTGTGTGGACGCAACGATGTCGTCAGGCGCTCGAGAGAGCGGCGCTTCGACTCGAACGCTGCGTCGTCCTTGAGATCGACCGCGAGCGCTTCATCGGCTGCCTCTTGGACGGCGTTCTCCAGAATGGGGCGCTCCTCTGATGCGCGCAGCTCCAAGGGCTCACGGGTCTCCCGCACGAGACGCTCCCGGTCGATGACGTCGAGCACGCCGAGGCTCCAGAGCGACTGGAGGGCAACCGTGTCGGAGGCATCGCCCGAGACAACTCGCCACAGTTCGTTGATCCCGTCGGCGGTCGGTACGTCACGTATCGGCGGAGCCTGCACCGCAAAGTCTGCGTATCTCGGCAGATCCGCTCCTGAGGGTTCGAGATCTGCGAGGTCGCCGTCGATCAGCCGCTCGCGCTCCTTCTTGATCTTCGTGGTGCGTTTGCGACGGCTCGAGTTGATCTGGCGGACGACCGAGAAGCCGAAGAAGCCGGCGATGCCGAGGAAGATGATCCAGCCGAAGGAGAAGCCCCCGGAGTCGGACTCGTCCGTCAGGTTCCCGGCGAGCGATTGTTCGACGGAGCCGACGATCGCAAGCAGTCCACCCTCGAAGTCGCCCGCCGAGAAGAAACTCCTGGCCGAACCGGCGATTGCGCTGCCGGGAACGCTGATGCCGCCTTGGGTCACGACCTCGGTCCTACGCTCGTCGAGCGACACCAGGACGAGGATCCCGTTCTCTTCCTCCGGGTCTCCGACGCCCCAGACGTTCGCCAGGTCGGCGGCGAAATCAGCCGGGTTGGCGCCTCGGCTGTCCTGGACGACAACCACCGCGATCGGGTTGCCGTAGTTGCCGACAATCCGGGAGATCGCATCCTCGATGCGCTGCGGGTCGTCGGCGACTCCGGGTTCGTCGGTGAAATACCCCTGGCAAACGACGCCCTGATACTCGCCGCAGTCCACGACGGCTCGCTGCGCAGCGGCCGGGGCAGCGGCCACGATCGCAGCGATCGCCACAAGGACTAGCGGAAGAAGGGAGCGCCGGAGCCGAATCATGGACCCGATGATGGTCGTTCCCGCCGTGGATGCACAAACGGGCGGAGGCTCCGGTCAGTACAGATCGTAGTAACCGGCGATGAGACGGTCGCGAACACCGAGCCAGTCCGATAGGGATTCCTTGACGATCATCTCGACGGCGGCGTCGTCGGCTGGTCCGGCGATCTCAACGTGGACCATCTGGGGTTCCGTTACCGGATGGCCGATCGACGAGAGCATCCGAATCGTGGCCTCATCGGCCCCGGTCTCGTCGACGATGCGACGCGACATGTCATCTGCGAAGGCGTGGTAGGTCTTGCCCACGTGTGCGGCCGGGTTCTTCCCTGCCGCGGCTTCGAGACTCATCGGGCGGTATGGGGTGATGAGTCCGCCGAATCGATTGCCGCGCCCGACCTGACCATCATCACCCGCCTCGGCTGAGGTGCCGGTGAGCGTGAGATACTGGGAATCGGGCGTGTCGGCTTGGTTGACTCTGACCGTCGTGTTTTCCCCGAAGACGTCGCGAACGAGTGCGAGGGCGTCGATCCGGACCCGCTCGATGACCTGGTCGTACGTGATTCGGTCGTGCACCTTGCGGGCGAGCACCGGAACGGCGACTGTCACGACGACCTCGGAACCGTGTCGAGCTCCCATCACCTTGATATCCCGACCGATCGGTACTTGGTCCCGATAGGCGGCTGAGTTCAGGTAGTGCTCGAGGCGGTAGACGACGTCTTCAAGTGCCGATAGGGGCACTGAGAGGGCGGCGAACGATGTGTCGTTCGCCCGCGGAACTCCGTCGTGATGACCCTGGGTCACGACATCGGCGAGGTCGGCGGCCGACTGGTTGAGCCAGATCTCGACATCAAAGGCATCGGGTGTTGCATCCGGCAGGATCCTGAGCAGTCGATCTCGTGTGTCGTCGGTCAGTGCTTCGACGTCGGGACGCCACTGGTCCGTGAAGTTGACCTTCCCGACCAGCACCAGGCGTGACCGTTTTGAGTGCTCACCACCTCCGAATCCAATATCGACGGATCCCGCTGCGAAGATCGCCTTGTCCACGTTGAAGTGTTGCACCCGGCCCGTCTGCTCCAGCGAAGTTCGTGCGAGATCGCGGGCGAGATCTTCTGCGAGATGGTCGCAGATGGTGTCCGGGTGGCCGCTTCCTTTCCGTTCGACGAACTCGACGGGGGGGCGGAAGAGCGGCCGCTGGTTGATCGTGAGGTCCATTGCACTCCTGAGTCGGCGCGCATCGTACTGCGACCCGTGTTCAATCCTGGACGTTGCCACCCCATCGTTCGCGGCGAACCGTGTCGGCGCGTCGGCCGCGGGAGAGAGATCCGGACCTTCGATCCGGCGCCGGGTGACCGATCGTCACGATCCCGACGGGCGACACATCCGCCGGGATCCCGAGGAGCTCTTCGATGGCGTCGATGTTGTGTGCGCCGAGGAAGCCGGCGGCGAGACCCTCGTCGACGGCGGCAAGAAGGAGCAGCATCATCGACGCCCCGCCGTCGACCCACCAGTACGGGATGGGCCATCCCTCTTCGCTCCCCTTCGGGCTGTGCTCGCCGCCCTTGTCCGCCTGGCGGTATCGCTCGAGGTAGGCACCCTTGCGTACGCAGATCATGACGTGGACCGGCGCTCTCGAGATCCACGGATCGAAGCCCTCGCTCACGTACTCGTCTTCTCCGGCGAGCCTGGCGATTTCGCGTCTCGTTGCTTCGTCGGTCACCGCCACAAACGAGACACCCTGAGAGAAGCCTGCGCTTGGTCCGCGGCCGGCCCGATCGAGGATTCGGGTTAGCACATCGTCGTCGACGGGGACAGCGAGGTAGTTGCGAACCATCCTGCGGCGGCGGACGACCTCGTCGAACTCCATCTCAGAGGTCGAGCAGGGCTTCGGTCACGTTCTCGATCGCACCCTTTGCGTCGGAGAAGAGCATCATGGTCGACGGCATGTAGAACAGGGGGTTGTCGATGCCGGCAAAGCCGGGGGACAGGCTCCGCTTGATGACGACTGTGGTTGCTGCGAGGTCGACTTCGAGGATCGGCATGCCGTAGATCGGGCTTGTTCCGTCGTCCCGCGCGGAAGGATTCACCACATCGTTGGCCCCAACGACCAAGACAACGTCGGTGTTCGGGAACTTCGGGTTCGAGTGATCGAGGTCGAGGAGAACGTCGTACGGCACATCGGCCTCCGCGAGGAGCACGTTCATGTGACCTGGCATGCGTCCGGCCACTGGGTGGATTGCGTATTCGACGGTGATGCCTCGTTCCTCGAGGGCGGTAGCGAGTTCTCGCACGGCGTGCTGCGCTTGGGCTACTGCGAGGCCGTAGCCCGGCACCACCAACACGCTCTGCGCGTAGTTGAGGGAGATCGCAACGTCTTCCGGGGTGGCACTGTTGACCGGCTTGTCGCCGGCGTCGATTGGTCCCGCACCCTCGGTTCCGAATCCGGCGAACAACACATTGGCGAGGGAACGGTTCATCGCCTCCGACATCTGCACGGTGAGGATGAAGCCCGCGGCTCCGACGAGCGCTCCGGCGATGATCAAACCCTGGTTCCCGATCACAAAGCCGGCCATCGAGGCGGCAACACCGGAGAGCGAGTTCAGCAACGAGATCACGACCGGCATGTCGGCGCCGCCGATCGGGATGACTCCGGTGACGCCGAGCACGAGTGCGATGCCGGCCAGGATCCAGTACCCGAGCGGCTCGTTCCAGGCGATCGCCCAGACCGAGGCGGACGTCATCAGAAGGACGAGGACGAGGTTGAAGAACGGCCCGCCCGGGAGCGCGACCGGCTTCCCGGTGATGATGCCCTGGAGCTTCCCGTACGCAACGAAGCTGCCGGAGAAGGTGACCACACCGATGGCGATAGAGAGCGCCACCGTGACCTCGGTCTCCGTGGCGTATGCCGCGTCGGTTGCGACAACCGTGTCCGTCGCGACGATGGCGGCGAACGCAACAAGGGCCGAGGCCCCGCCTCCGAACCCGTTGAAAGCCGCGACGAGTTCCGGCATCGCCGTCATCTGAACTCGGAGGGCCAGGAGTGCACCAATTGCCCCTCCCAAGGCGAGACCGACGAGGATCACCCACCAAAGGGCGCTCAGGCCGGCATCGTTGGGAGAGTGGTCGTAGACCCAGTAGACGGTGACCACCGTCGCCAGCAGCATGCCCGCGGCCGCGATCTGGTTGCCGCGGCGGGCGGTGCGCGGCGACCCGAGTCCGCGCAGCCCGACGATGAAGAGCGCACCGGCGAGGAGGTAGAGAAGGGTGATCATCTCTTCGCCACCGGCTTCTTCTTGAACATCTCGAGCATCCGGTCGGTGACGAGGAAGCCGCCAACCACGTTGATCGTCGCAAAGGCCATTGCGAGGATGCCGAGGATGATGGCGACGGCGCCGTCGGCGAAGGCCGCTGCGATGATCGCACCGACGATGGTGATGCCGGATATGGCGTTTGCCCCGGACATGAGCGGCGTGTGCAGCGTGGGCGGGACCTTCGAGATGACTTCGAAACCGACAAACGCCGCGAGGACGAACACGACAATCCCTTGGATGAACTCGGGACTCATGTCGCCTCCTCTTCCAGGCCCATCGCCGCTCGGGTTCTTGGGTTGATGATCTTGCCGCCGGACGTGATTGTTGCCGGCCCGGCAACGTCATCGTCGAGATCGACGGTCAGCCCGTCGTCGGTGCGCCACCGGCCGACGAGCTCCTGCAGGTTCCGGGCGTACATTC
The DNA here is from genome assembly GCA_942491345.1 of uncultured actinomycete. GTDB lineage: Bacteria > Actinomycetota > Acidimicrobiia > Spongiisociales > UBA5794 > JAHEEL01. Next base: position 69,798 of record CALOAN010000048.1, read on the forward strand.
GGCTTGCGTCGGTCGCAACTCGGCTCGGGAGGTCGATCGGGCCGAGGATCTTCACGCCGTTGACGTCGACCACCTCGTCGGGGAGCGAACCTTCGACGTTGCCGCCGGATGATGCCGCCATGTCGACGATCACCGATCCAGGGTGCATGGAGGCGACGACGTCGGCGTTTATGAGCCTGGGCGCCGGTCGGCCGGGAATCTGGGCCGTTGTGACAACAAGATCCGACTTTGCCACGAAATCGGCGAGCACTTCTTGCTGCTTTGCGGCCGTCTCGGCATCGACCTCTTTCGCGTATCCGCCTTCGTCCATCTCCTGCGTCGGGGCCTCGACGAACTTGGCACCGAGGCTCTCGACCTGTTCCTTCGTCTCCGGACGGATGTCATAGGCGTGCACGATTGCTCCGAGCCGGCGGAGGGTCGCGATGGCCTGGAGGCCGGCAACACCAACTCCGAGGACGAGGGATCGTGCCGGCGGGATCGTGCCCGCAGCCGTCACGAGCATGGAAGGGAACTTCGGTGATTCGGCTGCGGCAAGCATCACGGCTGCGTAGCCGGCGACATTGGCCTGTGATGACAAGGCATCCATGGCCTGTGCGAGCGTGGTTCGCGGAACGGCCTCAACGGCGAGCGCGGTGATGTTCCGGTCTGCCAGCGCCTGGACGACGTCGGTGGCGACGAAGGGATCGAGGAACCCGGCGAGGACGGCCCCTTCAGGAACCAGCATGATCTCATCAAAGGTTGGCCGCTCGACGCGGAGGATCAGGTCGGCGTTGTGGGCGGCCGCACCGTCCGGAACGATCGTTGCGCCTGCGTCCTCGTAGGCGTCGTCGGGGAAGCCGGCGGCCTCTCCCGCGCCGGCCTCTATCTGCACATCCCATCCCCAGCCCGTGAAGACCTTGACGGAGGCGGGAACGGCCGCGACGCGGCGTTCGTGAGGTGCTCGTTCCAGGGGGATTCCAAGTCGCATCGGGCGGGACGCTAACTGATTTCGCTTGAGATGAGAATTCAGACAGGGTCAAAACCTGACGCTTGCCGCACAGACACTTGCATCGGCGACCAATCGGTGTCATGGTCGAAGCAAGGAGGAAGGATGCGCAGACAGATACTCGACGCGCCCGGTCCCGTGACTGGCCGACCTCTGCACGTATCGGACGTCGATTCGCTTGAACCCGCTCAGGGCTGCTATTGCTCCTAACATAGTAAGCATTAGCTTTCCTTGTGGAGTGCTAGTATCGAGACTTTCCTTACAACTTACAAGACTTACATCTCTATCCTTAAGAGATTCCACTAAGCTAAGTAAATCTGTTGTACTTCTTGCTAGTCTGCTAAAGCTTTCTATGTAAACTGTATCTCCTTCTCTTACAAACTCCATTAACTCTTTTAGCTTGGGCCTGTTCGTATCCTTGCCACTACATTTATCTATAAATAACTTATCTATGCCCTTCTCCTCCATTAGAACATTCTGTCTGATCTCGTTCTGCTCCACTGTCGAAACTCTTATGTATCCAACCTTCATGTCATTACCTCCTCGATTTATCTTACAAGGATATAATAATATATTTGTTTGTTTAGGGTCAAAAGCTCGAGCAAACAAATGTTTATTTATTTAAAAAGGGCTTCAAACAAATAGTAACATCAATGCTTTCATGGTCAACCAATCTGTTTGTTTGGACTATAGTCTATTTAAATCATATTAAATACTACTCATTCGATGCATAAAAAAGATAGACTTATATGTAAGTCTATCCCAATTATTTCTCTATTTTACTTTATTTTTTATTTAAATATACATTTTTATCTTGTTGAACCCATTCTAGTTCATAATCTAAAATATCTTCAACAAAACCTAAATCAATAAATGTTGTCCCTCTCCCGAATTTAGCACGATCTCCCTTTGAGGGATATTCTACTCCATCTATAAAAATTTTATAGCTATAAATATTTATTTTAATTTCTTTATCTTCTATATTTACAACAGCATTTTTATCTTTATTATCCCAAGTAACCGTACCACCTAGGTGTTCAAATATATTTCTTACAGAAACCATAACTTTACGAGGTTCTTTGATGTTGTATCCATTTTCATTAATTTCATCTGCTAGATATCCAGCAGATGCATTAAAGTTTACTTTTTGACCATCAATAACTAGCGAAAAATTCTTATCATATAAATAAACTTCTTTATTATCTTCTGAAGTTTTCAAATAATAATTTCCCACAAGTTGAAGTTGAACTATATCTACATATGTTTTGTTATTTTTTAAAGTAACATCGCTATTTGACCTACCATAATACATATCTTCTGTCTTATTATTAACTTTGAATTTTTCTGTAACTCCGTTTAGGGAAACATCAATTGTTTGGTCATTTCCATTCCATGTTACTGTAGCACCTAAACCTTCAAATGTAGTTCTTAAAGGAACCATAGTTCTATAAGATACTCTATCGCCATGATATATATCAACTATCTGTACTGTATAAGGCTTTTCATTTTCTTTAAAATCAACCTTCTGTCCATCTATAAACAAAGAGAAATCTTTATTTTCCGAAAAAGAAGAAAATGTAAATATATTCAAAAATACTAAAAAACATAATGTAATAACTTTTAACTGTTTCAACATTCTTTCTCCTCCATCCTTTTAATATTAAATCAGATTGTAATCAACAATAACTATACTATAAGAACTTATTAATAGCTATACTTGTAACAACCTCTTAATGTTGTAAATTTTGGATAATGCATTGAGATATTAAGAGGTTCCTATTTTCTCATTACCATATGTATAGTTAATTATGGGTAGTACCACATAGCTATCAAACTAATGAAATCAAAACGATAACTTCGCATAATACTACAATATCAGATAAGGATTTCATAAAAAAAATAGACTCATCTCCAAGCCTATCCGATTTGATCTATATCTTCTTTGTAATAAATTCACTATTTTTTTTTTATTTTTACAATCATTTAACTATAAATTATCTGCTATTTTACAATGAAATGATAAAAAAAGCCCATAACTAGTTCCTAAAACAATATTTTAGGATTAGTTTATTATAAATAATTATTAACTAATAAAATAGAGTTATTAGTTAATAATTATTTATAATATAATAGAAGTGTAATACATGCATTAAACTAATGTTTAACAAATATTCAGAAAGGAGTTTTTTATGAAAAATAAGCATTCAAAATCATTACTAGTTATCATTTATATCTCTTTGGCAATAAATGTTATAGCGATATTTCATATAACTACTATTTATCAAGATACTCAGTTCGCAATATCCAGTATTCTAGAAGTAATATTAGAAGACTTACATGATTTTTCTAGTGAAATTGAAGACTTTCTATTACTATATGATAATAACTCTGCACATACTGATGACTTGTTAAAAATAATAAAACCATATGAAAAATCCATAAGCCTTTCGCAAGAATTTGCAGTATACATACCATATTTCGATAGACACTCAGGCTTTGGCATAGATAGATTCTATAGGTTTACATTTGCTTTACGAAGAAAACTCTATAAAGGCAATAACCTTTCTGAAGCCGATATTCAAACCTTAAAAAAAATAATAAGGATAGATAAAGAGATTTCACAAATCCCTTTAAACAATATAACTGAAATAAATAAAAAAATTGCAGAAATAGGCATTATATGTGATGATGCAACAAATAGAAGCTCTAAAAAATAAGAGCTTCTATTTGTGATTTAATATTATTTTCTGTATTCTAAAGCTTTAGGTATCGTATTACTTATAACAAATCTGTCATACAACACATCACCAGTAACAGAGTCTTTCACTATTAGTTGTACACTTTCAGTAGATACTGTTACATATTTATAATGATTATGGTCCATTATTTTCTCAGTATCATTATAGAATTTAAACAAGTATTTTGCATCCGGCATATGTCTACCTAATATAGCACTTGCAACTATATTTGACATATTCGATCCTCCACTGTAGTGCGTTATTACCATTTTAATTGACTCAATTGCTTTTGAGGATGTTAATTTAGGTTTGTCAAAGTGTAGATACTCATATTGTTTACGTAATTCTACTACCTCATCAAAGCTTAATGACTTTCCTCCATTTAGCGTTCTTCCAAATTCATATATTCTTTCATGCATAATAAATCTCTCCTTTTAAATTTTATATTTTTTATTTTTGTAAGTTTTAACTTACTAGCTAGTTTGTTTTGCCCTACACTTTATAAGAGACATTTAAAAGTCAAATAATCAACCATTCTCAAATTTTTTTTATTATTTTTTATTCTAACTTCTGAAAACATTGAAATAACTCGCTTTCAAAATCAAAAAAATATTATAACCATGTATCATGGTTATAATATTCTTAATATTTGTCTCGGAAAAATTAAACTTGATTCTAAATTATTTAATCCTTTTAATTCATCAATTGTAATATTAAATTTTCTTGAAATAGAATACAAAGTGTCTCCCGATCTAACCGTATAAGTGTCTTTTCTATCTTCTAATACAGTATCTTTAATTTGTTTTAGTGGATAATTTAACCCAGGGCAAAGTGTAGGTCTTAACTCTTTATGACCTTTTATCATTTTTATTTTATATTTATCACATAAATATTTACAAAGATTCATAATAGCTTGTTTTTGTTTTATAGGCATGTTTTCCTCCATATAATCACCTTGAACACATATTCCTATTGTATCCCTATTAAAACCCTTACAATGTGCCCCTATTGCCTTCTCGGGTCTTCCACGATGTATTATCCCCTCTTTAGTTATAAAGAAATGATATCCTATTCCACTAAACTTTTTTTCTGTTTTATGGCACTTGTGAATATCAAGTAAATTCATAGTTTTGCTATCACTATGATGTAAAATTATCATCATAGGAATATTTCCATAGTTTAATTTTCCAAAATTCAAATTAGTTTCTATGATGTTCATTTTTTCACCTTCTTTCTAAGATTTTTTTAATGCAATAGCTTCTTTGATATCCTCAACATCTTGTTTAACTTCTTCAATGATATGGAATTTTTCTGTTAGATTAGAAATTATATTTTGATAATTCTGTTCTCTTTCTTCTTGCCTGACATCTCTCTTTTCTTGATTTTTAAGAATATAAAATATAAGTCCAACCGCTAATACAGCCCATACACCTTGTGATGAAGCTAATTGTAAGACTTCATTCTCCATAAAAAAATCACCTCCTATCTAAATAAGAGGCGATTTTTTGTGTGAAAATCAACTATTCTTTGAATTTAAATTTTTCTATACTCTTTATAAATTCCATACTTAATACTTGGGCAAAATCTTCATTCAGCTTTCCATTTATGTAACTGTTTTTCTTTATTAAAGGCTTAAACATCAACAATAACTTATTAATAGCTTCTTGATCTTTATGTTTGGCTTTTCTTAACAGTTCCTCTATATCTACTTTTCCAACATTCATTTTATCACCTTCTTTTTTCTTTTTAGTTTTCTAAATAAACATTGGCATCTAATAAGCTTTTATTTAGATTTTTCAAAGCTGCTTTTTTTACTTTATTTATATTTTGAAAACTTGTATTTAATTTTTCAGCAAGTTCTCTCTCTGATATCTGATTCACGTATAACTCATATATTACATTTCTTTGATTTTGTGTTAATTTTTCAATACTTTTAATGAGTTTTTTATTTTCAAATATATTATTCAATTCTTGAAATCCATTAATAAAAATAATATCTTCTATGTTGCTACTTTCATCAGCAATTAAATTAACTTTTTCCATTTCTTTTTCTGTCGTATTTAAAGAAAGTTCTTCTAGGCTATATAAATTTTTATATTTTTTTCTTAGTCTTGAAGATTTATATCCTATAACTTTTGTTATGTAGCTTAAAAAACATGCACTATTATTAATTTTTTCACCTTCACTTCTACTTTTCATTTAATCCCTCCCAATACCAAAACAGGAAATCACTGTATATTTTATCGAACATATGTTCTTTTGTAAAGCAAAAAATCCCCTTTTTTTTAAAAACTATCCTATTTATCTCTATAATATATAAGAGTCTTTTTGATTAAAAAAAATCAACCAATCTGTAAATTTTTTATTAGCTAATTTTATCTCACACTTAATAAAAATGCTTTTATCTTTCAAAAGGTACACCTAATATAATAATTTTTTTAGATTTATTAAAATAAAAAGCCATCTTCATTTTTAAAGATAGCTAAAGTATTCTTGATATTTAATTTCTTAAATCACTTCGCATAGTGTACGTTATCATGTAAAACCTCAATTATACCGCAAATATGTGTTTGGGGTATAATTGAGGTTTTACAAATTAATTCTAAAGTTTCAATTTTTTTATTTAATAATACAAGTTTTGACAAATTTCTACTTTGGTTTTATGTACAATGTAAAGGTAAAAGTAATTGAAAAACAAAGGAGGACAACTCTATGTCAGAAGTTGCAAATAAAGAAACCATCATTACTGAAGAAAACTTTATGTATTCTATACCATATTTTTTTATTAATTCTAAATTCAAATTGACTAATAAAAGAATCGAAGGGGAAGTTCCTAATTTATTATTTTTCATACCAACAGGCAAGGATAATGCTACATATCCTCTAAATAATATTTCAGGAGTACAGATAAGTACAAAATTTTACTTAAAATCATTTATCATAGGACTTGTATTAAGCCTTATAGGCTTAGGTGCATTTAACGATAGTTTCTTTGGAGGATTATTAACTACAGGTCTAGGACTTTCAATTTTATTAAATGCATTTAGAACTTTATTGGTTATACAAAACAATGCAGGTAGTAGCATGTCATATCCAGTAGCTCCTGTAGAACGTTCAAAAGCTCAACAATTTGTAAACAAAGTAAATGATGTTATAGCAGAAAGAATATAATTTCAAATTATAAACAAAAAAAGATAGTGCAGCCATTGTTATATGGCCTCACTATCTTTTTTCACGTTTCTCTAATATGGGGTATGGAAACATGCCCATCAAGCTAAGACTTTGGTTATCAAATTTATTGCCCCATAGCCATCAAGCTATGCAATACCTTCGCATAATGTACGTTATCTAAGAATACCTCAACTGTATCTCTAAATATTTAGAGATACAGTTGAGGTATTCTTAGATTCTTTAAGTTTTAAACATTAACAATCATCGTCATCATCATAAAGATGGCTCTCTACCTCGTACTCAAAATATTTGCTTTTGAACTTAAATTTAACATTAAACATGATACATAGCATTGTAAATAAAGCGATTCCAAATACAAAGTATATTAAAATATATCCAACAATCTTAAGCAATCCTATCATTTTTAAGACTCCTTTTCTTTTAAGGGTATTCCTACACAGCCATTAAGTTAAGTAATATATATTATTCTTATCTTCCTTTTAATTTAATTAGGATTTATTAAAAGATATAATTATCATAAAAAATATTAAAAGTGTATTTTAAAAAGGAGCTAACGATTTCCAGGCTGAATTCATCCCTTTAAAAAAACTTATAGATATTTCTTTAGGTACAAAAAAGTACATATAAGAAACTGTTAGTATGAAAAATATCGAGTATAAAATAGCGTGTCTATATATAGTTTCAAACTTCAAAAGATCCCCTCCTTTTAATTTCTCTAAAAATATAAAACTTATTTAACCTAATTATAAATTTCACTTCAAAAAAATGTCAATAAGTTGATTTTATATATCTTTAATTTAGACCAACTAGAAGTAGTAAAGTAGCGTTAGCGTCGAACGAAGTGAGTTTGTTACTGGAAGGCGGTAGCTCTTTAGAAATAAAAAACCACATGAAAAGAGCCAATAAGTGTTTATTGGCTCTTTTCATGTGGTTTTTTAGTAGCTTTCATATCTATCACCTTAAACCCTGCTGTTTCTAAGTCTTTTCTAAATTGTTCTCTGCTCACATTAGCATAATAATCATCACTTTTCTTTCTCCATATATCAATTTTAGAAGTATTTTTATTATCCATTACCTTCCCTCCTTCTTAAATTAAATCTAAAGTTGTTTTAGTTTTGCCCCCTATGTCAATTATATCTTTTTCAACTGGAATAAAATTAAACTTTTCTCTAATTTCATCAACTGTCGGTGGTCCATCTTCTGTTGTAAATTTTTTAATAAGCATTCGTATAATTTCCATTTCCTTTATGACCATTGGAAAATAGCAAATTACACCTTCTTTGCAGAAAAAGAATCTATGTTTATCATCTTGCCCGTATCTAAAATTCATATCATATCCTTGTTCCAATGCAAAATAATTGAAAGTTAAAATTCTACTTTTCATTTCTCTATCTGCTAGAATATTCATTTCTAGATAATTTTCATTTGCCTTTTCAAGCAAATACTGTCCTCCCATACCAAGTTGATAATAAAAAATCTTCTTTTTCTCATTGCTATTTTGATACTGCATTTCTGTGATGATGTGATGATTGACGGCTTTCTCTAAGTAAGAAAGACCTATTTTCTTATTTGCTCTTGAATCCAGGATTGTTCTATCTACAAATAAATATTTACCTAAAACTCTGCAAATATATCCTATGTTTTCTATTTGGTCTAAATTAAGCTTTGCATTTCTAAATAAAAATTCTATCTCATGCCTAGATACTCCTATTCTCATTTTTCTATTCCTCCCAAATAAATATATGTCACTGAATCTCTTCCATGCCCTAACATATGGCTTACTTCAAGTCTCGCTTGATCTTTTTCCAGGCCCTGGTCTCTTAAATCCAAATATTGCTCTCTAGCAAAAGAATGCCTTAGTCCATGCGTTGTTAAAGCTCCTCTTTCATTCGCCCCTACATTGTGTCCAGTACTATTTCTATCTATGTCTTGTATCTTTTCTCTATGGTATCCTATAAAGTTTTGTATAGACTTCTCAAAAGTATGTATTTTGTGATTTTCTACATGCTCTCTTGGTACAAACACATAGGTTCCACGCGCTGTATTCTTTACAGCACTTTCAAATATAGTTCTAGTTCTATCTGTGATGGGAATCTCCCTCGGAACTCCTCCTTTTGTAATACTTCCCTCAAGCTTTAGAGTTCCCGTATTAAGGGCATCATTAACATGGTGATGTTTCACATTACACACTTCATCAATTCTCATACCTGTGGCTCTTACGGCCTCAATCACCTTTGAAATTTCTCCTCTTCCTAGTTCAACAGCTTTATCCTTCATTTGTTCGATTTCTCTTTCCGTCCACGCTCGGTCTGACCTTCCATCAGGAGTAGATCCAAGACCAACACTTTTATTGAATTGTGTGGAGTCTGATAACTCATATTTTGTTCCTGGTGTGTGATTATGAAAAAAGCGAACTGCTGAAAGTTCATTTTTAATATATTTAGTTGACTTATCTGAGTCTTTCAAGTGATTAACATACTTCTCTAAATGCTTGTCTTTGACATTACTTAATTTCTGTAATTTACATTCCTTAGCTACAAAACTCATAAATCTTTTTTCCGCTGCTATATATCTCCATCTCGTATCAAATTTATTTTCATTCATAGTTCGAACAATTTTTTGCATCTGTTTTCCTAAATTATCTGTAGCTCCATGTCCAGTATTCCCCCATGTATATTTCATCTTATTCCTCCTAAAAAAGGCTATAGATAGCCCATAATTAAGATATCTATCTCCTAGTTATCTCTTTCCTTAAAAAGCTCACACATTTTGCAAATGCGGTGGGGGCATTGCCCCCACACCCGCGTCTCTATCTAACATTTTTTTTAGAAAAAATGTTAGATAGAGACGCGGGTGTTAGTTTCTATTTTCAAAGTTCTAATGTTAAACACCATATGCCACATACCAAAACTGGCTACGCCTAAAAACGTGGTGGCTCAAACACACTGTCCTATCGGATACTCTTAATCTAAAAGAGAGGTGTTTTATATATGTAATTCGTCTACATAAAACGAGTAAGAGGAAATTAACGGGTATAGCATAGCTTCTATGCACCCAAAAGGTTAGCGTCTAACCTAACTGCTGCTTCGCAGTTTTTTGATTGCTAACTTGTAGCAAAGATTGATATTCGCTTTAGTAAATACTAAATTTTTGTTTTCATATTGCTTTTAAGTTCCTAATATCTAGCACAAGAAATCTTTATATACACCACTGCTCCAAGCTATATTATTCAATTAAAATTAATTACAAAAACAAAAAAGCCTAGTACCTACTTACAAATATTTTTAAATACAACAAAAGAGTCTTTAGCTTTTCGATAAAGACCATCCTACTTAAAAATTTGCAAGTCATTACTAGACTTAAAATATCATCCTACTTAAAATTATTATCTTCCCAAAAACATTCTCCGTAATTAATAACTAATATAACCATTCATTCAGTTTCCCTATGGTACTCCTGTAATAAAAAATAATATTAACTTAGCTTATAGCTAATGATAAGAGCCTTTACCTTTGTTGGTTTTGGCTATTCCGTTCCCTATGGTACTTGGAAAATAAAAATATTAAGTATACTTACATTTTACCAAAGTTTTCTAATAAAATAAACGTTTTTTTATATTCTATAAATAGAATCAACAAAAGTGTACCTTATTGAACTATAAGTAAATTAAAAAAGTGCATTTAGTTAATCTATATTAGTAAATCAAAAAATCCTAGCTCATGTTGAGTTAGGATTTTTTGATTTACTTTTCTATTTTTTTTTAATAACTTTTATTCAAAATGCTTTTAGATTCTTCTCTTATTGAAGTAGTTAAATTTACTAACTCAATAATGCATCTAATTCTTTTTGTAATATCTGTCTTACAAGTGAATTATCAGTTCTATCTATTTGATCTTTTAATTCTCTTATTTTATCTTCATCAACATCAAATTTAAATTTTAATTGATTTTTAGCTTTTGCAAAGTCTTGCTCCAATGATTTTTTTAAATATGCGAAAGGACTTTTAACCGCTCCTTTTTGGATCATGCTTTGATAATTAAGCCTTATATATTCAAATGGATCTATATCCAAATTATCTGTTTGTTGTACTCCGATTGTATATAACTCCATTATTTGTTTATTATTAAATCTATTGTTATCAAGTCCACTTTTAATTCTTATACTTTCTATTTCTTCCTGGCTATATAATTTCTCTATTAAAGTTTCTTGCTCATCTTTTTTTGTACAGACTGTGAATTTTAAACCTATAACTTTTCGACCTTTAGTAATTTTTTCATAGTGGACAGTTAAATCTGTGTATGTATTTATTTCTTTTGTTGCTTTATTAAGCACGTCGTTGTTAAAGTGTTTAAATTCACGATACATGTCTTCGCAGCCTAGTAATTGCTTAAGGTCATTAAGTTCAAACTCCCTTTTCCCAATGTTTTCATACTGTTTCGCTAACTCGTACAATCGTATAGAATACTTATTTTTAAAATGCACTATATTTTGCAATTCATATTTTGTAAAATGTCCTTTTAATTGTAATAAATATGGGATTAATTTAGTTGAGAATTCAAGTTCTATTGTTCCAGTATTTCTCTTATATTCTATTGAATCAAGCCACCTAGTAATTATAATACTGTTTTCTGTAATTATTTCTATTTTTTTATCCATCAAACCCTCTGCAATTTCTCTAATTTCTGTAAATCTTTCATTTGTTGTTCCTAACAGCTTAGTAAACTCACTTATATTAAAATCTATCAAGTCAAATCGTTCTTTATCTCTATCAATTTTAGTTATAGCATAAAATACTAATTTTTGTTCATTCAGTGTCAACTTATACTTCGCATTTATTAAATCATTATGCTTTATTACCAAGTCATTTAAACTCATCAAATCACCTCTTAAAAATCATATCACGATAAGTCGTAACCCGCAACACCTTCTACGACTTTTAACATAGTTTTTTACGACCTTAAGAAAAATACAACCCCAAAGAGTTGTGTTTCACATAGTTTTCTACGACCATTCACATAGTTTTCTACGACCTTTAACATAGTTTTTTACGACCTTTAACATAGTTTTTTACGACCTTTAACCTCTACACCCTAGTAAAATAGCTTGTCCTAGACCTCCTAAAAGTAGTTAAAAGAAGTTAAAAGGTTTTTTATTATATTTATTTATATATTATTTATTCATTCTATCAAAGAAAAAATTGATTGAGTATATTGAGGATAAAGAAACTCTAAAAGATATTTATACAATAAAATCCATTTAAAGAGCAGATACTATGACAGCAATAGTTTTACTTTTCAAATGGGTAAATTCTTCTATATGGACTCCCTACGGCTTTATAGGGGCATAAAAAAAGAAGGGTTATCCCCCTCTTATGAATTTTCTCAATTATATCTTCTTCTCGGATTAAATCCTACTCCCTATGCTTCTCCATATATTCCTTTAGAGCCATAGAGATTAGTTCCTTCTTAGAAAATCTATCATGTTCCTCGGAGAACTTACTCCACTCTTCCCAAATAAATTCATTTACTCTAACAGACTTTGGATATTGTTTTAGATGTCTATCATCAATCAAGTCTACAACAATACTTGTGTTATGTACTTCCATATTCTGCTTATATTTATCTATCATCTCTTTTAAAACATCTATATCATCCTTTAATACATCTCTTATCTTTGCATCTAGACTACTTGTATTAGTTGGTGTAGTAGTATCTATAATTTCTAGTGTATTAGACTCTGTAGTAGTCCTTGTAGTAGATTTTTTAACTTTATCTTTAGGAATTATAATATCTTGTTTAAAATCTAATACAGTTGTATTAGGTGCAACTACATATTTACCATTATCCAATATGTAATTATGCTTTTTTAGATATCTAGTCATCGAATCTAGTCGCTTGTATCCTAGTTGTTTAGCTATCTCTTGTCTTGTAAATCCTTCTTGTTGTAGCTGTAAAATCTTTTGTATTTTATCATCTATCATATCTATCGCCTCGCTTGTATTAGTTTGTGTATTAGCTCTTGTATTAGGCAATACATCACTACTACAAGTGTATTAGTTCTCTTGTTAAGTGCAAATATCCTTCTAACTTATCTAAATAAAAAAGGAGCATATAGCCCCTTTTTTCATCGATACACCGTCATAACTTTCGAAAAAATTTAAACTTCTTCAACTTGTTTGTGTTTTTTTGCATTTACCAAAAAATCACCACAATCTTCGTGTGATTTTTTGGTGTATTTTTATCCTCTGATATCGTACATTATAAGAAAGCTATCTAAATTTAAATTAGGTGATTTTTTACCCCATAGGATATATATTGTGTTGCTCTTATTAAAAGTTTTATTTTAATTTATTGTTTATATTATTTATTTCATTTTCTATTTTATCTAATCGTATTAGTATATTTTCATTAGATTTATAAAAACTTAATATTCATACTTTATAACAATGTGGAATATTTTTCAAATTTGTAATTTGTAAATAACTTCATATTTCAATATCAGATAAGAATTTCATAAAAAAAATAGACTCATCTCCAAGCCTATCCGATTTGATCTATATCTTCTTTGTAATAAATTCACTATGTTTTTTCTATTTTTACAATAAATTTACCATTAATTAATTACTTATTTACAACAAAATAGTAAAAGAAACCCCTAACTAGTTCCTAAAACTGTATTTTAAGTATAGTTGAAAATATAAATATCTCTCGAATCATATACATGGGTCACATAATGTTCCCTATAAGAAAAGCCACCTAAAATTTTACGTGGCTTTTGATCCCACGAAATAATAATTTTGTTGTTTTGACTATAATTATTATTAATCATCATCTCTCCAAAGTTGACCTTGTTCACGATAACCTGCGCAAGTATAGTGATAAATATTCATTCCTATAGGTTCCTCACATATTTTTTCACTCAAAATATAGTTAATAATGTCTTTTGGAAGTTCTGGATGATAAAAAGGCAACTTGCTATCTTTTATTTTCATTAGTTTTTTTAATAAAGTTTTGTTTGGACCAGCTTGCCCTTTAGGATTTGACACAACAGTTGTTTCTTTAGTTTCCATATTATATCTCACATCAGTACGAAGAAAAAGTTGAATAGATTGATGAGGAAGAAAAGTTTCACACTCTTGTTCAGATGTTAAAATAAGATGACCAATAGGTGTTATATTAGCTACTCCATATGTATTCTTATTCCAATGATGGATTTCGGCAACTAGACAATTTTCAGATGATTTTTTAAATTTAAGTTCATACTGCTCTAGAATTAAGTCCATTTTAAGCGTATTTTCCTTTCTTTGATTATGTTTTCATATTTTCATTAAAGTTCTATTATTTTTTATAAAATCCTTCAAACAGAAAACTTCCTATAATGTACTTTATCATACTAAAACCTCAACTATACCTTAAACGAGTATTTAAGTACTAGTTAAGGGCTTTATATTACTTTTTGTTTAATTTTCTAAACTCTAATCAAATCTAGTTTTTTATAATATTTTTAATTTTTTTTACAAAATGAATATGATTACGGCTTCTCTACCCAGTCACGTTTCCAATTATTGCTACCCATCATAAAGTAACTCCTATATACAACAACATAAACAATTTTTTCTTTACCATCTAAAATATAATTCACCTTAAATACCTCACTTATATATAACCTTTTCTTTTTCTCTATTTTATCAACTTCCCTAATATATGATTTATCTTGATCTACTGATAAAATTTTTCCACCCATTTTTTCAATTCTGTATCCAATTTCATCTTCCTCAGTTTCTGAAATCAATTTTAAGAAAACTAAAAAAATCACTATCATAACAATAGCAAGAAAACCATAATTCAAGTTTGCCACTCTCCTTTATATATACAGTCTGCTTTTTCTTATAATACCAAAAAATTACACATATAAATAGTCTAATACCTAAAAGGTATTAGACTATTTATATAAAATTTATTTTTTTATAATGAACTTAAATCTAATTTATTTAATCTATTTATCAATTCTTTTTGCTTTGCTGTAGAAAGTACTTGAGCTTCATTTCTACTTACAACGCCTCCACATTGAACACTTAATGAAGCATTTTTAATTTGAAAAACTTTTGGACCAATACTAAGTAAATCTGCTGAAAAACATACTGTTTTAGGGTCAAGGTTTGTTATAGATGCACTATATGCTTGTAATCCAGCCCCAATAGTTAGCCCTAATCCTTTGACAGTATCTATGCCTTCGGCCCATGGGAAAATAACAACTTTCACTGCTGCTCCTACATTAGGTGTTCCATACACAACTCCACCCGAAAAATGAGGACCTACTAAAATCTCTCCATTTCCATCTAAATAAACACCTGCACCTGCATAACCGCCTACAATATATCTTGCTTCTGCTTCCGCTACTATCCCTATTACAGCACTATCAGCAGAACCTTTTGTTTCTTTAATAACTTCTTTTCTTATTTCGTTTAAAGCATTTTTAAGCTTTGGAGAGTGAGTTCTGTTTTGACGAAGTTCTTCCAATAAATCTGGATTATCTTTTAATATTTTTTCAGCTTTTTGCATAATTCTAGTCCCTACATCATCAGGAATATTATTTTCCCATTTGTATGTATATGTTCTAGCGTCATCTTTTTTATCATCATTTTTGTAACCATCAGCATCTGCTTCGATTTCGAACTTAAGATCTCTTTCTCCTACTCCCCAAGTTGTATCTACAGTTACTGGAATTGTATCTGTCTCATCTCCCCTAACAGTATAATATCCTGTTCTCTTTAACCTAGGTGTATATTTGCTATATGTAACATCAGTTACTACTATTCTAAATCTTGGACTAGTTTTCTCTTCGTAATTTTTTATTTCCACATCAAAAGTTACAGGCTCACCTATTTCAAAGGGCTCAATATGTCCTTTAGCTGGTTCTACTTGTCGAATTCCTAAATCAAAAATCTTCTCTGAACTTTTCATAGTAATAGTATCTGAACCAGCCCTATACCATGTTCCATTTTGAGCTTGAGCATAAGCATATAATTTATATGTTCTTCCTGCACTCATCCCATCATTTACTACGCCTTCAACATACCTAGAAGAATATGAACTCCTTGCTGTTCTTCTTTCTACATATGAACTGACTCTAGATGTAGAGCTACCATAATCTCTACCTGTAATTCTTAATTCTCTATAATATTTTGTATTAAATGCATTACTTAATTTTACTTCAAATTCACATGAATCCGTTGTTGGATTAGATAATTCTAAATACGCCATTTATTATTCACTCCCTTTTCTTTTTTTTATATTTTTTTGTTTATAATTTATTTTGTAAGTTTTAACTTACTAGCTAGTTTGTTTTGTCTTACACTATATAAGAGCCGTTTTAAAACTAAATAATCAACCATTTATAAATTTCTTTAATTAAATATCTATATAATCATTGAATTTGCTCGTTTTTGAAAACAAAAAAAATATTATAGCCATCGCTATGGCTATAATATTCTCAATATTTGTCTTGGAAAAATCAGACTAGATTTTAAATTGTTTAATTCTTTTAATTCATCAACTGTAATATTAAATCTTCTTGAAATAGAATATAAAGTATCTCCCGATCTAACTGTATAAGGGGGGACAACGAGATACGTGTAAAAACCGGCCACTAGGTGGGAAAAATTTACATAAAGCCAGTTTTATTACTTTCTCAATATCTATTTCATGTATTGGTTCAGGAGTTTCATCCAAATTTAGAGTATATTTGCCAACCATTTAGTAATTAGATAATTATATTTAATTGCTCTAACTGAATAATACATAAGTGCATTATAAATATAATTATGTATCATTTATTGACTTGATTAAAATTTATTTATTTTTCAAAACACATTGAATCCCTTATTTCCCAATGATTTCAGTAATATAAAAAAGATACACAAGTACATTGTGTATCTTTTTTATATTACGACATTTATTCAAATTTAATCATTGTATGTTAATATTTGTAAGCTAGTGGCCGGTTTTTACACGTATCTCGGTGTCCCACCTTAAAGGTGGTGAATAAATTGGATAGAAAAGAATTTGATACTTTAGAGATAATAGATCAAGTTGATTATATAAATAGTTTACTTAAAGAAAAAAATACTCTTACAAACATATCAGATAGTTTAGGAATAGGAAGAACTACTTTACGAAATAGATTTAAGAAGATTGGATTTGTATTTAATAAGGAAAATAATAGTTATATAAAGGTTGATGACAAAAGCATGACAAGTGTCATAAATAAAGAAAATGACGAGTGTCATACTCTTGTCATCAATACTAATTTAAAATCAAATATTATAGATATTGCTGAAAATCATGAAAATATAATGAAGATGTTGAAATGGTTTGAGAGTGATGACAGAAGTATGACAAAAGACATTCCAACGATTATTGAAGTGATTGATGAAGGTATAAAAATAGAATTACCAGAGGATATAGATAAGGATTATAGAACTACAGTAAGAGTTAATAAAGAGATATGGAGTAGATTTAAATCGTTTACTGAAAAGAATAAGCAATTTACCCAAAAAAATTTACTAAGTCAGGCATTAAAGGAATTTATAGATAAGTATGATAAATAGAAATATAAAGGAATAGAAAAATGGAATTATTTAAAAAAAAGTTTACTGAAATGGACTTTGAATTATAGGGTATACGCCTTAAGTTGATGGCTATGTGGTATTATCCCTTAAAGTATATTTGTAAGCAGAGAAGAAGAATCTAAAAAAGATAGTGAGGCCATTGTTAGATGGCCTCACTATCTTTTTTATTTTTCATATTACGTTACATTGAATTTTCCATTATTTTCATGAGGCGTAACTTCTGAAAACACATTACTATTGATATCATTAAAAATACATATTTTTCTATCATCTATTAATTCGATTATGTTACAACTATCATTTGTCAATTTTTTTATATCGTTTAAAGACATATCTAATAATATTATTCGATTTTGGCTTTCTGAATATTTAAGATTTACTTTGTTTACAAAGGCAGCAGCATCTTCCCAATGAGAAGCTCCTCTTCCTGAGATTCCTTTATTTGAAATAAAAATACCAAGAGACATATCTGAAACATCAACTAATGAAAAAAATTTTCCTACTAAACCAACCTCTACTGGTTTTTTATGATTTTTACATTCAATTAAAAAGTGATCTGGAAACCATTTCGGAATATATTTTCTATCTCTTAATCTTTTTCCATTCCAATTTAAAGAAACTAAAAAATCTATTTCATTACTAGTTGTATTTTCATTTTGACGAGAATTAAATATTTTTGTACTATTTAGTATTAATAATATTAGTTCTTCAAATACATCTCCTTTTTTTTTACCATGAATTTTATTGTTATTTTCATTATCTTCAATCCATTGAATAAGATCTAAAACTTTTTTCTTTGTATCAACATCTAATGAAATATTTGTCATTTCATTAAATTCTCTATCAATATTATCTAATTTATCAAATGGTATTCCTTTATTCATCTGTTTTCACCTTAATTACCTTGAAAAAAATTACTAAATATTTTGATGGATTTTCTTTTTCAATTAATTTCTTACCACAATCTTCACAGTATTCATAGGAATTTAATTCATTAATACTATTAAATACATCGTAACTAAAATCTTTACATATAGGACAATAAATTTTATACACTTGTTTTATAATACTATTATTTTCTAATAAAATTAAAAGTTTTAAACAAGTATTCAAATCAATATTAAAAGTTTCAGTGATTACCTCCGGATAAACATAACTGTTTAAAGGTTTATCTTGCATATAGTGCAAAACTTTTAATATTGTTTCTTCATTAATATTAATTTTTTCTTTGATTTTATTAAATATGTTCAGATAAATACTTGATAGCATAATTTATCCTCTCCCTATTCATACTCTCGCTACTAAAAAAATGTAAATGAGTATATTTGTATAGTAAACTATTATCACTACCTTCATAAACTTTTCTCAGGGAAACAATAACTTTTCCAGGCTTACCATTATTGTTTGAAAATTTATGTTTCCATTTTAAAGCTATTCTTTGAATTATAGATTCTCTTTTGTATCTAGCAATATAATCATAGATTTTATTTTTATCACTCTCATTTTTAAATGTATCAGCAAGAGCCAATATATCTACTAGCAAAGGAATATTATCTTGATCTGTTGCACGTAATGTTGTTCTACCATTAAACTCATCATCCATAGAAATTAAATATTCACTGACATTAGAGTATTTAACAGGATCACTTTCTTTATTACATAATATTTTTTTAGATATATCAAATGAATTAATTTCATTAAGTTCGCATTTTAAATTATCCAATATCCATTTTTTTAAATCGTCATGTATTTTTATATATTCTTTATCTCCAAGATACTGTACAGGCATTGCACAATATTTGATTTGTATTAAATTGATTTCTTTATGAATGGTAATAATAACAGGATATTTAAAACCATCATGATAATTCGAAGTAGTTGATTTAATATATGAAAATTTCAAATCGATTGTATCTTCAAATTCCTTTATTTTAGGTCTTTCAAATATATTACTAATATAATCACGTTCATTTTCTATTATAGTTCCATTAATTTTAAGTTTCTCTATTGTTTTATCCAAATCACAAATATTCATACTATACAGCACGGAATATTTATAATATTTATCGTATTCATACTCTTCTAACTTTAGAATTGCTTCATCATTTCCTTGATTAATTTGTTCAATTAAAAATTCTTTTGAATCTATTTCATCAAAATTAACAGTATCTTTATCAATAGAAGATAATGTCTCTATGAAACTATTTGTTTTATTTTTTGTTATATATTGAGTTTGTTTAATTGAATTAATTATATATTTTTTATAATCAATATCTTCTCTACAAAATGGCATATTAATCCTCCGTATACATTTATTTCATAAGAAGATTCTATCATATGCTTAATTCTTATCCAAGAATAAAAACTTTAAAATGAATTGATTTATTCTCTAAATACAATTTTAGGGACTAGTTAAGGGCTTTTTTTATAGTTTTGTTGTAAAAATAGAAAAAACGTAGTAAATTCATTGCAAAGAAAATTAATGAAGGGGTGAGTATGGTTGAACGATAAACATAATTTTATAAGATTGCCCAAAACAGTAGTTCAATTAGCGGATGAGATCAAAAGAGCAGTAGATATGTATTGGAATAGAGAATTAGCAGAGATTGAATTAAAAGAACTTTGCTGGGCGTGGGCTTCGAGTGAGATGTTATTGAAATCCAATGAATTAAATACAAGTGCTAGAAAAATTATAGGAAAAAAGAGAACTGATATAGTGTTAAGGCTATTAGAAGGATATCAAAACAAGTTTTAAAAATGAACTACATAAAAAAAGACAATGGTGCAGATTAATCTACACCATTGTCTTTTTTTATTAGGATTTAACAAATAGATCTATATTTAATAATTGCCTTTATGGCGTAGAACCAGCAACCGTGTCATGAGACGCAAAGTAATTTACTAATAATGGTTATTTGAGTATAAAAATACTATTTTGCAATGAATTTTTATTTGATATTATCTTATATTTATTAATTTCGAATGAATTTGTAGTAATTTCAATGCTTAGAGAGTATATACACTATGCCTTAAATTTATGTTTAGGGCATAGTTACTATTTAAATCATAAAATGATGTTAAATTTCAACATATACTTTGAGTCTGATGACACGATTACCGGTTCTACCCCTACTAAGAAATTTCCAAGTACTTTTGAAAAATCAAGAACAAATGCAATATGAGAACAAAAAGCTACTTGAATATATAGCAGTTAGTCAAGATCAGTCGAAAAAGAAAAATTTTCTGGATAAATTATTCAGAAAATAGATAATGTTGTATGTTATATGAAGTTTTTGGGAGGTTGAGAAATATTTTATGTGACTATTATGGTATAATTTAACATAGACATTATCAATTTCTCATTCACTAAAATTGATATTTTTAAAAAATATCAAAGAAAAAGTTATTAAGAAACTATGATTAGATTACGTAATATTTATATGTAAAAATAGATACTTAACGATTAGATTAGGAGGATATGGAGTGGAAAAAGTATTATTAAAACCATTAAAGAAAGCGAAGACTTTCGATGAGCAAGTAGATATTCTACAAAAAAGGAAGCTTCCAATAGATAATAGAGAAGAAGTTAAAAAAGTTTTATCTAAAGTTAACTATTATAGATTAAGTGGTTATTTTAGCTATTTTTATGAAGATGGTAAGAAAGTGTTTAAAGAAGGCACTACCTTTGATAATATATATAATTTATATAAGTTTGATGAAAATCTTAGAAGATTAATTATGAATCTAACAGAAAAAGTCGAAGTTAGTTTTAGAACGCATATATCTTATTATATAGCTCATAATTTTGGAGTAGAAGGGCATCTAGATAAGAGTAAATTTGATCCTAATAAAGAAGAATATCATGATAAATTAATAGAAAATTTAAATAATAAACTAGACTTATATAAAAATAAGGATTTCATAAAGCATCACAAGAAGTATTATGAGGGAAAGATACCTGTATGGGTAATTATTGAAATATTTTCATTTAATGAGTTATCTAGATTATATGGAAATATGAAAACTGCTGACCGTAAAAAAATTATAAGAACTAATTATAATGATCCCCAAATAGTTAAAAGTGCATACGATGTATGTAATTGGATACGTGCCTTAACTGAGGTTAGAAACATCTGTGCCCACTATGAAAGATTATTTAATAGAACACTTACAAATAGTATAAAGTTACAACCCATGTACAATGATAAAGGTATTAATAATAGTATATTTGCAACACTAATAATATTAAAACTATTAATTAACAATAATGAAATATGGAATGAATTTATGGTTTGTTTAAATAATCTATTTGATAAATATGAATTTAATGATTTAAGTAGTATGGGATTTACAGATGATTGGAAAGATATCTTATAAAAGCCAAAAAGACTAGATTATATCTAGTCTTTTTGTATATAAAATATATTAGATTCAAATAATTTAACGCCTCACACTTATTTCGCAGTACTAAAAATTAGCCCTATGCGTAGTGAGTCCTGTCTCTATTAGTATATGCAATTTATTGCGTTTTGTAAACTATTATTTACAAAAAATATATTTATTTTTATTGAATAACCTTCATAATGCCTCCAAATGCTTGTTTCAAAATTGAAAGTAAATGATTACCTCAATTAGAAGAACTCTATTTTGGGTTCTGGTTCAAAAAATATTGAATGTGGCGAGACTCTTAATAGTTTTTTACTATTTGAAGTAAATTACCATTATACGTGAACAGATCTATACGAAACTTTTCTGCAACTTCCTTATTTTTAAAGCTAATTGTATAACTCTTCGATGGAAACATTGACTGTATGAGATTTACCTGTGTATGTCCACTTCGGTAGGCTGGTGGAATGCACTCAATAATTTTATTAACATTGTCAGGAGAACAGTCGTTTTTACGAATAAATTTAATCGTCACTTCATAGTTCATGTAATTTTCCTCACTTTCGTTTAGTCGCACCATAGGTACTAACTGATTTTAATTACGTGGTTTACTAGTTTAACCTATATTATAATACATATTATACCATAATTTGCAAATGGTATAGATACTAATACTGTTCTTCAATTTATTTATACTATAGTCTATTTAAACAGTGTAAATATGTATGGATCTTGTTTATTTAGAATTGTTTTTATTGTTTTAAAACATATATTTTATAACATCATAATATTAGATAAACAAAATTGATATTTTTCAGAAAATTGCTCGTTAATCTTTCACATGAAACATAAAATCCTGCATTTTAGACCTTGTTTAAGGGCTTAAAAATGCAGGATTTTTATAAAATAAATACAAGTGTAGTAATATCAATGGTTTGAAATTGTTAAACAGTTCCCTAAAATTATATTTAAGGACTAATCAAGATATTTCTCTAATATTTCTTAACATCCACTAACGTGGTAAATTTACGCTTAGTGGTTACTACCCCAAGCATAAGAAATTTATAAGATTTAAACCTATCTTCTATATCTTCTAACTAGTTAGGTTTAATTATTTTTTATCTATTTTATATTTTACGAAGAATGGAAATATAAAGCTTATCAAACAACTCCAAAGTATAAAAAATAAGGATATATAGGGACCTCTATAAAAGAAAAATGGAAATAGAAACAATCCAAATACCATTCTACTAGGTGTAGTAATACTGTGTTTAGTTTTACAATAATTACATTCTATTGGCATGTAACCGACCCAAACAGATTTAAAAACATCCTTATAACTGAACTCCTCAGAGCAATTACAACACTTTTGTATAAACAAATAACTCACCTCCAAGATATTTAAACTAAATACGGCTTCATATTACCATAAAATGGACAATATCCAAAACGATAAAAAGGATGCTCTACTTGGCATCCACTTGCATTTGCTCCCATTCCTGCTTTAACTTATAGAATGTATTTCTTTTTAACCCTAGCATATCCATAGCCTTATTGCCATTAATCTCTCTAGTCTTATATCTGTTATAAACTTCTTCCCAATTGTTAGGGAAGTCTATCTTCTGTCTACCCTTATATTTACCTTTTGCCTTAGCAATTGCAATGCCTTCTTTCTGTCTCTCCAATATACAATCTCTTTCGAAGGAGATCTGGCAGCACGGGTTCTCCCGGTTGTGCCCGGCCACCAGGTGGTTGGACGTGTGGCTCGCGTTGGCTCGGGTGTTGCCGATTGGGCCATGGGGGAGCGCGCCGGGGTCGCCTGGCTGGCCGGCGCGTGCGGATCGTGCGAGTACTGCCTGAGCGATCGAGAGAACCTCTGCGCCGACGCCGTGTTCGCCGGGTGGAGTTTCAACGGCGGCTACGCCGGGCAGATTGCCGTTCGGTCGGACTTCGCCTTGCGGGTTCCATCCCTGTTTTCGGATGTCGAAGCAGCACCGCTGTTGTGCGGTGGGATCATCGGATATCGGGCACTGAAGATATCGGGCATTCAACCCGGCGGGCGGCTCGGGCTGTACGGCTTCGGCGCCTCGGCGCTCCTTGCAATGCAGGTGGCGACGCATTGGAGATGTGACGTATTCGTGGCGACCCGCTCACCCGCCGAACAAGAGCGAGCCGTCGCGATGGGAGCCGCCTGGACCGGCTCGTATCACGACCGACCCCCGGTCGCGCTGGATGCTGCGGTCACATTCGCTCCGGCCGGTTATGTGGTGGTGGAAGCGCTCAAGTCGGTCGCCCGCGGCGGGACGGTGGCCATCAACGCCATTCACCTCGACCGGGTGCCCGAATTCGGCTACGACCTGCTGTGGGGCGAGCGTCAGCTGCGCAGCGTCGCCAACTTCACACGGCAGGATGCAACCGAGTTCCTGGATCTGGCTGCGGAGATCCCGATTCGAACCGTCCCCGACGTCTACCCGCTCGGTGACGCGAACCTCGCGTTGATCCGCCTCAAGGAAGGCCTGGTCGAAGGCGCGGCCGTTCTCGTCACCGGATGACCGAACGACCGCTTCGGTTGCGGCGGGGCGCGGTCCGCGAGTTCGTGGACCCAGCGGTGGTGGTAGCGGCACAGGAGGATGAGGTTGTAGATCGCCGTCACTCCGCCTTACGCCCAGTGAATGATGTGGTGCGCGTCGCACCGGCTGGCAGGCTGATCGCAGTCGGATCGTCTCGGGGTGCAGGACGATTCCGTCGTCGAGTTCACCGACGGTGCCGGTCGTGCCGGCGAGCGTCGCCCAATCAACGATCACGGAGATGTGGGGTCGTTCACCGCCGATGATCGGTGTGCCTCCGTGATCGAGGTGCGCTCGGCACATGTCAACAAAGGCATCGAGTCGCCGTTGCGCCGGTGACCGTTCGTCTCCGGCTTTCGCCCATGGTTCCGTGATCGACCGGAGTGCTGCATCGATGATGGTGGCGCCGACTCAGGGTCGGCATCACCGTCGATCCTCGCCATACCGGCAAATGTGAGGGAGGCATGTCGAGTTCTACCGTTGCGAGCGTCGACCGAACACACGTCCTATGTCGATTTGAGTGGATACGCCGCCGCCCTATTCGTCGAGGAAGATGTCTCGCTGAAGCCCGGCGTCGGGCACGTAGGAATAGCCGGAGAGATCAGTCACCCCGGCCTCGGCGAGGACCTCGTCGTCGATGTAGAAGTTGCCGGTGGCCTCGCGGCTCGGACGGTTGAAGATCTCATACGCTGCATCGGCCAGGATCTCCGGGCGTCGGGATTGCTGCATGGCGGCGTCGCCGCCGAGCAGGTTCTGCACGGCTGCCGTTGCGATGATCGTGCGTGGCCAGAGGCTGTTCACGGCAATGCCGTCATCTTCGAACTCGGCCGACATTCCAAGAGTGCACATCGACATGCCGTACTTCGCGATCGTGTAGGCGACGTGGTTCCGGAACCAGTGTTGGGCGAGGTTGAGCGGAGGGCTGAGGGTGAGGATGTGGGGGTTCTCGGCTCGCTTCAGGTGCGGGATACACGCCTTCGAGACGAGAAACGTCCCTCGCGTGTTGATGTCCTGCATCAGGTCGTACGACTTCATCGGGAGGTACTCCGTGCCGGCCAGGTTGATCGCTGACGCGTTGTTGACGCAGATGTCGATGCCGCCGAAGGTTTCGACCGTGCGGGCCACTGCCGCTGCGACCTGCTCGTCGTGGCGGATGTCGCCGACGATCGGAAGCGCCGCCCCGCCGACTGCCTCGATCTCTTCCGCTGCGGAGAAGATCGTGCCTTCGAGCATTGGATGCGGTTCTGCGGTCTTGGCGATCAAGGCGATGTTGGCACCATCGGCCGCGGCTCGTTTGGCGATCGCGAGCCCGATACCTCTACTGCCTCCAGACAGAAACATCGTCTTGCCGGCCAGTCCCACCATGTGCGTTCCTCCGAGTCGCTCGCGGAGCAGGCTACCGGTTCGCTACCGGGCAGCAGACCGCACGCATGGCCTCGCGTTGCTCGGCGGCCATCTCGATCAGCGGAGCCCGCATCGTGCCGGTGCGGAGTCCAACCATTCCAGCAGCGGCATAGGTGCCGGCCAGGCCATGCCACTCGACGTTCGACGCGATTGAGCTGAGTCGATCCTGGGCATCAGCGCTCTCGCGTGCGGCTGCGGCCAGTTCCGGGGCGTAGTTGCCCGACGCCGTGATCGATCCGTAGGCACCTCGGGCGAACGCCTCGTGCACGATGCGCGATGCCCCGACGAAGAAATACTGACCTTCTCTCATGCCTTCGAGGATCGGGCCAATCCGGTCGGGGTCGCCGCCGGAGTCCTTCATCCCGACGACGTTCGGGTGGGCGCATATTGTGACGGCCGATTCGACGGGGAGCTCATATCCGGTCACGGCGGGCACCGAGTAGCCCAACACCGGGAGTGGGGAGAAGTCGGCGACGACGCTGTAGAACGACTCGACGAGCTCCGCGTTCTTGCGCAGCAGCAGCGTCGGCGTCGTCACGAGCACGGCATCGGCTTCGGCATCCGCAGCCTCTGCGATCTGCTGTTCCGCCTGGCGAACGGACTGCGCCGAGATTCCTGTCAAGAGAAACGCCGACGATCCGAGCTGATCACGGGCGGTCGCCGTCAGTACGCCCCGTTCACCCGGCTCGAGATAGGGGCCCTGGCCGGTGGATCCACCAATGAGGAACCCGTTGAGACCCCACTGAGTGAGTTGGATCAGATTGTGGCGATGAGCGGCGACGTCGATCGATCCGTGCTCATCGAATGGCGTGATCAGCGCCGCCATCGTTCGTGGTGGTGCCTTCATCTATGCCTCCCATGCTGAGTGGAAGAACTCGCCGCGTGGTTCATCGATCCGTTCGTACGTATGTGCACCGAACGAGTCACGCTGGGCCTGGATGAGGTTCGCGGGGAGCCGGTCCGACCGGTACCCGTCGTAGAACGCGAGCGCCGACGAGTACGCCGGGACGGGTATTCCAGCGGCGATCGCTCGTCCGACTGTGCGGCGCCACCCGGGTTCGGCTCCGGCAACGGCGTCGCGGAAGAAACCTTCGAGGAGGAGATTGGAGAGTCCGGGGTTCGACCGATAGGCGGCGGTGATGTCGGCGAGGAACCGCGATCGGATGATGCACCCGGCGCGCCAGAGCGAGGCGATCGTGCCCGTGTCGAGATCCCACCCGAACTCCTCGGAAGCCGCCTCGAAGAGCATGAATCCCTGCGCGTAGGAGACGATCTTCGAGGCGTAGAGCGCGTCCTCGAGATCTGAGATCACCTCGTCGGGATCGCCATCGATCGCGCCGTGAGGTCCCGTCAAGATGCCCGATGCCGTGGCGCGCTGATCGACGAGTGAAGACACGATCCTGGCGTAGACGGCCTCGGCAACGAGCGTGGTTGGCGCCGCCTGATCCATCGAGGCAACAACCGTCCACTTGCCGGTTCCCTTCTGACCGGCGGCGTCGAGGACACGATCGAGGAGAGGCTCGCCGTCGGTGTCGACGGTGCCCATGATGTCCGCCGTGATCTCGATGAGGTACGAATCGAGCCGACCCATGTTCCAACGGGCGAAGATCGGTTGCATCGCTGGGGCGTCGAGGCCGAGGCCTCGGCTCATGATGTCGTAGGCCTCGGCGATGACCTGCATGTCCCCGTATTCGATGCCGTTGTGCACCATCTTCACGTAATGCCCGGCACCTCCCGCTCCGACCCACTCGCAGCAGGGTTCACCTTCGGCGATGGCGGCGATCGACGTGAAGATGTCCTTGACCTGCGGCCATGCGTCGGTGCTGCCGCCCGGCATGAGCGAGGGACCGTACCTGGCCCCCTCCTCGCCGCCGGAGACGCCCATGCCGATGAAGTGGATGCCCACCTCGGCGAGTTCGGCGGTGCGGCGTTCGGTGTCGGTGAACTGGGAGTTGCCGCCGTCGATGATGATGTCGCCCGCCTCGAGGAGCGGGACGAGCGCATCGATCTGTGCATCGACCGGTTCGCCGGCCTTGATCATGAGCATGACAATCCTTGGCTGAGCAAGGGTCTGGACGAGCTCCTCGAGCGTGTGCACGCCAAGAATGGGAGCACCCGCCGCTTCGCCGGCGACGAACTCGTCGGTGCGCTCGGCGGAGCGGTTGTAGACGGCGACGGAGTACCCGTTGTCCGCGATATTGAGCGAGAGATTGCGGCCCATGACGGCCAGGCCGATGAGTCCGAGGTCAGCATGTTGAGGCATGACGACGACGGTAGTCGTTATGCCGGAATCTGTTCGTCGTACAGCCATGTCGAGAAGAGATCCCCGAGGTCACGGTCGGCGATCTCCTCCGCAAGAGAGACGAAGTCCTCGGTCGTGGCATTGCCGTCCGAGAACTGCTCTGCGTAGGTGCGGAGCGTTTCAAAGAACACGTCATCACCGACCTCGTCTCGGAGCGCAACCAGCACGAACGACCCGCGTTGGTAGACGCTTCCGTTGAAGAGATCATCCGGAGCCGGTGTGCCGGGGGGACCGTATCCGGCGATTTCGGCGGCCTGGATGCGGTTCGCCACCTCTTCGCGGTAGGCCCCCGGACCGTACAACTCCTCGACCCACAGCAGTTCGGCGTAGGTGGCGAACCCTTCGTTGAGCCAGATGTCGCTCCACTCGCCAACCGAGACCGAATCGCCGAACCATTGGTGCGCGAGTTCATGAACAAGCACGTATTCGAAGTAGGGCGATTCGACCATGGTCCGGCCAAAGACGGAGAGGGTCTGGTTCTCGAGTGCGGCCGGGAACCCGCCCACCACGGCGATTCCGTAGCGGTCAAACGGGTACGGGCCGAAGGCTCGCTCGAGCACGCGGATCATCTCGCCGGTAGCCTCGAGCGGGGCGGGTGGATTCGCAGCGAGGTCGGGGGGCAGGAAGTTGCTCACCGGAATTCCGGCAGCCTCGGTTGACACCGGATCGTCGACGAGAGCCCAGCCGTCACCGATGACGATGGTCGCGAGGTACGGCGCCATCGGGTCGGCCATCGACCAGTGGTAGGTGGTGGTCGTGTCGCCTTCGTCCACGTCCACGAGTTCTCCGTTCGCTGCGACGGATAGTCGGCTTGGCACGGTGACTGCAAACGTGAACGTGGATTTGTCGAGTGGGTGGTCATTCGACGGGAACCACGAATGAGCCGCGTCGGGTTCGGCAGCGACGTATTGCTCTCCTTCCGGACCCGTGTGCCATCCGATGCCGAACGGAATCGCCGACGAGGTCGTCGGTTCCGGTGTTCCGCTGTAGTCGATCTCGACTTCGAAAACGTCGCCCGAGAGGAGTCCAACCGAGGTGATGGTCATCTCTTCTCCGTTGCGCTCGAACCCCGAGACCTCTCCGTTCACTTCAAGACGCTCGATCTGCCACCCGGCGAAATCGAGGTTGAAGGACTCGAGGTTGTCGATGGCGGTTGCGGTGATGGCGGCGGAGGCGTCGACCGTCCCATCGTCGCTATATGTCAGGTCGAGGTGGTAGTGCTCGACGTCGTAGCCGCCGTTTCCGAGCGAGGGGTAGTAGTCGTCGCCGATCCCGGAGGCCCCGGCAACAAACGTGGGGAGCGTGGTCGTGGTGGTTGTGGTCGTGGTTGTGGGGGCACTCGTCGATGACGCGACCACGGCAGCATCAGTTGTGTCCGGCTCCGCATCTCCGGTACACGAAGCAGCAAACAGACCCACGAGGACAAGCACAGCCACACGTTTCATAACCCAACGGTAGAGCAGAATCCCCGTTGTTGGCGCGACGAATCGTGGGGTGGCACCCTGCAGTTCGCAGATGGAATCACATCACGATGGCGCGCGCGACCGCATTGCCCATTTCGCTGGTTGATGCGGCTGGTCCGCTGCCGGAGATATCGGCCGTCCGGAGTCCGGCGGAGAGTACGTCATCTACGGCCTGGTCGACGGCGGCGGCTGCCTCGGGGAGGTCGAGCGAGTAGCGGAGCGCCATTGCGGATGCGAGGATCGTTGCGAGGGGGTTCGCGAGACCCTCACCCGCGATGTCGGGGGCTGAACCGTGAACCGGCTCGTAGAGGCCGGGTGGTCCATCACCGAGCGAGGCGGATGGAAGGAGGCCGAGCGAACCCGGCAGCATGGACGCTTCATCGGTGAGGATGTCGCCGAACAGATTGCCGGTGACAACAACGTCGAAATCTCTCGGGCGTGAGAGCAGATGCATCGCCATGGAGTCAACGAGCACGACCTCGAACTCGACGTCGGGGAACTCTTCGGCCATCACCCTGTCAGCGGTCCGGCGCCACAGGCGAGAAACCTCGAGCACGTTGGCCTTGTCGACGGACGTGACCTTGTTGCGGCGCGCCCGTGCCGCTTCTCCCGCCATCCGAACCACTCGCTCTATCTCGGGTACCGAATAGACCATCTCGTTGCGGGCCACCAGGCCATCGTCCGAAACCGAGGATGGGCCGAAGTAGATGCCGCCGGTCAGCTCCCTGACGAAGAGGATGTCGACTCCGGCGGCGTCCCGAAGAGGCGAGGCAGTCGGAAAGTGCACCTGAATCGGGCGAAGGTTCGCGTACAGGCCGAGCTGGGCACGGATGCCCAGCAGGCCGGCCTCGGGACGGGTCTTGGCCAGCGGATCATCCCACTTCGGGCCCCCGACGGCGCCGAGGATCACGGCGTCGGATGCCCGGCACGCCTCAACGGTTGAGGTCGGCAGCGGATCACCGGTCGCATCGATTGCCGCGCCACCGATGAGGTGCTCCTCGAACGTGAACGTGAGGCCGAATCGTGCAGCGACGGCATCGAGGACCTTGCGGCCCTCTGCGACGACCTCCGGTCCAATACCGTCACCCGGAAGGAGAACGAAGTGGTTCATGCGTCTTCCGGCTCGGATGAGCCGTTGCGGTCCGTCAGCGCCTTGTTGAGTGCGGAAACAAAGGCGCGTGCCGAGCCTTCCACCACGTCGGTTGAGATGCCGCGGCCGGAGTAGGTGATCGGTCCGATTTGGATAATCACGCTGACCTCCGCCATCGCGTCGGCGCCCGAAGTGAACGGGTTGACGCGGTAGTCGAGCAGCGACGCAGGGATCCCGAACGCGTCTTGGAGGGCAACAAAGGCTGCATTCACCATGCCGTCACCTTCCGCCGTCACCTCGAACTCGTTCTCGCCTCGAGCGACGCGCACCGTGGCCACCGGCGTCTCGCGGTCTCCTCCGCTGAGGTGCAGGCCGACGAGCTGGACCTTGTCTGCCGACTTGTCGGTCTCGATCTCGACGATTGCCCGAAGTCCGGTCTCTCCGATCTCTCCCTTTCGGTCCGCCAGTTCCTTGAACCGCTCGAAGGCGTGGCTAAACGCCGCGTCGTCGAGAGTTACGTCCATCTCGGCGAGTGCGGCCGCGAATGCCGCCCGACCGGAGTGTTTGCCGAGGACGAGCTGCGACTGCTGACCGACGTCGCTCGGATCCATGATCTCGTAGGTCTCGCGATTTCTGAGCACACCGTGCTGGTGGATCCCCGACTCGTGAGCGAAGGCGTTGCGTCCGACAACGGCCTTGTTGAACTGGATCGGGTAGCCGGTCAATCTCGAGACGAGACGCGACGTCTCGAATATCTCGGTGGTGTCGGCCTGGATCTCGACGTTGAAGTAGTCCTGGCGCGTCTTGATCGCCATGATGATCTCTTCGGTCGACGTGTTGCCGGCACGTTCCCCGATGCCGTTGATTGCTCCTTCGATTTGGCGAGCGCCGGCGTGAATGGCAGACAGGGAGTTGGCGACGGCGAGGCCGAGATCGTCGTGGCAGTGGGTCGATACGGTGACATCGGTGTTCCCGCCTCGGACGTCTTCGTAGACGCGTTCCATAAGTGCGACGAAGTCCGACGGCATGGCGTATCCCACGGTGTCGGGGATATTGATGGTGGTCGCGCCGGCAGCTACCGCGATCCGGCAGGCTTCGACCACGAAGTCGGGGTCCGACCGGGTTGCGTCTTGTGGTGAGAACTCCACGTCGTCGACGTACCCACGCGCCCGTGTGACGCCTTCTCGGATCGAGTCGAGAACCTCCGCGGGTGTCTTCCGAAGCATCTGCTCCATGTGGATCGGTGACGTCGACGTGAAGACGTGGATGCGAGCGCTGTCGGCGTTCTGCAGTGCGTCGGCTGCCTGGTCGATGTCATTGGGCACCGTGCGGGCAAGCGAGGCGATCACAGGGCCGTGGACCTCGGTGGCAATGCGCTTGACCGCCGTGTGGTCGCCGGGCGAAGACGCGGCGAAACCGGCTTCGATGACGTCGACCTTCAGACGTGCGAGCTGGGTGGCGATGGCGACCTTGTCGTCTGGCGACAGGGCGATCCCCGGCGCCTGCTCGCCGTCGCGCAAGGTGGTGTCAAAGATGATGAGTCGATCAGTCATGCCTGGCCCTTTGCAGAGGCAATTCTCAACCCGAAGTCTCGTGTCTCGGGTCCCGTGTCTCGAGTCTCCGGTCTATACGTCATCGGCCGGCGTCTTCTCGACCAGGAACGGCATCATGACCCTCAGGTCGCGTCCAACACGCTCGACGGGATGATCCGAGAGTGCGGCTCGTTGGCCCAGGAGGTTCGGGGCACCGGCTCGGTATTCGTCCATCCATTCGCGGGCGAACTGTCCCGACTGGATCTCGGTGAGGATCTTGCGCATCTCGGCCTTCGTTTCGTCGGTCACGATCCGTGGTCCACGGGTGATGTCGCCGTACTCGGCCGTGTCGGACACCGAGTGGCGCATCCACGAGAGCCCGCCCTCGAACAGCAGGTCCACGATCAGCTTCAACTCGTGGAGCACCTCGAAATAGGCCATCTCCTCCGGGTAGCCGGCTTCCGTGAGAACCTCGAATGAGGCGCGAATCATTGAGTCGATGCCACCGCAGAGGATGACCTGCTCACCGAAGAGGTCGGTCTCGGTCTCGTCTTTGAACGTCGTCTCAATCACACCGGCGCGGGTCCCTCCGATGCCGTGGGCGTACGACAACGCAAGTCCATGGGCGTTCCCAGATGCGTCCTGCTGGACGGCAACAAGCGCCGGCACGCCGCTCCCTTCGACGTATTGGCGCCGCACGAGGTGGCCCGGACCTTTTGGCGCGACCATCGCAACATCAACGTCCTGCGGGGGAGTGATGTAGCCGAAGTGGATGTTGAATCCGTGCGCGAACAGCAGCATGTCGCCGGCTTCGAGGTTCGGTGCGATGACCTCGTCATAGAGGTCGGCCTGGACCTGATCGGGAACGAGGACCATGATGACGTCGGCCCACTCGGCCGCGGCAGCGGGATCGAGGACCGTAAGGCCGGACTCGGTGGCTCGGCGTGCCCGGCTGGATCCGTCGCGAAGACCCACGACCACGTCAACACCGGAATCCTTGAGGTTCAGGGCATGCGCATGACCTTGGCTTCCGAACCCGATCACCGCGACCTTGCGCCCCGAGATCAGCGTGGGGTCGGCGTCACCTTCGTAGTACATCGTAGGCATGGCGCCTCCTCAGGCGGTCTTGAGTTGTTTCTTGGCAGACTTCTGATCGCGCGGGAGCGCGATCCGGCCCGACTTCGCCAGCGAGACGATGCCGTAGGCGTTCATCAATTGAAGGAAATCGGCGAGGCGCTCCGGCGGACCCGTGACCTCGAATGTAATGGTGGCGACTCCGACGTCGACGGCCCGCGCCTCCCACACTCGAGCAGCATCGAGGATCTCGCCGCGGCGTTTCGGGTCTGCGTTGACCCTGACCAGCATGATCTCGCGTTCAATCGCCGAACCGGGCTCGAACTCCGTCACTTTGACGGTGTGTACGAGTTTGTAGAGCTGTTTGATGATCTGCTCCATCTCCGGGCCGTCGACGACCACCGTCATACGCGACATCGCGTCATCTTCGGTTGGTCCAACAGTGAGGGAGTGGATGTTGAACCCGCGTCTCGCAAACATGGAAGAGACCCGCGCAAGCACACCAGGCTTGTTCTCGACGATCACGGCAATGACGTGTTTCATGCGAGGTCCTCCCTGCTCAGAATGAGATCATCGTTGGACCCGCCGGCCGGCACCATCGGGAACACCATCGCCTCGGGGTCGCACGTGAACTCGACGACGACCACACGATCATTGATGGCAAGCGCTTGCTCGATGACTTCAGCGACCTCGCTCGGATGGTCGGCTCGCAATCCCACCCCGCCGCACGCTTCTGCGAATTTGACGAAGTCCGGCACCGTCGGTGAGAGCTCGACCTGTGACAAACGGCCGTCGTAGAACAGGTTCTGCCATTGCTTCACCATGCCGAGTGAAGCGTTGTTCATGACGGCGACCTTGATCGGGATATTCTCAACGGCGGCGGTGATCAGCTCGGTACCCGTCATTTGGAAACACCCGTCGCCATCGATGGCGAACACCACCTCGTCGGGAGTACCCACCTTGGCACCGATGGCGGCCGGGATGGCGTAACCCATGGTCCCGAGCCCACCGGAGTTGATCCACCGGCGGGGCTCCTCGAAGCGCCAGAACTGAGACGCCCACATTTGGTGCTGTCCGACACCGGCGACGATGGTGGCATCACCTTCGGTGATGCGTAGAAGCTCTTCGATCACGTACTGCTGCTGGATCGGGCCATCGGGATCCTGCTCGTACGAGAGCGGATACGTCGCCTGCCAATCGTGGAGCGTTGCGATCCACTCCTCGCGGTTCGGCTGCGGTCCACGCCGCTCCGTTTCGGAGATGAGCTGATGGAGGACCATCTTGGCGTCGCCGACGATCGGGACGTCGGCGAACCGGTTCTTGCCGATCTCAGCCGGATCGACATCGACGTGGATCACCTTCGCCTCGGGGGCGAAGTGTTTCGGGTCGCCCGTGATCCGGTCGTCAAACCGGGCACCGATGGTGACCAGCAGGTCGGATCGCTGCATGGCGGTGGTAGCGGTGTACGTGCCGTGCATTCCCGGCATTCCGAGGTTGAGCGGATGTGAGTCTGGGAACGCGCCGCGCGCCATCAACGTGGTGACCATTGGGATCTGAGTCATCTCTGCGAACTGCTCGAGCTCTTCGGCGGCACCGGCGGCGATGACGCCGCCGCCGACATACAGGACCGGGTGTTCCGATTGTTCGATCAGATCCACCGCGGCCTTGACCTGCCGCGGGTGGCCCTTGACCGCCGGACGGTATCCGGGCAGCCGGACCTCACCGGGTCGATGCCACGTCATGGTTGCGGCAAGCACATCTTTGGGAATGTCAACGAGGACCGGACCCTTCCGGCCTGTGGAAGCCACGTGGAACGCTTCACGAATGATGTCCGGGATCTCGTCGGCGCTCGTGATCAACTCGTTGTGTTTGGTTGCCGGCATCGACATACCCCAGGTGTGCGCTTCCTGGAACGCGTCGTTGCCGATAGACGTCGTTGCGACCTGGCCGGTGATCGCCACGACGGGTACTGAGTCCATGTAGGCGTCTTGCAGCGCCGTGAGGAGGTTCGTGGCTGCCGGACCCGACGTCACGAGGGCGACGCCGACCTTGCCGGTCGCGTGGGCGTATCCCGAAGCCATATGCCCGGCACCCTGTTCGTGGCGAGCGAGAACGTGGCGAATCGGGGAGTCGAGCAACGGGTCGTACGCCATGAGGATGGCGCCGCCCGGCATGCCGAATACGACCTCCACCCCCTCGTACTCGAGTGATCGGATCAACGCCTCGGCGCCGGTGAGTTGTTCTGGCATGTCATGCTCCGCATACAGAAAACCCCCCGTGAGACACGGAGGGATAGGCGCACACTTCGTGGCGTGTGCGCCTAGGTGATAAGGACTACGAACTCGTTGTTGGCTGGTGTCATGTCGGTTTCCATCAGGAGCATGCGATTATGGCAGGAGTATGCCGCCTGTCAAACATTCATGAATATCACCCGACACCTTCGATCCGTTCTCGGTCCCTCCATCGAGGCCGCCCGCGCCGCATTGCGCGACCTCGATGATGAGGAGGTTCCTGCGCGGCTTCGGCCTCTGGCCAAACGCGGTGACGGGAAGCTCCCGCTCCCGCTCACCCGCACACTCCTGCAACGCATCGACGAGGATGACTGGTTTCGCGGCAAGGCACTCGAGGCATTGGAGCGCCAGGGGTCGGAGGACACGCTGTCACGGGCCTATCTGGGCCGGGAGCCGGGCTGGTGGATGGCGGTTGCCGAAGCGGTCGCGGAAGCCGAGGCGACTGATGCCGCTGATCGCCTTCGGCAACTCGGGCGGACCTCCGAGACACTCCGGACGAGGGCAACCGCCGATCGAGCCAAGCTGAAGGCCGTCCGGAGGGAACTGGAACGTGCCGAAAAGGCGGTCCGGGACACGGCCGACGACAGGCTCGAGCCGCTGCGAGCCGCCGCTGCCAACGCGCGTAGCGAACGCGACCGTGCGGTAGCTGAGGTCGCTGCGATGCACGAAGAGGTCGCTGCAGCCACGGCCGACCGCCTCGAGGCCGAGCGCATGGCGGCGGGCCTTTCTCAACAAGTTCGAGTGGTCAAGCGCACCGCGGCCCAGCTTCGCCGGTCGGTATCCGCAGGACCGTCTGCGTCGATACCCCGGCAGCCGCTCGAGGTCGCCCGCTGGCTCGATCGGGCTTCCGCAACGCTGACACCCTATCGAGACGCCGAAACCGAAGCGACCAGGGTTGCCCGGATGTCCGCTGCCGATCGTGCGTTGGTCCCGGCCGGGATTGCTCCGGATTCCGCTGCGTCGGTCGACGCACTGTCCGGTACCGATGGGGTCACGGTGCTGATCGACGGGCACAATCTGCTCGGCGTGTTGGACGCCTCAACGATGGCAACCGGCCGTGCCAGGCGGGCCCTGATTGCGAGCCTCGGGAAACTCGTTCGTCACCTCGGCGATTCGGCGATCGAGGTGGTGTTCGACTCGGATCTCGAAGGGGGCCGGTCGAGTTCGGTCAGCCAGACAGGGGTCGTCGTGCGGTTCGCTCAGGGTGATCTCATTGCAGATGATCTGATCGTCGAGCGTGCCGAGACGCTCCGGGATGCAGCCGTGGTGATCTCCGACGATCGGGAGGTGCGAGATCGATGCGGTGACTACGGAGCGACGGTGCTGTGGTCGCAGGCGCTCGCAGAATGGCTGTAGGTGGACGGAGAGCGCCGAGGATCGCCCTAAAGCACCAGCTCAGCCATGAGACGCACGGCCGGCAGGTCGGTTGCGGCAATGAGAAGTGTGGTCGCTCCGGAATCCTTCCACGCGGCGAGGCGATCGGCAATCCGCTCTCTCGACCCGACGAGGCTCACTTCGTCGACCAGTCCGTCGGGAACGGCCTGCATCGCCTCCATGGGCCGACCGTCCAGGTAAGCCGACTGGATGCGGTCCGCGGCCTCGCCATACCCATACCGGTGGGCGAGGTCGTTGTAGAAGTTCTTCCCTTTGGCGCCCATGCCGCCGACATACAACGAGATCATCGGCTTGGCCGCACGACGCGCCCGCTCCAGGTCGTCGTCGAGGGATACAAACACCGAAACCGCCGTGTCGAACGTGTCGGCCTTGCCGGGTACTCCCGAAACGCCAAATCCCTCGGTGAGGAGCGGGTCGAAGACGGTTCCTGCACGTTCGGGTGAGTAGAACACGGGAAGCCAGCCGTCGGCAATCTCTGCGGTGAGACGGACATTCTTCGGGCCGATCGCCGCCAGGTAAATCGGGAGGTCGGGGTTGCGGGGACTGGAGATGAGCTTCAGGGGCTTGCCGAGGCCGGTAGCTTCCGGTCCGCGATACGGCAGTTGGTACCGCTTGCCCGAAAACTCGACGGGTTCGTCGCGAGCCAGGATCCGGCGGACGATCTCGACGTACTCCCTGGTCACCTCTAGCGGCTTCCCGTACGGCACACCGTGCCAACCCTCTACGACCTGCGGTCCCGATACGCCGAGACCGAGGATGAATCGTCCGTTCGACAACTCGTCGATCGTTGCTGCCGTCATCGCGGTCATGGCCGGCGTCCGTGCCGGCATCTGCAGGATCGCCGAGCCCAACTTGATCCGCTCGGTTCGTGCGGCAAGGAATGCGAGGGGAGTGACGGCGTCCGATCCGTAAGCCTCGGCGGTCCACACGGAGTGGTAGCCGAGGCGTTCGGCCTCGTTCACGAGTGATGAATCGCGTGCGATGGCCACACCGCGATATCCGAGGTTCAGGCCGAGCCGCACTCAGGCTTCCGCGTAGCGAACCGAGGTCACCAGCGTCTCGTTCCCGGAGACGACGGTCACGGTTCCCGCACACTCGGG
This sequence comes from uncultured actinomycete, assembly GCA_942491345.1. Classification (GTDB taxonomy): domain Bacteria; phylum Actinomycetota; class Acidimicrobiia; order Spongiisociales; family UBA5794; genus JAHEEL01. The sequence continues at coordinate 107,947 of CALOAN010000048.1, forward strand.
GCAGCGCAACATCGCGGTGTCTTCGATCTCACGCCCTGCTCCACACGCGGAGCAATGGACGACGAGCGGGACCTCGACGATCTCCAGCTCGGCACCTTCCGCCGGCGTGCCCTTCGATGCGACCTCGAATCCAAACTGCAGCGAGTCCGCAACAACGCCGCTCATCGGCCCAATGGTGACGGTAACTCCGGACAGCTTCCCGCCCTCCGGCACCGCAGCAACCGCGGCATCGATCACACTCCGAGCAATTCCGATTTCGTGCATGGGGGAGAACGGTAGTCCGTGTCCGTTGTTCGTAGTACGCGGTCCGTATCGAGATCCGAGATCCGAGACAGCCCGCAGCCAAGGCTCGTGTCTCGCGTCTCAATCACCCGGTTGGCGGACAAAGCCTGGACTTCGCGGATCGCCGCCCTCTGTGTCCATGATGGGTGAGACAGTTTCTGGTTTCGTGTTCTGAGTATTGAGGGCGTGGAAGGAATCGATCATTGTGGAGAAGAAACGAGCGATCTACGACGCCGATACGTGGCATGTCGATGACGGTGTCGCTACTGACGGGTCCGGGCGGCCGCCGATCAAGAACCCGGTCCGCCGGTCGTTCAGTCCCGAGTACAAGCTCTCGATCCTCGCCGAATATGACCGGGCATCCGAGACCGGTGAGAAGGGCGCCATCCTGCGCAGAGAGGGCCTGTATTCGAGTCTCATCACCGATTGGCGCAGACAGCACCGTCAAGGGCTGCTGAAAGCCGCTGTTGGGCGCAGTGACGGTGGCCGGGGCGGCCCGTCCCGCTCGGAGGTCGCCAAGCTACGGGTCGAGAACGAACGCCTGAACACCAAACTCGCCCAGGCCGAGGCGGTGATCCAGGTTCAGGGAAAAGTGCACGCGCTCTTGGAGGAGATCTCGAAGAGCGCGGACACCGACGAGTCGTGACCGACATCTTGGACGCCGGCGTCGACGAACTCGCCCCGATCGTTGGACGGAAGCGGGCGTGTGAGGCGCTCGGACGGTCTCGTGCCAGCCACTACCGGCAGCGGCAAGGGCCCCGTTACGGGCCTGCGAAACCGCGACGCTCACATCGGGCCCTATCACCCGCCGAGGCTCAAACGGTGGTCGCGACGCTCAACGACGAACGGTTCTGCGACAAAGCCCCCGCCCAGGTGTGGGCCACCCTGTTGGACGAAGGCACCTATCTGGCTTCGGTCTCGACCATGTATCGCCTGTTACGCGAACGACACCAGGTCAGGGAACGCCGAGCCCAGGCTCGCCGCCCGGCGCTGATCAAACCCGAACTCGTCGCCGTCGCCCCAAACGAGGTGTGGAGCTGGGACATCACCAAACTCGCCGGACCCTACAAATGGACCTGGTACCAGCTCTACACGATCCTCGACATCTACTCCCGCTACGTCGTCGGTTGGCTCATCGCACCCACAGAATCAGCGAAACTCGCCGAACAACTCATCGCCGACGCCATCTACACCCACAACGTCGCCCAAGACCAGCTGACGCTGCATGCCGATAGGGGCAGCTCGATGACGTCACGCACCGTCTCCCAACTCCTCGCCGACCTCGGCGTCCTCCAGAGCCACTCGAGGCCGCACCAGTCCAACGACAACCCCTACTCCGAATCACAATTCAAAACCCTCAAATACTCGCCGACGTTTCCAAAACGGTTCACGAACATCACTGCAGCCCGGTCGTTCTGCGCAGCGTTCTTCGACCACTACAACAACGAACACCGCCACTCCGGCATCGGTCTCAACACACCAGCCAACGTCCACTACGGACTCGACGAAATCGTGCGAGAGAAACGCCAAGGAGTCCTCGACACCGCCTACACCCAGCACCCGGAACGTTTCCGGAAACCACCCCAAGCACCCGAAGTGCCCCAAGCCACCTGGATCAACCAACCCGAGGAGAAACCCGACGACAACTGAGCAACCCGTGTCTCAAACTCCTTGACACCTACCGCCGTGAGCGTTTCTGTCACACCCGATCTCTACGTTGTGATCATCGACCGAAAGGAGCCGAGATGATCATCGACTGTGATGCTTGTGTGATGGACGGGACGGGTGCGTGTGCGGACTGCATTGTTCCGATGCTGCTCGCCGGATCGGGTGGTCCGACGCGGATCGGGGACGAAGAGGAGTTGGCGATTCGGAACCTGTCTGACGCGGGTCTCGTCGCTCCGATCCGCCTGGTCGCACGCGGGCCAGGTCGTGGCGCCGCCACCGGCTGACGCGTCACCGTGGGCACAGCGGCACCCCCAAGGTCCTCCCGCCTCGGCACCACCCTCTCGGATACGACCCGATCATCTCGTGAGCCTGCCCTGATCCAACCCTGACAGACCCGCCCAAGCCCGCCTCTGACCCGCTCGTGTGTGCCGACATGGGCCGGTGATGCCTCTCTACATTGGCATCGCTTCGTAAACCCACATGTCCATCGGGCACCCGGCCAGAAGAGCGACAGCGTCGTCGATCGATTCTGCCTGCACGATCGAATAGCCGAGTGCGGGGGTCATCTCAAGGGTTACCTCTGTGACGGTGCCGTCCTTCGAAACCGTGCGACCGTTGAACAGTGGGTTCCCCGAGTCCACAACATGGTCTTGCAGGGAGGACCACCACTTCATGTGGGCATCCCTGAACTCGGGTGATTGCTCCATATCGCCGTGGGCGAGCAGGACGAATTTCTTCACGATGACTCCTTTGTTTCTCGTGTCTTGTTGAGATAGGCCACATATGTTCCGAGTGTTTCAGCCTCGGTCCCCCAGTACGGGTGGAACTGCTCCACCCATGTCTGAAGCAGCCGAAGCGGTGCCCTCTCCAACGCCAGGATGTTGGTTCGCCCCACCTTGCGCCGCTTGACCATCGCTGCCTCTTCGAGCACCCGGATGTGCTTGTGAATGGCAGGCAGGGACAGGCTGCGGAGGCCGGCGAGTTCACTGATCGACCTGGGTTGGATCGCGAGGTAGCGGATCACCTCTCGACGGTGCACGTTTGCCAGGGCGTCGAACACCGAGTTCAGATCGTGCTTGTCTCCCATCACAACACTTAACCTAGTGGTGAAGTGTTGTGATAGCAAACGGATGTGCCCTCTGTCGGCAAGAGCCGAGGCCTACGACCAAAAGGCCCGCCCATATTCGATATCTGCGGGCTAGTTTCGTCTAGCGCAGAGCCGCTTGCTACACACATGGCGCATGGATCGGGAGCACTCGAGCGAGGAGGCATCACGCCTCAACGAGCTGGGCTACCGCGCGTTCAAGACCGGCGATACCGCATCTGTCCGAGATCGGCACGCGCGAGCCCTTGAGCGTGCGGAAGAGGCACACGACCCGATAGCCATTGCGCAGTCCCTTGCTCGATTGATGCGCGTTGCGTTGCGCAATCAAGGCTTCGAGCGGCTGAGAGCTCTGGTGTCAGAGGGCGTGGCAGTTGCATTGCCGGCACAGGGCTTCACGCGCACGATCTCGACCGGGGGGAGCCTGATCAGTCACGCTGCCGTCTCCAGTGTGGTGCCGAAGCGAAACGGCCCACGGGTGCCTCCGTGCACACGATGTATCGTTGGCGGGTGCTCCGAGATCACCTGCTTGAGATTGCCCTCGATCATGGTTGTGTCGGATTCGGCGTGACGAACGCCGATCAGTTCGACGGCGTGGCCGCAATGATGCAAGAACGAAAGATCGCGGGAGTGTCCGCGAATCTGGCCTTCACGTACCGCGACCCGGCCACCGCAGCAGATGTGCGGCGAACGTTTCCGTGGACAGAGCGCCTCGTGGCGGTGGCGTTCGCTTATGAACCCGACGCCGGAACCTCGGAGCCGGAACCGGGCGCATTGCGCATCGCCCGATTCGCAGACGGCGACCAGTATCTCGGCCTGCGGGCCGCCTTGAATGCGCTCGTTGCCGAGCTGAAATCAACCGGAGCGCGAGCCGAAGCGCTCGCCGACGATTCACGTCTCGTCGACCGGGCGGTTGCGGTCCGTGCCGGAATCGGATGGTGGGGGCGGAGCACGATGGTTCTGGTACCCGGTGCCGGCCCGTGGGTGCTGCTCGGGAGTGTTGCCACCGACGCACCACTCGATGTTGATGAGCCGATGGTGCGGACGTGCGGAACCTGCACCGCCTGTATACCGGCATGTCCGACCGGTGCGATCCTCGACAACGGTGTGCTCGACGTGCGTCTGTGCCTTGCGCACCACCTCCAGTCTCCAGGGCTCATCCCGGAAGACTTGCGGCGCGTGCTGGGGGATCGCCTGTACGGCTGTGATGATTGCCTGACGTCGTGTCCGCCGGGTAGTCGCGCACTCGAAGCAGCCAACCGTATCCCCGGACCCGAGATCCTCGACATCCTCGGAGCCACCGATGTCGAACTGCTCGAACGGTACGGTCACTTCTACCTCCCCGGGCGGCGACCGCGGATCGTGCGTCGCAACGCACTCGTCGCGGCGGGGAACGATCAATCCCCTGAGCTCGTGCCGGTCGTCATTGGCTACCTGGGGCATCCCGATTGGCTCCTTCGCGCCCACGCGGCATGGGCCGTAGGGCAGCTTGGCACCGAGCTCGGGGACGCCGCCCTCGACATGGCGCTCACTGAGGAACGCGACGGGCGCGTGCGCCGTGAACTCCTGGGAGCACGGCAGCGGCGATCAGCAGGCGGCGGTCTACGCTGAGTTGATGGATTCTGAGATCTTCGCTTCGCCGGCTCGGGCGGGCGCGTGCCCCAAAACCGGCCGGGAGTCATGCCGGTGTTGATCGTCTCCGACGTCCACGGCGCCGTCGAGCCGCTGCGTCGCGTCGCCGCGCTCGGTGAACCGCTCCTCGTCCTCGGGGACCTCATCAACTACATCGACTACCGGTCCAATGAAGGCATCGTCGCCAACATCTCAGGGAAACAACTGGTCGACGAGTTCGTGCGAATCCGGACCGTCGAAGGGAACGACGCCGCTACGGACTTCTGGCATCGCGAATGGGCGCATCGCGACGAGGGGTTGGAGGACCGCTACACCGAGGCCGTCGAATCGTCCTACCAGGACGTGTGCCGAGCGCTGCGCGGAAGCAACGCGTATGTAACGTACGGCAACGTCGATCGACCCAAGATGCTGGCCGAACACCTCCCCGACGGAGCGCGGTTCGTCGACGCCGAAGTAGTCGAGATCGACGGACTGCGTGTTGGATTCGCAGGCGGGGGCTTGACCAGCATCGGAACACCCGGCGAAGTCACCGAGCAAGAGATGAGGGCCAAGCTCGACCAGCTCGGGCCGGTGGACATCCTCGCCACCCATGTGCCGCCGGCGGTCCCTGCACTTGCGTGCGACGTCATCGGTGGGCGGCAGAAGGGGTCGATCGCCGTCCTCGAGTACGTCGAGCGGCAGATGCCTCCGTTCCACTATTTCGGAGACATCCACCAACCCCGAGCGACCACCTGGAGGATCGGGCCGACAACATGCATCAACGCGGGGTACTTCAGGGCTACCGAGCGCGCGATTCGGCATGGCTGAGGTCAACCTCGACCGTCTTGCCCGCGCCTACCAACACCGGCCCGCCTCCGAAGCGTCACTCGCGCGGGCCGAAGCTGCCGGGTTCGGGCTCGAGCGTGGTGCCTGGGTACTCGACGTTGGAGGAGGCCTGGGGAATCACGCCGTGGTCTGGGGCGGGCAAGGCCTCCGTGCCGTAGTGCTCGATCCGTCGCGTGTGATGCTTGCGACGGCTCGAGATCGGAACCTCATGGCGGTCAGGGCGCTTGCACAGGCGCTGCCGTTCAAATCCGAGTGTTTCGCTCTCGTGTGGTTCCACCTCTCCATCCACTACGGAGACTGGCAGGTGTCGATCGACGAGGCAGTGCGCGTTCTCGGCGAGGACGGAAGAGTTGAGATCTGGACGCTCGGGTCCGACCACCACGAGCAGTCGCTGCTGGCACAATGGTTCCCATCGGTACCGAGCATTGAATCCGAGCGGTTCCCGGAGCCCGAATCGACTGCGGCCTACCTAGAGGATCGAATCGATGTCGTTCGAGTGAGCCATCACGTGGAACGTGTCGTCCGGCCGTCAGGAGAATGGCTCCGTGCTGTTGAAGCAGGATTCATCTCGACGCTCCAACTGATCCCGAAAGACGAACGGGCCGCCGGAATCGCCGCCTTCCGGGAGGCCCACCCCGATGCTCGACAACCGATCTCGTACCAACTTTGGTTCACGAGGATTGTTGGGCAGTAGAACCGGCAACACCGCCGGTTGGTGCGGCCCGGACGCCGGATCGGGTCGCCCGGACGTTCGGGGCGTCGCTACGATGCGGGGAGTTCCGAGACAAGGAGTGTCGATGGACGGCACGGTTCAGAAGATCGAGGTCAACGCACCCCAGCAGTTCGTCTACGAGACCGCACTTGATCTCGAGACGTATCCGAACTGGGCGGGAGGTGTGAAAGCCGTGACGGTGGTCGAGGAGGACGAGTACGGGCGGCCGACCGTGGCCGACTTCACCATCGACGCGATGATCAAGGAGATCTCGTACACGCTCGACTACGACCACGGGCACGAAAACGGATTCACCTGGGCGGCGCGGCCAAACGATGATCTCACGCTCCTCGAAGGCAGCTACACCTTCAACCCGATCGACGACGACGCGACAGAGGTCGTGTACGCCCTGCGCGTCGAACCCAACTTCACGGTGCCGGGATTCCTTCGGAGACAAGCCGAGAAGCAGATCGTCGGGACCGCGCTTCGCGGCCTGAAGAAGCGAGCGGAAGAAGGAGTCTGATGCGGGTCATCCTCGTCACCGGGAAGGGTGGCGTGGGGAAGACCACCGTGGCCGCTGCGACGGCCCTTCGCTCGGCCGATTTCGGTCATCGAACGCTGGTGATGTCGACAGATCCGGCTCACTCACTTGCCGACGCGTATCAGGTGCCGTTGGGGGATAGCTCGATCCAGATAGTCGAGCGCCTCGACGCTCAACAGATCGATGCACAGCAGCGCCTCGAGGAGTCATGGGGATCGGTTCGGGACTACCTGACCGACGTTTTCGACTGGTCGGGGCTCAAGGGGATCGAGGCGGAGGAGCTCACCGTCTTCCCGGGGATGGACGAGCTGTTCTCGCTTGCGAGTGTTCGCGACCACGCCGCATCGGGGAGGTATGACGCGATCATCGTCGACTGTGCCCCTACTGCCGAAACACTCCGACTTCTCAGCCTGCCGGAAGTGATGTCGTGGTACATGGACAAGATGTTCCCAGTCGGGCGGCGCGTAGCGAAGGTTGTTCGGCCCATGATCAGCCGGGTTTCGTCGATGCCGGTTGCAGACGAGGAGGTCTGGGACTCGGTGGCGCGGTTCTACGAACGCCTCGACGGAGTGCGCGACATCCTCGGGAACCCGGAGATCACGTCGGCGCGGCTGGTGATGAACCCCGAGAAGATGGTGATTGCCGAAGCCCGAAGAACCTATACCTACCTCGGGCTGTTCGGGTATGCCGTCGATGCGGCCGTCGTCAACCGGGTGCTTCCCGACGTCGTGACCGACCCGTATTTCGAGCGGTGGCGTGAGATCCAGGCGGAGCATCTCGAGTCGGTGGAGGAAGGGTTCGCCGACATCGACATCCGGCATCTCCGGTTGTTCGACGAGGAGATGGTGGGTGTTGATCGATTGCGGGTGGTCGGGAAGGAGTTGTTCGGCGAGGCGGATCCGACCGTGCGGCTTTCGGAGGGCCGGCCGTTTCGCGTTGAGGATGATGGTGACAACGTTGTGATGGTCGTTGGAATGCCGTTCGCCGACCACTCGGAGGTTGATGTGATGCGCCATGAGGATGAGTTGTTCGTGACCGTAGGTCCGTATCGCAGGTCGATCGTGCTTCCCGATTCCCTCCGCAGGAGGCATGTGCTCAGAGCCAAACTCGCGACTGGCGAACTCAGGGTGACGTTCGGTACGGTGGAATGATGTGGGATCGTTTCTTCGAGCAGCGACCGATTCAGAACGGGTTGCGACGTGCCGGCATCCACTTCGCCAAGGCGGCCTACGAGGTCGTCGGTGGGGTCGCAGCGTTCGTCGACGAGGTGGTGTCGGTCGTGATCGAAGACGAATCCGACGATGACGACGACCGGTCAGGGCCGACGAGGATCGTGATCGAGTAGGTAGACACGAGATCCGAGACACGAGACAGGAGATCCCCCGGTCTCGTGTCTCGTGTCTTGTGTCTACTACCCGCCGAACCCGACCCAGTCGATCGTCTTCAGCGTGTCTGCGTCGCTCACCATCACTCCTGCGTCCGAGACGGTCACCAAGTTTCCATTGATGAGGAGTGAACGCCGGATCGGCATCCACCACTTGGACCCGTCGGGGTCGTGGGAGACCACGCCGGTTTCACGGATCCCGTCCTCGGAGACGCTCAGCACGAGTGCTCCCGTGGGTGAGAGCCCGGTGTCGCCCTCGTCCCAACGCTCGTAGGGGAACACCGTCAAGCCGGTCGACGGATCGTGGAGGAAGGCGTGGTGGTCCCACTCAACCTCGGAGTGTCCGTTCTCCAGCGTGTACCGATCGATACGTGCCGGATCGTCCGGGTTCGAGACATCGAACAGTGACGCCTGGAGGCCACGGACGCGGCCGTCGAGGTCAGCGTCCTGGCCGACTCCGAGGAGTGCGTTGTCGCCAACAGGGTGCAAGTAGGCGGAGTAGCCGGGGATCTTGAGTTCACCGCGGATCTTGGGCCGCTCGGGATCCGAAAGGTCGATCACGTACAGCGGGTCGACTTGACGGAACGTCACGACGTACCCCAGGTCCCCGAAGAAACGCACAGAGTAGATCCGTTCGCCCCGGCCGAGCCCGTCAACACTCCCTACTGTTCGCAGTTCATCACCGGTGGTAGTGAGCACGGTCACCATCGACTCCGACTCGGGCCCGTTCCACCATTCAGGGGTGTCGGTGGACGCCACACGGAGGTAGCCGTCGTGTTCCGACATCGACCATTGGCTGAGCATGTAACCCGGCACGGCTCCCGAAGCCCGATAGTCGGCGCCGCGCTCAGAGAGAGCGAACTTGTGAATCATGGTTGTCGTGCCGGCTGGGCGTTCTCCCTGCTCGAACACGATGGGGTCGACCCATCGGCTTGTCGCCACGTAGGTTGCGTTCCCCGAGGAGTAGACGATGTCCCCGTCGGCGAAGACGCCCGTTGCGTCAGCGACACTGAGATTGTCGTTGTCGAGCGTCACCAGGGAGAGGGTTGTGAATCCGGAGAACTCATCGGGATGGTTCGTCCGGTCGCAGGCGAGGAGAGTGCCCTCGTCTGCAATTCGATCGCGGCCTTTGTGGTCGGTGACGATGTAGTACGGGAGCCAGTTCTCGACCGTGGAGTTCTCGATGATCTCTCGGTTTCGCTCCTCGGCTTCCCGCTCCGCTCGGAGGCCCCCGCCCTCGGGGTAGACCCAGGCGAATCCGTTGAAGCCGGAAGACACGATGAGACGGACGGCACCGTCAACCATTCGCGACGAGACGTAGCGTCCGTCGATGCGCAGCGTCCTGCTCAGCTCGGGATCAGCGGGTTCGGAGATGTCGATCTCCACGACGGTGAGCACCGGGGTCGGCATCTGCATGACACCGAGGTCTCCGCCAACAGTATCCTCGGCGAACGGGATCATGTCGTAGCCACCATTCGCGATGGCGATCACGCGGTCGCCGTCGAGGAACAGGTCCTGCGTCCAGAACGCCAGGTCGATTGAACCCTCGTGGCTCAGTCGATCTCCGCGAATCGAGACAATGTGGAGTGTGCTGCCGCTCACGGCGACGATGTGTGTGCCATCGGTCTTCACGAGATCGGGCTCGTCCACTCCGACCTCCTGGAGATTCGTACCGATGTCGGTGCCGCCGTCGCCTGCTGCGACCGTTGTCGTGGGACTCCGAGGTGCGGTGCCCTGTTCGAGGGCGCCCGCAGCGTCGTCGAACACTCCTTCGTAGATTGGATATGCACCGTACCCGTCGAGGCCGTACGGCCCGACACGATCGAGCGCATGTCCGATTGTCCAGTCGAGAAGGTCGTCGCATGCGTCGAACGGCAGAAGTGCTCCTTCGGCCGACGGGTTCGAGGTTCTGACGACGGTCGTCGATGAATTGGATCCAAGTTGGGTAGTCATTCCCGCGGAGCGGGCCGGCAGGGCGCACCCCGACAGCGCGAGAGCTGCTCCGACGGTGATGGTGACGATTCGCTTCACCTGAGCCTCCATGCTCGATTGCCGGTACGACGCTCCAAGGCCGCCTCGCGGTTCCCGCTCCTGATATCCTGCGCGCTCATGAGCACCATCGGGATCGACATCGGCGGGTCGAAAGCGCTTGCAGTTCGTCTCGAAGACGGAGCCGTTGTCGAGGAGCGGCACACGGCAGCGCCGGGCGAACCGCCCCTCGAGACTGCACTTGGCGCGATCAAGGGAGTGTGGGCCGACGACGTCGAAGCCGTGGGAGTTGGGATTGCAGGCCTGGTGCGCTGGCCGGAGGGTGTCTTCGCTTGGGGCCCGCACGTGGACAGCACGGACCTTCCGATTCGCGAACTGCTGGAGGAAAGCCTCGAGGTCCCCGTCGTGGTCGACAACGACGCCAACGTCGCGGCCTACGGCGAACACGTCGTCGGTGCAGCGCGAGGCTTCGATGACTTCCTCCTCGTGACGCTCGGCACCGGGATCGGTGGCGCAATCATGATCGGCGGTTCGGTCTACCGTGGGGAGTCATTTGCCGGAGAGTGGGGCCACATCCGGCACAATCCAAGTGGACGTCTCTGCGATTGCGGCAAACGGGGGTGCTGGGAGACCGTTGCATCGGGGCCGGCTCTGGTGCGCCTGGCCCGCGAGGTCATCAGCCTCAACCCGGAAGGCTCGTTTGCCCACCGGTTCGAGACCGGGGCGATCCGGGGCGAGGACGTGACCGCAGCGGCCGACGCCGGCGACGAAGTCGCACGCGGCCTCGTCGCAGAAGTCGGTGCGGAGCTTGGCCGCGGTATCGCCAACCTGATTGCGGTCTTCGACCCGGAACTGGTGGTTGTCGGCGGCGGCCTCGGATCGGTCGGCGAGTCCCTGCTCGGTCCGGCTCGTCGCTTCGCGGCCGAGGCGCTCCACGGTGGGAACCACCGGCTGTCGCCGCCGATCCTGGTGGCAGGTTCCGGAGCCAGAGCCGGGGCGGTTGGCGCTGCTTACCTCGCATCCTCGATACGCTCGTAGCCATGTCACGACTTGATGAATCCCCGGTCGCCAGGCGAGAGCCGAAGGAGATTGCCCGCGAAGCGATCCTGCTCATCCCGAACGTGGTGAAGCTTCTCGCCCGGATCGTTCGCGATCCCCGGGTGCCCGTGCGGCGGAAGACGTTCGCCGCAGCCGCACTGGTCTACGTGGTCTCACCGATCGACCTCATACCCGATTTCGTCGCTGGCCTCGGTCAACTCGACGACCTCGTCATCGTGGCGGTCGCATTGAACCACCTCGTGGCCGGCGCCGGCCGAGACGTCGTCGAACAACACTGGGATGGTTCCGCCGACTCGCTGGACCTCGTGCTCGCGGCGACTGAATGGGGGACCGAGATCATCCCCGGTCCGCTCCGGCGGATGCTGCCCGGCTGATCTTGGTGTAGCACGGAGCGCCGCCCGGGTCCTTCCCGAGCTGTCCGGGCGAGCCTACGCTCACCGGATGGATTTCCGACGAATTGACAATCTGCCCCCCTATGTCTTCGCCGAGGTAACCAAGAAGGCGCTCGAAGCGCGCCGCGCCGGCATCGACATCATCGATCTTGGCTTCGGAAACCCGGACATACCGTCGCCGCCCCAAGTGGTGGACAAACTCGTCGAGGCGGCGCGCAGTCCGAAGAACCACCGATACTCGGCGTCTCGCGGCATTCCGAATCTCCGAAAGGCGGTCGCCGATCGCTACCAGCGGCGATACGGAGTCGAGCTCGATCCTGAGACCGAGGTCATCAGCACAATCGGCGCGAAGGAGGGTCTCTCCCACCTGATGTGGGCCCTGGTCCAGCCCGGCGATGTTGCCCTCGTGCCGGAGCCGTCGTACCCGATTCACATCTACGCCGCAGTGCTCTCCGGGGCGGAGGTACAGCGGGTCCATCTGTCGACGGGCATCGATTTCTTCGAGCGGCTCACTGAGGCGTACCACAATTCGTGGCCCCGGCCGCGAGTCATCGTGACGTCGTTCCCGCACAACCCCACCACGGAAACGGTGGATATCTCGTTCTTCGAGCGCCTCGTGGCGTTTGCGAAGGAGAACGACACGATGCTCGTGCACGACTTCGCCTACGCCGACATCACCTACGACGGGTACGTACCGCCGAGCCTGCTTCAGGTTCCGGGGGCGAAGGATGTCGGAGTCGAGTTGTACACGCTGTCGAAGAGCCACTCGATGGCCGGCTGGCGGGTCGGGTTCGTCGTCGGGAACTCCGAGATGGTCGGAGCACTCGCGAAACTCAAGTCGTACCTCGACTACGGCACATTCCAGCCGATCCAGATCGCGTCGATCATCGCGCTGAACGAGTGTGACGACTATGTGCCCAAAGTCATCGACATCTACCAACGGCGCCGCGACGTTCTTGTGGACGGGCTCCGTCGCATCGGCTGGGAGGTCGACAAGCCCAAGGGCACGATGTTCGTGTGGGCTCCGATCCCCGACCAGTACCGGCACATGGATTCGCTCACGTTTGCGCTGTACCTGCTCGACAAAGGGCAAGTTGCAGTCAGTCCCGGAATCGGCTTCGGCCCGTCGGGCGACGGCCACGTGAGGTTCGCCCTCGTCGAGAACGATCAACGCACCGCTCAGGCGGTCCGGGGCATCCGGAAGGCGCTCGACCTCCCTTAGGCGCCTTCGTGGCTACCGAGCGGAAGGTAGGCCTTCTCCGCGTAGTCGATGAGCATGCGGTGGGTGGTGAACTGCGAAAGCCCAGTGATCATCGACGCCTTCATCATCGCGATCCAGGATCGGGGAAGGCCGAGGTCGTCACGGTCGTAGTAGGCCGGCACAACCTCGGACTCCAGGAGTTGATACAGCAAATCGGCGTCAGCCTCGTCCGAGGTCGATTCCTCCCCGAAGCCCCAGCCGTTGGTGCCGTCGTACCCCTCGACCCACCAGCCGTCGAGCACGCTGAGATTCAACGCGCCGTTGGCAGCGGCCTTCATGCCGGAGGTCCCGCTCGCCTCGCGAGGCGGCCGCGGGGTGTTCAGCCACACGTCCGCCCCGGTGACGAGCGTTCGGCCAAGCCGAAGGTTGTAGTCCTCTATGAAGAACAAGTGACCCCTGAATGCTCCACTCTGCGAGAGTTCGAACACGTTCTTGATCAGTGCCTGGCCTTCGCGATCGGCAGGATGGGCCTTGCCGGCGAAGACGAGCTGTGCTGGGCGATCGGGATTCTTGAGGATTGCCTCGAGCCGTGCTGGATCGGTGAAGAGGATCCCTGCCCGTTTGTAGCTCGTGAATCGCCGTGCGAATGCGATCGTAAGGCGGTCCGAGGGAAGCTGGTCGTCGAGCCACCGAAGCTGGCGCGGGCCGTGGCCGTGCCTGGCGTACTCCTCGCGGAGGCGTTTCCTGAGGCGACGCGTCATCAGCTCCCGCTGTGCACCGTGGGCCCGCCACACCTTGCCATCGTCGATGTTCTGGATGGCTTCCCACGTCTCAGGTTCATGGATGCGGTCAAACCAGTTGAGACCGACCCCTTCGTTCAAGAGGCGGCGAATGGCGTGGCCGAGCCACGTCGCCGGATGGATCCCGTTGGTCACCGCGAGCGCCGGACCTCCGATCAGGCTTCCCCAGTCCTGCGAGACTACGTCTGCATGCCGGACCGACACGCCGTTCGTGCGGTCAGCAAGCCGGATGGCCAACGCTCCCATGTCGAAGACGGAGCCATCATCGTCTCGACCTCGCGCGAGGTCGAGCTGGTCCTCCGTGTCGATGCCGTCAATGGTTCCCGCGAGCGCCTTGGCGACCATCGAGGGGTCGAACGTCTCGTTGCCGGCGGGGACGGGCGTGTGGAGCGTGAACAACGTTCGATCTGCGACCGCTTGCTTCGCCGTCTCGAGATCGGCGCCTTCCTCGAGCTCCCACGACAGACGCTCAAAGACGCTGAGGGCCGAGTGGCCCTCGTTGATGTGCCAAACGGCTGGGTCGATTCCGAGGGCGCGAAGCACACGGGCTCCGCCGATGCCGAGCACGGCCTCTTGAGCGAAGCGAGCCTCCCGCCCGCGAACGTACAAGATGTGGGTGATCGGCCGGTCAGCGGGGTCGTTGTCGGGGAGGTCGGTGTCGAGGAGCACCAGCGGCACTCGCCCAACGTCGACTCGCCACGCACCAACGGCCACGTCGCGGCCGTTGAGGCTGACGGAGACCCGCAGCGGTTGCCCGCTGTGGGGATCCAACACCTCGCGAATTGGGCGTCGCCGCATCTCGAGTCGCTGGTAGGTGTGCTGCTGCCATCCATTCGGATCAACGGCTTGGCGGAAGAAGCCGCGACGGTAGAGGAGGCCGACCGCCAAGAGCGGAATCCCGAGGTCCGATGCCGATTTGACGTGATCTCCCGCCAGCACGCCGAGGCCGCCCGAATAGAAGGGGAGCTTCTCATTGATCCCATACTCGGCGCACAGGTACGCGACGGGACCATCGAGCTCGAGTCCGTGGTTGGTATCGAACCAGGTCTGGTCGTTGTCGAGGTAGTAGTCGAAGCGCTCGACGGCCTCAACGTACAGCTCCGTGAAGCTGCCGCTGGCCTCGAGGGCTTCCCACGTTGATGGTTCCACAACCTGCAGCAGTCCGATGGGATTCGGCGACGCGGACCATACCTGCGGGTCGATCCTTCCCCACAGCTCCCGCGCGACCGGATCCCATGACCACCAGAGGTTGTAGGCGATGTCGTAGAGCCGGTTGAACGGCCTCGGAATTCCCAGAGAGGCTTTGGGTCCGGTCGGGATGGACGCGCTGAGTTGGGCGCGACGATCGATCATCTTCGGTACTCCTTGTGAGGTGGCGATGAGGCTAGCGTTATTCGCTCTCTTGAAACCCTGATGCCGGGGTCGGGGTCGATACACCGATTCGAAGCGGAGATGAACGACGATGTCGCGGTACGCCATTCTTTTTCCAGGCCAGGGCAGCCAACGAGTAGGCATGGGAGCCGACCTGTTCTCCGCGCATCGCGAACTCCTTGGGGAACCGGCCGACCGCATTGTTGGATGGTCGATCGAAGCACTCGTCGGCGAAGGGCCGCAGGAGACCCTGACACTCACCGAACATGCACAGCCCGCTCTCTACGCCGTTTCGTATGCGCTCTGGCACGCCTTGAAATCCGCCGGCGTTGTGCCACCCGCGGCCACCGCCGGGCATTCGCTTGGCGAGTACACCGCGCTGGCTGCAAGCGGCGCCGTCACCTATCAAGCTGGGCTTGCGCTCGTCGCTGAACGCGGTCGGGCGATGGCTGCAGCCGCTGCGACCGGCGAGCCATCGGGCATGGCTGCGCTCATCGGGGCCGATCTCGCGCACGCGGAAGCGCTCGCTTCCGACCGGCGTCGGGACGGAGGTCGGCTCTGGGTGGCCAATGTGAACGCTCCTTCGCAGATCGTGCTCGCCGGCGCCGAAACCGATATCGAGTGGCTCACCGAAAACGCACGATCGCTCGGGATCCGTCGAGCGATCCCACTCGCCGTTGCGGGGGCCTTCCACTCACCCTTCATGGCATCCGCCGCCGAACGCCTCGAAACGGCGCTTGACGGAACTGACTTCTCGCGTCCCGAGTTTCCCGTGTACGCCAACACGACCGCTCGACCCGTTGCGGATCCCGCCCGGCAACTGGCCGAGCAGCTGGTTCGGCCGGTCCAGTTCGCGCAGACGCTCGAGCACATGGCGGAGGACGGCATCACGACGTTTGTCCATATCGGGCCGGGAGATGTGACGGCGGGCCTTGTCAAACGGGCGCTGCCCGATGCCAGCGTGCACGTCGTTTCGAATCTCGAAGATGTCGCCGCTGTGGCAACAGACCCCTCCATACAATGACCGACCTGACGCGAGAGGCAACGACGATGCAACGAATGACAATCACCGGCTGGGGCCGCTGCACTCCCGAGGGTGTGGTCACCAACGACGACCTCGCAACGGTGATAGACACGTCCGACGAGTGGATCGCGACGCGGTCGGGCATTCGCCAGCGCAGGGTCTCGCATGTAGACAACTCCGACCTCGCGACCGTCGCCGCGCGACAGGCGCTCGCCGGTGCCGGGCTGGAGCCGACCGATATCGACTACATCTTGGTCGCGACATGCACCCCCGATCGATTCATCCCTGCGATGGCATGCCATGTGCAGGCGAAGCTTGGCGCCGTGAACGCAGCGGCGACCGATACAAACGCCGGATGTACCGGGTTCATCTACGGTCTCAACCTCGCCAATGGCCTCATCGCCACCGGCTCCGCCCGGCGCGTTCTGCTGATCGGATCCGAGCGTCTCACGTCATTCCTGGATCTCGATCGCCGTGACACGGCGGTGCTCTTCGCCGATGGCGCCGGCGCAGTGATTCTCGAGGCTACCGAAGGAGACGACGGCCTCCAGTCCATCAACGTGGGTTCCGACGGGCGCCTTGCAGACACCTTGACGGTCGAAGGCGCCGGATCCTCCTGGATGGACATTCCCACGCCGGTCCGGGTCGTCATGGACGGCCGGGAGGTGTTTCGAAACGCCGTTGTCGGGATGGGTGCCGCCGCCCAACGTGCCGTTGAGGAGGCGGGCTGGGAGGTAGACGACGTCGATCTCCTGATCCCGCACCAGGCGAACCTTCGGATCATCGACGCCACTGCGAAACGCCTCGGACTCGAAGAGGATCAGGTGTACACCAACATCCAGTACTACGGGAACACCTCGGCGGCGTCGATCCCGATTGCGCTCGCTGAAGCCCTCGAAACCGGACGTATCACGCCGGGGGCGAAGGTCGTGCTGGTTGCGTTTGGAGCCGGCCTTACGTGGGGTGCAGCCGCGATTCAATGGGGCGAACGGGTCGAACCTGTAGCAGTAAGTGACGCTACCTTGCCGCCGAGCGACCGAACGGGCCTTCAGATCATGACAGACCGCCAGCGGGAACGGCTCTCATGAGCCACGTTGCGCTCGTCACAGGCGGATCTCGTGGAATCGGCAGGGCCATTGCGATGCGCCTCGCACGTGACGGTCATTCCGTCGCAGTGAACTATGCCGCGAACGTGTCCGCGGCCGACGAAGTGGTCGCAGCGATCACCGGGGCCGGAGGCGCTGCGATCGCCATCCAGGCCGATGTTGGTGACACCGAGGCCGTCACCGCCATGTTCGGCGAGATCGAGGAACGGCTCGGTCGAGTGGCCATCCTCGTCAACAACGCAGGCATCACGCGTGACGACCTGCTGATGCGGATGGGTCCCGACGCCTGGGACGAAGTGATCAAAACCAACCTTCGGTCGGTCTACCTCTGCACCCGGGCTGCGATGCGGGGCATGCTGCGTATGAAGTGGGGGCGGATCATCTCCGTGAGTTCCGTGTCCGGGATCTCAGGAAACCCCGGCCAAGCGAACTACGCTGCCTCAAAGGCGGCGATCATCGGGTTCTCGAAATCGGTCGCTCGCGAAATAGGATCCCGGAACATCACGGTCAACGTGGTTGCGCCCGGCTTCATCGAGACGGACATGACCGAGGAGCTCGGACCGGACGTCGCTGAAGAGGTAGCTCGGAGAGTCGCCCTGGGACGGCTCGGAAAACCCGAAGAGATCGCGGCGGCGGTGGGCTATCTTGCCTCCGGCGAAGCGGCGTACGTAACGGGTCAGACGCTCGTCGTCGACGGCGGGCTGGCCCTGTAGGAAGGCCACAAGGAGGCTCAACGAATGGACCGGACAGAGATCGAAGCAAAGCTGACCGACCTGCTCGTCGACGAGCTCGGCATCGAGCGTGACGACATCACGACCGATGCCAAGTTCGAAGAAGACCTGGATGTCGATTCGCTTGGTGTTGTGGAACTGCTGATGGCGCTCGAAGACAACTTCGGCGTGAAGATCCCGGACGAGGAAGCTGAGCAGATCACGACGGTTGGGGAAGCTGTCGATCTCGTGGAGCTGAAGCTCAACGCCTGAGGGGGGAACATGAACGACCGCCGTGTCGTTATCACGGGTCTCGGCACGATCAATCCCATCGGACAGGACGTCGAGTCCACGTGGCAGGGCCTGCTGAGCGGAACATCCGGTGTCGGGCCGATCACGCAGATCGACGCGTCCGACATCACCTCACAGATTGCCGGTGAAGTCACCGGTTTTGATGTCGAGGCCCATATCCCGCGTCGCCAAGCGAGGCGCATGGATCGATTCGCGCAGTACTTCTTGGTAGCCGGCCAACAGGCGCTCGCCGATGCGGGAATCTCGTATGAAGAGGATGATCCGGACGCGTTCCGCTCCGGCGTTGTCGTGGGAACTGGAATCGGCGGTGTCGACACCTTCGAGGAAGAGATGTCAACGCTGCTCGAGGTCGGTCCGCATCGTTTGAGTCCGTTTGGCATCCCGAAGGTCATCGCCAATATGGCCGGCGGGCAGGCCTCGATCGATTTCCGCCTCTACGGACCGAATACCACCGTCGTCACAGCCTGTGCAGCATCCGCCAACGCCATCGGAGATGGGGCAGCGATCATTCAGCGCGGCGCTGCCGATGTGATGCTCGCTGGGGGATCGGATGCAGCGATCACCCGTTTCGCTCTCGGCGGATTCGCCCAAGCGAGAGCATTGAGCACACGCAACGATGACCCGCAGGGAGCGAGTCGCCCGTTCGACGCAGACAGAGACGGCTTCGTGATGGCCGAAGGCGGAGCAGCCCTTGTTCTCGAAGAGCGCGAACATGCCCTGGCCCGGGGTGCGGACATCTACGCAGAGTTCCTCGGATACGGCATGTCGTCTGACGGCTATCACGTGACGCTGCCGAGGCCCGGAGGGGGCGGAGCGATCCGCGCCATGCAGGCGGCTCTCGGCGACGCGTCGCTTTCTCCTGATCAGATTTCGTACATCAACGCGCACGGAACATCAACCGCTGCCAACGATGCAACCGAGACCATGGCCATCAAAGCGGTATTCGGCGACCACGCCTACGAGATACCTATCTCTTCGACGAAGTCGATGAGCGGACACCTCCTCGGCGGAGCCGGTGCGTTCGAAGCCGTGGCCAGCGTGCTTGCGATTCGCGACGGTGTGGTGCCGCCAACGATCAACCTCACAAACCCGGATCCTGAGTGTGACCTGGACTACGTCCCGAACGGGGCGCGAGCGGTGGACGTGCACTACGCCATGAGCAACTCGTTCGGTTTCGGGGGGCACAACGTCGTGTTGATCTTTGGGAAGCCCTAGTCAAGACCCGAGACGCTAGACCCGAGACGGTAGACCCGAGCCATCACCGGACAGACACGTCTCGACTCTCTCTGGTGTCTGGTGTCTCGTGTCTCTTCTCAGCAGTCTGGATCTTCGCTCTTCGGGGCGCATCCTGTGGTCGGGGGCGGGCGTTTGGCGGCAACAGCTGCTCGATACTCATCAAAGGACCGCGTGGTGAGGGCCGCGATCATGCCGACACCGACGAGTGCGCCGATTCCGGTGACGGCACCGGCGATGATCTCGATCCACAGGCACGTCGACGGAAAACACAGCACACCCGCAATGGAGGCTCCTATGAACACGCCGGTGGCCGTTCCGGCAATCACCGCCAGGGCGACAACGGTCCGTACGCCTGCACGTTCCGCGACGACGCCCAACACGCCGCCGACCGTTGCACCGATCGCTCCGCCGATCGGTCCGGCGAGCAGGAGCCCGGGGATCATTCCGGCTGCAATCGCCCCGAGGATCGTGATCCAGCCCGTCACCTGCCCTCCCTCGAGTGTCGTGTCACACGAGGTGGCGGGAGCGGCGCCTCGACGGGGGACAGGGCATCGCGGGCAGCCGACGACCATGCCAGGACCCCCACCGCTGTGCCGTAGACCAGGAAGGCTGCTGACGCCCAGGTGGCCCCGGCGATGGCGGCGATGAGCGCCAGGACCGGCGCTGCGAGACGGAGCCCCCACAGCCCCGCCGCGAAACCCCTGGCGTACGCCCAGGCGAGCACGGGGCCGGCGAATGCGAGGGCGAACGCCGCCGGTGTTGCCGACTCGACGGAAGCCAGACCTGCCAAGGGGAGTGCCGCGCCGGCCGTGAGGGGGAGCGCGACGGCGATGGCCCCCACTCCCGCCCCGGGTCGCCGGCGAAGCCAGATCTCGAGCCACGGACCTGCCAGTCCCCCGATCGCGACGAGCGACAAGACCGCTGCGGTGATCGAGAGTGCATCAACGTCCCCGCCGAGTGCACCGACAACCACCGTGCAAACCGCCGTTGTGAGCGCAAGCCAACGAGCCCAGGGTGCTCGAACCAACAGCATGCCGACAATCGCGATGACCGTATACAAGACGATCCCTGCAACGACGAGTGCCGACGAACCGGGGGAGAACGGTTCCGGTGAGACGGTGAGGCGGATCGACCACAGCAGCTCTGCCACTGCGAAGAGGCCGGAGATGATCAGGGGCGGGCTGGCCGACCGATTCATGGCACTACGCGAGCCCTACCGCGCCCCGAGCGCGCGGCGACCCGTCGCGACGGTTGGACTCTTCGGGTTGGTGTTCGTCGCCAGGATGTTCCTCACTCGGCTGTGGTAGGCGCGAGTGTACCGGCGGCGCCCTTCAGCGGGCGCATCACGGCGGGGCAGGCTGCACGTCGGTGGTGCGTTGATCGGGGGCCCACATCGCGCACTCGATCCACGAACCCGTCGGACACGCTTCCAGCTCGATAACGCTGGCATGTTGCGGCTTGTCCCGATTGAGGTCGGCGAGCCGTCGGCCGGTGAGGGACAAACGAGCCGCCTGAATCGGGTCTTGATGGGACACGACGACCAGCGGACCGTCGGTGAGCGCGCGGTACTTGCTCACGGCACCTGCCATCCGGTTCGCGAGGCTGGCCAGCGACTCGGGTGAGAACGGAAGGTGTACCGGATGCTCCAGGTATGCCGTCAATTCACCGGGGAAGATATCGTCGAGGGCGTCCCAGGGGTGCCCGGCCCATCGCGTGGCGAGCCCCCACTCGGTCAGTGAATCGTCGACGATGAGGCGGCCGTTCCGCTGCTCGGCGATGATCGTCGCAGTCTCCACGGCGCGATCGAGGGGGGAAGTGACAACGGTGGCATGGTCCGGCAGGCGTTCGGCGCTCTTGGCGGCCTGTTGCCTGCCGAGCGACGACAGTGGGAACCCGGGGAGGTCGGCGTAGACGATGTGCTCCGGATTCAGCACCTCACCGTGACGGACGAGAGAGATCGTGCGAGGGCCGGTGATCATGTGTTGGAGGCTACCGGGTACGGTGGTGCCATGGCAGCGTTCGCCGAACCGATTCTTCACGTTGACATGGATTCGTTCTTCGTCGAGGTCGAGCGTCTCGACGACCCGAACCTCATCGGAATTCCCGTCGCCGTTGGTGGCACCGGCCAACGCGGCGTGATTGCGTCTGCGAGCTACGAGGCCAGAGGTTTCGGAGTCCGATCGGCGATGCCGGTCGGCGAGGCGCGAAGGCGATGCCCTGCGCTCACCGTGGTGAGCCCGAACCATGGCCGCTACGGCGAGGTCTCGAGCGAGGTCTTCGAGATCATGCGCTCGATTACCCCACTCGTCGAGGGGATCTCGATCGATGAGGCCTTCCTCGACGTGTCGGGCCTTCGGCTCCACTATCAATCGGCTGAGGACGTTGGGGCGAGGATTCGCTCGGCGATTCGATCAGAGGTGGGTATTCCATCGTCGGTCGGAATCGCTACCACGAAGTTCATCGCAAAGCTCGCCTCGAAGCATGCAAAACCGGACGGGATGCTCCGGATAGTTGCAGGCGCAGAACTCGAGTTCCTGCACCCGCTCGAAGTCACCGAACTGTGGGGCGTCGGGGAGGCTACACGAGCGAGTTTGGGGAAGCTCGGGATACGAACCATCGGCGATGTCGCTTGCACGCCGATTGGCGTGCTCGAGGCACGCGTCGGACGTTCCGCGGCCAAGCACCTCTCGGCGCTGTCGAACGCACACGATCCACGACCAGTTGAGGGTGGGGCTGCCGCGCGGTCTATCTCATCCGAGAGCACGTTCGATCGCGATCTCGTCGATGCAGATGTCATCGAGCGTGAAACGCTCCGGCTGTGCGACCAGGTTGCGGCGCGTCTGGCCACATCCCGCCTCAGTGGCTACACCATCACTCTGAAGGTGAGATTCGGCGATTTTTCGACGATCAACCGATCGTCACGCCGACCGGTGCCCGTCGCCCACACAGGCGACATCTGGGACACCGCGGGAGGCCTCCTCTCCAGGGCCGGGGTCGGAGGGAGGCCTGTTCGTCTCCTCGGAATTGCCGTGAGCGATCTTGTTGATGCTGCGGACGCGCGGCAGCTTGCGTTCGGGGCAGACCGTCGCGACGCCGCGGCGGAGGCCGTCGACGACGTCCGAAAACGATTCGGAGCCGCTTCTGTCATCCCGGCCAGGATCGCTCGCCGAAGAGACATCCTGCCCAAGGAAACGCCGCACGATCGGTGAATCAACCCGGTACGTGCGGTTGATGTACCGGTATACTGCAAACGCGGAGCGATTTGTCGCGGAGGGTGGCCACATGCCGCTGGATGATCGAGAGCAGAAGATCCTCGAGGAGATCGAGCGCAACTTGTATGCCGAGGATCCCAAGCTTGCCCAAACGGTCGCTAAGACCGATCTGTCGATACGGATCAAACGACGGCAGCGTCTCGCTGCGGTCGGCTTCTTCGTCGGCCTGGCGATCATGCTCGGGACGTTCACGAGATTCTCGTATCTTGCCGGGTTTGGCTTCATTCTGATGGTGGCATCTGCTGCAACGATCGCGATGAGCATTCGCGCCTCGCGTGCCGACAAACCCGCCTCGTTCTCCGTCTCCGGGTGGATGGACGATGTCAGAGAACGTTGGCGGCGGGAACGCTAGAGTTGCCTCCCCGAGAGGGGCCACTGAAGATTTACGACCGGCCGGGCGGCCGGGGACAATGGGGAGAACGCGTGGAAGGTTTCACCGCTCAGCAAGCGACACGGCTCACCGGCTGTACGCCACATCAGCTCCGCTACTGGGACAAAGTAGCCCTCGTTGAGCCCTCGCTTCAGCAGACCGGTGGCCGGCCGGGTCGGCGTCGGCTCTACTCGTTTCGCGATCTGATCGCACTCCGAGTTGTCAAGAGCCTGCTCGACAACGGCATGTCGATTCAGCGTGTTCGGCGTGCATGGGACTACTTGCGCCGCACCGCCGACATGGACGCCCACCTCTCGGAGATTCGGCTCGTCACCGACGGTGAAACCATCTTCGCCGTGGCGCTCGATGAGGACGAAGTGCTCGATGCCCTTCGGCAGGGTCAGTTGGCGTTCTTCGTCGCCATCAATGACATCACTCAGTCGGTCGAAGAGGACGTGACCCGATTTGAGCTCGACCGGGAGCGGTTCCTCGAGATGTTGCGCCGCGTCGAAGACGACGTACTCACCGAGGTCGATGAGGCGGGTGGCTGATCACCCTGATGGTCGGCTCGGGAAGCGTTCTTCTGGTTCTATGGCCGGAAGCGTCGTCTGAGCGATGCGAGCCGGTAGTACGACCGGAATCGTTCGATCGCCGAGTATCTCATGACGAATCGATCACTCGTGAGCTGCATGGACCGGCGTGCCGTGTCTGTTTGTGCGCTCGATAGCTGGCCCGAGCTGCCGTAAACCGATCGCGAGTACACCGCGGCGAGTGGTTTCATCGCGTCGTCCACCGTTGCAGCGACTTCGGTCGGAGTTGCGGCCGGGTTCGGTTCCTCGCCGAAGTCGGTGAGCTTGACCACGATCTCTTCCCAGGCGGCGGAGATGTCGCCGTCTTCGAGGCGGCGCATGCGGGCACGATGCCGCGCCCACTTCGCGATCGGGATGGCGGCGATGACCAGCAGAATGAGGGCGACGGCGATTGGGATGATGGGTACCCACGACAACACCGACGGTGCGTTCGCTGACGGGCCTCCGATGTCGATCGCTTCCAGGTCGCTCAGATCGATCTCCGGGTCGAGGACGCCGGAGATCGGGTTCGTTCCTTCGACCGTTGGGCGGATGGGTTCCGGGACCTGTTCGAGGTATGCGGCGATCTCGAATCCGAGCGCTTCGCTGAGGCGCTCGTAGCTGGTCACCGGGTTCGCCCCGTCCCCCCTCGGTGTGGGGTCGAACGCGACCCAGCCCACGGCCGGAATCCACAGCTCGACCCAGGAGTGTGCGTTGTTGTCGAGCACGACAACTTGGTTGGCGGCGATCTCCCGACCCGGTGTGAAGCCGAGCACCACGCGGGTCGGGATTCCGACACTGCGTGCCATCACTGCCATCGAGGTGGCGAACTGTTCGCAGTAGCCCCGCCGATAGGAGTCGTTCTCGGCCGAGTCGTCGAACAGCCACGCCGCGAGGAGATCCTCCGAGTGGCCCTGGTCCACCTCGAGATCGTAGACAAATCCGCCGGTCTCGCGGAACCAGTGCTCGATGGCAAGTCCCTTTTCGAACGGTGTTGTGAAACGCTCTGTAAGGCGGGTGGCCTGCTCGAGGATCCGGGGGTCGATGTCATCCGGCAAATCGGTGTAGCGATCGGCGTCCGGTAGTTCCCGGAAGGTGACGTCGCCGACGGGCGGGAGGCTCTCTCCTGCGACCGCCGCCGCCGAGAACAGCGGCGAGAATCCGCCGCCCGGATCAGCGGAGATCTCTTCCGATCTCACTTCCGGCACCTCGGAGAACACTTGATACTCCATGTTCCGATAGGTGCGGTCGCCGCGAAAGACCAGCGCCGTGTCTGACCTTCGAATCCGAAACGCCTCGGCCTCGCTCCCGGCCGCCCCGGCCACGGCGTACGGTGCCGGGAGCCACTCTTGGGCAAGGGCGAGGATCTCGACGCTGGCGGTGAGGCGCCGGGTGCCGCCGACGTATTCGTTTCCCGGCTCTTCGAGAGGTGCCTCATCCAGCCGGTAGACCTCGGGACGAGAAGCTGACCACTGGCCATTTCGATAGGTCTCCAGCGTCAAGAGGCGGAAGTAGACCTCGTTGAGAGGCACGTCCCCATCGAGTGTTGCTTGGAATAGGGGTATCCCCTTCTGGGAGACGAGACCGTCGTGGATGCCGACATAGGGGTTGTACGAGACACTTCCGTAGAACCCGCCGCTCAGCCCGCCCGGTGTCCTCCAGGTGACCGTGCCATCGCGCGGCACGGTGGGCCCGAGCATTCCCGTCCCGAGAACCGAGACCGTCACGGCCAGTGCGACGAGAAGGGCCGCGGTGGGTGCGGGCGCCCTTGACGGGGGCTCCGCCCGGCTGCTTGCCATCCTTCCGGCACCGCGATCGCGTTCATCGTACGCGACCGCGAACACCGTACCTGCGACCAGCACCACGAAGACCGCAAGGATCAGGGGGCCGCCGGTGCGTCGATCGAGTGTTGCGAACTGGAGTGCCACTATGAGAGGAGGAAGCAGCCCGACAAATGGGTGGTCCTTTGACAGACCCCAGGCCAGGAGTGCTCCGAGCAGCCAGAACAGTGCTGTGAGAATGATGACGATGCCAGTTATGGGCCGCACCGGCTCGACTCCATTACGGATCACGTCGAAGGCTCGGGTGAGATCCGCCCACAGGGAGTTGAGCCCGGCCGGGGTTGGGAAGACGAAGACAGACTCGGCCGGTGCCGCAAATCGTGCAGCTGCGAGGAACAGCGCCCCGGCGTTGATCAGAGCGACGAAGAATGTGCGGAGGCGGTAGGTGACGGCCGTCCATGTGATGACCAGGCCGATGACGAGTCCGGAGAGGACGACGAGTTGCCACCGGGCACCGCTCCCCGTCGGGAGGAGGAGCCTGCCGAGTTGCCAGAAGGCGAACCCGATGGACGCCAGCCCGGCTATCCAGCTGTAGCGGTAGACCATGACCGCTCCATTCCCTGTTTCCACGCCCCGGCCCATCGGTCCGGAGCTTGCGATGTGATCGTGGTCGCCCCCGCCCGGGCAAACTGGACGAGTGTGCCGTCCGACGTTGATCCGGCGGACATCACGATCGTTCGGTAGAAGTCGTTCCCGAGAATCCGGTACATCCCCAGCACCGGATCATCCGGCACCCCGGTCACCATCACGAGCACACCCCCCGCGATACCGTTACGTCGCAACCGAGACAGTGCGCTTCGCAAATCGACCACGGGGGCAGGCACAACCGCAGCCAGTTCCTCCATTGCAATCCCGTACGCCTCGCTTCCGCCGACGATGGTGCCCGAGCCGCTCCCAGACCACAACGTCGGCGTGTACCCGTTCCTGAACAGGTGTCGGAATGCCGATGCAGCCCCGCGCACCGCGTGCTCGAATGCCTCGGCATCCGGGTAGGCCGACGTGCGCGGGTCGAGCAACACGAGCGCCCGCGACTGCCACGGCATCTCGAGCTGCCGGATCATCAGCTCGTCGCGTTTCGCCGTCGACGGCCAGTGGACCTTCCTGAGGTCATCGCCCTGCTGGTACTCGCGAAGTGTGAAGAAATCCTCGCCTCCGGTTTGCGAGAAACTCGATCTCGATGTGTTGACCGTCGGATCGTGTCCTCGACCCAGCGGCAGCCCCTCGAGGTCCTCCACGGCGGGATACACAACCAGTCGATCAATACGGCCTGCAGTTCCGCCGGCTCCGGTCAGCGCCAGAGGATCCCGTACCTGCACCACGGCCGGTCCGACCATATAGATTCCCCGGGGTCTGCACAGCACCTCGTATCGAGCGGTCATGGGGTCGTGCGGCTCGATGCGGTCAGCAACGAACCGTGCGGTGCCAAGGCCCGAGACTTCGTCGAGGATGGTTGCTTGGGCGATGCGACGGCCGGTCATCAGCGTCACTTCGACGACAGCCCGATCTCCGTCGTGCACCTGGAAGGGCGTGAGCCTTCGCGTGACTCCGACGCGTGGAACGGTGGATCGCACGTAGGCGATCCCCCCGCCGATGGCCAGAACGAAGAAGAGGCCGACGGCGAGCATTAGACGTTCACCGAAAACAACCCACAGGACTATCAGAGCCACACCGGCTCCGAGAGCTGCCCATCCTCGGGTCGTCGGCATCAGCTGAGCTCTCTCATCCGGCAGCGACGCGCGTCCCAGGCACCGCCACGTTGTTGGACACTCCCTCGAGGATCTGATCAACGCCAACGCCGCGCATCTGCGCCTCGGGGCGCACAATCAACCGGTGATTGAAGACGGGCCCGATCATGCGTTTGACGTCGTCCGGGGAGACGTAGTCGCGACCGGCAACCGCCGCTGTGGTTCTGGCGGCCCGCTGCAGGTAGAGCGACGCTCTGGGCGATGCGCCGAGGAGGAGGTCAGGCTCGGCCCGAGTCGCCTCGGCGATGTCGATGATGTAGCCCTTGACCACGTCGGCGACGTGGACGTGTTGGGCAATCTCCGACATCCGAACGATGTCCTCCGCATGCACGACGGGGCGCAGGTCCTCGAACGTCGAACGCTCGCCGTGTGTGTCGAGCATCTCCAGCTCTTTCGAACGGGCCGGATAGCCCATGGTCAGGCGCATCATGAACCGATCGAGTTGGGCCTCGGGGAGGGGGTAGGTGCCTTCGTGTTCGATGGGATTCTGCGTTGCGATCACGATGAACGGAGGCCCGAGCGTGCGGGTCGTGCCGTCGACCGTGACCTGGCGTTCCTCCATGGCTTCGAGGAGAGCAGCCTGCGTCTTCGGACTCGCCCGGTTGATCTCATCCCCCAGAATGACGTTTGCAAAGACCGGACCGGGTCGGAAGATGAAGTCGCCGGCTTCGCGATCCCACACGGATACGCCGGTCACGTCGGATGGGAGCAGGTCGGGGGTGAATTGGATCCGCTGGAATGAGCAGTCGATCGAGCGCGCGAGTGATTTGGCGAGAAGCGTCTTGCCGACCCCCGGAACATCCTCGATGAGGGTGTGTCCACCGGAGATCAGACACGAGGCCACGAGTTCGACCGTTTCGCGCTTGCCCTGGATCACGTGCTCGATGTTGTCCGATATGACGGCGAACTGTTCACCGAACCAGGTCAATTCCTCCGTGGTCACGGGCACGCCGGGGCCTCCTCTTCGTGTCGAGACCCCCGAGCCTAGATGGGATCTGGCCTTGCGGGAACAG
This sequence comes from uncultured actinomycete, assembly GCA_942491345.1. Lineage (GTDB taxonomy): Bacteria > Actinomycetota > Acidimicrobiia > Spongiisociales > UBA5794 > JAHEEL01. Next base: position 136,103 of record CALOAN010000048.1, read on the forward strand.
CGGCACTTCCGCGGGTGCCGCCTTGTGAGTGCACCCTCGGCGGCGCTAGGGCGGGGTTGGGCGGGTACGCTTGCGGCCATGGAGCGTCTGTGATCGACCGTGGGCTCGTTGGAGCGGTGATGCGCCGGCCCCGGCTCTGGGGGACAGCCGTCTCTGCCGCAGTGGCATTTGCTCCACGTGGATGGTGGCGTACGCCCCCGTTTCTCCCCGTCCCTGACGACGAGATCATGCGGTGGCGCATTGCCACGGCGTATGGCAGCAACGACGCCGCTATTGATCCGGCAGACGTCGTGGCGTATCTTGAGTGGAGGCACCGGTCGGCTCAGGGGTAGATGAGGGGAGGCAGGCGTGGGTGTCGGTACGTTGCGTGACGATCTGCTGAGCCTGCCGGGCGTCGAGCAGGCAGAGATCGATGGCGACTCAGTCACTCCCGCCGGTGTCCGCGTTCGCCTCTCTCCCGGTGTGGATCCTGCCGCCATTGGCGAAGACATACGCAGGGTCCTGTCGCTGCACGGTCTCCGCCAGGAGATCGATGCCGCTCCCGGCCCGGAGAGATCTGATGTGGCGTCGTCGAGCGAACCGGAGACCGTGGAACTGCTCGACTCCGACGACGAGCTTCGCGAACGTGAGCCAGAGGTGCCGGAGACGCCGGCACGAACCGATGAAGGCCTCGATTGGGTGAGCGTGACAGAAGGGCGCGACGGCATCATGGTGACCGCTGCCAGCCGGTCGGACGAAGTCACGGTCTTCACGGCTGGATTCTCGGAGCATGCGATCGATCAAGCGGTTGTGTCGGCCGTGGCCAAACTGGCCCTGACGCCATCTGTCCCGTTGATCTGTTCGCTCGATGAGCGTGACCTAGCAGGGACCTTGGTGGTGACCGTCGTTCTCGAAGAGAGCGGTCGGCGTTTGGCTGGATCCGCCGTGGTCGAGGGAGGCCGTGCCTACGCCGTGGGGCGCGCCGTCTGGACGGCGCTTTCGACACGCTGAGAGCCCTGCGGCATCAACTGGACGATCACGTCCGCGCCAACCGGCTCCACGTTCGGCGCCGGTGCACTGTCCGCTTCTCGTGGCTGAGGGGCATCACCGAACTCCTTGTGAAACTCGCCAACTTTGGTGATCACATCGCGTACGACGAGACGCGTGTGGTCGTCGGGGACCTCGAGCAGCTCGTTGTGGTCGAGCTCGTTCGTCGAGACGATCGTGAGGCCAAGACCCCGCAGGTGGTCGAGCATGATCTCCTGGGTGACCTTGTCGGGGGAGAGCACCGACAGGTCGGACACGACCAAGGCGTCGGCATTGCCGGAACGTGCGATGTCGAGGAGCGCACGGTATCCGTCGCGGCCAAGGGGATCAGACGGGTCGCGGCCGTCCTGGCACGTCGCAATGAGATGGTGGCCGGCGTCTGCGGCCCATCGGCGCACGCGCTCGCTCTGAGCGAATGCGGTCTCGCCCTCTGTGAGGCTTGGTGCCTCCCGTACATACCCGACGACGCGCACGCCTACTCCAGCGCTCTCGACGTTGCTGCCCGCCTCGAGTATGACACGGTGACACTGAGTGGTCAACAACCTTCACTGAGTAGTCGCCCACCGGTCGGTGTGAACGAGCCGTGCTGGTAGCCTCTGCGCATGCCTCGGGCACTTGTACTCAACGCCAGCCTCGAGCCGCTTTCGGTGGTTCCGGTCCGCCGTGCACTGGTGCTGGTCCTGCGTGATCGAGCCGATGTGCTCGCCACCAATGGTGCGATCTGGCGTTCGGAGACCGTGGCCATGCCGTCACCGTCCGTGGTCCGCCTTCGTCGATACGTCCGCGTGCCGTATCAGCGACGGATCCCCGTCAACCGACGCACCGTGTTTCAGCGAGACGGCCACCGGTGTCAATACTGCGGGCGTCAAGCAGAGAATCTCGACCATGTCGTGCCGAGGTCGCAGGGTGGTGAACACTCCTGGCTGAACGTGGTAGCGGCATGTCGCCGGTGCAACACCAAGAAGGGTGGACGAACCCCGGCTGAGGCCGGCCTCACGCTCGTCGCGAAGCCGCGGCTACCCCGGCCCGACACATGGGTGTCCGCGGCGCTCGGGGGAGTGGTCGACCCGGGGTGGGAACCCTACGTCACGGCGTAGCGGAGCGGATCAGGAGGACGGGTTTCGGTGATCGCCGGACGATCTTGGTGCCCGTGGAGCCAAGGAGTCCCTGAAAGAGCCCTTGGCCGTGGGAGCCGATCACCACAACTCCGGCGTCGAGGGCAACGAGCTGCTCGATAATCGTCGACGCCACATTCTCGCTCTCGACGACGCGAGCATCCGTCTCGATGCCGCGCTCCTCGAGGGTGCGAACGAGCGGAGCCGTGTTCTGCCGGAGTTTGTCTGCGAGATACCGTTCGATCAGCGCATCGTCTCCCGGCCAGCCGGTTGGACCTTCCTGGCGGACCTTCGGAGTCTCGACGTACGTGTAGTCCGCAACGACGTTGGGACCGTCCTCGACGCTCCAGTGAGAACGAACGTCGTTGAGGAACGCACGGGGGACCTCGACAACCGTCAGCACGGTCACCCGACCGTCGGATCCGGCCAATGTGGCGGCAAAATCTGCCGCGGCTGCCGTCTCTATCTCCCCGTCGGTTGCGACGAGTACGTGCATGGTCCCTCCTCCGGGTGGCGTTCGTAGGCTAGTGCTCTGACCTCCAACCTTTGAGGTGTTCTGCCGGCCGGGAACTCTGCTCGCGGCGTCCTCGTCCTCGATGCCGTCACGACTGCGCCTTCGTCTTGTGTCCTTGCGATCAGAGTCCCTGACTCGACATCGACACCCCGAACGTTGGAGGTCAGAGCACTAGACCGTCAAGCCGGCCTCACGCCCGATCTCGATGAGGGCCGGCGTCTCGATCCCGGCCATTCGTGCATGTTTGATCGCTCGCTCGAGTCGTCGCGGTGCACTGCGGCCGGTGGTCCCGTGATCGGGATCTCCCCGAAAGGCCTCGAGCATGCCGGCGGTCGCTCGCTCCCGATCCACGGGGTACCCAACGAGCCAATCCTGGATGTCGAGGACCTCCGATCCCACCGCGGTGGCCAGATCGTGGTGATCGTCCCACAACGCGGCGACCGTCCCGCCGGTTCGCAGTCCGGCGATGTTTGCCGTGAGGATGTAGAGGTTCTTTGCGACCAGCGCGTCGATCAGCGTTTCGTCGGCGATCACCTCGGCCGCGATGTCGATCGAGGTCAGCGCCTCGACGAGCATCCCGGCGTGTGGTCCGGCGATCGGAGTCGGGATGATGACTCGCGTCGCTCGACCCGGCTTCTTCTCGAACCACACGACCGCGACGGTCGGGGACTCGATCCCGTGTCGAATCCAATCGCGGGGGAGGAGTTCGTTTTGGATCAGCCCTACCCGTGAACGCCACGCCTCGGGCAGCCCTTCGAGTACCGGGTCGAGATCGTCTTCACCGACGGTGATCAACGCGAGCGCCGGTTCAGGGTTTTGCGCGAACGCGTCCGCCGCCGGGGTTGAGCGAAGCGCCGGGAAGACGGGGTGGCCGGTCCGCAGGAGGGCGTGCGAGAACACCGCGCCCATCTCGCCGACCCCAACAATGGTGATGGTGTTGTTCATGGCGCACAGGGTACCGGCGGGGGTGCGGGGAGCAGGTGGGGGCGAAAGAGTTGACATGTGGAACAGAGTGGGGCATAGTGGGGCCTCGTGGGAGATGATGATCACAGCGCAACGGAGGCGCGGACGCGTGTTTCTTGGGGAATACAGCCACTCGATGGACGGGAAGGGCCGCGTCGTGATGCCCAGCAAGTTCCGTTCGGGACTCGAGATGGGTTGTGTGGTGACCAAGGGACAAGAGCGCTGCATCTACGTCTTCCCGATGGATCGATGGGAAGAGGAGTCGGACAAGGTGCTGAAATTGCCGCGAACCGATCGGCGGGCCAGGAACATCTCGCGGTCCTTCTTCGCCTCAGCGTCGGATCAGCCACTCGATCGGCAGGGACGAGTGCAGATTCCGGAGGCGCTTCGGCGCTACGCAGGGTTGGAGAAGGACCTCACGGTGGTCGGCGTCGCCGATCACATCGAGGTGTGGGCCACCGACACGTGGCGAACCGTGGCCGCAGAAGCAGACGAGTACTACGCCGAAATCGAGGAGGCACTTTCGGAGGACGGAATATGAATGAACGATACGGGCGTCGCGTGATCGCACCCGCGCCCGAAGCTGTGGATCGGTCTGGCCTGTGGTCAGCCCCTCGGATGCCAATTGGAAGGCCCCTTACTCCGCCCGCTTCCATGTTGGCGCCAGCGCTCCGGGGGGCTGACCATGGATCAGACCACCAACAGCTACCACGAACCGGTTCTGGTATCGGCGTGTGTCGCGGCGCTTGCCCCCGCGGAGTCCGGAGTCATCGTGGACGGCACCTTTGGCGGCGGCGGGCACACACGAGCGCTGCTCACGGCGTACCCGCTCGTGACGATTATCGGGATCGATCGCGACCCGGACGCTCTGGCGAATGCGCCGGACGACGGACGCGTGCGCACGGTCTTGGGCAACTTCAACGACCTGCAGCGGCTCGTCAACGATGAGCTGGGCGCACCACCTGACGCTCGTGGGACCGTTGACGGGGTTCTTCTTGACCTTGGCATCTCATCACATCAGGTCGATACAGCCGAACGAGGATTCTCGTATCACCGCAGCGGCCCGATCGATATGCGCATGGGGCCCGACGCTCCGTCGAGTGCAGGGCAGCTCGTCAATGAACTCGATCACGATGAACTCCGCTACCTCATCGGACGGTACGGGGAAGAGCGATACGCCGGAAGGATCGCCGCTGCCATCGTTGATGCACGACCCATCGGCAACACCGCCGACCTTGCCGCCGTCATCGCCCGGGCCGTTCCGGCAGCTGCTCGCCGTTCCGGCCACCCGGCCAGGAAGACGTTCCAGGCGCTTCGCATCGCAACGAACGCGGAACTGGATGCACTCTCGGCCGGTCTCGAATCCGCCATCGAGCTCCTCAAACCCGGCGGGAGGCTCTGCGTGATCTCCTACCACTCGCTCGAGGATCGGATCACCAAGCGCAGGATCGCCGCCGGCGCTGCAGAATGCGTGTGCCCTCCGGGACTGCCGGTTTGCGTGTGTGAACGCCGTCCGGAACTCAAGGGTCTTGCGCGTATCCGCCCGTCGGAGGCGGAAGTTGCTGCGAACCCGCGGTCGCGAAGCGCAGTGCTGAGGATCGCAGAGAGGCTCGCCGCATGACAGCCGGTGCATTCCCACGGTCCGCGGCCCGGCATGCAGGGCGACGGGCGAAGGCTCGCCCGGTCGTCCGACCGCTGCTGATCTTCATCCTTGCCGTGACCATCGCGTTCTTTGCCGTGATCTACTCACGTATCTCACTGGATCGCACGGCGTTTGATTTGCAGCTCCTCGAGCGGGAGATCGCTGCTCAAGAGGAGCGGCATTGGGATCTCCGCGCCGAGTACGCCCGGCTGCAGGCGCCCGACCGGATCACAGAGAGGGCCGCCGAACTCGGACTCGTCTACCCGGACGATCGCCAGGCGATCGAGGTCACGGGGGTTGAGCGCGTGGTCGGCGGCCCTGAGGATCGATGGACGGATTTGAGAGCGCTGTTCGTGGAGCAGCCGTGATGACCAGGGGAGGGGAACGATGCTCAGGCCGAACGCTGGCGGCCAAGCGCCCGACCACCATGACACGCTGAGGGTGGCCTGACATGACCCGCACGTCCTTTCGATTCGGGGACCTTCGCGTTGTTGCGCTGGGCCTGGTGTTCATACTCGCGTGGGCCGGCATCGGGTACCGCCTCTTCCAGGTGCAGGGTGCCGATGCCGCCGTTCTCGCTCAACGCGGTTTCGACCAACGGATTCGTCATGAGACCATCGAGGCGAAGCGGGGAACGATCTTCGATCGCGACGGGGTCGAGTTGGCGCTCACCGTCTATGGGAAGGCGCTCATCGCCGACCCCAGCCTCATCGAGGACCCGAGCGAGGCCGCCGCGTTGCTCGCTCCAGTCCTCGGCTCCGACTACGTGGAGCTCGCCCAACGACTCGATTCCGACGAGCGATTCGCGTACGTGGCGCGCGGTCTCGAGAACGACGTGGTCCAGCGCGCCGCGAAGGTGATCGAGGAGGCCGATCTCGTGGGATTCTCCTTCGAGGAAGCCCCGCTTCGCATCTATCCGTCGGGTGGCCTCGCTGCACCGGTCCTCGGGCTCACCCAGTTCGAAGACGGGGCAGGAATCGAAGGGATCGAGTCCGTGATGGACACGGAACTGTCAGGCCGACCCGGCAAACGCGTTGTCGAACGCGACCAGGCGGGGAGGGCAATCCCGCAGGCGGAGTTCCTCCTCGAGGCCGCTACTCCGGGGTCGGACGTCATCCTGACGCTCGATCGCGAGATTCAGTACGTCGCCGAGCGTTCGCTGCAAGAAGCGATCGACAGCACCGGCGCGTTGGGCGGGACCGTCGTCGTCATGGACCCGAAGACAGGTGAGATCCTCGCCATGGTCTCACTCCCCGGCTTCAACGGCATGGATCGATCGACTCTCGACCCTTCGGCTATTCGCAACCGCGCGGTGTCCGATGTATACGAACCCGGCTCTACCCTGAAGGTTGTGGCCGTTGCCGCTGCTCTCGAAGAGGGCGTCGTTCGCCCGTCAACACCGTTCGAGACTCCGCACGAGATCGAGGTGGTGGGTGAGACGTATACCGACCACGGCAGCCACCCCTCCGTCATGACCGTGACAGAGATCGTTGCTCACTCCTCGAATGTGGGAACGATCAAGATCCAGAAACAGCTTGGTGACGAGATGCACTATCGGTACCTCGACGCATTCGGCCTCGGGCGTCCGGCGTCGATTGACTTCCGCGGCGAGGCGACGGGCCGGCTCGACCATGTGAGCGAATGGTGCGGACCCGCCTGCAGCGCGTCCGCAGCCATCGGTTACGGCATCGGCACCACAACGCTGCAGATGGCTGCGGTGTACGCCACCCTCGCCAACGACGGCGAATGGGTCGAACCGCACGTGCTGAGCGAGATCGTGGCTCCGGACGGCGAGCGCATCACCACAGAGCCAAGGCGCCGTCAGGTGATCTCGAGTGCCACGGCTGAGACGATGCGCTCGATGCTGCGCGGCGTCGTCGCGGATGGCACGGGATTTCGAGCCGACATCGATGAGTTCCCCGTCGGGGGCAAGACCGGAACCTCCGACAAGTTCGATGTTGAAACCGGCGAGTACAGCGAGACCGAGACCATCGCCTGGTTCATCGGCATCGCGCCCATCGTCGATCCAGCAATTGTGGCGGCGGTTGTGCTCGACACTCCGAGCGGCACGCTTCCGGATGATACGGAACTGAAATTCGGCGGCGCATCAGCTGCGCCGGTCTTTGCCGAGATCGTCGAAGCCGCCCTCCACCAACTCGGGGTGTCTCCCGTTCACGACGACGATGCGTGACTCGCTCAAGCTCTCTGAGATCGCGGCTCGCCTGACGGGCGGTGGCCAGGTCATCGGATCCGACCCCCTGATCACCGGTGTGACGCACGACTCACGAGCGGTCGGACCCGGCGACCTCTTCGTCGCCATCCCCGGCGCGGTGGTCGACGGTCATGACTACGTCGAGCGTGCGCTCGCCTCCGGTGCAGCGGCCGTGGCGGTCGAACGAGACGTGGACTGTCCATGCCGGGTCGTCGTGCCGGACGCGCGTGCGGCACTTCCGTGGCTCGCGGCAGCGGCGTACGGAGATCCGTCGCACCATCTTCCGGTAGTCGGCGTCACCGGCACCAACGGCAAGACGACGGTGACACACCTCGTCGAACAGATCGTGATCGCCTCCGGCAGGACGCCGGGTGTGATCGGCACGATTGGAGCGAGAATCGGCCGTACCGAGGAATCGGTAGCCCGGACGACACCTGAGGCCTCAGATCTTCAGCGCCTCCTTGCCGAGATGGTCGACGCCGGCGTCGACGTGGCAGCGATCGAAGTGTCGAGTCACGCACTCAGCCTCCATCGGGTAGATGCCATCCGATTCCGCGTCGCGGCCTTCACGAACCTGATGCAGGATCATCTGGACTTCCATGGCGACATGGATCGCTACTTCGCGGCAAAAGCGTCACTGTTCACGCGGGATCGAGCCGATCACGCTGTGATCGGTGTGGACGACGACGCCGGCCGGGAGATCGCCGCTTCCACGGCGGTGCCGACAACCACCGTATCCGTCGATGGCGATGCCGACATCACAGCTTCGTCCATCGACGAGTCGTTCGACGGATCGTCGTTCTCCATGAACACGCCGACCGGGCGTTTCCCGGCGCATCTTCCGATCCCGGGCAAGTTCAACGTTCAGAACGCGCTCGTGGCAGCCGCCATCGCCCTCACCCTCGGGATCGATGCCGAAGCGGTGGTCCGTGGCCTCGCGTCGGTAACCACGATTCCCGGTCGATTCGAGCGTATCGCCGGCCGGGACGGCCCGACCGTAGTGGTTGACTACGCCCACACGCCGGATGCCATCGAAGCGGTTGTTGGCAGCGCACGGCGGCTCTCAACCGGCCGCATCATCGTGGTATTCGGAGCCGGCGGCGACCGCGATCGGGAGAAGAGGCCGGCGATGGGTCGAGCAGCCGGCAATGCCGATCTGGTCGTTCTCACATCCGACAATCCCCGCTCGGAAGACCCGGATGTGATTCGGGCGTCGGTTCGTTCGGGAATGGCGCCATCTACGGACGTCGTCGAAGAAGTCGATCGGCGCCGCGCGATTCGCCGCGGGCTCGAAGCCGCCGGTCCGGATGACCTCGTGCTGATTCTCGGCAAGGGCCATGAGGGTGGCCAGGAGATCGCAGGCCGGACCGAGCCGTTCGATGATCGCGTGGTTGCGCTCGAAGAGCTGCGGTCGCTCTCGGAGGAGCCCGCATGAAAGGCCCCCTCGACTGGACCCTCGCCACGGTCTCGGCCGCCACCGGTGGAGTCATCGACGGCGACCCCACGATGCCGGTTCGTAGCGTCTCGACGGACTCGCGGGACATGGCGCCGGGGGCCGTATTCGTCGCGCTCAGGGGAGCACACCACAACGGGCACGACCATGCCGCTGATGCCGTCGCTGAAGGCGCCGTCGCGGCGCTCGTTGAACACGGAACCCACCCCCATCTCGTGCCTCGTATCGAAGTCGAGAACACCTCGGAGGCGTTGCGCGACCTGGCAGCTCATCGCAGAGGTGAGCTGGACCTACCCGTGGTGGCGGTGACAGGGTCAACCGGCAAGACCTCGACGAAGGACCTGCTCGCTGCTGCGATTCCCGGGGCGTGGGCCTCACCCCGCTCCTACAACAACGAAGTCGGCGTACCACTCACGGTGCTGTCAACACCGAACGATGCAGAGTCGCTGGTGATCGAGGTGGGTTCGCGGGGCCTCGGACACATTCGATGGCTCATGCCTGCGATCCTTCCATCTGTCGGCGTCATCACGAACCTCGGTCTCGTCCACCTCGAGACGTTCGGCTCGCGTGACGCCATAGCCGATGGAAAATGGGAGTTGATCGAGGGTCTGTCTGCAGGGGGAACAGCCGTCCTGCCGGATGACGAGCCGCGACTGAAACGGGCACACCCGGGTCCGACGGTGCGCTTTGGCGCGACGCCGGACGCTTCTGTGAGGGTCAGCGATCTCACAACCGACGAGCAGGGACGCCCCTCGTTCGTGCTCCACCTTCAGGGCAGGTCGTTCCCCATGTCCCTGCGGATGTCCGGATCCCACAACGCTCTGAATGCCGCGGCCGCTCTCGCCGCAGCTATGGCGATCGGGGTCCCACCCCAGGTGGCGATCGACGGGATGGCAACAGCCGTCGGATCCGCCTGGAGGATGGAGATCCGTTCCGGGCGGTACACCGTTGTCAACGATTCCTACAACGCAAACCCGACGTCGATGACGGCGGCGCTGCAAACGCTGGCATCGATGCCGGGCCGCTCTTACGCGGTGCTCGGGGAGATGGCCGAGCTCGGGGATGTCACCGACGAGGAGCACGCACGGATCGGGCGGCTGGCGGCCGAACTCGGAATCGACCACGTCGTAACGGTGGGACCGGACCACGGTCTCGCGGTGGCAGCGGGTGGCATCAATGTCGAGAGTCCGGATGAAGCCCTGGACTCGGTTCGTGAGCGGGTTCGGGACGGCGACGTCGTGCTGGTCAAGGCCTCTCGATCGGTTGGGCTCGAACAGCTTGCGGAACGCCTGACCGAGGAGGCCCGCCGGTGATCCAACTCCTCATCGCTGCGACGATCTCATTCGCGTTCACCATCTTCGTGACGCCAATCGCAATTCGCGTGTTCCGCGCGAGAAACATTGGACAGTTCATCCAGGAGGATGTCCAAGGGCACATGCACAAGCGCGGCACCCCGACGATGGGTGGTGCCGTTATCGTTCTTGGCGCGCTCCTCGGATACGGCGGAGCGCACTTCCGCCTCTTCACGCTCGGTGAAGGCCTCGATTTCCGCATGTACCCGTTCACCCCCGAGGGCCTGCTCGCGGTGTTGGCCTTCATCGGTATGGGATTCATCGGCTTCCTCGACGACTTCACGAAGTATGCGAGGAAGCACAACCAGGGCCTCTCGAAGCGCTGGAAGTTTCTCGGCCAGCTTGCGGTCGCCGGGACGTTCGCATGGGGGGCGCAGCGAATCGGAGTCTCAACCGAGCTCTCATTCGTACGGCCCCTGGGAATCGATCTTGGACCGATCCTCTATTTCGTTCTCGTCCTGTTCATGCTCACAGCCGCGGCCAACGCCGTGAACCTGACCGACGGGCTCGATGGCCTGGTTGCCGGTTCGGTCTCGCTGGTCGTCGGCGCCTATGTCCTCATAGCATTCTGGCAGTTCAGGAACATCGCGGTATACCTCATTGACATCAACGGGGCGCTCGACCTCGCGCGATTCGCAGCAGCTGTGGTCGGTGCAGCGCTCGGATTCTTGTGGTGGAACGCGGCACCGGCGAAGATCTTCATGGGCGACACGGGATCGCAGGCCTTCGGCGGCGCACTGGCCGCGCTTGCGCTGCTCACCAACACCCAACTACTGCTCATCCTGCTCGGCGGCCTCTACGTCGTCGAGACGCTTTCCGTGATCGGCCAGGTCTTCACGTTCCGCGTCTTCGGACGCCGAATCCTGCGGATGGCGCCGATCCACCACCACTTCGAACTCAAGGGCTGGCCGGAAACCACGGTGATTGTGCGATTCTGGATTCTGACCGGCATCTCTGTTGCGCTCGGCGTTGGTGTCTTCTACGCCGATTTCCTGAACGCGACCGGGGGTGGATCGCCATGAAAACACTCATCCTCGGAGCGGGCGTGAGTGGTGTCGCGGCTGCCGAGCTCGCAGCGAGCCTCGGGCACTCCGTCTCCGTCTACGATCGGTCGTCTCAGGCGACCATCCCGTTGCGTGAGCAGGGTTACGCCGTCCACTCGGGAGCATGGGCCGATCGACTGTTGCGGAACGTCGGTCTGGCTGTCGTCTCGCCCGGCTTCCCTGAGCACTCGGAACCCGTCCGGCAGGCCCTCGCCGCCGATATCGAAGTCATCAGCGAGCTCGAATTCGGGGCCAGGCAGCTCACCGTACCGTACGTGGCTGTCACCGGCACAAACGGCAAGACCACGGTGACCACCGCAATCGCGGAGATGCTCAACGCGAGCGATGTCTCGGCCGTGGCCGCCGGCAACATCGGCCTCCCGGTCTGCGGACTCGGACCGAGACCTGCAAGCGTGGTGGTGCTGGAGGCGTCGAGCTTCCAGCTGAGGTTTATCGACAGGTTCCACCCCGCTGCCGCCGGCATCACCAATGTGGCAGCGGATCATCTGGATTGGCATGGCACCGTTGCCGACTACGCGGCTGCAAAGGCGCGAATCTTCGAGAACATGGAACAACAGGAGCTTCTCGCCTACGACGCCGATGATGATGGTGCAGCCGAACTCGCGAGACGAACTCGATGCCGAACGGTGGCGGTGAGCGGCACCGTTGTGCCACCCGACGGGATCGGACCCGATTCCGGGGCACTCGTCATCGGCGGTTCGCGCCTGCCGCTCGCCACGAGCGATCCCTCGTTTGTCGCAGATCTGGGTATCGCCGCCGCCATTGCCACGACGGTCGGTGCCACGATTTCCGGAATCTCCACCGTCCTTGCGGACTTCACGCCGGGAGCCCATCGGCGCAGAACCGTGGGAACGAAGGACGGAATACGCTGGGTCGACGACTCGAAGGCAACCAACCCGCATGCGGCGCGAGCCGCCGCTGCGGCCTACGAGAACGTCGTGCTCCTCGCAGGAGGCCGCAACAAGAACCTCGACCTCTCGGATCTCACGACCGACACTGTTCGTCACGTGGTGGCCTTCGGCGAGGCTGGCCCCGATGTTGCCGTCGGAGCCGACGTCCCGGTCACCGTGGTCGCGACTCTGGCCGATGCCGTCGGTGCTGCGGGCCGAATTGCGCGGAGCGGAGACACCGTATTGCTCGCGCCGGGCTGCGCGAGCTTCGACGAATTCGAGTCATACGCAGCCAGGGGTGACCGGTTTGCGGAACTCGTCGCCGAAGCTGAGGCATCGAAATGACCGACGGATCCGGCGGTGTCGACCAAGCTACCCGGATGCTCGAAGCGGTTCCGGACCCCGTGGTTGAAGATGCGGACGCAGCCCCGTCGGTTCGTGAGCAGATCCGGGAGCGCCGAGCAGCCCAGGCACTGAATCGGAGCGATCGGAGGACCATCTTCCTCGTCGTTCCGGTGATCATGCTTCTGATCGTCGGCCTCGGCGCCATGTTGTCGGCCGCGTCTGTTGTCTCGTTCCGCGAAACGGGAGACTCCCTCTACTACATCAAGCGGCAGGTCGTTTGGGTCGGGTTGGGGATCGTCGCCCTCGTCGTCTTCACTCGGATCCCGTATCGGCTCTACCGTCGATTCGCCCTCCCGATCTTCCTCGTTGCCGTCGCCGGACTCGTCGCCACGATGCTGATCGGCGATGTTCGTGGTGGAGCACGTCGCTGGATCGAGGTCGGTCCGCTGACGATCCAAGCTTCGGAGTTTGCGAAGATCGCCACGGTGATCGTGCTCGCGGCCGTGCTTGCAAAGAAGGACCGATTGCTCGGCTCGCTGGGCCACTTTCTCCTGCCGGTTGCAGCGATCCTCGGTGTGGTCTCGTTCCTCCTCCTGCTGCAGCCCGACTTCGGGACGGCCCTGCTGATCGTCGCCGCAGCGTTTGCGATCCTGTTCTCGTCCGCAGCGCCTCTGGGTTTCGTCGTCGGCCTCGCGGGTATTGCCGCGGTACTCGGTACAGCCGGCGCCTTCGCCATGGACTATCGAAGGGAACGCATCACCGGCTTCCTGGACCCGTTTGCCGACCCGCTCGGAACCGGACACCAGGCGGTTCAGAGCCTCGTGGCTCTTGGGACCGGCGGATGGTTCGGAGTTGGTCTGGGAGCGAGCCGGGCTCGCTGGTCGTTTCTGCCGAATGCCCACACCGACTTCATCTTTGCGATCATCGGAGAGGAAACCGGACTCATCGGCGCCGGGCTGGTGATCGTTCTCTTTGCGTTCTTCGCCGGTGTCGGCATTCGCATCGCCCTCACGGCGCCCGACATGTTCGGCCGCCTTCTCGCCGTTGGAATCGTGGCATGGCTCTCCTTCCAGGCGTTGATCAACGTCGGCGGCGTGGTCGCCGTTCTCCCGATTACCGGCGTCCCGCTGCCGTTCGTCTCGTCCGGGGGAAACGCCATGATCGTGAGCCTCGCCGCCGTTGGGATCCTCGTGAACATATCTCGTACTCGGGTTCTCGATTCGGCTTCCTCATGACGTTTGCGTTCGCTGCTGCCGGCACCGGCGGACACATCCATCCGGCATTGGCCGTGGCGCGGTCGCTCGTCTCCTCGGGGGTCGACGTCCACGACATCGTGTTCTTCGGCGGAAATCGGCTCGAGAGACGCATCGTTCCTGATGCAGGCTTCGAGTTCGTCCAGCTCGATGTCCGTGGGTTGAAGCGGTCGTTGACGGTCGACAACCTCACGATTCCGGCGATGGTTCGCCGGGCGGCAGCCGATGTTGCATCGACGCTTCGCGAACGGGCTCCCGGAGTACTCACCGTCTTTGGAGGATATGTCAGCGTTCCAGCGGCGATGGGCGCGAGAAAGGTCGCAATGCCGTTCGTCGTCCACGAGCAGAATGCGGTTCCCGGTGTCGCAAACCGGTACGTCGCGCGACGAGCGGAGCGCACGTTCGTCGCCTTTGCTCCAGCGCTCGAGCAGCTCAAGCGCGCCGATGTCGTCGGCAACCCCCTCGATCGCGCGTTCGAGGACTTCGACAGGGCACAGATACGGCCGAGCGCCCTCCGGCACTACGGGCTGGATCCGGACCGACCGGTGGTAGGCGTCTTTGGTGGCAGCCTGGGGGCACAAGCGCTCAACGAAGCCGCCGCCGCCCTCGCTTCTGCCGAGCGCGGGTCATTCTCGATCCTGCACCTCACGGGGGTCGACCATCACGCCGATCTGGCCCGGCAAGCGGCGGATGTTCCGCATTGGGTCACCGAGGCGTTCGAGGAGGAGATGACGCTGTTCTACGCAGCGTCGGATCTTGTGCTCTCCCGGTCGGGGGCGCTAACGGCGAGTGAGCTGGCGGCCACGGGCACCCCGTCGGTTGTTGTTCCGCTCCCCGCAGGAAAGGGGTACCAGGCGATGAACGCGCACGATCTGGAACGAGCCGGCGGGACCGTGATCGTTGGACAGGACCGGATCGTCGAGGTGCCGGGTATCTTGGCACGGCTCATCGCCAATCCCGAGCGGCTCGCCGCCATGGGGGACGGAGCCCGTTCGGCTGCGAAACCGGACGCTACGCGGCGGGTCGCGAGCGCACTCAGGGAGATTGCCGATGCTTGAACCCCAGATTGTCCTGATCGACGAGGTCGACTCGATTCACATGATCGGAGTCGGGGGGTCCGGAATGTCGGGAATCGCGAAACTCCTCGCGCAACGCGGGGTCACCGTCTCCGGATCGGATCTCAAGCCCTCGGATGTGGTCGACTCGCTGTCCGGCGTCGGCGTTGAGACCTGGATCGGCCACGACCCGGACCGTATCGGCAGCGTCGATGTGGTGGTCGCCTCGTCGGCCGTGCCGGATCACGACCTCGAGTTCCGAGCTGCGCGAGAGGCGGGAATTCCGACGGCCAGGAGGCCGGCCTTGTTACGCGGTGTCACGGACGCGTTCACGACAATCGGATTCTCCGGCACCCACGGCAAGACATCGAGCACTGCCATGGCGGTCGCTGCGCTGCGCGCGTGCAACCGTGATCCTTCGTTCATCGTCGGCGGGGAACTAACCGATCTGAACACCGGAGCGCATCTCGGCGACCGGGAGATCCTCCTTCTGGAAGCCGACGAAGCATTCGGGACGTTCCGGCACCTCGAGTTGGCTGCCCTCGGCGTAACGAACATCGAAGCCGACCACCTCGACTACTACCGCACGGTCACCGCACTCGAAGAAGCATTCGCTCAGGTTGCAGGACGCGTATCGGGGCCGGTGGTGGGGTGTATCGATGATCCGGGTGTACGAAGACTCGCCGAGCGTGCCGAGGTGATCGGCTACGGCACGAGCGACGACGCGGATTGGAAGGTCATCGACATCGATCTGGGGCCGACGACGTCGTTCACCCTCACCAGGGATGGCGCCGTCCACCGGGTGCAGCTTCAGCATCCGGGACGCCACGTTGTGATGAACGCCGCCGGTGTGCTGGCCCTCCTCGGCGAAGTCGGCTTCGACCTCGAGTGCGCAATCGCCGGTCTCCGTGACTTCGGCGGGGTGCGCCGGCGGTTCGAGGTGAAGGCGCGAGTCGGCGGGATCTCGATCATTGACGACTACGCACATCACCCGACCGAGGTCGCCTCCACGGTCGAGGCGGCGCGCACGATGACGGACGGCCGCCTGTGGGTCGTCTTCCAGCCACACCGATACACCAGGACTGCAGGACTTGCGCCGGCCTTCGGAGCGCCGCTCGCAGCAGCCGATCGAATCATCGTCACCGATGTCTACGGGGCCGGTGAACAGCCCCAGCCCGGTGTCACGGGTCGCCTGGTCGAGGAGGCCGTCCGAGCGGGGGGCGGAGAGGTCGAGTACGTCGAGCACCTCGCCGATGTGCCGTCCCGCGTCGCGCCTTCGCTGCAACACGGCGACACCCTGATCCTGATGGGTGCCGGCGACGTCGCCACCATCTGGACCGATGTTGTCGACCGGATCGGAGTCGATCTGTGAACGCTCAGATGTCTGCGATACCGGGTGTTCAACGCTCGGTCTCGCTCGCGCCTCTCACGAGCTACAAGCTCGGTGGACGGGCCGAGTGGTTTGTCGAGGTGAACGACGACCGTCACCTCGACGATGTGCTGCATTCCCTCGTTCCGGGCGTCGAGATGCTCGTGCTCGGGAAGGGAACCAACCTCGTCGTCGCAGATCGCGGCTTCCCGGGACTTGTCGTCCGTCTTGGTGGTGCGTTCCTCGACGTGGCGGTCCTCGACGACGACAGCGTTGTCGCAGGAGGAGCGGCCCCATTGCCCCGGGTTGCTCGGACGGGAGCGGAAGCCGGACGATGTGGCCTCGAGTTCTACGCGGGAATCCCGGGGACCGTCGGCGGGGCGGTGATGATGAACGCCGGAGGCCACGGTTCGGACACGGCGGAGCGTCTGATCTCCGCAGTTGTCGTCAACCGGACGACCGGGGAACGATCGACCAGGACCGCCACAGATCTCGCTCTCTCGTACCGCCATTCGAATCTCGGTCCGGATGATCTCGTTACCTCTGCACGGTTCTCGACTCTCCCCTGTACCCGGGCCGACGCTGAAGCGCGAATCCGGGAGATCACGCGGTGGCGCAAGCAGCACCAGCCGGGCGGCACGCTCAACGCCGGATCGGTCTTCAAGAACCCTCCCGGGGATGCAGCCGGTCGGTTGATCGACACCGCCGGTCTCAAGGGGTTTCGGTGCGGGGGAGTTGCCGTATCGGAAATACACGCCAACTTCTTCACCGCCGACGAAGATGCTGTTGCACAAGACGTTTGGGATCTTGTATGGGCCGTGCGGAGGCGCGTGTTCGAGTCCACGGGAGTGCGCCTGACGCCCGAGATCCGTTTTGTCGGTGTATTCGAGGAGCGCGGCGAAGAACCGAGGGAACCGGAGTCGGCCGGATGAACACCATGGACCACCGCATCGCCGAACGGCGGCACGAGGTAACCGAAGAGCGAGCGCGTGGGCGGCTCCGCTGGCTGATCTGGCTCGTTCTCCTTGTGGCCGCGGTCGCTGCAGCAATCTGGTTTGTGAACTCCCCCGTTCTCTCGATCCGAACCGTCACGGTCACCGGCGCAGAGCGCACCGATCCAGCCGCAATCGCCGCCGGCCTCGGTGTTCGGCCGGGGACGCCGACGATCTCGGTCAAGGGTGGACCTATCGAAGCGGCGCTGCTCGAAAGCCCATGGGTTGCCGACGTCAACGTGACGGTCTCGTGGCCGGGGAGCGTCGAGATCGACGTCCGCGAGCGAGTTCCGGTCGCGACGGTCTCCACCGATCTTGGCGAATTCAACGTCGCGCTCGACGGTGTGCTGGTCGAGCGCGCCGTGGGCACTTCTACTCCGCCGATCGTCCGCTCTGAACGAGCCGGGGCGTCACGCGAAGGCGATCGGATCCGCCACACCGCGACGCTCGGCGCCGTCGAATTCGTGGCCGGGCTCCCGCCTTCCCTTCAGCGCTCGACCACGGTAACGGTATCGGGCGACACGGTCGATGCCCTCGTCGAGCAGTACACCGTTGCTCTCGGGCGACCGGTTGACATGGCGTTCAAGGCCGCCGCCGTCGAGGCGCTCATTGCGACTGGACTCGAGGCCGGCAGCCGCATCGACGTGACGGCTCCGAGTCGACCGGCCGTGGCTCCGCCTCAATCTCAACTGGAAGGTGAGACGGAGACACTCGAACAGTCTCAACCGTCGGACTAACCTTCGGATACCTGCGCGGGAGGACCACCACATGACCGATCCGAAACTCTCACCCTTCACCTACCTTGCCGTCATCAAAGTTGTCGGTGTGGGCGGTGGCGGGGTAAACGCTGTGAACCGCATGATTGAGGCCGGTGTAGGCGGTGTGGAGTTCATTGCGGTGAACACCGACGCACAAGCACTGATCATGTCGGATGCGGATTTGAAACTCGACATTGGGCGCGACTCAACACGCGGACTGGGGGCCGGGGCCAACCCTGAAGTCGGCCGTGAAGCCGCCGACGATCACCGCGACGAACTCGAGGACGCTCTGACCGGTGCCGACATGGTGTTCATCACCGCAGGTGAAGGCGGCGGGACGGGCACCGGGGCCGCTCCCATTGTCGCGGAAGTCGCACGGTCGCTTGGAGCCCTCACCGTCGGCGTCGTCACCCGACCATTCGGCTTCGAAGGCCGTCGACGCTCGGTCGCTGCCGAACAAGGCATCCAATCGCTGAAGCAGGCCGTCGATACGCTGATCATCATCCCGAATGAGCGACTGCTCGAGATCGCCGACCCCACCACTCCCGTTGTCGAGGCCTTCCGCATGGCGGACGAAATCCTCACGAACGGCGTCAAGGGGATCACCGATCTCATCACAACTCCCGGCCTCATCAACGTGGACTTTGCAGACGTCAAGACCGTGATGTCCGAGGCAGGTTCCGCCGTGATGGGCATCGGTCAGTCGACAGGAGACAGCCGCGCCCAGCAAGCTGCGGAGAAGGCGATCTCGAGCCCACTCCTCGAAACATCGATGGAGGGGGCGCGCGGTGTGCTGCTCTCGATTGCCGGACCCGTCGACATGACGCTCCACGAAGTGTCGACCGCAGCATCGATCGTGGCCGACCATTCAGACGGAGACGCGAACATCATCTTCGGTGCCGTGGTCGACGACTCCCTCGGAGATGAGATGCGGGTCACGGTGATCGCCGCCGGCTTCGAACATGAGCAGTCGCGTTCGTCGTCCTTCACGTCGGCCCCCACGGTCAGCGTGCCCAGTGTGCGGCCGCCGCTCGACGAGGGAGCCGCACGCGATGAGGGCACCGACGAGATGGAGATTCCCGGCTTCGTCCGCGGATGATTCAACCCGCGGGCTTCCGCGGAGCGTTCTTTGGTGACGCCGCCGACGGGAACGGCCGCGACGACACACACTCGCGAGACCGCATTTCGAAGATGCTCGGTATCTCCAGCATGTGGGCTTCGGTGCATCAGGTCCACGGCGACGTTGTGATTGGCGTGGATCGTCCTGGCCCCGCGGGCGAGGCCGATGGCCTGATCACCGAACGACCCGGTCTGCCGCTTGTGATCGCGACCGCCGACTGCATGCCCATCATCGTTGAGGGGGACACGTCGGTAGCCGTCTTGCATGCGGGCTGGCGAGGCGTTGCGGCCGGCGTCATCGCTGCCGGTCTTGCCGCCATAATCGACCTTGGCGACACGCCGCGGCGGGCAGCGATCGGTCCATCGATCGGTCCCTGCTGCTACGAGGTCGGTGACGA
This sequence comes from uncultured actinomycete, assembly GCA_942491345.1. Classification (GTDB taxonomy): domain Bacteria; phylum Actinomycetota; class Acidimicrobiia; order Spongiisociales; family UBA5794; genus JAHEEL01. The sequence goes on from CALOAN010000048.1 coordinate 155,623, forward strand.
AGTGGAGGCAGCGATCGGCGGGTACGGCTCGACGACGACGTTTGGAGGCGCAAGTGTGGATCTCTGGGCTGCCGCCGAAAAGCAACTCGCCGGCGTGCCGGTGTGGAGATCCGACCAATGCACCTACACAGACGCCGGACTCTGGTCCTATCGTCGGGATGCGACCAAGAATCGACAAGTGGCGGTGGCATGGGTTCCTCGGCGCTGAACAAGGTCAAAGCTCGAATTGCGTCGGCGGCGCTGCGCTCAGGCAGGGATCCTGCCGACGTGTGCTTGCTCGCCGTCTCCAAGGGACAGTCGAATGAAGCGGTGCTCGAACTCTACGATGCCGGCCAACGCGCCTTCGGCGAGAACCGGCCGCGTGGGCTCACGGAGCGCCAGGAAGGGAGCCTTCCGGAGGACATTGAGTGGCACTTCGTGGGGAACGTCCAGCGGCGGGCGATCAAAACGATCGCACCTCCGATTGTGCTCCTCCACTCGTTCGACCGGATGAGGCTGCTCGAACCGTGGTCTCGGCTTGAGCCGCCGCCCCCGGTCCTGATCGAGGTCAATATCGCCGCCGAGCCTCAGAAGCACGGCTTCGAGGCTGGGGAGGTGCTGAGGGTCGCCGATCTCGTCGTTGATCGAGGGGTTGCAGTTCGTGGGCTGATGATCATTCCCCCGCAGGTCGCGGTCGCCGAAGAAGCCAGGCGGTGGTTTGCGGGACTCCGCGAGCTTGGAGCCAGGTTGCAGGTCGAGCATCCGGAGGCTGTCGAACTCTCGATGGGCATGACCGACGACTTCGAGGTTGCCGTCGAGGAAGGTGCAAGCATCGTGCGCGTGGGACGGGCTATCTTTGAGTCTGTGAACGACAGTTTCAACGAACGCTTGACTGAGGATTGACTATGGCAACGTTCTGGCAGAAGACGCTCTTCTACCTTGGCCTCGTCGACGACGACAGCGACGTGGACCAAGGTGTACCCGCTCCGGCTTCGTCGCCTGCGCAGGGCGATGCACCGCGGGTCGTAACCGCGCGTCCGCCGGGCAGTGTCGCCGGCCGTCGTGTTGATCCACCGGCGTCGGCGAACCGGCAGAACTCCTCATGGGAACATGCCGAAGCAGGCGTGTACGTCCAGCCGGGATCAGAGGCCGGCCGGCCTCTGGACGCCATGCAGCGGCCGTCGCTCGAGACGGAGATCATCGTCGCGCGCAACTTCTCTGATGCCCAGATGCTCGCGGACGGTATCCGCTCCGGCCGGCCTCTCGTTCTCGATCTGCGCAGCACGGAACCGGAGATGGTTCGGCGCCTCGTCGATTTCACGTCCGGGCTCACCTATGCCCTCGACGGGAAGATGGCGAAGATCGCTCAGGGTGTCATTCTCGTGTCGCCGGCCGGCGTTGCGGTGAGCAGTGTCGAACTCGATCGTCTAGCCGCGCTCGGCCTCTACGGTTCAGCCTGAGTGGCACTTGATCTCATTTGCGCGGTTCTGACGGTTGCGGTCTGGCTCATCATCGCCTGGATCGTGCTCAGCTACGTGGTCAACTTCGGCCGCCTCGGTTGGGACCATCCCGTACGGCGCCTCTACGACGCCCTCTCGAAGGTGATCGAGCCGGTCATGCGACCCATCAGAAACGTGATCCCGCCGCTTCGCATCGGTGGTGCGGCCCTTGACCTCTCGCCCGTGATCCTGATTCTCGGCATCAGCCTCCTCCGCAGGGTGATCTGCTGATCAGACGGCGGTGACTTCGAGTGCCACCGTCAGGCTGTCAATGTCGGTGGTGTCGGCCGCCATGGTGTCGTCGCGTTCGATGGAGCGCGCAAGCACCTCGCCGGCAATGAAGTCACCGAACTGTTCGAACGCCGTGACGATTGGACCGGAATCGGATGCCCATCGCAGCGCGATCCGGTCCGTTACATCCAGGCCATCTGACCGGCGCAGCGACTGGATACGGTTCACGAGCTCACGAGCTACACCCTCGGTGCGGAGTTCATCGGTGAGGGTCGTATCAAGCGCAACGGTGATTGACTCCTCCGACGCAACCACCGTGCCTTCGCGCGGGGTTCGGCTCACCACGATGTCGTCAGCGGTGACGGCGGTGCCGCGAATCGCGAGTTCGCCACCCTCGAGCAGGGCGGCGATCGACGAATGGTTCAGCGCTGCGATCTCGCCTGCGACCGCACCGGTATCCTTGCCAAGCTTCGGTCCGAGCCGCTTGAAGTCTGCTTTGGCCGATAGAACGACCAGGTCCGACTCATCGTCATGTACCTCGACGCGATGGACGTTCAACTCCTCGGAAATGAGGTCCCGGTGCGTCTCGATCGCGGCAGCCACCCGTGGGTCCCGGCTCACGATGGTCACGAGACCGAGTGGCTGGCGAACCCGAAGATCGTTCCGCTTGCGCAGGCCGCGACCAAGGTTGACAACGATGCGCGCTGCTGCCATCGACATCTCCAGATCGGAATCGATGAGCGCCGTGTCGGCCTCCGGGTAGTCGAGCAGGTGAACACTCGCAGGCGCCGCCGTGACGTCCGGTTGCACCAGGCGTTGGTAGATCTCCTCCGACATGAATGGCAGAACCGGTGCAGCGACCGTCGCGAACGTCAAGAGCACCTCGTGAAGGGTGGCAAAGGCCGCGAGCTTGTCGCTCTGGTCCGCTCCTCCACGGTGTGCCCAGAATCGCCGTCGTGTTCTCCGGATGTACCAGTTCGTGAGATGCTCGACGAAACCGACGATCGGAGGGGTCACTGCAAAGAGCCGGTATGCCTCCATCTCCTCGTTGACGCGCGAGATCAGACTCTGCAGCACCGAGAGAATCCAGCGGTCGATCTCCGGCCGGTCCGCCACCGGCGGGGCTGCTACGAGGTCTGCGTCGGTGATCTCGTCCGCCTCGGCATAGGTGGTGAAGAACGACAGCGAATTCCACCACGGAAAGAGCACCGTACGCACAACTTCGCGTACACCCTCTTCCGAGAACCGGAGCGGATCCGCCCTGACCACCGGCGAGTTGATCAAGTACGCACGGAGGGCGTCGGCTCCGAACTCGTCGAGAACGTGCGACGGGTCCGGGTAGTTCTTGAGGCTCTTGGACATCTTGCGACCGTCCTCGGCCAGGATCATGCCGGTCACGACGCAGTTCTGGAACGGCGCCGTGTCGAAGATCCCGGTTGACATGATGAGCAGCGTGTAGAACCAGCCACGCGTCTGGTCGAGGCCTTCCGCAATGAAGTTGGCCGGAAAGCCGCGTTCGAACCGTTCCTTGTTCTCAAACGGGTAGTGGACCTGAGCGTATGGCATCGAACCAGAGTCGAACCAGGTGTCGAGCACCTCTGGGACGCGCACCATGGTGCCTTCACACCTTGGACACGGCCAGGTAACGGGATCGAGGATGTGCTTGTGGAGGTCATCGGTGCGGAATCCACTCAGGGTCTCGAGTTCGTCCACCGAACCGATGCAGACGGTCTCGTCGCACGTGTCACACTCCCAGACCGGGATGGTGGTCCCCCAAAAACGGTTCCGGGAGATTGCGTAGTCTCGAGCATCCTCGAGCCAGTTTCCGAAACGCCGTGAACCGACGTAGTCGGGAACCCAATGGATCGACTCGTTCAGCTCAACCATGCGGTCCTTGATCGCTTCGACGTTCACGTACCAGCTCGGGATCGCCTTGTAGATCAGAGGTGTGTCCGTCCGCCAACAGAACGGGTAGCTGTGCGTGATCGTTCCTGAGTGCACGATCACCCCCCGATCCTTCAGCAGTCGGATCAGCACGGGGTCGGCGGCCTTGACGTGGAGGCCGGCGACCTCGGGGACCTCGTCGGTGAAGCGCGCTTCGAGGTCGATCGGATCAACGAGAACGTCGATTCCGGCCTGGCGGAACGCCAGGAAGTCGGCTTCGCCATATGCGGGCGCGGTGTGCACGAGGCCCGAGCCGTCTTCCGTGGTGACTTCGTCCATCGCAATGACACGAAACGCGCCATTGGCGTATTCGTCGATGAAGTGGGCGAAGGGTGGCTCGTAGCCGACGCCGAGCAGCTCCGAACCTGTCGCCGTTGCGACAATCTCGGGTGTTTGCCCCGGCCAGGCGGCGTCGACACGTTCGCGTGCGATCCAGTAGTAGTCCGTGCCGTCGAGGACTCGTGCATAATCGATGTCGGTGCCGACCGCGACGCCGAGATTCCCCGGCAGGGTCCATGGCGTTGTGGTCCACACGAGCAGATAGTCGCCGATTGCTGCGTGCTCGTTGCCGTCGGTGACGGCGAGCCGGAGGGTGATCGACGGATCCTCCACATCGCGATAGCCACCCAGGTTCACCTCGAAATTCGAGAGGGATGTCGCTGCCCCCCACGAATAGGGGAGAACCTTGAAGGCCTTGTAGACGAGGCCGCGATCCCAGAGCTGCTTGAAGCCCCACCACACGGACTCCATGAACCCGACGTCCATGGTCTTGTAGTCGTCTTCGAAATCGACCCACCTCCCGATGCGGCGAGTGATGTCGTACCAGTCTGTCGCCGTGTTGTTGACCAACTCGCGCGCGGCTTCGTTGAACGTCGCCACGCCAAGCTCCTCGATCTCGCGAGGTCCGGAGACGCCGAGGAGCTTCTGGACCTCCATTTCGACCGGAAGGCCGTGCGTGTCCCATCCGAATCTACGCTCGACGCGATGCCCCCGCATGGTCCAGTAGCGAGGCACGATGTCTTTGACCACTCCCTGCAGGATGTGCCCGTAGTGGGGGCTCCCCGTAGCGAACGGCGGGCCGTCGTAGAACGTGTACTCCGACTCGGGTGTGCGCATCTCGACGGACGAGCGGAAGGCGTCTACCCGATCCCACAACGCGAGCACACGTGTGTCGAGGTCCGGGAGGTCGACGCTGGGCGCGACCCGGGAGAAGTGCAGGGTGGGCGGCTGTTCGTTCACGGGTCCTCCGGCGTTGTGTCGTGCGCCGGGACGGGGTGGCCCGCGGTACCACCCGGCTTGCCGATCGGTGATCGACCGCTCATTGGCTCCGTCACGGTGGAGTACTCCGGCGGGTTCTACAGCCGGACAAGCCGGATTCTTCCCACTGCTCGAGGGTGATGTCATCCGGTGCGTGGTTCCGGCCTCTCACCACCGCCGGATCGCTCAAACCGCGGGATCACCGGAAGTGCGTCCCTGTCGTTGCGTGACGACAGGCTACTCGAAGCGACGGCGTTGTTGTGCCTGGTACGGGCGGTGATCGGGTACGTTGCGCCCATGAACCCGGTCTCCGAACACCCAGAGGGCGCAACCCTGCGCGTACACGTCGTACCCGGCGCCTCGCGAACGGAGATCAAAGGCGTCTACGGAGATGCGATCAGAGTCCGGGTACAGGCCCCACCGGAAGGTGGCAAGGCGAATCGGGCGCTGGTCGATCTCGTCGAAGCAACCACCGGCGGCCGCGCATCGATCTTCAGCGGCGCATCGTCCCGAAGGAAGGTGCTCCTGATCCGCGGCGTAGAAGCAGACAGCGTTCGGCGGAGCTTCCGATGATGAGGCGCCGCTGTCGATGCACTCGGTGCTATCGTGCCCGCTCGCATCGGAGGGGTTCATGGCCCGGCAGTTGGCATCTTCCACGCTGGAGCGTCTTGAGCGCAGGCTCGAGGCCGAGCGTGTCCGCCTCACGACGATTCTCGATGAGATCGACACCCAGCGCGAAGCTCGGCGGCTCGCGGAGAGTGCGTCGGAGCACAATCCCGACCCCGACAACGCCGATGGGGGATCGCATGCACTCGAGATGGAGATGGACATCTCCGTTGAACAGAACGCCAAAGAGCTCCTCGAGAAGGTGCTCCACGCACAGGACCGAATGCAGAAGGGCCTCTACGGGATATGCGAGATAACGGGGGACCCGATTCCGGTGGCGAGGCTCGAAGCCCTTCCGTACGCGACGATGACGGTGGAAGCGGCGTCTCAGCGCTGAAGCTCAGGCTTCTGGCGGCGTTGGTCGCCATTCTCGTTGTTGGTGTGGACCAAGCGACAAAGGCGTGGGCCGTCGAGGCGCTGGCCGATGGGCCGATCGTCCTCATCGATGGCTGGCTGAACCTCAAGCTCGTCTTCAATACCGGTGCATCGTTCTCGCTGTTCGCGAAGGGCGGAGCCGTGATCGGACTCCTCGTGATCGCCGTCGTGATCATGATCTTCTTCGCTCTGCGCGAAGCGGGGCATCGCCTCGACGCCGTCGCTCTCGGTCTGGTCCTCGGAGGAGCGGTCGGGAATCTCCTGGACCGGGTCTTCCGCGGCGACTCGTTCCTCGATGGTGCCGTTGTCGACTTCATCAACGTGCCGTTCTTCGCGACGTTCAACGTCGCGGACATCGCGATCAACGTTGGAGTTGCTTTGCTCCTCATCGCTGCGTTCCTGAGACGATGACGGAGCAGATCGAGATACCCGCGGATCTCGATGGCACGCGTGCGGATCGGGCCGTTGCCGTGCTCTGCGGCGTCAGTCGACGGGCTGCCCGTTCGTCCATCGAGTTGGGGGGAGTGACGCGCAGCGGCCTCGCGCTTGCCGGGTCATCAAGGGTTGCGGAGGGCGACGTTTTGCACGTTGACCTCGTCGCCGAGAAGGAGATCGTGGCCCCGGAGCCCTCCGTCGAGTTTGCGGTCGCGTTCGAGGACGACGACGTGATCGTCGTCGACAAACCCGCCGGCGTAGTCGTGCATCCCGGCGCCGGCCGATCGGGTGGCACCCTCGCAAACGGGCTCCTTTCGCGCTATCCCGAGATCGCCGACCTTGGACCCGACTACCGGTGGGGCATCGTGCACCGCATCGACCGTGACACGTCAGGCTTGCTGATCGTTGGGAAGAATGCCATGGCATTCGACCACCTCCAGGCGGCCCTGAGGCGGCGCCATATCAAGCGGGAGTATCGGGCGCTGGTCGCGGGCCGGTTTGCGAGCGCGACGGGGACCATCGACGCACCAGTCGGCCGAGATCCGGCGGAGCCGACGCGTATGGCGGTCGTCGAGACGGGACGCCCGGCGCGCTCGCACTACCAGCGATTGGCGGAGTGGGGCGACGCGGGCGTGTCGCTGGCTTCGGTCACCCTCGAGACCGGGCGCACGCATCAGATCCGGGTCCACATGCGATCGATCGGACATCCGGTGGTTGGTGATCCCGTCTATGGGAGGAAGCGCCCAACACCCGGGGATCCGGGACGGACGTGGCTTCACGCGGCCTCGCTCACATTCGAACATCCTTCGGGATCCGGTCCCGTTACGGTTCGATCGGATCTGCCGGAGGACCTCTCAGCTTCACTCGTGGGGCTCGGTGAACCGACGAGGGGAGTGATCGAGTGAATCGGCTGGCGGGTTGCGGCATGGGCTCACGGCTCTAGATTGCGGATCAGGAGGAATCATGTCGGTTCACTATGAACGTCTCTCGTCTCTGGACAACTCCTTTCTCGCGCTCGAGTCTCGATCGACGCATATGCATGTCGGCGCAGTCACGATCTTCTCTGCCGGGTCGTTCGCGATGCCGGAAGGTGGGATCGACGTCGAGCGGCTGAAGGACTTCATATCGTCGAAGCTGCACATGATTCCGAGGTATCGCCAACGGATCGTGCGGGTACCGATCGAGCAACACCCGGTCTGGGTCGATGATGAACACTTCAACATCGACTACCACATCCGCCACATCGCGGTTCCCCGGCCGGGCACCGACGAGGAGCTGAAGCGGATCGCAGGGCGCCTGATGTCTCAGCAGATCGACCGCACGAAGCCGATGTGGGAAATGGTGGTCGTCGAAGGCCTCGAGGACGGCCGTTTTGCGATCGTCACAAAGATCCACCACTGCATGATCGACGGTTTGTCGGGAGTCGATCTGATGGCAGTTCTCATGTCGCTCGTACCATCCGAGGAGATCGTTCCCGGTCCGGCATATGAGCCGCGGCCGATTCCGAACGGGACCGAACTACTGGTGCGTGAGACAACCCGAAGGATCACCGGCTCGATCGGTGCACTGCGCAGCGCACGGGACGTGGTCGGGAACGTCTCCGATCTATTCGATTCTGCGTCCAACCGACTGCGAGCCGTGGGTGCGTCACTCTCCGCCGGCTGGCTTGTCCCGACCGGCAAGACACCGATCAACGGGGATATCGGTCCCGGGCGGCGATTCTCGTGGGTCGATATGCCGCTCACCGACGTGAAGGCGATCAAGAACAAGCTGGGCGGGACGGTGAATGACGTGTTCCTCGCCACTGTGGCCGGTGCGGTGCGCGCGTTCCTCCTCGACCAGCGCAACGTCGACGTAGCAGACGTGGATGGGATCGATTTTCGTGTGATGGCTCCGGTCAGCGTTCGTGGCGTGGATCAGAACGGAACCCTGGGGAATCAAGTTGCCATGTGGCTCGCGCCCCTCCCGGTTGGCGAACCCGACCCGATCTCGCGCCTCGCAATCGTGCGCGCCGAGACCGAACGCCTCAAGGAGACGAACCAGGCCCTCGGTGCTGCGACGCTCGTTCGCGTGTCCACCGGAGCGCCCGCAACCCTGGTTGCGCTCGGCGCCAGGTTGGCGGCGAACGCGAGGCCGTTCAATATGACGGTCACCAACGTCCCGGGACCGCAGTTCCCGCTGTACATGCTCGACGCCCGGATGGAGGCTTCCTACCCGCTCGTGCCGCTCTGGGAGAGTCACGGCGTCGGCATTGCGATGTTCTCGTACGACGGCACGGTGTCGTGGGGCATCAATGGGGACTTTGCCGTCATGCCTGACCTCGACGTGTTTAGCGAGACGGTGCTCGAGTCGTTCGCGGAGCTCCTCGCGGCTGCTGAGAACGCTCCCGAACCCGAGCCGGAAATCGAATCCGAACTGGAGACGGTGCCTCCGACGACTGGCCCGCGCAAGCGGCCGCCGCTCGGCACACCCTGAGGTTGACCGGTCGTTATCCGAAGAAGGAGTGCGCCGTCTCATACAGCTGGTCGGGGACACCGCGGATCGAATCAACCGCCTCGCTGAGCGGCACCGCAACGATGCTCTCCGACCGAAGTGCCGCCATCACGCCCGACTGACCTTCGACCGCGAAGTCAGCGGCGCCAACCCCCAGCCGGGTGGCGAGCACCCGATCGAACGCTGATGGAGTGCCGCCGCGTTGGACGTGTCCAAGGACCGATACCCGCGACTCGAATCCGGTTCCGGCCTCGATTGCAGCCGCGATGAGGTAGCCGACTCCGCCGAGTCGATCGAACCCAAACGCGTCCTTCTTCTGCTCAACGGGCTCGAACCCGGGTGGCGGTGCCACACCCTCAGCCACAACCACGATCGAGTACTTGATTCCCTTGCGGTGGCGGCGCCGTAGCGTCCCGACGATTTCGTTGATGTCGTATTCGTGTTCGGGAATGATGATGGCGTCGGCGCCGCCGGCGATCCCTGCGTAGGTTGCGATCCAGCCCTTCGTTCGGCCCATGACCTCGACGACGATGACCCTGTTGTGGGCCTCGGCGGTCGTGGCGAGGCGGTCGATCGCCTCAGTCGCAATGCCAACCGCCGTGTCAAAACCGAACGTGATGTCGGTCCCGCAGATGTCGTTGTCGATGGTCTTCGGCACCCCGACGACGGCAAGGCCCTCTTCCGAGAGCTTCAACGCCGAACGGAGTGTCCCGTCGCCTCCGATCACAATCAGGCTGTCGATGCCGTTGGCCTTGATCGTTCGCTCACACGACGCGTATCCATCACCGTGGACGTAGGGATCCATGCGAGATGTCCCGAGAATGGTTCCGCCGCGGGTGAGGATGCCGCGCACGGCATCTCGATCGAGCGACACCGTCAGACCGTTCATCAGGCCTTCCCAGCCGTTCCTGATGCCGAGCACCTCGGAGTCGTGTTCCTCCGCGCGCGCCACCACTCCTCGAATCACCGCATTCAGCCCGGGGCAGTCGCCGCCGGCCGTCAGGACTCCGATAACACTCATCGTTCGTACTCCTGGAAGTGGGGAGAGCGCGGCCTAGTAGAGGAACATCGGTTTGCCGGTGACGTGCCTGACCTTCGGCTGGTAGTTGACCGAGTCGTACAACTCGGTGATGTCGACGCGCTTCACACCTTCGCCGGTGACCGAGATCGGAACGTGGGTGTAGGTTCCGCCCCTGAGCGACACCATGCGCCCGGAGGCACCTTCGATCGCAAGGTCTGCCGCCATGACGGCGTAGTTCGTAGCGACCATGAGATCCAGCGAGTCGGGGCGACCCGAGCGCATCAGATACCCGACGGTCTGGTTGATGATGCCCTGGCCGGTCCGCTCCTTGAGCAGTGCCCCGGTCGTCTCACCGATGCCGCCCAGCTTCCGGTGACCGTACGCATCCATCTCGCCGGACAGCGCCATCTCACCGCCACGAATCGTTGCACCCTCCGAGATGGTCACCATCGCGTAGTGGGACGGATTGTCCGTCTTGTCCTTCATGACGAGTTCGGCGAGGCGATCGATGTCGAACGGGACCTCCGAGATGAGGGCTCGGTCGACTCCGGCGAGGTAGGCCGTTATCAGGGACGTTTCGCCCGAGTAGCGACCGAAGAGCTCGACGATCGCGATTCGCTCGTGGCTTCCCGTGCTCGTTCTCAGGTCGTGGATGAACTCGACGCCGCGGCTGACGGCGGTCGAGAACCCGATGCAGTAGTCCGTTCCGTGGACGTCGTTGTCCATTGTCTTCGGGATGGCGATGACCGGGACGCCTTCTTCATGCATCCGAAGTCCGTACGAGAGTGTGTCGTCACCACCGATCGGGATGAGAACGTCGATCCGCATGGCTTCGAGCACGCGCAAGACGTGGTCGGTGACGTCGAACGGCCCGTCGCCTTCGGGTGGATCGCCGAGGAACGACGGATACTCACTGCGGCGGACCTTTGCCGGGTTCGTTCTGCTGGTGTGGAGGAACGTCCCGCCGGTACGGTCGACGGTGCGCACCGTCGCCGGGGTGAGGTCGATGAAGTTCTCAGCCAACGATTCCGGATCCGCTGGGTTCGCGTTCAGAAGCCCGCCCCAGCCGCGGCGGATGCCGACAACCTCGTGGCCTTCGTGGGCGACGCGGGCGACCACGGATTTGATGGACGGGTTGAGCCCCGGGACGTCGCCGCCGCCGGTGAGGATTCCGATGCGCATACGTAGTGCTCCTTCAAGGGAAGATAGGGCGAGGATAGGCAGGACGTGGGTTGACAGCGACCCCGTGTCGCATGAGAACGCGCGTCATGCTTACATACCTGTAGTTCGCGTACCAGGGAGCCCAGTTGCCTCGCGAGGGCTTCGCCCATCTCCATGTTCACTCCGAGTTCTCGATGCTCGACGGTGCCGCTCGCGTCAAGGACATGGTCAAGGCCGCCGCGGCCGATGGCCAACCGGCAATCGCCATCACCGATCACGGCGTTCTCTATGGCGTCGTCGACTTCACGAAGGCAGCGATCGCAGCAGGTGTCAAGCCCGTCCTCGGCATCGAGGCGTATGTGACATCGGGATCCCGTTTCGACCGCCTTCCGCGCCGCGAGGACAAGCGCTACCACCTCACGCTCCTCGCCGAGAACGAGATCGGATACCGGAATCTCATCAAGCTCGCGTCTCGGGCCTACCTCGAGGGGTTCTACTACAAGCCGCGAATGGATCGCGAACTCCTTTCGGAGCACAGCGAAGGGATCATCGCGGCGTCGGGGTGCCTCGGCGGTCATGTGGCCCAGCTCCTCGCTCCCGACGAGGCGAGTGAAGAGGGGAACATCGGCCAGGTTCGCGACTACGCCGCCGCGCTCGAGGCCGCGGCGATGTATCAGGACATCTTCGGCAAAGACAACTGGTTCATTGAAGTCCAGGACCACGGCATCGAGGGTCAGCAGCGGATCATGGACGACCTCATCCAGATATCGCGAGACCTCGGCGCTCCGCTCCTTGCGTCGAACGACAGCCACTACACGTACGCACACGAAGCCGAAGCCCACGACGTTCTGTTGTGCATCCAGACAGGCGCGAACAAGAGTGATCAGGATCGATTCCGATTCTCAGGTGAAGAGTTCTACATCAAGACGGCGCGCCAGATGCACGAGCTGTTCCCTGCCGATCGATACCCGGGCGCTACCGACAACTCGCTGCTGATCGCGGATCGTGTCAGCACCCACCTCGAATTCGGCAACATCCTGCTCCCGCAATTCCCGGTACCGGAGGGCATGGACGAGGACGGCTATCTGCGCCGGCTTGTCATGGACGGAGCACACCAGCGGTACGGGGAGTTCGACGACACCGTCGCGGAACGGCTGGATTACGAGCTCCGGGTTATCGCCGAGATGGGGTTCTCCGCGTACTTCCTCATCGTGTGGGACCTCATACGGCACGCTCGCCAGCGTGGGATCCGCACCGGGCCCGGCCGTGGCAGCGCCGCCGGTTCTATCGTGGCCTACTCGCTGCGTATAACGGACCTGGACCCCATCGCGTACGGATTGATCTTCGAGCGGTTCTTGAATCCCGGGCGCCGCCAGATGCCGGACATCGACATGGACTTCGATGAGCGGTATCGCGGCGAGATGATCCAGTACTGCGCTGAGCGCTACGGATCCGACCATGTCGCCCAGATCATCACATTCTCAACCATCAAGGGGAAGCAGGCGATCCGTGATGCCGCCCGCGTCCTCGGCCATCCGTACGGTGTGGGGGATCGGGCTGCGAAGTTGATGCCTCCCGCGATCCTCGGCAAGGATGCGACGTTGGCCCAGTGCCTCGTTGATCCTGGGCGAGAGGCTTCGCAAGGAGAACGTGATCACTATCAAGCCGCTGCCGGCCTGCGCGAGCTCTTCGACTCTGACTCCATCACACGCGAAGTGATTGAAACGGCGCGCGGTCTCGAGGGTCTGCGCCGACAGGATTCGATCCATGCAGCGGCTGTGGTGATCTCGCCGGATCCGCTCACTGACGTTGTCCCCGTCCAACGCAAGGGTGACGACGCTGAAATCGTCACTCAGTACGAGATGCACGGCGTCGAGGCCCTCGGCCTCCTCAAGATGGACTTCCTCGGATTGCGGAATCTGACGACGATCGAACGTGCGCTGGAGTTGATCGAGCGCAACACCGGGGAGCGGCCCGATATCGACGCGGTTCCGCTCGATGACCCACTCGTGTTCGAGATGTTGCAGCGCGGTGACTCGATGGGGGTGTTCCAGTTCGAGGGCGGGCCAATGCGGGCGCTCATGCGCAACCTGAAGCCCGAAGTCTTCGAGCACCTCATCGCCCTGAACGCGCTCTACCGTCCGGGCCCGCTCGGCGCCGGTATGCATCTCGAGTACGCCGATCGGAAGAACAACAAGGCGCCGATCGAATACCCGCACGTCGATCTGGAAAACGTGCTTGGTGACACGTTCGGAATCATGGTCTTCCAGGAACAGGTCATGCAGACCGCTCAGAAGATGGCCGGATTCTCGATGATCGAAGCCGACATGCTGCGCAAGGCCATGGGCAAGAAGATCCCGGCTGTGATGAAGGAGCAGGAGGAGGCGTTCGTCGCCGGGTGTGTCAACAATGGTCATCCGGAGAAGCTCGGCCGGGATCTGTTCGGTTTCATCGAACACTTCGCGGGCTACGGCTTCAACAAGTCCCACTCGGCGGCCTATGCGCTGATCGCGTATCAAACCGCTTGGCTCAAGGCGCACTATCCGGCCGAATACATGGCGGCGCTCCTCACGGCGGTGAAACGCGACAAGGACAAGACAGCGATCTATCTCCATGAGTGCCGCATCATGGGGATCCCGGTCCACGTTCCGGACGTGAACGTCTCGGAGTCTGATTTCGTCGGGGTCGACGGCTCAATCGCGTTCGGTCTCTCCGCGATCCGCAACGTCGGTGAGGCCGTTGTGGCCCAGATTGTCGCGGAACGCACGAGGAACGGTGAGTTCAAAGACTTCGGAGATTTCGTCGACCGGGTCGACGTGAGCGTCCTCAACAAACGGACCGTTGAATCGTTGATCAAGGCCGGCGCGTTCGATTCGCTCGGGCACACCAGACGCGGACTCCTCGAGGTCGCGCATGAAACGCTCGATGCGACCATCGCGCGCCGTCGTGCCGAGGAGATGGGTCAGTACAGCCTGTTCGGTGGCGACGACGGCGGCGTGGAGTCCGTCGGAGTCGTCGTTGCGGACGTCGAGTGGGACAAGAAGGTACAGCTCGGATTCGAGAAGGAGATGCTTGGGCTCTACGTATCTGATCATCCGCTGCTCGGTATCGAGAAGACGCTCGAGACGATGTGCTCGACTTCGGTGCCCGGCATGTGGGAGATGGAGGACAAGACAACTGCAACGATCGGCGGCGTTGTGGGTTCGCTCAACACCCGCTACACCAAGGCTGGGGATCCGATGTACTTTTTCAGCTTTGAGGATCTCCAGGGTTCCATCGAGGTCGTGTGTTTCCCTCGGACTGTCGCCGAATTCGGCCCGATGATCCGTGAAGATGCCGTTCTCGTGATCACGGGCCGCGTTGATCACCGCGGGGACGACGTGAAGATGATCGCTCAGCAGATCCAGGAGCCGCGCTTCGATGCCGACTCCGTCGTCCGCCTTCGTGTTCCGGCGACCCGAATGTCGCGCTCGACGGTCGAGCAGCTCCGTTCCGTGCTCGCGAACCATCCCGGGAACGCCGGCGTCTTTCTGCACATGGTCAGCGACGGCGACGAGCGGGTGATTCAACTCGGCAACGACCATCGCGTCGAGCCGCGTACAGCGCTCTTCGCCGAACTCCGCGAGTTGCTGGGGCCTTCGGTAGTTCTCTAGCGGCGCGTTGCTTGCCGCATGTCGCTCGCCTTGGAGCAGCGGCGTCACCACCATCCGCCGGTGTTCGAATCAGAAGAAGGCGTCGAGCCCGTCGACCCCGTCGAGGAGCCAGGTGAGGCTCTCCACCGCGATGGGAGGCTCGGAGACCCAGGGCACCGTGAGCAGCGGTACGCCGTAGCGACCGGCAATCCCTTCCATCGCTGTTGTCTGACGGCGTGCCTCACCGCCCCATCTCGTGAGGTTGGCTTTGAGGATTCCCCGGACCTCTGCGTCCGGAACCCCGCGGATGGGGCGTCGGGAAGCGTCTGCCCACTCCAATGGAAGCGCTCGGTTCAGTATCACGGCGGCCGGGGCGACCGCCACCTCGGTCAGCTCCTCGAAGAACCGAAGTACCTCGGCGACGGGCGCCGGGTCTGCGGTGGTGACCACGAGGGTGGTCGCCCGCTGTTGATGTCGCTGGATGGTGAGTGCACGAGCTGCGAGGCGGTCGTACATGGTTCTGAGGTCGAGCAGGAACTCGGCGACGTCCTCGAGGAGTGCACCTCCGAGCACGGTGTCGGCGATCTTGAGCAGGGGCCGTCCGGTGAACCGGTAGAGAAACCTGCGTCCGGGCAGTTGCGCTCCGGTGAGCCAGTGGAGGAGCTTTCCGCCGATCAGGTCTGCCGTCTGGGAGGGTGCGAGGAAGAAGTCGAGTCCACCTGCGGACGGTGGCGTGTCGACGACGATCGCATCCCAGATTCCGGATTCGATCATGGTCGACATCGTCTCGGTGCCGGCGAACGCTTGTGCCGCGGGGAACCGATCGGCGATGGCACGGAAGTAGTGATTGCCCAGCAGCCGGTCCGCAACCTCGGGATCGCTATAGCGCTGCACGACACCCTCCCACGAGGCGGTGGCGTCGAGTGTCGAAGCCCACAATCCGGAGACTCCGGGAACGGGGGTCGGCTCGTTCGACAGGGCGTGGAGGTCGAGGGCGTCGGCCAGCCGGCGCGCAGGGTCCACCGTCATGACCACGGTCCGCCGATCGGGTCCGGCAAGGCGAATCGCTGCGGCGGCAGAGATCGTGGTCTTGCCGACGCCTCCTGCGCCGGTGATGATGTAGGTCTTCGTTTCGCGGGTCATGCGAACGACTCACAGACCTCGGCCAGACGGGCTGCAACCTCGGCTGGTGTATGGAATCCGAAGAGGAAGGGGAGGCGGGGGTCGTGCGGGATGGAATCGAGCCAGACCGACTGGGCTTCAACCAGGCCCGTATGCAGAAGACCGGCGGCGCGAGCCGGGCCCTCCGGCGTCTCCGCGACGACCGCGCTCTCGAGGCCGAGAGGATCGAGGACACGGTTGGCGACAACACCGGCGATCAGGATTTGGCGCTCGGAATCGATCTGGGCAATCGCCTCGCGCGTCTCCTGAACGGCGAGTTCCTCAGGCGTCGTCACGAGGAGCAGGCTGCTGGTCGCCGGATCCGAAAGTGTCGTCTCGAGCCGTGCCGCTTGCTCGCGAACAGCACCAGTCGGAACGAGCCCGGTGATCGTTTGCGGCGCGGCGAGGTACGACTGAAGCTGGCCGAGCGGGGGAGCATCGGCGATGACCAGATCCCACTCCTCACGCCACACCTCGAAGATGGGTTTCCCCATCGTGACGATTTCTCTGATCCCCGGGGCGGTATCCGCAAGGACGCCGAGGGCGTTCGAGAGCTGCCGTGTCGGCAGCGATCGGGGCATGCGGAGCTGGAGGCCGAGGTACTCATCCAGCGCATGTGATCGGTCGACCAGTGTCCCGTAGAGGCCGGGGCTGATACGGACTGGCTCGTAGGTGAGTTCGTCGACACCCAGATGGGCAGCGAGTCCACTTCGGTCGGTCATGGCGAGGGCGAGCACACGTTTCCCGCGTCGCGCCGCCAGGATGGCAAGGGCTGCCGAGACGGCCGACTTCCCAACGCCGCCCTTGCCGGAGACGAGGAGGAATCGTCGGTCGAGCATGCGCCGAGGGTAGTCGTGATGTGTCGGGGTTCCTTCGGTTCGAGTTCCGACGTCGGGTACGCTGCGGGCGCTCGAAATGAGGAGGCTCCATGGCTCAATTGAATGTTGACGATTTTCTCGCTCGGTTCCGTGAACGGGCAGCGGCCGTGAAGGAGCGGGGTATCCCGCCCCTCGAGGGCGAGGCGCGCCGAGTGTGGATCGAGAGCGCCGAGCACGACTTCATGGACTACTCCCTGGTAGGAAGAGCGGAGTGGGCAGTCGAAGACGAAGCACTCGTGTTGCGCATCCCGCTGGTTGAGTAGAACCAAGAATCAAGAAAGAGTCAAGAACCAAGAACCAAGAACCAAGAACCAAGAACCAAGACGGTCTTGGTTCTTGACTCTTGACTAGTCGTCCGCGATCCCGCGGGCCGCACGGCGCGCGGCGAGCCTTCGCTCTTCTTCGAGGCGAGCAAGGGCGTACGTGTTGTGGTCGACGAACTGCATGGCATCGGCGATGGTCTGGTGGCCCGCTTCTTCGCGGATCAAACGATGCATGTCCTGGGCGATCTTCCGGTATCCCGGATGGCCCGATGATTGGCTGCGGAGCTCGAGAAGGTGGAATGCCTCGCGAGCGTTCATGTCGATGTAGTAGCGGATGCGGTAGGCGAAGGGCACCGCATACTGAGCGGCGACCGATCCGTGAGTGTTTTCGATCCGATCGGCGAGGATGGCCGTCCGCTCCATGACCTCGTCCCAGGTGGCGGTGGCATCGATGTCGGCGATCGCATCCGGCGTGACGTACCCGTGCCGCGTCGAAAGGCGCTGCCACTCGATCGTGAGCATTCTGTGCCGCTGGAGGTCGCGAAACGCCCCGTAATCAGAGAGGACATCGAATCGATAGGACGTACGCTCCATTGCTCGACCCGGCTTGTGTCTTCGATTGCCTCTCGTGCCGGCAGCAGTCCGGATCAACGCCGAACGATCTTCGGCGGGGAGAGTTCGCACATACGCGAGCAGTTGATCGTCCGGGAGATCGGATGCCGCATAGAGCGCAGCCGCCGCCACCTTCGTCTCACCCTCAGGATCCCAGTCGACCAGCGTCACCTCGGGCCGATCCTCGCCGCTCAGCGCGAGGTCGGCAGCGTGCGCGTCGAGGTCGGCAGCGACGGACGCGAGGTAGTCACTCCATGCGCCGCCACGGTCGGGGAGATCAACCCGGGTCAGGAACGACGGGATCATTGCTCGCAGTTCGGTGAGCATCATGTCGGAGTAGTCGCGGACCTCGCGAAGGGGATGGGCCCGCATACGCGTGAGCAGCATCTCGTACGCCTGCCCGCTGCCGAAGATCCCAACGTTGGAGGTTGTTGCCGCCGGCAGCATGCCCCGCAGATCATCACATGCTTTCGCGCGGATCGTCGATCGCCATACGAACGCCGAGTCGGATTCCTGTTGAGGGAAGAGGGACTCGTAGAACGGAACGGCCCGCCCGATCAACGCTGAATAGCTGTCGAACACGCGGTCCATCGTCTCACGGAACTCCCGCTCGAGCGGTGTTCCGCTCAGTTCTCGGGGCACGTGGTATCGATACCGCTCACCGAGACGGCGGTCGTAGAAGATGTAGCGCGTCGACTGCTCGAGATATGAGGCGAGCCTTCCCCACTCGAGCACCTTGGTGAGTACGTTCGAGGCCTGTTCACACGCGATGTGTGCGCCGCCCAGCTGGGCAACCGAGTCGTCGCCGTACTGCGTGAAGACACGTTCATACAGGCCTCGAGCGCGGGTGAGACCGACAGGCGAGTTCTCGTCATCCAGGGTTGCCGCGATCGCGTTGACGCCGAGATCGGGATCGGCGACGAATTCGTCGAGGAACAGCCGTCGGACCGAGAGCGGCGAACGGCTGTAGCGCGCGAACAGCGCGCCCTTCACGACCTCCGGAAGATTGATGATCCCGTACACGGGACGGTCGACGTTGGTGAAGAAGCGGCCCAGCAGGGCACGTTCGACGTCCGTGAACGACTCGATGTGGTATCCAGGGGGTGCGGGGCTGGGTGTGGTGGGATGTTCGAATGACATTGGTGGGATTTGACCGTAGCAGTGCTCTCGGAACGGGAGCAACCGCGGAACACGGGTAGCCTTCGGCGTGTGTTGATCGCTCTGCGGATTCTGCTCGGTGTGCTGGTCGCGATCGTCATCGCCGCGGCCGTCTCCCCGATGCTTGTGATCGCGGACCTGGCGGGAGGCGGAACGGGCTGGGGATTGTGCCCCGACGGAATCACCACCTGCACCACGTCCTACTTCGCCGGACCCGAACTGCTCGCAATCCTGCTGTTCGTCCTGTTCGCGGCCGTGGGCGGCATTGCGATCTGCAACCGGCTCATTCGCCGGCTCAACGCCGGTCAGTGAACTCCGGTCGCGGTCGCGGTGACGATGAAGTCGGCCTCCTCCGGCGGGGCGAACGTCAATACAACGTAGACGCCGGCCATGATCAACGCCGCCCCAAGCCATCCCCGTACGGTGAGTCGCTCACCGAGCACCAAGGCCGCGGTCGCTGCGTCCTTGATCACTACGAAGGTGACACCGAACAGAAACGCCGCGACGAACAGCCCAAGGTAGGCGCGTGTTCGCTGTGTCATGGGGAGAGAGCTCAGGATGCACCACCGTCGCGACGGTAGGGGAGTGGGGCGTTAGAGGTTGGCGATGAGCGGCTTGCCGTCCTCGATGCCGGCGATCTCGACGACCGACCAGACGTCCCACCCGTGCGACTCGAGGAGGCCGCGACCCCCGGCGAATTGCTTCTCGATGACGAACGCAAACCCGAGCACGTCGCCCCCCGACTCTTCGACAATCTGACCGAGCGCTTCCGCCGTGCGGCCACCGGATAGGAAGTCATCGACGATTAGTGCGCGGCCGCCAGGCTCGAGCGCGCGTCGGGCTACCTCGACGCGGTACTCGACACCCTTCGTGGGGGATGTGACCTCGCGAGCGAAGGTGTATCGGTCTCCGACACCCAGGTACTTCTTCGCGTACACGACGGGCACCGGCAGGTACCGAGCCGTTGCCATCGCAGGCGGGATCCCCGAGGCCTCCGCAGTGACGATCAGGTCCGGAGCCTGGCCCGCGAAGTGCTCGGCGATCTGGCGCCCGATCTCATCGATGATGATCGGATCGACCCGGTGATTGAGGAAGTCGTCGACGAGGACCAGGTCTCCGGAGACCCGGCCGCGCTCGGCGACGATTGCTGGGATGTTCATGGGGGTGAGGGTAGACAGGAGAATCGAGACTTGAGACACGAGACCCGAGACTTGAGACTCGCGATGGGCCTCATCTTCGCGATTCTGGCTCCCAGAGCCCCCTCCGCGTCCGGGCGGTCACCCGGACGCGCCTCCCCCACTTGCGTGGGGGAGGCGAAGAACTTGCCTGGTTCAGCGTCATGCGGCCCAAAACTGTTCAAAATGGCTTCGCCGCTGCAACCTCCGCCGGAGGGGAGGAAGCCGGCTGGGATAGGCTTGCGTCGTCGCCGGCGGTGGCCGGTACAAGGGAAGACCATGATCGATACCGAGTCGATTGCAGGGGTGGGTCCGGATACTCGTTCTCTGGTGAAGGAGACCGCGGTCGGTGCGGGACCTGACGAAGTTTGGGCCGCGTGGGTGTCAAGCGAGGGCATCGCGTCGTGGTGGAATCCGCCGGAGACGAGGATCGATCTTCGAATCGGCGGACCGTTCGAGCTGCTGTTTGCCATGGACCAGCCGGAGGGCCGACGCGGCAGCGAAGGCTGTCAGTACCTCGCCTATGTCCCGGGCGAGATGGTGTCGTTCACCTGGAATGCTCCGCCGCATCTTGTGCTGCGCGAGGTGAACACGTGGGTGGTTGTCACGTTCACCCAGTTGGCACCCGATTCAACCGCGGTGCGGCTCGTGCACACCGGCTTCCTCGAGGGTCCGGATTGGGACGACTACATGAACTACTTCGACGACGCCTGGGGATACGTGCTCAGCCTGCTCAGTGATCACTGGCCGATCACCTGAGTCGACCGGTCACGAAGACCTGCGTCCGACACCACCGGCCGCCTGTCGTGGACGTCCGTCGTTGGCGCAGCCGGGTACGCTCGTTCAATGACCGCACCCGGATCTGCGGAAGGCGATGTCTACCTGCGTGCAATGCGATCACCGTCGAGGACTGGGAGTCGGCAACACCGCTCCAATAGTCGGCGACTCGGTGTGCGCCGTGTGCCCCTGATCGTCACTACCGTCACGTCATGCCGGACAGGACGATCGAAGAGCGCCGCAACGCCCGGGTGATCCTGAATCGCCTGAGGAAGCGGTATCCGGATATCTCGACAGCCCTCGACTACGTGAGTCCTTGGCACCTTCTCGTTGCGACGGTGCTCTCGGCGCAGACCACCGACGCCAACGTGAACCGCGTGACGCCCGTCCTGTTCGAACGGTGGCCGACACCCGCAGATCTCGCCGCCGCCAACCCGGAAGAGGTCGAGGAAGTCGTTTATTCGACCGGGTACTTTCGGCAGAAGACCAAGGCGATCATCGCCCTGTCTGCGGACCTCGACGAGCGATACAACGGCGTGGTTCCAGCCGATCTCGACGAACTCGTCACGTTGCGCGGTGTCGGTCGGAAGACGGCGAGCGTCGTGCTGGCGGAGGCGTTCGGGATCCCGGCAATCGCCGTCGACACTCACGTGAAGCGAGTGTCGAATCGGCTCGGGCTCACGGCCTCATCGGACCCGGTCAAGATCGAATTCGAGCTCAGGGACCTCTACCCGGAACGGGACTGGGAAGCCGTCTCCATGCGGTTCATCCAATTCGGGCGAGACGTGTGTGATGCCAAGAAGCCCGCGTGTCTTGGCTGCCCGCTAGCGGATCGCTGCCCGTATCCCGACAAGACCGTCGCATGATCCAGGCGTTCAGGCGGAGTCCGTACGATCGCGAGATCGTTCGGATCGCTCTCCCTGCGCTCGGCGCACTTGCGGCAGATCCGCTCGTCTCGCTCGTCGACACGGCGTTCATCGGCAGGCTCGGAGCGGTCGCCCTGGCAGCCGTTGCGATCGCATCTGCCATCTACGCGGCGGTGTTCGCCGTGTTCAACTTCCTCGAGTACGCCCTGACACCGCTGATCGCGCAGTCCATCGGGGCGGGGGAGCGTGACGAGGCCGGGCGATTCACCGTGGCAGCGCTCGCAATCTCCGTCGCGGCCGGTGTGATCGCAGCGGCCGGACTGATCGTCTTCGGCGAGCCGCTGCTCCGGGCATTTGGAGCGGGGCCTGAGGTGGTTGAGAGTGCTACGACCTACCTCCGAATCAGGGCGCTCGGCGTCCCCGCCCTGCTCGTGATCCTCGTCGGGCACGGTGCGTTTCGTGGCTTCCAGGACACCCGAACGCCCCTTGTTGTGACTCTCGGACTCAACGCGGTGAATCTCATCCTCGATCCAATCTTGATCTTCGGCCTCAATTGGGGCGTTGCCGGCGCCGCCGGGGCCACCGTGATCGCTCAGTGGTTCGGTGCGGCCTGGTTTCTTACTCTGTTCTTCTGGATGCGTCGCACGGAGCTGGCGATCGGGTTCGGGCGTCCGCAGCGCGCAGCGCTCGGTTCACTTGCCGGCGCCGGCAAGGCGCTGATCCTCCGCAACGCTTCCTTGCTCGCATCGCTGACGGCGGCGACGGTGGTTGCGGCGAGGGTTGGCACCGCGGCCGTTGCAGCCCATCAAATCGCGATGCAGTTGTGGATCTTCATGGCCCTGGTGATCGACGCATTCGCGATCGCCGGGCAGGCCATTGTCGGCAAGGAGCTGGGCGCCGACAGCCCTGCGGTGGCCCGCGCGGTTTCGAACCGCCTCCTTGCGCTAGGGGCCTCGTTCGGCATAATCCTCGCACTTGTTGTTTCGCTCGTCTCGCCGTGGCTGGGGTCCTGGTTCACGTCGAATGCGGCGGTGCTCGCTGCCTTCGTTTCGATCCTTCCGATCCTGATCGTGATGCAGCCGATCAACGGAATCGTCTTCGTCTGGGACGGGATTGCCATCGGCGCCGCAGCGTTTTCGGTCCTGGCATGGAGCACGGTCGCCGCAGCTGCCGCAGCGATCGCATTCCTGCTCGTCGTGATCCCACTCGGCTGGGGCCTGGTCGGTGTGTGGACCGGAATCGTTGTCCTGATGCTTGTGCGAGCGATCACCCTGTGGTGGTGGTACGGCTTCCGGTTCGCCGTGCCCGAACGAGATCCATCCCCTTCGTCTCCGGCAGAGTCAGAATCAAAGCCATGGAGATAAGGAGGCCCGCTCCGAGAGAAGCGACGGTCTTCGGAAGGCCTATCCGGTCGATCAACACACCACCGACGAGGAACCCCGAGATACTCCCAAGGATTGCAACGTTGGTGACCCACGATGCTGAGGTCGCTCTCACCCGCGTCGGGAACAACTCGGCACGCATTGCACCCAGTGCGGGTGTGAGCATGGTTGCGCCCATGGTCGCAACAAAGATCGAGGCTGCTAGGAACCAGCCGGAATCGAGAAGGTAGAAGCCGACCCCTCCGACGAGTCCGAGAGCCAGGGCGACAAGCGCTGTCGGTTTGCGCCCCTTCTTGTCAGCCATGCGGCCACCGATGAGCAGGCCGAGAGCTCCGAGGCCGCTCGTTGTGATGAGAAGGAAACGGGCAGCGCTGGCTTCCCAGGCCAGGTCGTTGATGAGGCGCTCGAGCACAAAATCGAACGCAGGGGCGGAGAAGGCAGATACGAAAAACGAAACTCCCGCGATCGGCCAGAAGTGTTTCCCCAACCCGAGTCGGAGCGCCGCGAGGAAGGAGATCGGTTTGCCGGGCCGGAACGCCCTGCTCTCCGGGAGGTAGCGCATGAGCATCGGAATCGCCAGCAGGCCGAGACCGGCAAGGGCGAAGAGAATCCGCCAGGCGGAATCAGCGCGTTCGGCAATCGGGAGAAGCAGGAGGCCGGTGCCAACACCGAGCGACCCGGCCAGCCCGTAGAGCCCCATGCCGTAGCCGCGAATCTCCGGGCTCAGCTCCTCGGCGAGCAGAACCATGCCGATCGCCGCGATTGCGACCACGGAGACGCGAACCACCGACTGGGCGATCACATAGGCGGCGGTAGCCGGAACGAACGCCGTGAGGAGGCTCCCGAGAGACATCAACCCGAATGCAATGATGAGCGGGTCCTTGCGGCCCTTGCGGTCTGCGATGATGGAGAAACCGACGGCGGTCAGCGACACCGCCCGCACGATGGCAAACACGATGCTCATGTTCCCCTCCGTCAAGCCGAGGGACAGTCTCGCGTAGGGAAGGGTGTGCGCCATTTCAGCGCCGCCGTAGCCGGTGATGAACGCGACGATCCCGAGCAGAAAGACGATCCTGCGATCGGATGCTGAGAACGGAATCGTGGGATTGAGGAAACGGGGGAGTGACATGCCAGCAGCCAAGAGGGGATGGGGACACCGGGATCCTACCGCCCGGGTGACCGAAGTCCGCACGGGAACAAATGCGAGCCCGTTACCGTTCTCGCGGATCGAGGCGATTCGGAGGAACCCCTGAGCGAAGTCAATCTGATCGCTGCGGTGCTCGCAGGCGCCGCGTCGTTCCTGTCTCCGTGTGTCCTGCCGCTGCTCCCGGGGTATATCTCGCTGATGTCGGGTTACTCGATGCAGGAGCTCTCTGAAGGCAACGTATCGATGCGGCGCGTTGTGGGAATGACCGGCCTCTTCGTTCTCGGATTCACGCTGGTGTTCGTAGGCCTCGGAGCCACAGCCACCTCGATTTCGTCTTGGCTCGCGACACCGGTGTTCACCGTGATCGCCGGCTGGGTGATCGTCGCAATGGGCCTCTTCATTGCCATCACCGCCGTCTGGACTCCCTCCTGGTTGCTGCCGATCATGCGGGAGCGGCGGGTCGACTCGAACGCGGCGAGGCGATTCGGATACCTGGGGCCGCCATTGATGGGCGCTGCGTTCGCCTTTGGCTGGACCCCTTGTATCGGTCCGTTTCTCGCCTCGGCGCTGCTGTTGGGGTCAACCTCCGACACCGTGGGCCAGGGCATGTTGGTGTTGTTCTTCTACTCGCTCGGTCTCGGTATTCCGTTCCTCCTGACGTCGTTGCTCCTGGCAAAGGCGTTCTCCGCCTTCGGCTGGGTCAAGCGGCACTTCACGGCGATCACCGTCTTCTCGGGGCTGATGCTCGCTGTGTTCGGACTGCTGATGGTCACCGGGCGAATCGCCAACCTCTCCGGGTACTTCTCGGATCTCCTCTCGTGGCTCGGCCTCGATCGGCTCACAGAATCGTGACCTTCACAGGTCCCCATATCGGTGACGCGATGATCCGACCTAACGTAGCCCGATGCAGATCTCGCTGACCAAGGAGCGTTTCGTCGATCTCGCCCAGCGACATGCCGTTGTGCCGATCGCTGTCGAGGTGCTCGGTGACCGCGAGACGCCGGTCTCTGTGTTCGAAGCGCTCGTCGGCGACGATGACGGCTTTCTGCTCGAGTCGGTGGAGGGAGGCGAGCGGTGGGCCCGCTGGTCGTTCGTCGGATGGGAGCCGGCGTTCACGGTGGTCGCCTGCAACGGCCAAACGGAGACCGTGGGTGCCGAGATCGACCTTCCACAGGGTGATCCACTCGCCGTTCTCAGTTCGCTGCTCGAGCAATTCACGGCACCCGACGCGGAGGAATGCGGATTCCCGGGCGGTATTCCGCCCCTGCACGGAGGATTTGTCGGCTATCTCGCATACGACGCCGTCCGCTATGTCGAGAAGCTCCCGGAAGCCCCTCCTGACGATCGCGGCTTCCCAGAGATGGTCTGGCATGTCGGGGGTGGCCTCGCAGCGATCGATCGCTTCCGCGACACTGTTCTGATAATCCGAAACGTGATCGGAGGGGACGATCCAGCTGCCGCGTACGATCTCGCTCGGGCGGCGATCGAACGAGACGTGGCCCGGCTCGCAAGCGCCCCGAAAGGTCCGCTTGCTGCGCGTCCGGATTTCCAAGCGGTCGCCCCTGCGGTGCCGAACACCAGTCGCGAAGACTACGAAGCTGCGGTTCGGCGATCGATCGAGTTCATCAACGCCGGCGACGCGTTCCAGATCGTTCCCTCGATCCGATTCGAGGTCGGGTTCGACGGCGATGCATTCGCTGTGTATCGCGCGCTTCGCCTCGTGAACCCATCGCCCTTCATGTACTTCGTGCGATACAAGGCGCTGTCGATCGCGGGTTCGTCCCCGGAGTTGATGACCCGTGTGCGTGACGGTGTTGCGTACAGTCGACCGATCGCCGGCACCCGGCCCAGAGGAGACGACCCCGCCGAAGACGCCGCTCTCGAAGCCGAACTGCTCGCCGACCCAAAGGAGCGAGCCGAGCATGTGATGTTGATCGATCTGGCAAGAAACGATCTGGGGAGGGTGTGCGAGTTCGGAACAGTGACCGTCGACGACCTGATGGTCATCGAGCGCTACTCGCATGTCATGCACATCGTTTCCGGCGTTTCGGGCGTGGTTCGAGCGGGGCTAGGACCGGTCGACGTCTTGAGATCGACGTTCCCGCACGGCACGGTCACCGGGGCGCCGAAGATTCGCGCGATGGAGATCATCGACGAACTCGAGCCGGCGGCGCGAGGTCCATACGCCGGCGCGGTCGGCTACCTCGACTTCTCGGGAAACCTGGACACGGCGATCGGACTCCGCACCATGGTCGCAGAGGGGAATCGGGCGTGGGTTCAAGCAGGAGCGGGGATCGTCGCCGACAGCGATCCCGCTGCCGAGTACCGAGAGTGCGTCAACAAGGCCGCTGCCGTCCTCACCGCTATCGCAGCTGCCCCCCAGCTGCGATGAATCAGCGTCATCTCATGCATTCCTTACGGTTCTCGAACAAGAACCTGGGAACTTCCCAGATACCACGAACGAGGTAGAGATGACCAACGGAGGTGTCGTGCTGCTCATCGAGGACGAGGACGAGATAGCCGAGCTGCTCCGTATGGCATTTGAACGCGAGGGATACCGGTTCATCCATGCCGCAGACGGCGAGTCGGGTCTCGAACGGATGCGCGACCGTGATCCGCGTGCCGTCCTCCTCGACGTTGGCCTGCCGGGCATCGACGGGTTCGAGGTCTGTCGAAGGATCCGCGCCGTCTCGGACGTGCCCGTCATCATGTTGACGGCACGCGACACCGAGATCGATACGATCGTGGGACTGGAGATCGGCGCCGACGACTACGTCACGAAACCCTTCTCCGTGCGTGAGTTGGTAGCCCGGGTCAAGGCGGTTCTGCGTCGGAGCGAGGAAGCCCCGGTCGAACGAACTGTGCTCGAGGTGGCGGATTTCGTGATCGACGGCGGCAGGCGCGAGGTCACCCACGCCGGCGGGCCGGTCGTGCGGCCCACGGCCCGTGAGTTCGATCTGCTGTGGTATCTGGCCGATAACGTCGGGCTCGTCTTGTCGCGCGCCCAGATCCTCGAAGCCGTGTGGGGCTACGACTACTTCGGAGAAACTCGCACCGTCGACGTGCACATTCGTCAGCTGCGCAAGAAGCTCGACGGCATCCCGATTGAGACGGTCTGGGGCGTCGGATACCGCATCGATTCATGACGAGGCGAGCCGCGTGACCCGCCGCATCGCAATCGGAACGGTCGTCATCGCCGTCGTGATGCTGATCGTGGGGCTCGTCGGGGTCGGCTATGTCAATCGCCTGCTCCAAACCCAAGCTCAGGATGAGCTGTTCCGGCAAGCCGAAGCCACGGGCCGACTCGTCGAGGGTGCACTCGCGGATGTCGGACGCAACCCAGGTGCAGGTTTTGAAGGCCAACTGCGCAAGGTCCGCAGCGAAGCGGCCAGCGTTCTGGAGCGCGCGCGGGTGGTTGGCGGTCACGATGTCGTGGAGGCGATGCTGGTGACCCCCACCCGCTCATATCCCCTGTCGCTCCGACAGGATCTCATGCCCCTCCTCCCGCCCGACCTCGAGGAGCGGGAGGCGCTGAGCATCGAGGTCGATGGGACCGAGCTTCTCTCCACGGTGCAGCGCTTCCCAATCGGCGCGAGCGAAATCGTCATCGCGATCGGGCGCACGGCGCCACTCCTCCCGATCCGGGGCATGAGCCGAGCACTCATGCTCGCCGTCGTGGTCGGTGTTGTGATGATTGTCATCTCCGGAGTCGGACTTGCCCGCTGGGTTCGCGAGCGGCTCACCGGCCTCGAGACAGCCTCTCGCCAGATAGCGGAAGGGGACCTCTCAGCGCGCGCTCCCGTCAATGGGGACGATGCGATCGCGACCGTATCCGTTGCCTTCAACGATATGGCAGCGAATCTGCAGGCGACGCATCAGCGGGAGCGCGAGTTTCTCATGAGCATCGGACACGATCTGCGGACGCCGCTGACCACGATTCGCGGATACGCAGAAGCGCTCGACGACGGGACCATCGGAAACGACGACACAGAACGTGTGGCTGCGGTGCTCCACACCCAGACCGATCGCCTGACGCGGCTCGTTGAGGATGTCATGCTCCTCGCGAGGCTCGAGGCTCGAGAATTCACCCTCCGTCCAGAATCGACGGATGTGACGGCGCATCTCAGCGGGGTTGTTGATGCCTACCGTGTTCGTGCCGGCGAGCTCGGTGTTGCCCTCGAGTTCACGTCCACCGGATCGGCGATGGCGAACATCGATCCCGATCGTCTGGACCAAGTCTGTAGCAACCTCATCGAGAATGCCTTGCGCTACACACCCGAACACGGGACGGTCACGGTGACGGTTGAAGCTGATGTGGATCAAGGCTCCGTCCGCCTCATCGTCGGGGACACCGGCCCCGGCATCGAACCGAGCGACGCTGATCGTGTCTTCGACCGTCTCTATGTTCAACAGCGCTATCACCCGATCCGCCCTGAGGGCAGCGGGCTTGGCTTGACGATCGTACGAGAACTCGTCGACGCCATGGGCGGCACGGTCCGCGTCGACAGCACACCGGGCGAAGGTGCTCAGTTCATCGTCGAGTTGGCGGCGTAGGTCCCGAGCACGTGCATACTTCCACGATGCGAAAGACCGCCGCCGCCGTGCTTGCCGTACTCACCATCGCAGGATGCTCGGGCCCCGCGGACGACGTATTCGGTGCCGACCTGTATTCGTCGTCGTGCGCCCACTGCCATGGGAGCGACCTCGCCGGCGGCATCGGTCCGCCACTCGGCCCGGGCTCGAACGCCGCAACTCTCACCGATCAGCAGATCATCGGCGTGATCCGCATCGGGCCCGGGGCAATGACTTCGTTCGGGAACCGGTTCACGCAGGCGCAGCTCGACAGTCTGGTCGACTTCCTGCGCACCGAACAAGGGTCGTAGCATCTGATGCTCGAACGAATCCTCTCCGACGCCCGGATACGCAGCGAGGCGGCTGCCGCGGAATCGACCGCGCTGGTCGAAGCGGCAGGGCGATCGCAGCCAGCACGGGGATTCTCGGCGGCGCTCGCCCAGCCGGGGCTCTCGGTTATTGCGGAGGTGAAACGACGGTCACCGTCGAGGGGAGTCCTGGCCGCCGGCCTCGACGCTGCCGCGCAGGCCAGCATTTACGAGGACGCCGGCGCCACGGCAGTCAGCGTCCTCACCGAGCCGTTGCACTTCGACGGATCCCTCGATGACCTCATCGCAGTGCAGGGCGCCGTTGGGATTCCGGTGCTGCGCAAGGACTTCGTCCTTGATCCCGCCCAGGTGTTCGAGGCGAGGGCAGCGGGGGCCGATGCGGTACTGCTCATCGTTGCGGCCCTCGGTGCCGATCTGCTCGGGCGCATGATCACGGCAGCTGCGGAGGCGCGCATCGATGCCCTTGTCGAGGTTCATGACCGGGAAGAGGCGGCGATCGCCCGGGCAGCCGGGGCGACCCTGATCGGCGTCAACAACCGAAACCTGGAGACCTTCGTCACAGACCTTGGTGTTGCGGAGGCGCTCGCCTCGGTGGTGCAGGGGGACGGCGTCGTCACGGTGGCCGAGAGTGGCATCCACACAACGGAGGATGCTGAGCGCATGAGGAACGCGGGATACGACGCGATCCTGGTCGGAGAGGCTCTGGTGGTGGCCGATGACCCCGCGTCGTGGTTGTCGAGACTGGTCGGCCCATCATGACGTGGGTCAAGGTCTGTGGGTTGACGCGCGAGTCTGATGTCGCCGACGCGGTTGACGGCGGCGCCGACGCCGTTGGTTTCGTGCTTGCTCCCGGATCGCCGCGTGCAATCGGCCGCACACAGGCTGCTGCGCTCATGGCTGGGATTCCAGTGCTGCGGATCCTGGTCACCGTCGATAGCACTGCACGGGAATTGGAGGAAGCGGTCGCGGCAACCGGAGCCGACGGCGTGCAGCCTCACGGTCGACACGCCGATGAGGCGGCCCGATGGGCGCAGAAATCCGGCTTGTTCGTTCTCCGGCCGATCCGGAGGGACACCAACGGCGCGTGGGACGACGGTGGAGTCCCGGATGGACAGATTCCGCTGCTCGACTCAGCGACCGGCGATGACCACGGCGGGACGGGGCGTCCACTCGACTGGAAACGGCTCGTGCCTCCGGAGCGTCGTTTCGTGCTCGCCGGCGGGCTGACACCCGACAACCTGGCGACCGCCATCGAAACCGTCGATCCGTGGGGTGTTGATGCCTCATCGGGTCTGGAGTCGTCGCCTGGCATGAAGGATCCCGCTAGGGTCGCCGCCTTCCTGGAGGAGGCGAAACGCCAATGACCGGGCCAGACGAGCGAGGGCGATTTGGCGCCTACGGGGGCCAGTATGCACCCGAGACGCTGATGCCGGCTCTCGAGGAGCTCGAGCGCGAGTTCTCGGCCGCGTGGAACGATCGCGCGTTCCGTTCCGAGCTCGGACAGCTGCTCTCCACGTATGTCGGTCGACCAACGCCCGTCTTCCACGCAAAACGTCTCTCGGAGCAGCTCGGATTCGATCTGTGGCTCAAGCGGGAAGACCTGGCGCACACGGGTGCCCACAAAATCAACAACACGATGGGCCAGGCTCTGCTCACGAAGAGAATGGGGAAACCGAGGGTCATCGCCGAGACGGGGGCAGGCCAGCATGGCGTCGCCACCGCGACGGCCTGCGCTCTCCTCGGTCTCGAATGCGCCGTGTACATGGGGGCCAAGGACATCGAGCGCCAAGCCCTCAACGTCTATCGGATGCAGCTCCTGGGCGCAGAGGTGATCCCCGTCGAGTCCGGCGCAGGGACGCTGAAGGATGCAGTCTCCGAGGCGATGCGCGACTGGGTGGGTTCTGTTGAGACCACTCACTACATCATCGGTTCGGTCGTCGGACCGCACCCTTTCCCGTGGATGGTCCGCGAGCTCCAGCGGGTGATCGGTGAAGAGATGCACGAGCAGCTTCACGGCGCTGCGGAGCCTGATGTCGTCGTGGCCTGCGTCGGCGGCGGATCGAACAGCATCGGGGCGTTTGCCACCTATGTCGATGACGATGTTGAACTCGTGGGGGTGGAGGCCGGGGGCTACGGACTCGAAAGCGGCCTTCACGGTGCCTCCCTCACGTCGGGGTCCCCCGGAGTGATCCACGGCTCGTTCACCTACCTCCTGCAGGACGAAGAGGGTCAAGTCCTCGAGGCGCATTCGATCAGCGCCGGACTCGACTACCCGGGCGTCGGTCCCGAGCACGCCGCCTATCGGGATGCCGGAATCGTGCGTTATGAGTCGGTGACCGACGACGAGGCTGTTGCAGCACTCCACCTCTTGTCGCGGACCGAAGGCATCATCCCCGCCCTCGAACCCGCGCACGCCATCGCGTGGGTTGTGCGGGAGTCCGCCTCGCTGGTCGGCAAGACCGTGGCCGTTCTGCTCTCCGGGCGAGGAGACAAGGATGTGATGCAGGTGGCGGCGTTGGATGACTGACTCGGGTTCCCAACAACTGGACGAGCTGTTTGCGCGCGTACGATCGGAGCGCCGAGCGGCGCTGCTCCCGTATCTCACTGCAGGGCTGCCGGACCCCGACACGTCGGTGGCGCTCTTCGAGGCGATGGCCGAGGCCGGAGCCGACGGATTCGAGATCGGGATTCCGTACAGCGATCCGCTGATGGACGGTCCCGTCATCGCCGAGGCGGGGGCGCGCTCCCTCGCTGCAGGAACGACGATCGCCACCGCGCTCGAGATCTCAGACAAGGTCTCCCGCTCAACCGGGAAACCGATCTTGCTGATGACCTACACCAATCCGGTGCTGCATCACGGCATCGACGTGTTCATGAAGGCCGCCGCCGATGGCGGGGCCGCCGGAGCGATCATCGCCGATCTCCCGGTGGAGGAGTCCCAGCCGTTCCACGACGCCGCTCGGCGGGCCGGACTCGGAATGGCGCTCTTCGCTGCGCCGACCACGAGTGACCGTCGGCTCGAGCGCATCGCATCGGCTCGGCCGGCTTTCATCTATGGCGTCGCTTCGCTCGGGGTGACCGGGGAGCGGACCACGTTGTCCGGCCGAGCCCACCTCCTCAGCCGGCGGATCCGTTCGATCTCAGATGCTCCACTCGTGATGGGAGTCGGCATATCAACGCCGGCTCAGGCAGCTGCAGCGGCTGCCGACGCCGATGGCATCATCGTGGGGAGTGCATTGGTGCGGCGCCTTCTGGACGCCCCCAACGCGTCCGAAGCGATCTCGGAGATCGCCTCGGCGGTAAGTGACCTTGCTCGTGCCCTGAGGGACTAGTCACTTCCGGCATTCCGCAAACGGCCCTCAACTCATCCGACGAGTGCGCCGATAATGGCACATCACACCCGCCGCAGGGGTGCGGACATGGAAGCTGGTACCGGGAGTGGGACTCGAACCCACACGGGCTTGCGCCCAGCGGATTTTGAGTCCGCCGCGTCTTCCATTCCGCCATCCCGGCGCCGGGCAATGGTATCGAAAAGAAGTCGCTACCAAAGTGGCGAACTAGGCGATAGTATGCGAAGGTCGACCACGCAGAGTGGCAACCGAGTATCGGAGAGTGGTTGCAGTGATGGTATCGAGATGGTTGCATCGCACCGGGCGTGAACGTGGTGCGGTGATGGTCGAGATGGCGCTCATCCTTCCGTTGCTGCTGCTGCTCGTAATCGGGAGCATCGAGTTCGGGCTGCTCTTCCACGAACGGCTCACGATCGCGTCCGCAGCATCTTCTGCCGCCCGTACCGGTGCCACGATGGGGATTCGCGATGAGGCCGACTACGCCATCCTTCAGGCGCTTGAGGCCGGCCTCTACGACCAGGTTGATACCTCGGTGATCATTCGAGTCGACATCTTCAGAGCGGATCCCATCACCGGGCAGAAGACCGGCGACTACGACCGCTACCTCTATCAGCCCTTGTCGGCGACGTGCAAGTGGTTCCCGTGCCCGGACATCGCTCAGGGGGGTGCCCCCGCAGGATCCTGGGTGCCGTCCTCCCGGGACAACACCCTTGATGAGGGCGGAGGCGGTCTGGACGTGCTCGGTGTTGAGATCATCTACCACCATGAGGCGGTATCGGGCTTCATCCCGGGCATGGATCGGGACCTCACCGAGCGCGCTCTCGTTCGCTTGGAGCCCGGAGTGATCGAGGCTTCCGGTGGTTAGGAATCTCCTCTCCCGAATCGCCGACGTTCGGCGGGAACAGTCGGGTGTTTCTGTCGTTCTGGTCGCACTCATGATGTCGGTGCTCCTCGGCATGGCTGCGTTCGCCGTCGACTTCGGGTGGATCTACTGGAACGTCATCAAGATCCAGCACGGCGCGGATGCCGCTGCTCTCTCCGGGGTGATCTATGAGCCGGGGAGTCAAGTCCTTGCCTACGGAAACGCATTGGAGGCTGCGGCAGAAAACGGCTATGTACATGGCAGCCCCGGCACGACCGTCGTTCCCGTCGACTTCGAGGAGGACTCGACGGCCGTAGAGAACGCGAACCAGCTGCGTGTCACCGTCTCCGACAACGTTCCGACGTTCTTCATGTCGATATTCGGTTTCGACTCGATCACCATCTCCAAACATGCGATCGCCGAATACGTGCTCCCTCTCGCGATGGGGAGCGACCTTCCCTACTTCGGAACCGACCCTTCGAATCCGGCCCACAGTCCCAACTTCTGGGGGAACATTCACGGGTATTACACCGGGCGTACGATGGGAGATCGGTACTCCTCGCAGTGCAACCACGGGGGCGCGGGGGAGGGATGTGACGCCAATCCCGATGCCCGTCCTACGGTGTCGCAGGGGACATCCGGGGGATTCGACGACTACAGCGGCGGCTACATCTACGGCATCGAAGTCGAGGAAGACTTCGGGGATCTCACGGTCGAGGTATTCGATGGTCCGTTCTACCGCGACGGCCACGACCGGTTCCTGGTCGGTGACAACCCGCAAGGCAGCAACGAGACAGAACGAGACCAGGGCCCCACGACACGGTTCATGCTCTACGCGCCGGACCCGACGCCGCTCAACACTGCGGACAACACATTGCTGTGCAGCGTGTCATTCGGGCCCGAGGACAACTTTGCCGACTTCGATGGCGACGACAATATCGGAAGCTGGGACAGCGGCGCGGAGCTTTGGACGGCCGATCCGGATGATGACCAGAACGGCGATGGGTGGTTCGACTGGACCGATATCGAAGCAGCATTCAGCAATCCCGCGATCACACACCTCAACTCGTGGGCCGACCTCTGGGACACCCTGTGCACGGTCGACGAGGGTCCCGGGATCTATCCGCTGAGGGTGGTCATTGACGATCCTGGAATGAGCGACGATCGCGGTCTCAACCGCTACTCGCTGAGGACCTCGACATCGGGTAGCTCCGAGGCGCAGGTCTACGGACTCGGCGACATGGCGATCTATGCCAACTTCGCCGGTAACCAAGCGACGTTCGATCTCGCCGAGGTTGTGCCGCTCCACGCTGGTAAGGAGCTCGTTATCGAGCTGTGGGATCCGGATTCCGGCAACAACCGGGTCACCATCAGGCAGCCGGACGGATCCCTTCCGCAATGCACCTGGAGTGCCACCGACGGACGGTCCGGAGGTCCGATGGGCTGTGATATCGGCTTCGGCACCTCGTTCAACGACCACCACATGCAGATTCGAATCCAGATCGACACCGCCTACGACTGCGACATCACGTCCGGCCCAGGCTGCTGGTGGACGATCGAGGTGGGCTACCCCGGCGGCGCGAATGACACGACGACCTGGTCGGCGCGTATCGAAGGCAATCCGGTTCGCCTCGTGGAGTAACACGGCGGCTGAGAACCGGCAGATCACAACCGTGGCGAGGTGTCGGTCAAGTGTGGTGGTGAAATATGGGACAACGCGCAGAACGAATCTTCCGAATCAACGACGAGATCGCGGCGCTGCGCCGCGACGAGTATCTGGCGTTCGAAGAGCTGGTCATGCTCGGACACCTTGACGACGACGCTCGACGCAATGCAGCCGTGAGCGGGAGCCTGATCGACGCGGCCGACGCGCGAGAGTCCGCAGGAGACGTAGCGCGTATGGAACGCCACGTGCGTGCACTGCGTGCCGCACGCGAACGACTCGAGCACCAACGAGACCGGATGCTGGACAAGCTCAGCGTGTCGGTAGTGGAGTAGCCGACCACGGACTACGGAGTACGGTCTACGGACTACGCTCGGTGGATGCCGAAGCTCGCTCTTCTCGACGGTCACAGCCTCGCCTACCGGGCGTTCTACGCGTTGCCGAGTGACCTTGCCACCTCATCCGGACTCGTGACGAACGCGGTCTTTGGATTCACCTCCATGCTGATCAAACTCATTCAGGACGAGCGTCCGGACGCGATTGCGGTTGCATGGGATGTACGTGGTCCGACGTTTCGCACCGAGGCATATGACGATTACAAGGCCCAACGTGAGAAGGCTCCGGACCTGTTCACGAGCCAACTCCCGTTGATCGACGAAGTCCTGGACGCGATGGACATCGAGCAGATCCGGGTCCCCGGGTACGAGGCCGACGATGTGATCGCGACGCTCGCAACGCGCGGTCGGGCCGAGGGGTGGGACGTTGTGGTGGTCACCGGCGATCGAGACGCCTTCCAGTTGATCGGACCCGGCATCACGGTCCTCTACACCGTCAGGGGCATTTCTGAGATCGTGCGGGCCGATGAGGCCTGGCTCACGGAGCGCTACGGCGTTGGCCCTGATCAGTATGTTGACTACGCGGCGCTCCGCGGTGATACGTCGGACAATCTCCCCGGTGTTCCGGGAGTCGGTGAGAAGACCGCAGCCAAGCTCATCGCAAAGTATGGACGTGCGGAAGCTGTGGTTGATGCGGCCGCCGACCAAACACCGAAGCTGAGCGAGAATCTCGAGGCCTTCGCCGGCCAGGTCCTCCTCAATCGGCGCCTCATGGAGCTGGTGCGTGATGTGCCGATCGAGGCAGCGATCGATGAGTTCGTCATGGACGATCTCGACGGCGAGCGGATCCGACCGGTGTTCGACGCGCTGGCCTTCCGCGGGTTGTGGGATCGGCTCTCGGAGGTTGGCGGCATTGAGGCCGGGACTGCGGAAATATTCGAGATCGAGGTTGTCACCGAGGTCGGTGCCGACCGGGTGACAGAGAGGGTCGCGGGGAGGCGGGTCGCGATCGAACCAATATGGGACGGTGGCGCGCTCGACGGAGTTGTCGTTGCGGGATCGCCGGCGGTTCACATACCGGTTGATGCCCTCGACCCGCTCGGCACCGCTGAGTCGATCGCAGGCCACGACATCAAGGCGTTCGTGCGAGCCCTGATCGAGATCGGCCAGGAGCCACCCCCCGTATCGTTCGACACCGCCCTGGCAGCGTGGATCGTGAACCCGGCGCAGCGGGTGCC
The DNA here is from genome assembly GCA_942491345.1 of uncultured actinomycete. GTDB lineage: Bacteria > Actinomycetota > Acidimicrobiia > Spongiisociales > UBA5794 > JAHEEL01. The sequence continues at coordinate 192,084 of CALOAN010000048.1, forward strand.
CGATCTCGCCGATCTCGCATATCGCGACCTCGGTCTGTCCGTGGAGGGAGCGGCCGAGTCTGATGAAGCATCACAGGGCGCATTCGACTTCGAAGGGGGCGTTGACCTCGAGGCGGTTGCCCGACGGGCCGTTGCGGTCGAGGGCCTGATCGAGCCGTTGACGGAACAACTGGCGGCGCGGGGCGCAACCGGCCTCTACGAGGATGTGGAGCTTCCTCTGATACCGATTCTGGCGCGGATGGAGGTAGCCGGCGTCGGTGTCGACGAGCCGTTCCTGGCGGGTCTGGGAGACCGGCTGCGCGAACGTCTCGCGGAGCTCGAAACGCTGATCCACGAAGCAGCAGGCGGACCCTTCAATGTGAACTCGACGCTGCAACTGCGCGAAGTCTTGTTCGATCGCCTTGAGCTCCCGGTGCTGAAGAAGACCCCGAAAGGTGCGCCATCGACGGACGCGTCGGTCCTCGAGAAACTGCGCGACGAGCATGAGATCGTCGCGCACCTGTTGCTGTACCGCGAGCTGGAGAAGCTGCGCGGAACCTACGTCGAGGCGTTGCTTCGGCTCGTCGATGAGGACGGCCGGATACGGGGCAGGTTCAATCAGATGGGAGCAGCGACCGGCCGGCTCTCGCAGGAACAACCGAACCTGCAGAACATACCGGTTCGATCGGAGGAGGGCCGCGCGATCCGGGAGGCATTCATCGCGGACGAGGGGTACGTGTTCCTGGTGGCGGACTACTCGCAGATCGAACTGCGCATCCTTGCCCACCTCTCGAATGACCCGGGACTTGTCGACGCGTTCGAGCACAATCTCGATATTCACGCTGCAACAGCTGCGCGCATCAACAGTGTCGACCCGGACATGGTGACCGCCGACCAGCGGCGGACGGCGAAGATGATCAACTTCGGCCTGCTCTACGGGATGGAGGCCTACGGTCTTGGTCAACGCCTTGGGATCCCGCGCGAAGAAGCTCAGCAGCACATCGACACGTACTTTGCCCAGTTCTCTGATGTTCGCAACTTCCTCAGAGGCCTGGTTGAGGGCGCCAGATCAGATGGATACACCACGACGATCCTCGGCCGTCGACGATACCTGCCCGAGCTGGCGAGCTCGAACTTTCGCGACCGTCAGGCAGGAGAGCGGATGGCGCTGAACGCCCCAATCCAGGGTTCTGCCGCCGACGTGATCAAGAAAGCCATGATCGAACTCGATCCCCAACTCGGGCCGTACGACGCTCAGATGCTCCTCCAGATCCACGATGAGCTCGTGATTGAAGTGCCGGTGGAAAACCTCGATGACGTCGCAGCCGTCACCAAAGGCGTGATGGAGGGAGTTGTACAACTCGGGGTCCCGCTCAAGGTCGACGTCGCATCAGGGCGAACGTTGGCCGACTGCAAGGCCTGACATCTTGCCTCTTGGGGGCAATTGGCTGTAGCATTCCGAACGGCCCCGAGCCGCGTCCCTTTCGCGCGCATCGAGGTGATCCACGTACACAGGAGTCGAACCCTTTCCATGACCACGAACGAGAACGATCTCGCCAACACCGGCGAGGAGCGTGCGGACGCTCCGGAGGACGCACCGCCCATCGCAGACGCCACCGAGGCCGTCGTCGAGGAAGCAACGGAGGTCGTTGAGACCGCCGCCGCCGAAGAGGTGGTGGCTGAGGTCGAAGAGGAAACCATCGCCGAAGCGGCTCTTGAAGTCGGAGAGGCGATAGCGGCCGAAGAACCAGCGGCTGCCGTAGCGCCGGTCGAAGCCGTCGAAGTCCTCGAAGAAGAGGCAACGGCACAGCCCGCGGTGACCCCGAGAGGAGAACGTCCGGCCATCACGGCGCCGAAGGAGATTGCCGACCTCCCGGACGATCTTTCGGCCGACGATTTCGCGCGGGCGATCGAGCAGACCGTGTTCGAGTTCAAAGAGGGGGACATCGTCGGTGGAACGGTGGTCCGGATCGACCAGGACGAAGTCCTCGTCGACATCGGATACAAGTCCGAAGGTGTCATCCCTGCGAAGGAGCTCTCGATTCGCAACACGGCGAATCCCGCAGAGATCGTCACGGTGGGTGAAGAGATCGAGGCGCTGGTCCTCCAGAAGGAGGACGACAACGGTCGTCTGGTGCTGTCGAAGAAGCGGGCTCAGTACGAACGTGCATGGGGACGCATCGAGCGAATCATGAACGAGGGGGGCACCGTGGCCGGGCCGGTGATCGAGGTCGTCAAGGGCGGTCTCATCGTCGACATCGGGCTCCGCGGCTTCCTTCCTGCGTCCCTCGTCGACTTGCGACGCGTGCGCGACCTGCAGCCCTTCATCGGGGAGACGATCGAGGCGAAGGTCATCGAGCTCGATCGGAACCGCAACAACGTCGTGCTGTCTCGCCGTGCCTACCTCGAAGAGGAACAAGCGGAGCAGCGCCATGCGTTCCTTGCGGATCTGAAGCCGGGTGATGTACGCGACGGAGTGGTGTCTTCGGTCGTGAACTTCGGGGCGTTCGTGGACCTCGGAGGTATGGATGGGCTCGTGCACGTGTCAGAGCTCTCATGGCAGCACGTCAACCATCCGGGCGAGGTCGTCAACGTGGGCGACAGTGTCACGGTTCGCGTCCTGGAGGTCGACTACGACCGGGAGCGCATCTCGCTGTCGATCCGGCAGACGACGCAGGATCCATGGGAGCAGTTCATCGAAGCGAGCGACGCGGGCGACGTTCTCGACGGTGAAGTCACGAAAACAGTCCCCTTCGGTGCGTTCGTTTCCGTCGGTGAAGGAGTCGAAGGACTCGTTCATGTGTCGGAGATTGCAATGCATCACGTCGAGAGTCCAGAGTTGGAGCTTTCCATCGGGCAACAAGTTCGGGTAAAGGTCACCGAGGTCGATGCCGACAGACGACGAGTGAGCCTGTCCATAAAGCAGGCACTCCCCGAGTGGGAGGAGCGCTCAACGTGGAGCGACCGCCAGCCGAGCAAACCCCGTAGAAGGGAGTTCCAGCGTGAAGATGAAGCAGAAGCAGAGCCTTCATTCAACGCGGATGCCTCGCTCGAGGCCATCCTTCAGGAACTCAAAGAACGGGGCATCGGCCGCAGCTAGCCCAAGAACCCTTGGTCTCCGGCTGCAGCCCGGGTCGGCTTTCGGTCAAATCTCCACAGTAGGTGTCCGCTCCCTCCGGGTAGCCAGAATGACATCACTGTTGGGGAGGGCCAGCTGACATGGGACGTAGAACCATTGTTCTCGTTATCGCAATAGCGCTTGCCGCCGTTTCTGCGTTCGCCGTGTGGCGATACCTGACGACGGTCGAGAGCGACATCCGCGCCGACATTGCCGAAGTGCAGGTGTATCGAGCCACGGAGCTCATCGAGCCGAAGACAACCGGCGAAGATGCACAGCCGTTCATCGAGGAGGCGCTTGCGCTTCGCGAGAACGTGGTGTTCGAAGGTTCCACCATTCTTTGCACCGGACCGAAACCCGAAAACGAGGGTGAGGACCCGAATGTCTACGGTTGCCCCGAGAATCCGCGTGACCTGGCGAACACCCTCGCCGGGAAGGTTGCTGCCGGACCGGTGAGCGCCGGACAGGTCATCACGACCGACCAGTGGGTCGAGGTCACGGTCTTCGAGGACGTCAGTCTCTCCGAGGAGATCACTCAGGGGAAGGTTGCCGTCGGTATCCGACCGGACGATGTCGGTGCCGCGGGCGGTTTCATCCGGCCCGGCGATTCCGTCAACCTGATGGCATCGGCGACGCTCGAGATCAACAGCTTCCTGCAACTCCTCGAGGACCCCACCTTGCGTGAGGTTGTGCTCGGAGATGCGTTCACCGGTGGCGGGTCGACGTCGCAGCCGAGAACATCGACGGGGACAACTGACGATGGTGGCGAGGTAACGGTCGTAGTCACCGAGGAAGACGATCCGATTGCCAGCTTGGCCAGGACGTTCCCGACCCAACTCGACTTCACACAGACGATCCTCCAAGACATCGAAGTCATCGCCGTCGGTGACGACACCCTGCCCAACCGGACGGGCACCGGGCTCACGCCGGTTGGAACTCAGATCATCGTCCTGGAGGTAACGCCGGAACAGGCTGAGATCATCGAATACGCCCGTCAGTACACATCGGTTGCGATGGCGTTGCTGCCGAGTGATGTCCCGTACACCCCATTCGAATCGGCAGGCGTGACCGTCGACGACTTGTTCACGCTCATCGATCGGATCGAAGCACAGGTGGAGGCCGCTCTTGGTGGCACTGGGAACTAGCAGCGGCGCAGACCGCACGGTCATGCTCGTGTCGAGCGACCAGAAGTTCGTCGAGGGCGCCTCGCGCTTCCTGAACGGGCACAAGGTCTACACGGCACGCAACGTGACCGACGCACAGCGACGGATGGTAGAAGACCACGTCGATCTGGCGGTCCTCGATGCATCGTACGCAACCGAGTCTGGTGTGATCGACGGGGGGCAACTCCTGCAGGTCGATCCTGACCTCCCGATCGTCCTCGTCGCCTCGACGCTCGACATGTCGGTGTTGCGGGTTGCCCTGCGGATCGGGTACAAGGATGTCGTCGATGCCCCCGTTGATCGCCCGAAGATGGAGGCGATGCTCGGTCTCATCGAAGATCAGGCGCAGCGGGAGATCCTCAAGGAAGCCAAGACGCGGATCGGTCGGATCATCACGGTCATGTCGCCGAAGGGCGGCGCCGGCAAGACGATGACCACCGCCAACGTTGCCTTGCAGCTGGCGATGTGGGGAGACCCGAGCCGCGTTGTGGTCGTCGACGCCGACCTGCAGTTCGGAGACGTCTGCATCGCGATGCAGGTCGATCCAGTGCACACGATTGTTGAGGCGTCACGCGAGCTCGACGAACTCGACGAAGAGCTGCTCGAGAGCCTTCTCACGACGCACGCGTCGGGGCTCAAGATCCTCGCGGCGCCCCTTGAGCCCTCGCTCGCGGACGAAGTCTCAACGCAGGCGGTCGTCCGGGTGCTTGGACTGCTGAAGCGGATGTTCGACTACATCATTGTCGACACGGCACCCTTCCTCGACGAACCTGTCCTCTCGATCCTCGAGCGGTCGGACGACGTTCTGCTCGTGGTCGATATGGATCTGCCGAGCGTCAAGAACGCGAAGCTGGCCCTCGACACCCTCAAGCTCATCAAATATCCGTTCGAGCGGATGAAGCTGGTGCTGAATCGGGTGAATTCGAAGGCGCGTCTCGATATCGGCGAGCTCGAACGATCGCTCGAACTGGAAGTGCAGGCCGCGATCTCCTCAGACAAGCTCGTGCCGCGAGCCGTCAACGAGGGCGAGCCTGCGGTGTCCCTGTATCCGCGATCGCGAGTGGCGAAGGACCTTCGGGGCGTCGCCATGCTCGTGGTCGATGCGGAAGTGACGCCGGACGCAGCGGTATCGGATGGACAGCGCAAATGGTTCAAGTAGTCATCATGCGCAGTGAGCGGTTGTCGAACTGGGAGGACACCAATGAGTCTCGCTGATCGAGTGAAAGCAGCAAAGGAAGCCGACGCGCAGTCCGACAACCAGCGCGAAGAGACCCGCAAGGACTTGCGGAGGAAGCTTCACTTCAAGGTCGTCGAGGGGCTCGGACCCACCTTGTACGACCGCCAGATGAGTGACGCGGAGCTCAAGCTCCGAGTCATGGAGATGCTCGAATGGGCACTCGACCAAGAGCAATCGGTCGCGTTGACGCGAACCGATCGGCTTGGTCTGCTCCAGGAGATCGCAGACGACGTGCTGGGGTACGGGCCCATCGATCCGTTCCTCGCGGACCCGGAAGTCACCGAGGTCATGGTCAACGGTCCGCACGCCGTGTGGGTCGAGCGGCACGGCCAGCTGACCAGGACCGACACTCGTTTTGTTGATGCGACCCACTTGGAACGCATCATTGAGAAGATCGTTGGCCAGGTCGGACGGCGGATCGATGAGTCCAACCCGATGGTGGACGCCCGTCTTCCCGACGGATCTCGCGTCAACGCGGTGATTCACCCGCTGGCCATCGGTGGTCCCTTCCTCACCATCCGTAAGTTCGCCGTCGATCCGTTCACCATCGACGACCTGATCGCGAACGACACGCTCAATGATCAAGTCGCCGGGCTGCTGCGGCGGTGCGTGCGTGGCCGTCTCAATATCATCGTGAGCGGTGCCACCGGTTCCGGCAAGACGACGTTCCTGAACGTCCTCTCGAACTTCATCCCGGACGATGAGCGAATCGTCACCGTCGAGGATGCGGCGGAGCTCCAGCTGAGCCAGATCCATGTGCTCACGATGGAGTCGCGCCCGCCGAACATCGAGGGCAAGGGTGAGGTCAAGATTCGCGACTTGGTGAAGAACACACTGCGTATGCGGCCCGACCGAATCATCGTTGGTGAGGTTCGTGGCGGTGAGTCACTCGACATGCTCCAGGCGATGAACACTGGGCACGACGGTTCGCTCACAACGGTCCACTCCAACTCGCCACGTGACACACTGGCACGCATTGAGACGATGGTTCTGATGGCGGGTATGGATCTCCCCATCCGGGCAATTCGAGAGCAGGTCGCTTCGGCGATCGATCTCGTCGTTCACGTCCACCGACTTCGCGACGGAACTCGACGTGTGACGCACGTCACCGAGGTGGTCGGCATGGAAGGTGACGTCATCACGTTGCAGGACATCATGCTGTTCGACTACGGCATGGGTGTCGATGAGAGCGGCAAGTATCTCGGCCGGCTGAAGGCGACCGGGATCCGTCCGGCATTCAGCGAGCACCTGGACAACTTCGGGATCAAGCTTCCGCCGGATCTGTTCGCCCCCGAACCGTTTGCAGCACGATGAGAACCCGAACGAGACTCACCGTGGCCGTTGTTGGGGCAACGTTGGCGATGTCGGCGGCACCCGTTGCTGCAGCCGAACCGGTGATGGCCGCTCAAGGTGCGAAGAGCTGGCTGATCCTGCTGTCTGCAATTGCGGCAGCGCTCGGCACGTTCCTCCTGCTGGTCGTCCTCTTTGGCGGCGGGCGGAATACCCGTGACACCGGGATTGCGGGTCGTCTCGGCTCGTATGGCTCCAAGGGGCAAAAAGCGTCCGGTTTCTTCGGCCGCTTCGGATTCATGAGGCGCGCAGCGGCTTCAGCCGACGAGATGGTGGCGAAGCGGGGGAACACCACCGCCGTCGAGAACGCCCTCGAGCAGGCAAACATACCAATTCGGCCGGGCGAGGCTGTCATGGCCGTATTCGGCATCGCAATCATCGTGGGGCTCATCACCGGGCTCGCGACGAAGTCGTTCGTCTTCGCTGGAGTTGCCGGCGCTGTTGTGGTCGTGTTCGCGTCGTTGTACGTGAGTCACGTGGCATCGAAGCAGAAGAAGAAGTTCGACATGCAGCTGCCGGACACGCTGAACCTGCTCTCAACGTCTCTGCGAGCCGGGTATTCGGTCATGCAGGCGATCGAAGCGGCAGCGCAAGAGGCGCCAGAGCCGACACGCCGTGAGTTCGGTCGCGCCATGACGGAGATTCGACTTGGGCGTCCTCTCATTGATGCCCTCAACGACATAGCGACGCGCATGGAGTCAAAGGACTTCGAATGGGCAGTGATTGCGATCGCCATCCAGCGCGAGGTCGGAGGCAACCTTGCCGAAGTGCTGCAGTCCACTGCAGAGACGATGATGCACCGGAACCGTTTTCGCCGTGAGGTGAAGGCGCTCACCGCCGAAGGCCGAATCTCGGCCTGGATCATGGCACTCATGCCGGTCGGTGTGATCGTCGCAATCTGGGTCATGAACCCCGACTACATCGTCCCGTTGTGGAGCACGCCCATTGGGCTCGCGCTCTCGGCAGGCGGAGTCATACTCATGGGGGCAGGGATCTTCTGGATGATGAAGATCGTGAGCATCGATGTTTAGGAGAATGCAATGCTGTTCGCCGTAGTCGCAGTTGGTCTGTTGGTCGGTGCACTCGTGTTCTACGTCGGGAACGGCGTCGTGGCAGCGCGCCAGAACTCCGGAAACCGTCTCTCGGCGCTGAGAACGAGAGATGAGGTGCTCGACGGCAGCTTCTCCGAGCGAGCGCTGGCCCCGATGGTCCAGGGCATCGGTCGAACCGTCATTCGATTCACGCCGACCGGCTGGGTCGGCAATGCGCAGCACAAGCTCATCCTCGCTGGTTGGGCTGATCGCATGGACGGCAACACGTGGGCGGCGGTGCGGATCGTCTCCGTTGTCGCCTCGTTCTTCATGTGGCTGTTGGTTCAGTCCTTGGTCGACGGCGCGACGATGCGGATCGTCGTCTTCGGCGTGTGTGCGTTCATCGGATTCTTCGGTCCGGTTGCAATGCTCAACAGCCGCATCGACAAGCGGCGCAAGGCTATGGAGAAGGAGCTCCCCGACGTCATCGACCTGCTCGTGATCTCGGTTGAGGCCGGGCTGGGTTTCGATTCGGCGTTGGGGCGGGTTGTTCAGAACGTGCCGGGGGAGATCTCGCGGGAGTTCTCTCGGACGCTCCAAGAGACACGGGTCGGCGTCAGTCGAACCGATGCATTGCGGAACCTCACGGAACGGACCGACGTCGATGACCTCAATACGTTCGTCCTTGCCCTGATCCAAGCGGACCAATTCGGTGTCTCGATCGCACGCGTGCTGAGGGTTCAGGCGGAGGAGATGCGGATACGGCGCCGTCAGCGCGCTCAGGAGCGGGCATTCAAGGCCCCGGTGAAGCTCGTCTTCCCACTCGTGCTGTTCATCTTCCCGGCCCTGTTCGTTGTGATCCTCGGGCCTGCCGCGATCAACATCATGGATTCGATCAACTCGGGCAGCTTCGGCTGACACCGGTCGCCACGGCTCGCTCCGACCATCTGGTTGCAGCTGAGTCGGCGGCCCGTCCGAGTCGAGATACGCTCGCTTCGTCACCGGCCATCGAACCGGCGCTGGTCGATTTGGCTGCGCCCTGCCATCGAACGCGAACGTTTGGACGCCTCGTGCCTCCACCTCCGGTCTGACCACGGCCGATACGGGCACAACCGGCTTCATCTCGACCGGCCGACGCTCTGGGATGCGCACCCTCGTGAGTGACCACCCGGCAACGGGTGTTCGATCAGGAATCGAGGTTGAAGACACACCGGTCGGCGACAGCCACGCAACTCGCCCGGCCCCACGCGGGAGCGTTGATGGCGGGCCCGAGGTGCGGGAGGTGTCGCGATCGACCAGCACATCGCCGAGTCCGTTGACTCGGCTGCGCGTCCTGGCTCAGTTGGCGGGCCGTCCCGGTGCTGGGCGTGGTGCCGGCTGGAGCTGACGGCGCTGGCGTCTACGTATCAGCAAGCCGGACTGCTGCAACGTGCGGCGGGCCGAGCGCCGTGAGGCGCGAAGAGGGGTCCGGCCATACGGCCGAACCCCTCTCAACGTTAGGGTGGATAGTGCTAGGTGGTGGCGTTATCCAGCGTGTCGGATGCGCTCGTGAAGACGCCGTCGATTGCGCCGGTGAGCAGGCCAATCGCTGCGATGAGCAGAATGCCGATGAGGGCGACGAGCAGGGCGTACTCCACCATGCCGGCTCCCTCCTCATTCTTGACAAACCGGCTTTGGAAGGCCGTTACTAGACGAAGCATGTTTTACCTCCGTAGTGGGGATGATCCATTGCTGACTGTATCGGCACGCGGTCGCCGCGTCTGTAGGCCGAGCGCACCATTTGGGGGAAATAGGTCGATGGGCCTATGCGTCCGTTCGCGTCTGCGGTCAGCGACCGTTGAGGCCCAAACGGATGGCTTCCACCGCAGCCTGAGCCCGGTCGGACACATGCAGCTTGGCGTAGATGCTTGCGAGGTGGTTCTTCACCGTCTTGTGCGAGATGTACAACTCTTCAGAGAGGGCATCGGTCTGCGAGATCCCTCGTGCCAAGAGTGCGAGAATCTCGCGTTCCCGTGCCGTGAGCGATTCCGCTCCCGGGGAGAGTGTTGCTTCCTGGTACGGGGCAAGTACTGCGGCGAGATCATCAACAGCGCAGAGGTTCACTCCGTCATGGACGGCGCGGATTGCTGCGGCCAATTCGGGGAGCGGTGTCGCTTTTGAGAGGAATCCCGAAGCTCCGGCCTCGATTGCCCTCTTCCGGTATCTGTCTTCGGTGTGCATCGTGACAACGAGCGTTGGTGGCGGATCGTCGAGCGATTGGAGCACATCAAGGCCGGTTCCGTGCGGCATTTCGATATCCACGAGGAGCACGTCGGGACGTGTCTGGCCAAGCACGCGAGCCAGCCCCTGCCCATCGGTCGCTGTGGCGATGACACCCATGTCGGGTAGTGAATCCAGTGCCCGGTGCATTCCATCGAGGAGAAGAACGTGATCGTCGGCGATCACAACCCTGATTGGTGCGGTCATGACTCTCCCCACCTCACCTCGATCTTTGTCCCTCTGCTGCGTGATGAATCGACCTCAAAGCTGGCCCCTATCTCATCGGCACGTTCCTGCATGCCCACAAGCCCATAGTGGTGCGTGCGCGGAGCACGCCGCGAAATCCCCCGGCCGTTGTCGGTGATCCGCAACCACCCGCCTGACTCCTCCGACTTCCCCTCAACCGTGACGACGGTTCCACCAGAGTGTTCGACAGCGTTGCGGACAGCCTCGGTCATGATGGCGACAACCTGGGTCCCAACAAAGGTGTCGGGGGGCTCCATCTCGTCGATGGATATCACAATCGAGGGACCGTCCGCAGGCGAATCCGCTGCCACCATCTCCGCATTCTCGATCAGGCTGGCGACCTCCGCCGGCCGAAGATCCGCAACCGTTGTCCGTACTTGGTCGACAAGCTCGGTAATGGTCGCTCGCATGTCGGTGGCCCGCTTCTTGGTGGCCGGCTCGATTCCGTCCTCCTGGATCAGGACGTCCAGCCCGAGTCCAATCGAGACAAGCGACGGACCAATCTCGTCGTGGAGGTCCCGCGCCAGGCGAATACGTTCCTCCCGCACCGCGCGGCGTGCAATTGACTGGAGCAGCAGCACATTGTCGAACGCGAGGCCGACCATTTGGAGCGAACGCTGAAGCTCGGGCGAATCGATATCGATGCTGGCTCCGGGGATCGGCCAGAGCCGGAGAACGCCGATGTCCTCACCCTCGAGCTCAATCCCGTAGTCGACGGCAGCAGTGCCGGGGGGCGGCTGTCCTCTGGTTGCGACGACGATCTGGTCGTCCTGGTCGAAGATGGCGATGGTGCCCGCCGCGTAGGGAACGTTGACCGCGAGGTCTCGAAGCGCACTACGCCCGATGGTGATTGGGTTCAACTCGGCCGAGCTGGCCAATTGGGCGAGCTCAGACAAGAGTTGGTGAGCCGCTGCAAGCCGGCCATATTGGGTTGAAGCCGATCCAGACCGTGGCTCCTCGATCAGAATCCGGTGTGCCTGGCCGAACGTGATCCCGAGGAGGGCGTAGAACGCGACGATGGCCGGAAGCGGCGGTGACAGAAGATCCTCGCCAGACGAGGCGGCAACGCCAATCAGCCCGACGATCGCGGCGAGTGTCGTGACGCCTCCGAGTCGCATGCCGTGAAATGCCGACGCGAAGAAGATCGGCACCGCAAGGAAGAGGAGGTAGGGACTCTCAACGCCGCCAGTCAGTCCGATCGCGAGGAGGGCCGTAGCAACGCCAAGGAACGCGAGGAGCGTGGAAACAAGTGGCAGCTGCTTGTGCCGATAGGGGATCGCCTGCATGCCAATCGTGTAGGCAGTGACGGCGACAGAGGCTGCCACCGTCTCGGGGTCAACCCCTGTTTCGAGGATGGAGAGACCGACTCCCACAACGAGCGCGACCCACACCAGGACGGTCTGGATCCACTCGAATCGAATCTCCCACGAGTCACGCACGCTGCAAGGGTACAGTCTTGTGATGCGCGCATCTAGACACTCGGGGGAGCCGATGCGGGTACTCCTCGGCGGGGGCATCGGGTGCGGCAAGTCGCTGGCGGGGCGCCGATTCGCGGCGCTCGGAGCCGTTGTTGTGGATGCCGACAGGCTCGGCCACGCGGTCATCAACCCCGGAGGAGAGGCGCACGAGCGGGTGAGGCTGCGCTGGCCGAGTGTGATGACCGATTCCGGGATCGACCGAGCCGCACTCGGGCGTGTTGTCTTCGGGAGCAGCGAACAACTCCGCGAGCTCGAAGCGATGACACATCCGGCAATCATCCTGCGGATCACCGCAATTGCACGTGACGCTGCCGATCTCGTCGTCGAGGTCCCCCTCATTCTCGACATTCCCGGCGATTGGACAGCCGTCTATGTCGACGCGGCACCCGATCGGTGCGTTCGCCGCGCCGTCGACCGCGGACTCGATGAGCAGAGCGTTCGGAGGCGGATGGACCATCAACCCGAGCGATGTGAGTGGCTGGCGTGGGCAGATCGGATACTGGACAACAACGGCACGCCGGAAGAACTGGCCGTGGGCGTCGAGGAACTCTGGACGGAGCTGCGGACCGGATGAGCGAGATGACGCCCTTCCGGGTGCATTCCGACTTTTCTCCTGCCGGTGACCAGCCGGTGGCGATCGCCCAACTCGTCGACGGAGTCAAGCGCGGTGATCGATTCCAGACGCTGCTCGGAATCACGGGGTCGGGGAAGTCGGCAACCATCGCATGGACCATCGAGCAACTGCAGAAGCCAACACTGATCCTCGCGCCGAACAAGGCGCTTGCAGCGCAGCTCGCCAACGAGTTTCGTCAGTTCTTCCCGGAGAACCGGGTTGAGTATTTCGTGTCGTACTACGACTACTACCAGCCGGAGGCGTACATCGCGCAGACGGACACGTACATCGAAAAGGAGTCGACGGTCAACGACGAGATCGACCGGTTGCGGCATTCGGCCACTGCTGCGTTGCTCACGCGGCGTGATGTGATCATCGTGGCCTCGGTCTCGGCGATCTACGGCCTTGGATCACCAGAGCAATACGAGGGTCAACTCCTCCGTCTCGTTCGTGGTGTGGAGTTCCCGCTCGATGAGGCCATTCGGCGCCTCGTCGATATCCAATACGAGCGAAACGAGATCAACCTCATACGAGGCAAGTTTCGGGTGAAGGGCGACACACTCGAGGTCTTTCCATCGTATGAGGAGACGGTGTATCGCGTCGAGTACTGGGGCGATGAGGTGGAACGGATTCTGCAGATGAATCCACTCACCGGCGAAGTGATCGACGAGCAGAACGAGCTGTGGGTGTACCCGGCCAGCCACTACGTCACCTCTCAGGAGCGCATGCTACGAGCCCTGGCAGGGATTGAGACGGAGCTCCACGAGCGTCTCCAGGATCTCGAGGACGGCGGGAAACTCCTCGAGGCGCAGCGCCTGAGGATGCGCACCTCGTACGACATGGAAATGATGCGCGAGGTCGGATTCTGCTCCGGAATCGAGAACTACTCGCGATATCTGGATGGGCGGGAACCGGGGGAACCTCCGTACACGTTGCTCGACTACTTCCCCGACGACTACCTCACCGTGATCGATGAGAGCCATGTTGCGGTGCCGCAGATACACGGGCAATACGCCGGCGATCGTTCGCGGAAGGATGTCCTCGTCGACCACGGCTTCCGCCTGCCGTCCGCGATGGACAACCGGCCCCTCACATTCGAGGAGTGGTACGAGCGCACGGAAACGGCGATCCTGCTCTCGGCGACACCCAGCGCGTGGGAGTTGCGGGAGTCCGCGCAGATTGTCGAACAGGTGATTCGTCCGACGGGACTCGTCGATCCGGAAGTGCTGGTGCGCCCGACGAAGGGCCAGATCGACGATCTCGTTGAGGAGATCCGGGTCCGGGCCGAGGTCGACCAGCGCGTTCTCGTGACCACCCTGACGAAGAAGATGGCGGAGGACCTCTCGGACTATCTCCTCGAACTCGGGGTGCGAGCCCGGTACCTGCACAGCGATATCGATACGCTCGAGCGCGTACAGATCCTGCGCGACCTCCGCATGGGCGAGTACGACGTTCTCATCGGGATCAACCTGCTCCGAGAGGGGCTGGATCTCCCCGAGGTCTCGCTGGTAGCGATTCTCGACGCCGACAAGGAAGGGTTCCTCCGATCTGAGACGAGCCTTGTGCAGACGATTGGCAGGGCGGCCCGCAATGTCGACGGTGCCGTCGTGATGTACGCCGACGCGGTGACCGACTCGATGCAGCGAGCGCTGAACGAGACTAATCGCCGACGCATTCTCCAACTCGAATACAACGAGCAAAACGGGATCGACCCGCAGACGATTCGGAAGAAGGTCTCCGACATTCTCGAGTTGATCCAGCGCAGCGACGCTCCCCAAGGCGACCGCAGAGCACGTGAACTTCGCCGCCGCGAGCCACTCGACCTGACGCTCGACGATCTTCGCCGGCTCATACAGAGTCTCGAGGAGGAGATGCACGAGGCGGCATCGGAGCTCCGATTCGAGTATGCGGCGCGCCTCCGCGACGAAGTCGACGATCTGAAACGGGAACTCAGAGAGCTGGTTGACGGCGAGGGATAACCCGATCGAGGCGGGTGTTGCCCCGGAAGCCGCTTTTCATAGACACGCGCGCCTCGGCGCCGGTACGCTCGGCAGATGAACGCCAATCCAGAGGTTGACGCTTGGTTCGCCGACTACGACAACCCACAGAAGGACGCGGTGCTGCGCGTCCGTGAGCTGATCCTGGCCGATGACCGGATGACCGAGGCCACAAAGTGGAAGAGTCCGACGTTCATGTACAAGGGGAACATGGCGAGCATCAATCCGCGGACAAAGGCGCACGTGAGCCTCATGTTCCACACCGGCGCCTCGATCCCCGGAGAACATGCCCGGCTCGAAGGCGGTGGCAATACGGCCCGCTACATGAAGTTCGCCGACCTCTCGGATGTCGAAGGGGCCGCAGATGAGCTGAGAGCCGTTGTCGACGTGGTGCTCGAGCCGCAGCAGCTGAGCCCGGTTTTTGAAGTGTCTCGTCGCCCGGCGTGTAGCGCCGGCGAACGACTTCACTACGGCTACCGAGTTGAGGAAAGAAGACGATGGCGAGCGAAACGATTCACATCAGCGGTGCCCGCGAGCACAACCTGAAGGACCTCCACCTCGAGTTGCCGCGGGAAAAGCTGATTGTGTTCACCGGTCTTTCGGGATCCGGCAAGTCATCACTTGCTTTCGACACGATCTACGCCGAAGGTCAGCGCCGGTACGTTGAGAGCCTGTCGGCGTACGCACGGCAATTCCTCGGGCAGATGGACAAACCGGACGTTGACTTCATCGAGGGACTGTCGCCTGCCATCTCGATCGATCAGAAGACCGCCAGCCGGAATCCACGATCAACCGTCGGCACCGTCACCGAGATCCACGACTACCTCCGTCTGCTCTACGCCCGGGTTGGTGTACCGCACTGTCCCAACGACGGTTCGCCGGTCGCGCGCCAGACGCCGCAGCAGATCGTCGATCGCATCCTCGAGATGGACGAGGGCACACGATTCCAGATCCTCGCTCCGGTGATTCGAGGCCGCAAGGGTGAGTACGAGCAGTTGCTCAAAGACCTCGCTCTCGAGGGCTTCAGCCGAGCCAGGATCGACGGTGAGGTCCGGGACCTAACCGACGACATCACCCTCGATCGGTACTTTCAGCACACAATCGAGGTGGTGGTCGATCGGCTCGTCAGGAAGGACGGCATCGAGCGCCGCCTCTCCGACTCACTCGAGACCGCTCTCAGGCTCGCGGACGGCATCGCGCACGTCGCCATCGAGGACGGCCCGACACTCTCATTCAGCCAGCACTTCGCCTGCCCGGTGTGCGGATTGTCTTTCGACGAACTCCAGCCGAGGAACTTCTCGTTCAACAGCCCGTACGGCGCCTGCCAGGAGTGCTCCGGAATCGGCACGAGATTCCAGATCGACCCTGCCCTCATCGTCCCACAGCCGGACCGAAGCCTCTTCGACGGAGCGATCGCCCCGTGGCGGGGCCGGCACCGGATGACCTACTACCAGCGGCTCCTGTCGGCCGTGGCGGCGGCAGAGGGAATCGACATGGACCGGCCATATCGAGAACTGTCGGCAGAACACCAAACGCTCCTGATGGAGGGCAACAGCGATCGCGCCTACACCGTCACCTACGAGAACCGTTTCGGCCGCACACGCCGGTATGACACGAACTTCGAGGGTGCGTTGCCATGGCTCGAACGGCGCTACGCAGATTCCGAAAGCGACGCCGTGCGCGAGAGTTATCAGCAGTTCATGCGCGAAGTGCCGTGCCGATCGTGCCACGGCGGCCGGCTGAACCCGATCTCGCTTGCCGTATCCGTCGGCGGGCTCTCGATCGCTGAACTCTCAGGCCTCTCACTCGCCGGGGCCTCCGCTGCCCTTGCCGACCTCGAACTGTCAGACCGAGACGAGCAGATTGCCGGACGGGTCATCAAGGAGATCCGGGCCCGGCTCGACTTCCTTCTCAACGTCGGCCTCGACTATCTGACGCTCATGCGTTCCGCCGCCACCCTCGCAGGCGGTGAGGCGCAGCGTATTCGGCTGGCGACCCAGATCGGTTCCGGCCTGGTGGGGGTTCTGTACATCCTCGACGAACCGTCGATCGGCCTGCACCAGCGTGACAACCAGCGACTGATCGAAACCCTCGTGCGACTCCGCGACCTCGGCAACACGTTGATCGTCGTGGAGCATGACGAAGAGACGATCCGCGTTGCCGACCACATCGTCGACATCGGCCCCGGCGCCGGCGAGCACGGCGGGAAGATCGTTGCCGAGGGTTCGCTTGCAGACATCGAGCGTGAGCAGTCCTCCCTGACGGGGGATTACCTCGCAGGGCGGCGCTCCATCATTGTCCCGGAAGAGCGGCGAGCGGGTTCCGGAGCCTCGCTCGTGGTCCGAGGCGCCCGCGAGAACAACCTGCAGAACATCGATGTTGAGTTCCCGCTCGGCCGGTTCATCGCCGTGACCGGTGTGTCGGGCAGCGGGAAATCATCCCTCATTCAGGAGATCCTCTCGAAGGCACTCCACGCCGACCTCCACGGTGCGAAACGGATCCCCGGCAAACACCGCGCCCTCGAGGGCATCGAGCACATCGACAAGGTCATCAACATCGACCAATCACCGATCGGGCGCACACCGCGGTCAAACCCGGTCACCTACACCAAAGCTTTCGACGCCATCCGGCAGCTGTTCGCGGCGACGCCCGACGCGAAGATGCGCGGGTACAAACCCGGTCGGTTCTCGTTCAACGTATCGGGCGGGCGTTGTGAGACCTGCAAGGGCGACGGAACGCTCAAGATCGAGATGCACTTCCTACCCGACGTCTACATCCCGTGCGACACGTGCAAAGGACGCCGCTACAACCGGGACACGCTCGAAGTCACCTTCAAGGGTCACTCGATTGCCGATGTGCTGGAGATGTCGATTGAGGAGGCGCTTCACTTCTTCGAGAATCAGCCTCGGATCGCCCGCATTCTCGGGACCCTGTACGACGTCGGGCTTGGCTACATCCGCCTCGGGCAACCGGCTCCCACCCTGTCGGGCGGCGAGGCGCAGCGCGTGAAGCTCGCAGCCGAACTGGCGAAGCGGTCGACGGGTCGAACGATCTACATCCTCGATGAACCCACAACCGGCCTGCATTTCGAGGACATCCGCAAGCTGCTCGGGGTTCTCGAGCGACTGGTTGACGGGGGCAACACGGTGGTCGTCATCGAACACAATCTCGACGTCGTCAAGACAGCAGACTGGGTGATCGATCTCGGCCCAGGCGGAGGCGACGGAGGAGGGCTCGTTGTCGCCGCAGGAACCCCGGAGGACGTTGCCCTTATCGCCGAGTCGCACACCGGTGCCTTCCTTCGGGATGTTCTGGCCCACCCGGTGGGCAGCGGATCGCGCCGTCGCTGATGGAGATCGACCCGATTCACGGCGAGCAGCCGGTGGGTGAGGACGCGATGGGCACTCCGGTCAGTGACTGGGACGTCATCGCCGACTGGTGGCGCGGCGAAGCCGCGGACGACCCCGTGTATCGGGAGGATGTCGCCCCGATGCTAGGACGGCTCATGGAGGCGACGGCGGCGCCGATCCTCGACCTCGGTTGCGGAGATGGTCAGTGGCTGCGATGGCTCGATCGTGGCGTGGGGAAAGCCATCGGCTGTGATCGATCCGGTGCCCTCTTGGCCGACGCCGCGGCTAGCCACACCGTGGCGCTGTGCGAGCTGCCTTCGTTGGCCTGGCTGCGGGACGAAACACTCGGCGCGGCGTTCTCCGTATTCGTTTTCGATCTCGTCGAGAACATAGACCGACTCTTCGCCGAGGTCGGCCGGGTCGTGGCGCCCGCCGGTTCGCTCGTGGTCATCATCAATCACCCGGCATTCACCGCTCCGGGATCCGGTCCGTTCATGGATCCCGACCTCGACGTGTTCTGGCGATGGGGTCAATACCTCGAGCGCGGAACCAGCCTGGTGCCTGCGGGTCGTGAGAGTGTCAGGATGTATCACCGGTCCATCGGCGACATCTTGACCTCCGCGGCGCGGGCAGGGTGGCACCTCGTGGAGATGATCGAGGCACCGCTCGGTTCAGCCGCAATCGAGCGAGAACCCTCCTACGCCGGGCAAGAGGCGATACCGCGTTTTCTCGGGGTGCGTTGGCGCCGATGATTCAAGGCGCGGCGGAGATGTGCCGATAGCGATCACCTGGCTAGTGCATACGGAGTGTCCCCATGACGGATCATCTGGTCGCATTCGAATACGGTACCGGACGGGTCTGGGGCTACATCAGGGCTCGCTCAACTACCGAGATCGCCGAGCTCGTGCCGGAGGTCGACGTGTACGATCGCCCGCCTCCGTGGATGCGCGAGGGTGACGTGCGGCTTCTGCGGGAGCGTGCCGTGTACCTCAGCGGGAGTGCCCTTGACTCGATCCTTCACCGAAGGACGTCGGCGGCGTAGTCGAGTGCCGATCGCCTCCGGGCCGATACCATCGGACGCGATGTTGGAAGGCCCACCTCGTCCGAAGTCGAAACCACCGTCCCCGCCGGGGGGCGTCCCGACTCTTGGGCATCGGGCGTTCACGGCCTTCCTCGTCGCCGCCCCCACACTGCTCATTCTGTTCTTCATGATGGGTTTCATCCACGTGGGGGCGGACGGTTCGGGCGCGTCGATCCAATTCCCCGAGATGCTGCGGGTGAGTACGCCGACGGCCGGTGATACCGGGGCACACGTGCTCCTTCCCCGCATCATCGAAGAGATGGGATTCCGGGTGGGTTGGCCACTCGGCTGGAGCAACGCATGGTTCGCCGGGTTCCCGGTGCTCTACCTGTATTTCCCGCTCCCGATGCTCTCGATCGTGCTGCTGGACACGGTGTTGCCCTACGGAGTCGCTTTCAAGATGGTGCATGCCGCCGGTCTGATCGCCCTCCCCGCAGCTACCTACTTCATGGTGCGATGGATCGGATTCGAACGGATCGTCGCCGGACTCGCTGCGGTTACGGGCGGGATGTTCGTGTTCATGGAGAGCTTTGGGATCCTCGGTGGAAACATCAAGTCGGTGATCCTCGGCGAGTTCTCCTTCTCGTGGTCGCTCGCGCTCCTTGCCGTCTACATCGGGATCATTGTCAGGGACGCACAGATCCGGAGGCGTATTGAGCCGTGGCCGGGTGTTGTATTGGCGCTCGTCGCGGCGTCACACATCGTCTCGGTCGTGGTCGGGGTGGCGGTTTCCGGCCTGCTCATGCTTCAGAAGTCGCGGCGAGGGGTCGTCTTCGTTTCCTGGCTTCTCGGGTTCGGCCTGGTGGGATTCTGGGCGGTTCCGTTCGTGGTCTTGATCCTGCAAGGCATGTCACCGGACTCGAACTGGTCGGCCGTCACCGACGTGATCGGGCCGGATTCACCCCTGCCGCTCGACCTCGTTCCGATCCTGCCGTTCGCCGCGGTCGGATTGATATGGTCGCTGAGAAGGGACGATCGGATAGCTCCCATCATCGGGCTCGCCGTGATTCCCCTCGCTGCCTACTACCTGCTTCCGCTGCTCGGGCTGTCGATCATGCACAACGGCAGATTCCTGCCGTTCTGGTACTACGGGGTGTTTGTGCTCGGTGGCATCGGAATCGGGCGATGTGTCGTGGCCGTCGGTCGACGAATCCGAGCGCGTGTTGACGGGGTGGCGCTGATGGCTTCCGCCGCTGCGGCCACCGTGATGGTGGTGGCGGTGCTTTCGATCTCGGTGGTCCCGATCTGGGTCGAGCGCTCGTACTCGGGCTACGAGGGCAGAGACGGCTATCCCGCCTATGAGGGACTCATGAAGACCGTCGACGCTCTTCCTCCCGGGAGGGTCGCGTGGGAGTGGAACACTGCAATCGGGGTGTACGGAACGCCGCTGGCCCTGTCCCTCTTCCCCTACTGGAGCCCCGAACACCCCTCGATGCAGGGTCTGTACTACGAGTCGTCGCTGACAACACCGTTCAATCTCATCAACGAGAGCGAAACCAGCCGAGACCCGTCAACGCGGATTCCGGGTTTGCGCTACCGCCCGATGGATTTCGCCCGCGCCACGTCGCACCTAGCGCTCTTCGACGTCTCCTACTACGTCAGCTTCACCGAAGAAGCTACGGGGAGTGCCTTCGACTATGGCCTCGAGTTCGTCGCCGATGCCCCTCCATGGACCGTTTTTGCGCTTCCTCCGTCACAGTCGATTGACGTCGCCACCGTCGAGCCGACGGTCTGGGACGGGGCAACCGACTTCTCCGATGCTGCGTTGGAATGGTACGACGACGTCGACAACCTCGATCATTGGCTTGTCGCCTCGGGGCCAGACCGTTGGGTGCGGGTCGACTCCGTCGATGAACGGTTGCGTGTGCCCGCCCCGTCGTACGGCTTCGGGGCTGATGCGGTCACCGATATCCTCATCGAGGATGACCGGATCTCGTTTGATACCACGGCGATCGGGGTGCCTCACCTGGTGAAGGTCTCCTACTTCCCCAACTGGAAGGCGGAAGGCGCAGATGGTCCGTTTCGCGCTGCCCCCTCCCTCATGGTTGTAGTGCCAACCGAGCGGTCGGTGGTGCTGCAGTTCGGCCGTACCGCATCGGAGAACGTCGGCCTGATCCTCACGGTGCTGGCGTTCGGAACCGTCGCGGTGTGGGAGTACCGGCTCTTGGAGGCTCGCAGACCGAAAGATCACCAGCCGCCGGTGTCCGCTGGCAACGACGGGGCGGCGGATTGAATGATGGTCTGTCGGACGATGGGGCGGGATACCATCAGGGCCGATGTTCCGCCGCCCGCCCTCATCCGAGATTCCTGATGCTCCCGGCGTCTACCTGTTCCGTGACGAACATGGGGCCGTCCTCTATGTGGGCAAGGCAAAGTCGCTGAGGAAGCGCCTCGCCAACTACTTCGGTTCCGACGTCCGCGGAAAGACGGCGATGATGGTTGACGCTGCCGCAGGTGTCGAGTGGATCGTGACGCCGTCCGAAGTGGCTGCGATCATGACCGAGTTCTCACTGGTACAGGAGCACCAGCCCCGGTTCAACATCCGGCTGCGAGATGACAAGAGTTTCCCCTATCTCGCGCTCACGGTCTCGCAGGAATGGCCGCGAGCGATGGTTGTGCGCGGCAAACGGCGAAAGGGTACGCGGTACTTCGGGCCATATGCGCACGCCTATGCGATTCGCCAGACACTCGACCTCATGCTGAGGACGTTCCCGATCCGCACATGCACCGACGCGAAGTTTCGACGGCACGAAACGATGGGACGTCCCTGCCTGTTGTTCCACATCGAGAAGTGTGCAGGGCCGTGTGTTGGCGAGATCGACGCCGACCGCTACCAAGACCTCGTCGACGGCATGGCATCGTTCTTCGATGGGGAATCCGCCGCGGTCACCGAGCGGCTCAGGGCGGACATGGAGGCGGCGGCCAATGCTCAGGAGTACGAAGTGGCGGCGCGAATTCGCGACCAGCTCAATGCGGTTGCGAGTGCGACGGAGCGTCAGGAGTTGGTCACCGACCGGCCGGACGACTTCGATGTCGTTGCCGTGGCCGAGGACGAGTTGGAGGCGGCGCTGGTGGTCCTCCACGTGCGGCGCGGCCGGATCACGGGCCGCAAGGCAGCGGTGGTCGACCGTGTCGAGGAGGTCGACACCCCTTCGCTCATAGGTATTCTCCTCACCGCTCTGTACGGATCCGAGCGTCCCCCACGAGAGGTCCTCGTCCAGGCGCTGCCGGACGATGCCGACGTCCGAGCAGCGTGGCTCTCCGAGCGGCGCGGGAGTGCGGTGTCGCTGCGAGTGCCCGTTCGCGGGGCGAAGCGGAGGGTCCTCGAGACTGCTGCGGACAACGCCGCCCAGGAATTCAACCGGCACCGTCTGAAACGACACAGTGACCACAACGCTCGCGCCCGCGCCCTGAACGACATCCAGTCGGCGTTGGACCTCCCCAACCCGCCTCTCCGCATCGAGTGCTACGACATCTCGACCATCCAGGGAACCAGCACAGTCGCCTCGATGGTTGTCTTCGAGGACGGACTCCCAAAGAAGAGCGACTACCGGCGATTCAAGATCAGAACGGTCGCCGGCCAGGACGACTTCGCCGCAATGGAGGAGGTCATTCGTCGCCGACTCACCGCGTACCTCGTCGAACGCGACCTGCCGGTCGATCAGCGGGGCCGATTCGCGTATCCGCCGTCGCTGATCGTAGTTGACGGGGGAGCGGGGCAGCTCAGCCGCGCCGTCGCTGTGTTGGCTGAGCTGGATCTGGACATACCGGCGGTCGGCCTTGCCAAGCGACTCGAGGAGGTATATGTCCCAGACCGGGAGGAACCGATCCAGATCCCCAAGGGACGGGAGTCGCTGTACCTCCTGCAACGGGTTCGCGACGAAGCCCACCGCTTCGCGATCACGTACCACCGGAAGGTCCGGGGCAAGAAGATGATCGACTCTGTTCTCGATGCCGCCCCCGGCATTGGACCGGCGAGAAAGAAGGCACTCATTCGGCAGTTCGGGTCGCTCAAGCAGATCCGCGATGCTTCGAAAGCGGAACTTGCCGAGGTGCTTCCCGATAGTGTGGCGTTGACACTTTGGGAGAGCCTTCATGGATGAATCAGTCCGATCCGAGCCTCACGTCGTCGTCATCACCGGGATGTCCGGCGCAGGACGTTCCCACGCCTCGAACGTGCTAGAAGATCTGGGGTACTTCGTAGTAGACAACCTCCCCGCCGATCTCATCGTCGACGTCGTCCAGCGGACGGGTGTTGGCGACGAGTCGCGGGACCGGTTCGCGGTTGTTGTAGACACGCGTGGCGGCGTCACCGCGGACCAGCTCGCCGAAGCGGTCAAGCTGCTGCGACAGCTGGGTCTGCGAACAACCGTTCTCTTCCTCGATGCCGACGATCGAGTGCTCATCCGACGGTTTGAGGAGACACGTCGGCCGCATCCGTTCGCGGCTCCGACACTTGGCGAGTCGATCGCCTTGGAGCGGACGGACATGCTCGAGATTCGGGGTCTCGCCGATCTCATTGCAGACACGTCCGATCTCAATGTGCACGAATTGGGCGACCGGCTGCGGAACGCGTTCGCTCGGGGACTTCCTGAGCGCAAGATGCAGATCGACGTGACGTCGTTCGGCTTCAAGCACGGTGTTCCGCGCGTCGTCGACCTGCTCCTCGACGCCCGATTCCTTCCGAACCCCCATTGGCAGCCGGAGCTGCGCCCGTTGACCGGTCTGGACGAGAGCGTGCGCGACTACGTGTTCTCCTTCGAGGAGGCCGACATCTTCCTTTCGAAGGTCTCGGACCTCCTCGATTTCGTGATCCCCCAGTACGAAAGCGAAGGAAAGGCCTACCTCACTGTCGGTGTTGGCTGCACGGGCGGACGGCATCGCTCGGTTGCGATCGCCGAAGCCATTGGTCGCCACCTTCGGACAGAGGGCCGAGACGTCACCGTTCATCACCGGGACGCCGGCCTGGGGGAAGACGATGCCCACCGACATTGAGCCCGAGGCGCTCCTCGAGGCCTTGAGCCTCGATCGGAGCGGGCCCCATGTGGTCGCCGTCGGGGGAGGGAAGGGCCTCGCCCGAGCGCTGGAAGCCATCCGCGGCTATGCCGGAAGGGTCGACGCGGTTGTCACGGTCGCCGACGACGGAGGGTCGTCAGGCCGGCTTGCGCCCCACCTCGATATTCCTCCTCCCGGGGACATACGGAAGTCCCTTGTCGCACTGACGCCGGATGATTCGGTGTGGCGGCAGCTGTTCGAATACCGGTTCGAGGGTGCCGACGTTCGAGGCCACTCGCTCGGGAACCTGATCATCGCGGCGCTTGCCGATATCGAAGGTTCGTTCGAGGCGGCACTCCGCTCCTCGGAGCACCTGCTCGGTGCGCTTGGGTCCGTGATCCCGGCGTCTCCGTGGCACCTCGAGCTGGCTGCAGAGATCGACGGGGTCGAGGTTCTTGGCCAGGTCAACGTATCACTCGCTCGCGGGACGGTCACCGCGGTTCGCGTGTTGCCGACCGATGCCCCGGTCACAGAGAGCGCGGTGGCGGCGCTCGAGGCGGCGGATCAGATCGTTGTCGGGCCCGGGAGCCTGTACACGTCGATCGCTGCGACTCTCGTGGTTCCCGGCATCGTCGACGCGATCAACCGTTCGAGCGCATCGCTGGTCTACATCGCAAACATCGTCACCCAGGACGGAGAGACCCTCGGAATGGACGCCGTGGACCATCTCGACTCTCTCCTCCGGACAACCGGTGTGCGCCCACCCAGTGCTATCGTTGCCTCAGATTCCCCGGTGCTCGTTGCCCCGCCTCTCGAGGTGGTCAGTATCGACGCAGAGGCGGCTGCCACATATGGCGCCGATGTTGTGACGGCGGACCTGCTCGACCCAATTGCCGAGCGACCGTCTCATGACCCATTCCGTTTGGGCGTTGTCCTCCGGGGACTTGTTCGCACATAGCCAGACACCTCTAGGAGGTTCAACATGCGAGTAGCAATCAACGGGTTCGGCCGTATCGGCCGCAACTTCCTTCGGGCGTCCAAGGGCAACGATGCCTGGGCCAACATGCGGCGGACACTGACGAACGCCAAGATCGACGAACTGGACGATATCGCGGCGACGTTCACCAAGTTGAAGAAGGACGTTGCCGGCATCGACATCGTCGCGATCAACGACCTGTCCGACGCCGAGATGCTCGCGTATCTGCTCAAGCACGACTCCGTTCACGGCCCATATCCCGGCAAGGTCGTCCTCGACGGTGACGAGCTGGTCGTCGACGGCGACCGTATCAAGGTGTTCGCCGAGCGTGACCCGTCCGACCTTCCCTGGGCAGATCTCGACGTCGACGTTGTCATCGAATCCACCGGCGTGTTCCGCACCCACGCGGCCGCGTCAAAGCACATTGAGGCCGGCGCCAAATGGGTGTTGGTGTCCGCTCCTATGAGCGACCCCGACTACTCGATCGTCTTCGGCGTCAACGACGAGGGACTTGATCCCGCTGTCGACAAGATCATCTCCAACGCGTCGTGCACGACCAACTGCGTCGCTCCGATGATCAAGATCCTCAACGACGAGTTCACGGTCAAGCAGGGCGCCCTCACGACCGTGCATGCCTATACGAACGATCAGAGCATCCTCGACCTCGTCCACAAGGATCCCCGACGTGCCCGCGCTGCCGCTGTGAACATCATTCCGAGCTCGACCGGCGCGGCAACCGCGGTCGGCAAGGTGATCCCTGAGATGGCAGGGAAGATCTCGGGCACGTCGCTGCGGGTGCCGGTGGCCGACGGTTCGATCACCGACCTCGTTGTCATGGTCGAGAAGACCGACATCACGGTCGACGATGTCAACGCCGTCTTCAAGGCCGCCGCCGAGGGGCCACTCAAGGGCATCCTTCGCTACACCGAAGAGCCCCTGGTCTCCACCGACATCATCGGCGATCCCCATTCGGTGATCTTCGATGCCCAGTCGACCATGGTCACCGACGGGTTGGTCAAGGTGTTCGGTTGGTACGACAACGAGATGGGCTATTCGACCCGCCTCGTCGACCTCGTACGCAAACTGAGCTGACGTGATCCTCCCGACGCTCGATGCCCTCGACGTCGAAGGCAAACGCGTCCTCGTTCGGTCGGATCTCAATGTTCCACTCGACGAGGGCGCGGTCGCCGACGACTTCCGGATTCGGGCGAGCCTTCCCACGATCGAAGCGTTGCGGGACCGTGGCGCGCGGGTAATCGTCGCGAGCCATCTCGGCCGGCCGACGGGTGTTGATCCGTCGTTCAGCATGGCACCGGTCAGCGAGCGGCTCGGTGAGCTTGGCGGGTTCCCGGTCATTCAGGCCGACGGCGTGTACGGACCAGAGGTGGTAACCCTGATCGCGAGTGCTCCGAACGGCTCGGTTGTTGTCCTCGAGAACACCCGTTTCGAGCCCGGGGAATCGAAGAACGACCCCGAGGTCGCCGACGGGCTCGCGGCCCTTGCAGACGTGTTCGTCAACGATGCCTTCGGAACGGCTCATCGCGCCCACGCCTCAAATGTGGGTGTCGCCGAGCGGCTTCCCTCCGCCGCCGGCCGGCTGCTCGAAGGAGAGATCGTGGCTTTTGGGCGCCTTCTCGGCGAACCCGACCGCCCCTACGTGGTCGTTCTCGGCGGGGCGAAGGTGTCGGGCAAGCTCGAGGTGATCAAACACCTCTTGCCGAAGGTCGATCTCATGCTGGTCGGAGGCGGCATGTGTTTCACGCTTCTCAAGGCCGGCGGCTATCGGGTCGGTGACTCGCTTGTCGAGGAATCCATGATCGATGAGGTCAGGGGTGTGCTCGATGGTCCAGGAGGGGCGAAGATCGTTCTGCCGGATGACCTCGTTGTGGCGGATCGATTCGCCGCCGACGCGGAGCATCGGGTGGTGCCGGGTACCGCGATTCCCGACGGGATGATGGGCCTGGACATTGGGCCGGAGACCGTTCGCCGATTCGGTGCGGTGATCGAAGAAGCCGCGAGCGTCTTCTGGAACGGCCCGATGGGTGTGTTCGAATGGCCGGCATTCCGCAACGGGACGGCCGGTATCGCTGAGGCCGTCGCGTCCTCTGACGGCTACACGGTCGTCGGCGGTGGTGACTCGGTGGCGGCGTTGCGTCTTCTCGGCCGGGATGACGAGGTTTCATTTGTATCAAGTGGCGGTGGGGCGGGTCTCGAGACCCTCGAAGGAAAGAACCTGCCGGGCATCGCCGCACTCGAGAGATGGAGTTGACATGCGCAAGGACCTGATCGTCGGCAACTGGAAGATGAATGCGACCCATCTGGAAGCCATCCAGATGGTGCAGAAGTTGAGCTACCGCCTCGACTACGCCGACTACCAACGAGTCGACGTGGGAGTGTGCCCGCCGTTCACCGCCTTGCGCTCGGCACAGACCGTCATCGAGACAGACCATCTGCAGATTCTCCTGGGCGCTCAGAATGTCTTCTGGGAAGAGAGCGGCGCCTACACGGGGGAGATCGCCCCGGAAATGCTCGCAGCGCTCTCCGTCTCCTTGGTGATTGTCGGACACTCAGAGCGTCGAGAGATCTTCGGTGAGACGAACGAAGACGTCAACCGGAAGGTCAAGGCCGTTCTCGCCGCCGGCATGACGCCCATCCTCTGCTGCGGCGAGACCGAAGAAGAGCGTGAGGCAGGCGTCTCGGAGGACAAAGTCGACAGCCAGGTGCGCGCCGGACTGGCGGGCCTGACTCCGGAGCAGATCGCCGGAATGGTTGTGGCCTACGAGCCGATCTGGGCGATCGGAACCGGTCGCACGGCATCGGACGACGACGCGGGCGCCATGGCGACGTTCGTTCGCGCGACCATCGCCGATATCGCCGGTGACGCTGCGGAGTCGACCCGAATCCTCTACGGCGGGTCGATGAACCCGGGCAACGTCGCCGGTCTCATGGCCAAGAAGGACATCGATGGCGGCCTCGTAGGTGGAGCCAGCCTCGATCCGGACACGTTCGCCTCCGTCGTCCGCTATTGGGTGTGAGTCCGGAGCTGTGGCGCGCGCAGGGCGACTTCGTTGTGACTCGGCGCGTCCCCTGGGAGACCGACGAGGGGCTGCGGCCGCACATTGACCGAGTCGTCGACGCTCTGCGCGACTGTGATTCGGCAGCCGAGATAGAGGTCGACGCCGATCTGGCATCGGCCCGTGTTCTCCTCTCGGTCACCGTTGTGGTGACCCAGGACGATGAGGGGCGGATGGGCGACGCGGAAGGGTTGGCTCGCGAGGCGATCGGCACGGCGATTCGCGCCAACGGTGGCCGTCATGAGGAGCTGCTGCCGATCCTCGACGAGTCGAGACTCGAAACCCGGGCGGGACCATGGGCAGGTCTCCGGATCCCGAGGTGGACGCTGTACCAACTTGTGTGTCGCCCGGTGGTGCCAGACTGACGGCCGACCGATAGGAAAGGTTTGATATGGAGTACACGCTGGTTCTTCTCCGTCACGGACAGAGTGTCTGGAATCTGGAGAACGTCTTCACGGGATGGACGGATGTTGCCCTCTCCGACCAAGGCGTCGAAGAAGCACGCGCGGGCGGACGGCTCATGGCCGAAGCCGGCTTGTCGTTTGACGTTGTGCAGACGTCGTTGCTCCGGAGGGCGATCAACACGGCGGCGATTGCGCTTGACGAAATGGACCTCGGCTGGGTGCCCGTCGAGAAACACTGGCGGCTCAACGAGCGCCACTACGGGGCGCTGCAAGGGCTCAACAAGAAGCAGACATCCGACGAATTCGGCGCCGAGCAGGTTCATATTTGGCGTCGGTCGTATGACACCCCTCCGCCGCCGCTCGAGGTCTCGGATCCCCGTCATCCTCGCAACGACCCCCGCTACGCGTGGATGCCGCCGGAGTTGGCGCCCGCCACCGAATGTCTGTCCGATGTGGTCGACCGCATGTTGCCCTACTGGTACGACGAGATCGTGCCTGCGATCAGAGCCGGCAAGCGGGTCCTCGTCGCCGCACACGGCAACAGTCTCCGCGCGCTCGTGAAACACCTCGACAACGTTTCCGATGAGGCAATCACCGAGCTGAACATCCCGACCGGCATCCCGCTGGTCTACCGCCTCGATGCCGACCTCCGTCCGATCGGCAGCGAATACCTCGGAGACCCGGCAGCAGCGGCAGCCGCAGCAGAAGCGGTCGCCCGCCAGGCGCTCGGGAAGTAGGGGACCAGAGACCGAACCCGAGTATTCACCTCCACCGCCGCAGGTGGGGGAGGGTGCCCGAGCGCAGCTCGGGCGGGAGGGGGCGGCCTGGGAGCCCGTATCGCGAAGATGAGACCCGCCGCGTGTCTCGTATCTGGAGTCTCGTATCTCAAATCCTGCCTCTGTCCTGCTGGTCCGAACCCACGACGGGTTGCTCAGTTCTTGCAGTAGCGCCGGGAGACCGGCATACTTCCCGCCGAACGGTCTGTCGGTAGGCGGACCAATGAGAAAGGGTTCTTGAGTTGTTGACCGGTATCGTTGCCGTCATCCAGTTGCTTGTTTCGCTCGCTCTCATCTTCCTGATCCTGCTGCACGCGGGGCGGGGTGGTGGTGTGTCGGACATGTTCGGCGGAGGGATGAGTTCGGGGAACATCACAGGCTCGACGGTGGTCGAGCGGAATCTCGATCGTCTCACGGTCGTGATCGCGATCTCGTTCGCCCTCTTCACGATGTGGTTGACCTGGTTGATGGCCTGATTCCCATCCGGGAGTGACGGTGGTGTGGAACCCAACCGGCTGAGACTTGGAGGCACACCTTGACTCGTTTGTGGCGAAGCCGCGCGGTCGCGTTGACCGCATTCCTGTTGGTCTTCGCCCTTGTGGCGGCGGCGTGCTCCCCGAGCGATAGCGACGCGGAAGAGACAACCACCACCACCTCGACGACCGAGGCGACTACGACCACCACCACAGCGCCTCAGACAACGACCACCGAGGCAAAACCGCAGAAGCCATATGGTGGTGAGGCGATCGTCGCCGACGATGAAGAACCACCGACGCTGAACCCGTACGCGCCCGGCGGCAGCAAGACCATCGTCTCGCTCATTGGGCAGGGGTACCTCACCGGTGTTCAGGATGTGGATGGCTACACACTCGAGCTTGTTCCCGAGGTCGTCACGGAGCTGCCGACAACGGCCAACGGCGGTGTCGAAGTGAACGACGAAGATGGCACGATGACCGTCGTGTACACGATCAAGGACGAGGCGGTCTGGGCGGACGGGACGCCGATCTCGGGAGCCGACTTCAAGTTCACGTACGACGTGATCATGGACCCGACGCTGCCCATCGGCAAATCCACGTACGAGGACATCATCCCCGAATCGATCGAGGTAGGCCCGAAGACGTTCGAGTACACGCTTGCTGCACCAACGGCGTTCTACGAGCTGATCTTCGGGACGATCATTCCCAAACACTCCGTCGAGGGTTCAGACTTCATCGCCGACTGGGACCAGACGATGTGGGTCTCCGGCGGTCCCTTTATGTTCGATCAGTGGGTCAAAGGCGAGTCGGTCACCCTGGTCCGCAATGACAACTACTGGAAGACCGATCCGGTGACGGACCAGCAGTTGCCGTACTTGGACAGCGTGACATTCCAGTTCATCCCGGATCCGGGAGCCATCATTGATTCCTTCAAGTCTCGGGAAGTGGATATCACACAACTCGGTGGCAACTTCACGCACGATCAGAAGACCGAGGCGATCACGACGCTCAAGTCACTCGAGCCCGAAGGAGCAACCGTTGAGGTGCTCTCGGGCCCCATGTGGGAACACATCGGCTTCCAGTTCGGAGACACCCGATACGAACGGAACGCGACTTCATGCAACGAGTCACTCAACATGCGCCAGGCGATCGGCCATGCGATCAACAAGCAGTTGCTCGTTGATGAGATACTCGTGGGGCAGACCAACCCGAAGCCGCTCGACTCGTACGTGGATGCGTTTACCCCTTCGCTGTCTCAGGAGGCCTGGGCGCAGTACAACTACGATCCGGCTCGTGCCGCCGAGCTGTACGCGGCTGCGGTCGAGGAGACGGGTAAGGAGTGCACGGTTGTCTTCACCACGACGTCCAACGTTCCGGACCGCGTGAAGATGTCCGAGTTGTTCGTCGAGATGTTCGCCGCCGCGGGCATTCCCTTCCAGAACCAGCTCGAAGATGGCCAGCTCTTCTGGGGCCAGACCTTCTACGACGGGACCTGGGACTTCGGGGAATGGGCATGGATCGGTTCTCCCGGTCTCTCCGGACTTGTCGGCATCACGAATCTCTGGGATCCCGAGAACCCGCCGCCGGCGGGACAGAACAACTACCTCTACGGAGTCGAGGCAGCGGGAGCCGTGAGCGACGAAACGTCAATTCGTTTCGCAGAAGTGCGCGACGAGATGTTCTCCACCGTTGACACTGCGGAGCTGACCACGCTCATCGAGGAATCGGAGAGGATTCTCGCCGACAACGCCATCATGCACCCGCTCTACGCGCGGCTCGTGACTGCGGCGGTGTGGGCAGACGAAATCGGCGGGTTCAAGCACAACCCGACCCGCGCCGGCTACACCTGGAACATCGAAGACTGGTACCGCGCCGACGGCTAGCCCGTGGCTCGCATCCGTCGACCGGAACTGCAACGACCCGTCGGTTGGCACAGGGTTCCTGCCAGCCGGGTTGGGTGCCGGGGTTCCTATACTCTGGCCGCTACGTCGGAGTGGCGGAATTGGTAGACGCGCATGGTTGAGGGCCATGTGGGAGAAATCCCGTGGAAGTTCGAGTCTTCTCTCCGACACCAACAACCCCTTGGGCACCACCCCTTGGGGTTGTTGCACGTTGCGGGGGACGTGTCCTCGATCCTCGGACGCGCGCACGCGTGGGCACTCGACGCTCTAGCGCTCGGTGTTCTGCCCGGCTTTCCACGCTGCGAGCGCACCGCCGACGAGGAGCATGCCGGGGACCATCCAGGTCCCGCTCCAGTACGCGATGAACCCTCCGATGCCTGCGAACAGCAGAAGGATTGCCGTGACAAGCGGTTTTGTGGTGGTGAGGGCTGCCCCGATGAGAGCGAGCACAGAAACGACGATCACCACTGCGACCTCGTCGGTATCCGTGTCCGAACTGAGACTGAGTATCCCCAGGAAGAGACCGATTCCTCCACCGGTGATTCCGAGGGCCAGTGCCAGCTGCGTGTTGGGGCTACCGGTCCAAGTCGACGACATTGCCGGCAGTCTACAAGCGAGAGCGAACGCCCCTGCTTCTTGGACCATGCGCGTGGCAGCGCCAGGCACCCGCGCCACCGGGCGCGGTAGAGTCAGCGTCGGTACACCCATGGGGATGATCCACTTGCCCCATTGATTTTGGGCACCTCCGTGGGTGTGCCCCTTCTTGGAAGCACATGTGCCCGTCCCGGCAATCGACCAACACACGGAAGGAATCGCCGGCGCGGGTTGGACGTTGGCGAAGCACCCGCGCATGACGCTCGGCAAGTTCCATCCGATGAACTTGCGAAGATCACCCGCGAGCAGGTCGCGGCGGAGCGCCCGGTGTGGCAGACCGATTTGGTGACCCCGGATTTCGCTGCGTATGCGGAGCTGTGTGGCGGCCGCGGCTTTCGCCTCGACCAGCCGCAGGATCTCGAGGCCGTGTTTGAGGAAGCGCTGTCGGTATCCGATGGCCCTTCGCTCGTCGAGGTTCCCACGTCGCCGCGCTGGACGTGAAGAGGTGTGCTGATGAATGATGCGACGTACCGTATCCTCGACTGCGAGCGAAGCGAGGGAGCCTTGTGATCCACATCACGCTATCGGGCGACATCTTCCTGAAGTCCGGGCGGACCCAGACTGGGATGATCCGACGCGTCCTCGCAAACGTTCGGCAGGCGATCGCCGAAGCTGGATGCGACGCCCCGATCGAGAAACTCGGATCCCACCGCTTTTCCATCGACGCCGGAGATCAGACCGGGGACGTGATCGAGCACGTGATGCGAGTCTTCGGTGTTGCCTGGGTCAGCGAGATGGTCGAGTTGGACGGCGGAGACCTAGACCATCTCGCCTTCGAGGTCGCCCGCCATACGGAGGACCGTGTTGCCGGACGTACGTTTGGCATTCGGGTGAAGCGCCGGGGGAACCACCCGTGGCGCTCGTACGACCTGGCCTGCAAGGCTGGGGATCTTCTCGTCAAGGCTGGGGGAACGGTGGATCTCGACGATCCGGAGGAACCGGTGGAGATCACCGTGCTCGACCATCGGCCCTTCCTCGTCATCGAGCGCCATCGTGGACCCGGTGGCCTCCCGGTGGGGAGCCAGGAGCCTCTCCTCGTGCTGATCTCCGGTGGCTTCGACTCGGTGGTTGCCGCATGGATGATGATGTCGCGCGGATCGCCCGTCGAATTCGTCCACTTCTCCCTCTCATGCTCACAGTCCGACCACGCCCTGGCCGTCGCCCGGTCGCTATGGGAATGCTGGGGGTACGGGACGGATCCCGCGGTACACGTTGTCGAGTTCCAGCCCGTGAAGGATGCGTTGCTCGACAGTGTTCAAGCACGGATGCGTCAGGTAGCTCTGAAGGTGCTGATGGCGCGAGCGGCGTCGCAGATTGCCAAGGAACAGGGTCTCCTTGCGCTCGTCACCGGCGATGCCCTTGGCCAGGTTTCGTCGCAGACGCTGCCACACCTCGTTGGGGTTTCGGAGGCCGCCGATGTACCTCTGTTGCGACCGCTCCTCGGCCTTTCAAAGGGCACGATCATCGACTTCAGCCGACGCATTGGGACTGCCGAGATCTCAGGGCGCGCCCAAGAGGTCTGCGATCTGTCGGAGGGCCGGCCGGTCGAGACCGCCGCTCGGCCGGATCAGGTGGGTCGATCGGCGCGGAGTATCCCGGACGTGCTCATGGAAGACGCCGTGGCTACACGCAAGACGTTTCAGATCAAGGACTGGTTTCCCGGGGCGATGTGAGCGTCTCCGCCGCTCCGAGCCAGGAGAAGTCGGTATTGCCGCCGGAGATGATGACGCCGACGCGGCGGCCCTCGAAACGCTCTGGTTCTGTTCTGATGGCGGCGAGGGGCGTCGCTCCCGAAGGCTCAACGACCAACTTCATCCTGAGGAGCAGGAAGGAGGCCGCCTTGACGATGTCCGCCTCCGTGACGCGAACGACGTCGACGCCGTGAGCCATCAAGATGGCGAACGCGCGGGCTCCGATTCCCGTGAGGAGGCCGTCGGCTACCGTCACCGGCGACTCAACGGCGGGTTGTCGAATGCCGGATGTCAGCGACCGGTACGCGTCATCAACGGCGAACGGCTCGGCGCCGACAACGGGAAGTGGCGGCTTCTGCCCGCCGGCAACGACTGCGGCGCCCGAGAGGAGGCCGCCTCCACCGATCGGAGCCACGACGACATCGAGGTTCGGCACTTGGTCGATGAGTTCCAGCGTTGCCGTGCCCTGGCCTGCGATGACCTTCGTGTTGTCGAACGGATGGACAAGAACGGCCCCTGTGCGTTCCATCACCTCGGCAGCGGTTGACTCGCGTTCTGCGTGATCGCACAGGACAACCTCGGCTCCGTAGGAACGAACGGCATCCATCTTGAGTGCCGGCGCCGTGCGCGGCATGACAACCCACGCCGGGAGGTCTCGGATCGACGCTGCGTACGCAACGGCTTGCCCATGATTGCCGGAGGAATGAGTCACGACACCCGTGGTGTCCTTGGGAAGTTGCAGAACGGCGTTTGTCGCCCCGCGCGCCTTGAAGGCTCCCACCTTCTGGAGATTCTCGGCTTTGAAGAAGATTCGTGCCCCAAGCTCTCGGTCGAGGGTGGCCGATGTGAATACCGGCGTTCGGTGCACGAACGGCCTGATTCGATCAGCAGCGGCTTCAACGTCCGCCAGGCTCACCGGGTGGTTCATGGGCTCGGCTCCTCGTTTCGGGGAACGGTCGTAGCAACGTAGTAGGCACCGAGCGCCGCGGCGGACAACCCATGCCACAATGCGTGGAGTTGGATGAGGGAATCCGGATCGCAGGTGACGGCACCGGAGCGACCGAGCAGGTTGAACACGAGCGATGCAGCCAACAGGAGCAGGGCGGCGGCGTACCAGCGTCCATTGACCCCGCCGATGCGCTGGATCAGGATATCCGACATGATGAGGCCAACGACCGAGACACCCGTGATGAGGTTGGTCGCGTTCGGTGACGCAATCAGGATGATGGAAGCGGCGACCGTGACCAAAGCCAGGGCCGTCCACGCAGATCGCCGTGGAACACCATACGGTGATGCAGGATTCATGAGGATCAGGAACCACAACACCGCGAGAAAGGTGATGTCGTGTGCGAACCCGGCGATGGCCGGCTGCGGGCCATGGTAGAGGACACTCCCGATCCCGGTGGCCGCCATCAGCGCACCGAACGCCACGCGCAGCGGCCGATCCGAGCGTGGCGCCCGTGATATCGATGCGATGAGGACGATTCCGACAACGACATAGGTCAGGCTCGACCACGCATTCGAGGGCTGGGCGAGCAAGCCACCGCCGGCGATCTCACAGTCGGCGGCCCCAAGCGGCAGTGTTGATGCCAGGACCATCGGGGAAGGCTACCGCCCACCGGCGATGAGGCGGTACCGCGCAACGGTGCTCCGATATCCTCAAGAGAACACACTGGGTGGTCGACAAGAACTTGTTGACCGCGCAGAGTAGTCGGCATACACTGACCGTCCCGGCGCGGGCTCCACCGGGAATGAGGAGGACGCCAATGGACTCGCTGGCAGAGTCGGTCGAAGGTCGATCATTCGATGTGGGACGACGCGGGTACAACCGCTCCCAGGTCGACGCGTTCCTTGCCGAGATGGCTGCATCGATCGCCGTACTCGAGGAGAACCTCCGGGACACGTTGATCCACAATCGTGAACTGGATCGGCGTCGGGTTGGCAATCGCGAAGCCGAGGACTCCGTCGAGAGCGCCTATGTTGCGGCAGCCGAGGCCAAACAGAAGCTGCTTGCCGAGGCCGAAGAGCGCGCCGCCTTGATCCTTCGTGATGCCGAGATCGAATCTGCTCGATTGCTTTCCGAGCCGCGCGCCGCAGCGGAGCAGGCGCGCAAGGATGCCGAGGGTCTCCTCATGCAGGCCCAGGCGCGTCTTGACGCGGCGTCCGAAGAGGCTGCGAGCATCACCCAAAGAGCTGAGGAACTTCGCGCCGAGACGACCGGGCTCGGAGAGATCGAGCTTGCCACGGCGCGCAGCGACGCCGACCGTGCTCGCGCCGAGAGCAGGTCCGAGGCCGAGCGCCTCGTCAGTGCCGCACGAAGCGAGGCCGAATCGATCCTCGCTGAGGCCACGCGGCGCGCCTCGGAGGTCTACGAAGCAGAGCGTCGCCGTGCCATCGAGCGATTCGCTCAGAGCCGCGATGAATACGAAGATCTCGCCCGGCGTCTTCGCTCGCTCAAGGAAGCGACCGGCGACATGCTCACGAACGCGCTGCGCGACTACGAAGCGATCCGTGTTGTTCTCGACGAATCATCGGTTGAGGTCGGCTGACCGACGACCGATACATAACTGCGGTGCGTTCACTTGCGAACACACTCGGTAGCATTCTGAGAGATCATGGCAAGCAAAACGTCGAAGCGACTGAAGCAACTCGATCGAAAGACCACGACGCGGTCGCAACCGATGACGTCGAGGTTCACACCTACGACCGAGGTCGATCCCGCCGCATCGTGGGCTGCATTCGTCGCCGGCATGGTCCTGCTGGTTCTCATGCTCATGGTCTTGGCGGTGTTCATGGGGACACGATCGGTCGAGTCAGATCTTGAAACCCGCTCAGAACAAGCGCTGCGTATCGCCGGGTTCCAGGAGATCACCGCGGACGTCAACGGCTTCGCCGTCTCCCTCAAGGGGCAATACCGCGAAGGTCAGGACATCGAGAGTGGTGTCCAGGCGGTTGCGGGGTTGTCCGGTGTGGGCTCCGTGGATGCGACCGGTGTGTGGGAGATCGAGGCACCTGACGCGGTCGAGACCACCGTTATCGGCGCGCCCATCGTCATGTCCTGGGCGGGAGATACCGTAGCGGTCAGCGGGACGATCTCGACCGAGGAGCAACGGACCTTCCTCGAGACATCGCTTGGTGCCCTCGCAGGAGGAGACGGCACTGCCACACGCTTCAACGTCGTCGAGCTGACGGGCCTCGAGGTCGTCGAGGGCCTCGCTCAGGAGGACGATTGGATTGGCACCGTCGTAGCACTCGTCGGGGCGCTCGCAGCGGGCCTGGACGAAGGGTCGGTCACCGTCAACCCGGCGGGCGATGTCGTGACGACGGCTGGCGAGGCCGAGACACGGCAACTGAAGCGTGACCTCTCCGATGCCACCGAGGGCCTCATCGTGGCGCTTGGAGCCGACGGATTCGATGTGACCGACGGGGTACTTGGGCCGCCGAAACCCCCGGCGCCCACGAAGGCCGAAGTCGAAGAACTCGACCGAACACTCGCCGAACTGATCGCGGGCAAGGTCGTTGAGTTCGAATTCGCCAGCGACCAACTCACCCCGATCGGAACTGCTCTCCTGGACGAGCTTCTGGTGCCGCTCGTCGAGTTCTCAGCGGTACCGGTTGAGATCGCCGGACACGCGGACGCACAAGGGAGCCCGGAACGGAATCTGGAGCTCTCCCGCCGACGCGCTCAGGCCGTCCTGGACTACTTCGTGAGCCGGGGCGAAGATCCCGAGCGTTTCGTGGCGGTCGGCTACGGTGATACTCGCCCGATCGCGGACAACTCGACCGAAGAAGGTCGACAGAAGAATCGTCGCATCGAGTTCATTGCTTTGGAGGAATAGTGCTGTACGTCGGCTCACAGATCGTCATCTGGATCGTTGTTGCCCTGGCTCTTGGATTCGCCATCGGGTGGATGGCGAAGAGCCGTCGCGGGATGCGCGTCAAGCAGCGCAAGCGCTTCTAGCCGCATCCAGTCCGCTCCTCCCTTCCATCGGGCACACGTTCTTGTCAGATCCCGCCCGGTGCGGGGAGCGTGTGATCATCATCCCCGGGGTCAGCCATAACCGGGTCTCGCACGAGTGCGGTTCCGAGCAGGAGGGTCGCGATCGAGAGCACGAGGAGCGAGCCGCCGACGTAGACCGGCAAGACGCCGATCTCGCCTGCGATCACCCCTCCGATCGCCGCCCCGACCGGCAAGCCGAGCCATGCGAGTGTGCGCGAAGCAGCGATGACCCGGCCGAGTAGCTCAGGTGGGGTGAGCCGCTGGCGCATGGTCGTCAACGACACGTTCACCCACGTGATCCCAACGAATGTGAGGCCGGCAGGAATCACTGCGAGGAACGTCCCGATGAGGGCGAGGGCGAGGAACCCGCCTCCGACGAGGAACAGGCCGATGACGTACATCGTGCCGAGAGGCAGGCGCGCCGAAACGCGGGGAGCGAAGGAGGCCCCGATTGCGCCGATCCCCGCATTGAGCGCGTAGAAGACTCCAACGCTCGTACCGACCGTGGTGAGATCTCCGATCGTGTCGGCCGGCAGATCGAGAATCTCGGTAACCACGAAGAGCACCAGCAGCGCTTCCAGCGGCTGAAAAACCAGGTTGGTCAGCGTTCCGCCAAGTGTTGCCCACCGGAGTCGGGGGTCGCCGAGCAGGAACTTGATACCGTCAACCAACGAATCCCGGAAAGCTTCGCTTGACGCAGCGGGCCGGTAGTGCACGACACGGAGCATCGTGAGGAACGCTCCAGAAGCGAGGAAGGTCGCGGCGTTGATGAGGAACGCAATTGCGAAACCTCCGCTGAGTGCAATGAAGATGCCTCCGACGAGCGGTCCGACGCTCAACGTCACCATGCGGGCTACAGCGAGCTGGGAGTTGGCGTCGATGAGCATGTCGTCATCGATCACTGATGGCATCAATGTCTGAAGGCCGGAGTCGAAGAACACCGACAACGTTCCGATGATGAATGCGACGCCGAATACGAGCCACCGGGTGCCGGCGCCGTTGGCTGCTGCAAGCGCAAGCCCTGCGAACACTGCAGCTCGGGCAAGGTCGACAGCCACGAGCGCGCCGCGAAGGTTCCGCCAGCGGTCGAGGACCACACCGGCGACAAGCCCAAAGAGGAGCATTGGCAGTGTCTCGGCAGCCGCCGTGAGGCCAAGATCGATAGGTTCGGCCGTGAGCGCCAGCACGAAATAGGGGAGCGAGAAGAATGAGATGTAATCCCCGAACATGGAGACCGCTTGTCCACCGACGAGGGGGATCATGTTGCGGCGAGCTCTCCGGCGCCCTGCGACTCCGAAGGGATCGTCGAGGGTGTCGTGGCCGCGCTCGTCCGAATCCATGGTGGCCCGGCATGGTACCCGACGTAGGTGCGCGAGCGTGACTGTCGAAAATGTGATTAGCCTGGGGAGCCGTCGATCAGGCTGAGGAACGAACATGGCCACACTTCAGGATCTTCCAGCGATGGCTGCCGAGTTCATTGAGCTCGCCAAGACCTACCTCCGCCAGGAAACCGTCGAACAAGGCAAGAAGCTCGGGCGCTTTGCCGGCTTCTCGTTCGGTGCTGCTGCGTTGTGGGCGTTGGCGGTGATCCTGCTCGGAGTGGCCGGACTCCGCGGTCTGGTCGCGCTCCTACCGGAAGGCCCCTACTGGGAAGCACTTGCCTACTTCATCGTCGTGCTCGTTGGCGGCGCGCTGATTGGCATCCTCGTGAGGCTCGGCCCGAAATCAGAACCAAAGGAAGCGCCTGCGATGACTGGAGGCCCGCAATGACCGTCACCCGTGACGAACTCGAAGCGAAGCTGCGAGACATCGAAGACGTCGTCGTCGCTACCGAGGAAGACGCGAAAGCCAACATCTCGGTGATCGTCGGCGCTGCGGTCGTGGTGGCCGTCGTCATCATCGCGTACGGAGTCTGGCGTTCCCGGAGGAAGCGGATTCACATCCAGGTGTTCCAGACGACATGAGCGCGCTCGGCACCTACTTCGCGACTCGGTGGTACCGCAGGTTCCCGATGCCGGTTCGTGTTGGGGTTCGTTTCGGGGTCGGCAGCGCACGGCAGGCGGTTCGGGACTATGACGTGCCCCGCCTCGCCCTGAGCCTGGCGATGGTGGCCTACGGCTACAGCAGGAGGCGGGCCGCGCCGCGTCTCATCTATGCCACATCGATCGACACCGACCAGAGCTTCGCCGTTCGCGTCAAGCGCGGACGCCGGCCGATCGCCCAGTATGACGTGATCGTGGACCGGTAGGGATCGGGGATGCGCAACCAGAAGACGTGGGTGAAGGTGTTCATCTGGCTGATCGTCGTGACGATGGTTTTGTCGTTCGCCATAGCGATCATTCCGGCCATCGGGTGACCGGCGCCACCGGAACACCGTTCGAGGCAGGAGACGCCTGCCTGTTGTACGACTCCAAGGGCAGGCGATATCTCATCGACCTGATCCCGGGACGAGAGTTCCACTCCCATCGTGGAGCACTTCCGCACGATGACATCATCGGCACGTTGGAAGGGTCATCACTCGAGACGACGAGCGGAACTCGCCTCACGGTGCTCAGGCCACGCCTCGCCGACTACGTCCTCAAGATGGCGCGTGGCGCGACGGTCTTGTATCCGAAAGACGCGGCGTCACTGATCGTGTGGGCCGATGTTGGTCCTGGCATGACGGTGCTGGAGGCCGGTACGGGGTCGGGCGGCCTCACGATGATGCTGACACGCGCCGTTGGCCCCACCGGGCGGGTTGTCAGCATCGAGCGACGGCCGGATCACGCGAAGCTCGCCGGGAAACGCATCGCAGGCTTCTTCGGTACCGTCCCGGAATGGCTCGATCTCCGCGTGGGGGACGTCGCGGATTTCGTCGAAGATGTTGCTCCGGATCGCATCGTCCTCGATGTTCCAGATCCGTGGGAGACCGTGGGCCCCGCCGCCGAGCACCTTCCCGGCGGCGGTGTGTTCGCGTGTTATGTCCCGAATGTCCCGCAGGTCGAACGGGTTCGAGTGGCAATCGACGAGACCGGTCTGTTCCTCGAGGTCATGTCGTTCGAGGTGATGATGCGTGAATGGTCCGTGAGCGGCCGCTCCGTTCGCCCGTCCCATCGTATGGTGGGACATACGGGGTTCTTGACGGTGGCCAGGAAGATCCTTGCCGGTAGTCCGCAGTCCTTGGAGCGTTTTTCGTAGTCCGCAGTCCGTACGCGACAGGGAAGGCCGGGCGCGATCTCAGGGAAACAGAGAGGCCGCACCGAAGGTGCGGCCTCTCTGGATTGCTGAGTACGGACGACGGAGTACCTGCAGCACGAAGTGCTGCGGCTTACGGTTCAATGAAGATGCACTCGCCCGGACACTCTTCGGCCGACTCGACAACGGCATCCATTTGATCATCGGGGAAGTTAGCAAGGCCTTCTGCGCCCTGCGCATTGCCTTCCGATGCGGCGAAGATCTTCTCACCCTCGCGCACGTAGGCGAGTCCGTCGTCGAGAAGGACGAAAACGTCGGGCGCAATTTCTTCGCAGATTCCATCTCCGGTGCAGAGATCCTGATCGATCCAGACCTTCATGGCTTGTGTCCTTTCGCAGTTTGACGGTGGAAACATAGTGTCCCTTGAGCGGAACGACGAGTTCATTGAGCGCGACGCTCGCCACAACCCGGCGACGACAGCGTCGCCGGAAGCGGACCTGAGGCCTACACTCGGAAGTCGAACCGATACGCGACCTACGAATCGATCCGAGAGGCCCGGCCGTGAGCGAACGCGACGATCATCGATTGCAGCAACAAGTCAGACTTCTGGAGGAGGAAATCGAGGTCCTCCGGCGCCGTCTGCAGGACGCGCCACGCCGGGTTCGACTCCTCGAAGAGCGCCTGCTCGAGTCTCGCGGCAAGATCGCCCAGGCTGCAGGGCAGAATGAGAAGCTGGCAGCTGCGCTGGAAGAGACCAGGGATCAGCTTGCGCTGCTTCGGGATGAAGTCGAGAACCTGACGGCACCACCGAATCCGTTCGGCACCGTTCTGCGGAGGAACGAGGACGGTTCGGTGGATGTGAGCGCCAACGGACGGAAGCTCCGCGTGAGCGTTGATCCCACGGTTGAGGTCAAGGCGTTGAGGATCGGCCAAGAGGTGATCCTCAACGAGGCTTACAACATCGTCGACACCCGGGCGTACGAGCCCGCAGGCGAGGTGGTCACCATCAAGGAGGTCATTTCAGAGGATCGGCTGATTGTGATCGCGCGGGGTGACGAAGAGCGCGTCGTAGGACGTTCCGACGCCGTTGGTGAGGAGTTCCTCCGTGCCGGCGACCATGCGCGATTGGACCCGTCGACGGGGTTGATCCTCGAGAAGCTGATTCGACCGGAGGTTGGCGAACTGGTCCTCGAGGAAGTCCCCGATGTGACCTATCAGCAGATCGGCGGATTGGGCGATCAGATCGAGGTGATCCGTGACGCGATCGAGCTGCCGTACGTCCACAAGGATCGGTTCGAGGAGTACGAACTCGCCCCGCCGAAGGGTGTGCTGCTCTATGGACCGCCCGGTTGTGGCAAGACGCTGATCGCCAAAGCCGTTGCGAACAGCCTCGCCAAGGCGGTTGCCGAGAAGGAGGGGAGCGAAGACACACGTTCTTACTTCCTGAACATCAAGGGACCGGAGCTTCTCAACAAGTACGTCGGCGAGACGGAACGGCAGATTCGGCTGATTTTCCAGCGTGCAAAGGAGAAGTCGGATCAAGGTGTTCCGGTCATCGTGTTCTTCGACGAGATGGATTCGCTCTTTCGCACACGAGGCACCGGCGTCTCGTCAGATGTCGAGTCGACCATCGTCCCTCAACTCCTCTCGGAACTCGACGGTGTTGAGGCCCTGAAGAACGTGATCGTCATCGGTGCATCGAATCGGGAAGATCTCATCGATCCGGCAATCCTCCGGCCCGGCCGGCTCGACGTCAAGATCAAGATCGAGCGGCCCGGGCGCGAAGCAGCGGCCCAGATCTTCGGGATCTATCTGACCGATCGTTTGCCGTACGACCCCGAAGAACTCGCTGAGCACAAGGGCGATACCGGCGCGCTCATCTCGGCAATGGTTGAAGATGTGGTCGAGAGGATGTTCCGCGAGGATGCATCGAACCGATTCCTCGAAGTGACCTACGCCAACGGAGACCGCGAGGTGCTGTACTTCCGGGATTTCGCTTCGGGAGCGATGATCGAGAACATCGTGCGTCGCGCAAAGAAGGAGGCGATCAAGCGGGACATCGCAGAGGG
The DNA here is from genome assembly GCA_942491345.1 of uncultured actinomycete. Classification (GTDB taxonomy): domain Bacteria; phylum Actinomycetota; class Acidimicrobiia; order Spongiisociales; family UBA5794; genus JAHEEL01. The sequence continues at coordinate 235,176 of CALOAN010000048.1, forward strand.
CATGAATGGTCTTCGCACGTCCGACCTGCTCTCGGCGATCGCTCAGGAATTCCGCGAGCATGAAGATCTCCCGAACACCACCAACCCGGACGACTGGGCGAAGATTTCCGGGAAGAAAGGCGAGCGGATCGTCTACGTTCGCACGTTGATCGAGGGGGATCGCGAGAGCAGAGCAGTGGAAGCGGTCACTCCGGGGCAGTATCTCTGAGGCTCCATGGCGCTCCGTAAGGTCTTCGGAACCGAGACCGAATTTGGGATCACTGTTCTCAATCAACCAGGATTCAATCCGGTCGTTGCCTCGTCTGCGGTTGTCAACTCGTACCCGGGGAACGTGTCGCGCATTCAGTGGTCGTACGACGAGGAGAGTCCCGGGCGAGATCTTCGCGGAACCGACGTGCATCGCTCGGTCATCGCCGAACCGGATATGGGCCTGGTCAACACGGTTCTCACCAACGGGGCTCGGCTCTACGTGGATCATGCCCACCCCGAGTACTCGTCCCCGGAATGCGCCGATCCATGGTCAGCTGCGCTGTTTGACAAGGCCGGTGAACAGGTGATGCTCGAGGCGGTCGAGGCTGCCCAGCTGCTGCTGGCGCCGGGCGAACGTGTGGTCGTGCACAAGAACAACAGCGACGGCAAGGGCAACTCGTACGGGGCACATGAGAACTATCTCATTGCCCGTAGCATTCCCTTCGGCGACATCGTTCGACAGCTCACGGCGTTCTTCGTGACGCGACAGGTGTTCACCGGCGCAGGGAAGGTGGGGGCCGAGAACGGTCGGCCGGACGTTGGTTTTCAGATCACCCAGAGGGCCGACTTCTTCGAGGAGGAGGTCGGTCTAGAAACGACGCTCAAGCGGCCGATCATCAATACGCGCGACGAGCCCCACGCCGACGCGTCTCGCTATCGACGACTCCACGTCATCATCGGCGACGCCAACCGCAGTGAACTTCAGACCTTCCTGAAGATCGGAACGACGGCACTGGTCCTCGACGCCATCGAAGATGGCGCCCTGGCTGATCCCATCGTCCTGGCTGATCCCGTCGACGCGGTCTGGTCGGTAAGCCATGATCGAAGCCTGAGCCAGGTCTACGAGACCGTCGGGGGAGTACGGATGACGGTGCTGGACGTGCAGTGGTGGTACTTCGAAAAGGTGGCGCATCACGCCCGAACCGTCGGGGTTGATCCGATTTGGGAACGGGTCCTCGAGGAGTGGGAGAAGATCCTGGTCGACCTCGGCCGCAACCCGTTGGCAACTTCGGATCGGCTCGACTGGACCGCCAAACTTCGAATCCTCGAGGCCTATCGCGCTCGTGACGGTCTCGATTGGAGCCACCCAAAGCTGCGGCTTCTCGATCTGCAGTACCACGACGTCGACCCGAGGCGCAGCCTCTACCAGCGACTCGTCGACCGAGGAGCGATCCAGCGGCTCTTCACAGACGCCGATGTCGCTGCAGCCGTAGCGGAACCACCGGCTGACACGAGGGCGTTCTTCCGGGGGAGCTGCGTTCGGCGCTATCCCGAGGATCTCGTCGCCGCCAACTGGGATTCCCTCGTATTCGACGTTGGTGAAGAAACGCTCAAACGGGTTCCTATGATGGAACCGCTCAAAGGCACCAGCCAACACGTGGCTGACCTGCTCGAGGCCGCACCCGATGCGGCCGCGATGGTCCGTGCACTTGGAGGGAACGATGGCTGAACAAGAACGGAAGCAGCGGGGGTCTGATCGGCAAGGTGGAGCGTCCGATCAGCAAGAAGCTGCTTCGACCGAGAACACCGAAGAGATCGCAGAACGGATCGACGACCTGCTCGAGGAGATCGACTCGGTCCTCGAAGAGAACGCCGAAGAGTTCGTCAAGAACTACGTCCAGAAAGGCGGCCAGTGATCGGCGGGCCGCCGATGTCGCCGAATGCCGATGGCATCGTGCCAACGGCCAGTTTCGCGGCTCTCTTGGAGCAACACGATCTCACTCCGTCCTGGGAGTCGGCCTCCGGCTCGCTCGACGCACCGGAGGCAACCACCATCCTCGCGTTGCGATGGGCGGACGGGATCGTCATGGCAGGCGACCGCCGGGCAACCGCCGGCAATGTCATCGCACACCGCCGCGTCAAGAAGGTCTACCCGGCCGACGACCGTTCTGCGGTTGCGATCTCCGGAACCGCAGGCATGGCGATCGAGCTCACCACACTCTTCCAGACCGAACTCGAGCACTACGAGAAGATCGAGGGGACGCGCCTGAGCCTGGACGGCAAGGCCAACTTCCTAGCTCGGATGGTGCGCGGGAACCTCGCCCTTGCATTCCAGGGCCTCATAGTCGTTCCCATGTTCTGCGGGTACGACGAGCAGGAGCAGAAGGGGAAGCTCTACAGCTACGACGTGGTGGGCGGCCGCTACGAAGAGCAGGATTACGCCACAACCGGCTCGGGCGGAACCGAAGCGCGAGCGTTCCTCAAGGCGGCATGGCGGGAAGACATGGGTGAGACCGATGCGATCCGCGTGGGCCTCGAAGCACTCATCGCTGCCTCAGAAGAGGATGCCGCCACCGGTGGACCTGATCCGAAGCGAGGCATCTACCCCAACGTCGTGACCGTCACGGACCAGGGCTATCGGGAGATCGAGGACGAGGAACTCGGGCCAATCGCCGTGGCAGCACTGGAGGGTCGCCCATGACCGTGCCGTTCTACGTACCCCCAGAACAGCTGATCAAGGACCGGGCCGAGTTTGCGAAGAAGGGGATCCAAAGAGGGCGCCCCATCGCGGTCGTGGAGTACGACGAAGGGATCTTGCTCATCGGCGAGAATCCCAGTCGTTCTCTGCACAAGATCAGCGAGATCTATGACCGGGTCGCGTTCGCGGGCGTCGGTCGATTCAACGAGTTCGAGATGCTCCGCGTTGCCGGGATTCGTTATGCCGACGTCAAGGGATACACCTACGCCCGCGCCGACGTCACGGGGAAGGGCCTAGCCAACGCGTATTCACAGGCTGTGGGCCAGATATTCACTCACGAGGTGAAACCGTACGAGGTTGAAGTGCTTGTTGCCGAACTTGGGGATGACGAGAACCACCTCTACCACGTGCGATTCGATGGAACGCTCCGAGATCAGCACGGTTTTGCCATGCTCGGGGGTGACGAGGATCGGCTCCTCGAGCCGCTCACTGCCGGTTACCGATCCGGTATGAGCCTCGAAGACGCCATCGCTCTCACCACGTCGGCCATTCGCGACACTGCCGACGAATCGACGCCCGGGGCCGACTGGGAGGCTGCGGTGCTTGATCGGAGGCTGAGCAGGAGGAAGTTCCGCCGCCTCGAATCAGATGAGATCGAGGCAGCAGGCTAGCCGGACGAATCGGCGCGCCAGACCTCGACGACGGCCCGCGCATCGTCCAAGCGGTCGCTCGCGACCCACACTTCAACTTGGGCCAGCCCACCGACCCCAACCGGATAGGGTCCGAAGGGTTCGCCGTGCATCCGAACCCAGATGCCGTCCGCTCGGAGAAGTGCAGCCAGCACGTTCGCCGCTGTCGGGTCCCCGACGACCACGAGTGGTTCGTAGTGAATTCCGTCGGGATGTCGGTCTCGCCTTCGCATGGGGCGATTCTGCCATTGATGAGGACTTGCGCGGGCAGTCTGTCGAGGAGGGTACGCTGGTCAGGTGGACAGACGAATCTTCGGAATAGAGAACGAATACGGCGTTACGTGCACGCTACGCGGGCAGCGCCGACTCTCGCCGGATGAGGTGGCCCGGTATCTCTTCAGGCGGGTCGTTTCGTGGGGTCGTTCGTCGAACGTGTTTCTCGAAAACGGTTCACGTCTGTATCTCGACGTCGGGAGCCATCCGGAGTACGCAACACCGGAATGCGATTCACTCTCGGATCTCATCGCCCACGACAAGGCGGGGGAGCGAATCCTCGAAGGTCTCGTCGAATCGGCCGAAGAGCGTCTGGCCGAAGAGGGGATCCGCGGCGATATCTACCTCTTCAAGAACAATACGGACTCAGCCGGCAACTCATACGGATGCCACGAGAACTACCTGGTCGGGCGGCAGGACGACTTTCAGCGGACGATCGACACGCTGATTCCGTTCTTCGTAAGCCGCCAGATCTACGCCGGCGCCGGGAAGGTCCTTCACACGGCCCGGGGTACGGTCTACTCGACGTCGCAGCGAGCAGAACACATCTGGGAAGGCAGTTCGTCTGCAACCACCCGCAGCCGTCCGATCATCAATACGAGGGATGAGCCGCACGCGGACGCTGAGCGGTACCGCAGATTGCACGTGATCGCAGGCGACTCGAACATGTCGGAGTACGTGAGCTACGCCAAGGTGGGGACAACCGCAGCGCTTCTCCAGATGCTCGAGGACGACGTCGTGTTCAGAGACATGACGCTCGAGAATCCGATCCGTGCAATCCGGGAGATTGCTCGCGACACGTCGTGTCGCCGGACGGTGCGACTTGCGAACGGTCGCGAACTATCGGCGCTCGACCTTCAGTGGGAGTACCTCGAACGTGCGATGCGGTACGCTCGCACGTCGGGCTTCCCACCCGAGGTCGACCGTGCAATCGGCATGTGGGAACACCTGCTGACCGGACTCGAGAAGGACCCGATGACCCTGGCACGCGAGGTGGACTGGGTGACCAAACTTCAGTTGCTCGACCGGTACGCAGCCAAACACAACCTCGAGATGTCGTCACCCAAGATGTCGCTGGTCGACCTCGCCTATCACGATGTGAATCGCCAGAGGGGCCTCTACTACATCCTCGAACGACGCGGCATGGTCGACCGTGTGGTGACAGATGAGCGCATCACACGCGCCATGACACAACCTCCAGTGACAACGCGTGCGCGCCTGCGCGGTGACTTCATCAAAGCGGCCAAGGCACGGAACCGAGACTTCACCGTCGATTGGGTGCATTTGAAACTCAACGACCAGGCCCAACGGACGATCCTCTGCAAGGACCCGTTCCGAGCCGTCGACGAAAGGGTCGAGAAACTCATCGCTGCGCTGTAGCGTCGCGGCGATGCAGAAGGTCATCGAGCGAATCCTCAACCTGCTCGCCTACCTGCTCACCGTTGATCGACCGGTGACCGCAGACGAGATCAGGCATACCGTCTCGGGATACGACCGTGACAGTGACACCGCCTTTCACCGCACGTTCGAACGCGACAAGGACCTGCTGCGTCGACTCGGCATCCCCATCGAGCGTGAAGCCACGGATGTCTTCGAGGTCGAGTTCGGCTACGTGGTGCATGACGACCGATATGCGTTGGAGGACCCCGGACTCACCGACGAGGAGCGAACCGCACTTGCACTGGCCGTCCAGGCCGTGGGGTTCGGGGGTCGCCCCTCGGGCCAGGAAGCCCTCATGAAGCTGGGCGGCGCCGTAGGAAGTCTCGGCGGCACCGAACTCGGCGCGGATCTCGGGGAACAGGCCGAGACGGTGGCGGCGGCGTTCGCGGCGATCTCTGAACGCCGCACGTTGTCGTTCGCGTATCGCGGCACTGATCGCCGGGTGCGGCCATACGGCCTCGTCCATCGTCGTGGGCATTGGTATCTGGTGGCGGCAGACACCGAAAGCGACGATGTCAAGGTCTACCGGCTCGATCGCGCTGCGGCGTTGGCCGCCGGCGAGCGCGCCGGAGCGTTCACAGCACCGGACGGGTTCGACCCGGCCGAGGCCGTCCTTCACCATCCGTGGGACGCGGGTCGCGACCCCGCGAGTGCATCGGTGGTTTTCGACGAGGACGTGGCTTGGATCGCCGAGCGGGAGCTGGGTCCGAGCACCGTCATCGAACGCCGGTCGGACGGGTCGATCACGGCGACCGTCGAGATCGCGGAACCGGCGGCGTTTCTCGGCTGGCTCATCGGTTTCGAGGATCAGGCGGAGATCGTCGGACCACCGGAACTGCGTGAGCGGTACCTCTCACTGGTGGCGGGATCGTGACGAACTCGCCGAAGACCGCGGGCCGTATCAACCGCCTCTTGGCCATGCTGCCGTGGGTCATCGCAAACCCCGGTGCGCCGGTTGAGGAAGTGTGCGAGCGTTTCGGCTACACGCGAACCGACCTCATCAAAGATCTGAACACCGTATTCGTGTGCGGGCTTCCCGGATATGGTCCAGGCGATCTGATGGATGCTTCGATCGATGACGACGAGGTCGTCGTCGAACTGGCGGAGTACTTTGCCCGTCCACTCCGGCTCACCGCTCCCGAGGCACTCGGAATCCTCGCCTCAGCGAAAGCCGTTCAATCCGCAGGCTCAGGGGGCAAAGCGCTCGATCGGGCCATCGCGAAGCTCGAGCGAACCCTGCTTCCTGATGCTGCCGACGCCGTGGTCGTAGATCTTCCCGAACCATCGTTGGTCGGGGATCTCCGCAGGGCGGCCACCGATGGAGAAGTGGTGCGGATCGATCACACGTCGATCGCTTCCGGCGAACGCCGAGTGCGCGAGATCGAGCCGTGGTCCGTGTTCACGACACTCGGCAACTGGTATGTCTCGGGACACTGCCGGAGCGCAAATGCGGAGCGAGTTTTTAGGATCGATCGGATCAGAACCGTGGAGACCACGGGGGAGCGCTTCGATGCGAAGCCTGCGTCCCGCAAGCCGGCCGTGCGCTACACCTCAAGCGACGACGACGCTCACGCGACCATCCGGCTCGATCGTTCCGCGCGGTGGGTTGCGGAGTACTACCCGGTCGACGTTCTCGACAATGACCCCGACGGCATGACGATCCGGATGAGCGTCGGAGACCCGGCGGTCGCGGCGCGTTTGCTCATCCGCCTTGGCGCTTCTGCGGAGCTCGTCGAAGGTACCGAGGTTGCCGGCGCAACCGCCGACCTTCGTGGCAGAATTGTGGCGCGCTATGCGGGCGGTGCACGGAATGACTAGGCGGAAATAGTCATTTAGAGAACGGCTCGGATGCCGATGAGTTATGCGACGCTGGCAATGGAGCGAGACAGCATGACCACCATCCGAACGACCTGCACCACTTGCGGAGATGTAGAACTCACGATCGACGATGTCGGTCTCGAGATGGCTGCAGGATCCGACGAAGGTCGCTATCGCTTCGACTGCCCATTCTGCGGCACGACACAACGACGGCCCGCCAGCCCTCGTGTCGTGAGCGTCCTCCTCGCCACCGGAGTCGGCTATGACATCGTGGCGACGGCCAGCCCGATCACCGAAGCGGAGATCGAGGCGTTCTCACAGGCTCTCAACGGCCAGGAGTGGTTCTGGGAGCTCGCCGCATCAGATTCGTGACCGGGCGGGCATGAGCTGAGGGGTCATCGGTGCCTCCGGGAGTGTTCCCGGGGGCGCCACAGGTTTCCGGGGTCGATTTCTCCCAATCCGTATGCCGCCCGTCACGCCCTACCATTCTGCAGATGGGCAGCCTCTCATTCTCCGAGATCGTGGTCATTGTCCTTGTGATTCTCATCGTCTTCGGTCCGAACCGTCTGCCCGACCTCGCCCGAAAAGCAGGCGAATTGATGAACAAAGTGAGAAACGCATCGAGCACGATGACCGACTCTCTCGGTGTGGACTATGAGGAGACGGTCGAGCCGCTCTTGAACGCCAAACGGGACTTCGACGGCATCAAGGAGGATCTCGCCAGGACAATGACGACGTTCGGCCAGGCAGCAGAGATCCCCGACGGCAACGGAGCGAATGACCCTTCAGGAAAGGACGTGGCTGACGCGGCGCCCGGCGGTGAGCCTGCAGCGGAGGTGTCCGACGAGCGTGAATCGGCAAGACCCAACGACACCGACGACACCGACGACACCGACGACACAACGGCTGCAACGTGACCGCGGCTCAGCCGATTCCGTTCATGGAGCACCTGAGCGAGCTTCGGAGCCGGGTCATCAAGGCGTTGATTGCCGTCGGGATCTGCACCGTCGTCGCTTTCATCTTCAACGAAGAAATCCTCGACATCCTCGTGCGCCCCTACCGCATCGCCCTCCCGGGGGAAGACCTCGCGTACTTCAGACCGACTGAGGCCTTCTCCGTCGTTATGCGGGTGAGCCTCTTTGGCGGCGCCATAATCGCGAGCCCGGTGATTCTCTATCAGCTGTGGCGATTCGTCGCGCCGGCTCTCACGCCCAACGAGAAGCGTTGGGCGGTGCCAATCACGGCAATCTTCGTGACGCTGTTCCTGACCGGGGCCGCTGTCGGCTACTGGGCACTCTCACGTGGGCTCGGCTTCTTGCTGGACTTCGGCGGTGACGCGCTCACTCCGGTCATCAACGCTGACTTCTACCTGAAGTTCGCAATGCGCTTCATCCTCGCGTTTGCCATCTCGTTCGAGTTCCCGGTCTTCATATTCGCCGCCGCGGCCGTCGGCGCCCTCACGAGCGCTCAACTTCGCGGGGGACGGCGCTGGGCGGTTCTGGTCATCGTTGTCTTCGCCGCGGTGATTACCCCGTCCGGGGATCCCTTGACCCTGGCGCTGCTCGCAGTGCCGATGTACCTGCTCTACGAGTTGGCGACTCTCGCGGTGCGTTGGATCCTCCGAAAATGAACGACCGCCTCGGTGATGCCGCGCGACGGTTCCTTGCCGCTGAAGCGTTCGAACCTGACCGGTTCCAGATCGTGGCCATCGAGGCCATCGAAAGTGGCGCATCCGTTGTTGTGACGGCCCCAACAGGTTCCGGGAAGACGTTGATTGCAGAGGCCGCGATCGAGATCGCATTGGCTGCAGGGAAGAGGGCGTTCTATACAACACCGATCAAGGCGCTTTCGAACCAGAAGTACCGTGATCTGGTCGTCCGGTACGGGGAGAGCGGAACTGGGCTCCTCACCGGTGACAACAGCCTCAACGGCGAGGCTCAGGTGGTGGTCATGACGACCGAAGTGCTCCGCAACATGATCTACGCCGGCTCGGCGGCTCTCGATGGTCTCGGCGTTGTGATCCTGGACGAAGTGCACTATCTCCAGGATCGCTATCGCGGCTCAGTCTGGGAGGAGACGATCATCCATCTGCCGGCCGATGTTCAGCTTGTCAACTTGTCGGCGACCGTCGCCAACAGTGAGGAGTTCGCCGGGTGGATGAGGGCTCGGAGAGGCGCGACGGAACTCGTTGTGGAAGAGGAACGTCCCGTTCCGCTCGAATCGGTGTATCTCCTGCGCGACCGCTACCACGGTGACGCAGTCGAATGGTTTCCCGTCTTCGGCAAGGATGGCATCCGACCCAATCCGCGGGTTGTCAGCCTCCTGCGCAAGGGCAGGGGCCGCCAGCGGCGCTTCGCGACGCCGCGGCGACTCGAGGTAGCCGAGGCATTGCTCGCCGCCGGGATGCTTCCTGCGATCTACTTCATCTTCTCGAGAGCCGGCTGTGATCAGGCAGCGAGAACAGTGGCTTCGGCCGGGCTTCGTCTCACATCGGCGGACGAGCGTGAGGTGATTCGCTCGTTTGCCTCCGATGCCATCGCACACCTTGATCCGACCGACCTTGGCGTGCTCGGCTACGAGTCGTGGCTTGCCATGCTCGAATCCGGTGTGGCCGCACACCATGCCGGGATGGTCCCGGCCTTCAAGGAGACGGTCGAGGAGCTGTTCGCCGACGGGTGTATCAAGCTTGTCTTCGCCACTGAGACGCTTGCCCTCGGCATCAACATGCCGGCGAAAGCCGTAGTCCTCGAGTCGTTCAGCAAGTTCAACGGTGAGTCGCACGAGCTCCTCAGACCCGGCGACTACACACAGCTGACCGGCCGCGCGGGCCGAAGGGGGATCGACGAACGCGGCACGGCTGTGATCCTCTACAGCTCCTACGTGCCGTTCAAGCAGGTCGCCGATGTTGCCGCGATGGGGAGTCATCCGCTCGTGTCGTCCTTCGAACCTTCCTACAACATGGCGGTCAATCTCGTGGCCAACTATCCCAAAGACACCGCACGGGAGCTCCTCCGGGCCTCGTTCGCGCAGTTCAGAGTGCAGGAACGGGCGCGCCAACTCGACGAACGCATCGCCGAACGAGAGGCCGAGGTAGCGAGGTACCTCGCAGCGGCTCAGTGTGAACGCGGCGACATTGAGGCGTATGTCGCGGCGCCGCCTGGATCGGCCGAGGGAGCCGATTCCACACGTGTGTTCCTCGAGGGGCTTGATTCGGGAGACGTCCTCGACCTCGGCGACGACCGCCGATGGCTGATTCTGGCGCGGGGGTACGGACCGAACCCGCAGTATCTGCTGCTCTCCGATCGCGGGCGGCAGCGAAGGGTCAAACTGACCGAGCTTGATGCTGTCCCGCGCCACCTTGGGGCAATGGACCTCGACGAACCGATCCGGAGCCACGATCCGGAGTATCTCGCAACCACGTCGACTTCGCTCGGCCGCTGGAAACCCGATCAACCGGACCGTCATGAACCCGTCCCGATCGACGATTCGACGATCGCAGGCTGCCCCAAGATCGACGAGCATCTCGGCTGGCTTGCCCGGTCACGCAGATCGGCGAAGGATCTGCGTCGCCTCCTCCGACGTCGAACTCGCACGAGCGACGACATCGTCGAGCGCTTCCAGGCCAGAATGGGAGTCCTGGGCGAGCTCGGGTACGTCACGCGCTGGGTGTTGTCGGAGAAGGGCGAACGGCTCCGCCGTGTGTACTGCGAGCTTGATCTCCTACTCGCCGAAACAGTTGCCGACGGGCTCCTCGACGGGCTCACTGCTGCCGAGTTCTCTGCCGTCGTATCGATGTTCACCTTCGAGCCACGTCGTGCCGACCCCGAGGAGGTTCGACTCGTCGGGGTCGTTGCAGAGCGGGCTTCGGGGATCATGACGGCATCGGTCGCGGTGACGGCCGTCGAGCAACGGTGGGGCGTTCCCGCTACGCGAGCTCCCGAGCACGGATTCGCCCCGCTCGCCTACGGGTGGGTCGCGGGGGCGGACCTGGAGGAGCTCTTCGGTGACGACGACTTCGCAGCAGGCGACTTCGTCCGGAACTGTCGGCAGCTTCTTGACCTCATGCGCCAGATACGGGACGCGTTTCCGTCACTCGCCACCGTGGCAAGCGCCGCGATCTCTGCAACGGATCGGGGCATCGTTGCGACGGGAGGTCGCGCGTGACCCGCTGGTGGGTGACTGTCAACCCCGCTGCCGGTAGAGGGCGCGATCTGACGCGCCGGGTCGAGTCCGCCTTGGATGTGCGGGCGGTCGACTACGAGCTTCGCACGTCGGAGACCGCCGAAGCCGTTGGGGGGATCATCGCGCAGGGTCGCGACCTCGGATACGATTCATTCCTCGCGGTCGGAGGGGACGGAACCGCGAATCTTGTGCTGAATCACATCCTCGCAGGCGAGTGGCCGCGACCTCCGACACTCGGGATCCTGCCGGCCGGTTCGGGAAGCGACTTCGTTCGGACGTTTGCGATTCCGAACGAGCTCGAGGCTGCCGCTGATCACCTGCTCGACGAAGACCGCTACCCGGTCGATGTTGGCCGTCTGGCCGGTCGGTTTGGGCGGTCGTACTTCCTCAACGCAGCGAATGCCGGGCTCGGGGCGCGCACGGTTGTCGAGGCAGCGCGCTTCCCGGACTGGATGGGCCCGCGACGGTACCTGGCGGGGTTCTGGTCGGCGCTGGCCCGGACTGTGCCGGACAAGATTCGGGTCGACTGTGATGCCCGGACCATTACGACGGTTGGATGGAACGTGGTGATCGCCAATGGCCAGTTCTTCGGTGGAGGAATGAACGTCGCTCCCCGGGCAGCCGCCGGCGACGGGCTGTTCGACGTTCAGGTGTTCTCGGGCCGAAGAAGGATTGCGCCCGTGGTCATCCGCAGAGTCGTTCGGGGAACCCACCTCACGCATACGGCGGTGCGTCGCACCACCGGACGAAGAGTCGATGTCGACATCCCGCAGGATTGGCTCGTCGAAGCCGATGGGGAGATCGTCGGGCGCGGTCCATTCTCAGCCGAGGTGCTCGGGGGCCTGCTGGACTTCAAGATCTAGGCAACAGCGAGGGACCGCGGGCCGCAGTCCGGAGATGGCGTAATCGTCGATCGCCGGGGGCCGCTTGCCGAATTCGGAGCGGACTGAATTCAGCCAAGCGACGCTGCAAGGTCCGGTCACCACCGGTTGGTCGCAACCAAGCGGTGCAAACAGCGTGAAACTGTCGCCGGATGCCCAATGCCCGTGTATGCTCCCCGGCCGCAGGAGGTTGCAGCTATGGCCACCGAAGAATCTGTCGATGACGACGCAGCCGAGGACATGCCAGATCCAGACGATGACATCATCGAGGAGGATCTCATCGACGATGTCGCCGAGATCGATGATGTCGTCGAGGTCGATGATGATGAAACGGACGAGGTGGAAGCGGCGGACGACGACGCAGAAGTCGAGGACGAGGCATTCGACGAACTCGAGGCCGAAGAGCTCGAGATGCTCACCGAAGATGAGACCACCGAGACGCTTGTGGTCGACGAGGCTGCCGAGATGCGGGCAATTCGGCGAGCAGAGCTCGCCATGGACCAGCAGGGTGTTGTCGAAGCGAGTGACGGTGAGTTCGTCTGCTCCAGCTGCTTTCTGGTTCTCAAGACCAGCCAGCTCGCCAATCCCCGCAAGAAGATCTGCAGAGATTGCGCAGGTTGAGCGACCGAGCCGTCGGCCCGAATTGCTGAGGAAGCGACGACCGCCAAGCGCCGTTGACGGTTGGTCGGTTATGTCCGTTCGTCGCGAGACTCCACAGCAGTCCAGGGCATGAATCGCGCAGGCGCACTTCGATTCGAACACGTCGACGAAGGCGTCGGGAGTGACGAGCTGCGAGCTCGGCCTCTGTCGCGGGCCTCGCAGCTCCAACCTTGGTCCTTGCTTCTCGTTTCTGCAGCGGGAACGGCATGATGAAGCCATGACGCCTGTGCCCTTCATGACAGTTAGCGCGAGGCCGGCCGAGCCCCAGGACATCCGCGACCTCGAGCGGCTCTATGCCGGGCTGGCCTCGGAGCAGCGCGCGATCCGCCCGATCTGGCCCTACACCGATGGTGTGCCTGAGCCGATCGGCAGATCTTTGAGCACCTTGCTCGAGCGCCCAGACGGGATCGTCGTTTTGGGGCATATCGACCATGTTCCTCTTGGTTTCCTGGTGGGCGTCGAACAACCGCTCCTCGCCCCGATGGCTCATCGCACCATCGGCGTGATACAACTCATCTTCACGGATCACGAGGCGCGGGGCGTTGGGGTCGGTGCCGCCATGCTTCACGCGGCGATGGAGGAATTCCGCAAGCGCGGGATCGATCTCTTTGATGCACAGGTGAGTCCCGGGCACCGTATGGCCAAGAACTTCTTCGAGTCCAACGGCTTCAAAGCTCGTTCGATCACCATGTATCGCGGCGAGTCTGAGATAGCACCGGCGCCAATCGAGCCGCTCATATGATCGGCCGTCTCGACGGCGGTGGGCCGAAGACCTTCGTCTTCGACCTTGATGGTGTCGTGTACGTCGACCACACTGGTGTGCCTGGCGCAGGTGAAGCCTTGACGGCGCTCGATCGTGCGGGACACCAAGTGCTCTTCGCCACCAACAACTCATCGCGCGGGGTCGACACGGTGATCGATAACATCCGGTCGCGCACCGGCTATCGAGCCGAGGTCGAGGCCGTTGTCACATCGGGACTGGCGGCCGCCGACCTCCTGAGCGATGGCGCAGAGACATGTTTCGTATTCGGATCGAGAGAACTCGAGCAGACGCTGGTCGCCGAGGGAATCGAGGTGACGCGGGACCATACGCTCGCGACGGCAGTGGTCGTTGGCCTCGATCGGGGTCTTTCGTACGAACGTTTGACGAGTGCCGTCCTCGCCGTTCGACGCGGGGCCCGGCTCATTGCCACGAACGACGATGCGACCTATCCGGCGGAGGACGGTCAATACCCGGGGTGCGGAGCGATCGTCGCGGCCGTCGAGCGCGCCACGGGGATCAGCGCCGTTGTGTGTGGAAAGCCAAATCCGCCCATGCAGAGGTTGATCGAACGCCGGATCGAACATCCGGAGGTCTGGATGGTCGGCGACCGTGTCGAGACCGATCTTGCGCTGGCCGACCGGGCGGGCTGGGGGAAGATCCTGGTCCTGTCCGGCGTGACTGGTCCGGATGAAACTTCCGTTTCCGCCCCACTTCCGCATCATACGATCAACTCCATCGCGGAGCTCGGAACTCTGATGTCCTCGGAAACACACGGGGCCGGGGGATAATGGTGTCATGACCCAGAAGCCAGACGAACAGGCAGCGGGGGCCGGTGAGGACCTCGACGAGCTCGAGGCGAAGCTGAAGGCCGCAGATGCCGCCGATGCTCCGGAGACTGCCGAACACGTTGCGCAACTCCTCGGGACTGCCCTCGACGATATCGAAGGCGGTCGGGGGAGCGGACCACCCTGACCAGGCGACGCCTTGATGCCGAGCTCGTGCGGCGAAAGCTGGTGCCGTCACGCACCGAGGCGCGGCGGATGATCGACACCGGGCGCGTGCGCGTTCGCGGAAATCCTGCCCCGAAGCCATCGACGATGGTCGCTCCGGATGATCCCCTCTCGATCGACGGCCCTCCCGCGCAGTTCGTGAGCCGCGCCGGAGCGAAGCTCGATGGCGCGATCGATGCCTTTGATGTCGCGGTTGAGGGCCGGATCGCGATCGACGTTGGAGCATCGACTGGAGGCTTCACCGACTGCCTTCTCCAGCGCGGGGCCGCCGAAGTAGTCGCTCTCGACGTTGGATATGGTCAACTTCATCATCGGATTCGCAGCGATCCCCGAGTTGTCGTTGTAGAACGAACGAACATCCGCCACGCCGATCCCATTGCGCTTGGAGCTCCGTTCGATCTTGTGGTTGCCGATCTCTCCTTCATCTCGTTGGCGCTCGTTGCCCGGCAGATCCGCGCTCTTGGGGCGGGGGACACCGATTGGATCCTTCTGGTCAAGCCACAGTTCGAGGCAGGCAAGGGGCTGGTTGGTAGCGGTGGGATCGTCCGAGACCCGGAGGTCCATGTGCAGGCGATTGAACAGGCGGTTGCGGCGCTGGACACGACCGGAGTGGGTGTCATCGGCCTCGTCGACTCGTCCATCACGGGCACGGAGGGCAATCGAGAATTCCTCATTCACGGCAGGATCACCGAACGGCGCACCGATGCCGGTACCGTACGCAGCGTCGTTTCCGAGGAGCATCAGCCGTGAACAGAATCGCCATGGTCGTGCATGAAGAGAAGCCGCTTGCGACCGAGGCCGCCGCGTCCTTTGCGAATGCGTGCGCAGCACGCGGGGTCGAGACCGTCGTCGTGGCCGGCGATTCGCTGCCGGACGACGTCGAGGCGGTTGTCGGGGTAGGCGGCGATGGCACCGTCCTTCGGGCCGGCGCGCTGGCCATGGCGCAGGAACTCCCCGTGGCGGGAATCAACGTTGGACGGGTTGGGTATCTCGCCGAGTTCGCGATGGATGAGATCGAGGCGTTTGTCGATGCGCTTGCGGGCGGCCGTCTGCGCGTATTCACGGCAATGACGGTGGCCGTACGAGGTAGCGGATTCGTAGCCACCGGAATCAACGACGTCGTCATAGAGAAGGTCGTCAGTGAACGGATCATCGAAATCGGCGTTGCCATCAACGGGCACCGATTCGCCGACTACCGCACCGACGGCCTGATCATCGCCACGCCCATCGGATCAACGGCATACTCACTGTCCGCCGGTGGTCCGGTCGTGGACCCAGAAGTGGAGGCGTTGGTCCTTACCCCGATCGCACCCCACAGCCTCCTGTCGCGAAGTCTGGTGGTCTCACCCGACGCTGAGATCGGAATCACCGTCGAGATCGATCGACCGGCACGGGTCAACGTCGATGGTCGCGAGATTGGTGTTGTAGAACCAGGAGCCAACGTCACGGTTGCGCGCGGCTCTCACAGCGTGCGGTTTCTCACTCTCGACACCCACCCGTTCCCCCAGGCCGTGCGGCACCAATTCGGCCTTGCCCATGCTTGACGAGTTGACGGTTCAGAACCTCGGGCTGATACCGAACGCCCGCCTTGAACCGGGACCGGGCCTCGTGGTTATCTCCGGTGAAACAGGGACGGGAAAGACACTCTTGCTCGGGGCGCTCCGGCTGCTCCGAGGCGAGTCGGCGCGCAAGGATCAGATCGGTCCGGCCGGGGATGAGACGGTAGTCGAGGCTCGGTTTGTGTACCCGGATGGCGAGCGAGTCCTCGGGCGCAGAGTGGATCGACGCCGCTCAAGAGCGACGATCGACGGGTCCCTTGCCACGGCAGCGAGCCTTGCCGACGTATTGAGCGGCGTCCTCGACGTTGTGGGGCAACACGATCGGACCATGCTCAGCGAACCGCGCGCGGTGCGGCGGGCCCTCGATGCCGCGATGGACACCGAGGGCCAGGAAGCCGTCGTTCGGTACATGGATGCCTGGGCTGCATATGTCGAAGTCAACGAACGCGCGACTGCGCTCGGCGGTGACCGACGAGCCCTCGAACGCGAACTCGAGATGGTCCGATTCCAGCGAGACGAAGTCGCGAGCGCCGGGTTCGAGCCGGGAGACGAAAGGGAGTTGGGGGATCGGGCCGGTCGGCTCAGGAATGCTGAAGAGCTGCGAGAGCGGCTCGGCGTCATCCGCGACGCGGCAGGTGATCAGGGTGCGGCCGGATCGCTGGAACGCGCCGTGCGGGAGCTGAAGGCTGCCTCGAAGGTCGACCGATCGCTGGGTGACCTCGCTGATTTCGGGGCTGAACTCGTCGAGTCGCTGTCCGAACTCAACACGGAAGTCGGTCGAGCGACTGCCGACCTCGACCACGATCCGCGGGAACTCGAACACGTCGAACAACGGCTGGCGCTGGTCGCCGATCTGAAGCGGAAGTACGGAGACGACCTCGAGTCAGTGCTCACGTTCGGGGAGACTGCAGCGCATCGCGCAGAAGAACTGGAGGGCTTGCTCGACCAGTCAGAAGTGATTGAGCAGCAGCTGGCCGATGTCCGAGCCGACGTCGCAGTTGCGGCCGACGCGCTGCGCGATCATCGTCGGGCCACGGGGGAACGTGTCGCGGCCGGAACCGTCGGCCATCTGCGCGATCTTGGATTCAGCGACCCCGTTGTTGCGTTCGAGATCACCGAACGTGAGCCAGGTCCGGACGGCGGTGACCGGGTCGTCCTCAACTTCTCGTCTGATCGCGCGCTGAAGCCGGGACCCATCTCCAAGGTCGCGTCCGGCGGCGAATTGAGCCGCCTCATCCTTGCTCTGAGGCTGGCCGCCGGCGCAGGAGAGGTGGCAGTGGTGGCGTTCGACGAGATCGACGCGGGAACGGGGGGAGCGACGGCCCTCGCGATGGGCAGAAAGCTGCAAACCCTTGCCCGCGAGCGCCAGGTGTTCTGCGTGACGCATCTTCCCCAAGTGGCTGCGTTTGCCGACACCCATTTCGTTGTGCGGCGCAACGCAAACACGGCAACCGTCGAGCAGTTGGAGGGAACGGAGCGGCTCGAGGAGCTTTCCAGAATGCTCGCCGGCCTCCCCGACAGCGAACGAGGGCGGGCCCATGCCGAAGAGCTGCTGAAGATCGCAGGAGCATGATCGCGGACAAAGGTGTGCACGAGCGAACACCTTCGGTATGCTGCGGCCTTCCGAGGTGGAGTGCGGCGTGACCAAACACGTTTTCGTTACCGGCGGGGTGACATCAAGTCTGGGCAAAGGCATTACTGCTGCGTCGCTGGGTCGCCTGCTCGAGGCCCGCGGTCTGCGGGTGACTATCCAGAAGCTGGATCCGTATATCAATGTTGATCCGGGAACGATGAATCCGTTTGAACACGGCGAGGTGTTCGTCACCGACGATGGCGGGGAGACAGACCTCGATCTTGGCCACTACGAGCGCTACACCGGCGTGCACTTGAGCCGGGACTCCAACGTGACCACCGGTTCGATCTACCAGTCGGTGATACGCAAGGAGCGAAGAGGTGACTACCTCGGAGCCACGGTTCAGGTCATTCCGCACATCACGAACGAGATCAAGGCTCGAATCCGCAAGCTCGGTCAGAGCGATGGGGTCGATGTTGTCATCACCGAAGTCGGGGGCACCGTCGGAGACATCGAGGGCCTTCCGTTCCTCGAAGCGATCCGGCAGGTTCGCAAGGACGTCGGGCACGAGAATGTCTGCTACATCCACGTGACGCTGGTCCCGTATCTGGCAACCAGTGAGGAGCTGAAGACGAAGCCGACCCAGCACAGTGTTGCCGAGCTGCGGTCGCGCGGGATCCAGCCGGAGATCATCGTGGTTCGGTCCGACCGCCCAATCGAGGAACCGGCTCGACGCAAGATCAGCTTGTTCTGCGACGTGGAACCGGATGCTGTGATCAACGCTCTCGACGTTGACAACATCTATGCCGTGCCGCTCGCCCTCGAAGCGGCCGGGCTCGACGCCGTGGTGTGTCGCGAACTCGGTCTCGATACCGGGCCTCCGGATCTGGATTCCTGGCGCGCCATGGTCGAGCGCATGGAACTCGCGAGTGAGCCCGTCACGATCGGGCTCATCGGCAAGTACGTTGAGTTGCCCGACGCATACCTCTCTGTTGTGGAGTCTCTCCGCCACTCGGCGGCTGCCCACGGCGCGGATGTCGAGATCCGATGGATCCCGGCCGAAGAGGTTGAAGGCCTGCTCGCTTCGACGCATCTCGAAGGGCTCGATGGCGTGCTTGTGCCGGGGGGGTTCGGTATCCGGGGCATCGAGGGCAAGATCGAGGCGATTCGGTATGCCCGTGAGAACGGCGTGCCGTTCCTTGGTCTCTGTCTCGGTCTGCAGTGCGCCGTGATCGAATTCTCACGCAACGTGCTCGGTCACGCCGGAGCACACAGCACCGAGTTCGATCCAACCACGAGACACCCCGTCATCGATCTGATGGAGGACCAAGCCGACGTCGAGGATCTCGGCGGAACCATGAGGCTTGGCATCTATCCGGCCAAGCTGTTGCCCGGAACTCGAACAGCTGATCTCTATGGCGAGTCGGTGGTCTATGAACGCCACCGCCACCGCTGGGAGGTCAACAATCGGTACCGTCACGAATTCGAGGACAACGGCCTGGTGTTCTCGGGTCTCTCACCCGACAACCGTCTCGTTGAGATCATCGAGCTGCCGTCGCACCCGTTCTTCGTTGCGTCCCAGTTTCATCCGGAGTTCAAGTCTCGCCCCGACGACCCACACCCGCTCTTCAGCGGTTTCATCGGCGCTGCCCTCGAGCGGCGTCGATCCACGGCCCCGGGCGAACGGAGCGAAGCGGAGATTCCTGTCGCGACGAGTCACTGATATGGATGGGTTCCGGACGATTGGCACACGAACGATCGCCGAGGAGGCATTCCTGCGATTCGATCGAGTCACGATCGCGACACCGAACGGTGGGACGGCCACACGCGTCGTTGTCGCTCACCCCGGTGCCGTGGCGGTGGTCCCGATCCTCGATGACGACGTGTTCCTGTTCGAGCAACACCGAGCCGCTTTTGGGCGAAGCCTGCTCGAGATACCGGCTGGGAAGCTCGACGTGCCAGGAGAGGATCGGCGAGAGGCCGCGAGACGCGAGCTTGAGGAGGAGATCGGTTTCTTGCCGGGCCGGCTGGAGCACCTCACCGACTTGATCACAGCACCCGGATTCTGCGACGAGGTGATCACGATCTATCGGGCGACCGACCTCGAGAAGGTCGCGTCTCAACCGGTCGGAGTCGAAGAACACCACGCGACGATTGTGCGGATACCGTTCTCCGAGGCCCTCGATCGTGTCCATGCCGGTGAGATCACCGATGCAAAGACGGTTGTAGGGCTCTTCCTCGCTTCCGGTCGATGACGCCTCTGCCCGCCGATGCCGAGGAATTCCTCGGTTCGCTCCGGTCGGAACGGGGCCTCTCCCTGAATACGGTCGCGGCCTACCGGCGCGACCTCCTGGACTATTTCACGTTCCTGGAAGCACCCGGAGAATCGGGAACCGTGGCAGGGTTCGCCGAGGATCTCCGGGATCGAGATCTGGCACGTTCGACCCGCGCTCGGAAGCTGGCAGCGATTCGCGGCTACCACCGGTTCCTCGTGACTGAGGGGCTTTCGGATGACGACCCCACGATCTTGATCGATGTGCCGCGTCGCTCGCGGACGCTCCCGAAGGCCCTGAGCGTCGAGAGGGTGATCCAGTTGATCGAAGCTCCCGATCGCAGCACTCCGCTCGGTGTTCGGGATGTTGCGATCCTCGAGTTTCTCTACGCAACCGGGGCCCGTGTGACCGAAACGGCGACGGTCGGTTTGACCGACCTCGATCTGGATTCGGCGACCGTCATCGTGACCGGTAAGGGGTCGAAGCAGCGCCTTGTGCCACTCGGCAGCCACGCACGGGCCGCCATCAGGGAGTACCTCCCGGTTCGCCTGGGACTCCTGAACGAGGACGAGCGGAGCGACGTGCTGTTCGTCAACGCCCGAGGGAGGCGACTTACCCGGCAAGGGATATGGGAGATCGTCAAGCGGAACGGCCGGCGGGCAGGAATCGCACCCTCGTTGTTGTCACCCCACGTCCTCCGCCACTCGGCAGCGACGCACATGGTCGAGGGGGGCGCGGACCTAAGAACCGTTCAGGAAATGCTCGGTCACGCTAGTATCAGCACCACACAGGTGTACACACGTGTGTCTCCGGAATACCTTCATGAGGTATTCGTGATGGCACACCCTCGAGCCCGGTAGGGCCAAACAGGAGGACGGGTTTCCCGATGACCGCGACGATCGATGAAGCAGCCGCCGAAGCACTCCTCATGGAGGAGCGCGCGAAGGTCATTCGGCAGCTGACCGACCTTGGCGCCGACGAATCTGGAGCCCTCACGGGCTCGGTCGACTACGGCGACGCCTTTGCCGATGCCGGCGCCGTTACGGCGGGCCGCACCGAAGTCCTCGGTCTCGTCGAGTCGGCAAAGGACCGGCTTGAGCGTATCGACAAGGCGATCGGAAAGATCGGTACCGGAACGTACGGCATCTGTGAAACCTGCGGCGATGAGATCGAGCCGGACCGCATCGAGTATCTGCCGGCTGCGCGACGCTGTGTGGGGTGCAAGGCAGCGTCGTGACGCCGCCGCTGCGCAAGGCTCGGCACCTGGTTCTTCGCTTCTTCGCCCACTACCGCGCCCGGCCCCTCAGCCCGGAAGAACAGCGATACGTGCACGACCACCTTTCGGCACCGTGCGCCGAGCTCTTCTGGAAGCAGAGTGTCCCGGATCAACGCCACGCCATCATTGTCGCCGGACGAGTCGAAGCAACGTTCCCAGGCGACATAGCGGTGATCGAAGCAGCGCTCATGCACGACATCGGCAAATGGCGCCCGAACCCAGGTGCCATCTCTCGCTCGATTGCGACGATCCTGGATGTAATGCACCTACCGATGACCAAGCGGATGTGGGCCTATCGAGACCACGGACCGCGCGGTGCCGTCGACCTGGAACGAGCCCGGTGCGGCGAATTGGCCGTCGAATTCGCTCGACTTCACCCTGCGCCGCCCCCGGAAGGGTTCGATGAACACCGGTGGGCGGTGTTGATGGAGGCGGACGAGTGACTCCGGTTCCTCGTGCCCCGGCGCCCGGGGCGATAGCATCATCGTCCATGACGTACGAGGTGAAGACACGGGTGTTCGAGGGACCCCTCGATCTCCTGTTGCAGTTGATCACGTCACATCAGGTCGAGATCACGGACCTCAGCCTGTCCGATATCGTGAGCGAATATCTCGCGTACCTCGATGTGATGACCAGCATGGATCTCACCGTGACGAGCGAATTCCTACTGATTGCGTCGACGCTCATCCAGCTGAAGGCCCGCCACCTCCTTCCCGATGACCGTGCCATCGACCTCGATGATGAGCTGGCGCTGGCTGAAGAACGAGACCGCCTCTTGTCACGTCTCTTGATGAACCTGACGTTCAAGGATGTGGCGGCGGTGCTTTCACACCGAATGGCTGCCAATGAGCGACACATCGCCCGGACGGTTGGCCTGGAGGGTGTGACGCCGACGCCGCCCGACTTCGTGCTGCGCGTCGATGCCGCGGAACTGGCGGCCCTCGCAGGGCGCGTGTTTGCCGACGTTGACGACCCATTTGACATCGACCATCTCGACTTGGAGTTGCCGTCCGTCCAAGAGGCAATGCTCGATCTGCAAGATCGGATGGCGACAGCGATCGAGGCCGACTTCGATGACATCGTCGCTCATTGCTCTCGATCAGTCGAGGTTGTCGCGTACTTCCTCGGTCTGCTCGAGTTGGCGCGATGGGGCATCCTGCGCGTCTCCCAGGACGATCGCACGTCTCCGATCCTCATCAACTACAGCGAGGCAGCAGCAACGGAACAGCTCGACGCGCTGCTCCAGGGAGAGGAACTCACGTGACGGAGATCCGCCGTCCGATTGAGGCCATTCTGTTCGTCGCGGAATCGCCGATCTCCGCCCGGGAACTCGCCGAGGTCGTTGAAGCGCCACTCAGCGACGTTGAAGAGACACTTGCATCGATCGAACGAGAACTGGCCGATCGCGGCTCCGGCATAGTGCTGCGCGGAGTTGCCGGTGGTTGGCGGTTCTACACCGCTGCCGATGTGCTGCCGTACCTGGAACGGTTCGCTGCGTCAGAGCGTGCGACGCGTCTCTCGAACGCGGCCCTCGAGACGTTGGCGGTGGTCGCCTACCGGCAGCCGGTGTCACGCGGGCAGATCTCCGAGGTGCGCGGTGTCGACTCCGAGCGTGCACTTCACACGCTCGAACGACGAGGGCTCGTGCGCGAGGTCGGGACGGCGCCCGGCCCGGGTCAAGCGTTGCTCTACGGCACAACGGAGCTGTTTCTCGAGAAGATCGGTATCGACGATCCCAGGGATCTGCCGCCGCTCGCTGATCACGTGCCACCGGCCGAAATTGTCGAGACACTTGAGCGCCCCTTCCGACCGGAGGGATCATCGAACGACTCCAGAAGCTGATCGCCCGCACCGGCTACGCCTCGCGACGGCACGCTGAGATCCTCATCGGGAACGGCCGCGTGACGGTCGACGGTGAACGTGCGCATGTGGGACAGAGGGTTGATCCGTCCGCGGTTCACGTCGAGGTAGACGGACTGCCGCTGCCGCTGGCGCCCGACCTTGCCTCGTATCTGGTGTACAAACCCGTGGGCACGGTGAGCACCGCCGACGACCCGCAGGGGCGGCCAACGGTCGTGGAGCTTGTGCCTGCAACCAACCGCGTGTATCCGGCCGGGCGCCTCGATGCCGATTCCGAGGGTCTCATGATCCTCACGAACGATGGGGACTTGACGTTGCGGATCACACATCCCCGATACGGCGTTCACAAGACCTACGTCGTATTGGTCGCCGGAACCGTCGAACCAGCGACGCTCCGGCGGCTCACAGGGGGGATCCAACTCGACGATGGGCCGGCAATGGCGGTGGCATCCCGCCTATTGGATCACTCGGACGGCCGTTCGCTCGTCGAGGTGAAGATGGGGGAGGGCCGGAAACGGATCGTTCGGCGGATGTTTGATGAGGTCGGGCATCCGGTTGAGCGGCTTGTGCGCACAGCCATCGGGCCGATCCGCGACGGCTCGCTGAAGGCCGGAGACCACCGTACGCTGACGATTGACGAGATCCGTTCACTGTATGCAGCGGGCCGGGAGGTCGCCGATGGGTGAGACCAGAACACTTGAGCCGGCTTCCGGTCCGTTCCAGGCGGGGGTCCGGGCGCCGGGAGACAAGTCCCTCTCCCACCGAGCACTCGTGTTGGCGGCCCTCGCCGACGGCGAGAGTGAGATCGTCGGCCTCGCGCCGGGAAGAGACGTGGCGGCGACACTCACCGCCCTCGAACGGCTCGGGCTCCGCCGCAACGGCGATCAATTCGTACCGAGTGCGAGTCCAGACAACCCCAACGCTCCGATCGATTGTGGGAACTCGGGAACGACGATGCGACTGCTCGCCGGCAGCCTTGCCTCCCTTCCGTTTCGACTGACCCTCGTCGGTGATGACTCCCTCTCAGCCCGCCCGATGGCCCGACTCGTAGAACCACTCGCTGCCCTGGGCGTCGAGGTGACCCTCTCGGTCGATGGAACGGCGCCGATCGCCACCGGAGCTGCGGATCTGCACGGGGCCGATGTAGCGATCGACGTCGCTTCGGCCCAGGTCCGATCTGCATTCGAGTTCGCTGCGATCCAGGCTGATGGCCCGTCGACGATCGATGGCCCGGGGGGATTCCGGGACCACACCGAGCGCTGGCTCGCTGCGTTCGAGCTGGCCGAATCGGAGGGGACCCGGACGCGGATAACCCCGGGACCGGTTCCCGGAGCCCAGTACCTCCTTCCCGGCGATCCATCGAGTGCCGCCTACGTGTGGGCAAGCGCAGCGCTCGTCCCGGGTGCACGTGTCGTGACCCCCGACGTCAGTCTCAATCCTGGACGCCTTGGGTTTCTCGGGATCCTCGAGGCCATGGGTGCCGAGGTCCATGGAGAGGTGACTGGTTCGATTCATGGCGACCCCATCGGAACCGTGTCGGTGTTGGGCGCGCACCTTCGCTCAGTCGAGGTCTCAGGAGACACCGTCGCCTCGGCGATCGACGAACTGCCCCTGGTGGCGGTGCTCGGGGCGTACGCAGAAGGTATCACGGTCGTTCGAGATGCGGCGGAACTGAGGGTGAAGGAGAGCGATCGCACGCAGAGCACCGCGACCATGATCCGGGCGCTCGGCGGTGGAGCCGAGGCGACCGATGATGGCTTCGAAGTCTTGGGCACCGGGTTTCTCGACGGCGGCACCGTGAACGCGGACGGCGACCATCGGATAGCCATGTCAGCGGCCGTCGCAGCGACGGCGGCGCAAGGGGCCGTTACAATCGTTGGGTCTTCTGTTGCCGGCGTATCCTGGCCGTCGTTCTACGAGACACTGGAGGCAGTGTGGTCATCGCGATAGATGGGCCGGGAGGGGTTGGCAAGTCAACCGTGTCGAGGCGCGTCGCGGCTGCGATTGGGTATCCGCACCTGGACACCGGGTCGACATATCGGGCTGCGGGCCTTCTGGCGTTGCGCAGCGGCGCCGAACTCGCGGATGCAGAAGCCGTCGTTGATGCCATCCGTGCCGCCGACATCACGATCGAATCAGGGGCTGTGGCTGTTGACGGCGTTGACGTCTCTGAGGAACTCCGATCGGACCAGGTGACATCCGCGTCGAGCACGGTGGCCGCTCATCCCACGGTGCGAGCAGGCATCGTGGAGCTGCAACGATCATGGGTTGCCGATCACGGAGGCTCCGCCGTTGTTGAGGGACGCGACATCGGCACGGTGGTCTTCCCCGGCGCACACGTCAAGATCTACCTCACTGCGCGACCGGAGGTGCGGGCCGCCAGGCGGGCGAACGATGCGGAAGCCGCGAGCAAGACCCTCGAACAGATCGCTGACGAGCTGGCGACCAGGGACCACGCAGACTCAACCCGTGCGACCTCGCCGCTGCGGCCTGCAGACGACGCAATCATCGTGGATACGAGCGACCTGGGGATCGATGAGGTCGTTGAGGCGATTCTCGAGGTGATTGCGCAAGCCGTCGCGAACCTGCGATGTGGTGACTAGAGGAGCGGCCCACCCTTGCTCGAACAAACTCGAGCCCGCGGCATGGCCATCTTCGCCTCCACCACGGAGTTGGGGAGGCGCATCCGGGCGAATTCCCGGACGCGGAGGGGGCCGACCGGCGAGTCTCGGGTCTCATGTCTCGCGACCGACAATCACTGCACCACCCACCGATATGCGTCCTAGACCCCAAGGAGTGCGAGCGCTTCGCTGGCGTCCCAGCCTCGGTCATCCTCGATCGGGCCGTCTTCTCCCGGGTTTGGAGCGGCAAAGGCACCTTCGACGAGGGACTGGACCGTCTTCACGAACGCGCGCAACCGCGGCGGAAGAGGGAAATACTCGTCCTCGTCGGTAACCCGAACGAGCTCAACCGTGCCGCCGGGAGCAACGGCTTCGATCACGGCACGAACACGTTGATCTGGGGCCGATGCTCCGGCCGTCACACCGACGATGTCATCGTCGGTGAACCACAGCGGGTCGACGTCATCGGGCCCGTCAATTCGATAGGCCCGTACACCGGCCTGGTGCGCCACACGTACCAGAGCCTGGGTGTTCGACGAATTCTCGGATCCGACGACGAGGATGACCGACGCTTCCTCGGCGAGGCGCAGGATTGCGGTCTGCCGGTTCGTGGTCGCGTAACAGAGATCGCTCTTCCTCGCTGTTCGGAGCAGGGGAAAGCGCTCGCCGGCGTCTGAGAGGATTCCTTCCCACTCGAACAGACCGAGCGTGGTCTGGGCGAGCAGAGCTACCTTGTCCGGGTTGGCGGGCTCGAATGCCCCGAGGCCATCGACGGGATCCACGAGCGTCGAAGCTTCGGGCGCTTCTGCGATCGCACCGATCGCCTCGTCGTGTCCCTCGTGGCCGACATAGATGATGTCGTATCCACGATCCGACATCCGCCGCATTTCGTGGTGGACCTTGGTCACGAGCGGGCACACGGCATCGATGGTGACGGCTGCCCGACTTTCGGCCGCCGCTACCACCTCGGGCGCTGATCCGTGGGCGGAGAGCATGACCGGCCGGCCGTCGGGGACGTCGGCCACGTCGTCGACGAACACCACGCCGGCGCGTTCGAACGCGTCGACGACGGCGGCGTTGTGGACGATCTCGTGATAGCAGTACACCGGCGGTTCGAAGGTCTGAACCATCCACGTGAGCGCCTTTATCGCCATTTCGACGCCTGCACAGAAGCCTCTCGGCTCGGCCAACAGCACCTTGGGCATCATGCAATCGAGGATAGGGGGCATCGGGTCTGCAACATGGACGGGTACCATCGAAGCACCGATGTCACATCCAACTGTTATCGAGATTGTGAGCGATAGTCCCGCCGCTGAGGCGGGGCTTTCCGTCGGCGCGGAACTCGTAGCAGTAAATGGCATCGTGCCATCCGACGTTATCGAGTACCAGCAGCTCGTCGATGATGCAGATCCTGAGCTGACGATCCGCGATAGTGGCGGTCAGCGCAATCTGCTGCTGACCAAAAGCGCGGGGGAGCCTCTCGGAATCAGGCTCTCTTCGTCGATCTTCGATCGCGTGCAAACGTGTGACAACCACTGCGAGTTCTGTTTCATCTACCAGCTGCCACCCGGCATGCGCGAGTCGCTGTACCTCAAGGACGACGACTATCGCCTGTCGTTCCTGTACGGCAACTTCACGACATTGACGCGCTTCACCGAACTCGATCTTGCTCGGGTGGTCGAGGAGCGGCTCGGCCCCCTCTACGTCTCGATTCACGCGACCGACCCGGAGGTGCGCACCCGCATGCTCCGCAACCCGCGCGGTGCGACGTCGCTCCGTTGGCTTCGCGCACTGCTCGACTACGACGTTGCGGTCCACGGGCAGGTGGTGCTCTGCCCCGGCATCAACGCAGGTTCCGTGCTTGATCGAACTGCGGCCGAGATTCTGGCCCGGTACAGCGGCCTCGCGTCGGTCGGCATCGTGCCGCTCGGCCTGTCCCGATACAACACCGAGGCAAACCTCCGCGTGCACACAGCGGAGGAGGCGGCGGCTGATCTGGATACGATTCACTTCTGGCAGGAGGAAGCCGTGCGGCGCATCGGCAGGCGGTTGTTCTTCGCTTCGGACGAGTTGTACGTCGTTGCGAACCGACCGATTCCTCCCCGTGCGGCGTACGAGGACTTCCCGCAACACGAGAACGGGATCGGCATGATCCGGACCTTCACCGACGAGATCGAGGCGCTTTCGGGTGGCGGGGACACCAACGCCCCGGTGATGACGGGGGAGTGGAGGACGATTCCGTCCGCTCCCGGAGAGGGCTACCGAGCACCACGGCACACCGGCTCAGACCCTTCTGCGGACGACGGACCAGTCGGTGTGCTCACGGGTACGTACGGCGCCGCCGCGCTCGAGCCTCTTGTACCGGAGCTCGAACGGCTGAGCGGCCGGTCGCTGCACATCATCGCGGTCGAGAACCGGTTCTTTGGTGGGAACACCGCTGTCGCAGGCTTGCTCGTCGGGGCCGATCTCAGAGACGCGATCGGCAACAACACCCTCCCGGTTTCCCGCTATCTCCTCCCCGATGTGTCGCTCTCCGGTGATGTCTTCCTCGATGACATGCCACTGGGCGACCTGCGCGCTGCCTCTCCGGTCCCAATCATCGTGACTCCGGCAACCGCCGGGGGCCTCATCGAAGGAGCTGCCGCATGAGTCGACTTCCGACAGTTGTCATTCTGGGTCGACCAAACGTGGGCAAATCGACGCTGGTCAACCGCATCGTCCGGCGCAAGGCAGCGGTTGTCGACGAGCAGGCGGGGGTGACGCGTGACCGTCGCGAGTTCAACGCCGACTGGGGCGGCCGCGACTTCATCGTGATCGACACCGGAGGATGGGAAGCCCGACCGGGGGAGGAGCTCACGGCGGATATCCGCGAACAGGCAGAGATTGCCGTCGGAGGCGCCGATGTGGTCGTGTTCGTGACGGATGGAACTGCCGACCTCACCGACGACGACGTGGGCGTCGCTCGCATCCTCCAACAGAGCGGTGTCCCGTTCGTCTTTGTCGCCAACAAGGTGGATGGACCGGCCGTTGAACGGGACCTCGCCCACCTCTGGTCTCTCGGCCTCGGGGAGCCATTTCCGGTGTCGGCACTTCACGGGCGGAACACCGGCGAGTTCCTGGAACGGCTCGTGGAGTTGCTCCCGGATGCGGGAGAGGCGGTCTCCGACCTTTCGATTGCCAGCCTCGCCATCATCGGCCGTCCGAATGTTGGCAAATCCACGCTTCTGAATCGCCTAGCGGGTGAGGAGCGCGTCCTGGTCTCGGATGTTCCAGGAACAACGAGGGACCCGATCAACCTCGTTGTCGACCTGGACGGCGAACCGTTCGAGATCATCGACACCGCGGGGATCAAGCGCCGCACCAAGATCACCGACGAGGTGGAGCGCTACGCCGTCATGCGCGCCCGGGAGGTATTGAGCCAGTCGGATGTCGCCCTGATGATGATCGACGGCACCCGCGGCGCAACACACCAGGAACAACGCCTCGCCGAGGAAATCGTGAAGGCGGGCGTCGGGCTGATCCTCGTTCTCAACAAGTGGGACATCCGCAACGAAGATGAACGTCTCCACACCGAGGACTCGGTCGCCGACCGTCTGGCCTTCGTGGACTGGGCTCCGGTCCTTCGCGTTTCGGCACAAACCGGATCGCGCCTTGTGCGTCTCCCGGCTGCGGTGCGCATGGTGCTGGAGAACCGTAGACGCCGGATCCCGACCCCGGAGCTGAATCGCCTGATCCGGTCGTGGCAGGAGGCGCATCCGCCCCCGGTGCGCAAGAACAAGCGGCCGCACATCATCTACGCCGTCCAGGCGGAGACCGAACCCCCGACGTTCATCCTGTTCGTTCGGGGTGGGGACCTCGCGCCGGACTACCTGCGATTCATGGAACGACGGCTCAGGGAATCGTTCGATTTCACGGGCACACCCGTGCGCGTCGTCGCCCGCAAGCGAAAGAGGAGCGAAGCATGACCGGATCGCTGAGCGACCGATTCCATGTGGCCACCGATCGGGCTGCAACGGGCGGACCGGAGCACTACCACGAGCAGCTGAAGGACCGAGGCAAGCTGTTCGTTCGCGATCGGGTCGATCTTCTGTGCGATCCCGGCTCGTTCGTAGAGGATGGCTTGCTCGCCAATGCCGAGACCGAGGACCATGGAGCGGACGCCGTTGTCACCGGACGAGGGACGATTGACAGCCGACCGGTGATGGTGATTGCGAACGACCCGACCGTCAAAGCGGGGAGCTGGGGGCGGCTCACCGTTGAGAAGATCATACGAGCACTTGAAGCGGCATACGACGAGCGGCTTCCGGTCTTCTTCCTCGTCGACTCTGCCGGAGCGCGAATCACCGACCAAGTTGATCTGTTCCCCGGTCGACGCGGGGCGGGGAAGATCTTCTACAACCAGATCCGGCTGTCCGGCCGCGTCCCCCAGATCTGCTGCCTCTTTGGTCCGTCGGCTGCCGGAGGGGCCTACATCCCCTCGTTCTGTGACGTGGTCGTGATGGTTGACGGTCGCGCTTCGATGTACCTCGGTTCGCCGCGCATGGCGCAAATGGTCATCGGCGAGGAAGCCACGCTGGAGGAGATGGGTGGGGCTCGTATGCACTGCGAAGTCTCCGGGTGTGGCGACGCGCTCGTCTCGAGCGACGAAGAAGCCATCGCGTGGGCGCAGCAGTACTTCAGCTACGTGGCGGACCACACGTGGGTACTCCCTCCGGCGTATGCACCCGAACCACCGGAAGATGGATACCGGCCGGCAGAGACCCTGCCGGAAGACCCGAAGGCCGTCTACGACATGACATCGCTCCTCAAGGGGATCGTCGACGCTGGGACGCTGTTCCACATCAAGGAGCGCTACGCCCGAGAGGTCATCACCGCGTTCGGGTTGCTCGACGGCAAACCCGTTGGGATCGTGGCTTCACAGCCGAACCATCTCGGCGGGGTGCTCTTCGTTGACTCAGCCGACAAGGCCGCGCGGTTCATGTGGCTGTGCGATGCCATGAATCTACCGCTTCTGTACTTCGCCGACGTTCCAGGGTTCATGATCGGGACAAAGGTCGAGCGCGAGGGCATCATCCGGGCGGGAGCGAAGATGCTCACCGCGATCGCCGAAGCGACGGTTCCCCGCATATCCGTTGTCGTACGGAAGGCCTACGGGGCCGGGCTGTATGCGTTCTCCGGACCCGGGTTCCGCCCGGACGCCACTTTGGCGCTGCCGACAGCCGAGATCGCCGTCATGGGGCCTGAGGCGGCGATCAACGCCGTCTACTTCAACAAGATCGAGTCGCTGCCGGAAGACGAACGTGATGCGTTCATCGCTGAGCGACGTGCCGAGTATGTCGAGGACGTCGACCTGTTGCGTCTTGCGTCGGAGGTGGTCGTCGATGCGGTGGTCCAGCCGGAGGAGCTGCGCCGCGAACTCATCATGAGACTGCGCTACGCCTCTCGGAAGGATCGAGACTTCTCCTCTCGACGGCACGGCATCCCCCCGGTATGACCGGCGACGAAGACCGCAAGCCGAACGAGGAGGGCGACTCCGGCCAGCGATGGCCGATCGGGTTCATGCTGTTGGTCGGGGCGATCGCCCTCTACCTCGGCTGGCGCCTCGTGCAAGGGATCGGTGTGCTCGTCGGCTGGATCTCGGGATAGGGAGCGACGTTGCTTCAGTCGGCTCACCGTTCGGCACGCCGGCTCGAGCTGTCGGCCTCGCGCCTAGGTAGTTCCCAGCAAGAAGACTGTGAGCCTGCGCTGAGGCCCATGAGCAGGAAGAACCAGTCGGACATCGTTTCCTGTTCAACGGGGGTGAACATGACGCTCCGCACGCCGGGCGTCTCTTCTGATCATGCCGATCGGTCTACCTGCGACCTGGGACGCTTCTGGTGTGGACAGCCAGTGTCCGGTACGATCTCCGCACCAGAGAGACAGAGGTAGTGCCGTGGAATCCACATTTGACGACCGGACCGAGGGCTTCGCCGGAGATCACATTGTGGATGATCTCGCTGAGGCCATAGAGGTGGACGCCGACGAGAAGAGCGTTGTGACGTCGGATGTGGTCGTGTCCGAGATCGACATCGATGAGGATGGTGTCGCTGACGGGGTGTCGGTGACGAGCACTGAGATCCGGGAGACCGACCTCGACGGAGACGGCGAGCCGAACATCGTCGAGAAGACAACCATCACGGAGACCGCAGTTGACGTAGATGGCGACGGTATCCCGGATGTCGGGACGCGTGTCGTCACGGAAGAAGTGATCATGGATCTCGACGGTGATGGCACGCCCGACACGGTCGACATCACTGAGACGACGACGATCGCCTATGACACGACCGGCGATGGGCTTCCCGATGTTGCAGAGACGACCGTGGTGGAAGCCGCAGGAATCGACCTCAACGGTGACGGTGTGCTCGATCACATCGAAGCGAAGATGGGCGAAGCGGTGAGCGTTGACCTCGACGGTGATGGAATTCCGGACGAAGTAGTCGTTGCGGTCGAGGAGATTGACACGGAGGAATAGGCCGACCCCCGGCCACGGGCTGGTGGCTTCGCAGCCGTTCGCAGTAGCATGCCGGTGTGCGGGCTGTGGCGCAGGTTGGTTAGCGCGCTTGACTGGGGGTCAAGAGGTCGCCGGTTCAAATCCGGCCAGCCCGACGACGCCCGTGTGAGCCTGTCGGGTCGCCACGGTGCCCCAATCTGGTCGGTGAACACCCACTCTTCAGGCTGCCAGGCTGCACCAGCTCGTAGACGTTCCTCAAGCTGTCCGATCTTCCACCGTCTCAGGACGATCACCGTCTCCGAATCGAGATCCACTGTCCGACGTGAGGCCGCCGACTTCGGGCCCTTCACCACCGGCCGGCCGTCCACCTGAGTGCGAGCCCGCTTCACGCTCAGCAGTCCGCCGTCGAGGTCGAGGTCGGGCCATTGCAGGCCGGCAAGCTCAGACCGTCTCAATCCCGTCATGCAGGCTGTCTGCCAGATCGGGTGAAGTCGGTCAGTCGCCGTCGCTGAGAGGAACGTCATCATCGTCTCCGGACTCCACACCGTCTCCGTTACATCACGCGGCGGGACCTTCACCTTGTCCGCGAGGTCGGCCGGGTTGGTGGCGAGCATCCCCTTGCGTACCGCAGCGTCGAGCGCCTTGTGCAATGTCACCTGTAGTCGCCGCACCGACGCAGGGCCGAGACCGCCGGCACCGTCAAGACGACCTGACTTGGCCTTGTCAGCGAGGAACGATTCAATCCGCACCGCCGACAGCTTCGAGAGTTTGACAGTGCCAAGCTCCGGGACGATGTGCCGAACCACCGCCGACCGATACCAGGACACGGTTGCAGCTTCGAGCTGCTGCATGCCGAGGGATCCGAGCCAGTCCTGAAGGTACTCACCGACGGTGAGTACGCGGGGATCAGCGACCCGGCCGTGTCCCACATCGGCTAGACGATCGTTCAGCCACTTCCGCGACTCCGTCTTGGTGTCGAACATCCTGGAGCGACGACGACGCTTCCCGCCTCCGTCGGTGTATGAGTAGATGGCTTGGTAGCGCTCGCCACGCTCGCGGATTGAGCCCGTGCCTCTGGGTCGCCTCTTCTCAGTCACGTGTTGCCCTCCTTGTTCGTAAGGGACTGCTCTCTCATCCCGTTGCTCCCGATGACTCACGGTGTTCGTTGGTGTCGCCTGGTGTCGTCTCGTCCACTTCAGGTTCCACGGTCGGGACACGTCCGTCGGGGTAGGTGAAGTCTTCGTCGTTGGTGTGTTCGGCGATGAATCCTCGGATGCCGACTTGGCGGAGGTGGTCGATCACCCGGGCGAGTTCTTCGACGGCGCCATCGAGGGAGTCGGCGTGTTGGTCGAGGAGTGCGAGGAGGAGTTCTTTGCGGCGGTCCTGGTAGTTCCACTGTCTTGCTGTGGCGGGGATGCCGGTGATCTTCTCGACGGCTTCTTCGGCTGCGGTGGGGTCGGTGACGCCGAGTTGCCGGAGCCGTTCGTAGACCGGTTCGAGCTGGCCGGGTCGACCGAGTAGCCAGACGTACAGCTCGTCGACGGGTCGGGTGGTGGATCGCATGAGACGGTGGTCGCCGGGTGGGGGGAGGAGGAACCAGAGCATGGGGAGGTCGAAGACCATGGCGAAGATCAGCAGCTCGTGGGCGTCGAACTCTCGGCGCCGGTCGCTATCCCAGGCCCGCTCGATGGATGAGACACCGGCTTGGGTGAGTCGCTGGCCGAGGTAGGGCTCGAGCCGGTCTGCGAGTTCTTCTTGGGTCCAGCCGCGTAGGTGGCGGGCTTCGCGGATGTTGTAGGCGACGACCTGGTTGAGGTCGATGTCCTCGGGTGGCGGAGGGTCGGGGTGTTGGGCCATTACTGAAGCATACACAACGTGTGGTTTGTGGTGGTAATGCGTCGACATTCTGATATGATACTACTTGTGAACATTGTATGCAACGGTGACAGCTTGTGTTGAGTGAGCGGACTCCGCCACTGCTGACGGTCGAGGAAGCGGGCGTCCTGCTGCGGATCGGGCGGACCAAGGCCTACGCCATGGCGAGAGAGTGGCGGGAGACCGACGGCCGATCGGGTCTCCCGGTGATCGACCTCGGCCACGTCCTGCGGGTGCCACGGCGGGCACTGGAGGAGATGATCGGCGCCGAACTGACCGAGATCGATAGCCCGAACCGGGTCGAAGAGACCAAGCAAGCCGTAGAGCCGGCCGAGCCGCCAATACGACGGACGAGTGAACCAAACAAGGGAACACCTACCCAGCAGTCACCGACAACCCAGCGAACTCGCCGACGCCAGCAACGCGTCAAGAACCAGCTCGACCTCTTCGACTCCACACCCCGGTCCAGCTGACGACGGAGACCCCATGAGCAGCCAGCCAGGACACCGGCCCTTTCAGAACAGACGAGTGCACACCTGCGGTCGACGGTGGCGGGGAGGCCTGTCGTGACGGTGCGGGTGACCACACTGAAGGGCGCCGGGGCGGGCCGCTACTACACCGAGCACCTGCCGTCCTACTACCTCGATGGTGACGAGCCTCCTGGCCGCTGGTGGGGTCGCGGCGCCGACCGTCTCGGCCTCAGAGGTGAAATTGCCGACGAGGGGTTCCTGGCGGTGATGGCCGGACGAGATCCGGCGACGGGACGGGATCTGGGGCGTCGCATGGGGGATTCGTCGGTGCGGGGGTACGACGCCACCTTCTCCGCCCCCAAATCAGTCTCGGTCCTGTTCGGGCTCGCCGATCCGGAGGCACGCCGGCAGGTGGTGGAGGCTCATGAGCGTGCGGTGCAGGCCGTGCTCGGCTGGGTCGAGACCCGAGCCCACACGAGGATGCGTCGCCGCGGCCACATCATGTGCGTGGACGCTGAGGGGATCGTGGTCGGCGTGTTCCGGCAACACACGAGCCGCAATCTCGACCCGCAGTTGCATACGCATGCGGTGATCGCCAACCGGGTAGCAGCACCCGACGGCCGCTGGCTTGCCCTCGACGCCCGCACCATCAAACTCGACCAGCGCACCCTTTCCGCGCTGTATCACGCCAACCTGAGAGCCGAGATGACTCGGCGCCTCGGCGTCCGCTGGGATCGGCCCGAGCACGGCATCGCCGAGATCGCCGACATCGACCCCAACGTATTGGCCGAGTTCTCCCAACGCACCAACGACGTGGCTCGCCGTCTCGATGAGAAACTCGACCGGTTCCGCAACCACCTCGACCGAGATCCGACCGCCAACGAGAGGTGGAAGCTGGAGCGGGAGGCCGTCGTCGACAGCCGACCGCCCAAACCTCACGGCCACACATCGGCCGAGCTACGCCAACAATGGCAGGAGCGGACCCGGACGTTGGGTCACGATCCGGAACGGCTCGTCAAGGAAATGGTCGGCCGCCACCGCGGTCTCGAGGGGATCGACTCCGCAACAGCTGCGCTCCTCGTCGACGGTGCTGTCGGTTCGCTGGGTGAGTGCCAGTCAACGTGGCGGCCCGCCGAGCTGGTCCGAGAACTCGCCGCCGCCGTGCCGACCACCGTCGCCGTCGACTCCGCGCAGCTGACCGACTATGTGCAGCGGCTCGCCGACCATACAGCCGCCACCCGTTGCGTCGATATCTCCCGACCGGTCCCTGCCGGTGCTCCGCTTCGACGCGACGGCAGGCCGATCAGCGAAGCCGCTGTGGACCGGGCGCTCACCACCCAAGCGATCCTTGATGAAGAGGAACAGCTGAGTCACTGGGCCGAACGGCGCCAGTCAGACGGGCCCGGTGCCATCCGGGTGTGGGCCACTGGTGAGGAGCTCACCCCTGCACAGGGAGAGGCGGCGACCGCCGTCGCCGACCACGGCGGCTTGGAGCTGATCGTCGGTCCGGCCGGTACAGGCAAGACCACGACACTCGCCTCCGCCGTCGCCGACCTCGACGCCCAACGCCGTCCGGCATTCGGAGTTGCACCAACCGCAGCAGCAGCCGAAGTACTCGCCACCGAGACCGGCCTGGCCGCCGACACCATGGACAAGCTCCTCGCCGAGCACCGCCAACCAGCTCGGCCACCCGCCGCTACCTACGACCTCCCGGCCGGGACCACCGTCATCGTCGACGAGGCCGGTACCGCCGCCACACCCAAACTCGCCGAGCTGGCCCGACTCGCCGACCGGAAGGATTGGCGGATCGTCCTGGTAGGAGACCCCCGCCAGTTCTCAGCAGTGGGACGGGGCGGCATGTTCGCCCACCTCGTCGACACCTACGGCGGCATCGAACTCGACCAGGTCCACCGCTTCCGCCACGACTGGGAACGCCAAGCCAGCCTCCGTCTCCGCACCGGCGACCCGGGCGTGCTCGCCGAATACGAGACGCGGGGACGCCTCCACGACGGCACCCGCGACCAGATGGAAACCGAAACCATCACCGCCTGGCAACAAGCCCGCAGCCGTGGCGAGACGGTGGCGCTGATGGCCAACACCACCGACACCGTCGATCGACTCAACCGGCTCGCCCAACACACGCGCATCATGCTTGGGGAACTCGACGCCGACGCACCCTCCATGCGAGTCGGCGAGGGGCGGATGCTGGAAGGCGACGAAGTGGTCACCCGCCGCAACGACCGGACCCTCCGCACCGACCGAGGCCTGATAGTCAAGAACCGCGACCACTGGACCATCGAAACCATCCACCCCGACCACAGCGCCACCATCACAGGCCGCACCGGCACCATCCGGCTCCCAACCGAGTACGTAGCCGAACACGTCGAACTCGGCTACGCCCAGACCAGCCAGGCCACCCAAGGCCGCACCGTCGACACCGCCCTCCTCCTCGTCGACACACCCACCGACAGCCGCGGCGTCTACACGCCCATGACCCGAGGACGCAACACCAACCACGCCTACGTCGTCGTCGACGACAACCAGACCGCCGTCGATGTACTCGCCCAAGCCATCACCCGCGACTGGATCGACCAGCCCGCCATCACCCGACGGACGCAGCTCGAGATCTGGCAACCCGCCCCGCCGATGTGGCCGTCACTGCAGGCGCACCACGACACAGTCGCCGAACCCGATCAGGAACCCACCCACGGCGCCAGTGCGGGAGACGACGACCGCACAGCTGAGGAGAGGCGCATCCGGCAGCTCATCGACGAACGCCTCGCGGCCATTCAGCAGCGTCGATGCACCATCGGCCGGGACCAGCCCACCATCGGTCGCTGACCAGCCCTTCCGTCGTTCCGGATAGCGGCAGAGCTAGCGCCGATTGCCAGATATCGGACGTGGGTCGGTGCTCGAGATCGCTCCGGGAAGGGAATGATCTGCGCGGTCGACTCTGGCCGATTCTCCTGTTGCGGACGAGCCATGCAGCGAGCTGGTCTCACGGCAGCGCTCGGTCCGTACCGCCATCTCGGTGCCTGTATCGACAAAGACCCATGGCCACACCGTTCAGAATAGAACGCGACATCGGGGGATCTTCAACATTGCTACTCAGGCGACGCGACTATCAGGCCGGCCGGACTTCGAAAGTGGCTATCGGCGCGGAGTGCTACCGGTTTGCCGCGTCGGGGTTTGGGTCGGGCATCGACCGGATCATCGCGGCTAGCTCACGAACAGAAACCCCCACCGCATTCGCCCGTGCGACCAGATCGATGATGTGCTGTCTGAGGTCGATCTGATCGGTGTCGATTCCGTCCGCTACTCGAGTGCCACGCCCTACACGCGATGTCACCAGTCCCTCTTCTGCGAGAAGTCGATATGCACGCTGGACGGTCTCAAGGTTCACCCCAAGCGCCGCGGCAAGTTCACGGCCTGCGGGTAGCCGATCCCCTTCCCCGAGACGCCCGCTGCGAAGCGCGGCGCGTACACCCGATGCAATCTGCTCGTAGATCGGGGCTCCGTCGTTGAGGTCGATGTCGATCAGCATGCTCAGCCCTCGGCTGGGTTCTTCGCGGGTCTTGCCGCCCGCTGGTCGAGCAGGCTGTTGATGACACCGGCCGGTTGGGCGGGTTCGGCGATCGACATGACGACACTGGTGCCGTCGGAGAGTGAGATGTCGAGCGCCGGCCCGCTCCGTGTGGCGATGGTGAGTCCGTGCGATGTGCTGTGCCAATCGCTGGTCAGGCCCATGCGTCGCTTCACCGTTGTCGCCGCCGCCCCTGTGACCTGAGCGAGGCTGATGTCTTGGCGAACCCGATTGCGGAGTCCGCTTCGGATTTGGATTCCCGCCGGTCCAATAGCGATGCGTACCCGCCGATTGGCACGGCCCAGGTAGGTGGCGGGGCCGACCATGGCAATACCGATCATCGCCCATATCCAGGGCATTCCGGCGACTCGGATGGACAAGAGCACGTAGGTGACGTACACAGCAGGGAAGATCCAAGCCTCGATCGTCGGCGGCGCCGGTACCCGCCCGGTCCACACCGCGGTTGCCGATTGACCGAGCGGATACCGCTCGGCCGTCGGCGGCGCCGGGTCGGAAGTGAGGGGAAGGGCATCTGCCTTGAGCAGGGAAACTGCAGCACGATGACCGAAGTAGGCACCAGCGACCACGCCGGCAACGGCCGCACCGACTTCGAGCCAGACAGAAGCATCGGTCGGTAGTAGCCCGGCGAGCACCGTGGCCACGAAAACCCCGCTCGCACACGACACCGGTATCGGTGCATAGCGGAGCCGCTCAAGCGGAAGGCGACGAACATTCGCTAGGAGGACTGCCGCCATGGTCGCAAGCGACCCGAAGAACATGATTGCGGCGCTTGTGGCACTGATAGATGTAGCTCCATCTTGCGTCACCGGATGACCCGAGAGACGGATTGCCAGTCCAAGAGCCACTCCTGAGGCGAGCAGGATGGCGACCGGAAGAACGATCGTGGTGGTGAGGAATCGACCGTCGGGTCCCAACCTCTGATATGAGACAGGCCGAGTCATGTCCCCAAAATGTAGCGACCTGTTTGACTGGTG
This sequence comes from uncultured actinomycete, assembly GCA_942491345.1. Classification (GTDB taxonomy): domain Bacteria; phylum Actinomycetota; class Acidimicrobiia; order Spongiisociales; family UBA5794; genus JAHEEL01. The sequence goes on from CALOAN010000048.1 coordinate 274,135, forward strand.
TCAACCCAGTCAATAGTTCAAGGCGCCGTATCCGGACGCAACGCCACCCGTACTGGGTTGCGAGCCACCCCCAAGCGTTGCACGATCCTCCTGATCCCTAACCCCTCTGTCCGTTGCAGCATCCGAATCTCGGCTCAATCCTCCACGTTGATCAAGATCCAGTCTTCCCAGCCGGCATCCGGCCAGGATCGAACAGCCAGCACCCTCGGCGGTGGACCCGACTAGGACGGGGCCAGAATCCGGGCGGTGAACGGGGTCAGCATTCACCCGGTGGTGACAGTGACCCCCATCCCTCGACCTCTTGGTCGCATCCATCCAGTATGCCGGTCACGCCGTGATCACCGGATCAGGATTGGGGCGTGCGTTCGCCTGATGGCAACTGGACCGGGTATGACGCGTATCCGCCAAGTCCCGGACGGGTTGCCGTCACCCAGATGGCGGCGGTCGCGTGATTGGGCGCTGGGTCGGACCGCCGTGGCTACCGGGCTGTTCGATGGAGTCGTGGCGTAGCATCGGGGCTGGAGGTCCTCGTGCGCCGCTCAATGGTGGTCGTTGTTGGTGTGGTGCTTGCTGCGTGTTCGACGACCACGGCTGGTCCGTCGGTGGGGGCGGACGCGGCCGGGTGGGGCGTTCGGATTGATCCGCCTGATCGGGCGTCCCGGGTTGTGCCGTTGCTGGTCGAGGAGCGCGAGTGCGCTTCGGGAATGAGGGCGGACGGACGTATCCAGGCAGCTGTCGAAGAGCTCGCTCGGGAGGTTCGGATCACGGTGTCGGTCCGTCGGCTGGCCGGTGGCCAGGACTGTCAGGGGAACCCCTTGACGCCGGTCACGGTGACCCTCTCCGAGCCGTTGGGTGATCGCCGCCTGATCGACGGAGCTACCGGTGCTCCGCCTTCTCTGAACGGTTTCGGCACAGGGTGGCTTGAGCCGGTCGAACTCCGCCCATCGCCCGAAGCGGTCACGCTGGTGGTTCCTGTCTCGGAGCGGACGGTGTCGGACGAGTTCTTCGTAGAACCGCGCTGCGAGTTGGATGGGTCGTTGGAGGAGTCGTACCTGCCGGAGTGGCTTCCGATCGGGGAGTTCGTCGACGCGGCGTTGGTGCTGTCTGCGGCGGTAGTTGAGGTCGGGTTGAGTGTCGACGGCTGGCATGGATACCGGGCGTTCGATTCGATCGGGCGGCATGGATGGACATGGGCGCAGTACCTGCAGGGACGACCGGTCGCGGCTGTGACCGCGTTTCCAGGCGTGTTGGGGTGGCGGGGTATGGCAGTGGGGTGTGGTGACCTTCCTGCAGGGTGGGTGCCGGATCCGGCGCCGCCGACGAACGCACAGCCGGCTGGGCCGTCGTTCGCTCCGCGTCTCGATGTCGGATCGATCCTTTCCGAGGTGGAGGAGTTGACGCGGGTCGGATCTGGGTGGGTGTTCGACCACCCGGATCACCGGTGCGAGGCGTGGATCGAGATGGAGGACCGCATCGAGGACGCCGGCTACTTCGTTGCTCAAGTCGTCGAACGCGGAGCATGGCCGAACGACAAGACGCCTGGACCGACCGTGGTCCGGCAGGTCTCCGCATTGATCACCGACGCCGACGGCCGTGCCACCGTCATCACGACCACCGGAGCGAATACGCTGGCCACGAGTGAAGCCACCATCACCGGCGCCGTCGAGACGCCTTCGCCATCGAGCTACCTATTTCCGTGTCACCTCGACCGGCCACTCGGAGTAGACCTGCTCCACTGACCCCTCCCGAAGAAGCCCATCGCCCAGATCACCCTGATCTCGCGTCACAACGCACACTTCGAGAAGTGATCGAGATCGGCGTGCCTGAGGGGCGGCGGTGGCGTCAAGAGGCGTTCTTGGTGTCTACTGGCTGTCCGCGCTGTCGCGGGTGGCGGGTTCCGCCGAGGAACCGAATTGCCGCCGGTCTCTCCGCCGTCGTCGGTATTGGGTGTTGGCATCAGGTTGTCGGTTCGCTCGGTCCTCTTCGTCCGATTCGATACGGTGAGCGCTCCTGTGATGCCCGTTGGTGTGGGGCTGGCTTTCGAGTCGAACGTCGTCTCCGAAGGCTCCACACTTGGGGTCTCGTGTCCTACCGGCGGCGCTGCACGCTTCGGTCACGGAGGTGGGTGCTGTCTCTCACATAGCTTCTGATATCCGGAACCTGGGTGAGGGAGACGCGATGTGGTGGGATCCCATGAGACTGCAACGCGACAAGGGCACTGTCCGTGTTGATCATCGCCACCCAGTTGTCGCCTGCGGTGAAGGTTTCGGCTGGGTGCCAGACGTCATCGATAAGAAACGCCGACCGGACCCACTCGGGGATCGGTCGTCGGCCGATATCGATGCGGCGCGCTATCGACCATTGATCGAGATCGTCCGGAGCCAGGTCCTTGGGCGGTGGAGTCTCGCAGTGCCTGAGTTCGCGGCTGAGCTCTCGGCGAATGTGATCCCGCTCAAGGTCGGGTCGGTCGGGCCATTTCCAAATCGTGTCCACCCGCAGGTGGGGTTCGTCGGGCGGATGTCCATACATGAGCTCGAGGTGGGTCAGCAGCGACCCTGACTGTCCGCGCCCTCCAAGGGATCGTTGACGTGTCCAGTTTGCCAGTCCATAGGCCGGTCCCGGGGCCGCCTGCACGAGCCGGATGAGCTGCTTGGTTTCGAGGCGCTCAGCTCGTGTCGGGCTGGCCGTGCGGACGAGATCAATCCATAGGTTGTCCCGGCCCGGCCGCAGGAGTGCCGTCGCGAGGAAGACCAGCCACACCAGCAGCAGCCACACGACGGTCACCGGCAACCACGCCCAGCCGAGAGTCACCCGCAACACGACCCCTAGCACCACGCCCACGGCGGTCGCACCCAGCCAGAACATCGGCACCGGCTCCGCTGTCCGATGCTGCATCAGCACCCGCATCATCCGGGCCGGCCACCTCCACCACGACAGTCCACGGTCAGCCATGACCATGAGCGAGCTCGACGACGCGGCGGGCCATTCGTGCCCGTTCGGGCAGCGCAGCGTCGGTGACGGTCCTTGGCCATCGAGGAGCCAGCCCTTCAGTCGCGCCCACCGGTTCGGCGCAGCGACGACCTGCCCTTCCAAGCCACAGGCCAGGCATGGACCACCACCAACCGTTGCGGACCACAAGGCTCGACGTCTTGATCGCATCCGGACAGTCTGCCAGCCGCGCCCAGATCGCCAAATCTCGCGCCGCAACGCCCATTTCAAGAGTGTCGGGATCCCCGCATCCTGCGCGGCCGCCAGCTGCGGGCTCTCGGTGAATGCCACGGAGACCGTCGCATGGGCAACACGAGTCGTCGGAAGCGCGCGGTCTTGACCTCCGACCACGACGTGTCTGTCCAGCTATCGCCTCGGTACTGGCCGAACGGGGGGGCCTGTTGCGGTGTCGCCGGTCGGGCTGGCGAGGGCGCGTTCCAATGACGTGAAGAGGTCGAGGATTCCGGGTGCCTCGAAGATGCGGTAGCGCTGCTTGCCGATGTTCCGCTGTGTCAGGATTCCCGAGGCGAGGAGCCGGTTGATTGCGCCGCCGGCTGCGACGTCGGAGCGGGCGATCAAGGCAGCTGCTGACTCGACGGTGAGCAGGGGAACTCCGGGGAGTACCTCGATGAGTAGGTCCAAAGCGGATCCCTTTCGGACGGTGCCAAGGCCTGACCGCCACTGGTCGGTCAACTCGTCGATCCTCGAGGCGTAGGCCTGTGCGTCGCTGCATGCACGGAGGGTGGCCGCAGCGAAGGTCCGCAGCCAGGTATGGGCCGCCAGGGACCGCTCGGGGCTATCCGCCGGTTGGAGGTGTCGAAAGGCGGTCAGACCGGAGATGTAGTCGTCGGGCCAGGTGGCGAGGACGAGGCTGATGGGGGGTACGAAGCCGGGGGAGAGGGCTCGTCGGCGGAGGATGATGTGGATGAGCGCCCGTCCTGTACGACCGTTCCCGTCGGCAAACGGATGGATGGTCTCAAACTGGGCGTGAGCGATGGCGGCTTGCACAAGTGGTGAGTGCTCGTCGCTGTTGGTGTAGTCCACGAGGTCGTGGAGGAGTCCGTTGACCTGTTCGGCCGGCGGCGGGACGAACACGGCGCCACACGGGTTGTAGGAGCTGCCCCCAATCCAGTTCTGCTCTTCGCGGACCACACCTCCCAACTCTGGTTTGGGTGAGCGATCCATCAGCACCCGGTGGATCTCCAGCAGATCGGGTAGCGAGATCGTCTGGTCCCGAGTCGCCACTTGGATGGCGGATTCCATGGCGGCGATGTTGCCGAGGACCTCGACGGCGACGCGATCGGCGCTCTCGCCACCTTGGGCGATAGCGGCCTCGGCCTCGACCAATCGCCGTGGTCCGGCGTCGAGGCCCTCGATCTTGGAGGATGCGACCGATTCAGCCCTGAGCAGGAAACGAGCGAGACCTTCAAGGTTGACATGGCTCGTCCCGGCTTGGTTCAGGTCCCTGATCGCGGTCTCGGCATCCGCAATGTCGGCGGCGAGTTCGCTTGGCAGGATGAGATTCCATCCGGCGAGAGGATCAGGCAGGTACGCGTCATAGTCGCAGCCCCGGCGGTCGCGGCGGGTCATCCCCTCGAATCGAGGCTCCCATCGTTTCCGCAGGTACTCAGCCATCCTTCGGCCCCCATACACATAAGCAAAGGTTGCATGCAAAGCTTAGCTTAGGGGATGGCTAACCAAAGGAAACCGGAATAGCGCCTCGCACAACACCGCGAAAGGTCGAGCCGAGTCCTCCATCATCCCCAGAAGTTCGCGGAGGTGGCATCGGAGAATGGCACGGGCGGCGACCGATTCCCTCGCCGCAGTTCGGTTCTGTTGAGGTCCTGCATGACGCCGGCGAACTGGAGGCATGAACCAACCCGATCCTTCTAACGGATCTTCTAACGGATGGGGCGTCACGGGGCGCTACCCACAGGCATCGGCTATCACCCGGATTCCGCGAAACCCCTGGTAGCGGGCACTATTGAGCACCAACGAGAACCAACGACAATCCCCGGCAAGCAACTCATAACCCGAAGGTCGCGGGTTCAAATCCCGCCCCCGCTACGAAGAAAACCCTTGGGACACCCACATATCCCGAGGGTTTTCTCGCGTCCGGGGTTGGTCGTCTTCCGGCTTCTACCGGGCGTTCTACCGGCCTCAGCCGGTAGAAGCCTCAGGGACGATCAGGCTCTCGAACATGCGGGCGGCTTCGGCTTGCATGCCGGGGAGGACATGCTGGTATGTGTCGATGGTGAACGCCGGGTTGCCGTGTCCGAGCCGTTCGGAGACAACCTTGACCGGTATCCCGGCTTTGATGAGCAAGGTTCCGTGGGTGTGGCGAACATCGTGCAGCCTGATCCTGGGGAGTCCGGCTCGTTTCGCGATCCTCTCGAATGTCTGGGAGATCGAGTGGGGGTGGATCGGGTCGCCGGCGGCGTTGGTGAAGACCCAACCTGATGGCTTGAGCCCCACCGCCCTCTGTTCGGTCTGCTCTGTCCGTTGCCAATCACGCCATGCCGAGAGCACCTGGACGGTCGTGGGGTCAAGGTCGATCGCTCGGCGCGAGTTGCTGGTCTTGCCCCGTGACACGTGTGTTTCGTAGCCGACAGAGACGAGCCCACGATTGATTGACAGCGTCGCTCCTTTGAGGTCGACGTCCCGCCACTGCAGGCCCAGCAGTTCGCTGCGTCGCATTCCGGTGGTCGAGATCAACCACAGCGCCGGGAACAGCCGGTGGCCCGCCGCGGCACGTAGGAATCGTTGCAGCTGTTGGGCTGTCCAGGCTTGTTGTTCGACTTTGGGGATCGCTGTGAGTTTCGGGGCGTGAGCCACGACGGCGACGTTGCGTGTCACGATGCCTCGACGCACGGCGTTGTTGAGGGCGCCACGGATGATGAGATGGATCTCCAGCACCGTCTTGGGAGCCAGGGGCTTGCGTCCGTCGGTCGGGTGCAGCTTCTGGTCATACAGTGCTTCGAGATGATGCGGCTTGAGTCGCCGGATCGACACGTTGCCGAGGGTGGGGAGGATGTGTCGGTCGATCTTGCGCCGGTACCCATCCCATGTGGAGCGGGCCAGCTCGAGCATCTTGCCGGGCAGCCACCTGGTGGTCAGGTAGGCCCCGAAGCTGAGGGAGCGCCCTTCGTCGTTGCGGCCGTTCAACTCCGCAGCGAGACGAGCGGCGAGCCGCTCCGCCTCTTCACGGCTCGTGCCTGCGGGGTGCCAGCTGCGGCGTTCCTTCCCTGTGACCGGATCCAATCCTTCATAGATGACCGCATACCAACGATCACCCTTCTTCGCTACGTATCCCTTCGTGACGGTTCTCCTTCCAGGTTGCCGACGTTCGGAACCCGGTAGAAGGATCGGTAGAAGAACACAGCAGCCGGAGACGGAAGCGGATCAGTCTCTCCGCAGGCTCCGGTGGCTTCGACTTGGTTGGACTCATGGCGAACAGTCTCCGGTGGACCGGGACCGGCTCATGTCGACTCATAACCCGAAGGTCGCGGGTTCAAATCCTGCCTCCGCTACGAAGAGAACCCTTGGGACACCCACATATCCCAAGGGTTTTCTCGCGTCAGCGGTCGTACTCGCTGCCCATGTCAAACCCGTGTCAAACGGGCGGAGTCGGAACAAGCCCAACCGAAGACGTTGGACTCGAGCAAGACAATCTCCGATGAACCCCGCGCGATGGAGTCCCTATCACCGGTGTGGGCGACCTCTTGGTCGGAGTCGCCGACGGCAGTGCATCTGTTCGGTCTAGCGGTCTACTCGGGTGGGGGGATAGGGATGAGGCGGACGGTGTGGTTGGGGGCGTCGAGTCCGAAGCTGGCGCAAGGCCTGCCTGGACCGCCCGGGGAGATCTCGATGCGCCAGTCGTTGGAGCCGTTGGTGTCGAGCGTGTCCCGAACGTCGATTCTCGCGTCTTCGATAGTCTGGCAGGCGTTGGCTGCGAAATGCGTGACCAGTGCCTCGTTGAGCCGACGGACAGCGTCACCGGCAGGGACAGATTCCGGATCTGGCTCAGCAAGACCGAGGGCATGGCAGAGGTTCTCGTCGTTGCTGGGGAACACCGCGAGCTTTCCGGTGTCGGTGACGCAGCCGAGGAGGGGCGGCACCTGTCCTGGGGGAGCGACGGCGTTGTTGGTGAGTGTGCCGTCCTCCCACGCGGGGATGCACAGGCTCACATCGAGAGCACCGCTCGACACGACGGCGACGACGTCACTGTTGAGATTGGTGTCTTGGTAGCAGCCGACGGAGATGGGATCGGTGACTTCGCGCAGCACCAGCCACGCGGCGGCGATAGACGCCACTGCAAGGAGTGCAATAGCGATAGCGAACGCGAGGCGTCGCCGCGTCGTCCTTTTTGGCCGCTGGAGTTGTGGGCGTGGCGTGGCGACGATCTCAGTGAGCAGGGCGCGCGCCTTTGCTGAGGTCGCATCGGCAACCGTCGTCTCATCGACGGGGTTGTTCGCGCGGACTATCTCGAACGCGTCATCCCATCTACCCATACGGTGTTTCCTGACTCAACGTCCCGCTCGCCTGCCCCATAGGATTGTGCGGCTTCCGCGATTCGCGTTGCAGTTGATGACGCAACATCTCATTCGCCCCGCTTCTCTTGGCCACCGTGACTCCGCTCGTAGGCACGTTGGAGGCGACGGCGTGCACGATGCAGGCGGGTGCGCACCAGGACTCGTGATATTCCGAGAATCGACGCGATCTCGGCGTGGGTGCATTGTTCCCACCCGATGAGGCGTAGCAACTCTCGATCCGTCTCTGACAGGCTGGTCATCGCTGAGGCCACCTGAGCGAGTTGTTCACGTGCCTCGGCGGTCGTTTCGACGCCGGCGACCGAGTGGGAGTACTCGGTGGCAGCTTTGCCCGCCAAGTCCGCGGTCCTGGAGGTGCCACGCCAGTGGCTCAGTAGCGTGCGATAGGCAACCGCGTACAGCCACGCCAGCGGCGCGTCAGCATCGGCAACGTCATCAATACGGCGCCACGCGACAAGGAATGTTGATGCCACGACGTCGTCGGCGTCCTCGGCCGAACGGGTCCGGCGTGCAACGTAGGCAGCAACCCTCTGGTAGTACGCCCCATACAGCGCTTCGAAGGCAACAGCGGCTTCCCTGTCGGAGAGCGGCTGTTGCCCGGCGGAACTCACAGGGAGCCAACCGGCACGTGGAACGGGATCGGAGCTGCTACCGGATGTAGACAGACGAGACTCGGTTGTTCCATCCCGACGCCATGACAGAGACAACATCCCACGCCTGGGTTGCCTTTGTCGAATACCAAGATCCGCCACCCCAGTTGTAGTCGGCAAGATACGAAGAGCATGGCCCGATCTTGAACGACGAAGCCCGGTTCGAGAACCCGAAGCCGCTGAGATTGATCCATTGCAGACGATCACGCATGTATAGCACCTGACCGGTGTGGTACGAGCCGTCATAGAGACGCAGATACCCGGAGCACTGCGATGTCCGAGCAGCTCCGGCACCTTGTAGCTCGAGCTGCTTCTCGAGTTCGGCGATCTTGGCGTCCATCTCCGCTTCGTTGCGGAAACACTCCGCCACTCCAACGTCACGCCATACCAGGCAAGCTTCGGCGTCTCCCCAATCCGCGGAGAGGTCGATTGGTTCTCCCTCAAACACGACCGGGACTGCACGGGCACTCTCTGCGAGCTGTCCAGCTGATGCTCCAGCCGGGAAGGCGACAATGACGCCGAGCGCCACCACCGCTGCCAGCCGAATCACGCGCCACACCTCACTGTCTTGTTGATCCATCGATGTTGTCCTCATCGCTGCTGACTCTCCTCGCATGTTGCTTCATTCGGGGCGCCATCCGGGCCCGCTCGGTGTGCTTGTGTCCGAAAACGGCCAAGCGTGTCGCGCTTTCTAGAGATGGCGTCCTCGCGACGCTGAGCCGCGATCTGACACAGACACGACAACGGGCAGGAACAGGAGGAGACCATCCTTGCGCGCTTCGGATACGGTCGGGATTGACGACCAGATGGACGAGAGCTTCCAGTGTGCGCTGGGAGCCGTACTACGGGGCCTGCGGCACCCGGTGGAGGCGTTCAGCGACCCGACCCAATGGCTGAGGCAACGCACCGGCAACCTTGCAGTCGTGGCGATACCAGGACGATCGTCAGGAGATGTACGAGCCGCGGTAGCTGCAATTCCGGGATCGGTCGTTGTCGGTGCAAGCAGCTTCACACCCGGACCCGAGACGTTCAGAGAGTACCTGAAGGCAGGGGTGAACGGTCTCATCGCAGCCGACCAGACCTCATCCGAACTCACCAACACACTTGCCGCCACCCTCACAGGACTCGTCGTCATCCCAGCCAACGTCGCCGACGCACTTGTCGACCGTCTCGAAGAACCCCCACCACACCTCGAACTCACGGCGCGAGACAGAGAGATTCTGCGCCTCGTCACGCAAGGAGCAGAGCTGACACAGATCGCCGCCGCGACCGGCTGCTCCGGCCGGCACCTCCGCAGAATCACCGGGAACCTGCTTGCAAGCATCGGAGCCACGAACCGCGCCCACGCCGCGGCCCTCACCACACGATGGGGGCTGGATTGAACCCCCGAACCTGTCCGTACATCTCCGATCGGTCGGGTCGGAGAATGCATCTGGCCCGCAGCGTCTGTCGAACGCGGTTTCGATTCGTCAGTCGTCCGGGCCGTGGCATGATCACTCGACCAGAAGAGACCAGCGATTCGGTGCGGTCGGATCGCTGTCACCCGGAGGATCGGTCGGCTGCGTTACATGCGGGTGGGGTGATGAGGGAAACAGGATGAATGACGAAGAGGTGTACGTCAAGCATGTCGACGAGCTGATGCGCTTCGCTACCAGCCTTGTCGGTCCGTTTGATGCGTCCGATATGGTTACCGATGCTTGGATGAAGGCGTCTCAGGCCGCCCGGTGGGAGAGTGTCGACAACAAGCGCGCCTACCTCTATCGTACGGTGCTCAACACCGCCCGGTCGCATCACCGATCGACACTGGCACGTCGCGTTCGAGAGCAACGTTCTGCCTCGCGAGACCGAATCGAACTCAACGAGCCGGACATCGATGTCCTTGCGGCTCTCGGGCGGCTGTCGATGCGACAACGCGCTGTCGTCGTACTCACCTACTGGGAGGGACTCACGGCGAGCGAGGTCGCAGAGGCCCTGGAGGTTTCCGAAGGCTCAGTGAAACGCCACCTCGCCCGCGCCCGATCACGACTGAGGGAGATACTGCGATGACGGATCACCTCGACGACCGAATCCGAGGCCTCATGACCAGGATGACGGCCATGGTGCCCGACAGCCCGGAGTACCCGACTGACCCGGCAGGCCGCCCCGTGGCCGCACGTCGGCGCGTACCAGGTTGGGCGGTGGCCATCGCGGCTGGAGTGATCATTTTCGCCGCTGTCGCGATACCTCTGATACTGACGGCGCCGTCCCAGCAGGAGCGACCCGTCACCGTGAGCATATCCACGACGTCCACCACGCTGCCAGATCCCGCCGTACCGCCCGACGCGGCTACGACCATGGAGATCCATCCCGCCACGGCTTCCCCCGGGGCGACAATCGAGCTTTCCTTTCCTGAGGCCGGCCTGCGCGGTGTGGGCTACCAGCTTGAGGTCCAGCTCGCAGATCGCTCGTGGCAGCCGGTCGCCTGGCTGATAGCGGCCGCCGAGGGCTACGGCGGGCTTGCCGATTCCGGACCGTGGAGCGAAGACGTAGTCTTCCCACAGGCACATGTCGCTGGCCTTGACCCCGACACAGTCGTGCTCCCAGACAGTCTCGTCTCCGGTCAGTACCGCATATGTGACGCGCTCGGGTGGTCGCAATGCGCCGAACTCGAAGTGGGCAACCTCTCTGTTGGTGGAGAAACACCCGAGTGCCTCCGGTCCGCTCCACGCCGTCCCGGGGACAACGAGACAGTGATCTACGTGCTGTGTAACCTCGACCCGGCGCTTCCATACCCCGTGCTTCGACCGCTTGCGGACGAGTCCAGCCCGATCACCTCGACGATCGAGTCCCTCGTACGAGGCACGACCAATACTGAACGTCAAGCGGGCCTATCGGTTGGCTTCGACTCTGTTCCGCCCGAGGAGCGGCAACGGATACAAGTCACAACGGACCTCGACGAAGACGGTCTCCTTCACGTCGACTTCCTCCTTCAAGGTGAAGACTGGAACCCGGGACAGCTTGCATCGACGTCAAGCCAACTGATCTCCTTCATCGATCCCGTCTTCGCAACCGCGTTCCAATTCCCGGACGTAGCAGCGATCGACCGATCGGGCATGTGCTGGGGCGAGTCCCAGTGTGACGAGGTGCTGAAACGATCACTGTGGGAGGAGATGGTGTCGCTCAACTCCGGTCGCAGAGTCGGGGACGGTTGCAGCCTCATGGAAGCCTGGCTCGATCCAGAATGCAGAGCGCTCGAGCCGATGCCATCCAAGTGACTCGTGGTGAGTGTGCGCAGCCACCCGGCGACTGTCAGACAGAAGAGGTGACGCACGCATACGCGGGTTGGGTGAGACGTCGTCGTGGCGTGCTCCACCCGCCACTCTCCGTGCGTATCGCCAGATCCGACGTCGAGGCCATTCCGGCTTCCCTGTTGATTGGGCACATGCTCGATCGCTCCTCGTTCCACACTCAAGGCCTCCAAGAGCCACAGTGCGTATCTATGTCTGGCAGGTTTCGAGAAGATCGGTGCAACGCGGACCTCACAAGCGACACAAACGGGTTGAGAACAAGACGAGGAGATGGGCTTCAGCTCCGCCATCGGATACCAAACCCCAACCGGACGGGAGAACCGCGGACCCCCGCATCTTCCTCATGATCTTATGCGGGAGCACACAGGACGGGGGCTCCGGCTGCTATCTGCCTCGGTGTGAGGGTGGCTGCATCGTCCGTCCACCACAACAACGAAGGAGGGAACAGAGATGTACAACAGGATGAAGCTGGTTCTCGTTGTCGCTCTTCTAGCTGCGGGCACCGCGCTACCGGGTGCGGCCGCCGGAGCAGGAGATGCAAACGGTCCTCCTGCGGATCGGGTGGAGTTGGCGTCTGCGTCACCGTCAGTTGGTCAGTCTGACGCGGCTGGCGGCGAACATGGACATGGAACGCCCGTCGATTTGCCAGATGTACCAGCTCCTACGATCACATCACCTCCCTCGGAGGCAGAACTCGAGGACATCGCTGTGGCGGCAGAGGAGTTCGGCCTGTCGATGGCAGAGGCAGTTGGTCAGTACGGCTGGCGTGACAACTTCAGTCTGTTGGCTGGGGAAGTCGCCGGCGACTTCCCCGACGACTTCGCTCGGGCTGAGATTGCCAATGGCAACACGGCATGGATTGCTTTTGCTGGCAGTCAGCCTCAGGAGACAAGGCAGCTAGTCGAACAGTTCCGTTCGACATTTCCCCATGTGACGGTTCAGGTGCGACCGAACGTCGGATACACCGCGACTGAGTTGAATGATGCCGTCGTCGCCATTCACAAAGCGACGATGGCCCGCCCCGAGATAGTGGACGCGGTCACCGAGTACCTTGCCAGTGACAACGCCATCAGCGTTAGCGCGTCGACCAGACATCGAGGTCCGAGGCTTTCCGTAGAGGAACTGAGGACCGAACTGGATCTGCCTGAGGTCGACCGACTGCCTAAATCAGTCGCCATTCGAGTCAGCGTCGCAGAAGGCGTCAATCTGTCTGGAGATGACAGCTGGACCTACCACTACGGCGGTGAGGCCCTCAGTTCGTGCACGTCGGGATTTGGTGTCCGCTATGGCAACCACGTAAACGGCACCCGCGGAATCTCAACGGCAGGCCACTGTGGAAACAGCCAGACTGACGACGGACGCACACTGACCTACCAGGGTGGCTACGACGGGTATTGGGGTGATTTCCAGTGGCACACAGGTCCGGGCGTTGAGAGCGACGACTTCTACTCTGGCAACAGTACAAGCCTCGAAGTCAACCGAAGGGACGTGTCATCCGATGCATGGGCCAACACCGGAAACTGGCTTTGCACCAACGGCATGACGACCAAGAAGGAATGTGACACCGTGAGGAATACGGGTGTCTGTTCCGGCGAAAACTGTGGGATGTTTGGCATGGAGAACCGGGAGCAGGCTGGCGGCGACAGTGGCGCTCCGGTGTTCAACGGGAACAAGGCTTACGGCTTGCACGAAGGTTGGTATACGAGCGGCGGCAAGGCGAGAGACACCAAGAGTCAGGCGAGATACATGCCAACCGCGATCAATTGCTGGGTTGCCTACAGTTGAGATCGCTGTGGGCCGCCGTTGTACTACTGGTACCGGCCGGGTTGCTGGTTGCCGCGTGCGGCAGCGGGACCTCTTACACCGCCACAAACGGGGCGACCGTTGACGGGCCCGTCATCGCATCCGAGAAGACAGCAGAAAGCGGCGGCGAGGATGCCAAGTTGACGGGGACGGTTGTGCTCAACGGTGCCTGCCTTGAACTGCACTCGATGAGTGGAGAGACCTATGCCATTGCATGGCCCAAGGGCACAACGTGGGATGAAAACGAAGTCGCCGTGTTGCTGTCGAACGGTCGTCTCGTACGAGACGGTGACTCCATCAGCGGTGGCGGGGGCTACCACAGTTATTCAAGCCTCGATCCGGTGACTGTTTCTGCCGCACGAGATTGCGGTGTCGGCCAAGTTGCGGTCCTCAACGGAGACCCCAACGAGATCGAGATCAGCCGTCCCTGACGCTCGGCCGTGGCCAGATGGGGCATTGGCGAATTCGAGATCGATATCACGTGTAGCCCGCGCCTGGGACTCGTATCGCAGTTCGAGTGCCGAGCCGCCTTTGACGACGAACAACGGCTCGCCGTGACGGTCCCGCGCAGCGTCGAGCATCGCCGCGATGGCGACGAGGGCTATTCGGCGCTGGATTCGTGCCTGTGTCTCCGAAGACGCGTCGGACCATGTGCTGATCCATCGTTGAAGCCCCCGGACATCGCGGGCGGGGCGGTCACGTGGTGTCGTCACTGTTGTTGCCGAGCGCTCGGAGCTGCTGTCGGATACGCATCTCGGTCGCGCGGCCGAAGAGCCGATGGTTCCTTGCCGTCAGAATAGCCTGTTCGATGAAACGGTGTTGGAGGCCTCGACGGGCCGAGTCGAGGATTGCTCGTTCGGGCGTAACCGTCGGGACGCCGTCCACTTCGTCGATCTCACTCGTATCGAGGTCACGGGTCCAGATGCGATAGAGGACCCCGCCTTGTTTGCGCGGGCGATACGGTGGGGGAACTGTCACGTGGATGAGCCGGGGGTTCACATCGGCGAGATCCCACAGGAGGAGCGCAGATTCGTGGGAGATCACACCCCGCCCGTCGGCCCACAATGCGGCCTCCATCAGCTCGTCGTTCGCACGATGCGGAAACGCCGTCACTCGGTACACGCCGTGTGCCGGGTGATTCAAACGCCCTCGCTGGGCGAGCTTCCGTAGTTCGACGGGCGGGATCCCTGCCTCCGTGGCCTGGCGGGTAGTGATGTAGCCGTGCTGGTTGCCGGCGATCTCGAGGATCTGATCCATGATGGTCATGCACTAAAGCGTACTACAATAGTACGTAATTGCAACGATAGTCGATGTCAGGCGGAATACCGTACTGATACGGTACGCGTGTGCCTCGTTGCGGCGACAGCGACGACCGCACGCCCACATCGGCCAATGTCGTGCCCATGTCAAACCCGTGCCAAACGAACCGAGATGGACGAGGCGACACGGACCGGATTCATCCTGGAAGGGTTGTTCGGGGACGGTGTACGCGATGGCATCCACTCGAACCAGATGACGTCACCGTGCATTGGGGCACCAGACTCATAACCCGAAGGCCGCAGGTTCAAATCCTGTCACGGCTACGAAGAGGCTCTGGCTAGAGCGGTAGCTGACCGGGGCCTCGTTGTTTCGTTCTATCGGTTCTGCTGGCCTTCTACCGGTGGTCAACCGGACGGTTGTCTCGTCGGGACCGCGTCCCGGTCCCGGGGTGCTGCAGTTCGAATGCGGCGCTGATAACGCGACTCGTCAAGGCAGGCGCTGGCGCCTATTTGGCGCCTATCGATTCGAGAACCAGGCGACACGCAGTGGAATCACCTATAACGACCTGGCACCATGATCCCTGGTCATGCCCGGTTTTCACTGGCAGCTCATCATTGCCCGATACCAAGTGTCAAGGCCCTTCCTTGACTGGGGGTCAAGAGGTCGCCGGTTCAAATCCGGCCAGCCCGACGAGACGAACCCCTTGCACCGCAAGGGGTTCAGTCGTTCAGCGGGAGAGCTCGTGAACGTTCTGGCGGGCGAGAGTCCGCGAAGAGTCCGCGGGAGTCCGCAGGAAAGTGGCGTCGAGCCGCTCCGCAGCAGCCTCATCGAGACCCTCGAACAAGTGCCCGTAGGTGTCCAGAGTGATCTGAATCGAGGAATGTCCGAGCCGCAGTTGGATGACTTTGGGGTGCTCCCCCTGAGCGATCAGCATTGCCGCATGGGTGTGCCGGAGATCATGAAACCGAAGTGGCTCACCGACCGAGGCACGCACCGCGGGCGGCCAGGTGCGCCTCCGGAAGTTGGTGCGGCGCACCGGACCCCCCTCGGGAGCTGTGAAGAGGAACCCATCGGCGGCTGGCGGCCACTGCGAGAGGTGTCGGGCGAGCTCCTCGCTGAGGAACTTCGGCAGGGCCACCTGGCGCCGTGCAGCGCTCGTCTTGGGCGGTGCCAGGCTCACCTGCCCGCGTACGTCAGTAAGCGTCTCAGTGATCGTCAGGCTGCGTCTGAGGAGATCCAGGCGACGCACTCTCAGGCCGGTCAGCTCCCCGAAGCGACATCCGGTGTATGCGGCCGTGAGCACGAGGGCCCGGTAGGGCTCGTCGATTGCTGCGGCGACTTCGTCTACCTCGTCGGCGGTGAGGAAGCGCATCTCGGTCTGCGACTTCGGCGGCAGCTTGATGCCGCGACACGGCGTGCGGATGATGAGATCGGATTCGAGTGCCGAAGAGAACAGGCTGGCGATCAGCAAGTAGTTCTGGCGGATCGTTGACGACGAGAGGCCCTTCTCCTCGAGGTGAGCCACGAATCCCTGCATGTCGGTGGGGGTGACTGATGCGAGTTGACGTGTGCCGAAGTAGGGGAGCACGTGGTTTCTCAGCATTGATTCGCCGCCGGCGCGGGTTGATGGGCGGAGGTGGACGCGGCTTGCCTGCCACGTGGGCAGCCACTCGCCGACGGTGATCTTGCCGAGCCGGGGATCGGTCCACGTTCCGCGGAGCTTGTCTGTCTCGACGGTGACGAGGAACCTCTCAGCGTCCGTTCTTCGTCTGAAGGTTCGGGCCCGCTCCGTGCCCGAGGGGTCCCGATATCGGACCTGCCACCGGCTCGTGCCCTTCTTTCGAATGTGCGCCATGTCGAGCTCCTTCAACAGCGGATCCTTGTACGCAATAGCAGATGGGAACGACAGGAATCGCCGCCTGAGGTCCAGGAGATCGTGATCCACGACCCTGTCATTCGAGTGTTATCGCCCGGCGCGCGCGAATCGGAGGGCTGCTGACAGGGTTCCTGACACTCTGCGGGGCAACTTCTTGGCGTGCGGCATCTACTCATAGAAAGGGGCAGCCTCCAACGCCCGACGCGACACCTATCTTGCCCGGCGCCGGTTCAGGCCGCGGGGTCGAACGTCGCTCACCAGCCTTGGTGCAGAGTTGGCGAATCATTGGCGCAGGATTGGCAGATCCTTGGCGTCGACTCGGAAGTGGCTCAGGAGCGTGGATCGAGATGTCTCGCGCAAGATCTCTTACGACTAGTCAGCGAAGCTCCGCAAAGCGTTGCAGCGCAAGGAGCACCGGCCTTCTGGCTGCTCCTCGGAGAC
>CALOAN010000049.1:0-6432 GCA_942491345.1 uncultured actinomycete
TGTCGAGTTGAGGGTCCTCATTCACGAGCTCGACTTGGAGCAGCGCGCACTGCATGTCGGAGAGCTGCTCGAGAACGCCGAGAAGAGCGGCCTGATCGGCGGTCGGCACGGTCAGTTCGGTGATTCCACGCGGATCCGAGCTCGTTCGCTCGATGACGTTCATCCCCTCGAACCGGTCCTTCCACGCGGGACCGAGGCGTCCGACAACCAGGAGTCGATAGATCCCCGGATCGTTCATCGACGGAAGATCGACACGTCCAGCTTCAGTTTCGTTCACGGCTCTTGGCATTGCGACTCAGTCGCTCCTTGTTCTCAGTTCGATCCGGTTTGCGATGAGTGGAGCTTACTCGTCGCCGGCGCTCTCGCGCCATGGCCAAAACGGCTAATTGTGGCGAGAAATCAGCTCGTGCTCAGAGAAACGGCGTGCGGATGAACCCCCGGGCGACGGCAGCAGCCACGGCCTCGCGCCGGGTGTGGACGTCGAGCTTGGCGTAGACGCTCTCGAGCCGCTTCTTGACGGCGGCGGAGGTCACCGAGAGGCGGGCCGCGATCTCCTTATTGGTCAGCCGTCTGGCCAACAGTTCGAGGGTCTCGAGCTCGCGTCGGGTGAGGGGGGCGCCGATCTTCGTTCCCGCACCGGCGGCGGCCGCCGGGGCCCGTTCATCGCCATACAGAGGTCGCGTCGCCACCACACGGAGCAGCTGCTCGAGAAATCCGCTCCGCCCTGATCGCGCCGCAAGCGACTCCAGGAGCGCCGTCCGCCGCGGACCGCCACCGAGGAAGGGGCGCACGATCCGGTGGGGCATGGCCCGTTGCAGAGCGAAATCGAGTGCCTCGCGGGCTTCATCGGTTCTTCCCACAGCTTCAAGGGCATCGCTTCGGAGCACCATCAGGCGGATCTCCTGCCGGTGATTGTGGATCATCTTCGCCCGAGCCAGCAGCTCGTCAATGAAAGCGAGGGCATGGCGGTGGGCTTCGGGATCCGGATGCAGCAGCATGTTCTCGGCGCGGGTGATACTCGGCACCTCCAGCCAGAACGACATCGGATCGAGACCATTCGTCGCGGCCGTGGGAGCCGGCGGCGGCGAACCCTCGAACCGCGCAAGCCGCGACTCGAGGGACTCCACGACCTCGAGCGATGCCGGGTCGTTGGCATCGAGTGCGAAGCGCCGGGCGTCTGCAACCCGGGATGCCATCGCCTCCCTGTCCGACCGCCTCTCGGCCACCAGCGCCAGACCGATCAGACTGTCGGTAAAGGTACGGCTATTCGTCAGGTAGCGAAACGCTCCGACTTCCTGGA
This sequence comes from uncultured actinomycete, assembly GCA_942491345.1. Taxonomy (GTDB): domain Bacteria; phylum Actinomycetota; class Acidimicrobiia; order Spongiisociales; family UBA5794; genus JAHEEL01. The sequence continues at coordinate 1,301 of CALOAN010000049.1, forward strand.
AGTACTTTTCCGCCTCTTCCGGCCGGTCCTGCTCGAGGGCCACGACACCGAGCAGATACGGAGCGTGGGCAGCCCAATATGGTGGTGTCGACTCCTCGGCTGCGAGCCATCGCCGGACCGTCGCCGCCACATCGTCGAGGTCGTTTTGGTAGAGCTGCAGAATGGCGCGAAGAAAAAACAGCACCCCGAGCCGACCCGAGCTGCGGCTCAGCTCACGTCGCGTCTCGGCGTCAACGATGCGAAAGGCCTCGTCGTGGCGCCCGAGCCGTGGCATAGCACCGATGCGATAGAGGGCCGCCAGACTCTGCGCCATGCCCCCGCCGCTATCGCCGATGGTCTCGAAAGCGCGCTCGGCGTGTCGCAGCGCCGCGGCCGGATCGCCCTGCCAAAAGCATGCAAATGCGGACACTGCATCAAGGTCGGCCGAAAACAAGTCCGGGCCCGCCTGTCGATCCTGGGGAATCCCATTTTTCCGGACTTCTTCTGCACGCTCCAGCAGTTCGGCGATTCCCTCGAAGTCCCAGCGAACCACCCGGAGGTAAAGGTCCGCAACCAGGAGTGGAAGTCGGTCGCGTTTCGCGCCGGGCGGGAAGAGCTCGAGCCAGCGCTTGAGGAGCCGCCTCGAGAGATCCTCGTCGATAACCCGGTGGAGGTGGCAACCCAACAGATCGGCCGCCCGGTCCACCTCGCCGGCCTCGACCCAAAGCTGGATTGCCTCCTCCACCAGACCCTCCCCGGCAAACCACTCCGCGGCCCTTGCGGTGATGTGGGCGCGCTGTTCCGAAGATTCGAGCTCCGGCAGCCGCTGCAGCAACAACTGCCGGAACAGGTGGTGGAAGCGGAACCAGCGGTGCTCGGGGTCGAGCGGAACCAGGAAGAGTTGGTGCCGCTCGAGCCGGGCGAGCAGCTCTCCTGCGTCATACTCCGGCGAGCGCTCCGCGAGGAGGTGCGCGCACAGCGGAGCGCAGAATCGTTCGAGCGGAGCGGTGACCGCAAGCAGTTGCAGAACCTCGTGCGGCTGCAACGCCAGGACCTCGGACACCAGGTAGTCGACCACCAGTTGGTCGTCACCCGAGAATTGGTGCGCCCGCTCGTGCGGGTTCGACGCCTGTGCGATGGAGATTCGCGCCAGCTGCAGACCCGCTGCCCAGCCCTCGGTCCGAGCTCCGAGTCCATCGATCTCGGCATCGTCGAGCGACGGTCCGTCCTGCCCTGTGAAATAGGCGCGGATCTCGTCCGGGGTGAAGCGGAGGTCGCGCCCCCGAAGCTCGGCCAGCCAGCCCTTGCCGCGCCATCGGCCGAGGGGCCATGGTGGGTCGATCCGCCCAAGGGTCAACAGACGGAGAGTTTCGGGAAGCTCCTCCACCATCCGGACGATCAGTTCGTGAACCTCCCGGGAAGCGATCAGGTGGAAGTCGTCAAGAGCGAGGAGCAGCGGTTCCTCGAGCACCGCGAGCTCCGAGAGCAGGACATCGCAGAAGTAACTCCACGGTGGTTCCGTCCGGGCGTCGAGCAGCACTGCGGATTGTGCCAGTGCTTCCGGCCGCTGGTTGCGGATGGCCGTCACGAGATAGCTCGCGAAGCGCTCGGGTTCGCTCTCCCGGTGGCTGAGTGAGACCCACGCCGTGTCCCCGGTGCGCTGCGCGAGCCACTGCAGCGCCAGCGTCGTCTTGCCGTACCCCGCCGGCGCCGCCACCAGCGTCACGCGGCCGTCACGACCCTTTTCAAGACGTTCGACGAGCCGCGGTCGTGCCACCAATTGCCCCGGCAACGGCGGCCGCTCGAGCTTGCTGCGGATCAGCACGCTCTCCGATCGTGGGATGGCGGAATCGGCCGTCATGAGTCTGGGTCCTCGCGAGCAGACATTCTAACAGGGGAGGGAGACTCCGGTGATGGTCGTTGCTTGTCAAAAAGCCGCCCCGCAGGGCGTCCTTCATGGGCCTCCTGACGTGGACGCCCTTTCGATGTTCTTGCGGCCAGCCGATGACGTGTGAATTGAAATCCTCTCGGCGACAGCAGAAAAGAACCTGTGCGACCAGACGTTGGTCGCCGCCGGATCTGTAAGAAAACGCTCGATGTCGGTTCGTGCCCCATCGATATCCAGGCTTTCGATCCTCCCGGCGAGCATCGTGCGGAAAGCCGCCTCTTCGAGCGGTGTGTCACCGCCGTAGTGCCCGCTCTGCCGCATTCTCGCCTCGAGGTGGGTCAGATCCAGCGGTGTGCTGCGCCCAACGAACCAGACCAGGTCATACCAGTCTCTCCCCTTGACCCTTGTCCCCCAGCCGCGGCAAAGAACGGCGTGCATCTTCCCGGCGAAGAGCGACGGGAGCGCATATGCCTTGACAGAGAATGGTATTGGCTGCAGAAGGAACTTGGTCTCGGTGGAGAAACGCGGAGCTGGGTCGGTGTCCACCTCGATCTTGATCTTGAGCTCGCGCCGTCCATGGATGGTCGAGGCCATCCTGGCCGCGTCGATCGTGAGAAGGAGGAGTCGGGTGTTCGCCTTGAGGAACGCCGACTCGATGGCGGAATCTGCGGTCTTATTCTTGACCTCCACGGTTGCCGGGAAACCCCAGGAGATCAGCTCCTCCTCAACCGCGCCACAGTACGTTGCGAGATCGAAATCACTCGATGGAACCAGGAGCGAGAAATCCATGTCTTCACTGAATCGGTCGAGCCCATACAGAACGCGCAGCGCGGTGCCGCCGTAGAACGCAGCATGTTCGAAGAACTTGGCCCTCCACAGACCGCACAGACCGATCTCCTGCAGGATCTCACGAAGTGCGTTGACGGAGTCTTCGGCACTGCGGGTTTCGTACCGCGCCAACATTCCGGCGATCGCAGGGTTCATTGTGTGCTCCTCAGTTCTTGAAGAAGGGCAGCGCAGATGGCGACCTTGCGGGAACGGAGAACCTTGGCCAACTCCTCGAGGTCGATCGGGTCGAGCTGTTTGAAGTCTGTTTGGTCAATCCGAAGATCGTCGAAAAGGTACTTCGCCGCGTCCTTCCGGTTGCTCAGCGAGTGCCCGCGGTCATCCCGGACTTTGTCGGCAAGAGACCGCTCCGGTGTCGCGATCAGAAACGTAACGTCTCCTTCTCCCTTCCGGTCCATTCCCAGGTAGAAGCTGTTCCTTGGCGACTGCCGATAGATGAACGAGCCCACCGGCGTTTCGAATGTCTTCGGCCGCTTTGTCGTCACAGACGTCAGCGCTTCGATGCGTTCCGGAATGAGGCCGTAGAACGACAATGCCGAGTCCAAAGATACGAACGAAGGCCCGTAGACGAGGTTGGCCAGCAGTTCTCGCGAGAAGGGCCGACGCGCGAGTTCGTCGCCGAAGACGTAGAGGCCTTTTTTGACGCGGATGATGTCACCGCGGCGCAACAGAGCGGTGACCTTATCGCGGGGGTTGGCATACTCCGACAGCGCCGACATCAACGATTGGTAGTCGAACTCCTCGCGGCCGATTCGTCGTCTCAGGTCTCGCATTGCCTGCAGATTTAAGCATGCTATGTCTACAAAAACAAGACATACTATGATCAATTCGTTCATTTCCTCGACGGGGGGTCGCACTCATCAATGCAAACGTGCGGAGTCGCCCGGATCGACCCGCCATCAATCGGTAGCGAATCGAATCGGTGCCGGGCACGAAGTTTTCGCTGCGCCGACCCTCACCTTTGACGAGGCGGATTCACAACTCATCTTGAGGTTGTGACACCTGAGCCTCTTGCAAAATCCTACAAGACGACGAGGTGCCAGGCTCACCGCAGCGGTACATCGCAGGCGGGGACGCCTGCGCTACAAGGATGTTCGCGATTTTGTAGCGCCCGCGTCCCCGCGGGCGATGGTCCATTTGCGTCGATTCCCGCCGCAATCAAGAATTCTGCAAGAGGCTCACCTGACACGATTCGATTCGGGGAGAGAATCCTCGACCCCTGCGCCCTCAGGAAACCAACGTCCTGACAACGCAAACCGTGTGGCTTGGACGTGACCTACCAGGGCAGATACTGCAATCTCAGCAGAATGATATTCGCCGATCCCTCGTCTCTCGGGCTGGTGTGGATGTAGTTGAGCTCGATTCGGGTTGTTGCGTTCGCGTACCAGCTCAAGGCGGCGGTGAAATCCGTCATCTCGCCACCCGCCACCAGACCGTCGGTGAGATCGACCGTTGAAATCCGGGCAGCCAGTTCCCAGGCACCGCTGCTTCCCTTCTTGAATGGGCTGCCCCCGGAGTACTTTTGCGACGGCAGCACGCGGTCAAAGGTCCCGCTGTTGGTCCGGTACGGTCGGCTCTCGCCGGTGAGAAACCACCCGACCTGGACATACGAGCCGGCGAAGCTCGGATCATCGAGAGATTGGGCCGACACGTCGCTCTGAATGTACTCCGCCATCAACCACAACGGACCGCTCACCGCGGCAAACTCGAGCCCCCACAGCCTCATGTGGCTGGTGTCGAAATTGCCGGTGTCGACGAGGTAGTCGACGTATCGGGCTTCGGGTCGCGTCCGATACCGGTTGTCGCCACCGGTCGGCGACCTCGAGCTGAACGACCCGCCGACGTGCACCAGGTGTCGGCCCTGGTCCCGGTAAACCGGCAGGCAGGTGAATCGACCGGTGATCGACAGCAGCGAGGTGCTGGCGTTCTTGTCGCTGCTCTTCCCCAACGAGAACAGACCGGCGGCCCAGGACGTCCGCTCGTTCCTGCTGGAGTCGTGAATCTTGACACCGAGGTTGGTACCGGGAGCGAAGGTTGCGACGGGGAGCGACCGCTCCATGAAACCGCCGTTGTAGCTGCTGGTCTGCCGCTCGAGACTGAAGGGCTCGTAGACCAGACCGATCCGCAGTTTGCCGAGGTGATGTCCCCAGGCGTCGAGACCCCCTTTGGCGCTCTCGACCCAGGTCGCGTCAATACCCCAGTCGGCGCCGAGATCGAACGAGGCGTTGAAGTTCAGGTTCTGGAATCGACCGACCGCATAGATGACGATGTTGCGCAGCGAGGCCTGCGAGTCGATCGGACCGAAGGTCTCGTCAAAGGTCGTGTCGCCGCTGCCGGCCGTCCCGTCAACCTGGATTTGGCCGCCGATTCGGAACTTCAGCTTTCCGCCGAAAAGACTGTACCGGCTGACACCACGAAT
>CALOAN010000050.1:0-55728 GCA_942491345.1 uncultured actinomycete
CGCGCTTCTTATGCCGGTCGTCGGAAGCGCCGAGCCGCTTCGGGTGTTCGTGAGCGTGCCGCCCTTGAAGACCTTTGTCGAGAAGATCGGAGGCGAGCATGTTCGGGTGCAGGCCATGGTCCGGCCCGGATTCAATCCGCACACCTACAATCCCACACCGCACCAGATCGCCGCACTGAGCGACGCCGCACTCTATGTCCGCACCGGTGTCCCCTTCGAGCATGCCTGGATGGAGCGCATCCGCTCGGCCAACCGCGAGATGCAGGTGCTGGACGCGCGCGCGGGAATCGAGCCGCGCGGGCTGGAAGAACAGGACCATGACCACGGCGATACACCTTCCGAGCACGGCGCCGGCGCAGCTCCGGGCCAGGGGGGACGGGTGAGCGACGCGAGCGATCCTCACATTTGGACCAGCCCGCGGCTGGCCCGGCAGATGGTAGGTAAGATACGCGACAAGCTCGTCGAGCTCGATCCCGAGCACGAGAGCGACTATGCCCGCAACCATGCGGCCTTCCTGGCCGAGCTCGACGCGCTGGACAGGGAGATCCGGGCGCTGCTCGCGGACGCGCCGAATCGAAGTTTCATGGTGTTCCACCCGGCTTGGGGCCACTTCGCGGACACCTACGGACTGGTCCAAGTACCCATCGAGAACGAGGGCAAGGAGCCGGGGCCACGCGCACTGACTGGCTTGATCGAGCAGGCGAAACGCCAGCAGGTGAAAGTCATCTTCGTCCAGCCGCAATTCTCGAAAAAATCGGCCGAGCAGGTCGCCAGTGCCATCGGCGGGCGGGTGGTGGCTATCGATCCGCTGTCTCCCGATTACGCCGGCAACCTGCGCCGGGTCGTGCGGGCGATCGCTGAGGCTATCGGACGATGACCCTACCGCAAGCCATCGTCGAGGTCCGGGACCTTACCTTCTCTTACGGGGCCCTTCCCGTGCTCGAGGGCGTGAACCTCCAGGTGGAGGCGGGCGAGTTTCTCGGTATCGTCGGTCCCAACGCCGGGGGCAAGAGTACACTGCTCAAGCTCATCCTGGGACTGCTCGAGCCCCAGTCCGGCCGCATCCGTGTCCTGGGAGAGCGACCACATCGAGCCAGGCGACAGCTTGGTTACGTTTCCCAGTACCCGAGCTTTCCGCGAGACTTCCCGATCAGCGTGGAGCAGGCGGTATTGCTCGGGCGATTGGGCCGTCGATCGGGCCCCAAATGGCTCTCTTGCCTTACACCCGGCGGCTATAACAGGTCCGATCGAAAGGCCGTCGATCAAGCGTTGGAAGAGGTCGAAGCGACAGACCTGGCTCGCCGGCAGATCGGCAGCCTCTCCGGCGGCCAGCTTCAGCGCGTGCTGCTTGCGCGGGCCTTGGTCTGCGAGCCCGCCGCCCTGATTCTGGACGAGCCGACAGCGAACATCGATCTTCGCCTCGAGAGCGATATCTTCGATCTTCTGAAGCGACTCAACGTGCGCATGACGATCCTGGTCGTCTCCCATGACGTGGGCTTCATCTCCGGCTACGTCAACCGCGTCGCCTGCATCAACCGTACCCTGGTCTGTCACCACACCGATGCCATCGATGGCCAGGTCATTCGAGACCTGTACGGGGAGAACGTGCGCATGGTAGCGCATGGGCACTAAGGAACGGTTCAAAAAATAAGTGAGTCATTTTCCCGCAATGGCGAGGGTGGAATACGCGGCCCGGCCCCTTTCGTGGGAGCGGCTTCAGCCGCGATGAATCTCGCACCGAGCCGGCTCAAGGCGAACGGCATCGCGGCTGAAGCCGCTCCCACGGGCACAGGAGAGTGCCCCCGGGCAAGGCCTTGGCGCCATACAGCAAGACGTATCGCTTGTTTCTGAACCGTTCCTAAGTGGGCAGCGGCAGCTAATGGCCAACGACTCTTAATACCATGACCGAGTTTTTCATTGCTCTTGGCGAGCACAGCTTCCTGCAATCGGCCCTGGCTGCGGCACTGCTGGCAAGTATCGGTTGCGGCGTCGTGGGGACCTATGTCGTCGTCAAGCGCATCGCCTTCATCGCCGGCGGGATTGCACATTCCGTGCTCGGCGGCATGGGCGCGGCGCTCTACTTCGGTTTCGATCCCCTGGCCGGAGCGCTTGCGGCCGCCATCCTGGCGGCACTGCTGATCGGCTGGGTACGACTTCAGGGGCGAGCTCAGGAGGACACACTGATCGGCGCCGTGTGGGCGATCGGCATGGCTGTAGGCATCCTGTTCATCGCCAAGACACCCGGCTATCAGACGGACTTGCTGAGCTATCTGTTCGGCGACATCCTGCTGGTGCCGGAGGAGAGCCTGTGGTTCATGGCAGCCCTCGACGCTCTCCTGCTGCTGTTCGTCGGCGCCTACCACCGCCAGTTCCTCGCTGTCTCCTTCGACGAGGAGTTTGCCCGGCTACGCGGTATCCCGGTGACTTTCTTCTATCTGCTGCTGCTGGTGCTGGTCGCCGTCACCGTGGTGCTCCTTATTCAGGTCGTCGGCCTGATCCTGGTCCTGGCGCTGCTGACCCTTCCCGCAGCCGTCGCAGGACACTACGTCCATTCTCTGGCAGGCATGATGTTGCTCGCCACCCTGGTTGGCGGAGTCACGAGCACGCTGGGACTCGCCTTGTCCTACGGCCCCGATCTGCCGGCGGGTCCGACCATCATCCTGGTGGCGGGCGGGATCTACGTGACCTCCGCGCTGACGGCACGCGCCATCGCGCGGCGCCGGGCGCGTCTGTCCATCCTGTCTTCCCCGAGCGAGGGAAAAACCCTTGACTAAAAAGAAGCTCGCCGAGGTCCTGAGGCGGGCCGAGAGCCTTTGCACCGCACACGGGGCCAAGCTCACCGCCCAGCGGCGCACCGTTCTCGGGCTGCTGTGCGAATCCAACAGGCCCTTGAGCGCCTATGAGATTCTGGATCGAATGCGGGACAGCATTCGCAACCCGGCCCCGCCGACGGTCTACCGCGCGCTCGACTTTCTGCTGGAACAGGGCCTGGTCCACAAGCTCGAGAGCCTGCATGCGTTCGTCGGCTGCTCCCACCCCGAACATCCTCATTCGAGTCAGTTTCTGATCTGCCGCGATTGTGGCGAGGTCAGCGAAATGGAGAACGATGCCATCCTACGGTGCCTGCAGTCCGCGGTGGGCTCGACCGGGTTCAAGACCAGTCGTCCCGTCGTCGAGATCTTGGGGACCTGTGCCGGATGCTCGCGAAAACCCCATGCTCGAGAATTGACGGCGAACATCCGAACCGCCATCTCAACGGGCCCCGGAAACCGTGAGACGGCGAAATCTCGTAGAATGCGCCGAAGCTCTGCCGAGAACAGCCTTAACGATTTCTGTCAAATCAAAAAGCAACTCACCCTTGAGTATCCACAACGAGGACATCGCCGGCGTCTTCGCCGAGATCGCCGACCTACTGGAGATCCGGGGCGAAAACCCCTTTCGCGTCCGTGCCTACCGCAACGGGGCACGAGAGGTGCGCCTGCTACCCATGGAGCTCGCCGAAATGTTGGCGAAGGGCGCGGACCTGACCCGAGTGCCCGGCATCGGGGTGGCCCTGGCGGGCAAGATCGAGGAGATGATCGACTCCGGATCCTGCGCCGCCCTGAACAAGCTCAAAAAACAACTACCCCCCGATGTGACCGAGATCCTGCAGCTGCCCGGACTGGGTCCGAAGCGGGTCCACGCCCTGCACTACGACCTGGACATCCACACCCCGGAGCAACTCTACCGGACAGCCAAGAGCGGGCGCCTACGCCGGCTTCCAGGTTTCGGGCCGAAGATCGAAGAACGTATCGTATCTACCCTGGAGGCCCATCCAGACCGCAAGCGGCGCTTCGCACGCGTTACCGCCGTCCGCTATGCCGAGCCCCTCAAGGCATGGCTGGAGCAGGCCGAGACAGTGGACAGGGTCGCGATTGCCGGCAGTTACCGGCGGCGTCGTGCAACCGTCGGCAACCTGAACATCCTGGTCGCGACACTCGACCCGAAAGCGGCAATGGACCGCTTGGCCGCCTACGACGAGGTCGAGACGATTCGATCCGACGGAAACACCCGATCCACGGCGACCCTAAGAAACGGCCTGCGGGTGGACCTGCGAGTCGTAGACCGCGAGAGCCTGGGCGCCACCCTGCACTACCTCACCGGCAGCAAGACACACCGGGCGGCGATCCGAGCCCTGGCCCGAAGGCAAGGGCTCGCGGTCAAGGAGCAAGGGGTCTTCGAGGGCCCGAAGCGGGTAGCCGGGGAAACGGAGGAGTCCATCTATCGCGCCCTGGGCCTGCCCTACATCGAGCCCGAGCTGCGCGAGGAGCGCGGAGAGATAGAGGCTGCACGCAATGGCCTCTTGCCTACCCTGGTGGAACGCTCCGACCTGCGCGGCGACCTGCACTGCCACACGGTCGCCACCGACGGCCATGGCACTCTGGAGGAGATGGTCTCCGCGGCACGCGAGCAGGGGCTGGAGTACCTGGCGATAACGGATCACTCCAAGCGCCTCACCATGGTCCATGGGCTCGACAGCCGGCATCTACTGCAGCAGATGGACGAGATCGACCGGCTGAACGAGACCCTCGAGGGGTTCCGCGTCCTGAAAGGCATCGAAGTGGACATCATCGAGGACGGCACTTTGGACCTCCCCGACCGAGTCTTGGGCCGGCTGGACCTGGTGATCGGCGCCATACACACCCGTTACAACCTCCCCCGCGCGAAGCAGACCAGGCGCATTCTCAAGGCCATGGACCACCCCCACTTCAGTATCTTGGCTCACCCCACCGGTCGGCTGATCGCAGCCCGCGAGCCCTACGACGTCGACATGGCCCGCATCATCCGCCATGCCCGAGACCGTGGCTGCTATCTGGAGCTCAACTCCAACCCGAAGCGCCTCGATCTACGCGACGCCGACTGCCAGATGGCGCGCGAGGAGGGCGTGCTGGTAAGCGTCGACTCCGACGCCCACAGCACCTTCGACTTGGCCAACCTGCGCTGGGGCATCGGCCAGGCCCGCCGCGGCTGGCTGGAAGCCGGGGACGTGCTCAATACCCGGCCTCTGAAAGAGCTGCTGCCCTTGCTACGCCGCACCATGTGACGGTTCTAGGTTAAAAGATCATGAACCTGAAACTTCATCCCTATCCCACTATTTTTCCCTGTTGGCATCGCTGCTGTGGTTTACCGCCCGCAGCGGAGGCGACCTTTGCGCAGGGCTTGTTGTTCGAGGTTCGCTCCGGAAGCGAACGAGTCCAATTATCTGTTCGGGACCATCCACAGCGATGACTATAGAATCATGGACCTTCCCGGGCAGGTCACGACCGCGTTCGACAGCTCCCGGAGCTTTGTGATGGAAGTAATCCCGGATGCGGATGCCATCCTTCATTCAATGTTGAGCATGGTTTTTACGGACGGGCGGTCACTGGAGGGGGTCGTTGGCCGGGACCGCTTTCGGGAGGTGGTCGAGGCCGTTGAGAGCAGCGGGATGAGCGAGGAGGCCATCAAGGACTTCAAGCCATGGGCCATAGTCACAATCCTCAGCCTACCGCCCGCAAAAACCGGCGACTTTCTCGACCTGTACCTCTACAAATCCGCGTTGGACGCGGGCAGACCCGTCATTGGTCTCGAGACGATCGATGAGCAGCTCGCGGTGCTCGATGGCTTGAGCGAAAGCGATCAGGTGGAGCTACTAAACGAGACCCTGAAGGTCCTGGAGCAGCTACCGGCGGTTCACGAGCGTCTCCTCGTAACCTATTTGAAGCGTGATCTCGACGAGCTGGTGCGGCTGGCCGACGAATACCTGCACGCCGGAGACAGCGAGGTCGGAGAACGATTCAAAGAAGCTGCTTTGGACGTGCGTAACGGGCGCATGACCAAACGGATGATTCCCTTGCTTCGGAAAGGCGGTCACTTCGTTGCTGTGGGTGCGCTGCACCTGCCGGGCGAAGACGGGATCCTAACGCGCCTTAAGGCGTCCGGATTCGAAGTACGTGCGGTCTACTGATATCGATCCGAAATCGGCGACGACGATATGTTGACACATAAGAATATGCTGATATACTAATTGTCAACTTAAACCCGGACCGGAGACATACCATGTTAGGTGCACTTGCTGCAATCGCGCTCGCCGTCGGTAGTATCTCTGCCACAGCAGTTCTAACCGAAGATCAGCGTCTCGCCGCCGAAGAGTCCCACGCACCCGTCGTTGAAGTCCAAACCGTCGAGACTACGGACACTTCCGAGGGGGCTTCGGGTTCTAAAACCGACCTTCGACTTCAAGCAAGGCCCCGGTCGCCACCTTGGCGACCGAGGCCTTTTTTTGCTTCCCGCCGGATCCTAGGTGCAGGAAGGCCTTCGATGTGTCGGTGAGCGGTGGGCTTGTTGTACCAACCCGCTACGGTTGCCCCGCGGGCTTAGACCTCGGCGCGCATCACTAGCTCGATGAGCCGCCAGAGGAGCAAGTGAGATCAGCAGGACCAAGCCCAGCGCTTCGATCCGCTTCGGGCATTTGAGAAACAAGGCGCTGACGATCTAGTCGTCCTTGAGAAAGCTGAAGTTTATTTCGATGGCGTGCTGCTCGACAACCTCAGTGGCGAGCACGTACTCGATGGCAACGGCGATATTCGGCACATTCGTCTTAGGCCGGCCTCGCCCATAGCGGGGACGCGAAAAAGCGACGACACCTGCCGATCGATATGCTGATCATTGCGATCACCGCGGTGATTTGCGGGGCCGATGGATTCACGCGGATCGTCTTTGGCTTCGGTCAGTTGCTCATAGAGTCTCAGGGCGGCACTCATCAGGGTTTCCGTTTTTCATCGGCATCGCGGAGCGAGAGTAGCACGGGCCCGAACAAGCGCTGGAATCGGCCACTCTCGCTCGAGTCTGGAAGAGTGCCTAACCATGACGTCCACGCGTATTTAAGATAAGCGGAAAATGATAGCATGGATGCGCAACAGTGAAAAATCGCTAGTTCGCCAGCCGCCGGATCGCACGAATTTACCCTCGCGTCGAGGCAGCGGATTCCGAAGCCGGCGCGATAGCAACCGGGACATCTGCGGCAATTTTACGCATGGCACATGGAGTTTTCGCGGAGCGGCGTCCTGCCGATGGCCCCGGTTCGGCGCCGATCGCGGCAAGATGCCGCTCCCACAGTGGACTCGGACTGCGTCCGAAACGGAAATCTCATGTACGTCCGGTATTTCAGACGCCGCTGCTGTAACCGATAGACACATGGTAGATAACATCTGGCCGCGACGATGGTCTGTTATCGGTGAGAGCCCTTCTCGCAGAACCAGAGTTAAGCTCAGACATAACGAAGCTGCCTCACGGCGGCGGAGGGAGAATGCAATGCATCAGGCCGAGGCCAAAGTCTTGTCGACGGAGCCGAGCACAACGACGCCGGGCACCCATGATGCCGCGATCGAGCCCACGGGCGGGAAACCGGAAAAGAGCCACAGGTTTCCGGGATTGGAGACGGTCATCCACGGCAACGGCGCGATCGCCCACGTGATGGGACACGTCTGCGGCGGCGTGATCGGATATCCGATCACGCCATCCACGGAAATATCCGAGCTGTTCGAGGCCTATCGCGCAAAGGGCGGCTGCAACGTCTGGGGCAAGCACCCGTTCTTCTTCGAGCCGGAGGGCGAGCATTCCGCGCAGAGCGGCGCCATGGGCGCGGCCTTGACCGGAGGCCGGTTTATTTCGAACGCCTCCTCGAGTCAGGGAATTCTCTACGGATTGGAATCCCACTATGTGACTGTAGGCAAGAAGGTTGGCGGCTTCGTGCTGCAGGTCGCCGCTCGCTCGGTCTCCAAGCACTCCCTGAACGTTATGGCCGGGCACGACGACGTCTATGCCCTGTTGCAGTCGGGGTATACGATTCTGTTCGGCAGCAACCCGCAGGAAGCGGCCGATCTTGCCGCCATCGCCTACAAGGTTAGCTCCCTTTCGCTGATCCCGGTCACAAACGCCATGGACGGATTCGCGACCAGCCATATGCAGAGCGAAGCCCTGATGCCCGAACCGGAGCTGCTTAAGGAGTTCCTGGGCGATCCGTCGAGCAGGATCAAGGCGCCGACAGTCGCGCAGGAGATTCTCCTGGGCGCCAAGGGTCGATGTTTTCAGCTCCGAGAGTACCTGAAGCGGCATGAAGGCGACATTCTGCCGGACGATTTGCTCAACCTGCGTACTTTTCTGACGGAGCGAGCCGACGACATCGAGCCGGACAATGCGGGCGCGCTGATCGCCGATACCCTGGAGTGGGTCCCGGAGGAGCTGCGGGATTAATGGCGGCGGCAATGGCTCAACGCCTTCGAGAAGGGCACGCGGCAGCTTGTACCCTCGCTTGTGGACGTGGGCGCTCCCGGACTCACCGGCGGAGTCCAGAACCAGCCGGACTTCCAGGCCGGGGCAGTCGACCATCACACCCACTTCGTCAGCGAGGTGCCCAGATTCGTCAAGCAGGCAATGGCGGAATACGGGGAGCTCACCGGCCGCTACTACTCGCCCGTCGCGAGCTATCGGACAGAAGACGCCGACCACGTAATCGTCGGGTTGGGATCGGTGACGGACGACGCGGAAGCAGTGGCAGCGCACCTGCGCAGGCAAGGAAAGAAGGTGGGCGTGGTCTCGATCAAGCTGCTTCAACCCTTCCCCGAGGGAGAGTTGATCGCGGCGCTCGCCGGGAAGAAGGCCGTGACCGTGCTCGAGCGCTCGGACCGGACAGCCTTGACGGACCTGGTGATGAAGGCCCTGTTCAAGGCGCGCGAGAACGGCGATCTGATTCGCCACCCGGGCATTCCCGCCATTACCAGCCTACCCAAAGTGAGCACGGGAATCTTCGGCTTGGGAGCCCATGACCTGCAGCCTCGCGACCTAATCGCGGCGTACAAGAACATGGAGAGCGAGCTCAATGTGCCGTTTTTCTACCTGGGCACCCAGTTCTTTTCGAGCAACGCCTCGCCGTTCGTCGCCGAGCTTCAGAACAGGCTCCGGGCGGCCTATCCGGAAACGGAGTTCATGGCGCTCGAGACGAAGGACAATCCGCGTCTGCTACCGCCAGCGGCCTTTCGGGTACGTTTCCACTCGGTAGGCGGCTACGGAACCATCGCCACGGGCAAGCTGCTCACCGATATTCTTGCCGGCGTCTTGGGGCTGCACTCCAAATCCGCGCCCAAGTACGGCTCCGAGAAGAGTGGCGCCCCCACCAATTTCTATATCTCGCTGAGCCCCGAGCCCATCAAGATCACCAATGCGGAGCTCGAAGACGTCGAGATCGTGGTCTCGCCCGATCACAAGGTCTTCAGCCATACCAATCCGTTGCGCGGGCTGGCCGAGGACGGAACCTTCATTATCCAATCGGACCATACGCCCATCGAGGTTTGGAAAGAGCTCCCGGCATACGCCCGCAAGACCATTCGCGAGAAGGGCATCCATCTCTACGTGGTCGACGCCTTCGGGGTCGCCAAGAAGCACGCTCCCGCGCCCGACCTGGAGATCAGGATGATGGGCATCGCCTTTATCGGCGCGGTTTGCGGGCACGTACGCCAAGTGGTCGCCGACGCGTCGGAGGAGACCATCCTGACCAAGGTCCAGCAACAGGTGACCAAGAAGTTCGGCTCCAAGGGCGAAAACGTCGTCGCGAGCAACATGGCGGTGGTCAAGGAAGGGCTGGAAGCGACCTACAAGGTGGACTATGACGACCCGGCCTTCAAGGAGGCCGAGCAGCTGGCGCCCGTGCCCACAGGCCCGAGCATTGCCGTGTCCGCATCCATGGTCAAGGCCGCGGGCGAGTCCGCGACATCCGCGCTGTTCGACAAGGACTTCTACCAGGAGGTCATGGCCAACAGGTTCACGGACGGCACCATCGGCGAGGCGCCGGTCATCCCGGGAAACGGTCTGTTCATGCCGGTGGCGAGCGCCGCCTGGAAGGACAAGGGCCTGTTCCGCCTCGACGTCCCGAAATATACCGCCCATTTGTGTACCGGATGCATGGACTGCGCCTTCGTCTGCCCGGACGCCGCCATCCCGAACACGGTGCATGAAATCCACGACCTCCTGCTAACCGCTATTCGCGGCCTCAAGATTACCGAGCGGCAGAAGGACTCGATGGAGGGCTATGTGTTCGACCTGACCAAGGTCATCCGCGGTACCTATCGGAAGCTGCCCAAAAAGGACCCCAAGCCGTTCCACGAGATCGCCGCGGAGGCGGTCGTCGGGCTCGATCTGGGAAACGCCACGCTCGAGCGCGGCTTCGAAGGCATGATCGAGGCCCTGTCCGTATTCCCGGTAGCCAAGACCAGGCCCTTTTTCGGAGCCATGGAAAAGGCGGTCCCCGGCACCGGCGGGCTTTACTCGGTGAACATCGATCCCTGGAAGTGCAGCGGCTGCCTGGAGTGCATCGATGTCTGCGGTTCCGGGGCGCTCTCCGCTCGGCGGCAGGATTCCAAGGTGCTCCAGTCGCTGAAGAACGAGTTCGAGTTCCTGAGCAGAACCCACAATACGCCCATGCGCTTCTGGGAGAACGCAACGCAGCGCGGTAGCGACGCCAAGCGTCTCATTCTGAATCGCGACAACTATTACGCCATGTCCGGTGGACATGGCGCGTGCCGCGGTTGCGGAGAGGTGACAGCGCTACGCATGCTGATGGCGACCAATCGGGCGATCCACGAAAAACGGCGCAGGGACCATATCAGGGAGCTGGAGAACCTGATCGAGGGCCTGAGCGCCAAGCTGGACGACGTAGCCTACGACGACCATGACCCGCAACGAACGGAGCGGATGCGCCAGACCATCGAGTCGCTCCAGTCGCGATTGTATCGCTTCGAGAGCGGTCCCAACGGCCGTGGTCCCGCTGGTGCGGTGATCGCAAATGCCACCGGTTGCAGCAGCGTCTATGCCTCGACCTTCCCGAACAACCCCCACTCCGACCCCTGGGTGAACAGCCTGTTTCAGGATTCGGTGCCCGTGGCCAAGGGAATGTTCGAGGGCCTGAGTGCCAATGCCGCCGAGGAGTGGTCGCCCCACCGGATCGGGCTGATCCGGTCGATGTGCTCACCGCTCAGGATGCAACCCGCTTGCAGTCACTCGTGCCGATCCGGCACGGGCGGATGTCGGTGTCGCCGTTCACCTTCTATCGGGGAGCGGCCGCGATCATGGCCGGCGACCTTGCCTCCACCTCTGCGTCAGGGATCGATGCACAGCTCTGCGGCGATGCTCACCTGTCCAACTACGGCGCCTTCGCCTCGGCCGAGCGAAACCTGGTGTTCGACGTCAACGATTTCGACGAGACGCTTCCGGGGCCGTGGGAGTGGGACGTCAAGCGGCTGGCGACGAGTTTCGCGCTGGCAGGCCGCTCGAACGGCTTCAAGCGGGAACAGACCGCCGACGCCGTCACGAAGTCGGTGGCCTCCTACCGCACGGCGATGGCCGAGTTCGCGCAGCGCGCAACGCTCGACGTCTGGTACGCGGAGCTGTCGGTCGACCGGCTCGAGGCAGCAATCACCAAGAAGAGCGATCGCAAACGGGTCTCCAAGAGTGCTGCGAAGGCGCGTTCCAAGACGAGCCTGAAGGCGATGGCCAAATTGACCGAGCGGGCCGATGGTGTGCTCCGGATCGCCAGCAGTCCGCCGCTGATCGTTCCCTTGCGGGACCTGGTGGGCGAGAACGCCGACGAACTCGATCACCAGGTGCGGCACAGCTGGGAGCTCTATCGCGAGTCGATTTCGGACGATCTCCACATGCTGCTCGGGCGCTACCGGCTGGTCGACATTGCGGTCAAGGTGGTCGGTGTCGGCAGTGTCGGGACTCGGTGCATGTTGGTGTTGTTGGCGGGTCGGGACGACGACGATCCGCTGTTCCTGCAGATCAAGGAGGCCGAGGCGTCGGTCCTGGAAGCCCGGCTTGGGCCCAGCAACTACGACTCTCCCGGCGAGCGCGTGGTGCGGGGCCAGCGGCTGATCCAAGCATCGGGCGACATCTTCCTGGGGTGGTCGAGTTCTCAGGCCGGTCACCACTACTACTGGCGACAGTTCCACGACATGAAGGGCTCAGCCGAGGTCGAGACGATGAGCGCTCGGCGGCTCGGCTTGTACGCGACGGTCTGCGGGTGGACGCTGGCCCATGCGCACGCGCGTTCCAGCGATCCGATCGCGATCAGCGGGTACCTCGGAAAGGGCTCCTCGTTCGATCGAGCCGTCACGCAGTTCGCGTTCACCTACGCCGACCAGAACGATCTCGACTACGCCTCGATGCGCAGCGCGATCGACGACGGCCGCATCACCGCGACGCCTGGTTGACGCGCCCGCCGGACGTGAGCACGGCGTCCACCCTCGCTGCCCATCGGCGCGAGTCCGAACACTCGAATCCAAGCGGGTACACACGAGTCACGCGATGAACGGAAGCTCGTTGCGTACTGCTCGATTTCGTCGTCAGCCGCTCATCTCGACAATGTCGTCGGGGATCCAGGTCTTGTCGAAGTAGGGCGCCAGGGGTCCGTAGAACCGGAACAGCGTGAACCACCCCTTGCCGGGAACGGTCTGTACCCAGTTGTTCTCCTTACCTGCGGGTGCGGTCGGGCCGAAGTAGATGTCGATCGAGCCGTCGGCATTGGTGTCGGGGTTCTTCTGGCTGTTGACGCTCGGATATCCCTGATCGGTCTGTAGCTGGGACCTGGTCGCGGGGTCGTAGAGCGTCACCGACCAGAAGTCCTTCACCGGCACGTTCGCCGGCATGCTCAGTTGGTAGTTCTTCGCTCCGTCCAGGTACGCCCCAGTCGTATCGCGGTAGGCGGCGAGGTACTGCGAACCCTTTCCCTCCATCTTGGCCGCCATGGCCGGGGTCACGACGACCGCCGTGAAATGGAACAGGGTCCGGGCGTCGATGTTTCGATATCCGTTCCGCTCGAACTCGGAGCTCCCACCGATGAAGAGCGTCTCCCAGTTGCGGTCCGGATACACCTTGACCTCGGGATCACGGTTGGCGAAGGCGATCGTGCGGGCCATTGCGACACCTTGCCGAGCTGCCTGGGCGAAGATCCTCTGCATTCGGTCGTCCGGGGCGAACGGCTTGCCCTTCTCGATACCGAGCGACGCGAGCCGACCGAGTTGTTCCTTGTCGAAGATGTCGGCTGGTTCGTGCTCGACGATGTCGGCCAACCACTCGAACGCTTCCATGTCTTCTCGCGCGAGTTGGTTGCCCGCCAGTCCCGAGCCGTTGATGTATTGGCCGTCGCTGTGTCCCTTGGCCAGTGGATACACCTTCAGGTGGTCGCGGTAGAACGCGAGTGCCTCATCTCCGGTGCCGACCAACGCGGCATCGGCCCGCATCATCGGCCACACCCGGTTCGTCGGCGACTCGACGACGAAGTAGCCGTCGGGGACCTCGCCGTCGTAACCGGGCGGGAGCATGAGGTACTTGCCGCCCTGCCCCTGGTCTGGGCCAGTGGGCCCGAAGTCCATGATGTACTTGAAGTACGCGTCGTCAGCCGGGCCGAGCACTCCCGGCGGGATCTCGATGACGGTCGGCCCGTCCTCCTTCAGATCCAGCGTCACGAGGGCGTAGATGCTGTCGGTGTTGCCGGTGAGCCACAGCGGCGTCGAGTCCATCTTGTCGGCGAAGACGATGATGTCCGAGCAACTGCGCACTCCATAGTTGGCAACTTGACCCTTGAGCATCGCCAGCAAAGACAGCGCCGGGTAGAAGTCCAAGTAGGCCTGGGTGGCACGCTGCAGATCGAGTTCGTCGAACACCTTCTCGACCGTGTCCGGGGTCGGAAACCCGCCGCCCTCGAACTCCAGCGTGCCGAAGTTGGTCTCGATGTGGGCTGGTGCCGGTACGAAATCTTGGCCGGGGCTCCCGTTGGAGTGAAACAGCGAATCAGTCATGACAAGATCGTCGAGAATTCGACGCTGTGCCTGCAACCCCCGCGAGGGAGATTCAGGGGGGGGCGACGCCCATCGCCACCTTGTCAGGTGGCAGCTGCGTTTGCGGCTCGCTGCTCGGCGGCGCGGACTCCGTGGCGCCAGATGCCGAGCGCGCCGAGCCCGACCGGAATGATCAGCAGCCAGGTCATCAGCCGGTACAGCAGGACGCCGGCGGTGATCTGGTTGACCCAGTCGTCGCCGGCCGCGGCGGTGAGCATGCCGATGAAGCCGATTTCGGTGACGCCGGCGCTGCCGGGCGTGAGCGGGATCGCGGTCAGCCCGGCAACCAGTCCGAACACAGCGACGATTGCGATCCATCCGAGAGCGTCCTCCGGGATGCCGACGAAGCGCAGTGCCATGACGAGGAGTGAGCACTTCGCGGCCAGCGTTGCCACCGTGGCCACGGTTGCCTTGAGCCACTTCCCGGCGAGATGGTCGACGGCTTCGGCGCGTTTGGTGGCCAACGTGGTTCCGAGGTTTTCGTCCGGTGCCGGCCGCTTGAGCCGGCGGCGCACGGCGCGCACCGGGCCATCGAGCCAGCGGCCGACCGCCTCGGTCCGGGTCGCCGAGCCGAGCGTGACCGCGATCGCAACCACGATCACCGCAAGTGCGGCCGAGGCGACGAGGATGACGGAGAAGAACCCGGACAGCGGCACGTCGCCCAGCACGATCAGCACACCGGCAAGTGAGGGCAGTACCAGCTGCGAGCCGATCGAGAAGATGCCGCTCCCGATGACCGCGGTCGCAGCGGCCGACGACGAGACGCCCCACGACTGGAACATGCTGTACCGAATCGGCAGGTCGCTCGGGCCGGGGATCACCGACGACACCGCGCTCGGTCCGAGGCTGGCGAGCACGCCGCGGCGCACCGCCAGCTTGTCGACGAGCGACGCCGTCAACGCACCCTGGAGCACGACCCACACCAGCCAGCCGAAGGCCAGCGAGAGCCACTCGGCGTCGGAAAGCTCGGCGATCGCGCTGCGGACTTCGCCCCAGTCGAGATCATCGAATATGTTGAACAACACCCAACTCGACAACGCCAGGACACCGACGATGATCGCCACGCGGGTCGCGACCTTGCGGATCATCCGGGCTCGAGATGTCGGCTCCTGCTCGGCGGGCACCACCTCGGCTGCAGCGGTCAACGCCGGTCCGGCGGGCTCGTCAGCCATGTGGGTCGCCCGCTGCCAGTACGGCGGAGGTTCTCTTTGCGATGGTCGGGGTGACGCTCGCCGGAGTCGGGGTGGTCATCTTGTGGTTCGCGATGGATCCACCGTCTCATCCGACCAAGCCGTGGCACAGCCCCATCAGGGTGGCTCCGGGGTGCAAACTCGGGCCGCCCTGTCCGCGCCGCATCGTCCATGCCGCATCGTCCCCTTCGTTCCACCCTCGTGGGGCTACCGGCTGCGTGCGTCGATCTCCAGCATGGGGGCACCCGCACGCTGCCGACCTGGAGGACGAACGATGCCGAGTATCAGAGGAGTCGTCGACGACATCGAGACCGCGCTGGAGGAGGACCAGGGCGTCGCCGGGGCTCGCGGGGGCGTTCCTGGCGGAGCGGTACGGCCCGGCCCCCGATCCTGACTCGTTCGCGATCACGATCGACCAGGCGCGGTCGTCATTGCTCAGCGCGTTGGCACTGGTCTTCACGGGCCTCAGCATCGTGCTCGCCCTGACGGCACTCACGACCGGCAACATGGCGAGCAAGTTCTCGCCGCGGCTGCTCAGGATGAGGCTACGCGGCAGTGGCAACAAGTGGGTCCTGGCCACCTTCTCTGGCACCGTGGGGTTCATCATGACCAGCCAGGTCCTGCTGCGGGATCAGGCCGGCGACGAAGTCGCACCACCGCTCGTGATGGCGATCAGCGTGCTGTTGTTGATCGTCACGGGTGTGATGATCGTCTGGTACATCAACGGCACGCTGCAATCGCTGCGCGTCGACCGTGCGATCCAGTGGATCGGATGGAGAATCGATCGGGCGGCGAAACGACACGAGCACGCGCTACGACACGATGTGGTGGTCGACGCGATCGAGCTCGGGCGGCCGCCGGATGCGATCGACCTCGTCTCGCCCGCCGACGGCTACATGGTGAGCATCGACACGGGGCGACTGGAGCAACTCGCAACGGGGACAAATGGGCGCATCGTGTTGGCCGCCGGCACCGGGCGACCGGTGGCCGACGGCGAATGCATCGGATGGTTGTCGGCGCCGAAGACGATTTCGGATCGTGACCTCGACAAGATCTACGACTGCCTGACGATCGCGGGCGCACGGGATCCGGATGATGACGTCGGGTACACGATCGATGTGCTCGTCGACATCGGTTTGATGGCGCTGTCTCCCGCCGTCAACGATCCACGCACGGGCGCGGAATGCACCGAGATGCTGACTGTCGTGTGCAACAGCATCGCGGGGCGAAGCATCGGGGTCCGGACCCGGACCGGGAGTGACGGAGCGCCGGTCGTGGTCGTGATCGAGGACACGATGGGTGACTTTCTCGATGCGGCAGGGCGCCAACTCCTGCTCTACGGCGCAGATGACCGGACGGTGACAGCGGCTCTGTTGCGGCTCGGCCGTGAGGGGGAGCGAGCAGCACGATCCGACCGTGACCGCCGCCTCGCCAAGGCGTTCGCCGACGATGTCGAGGCGGTGCGAGCGCAAGCGCCGGCGACCGACGGGCGATCGTGGTGAAGTTTCGAGTCCGCCTACCTCGGGGCCCTCACCGTGCATCATCGCCATCTGCTGACTGAGTGATGGGTGGCCCGCAAGCCCCCTCGAAGGGACCGTCCGGGGGCTACCGGCCTGACCGCAGGCATTTCAGACTGGTGATCGACCGAGACACCACCAACTGACCCGACACCGCCGACGAAGCGATCAGTGCCCGGGTTTCAGACAGCGACTCACTGGAGCAGATGATGACGATTTTTGATGACGTACGAGGCCAGAAGCAGACCAACCTGGATTTCGAGCCGGCGCCGGCCGAGATCGAGACGAGCTTCGGCCGCCTCGACTTCGAACTCGAGGCCTTTCCGACCGAAGCGACGGCCGCCAGGCTCTATGACGAGCTCGATCTGCAGCGGGCGACGCAGGCGTACATGGACTTCAACCCGGCCCTGTCCGTGTACGGCATCGTCAAGTCCCACATTCGCGACTTCGGGTTCACGACGTCGTCGGACATCGTCGTCGCTGCGGGACCCGGCTGGAAGCCGAGCGAGCTCTTCCTGACCGGCAACAACGCCACCGTCTATGCGTGTGCGTCGCTCGACCTGCAGGTCGATGGTCCCACCGTGGTCGAAATCCCGCCCGGCATGATGGGCACCGCCGATGACGCGCGCTTCGAGTTCCTCGTGGACTTCGGTTTCGTGGGGCCGGACAAGGGCGAGGGCGGCAAGTACCTGTTCGTGCCACCGGACCACGACGGCGACGTCCCTGACGGGCACTTCGTGATCGAATCCCCGAGCTACCGGATCTGGGTGATGATGCGCGGCTTCGGAGAAGTCGGTACAGGCGACGAGGCCGTCGAGTGGTTCGAGCAGCACCTCAAGGTCTACCCACTCTCGGACAGTGCCCGCTCGGGGAACTTCGTGAACGGCACCGGCGCCGGAACCAACTCGCTGGTACCCGAAGATGGTTCGGCGTTCGAGATGTTGAACGAGATCGTTCAAAACGAACCTTCCGAGCTGTTCGGCGCCGAGCAACTCGGACGCCTGGCGACACTGGGTATCCGCAAGGGCGAACCGTTCGATCCCGACGAGCGCTTGCGACGCATTCTCGATCAGGGAGCCAAGCAGGGCGCGGCCATGTGCCGGGCCATCGTGTACGCCTCACGCGAACCCGACGTCAGGTACTGGGCCGATCGCCATTGGGAGCGGATGTTCCTGTACAACACCACGTTCGAGCGGGACGGGGTCAACGACATCGATGCCCGCACCCTTTGGCACTACCAGGCCATCGTCGTGTCGCCCAACCTGATCTCGACCACGCCAGGCGCCGGCACTGCCTACCTCACGACATTTCGCGACAGCGAGAACCGATACCTGAACGGCGCCAAGAACTATGTGCTGCGAGTGCCCGCGAACCCTCCGGTGGCGAGGTTCTGGGCGATCTCGGCGTACGACCCCACCACCCGCAGCCTGCTCGATGTCGGCGGCAACACGAACAAGTCGGTCGGCAGCCTCGATGAACCCGCCGTCAACGCCGACGGTTCGGTCGACGTCCACTTCGGCCCCGAAGCGCCCGCCGGTCAGGAAGCGAACTGGATCCCGACCGCTGCCGGCAAGGGCTTCTTCCTCGTCTTCCGCTTCTACGGGCCCACCGAGAGCTACATCGACAAGACGTGGGTTCTGAACGACCTCGACCTGGTCGACTGACCGAACGGCGGACGAATGGCACCGCCCCCGGGATGCCCCCCGAGGGGTCCGTGATGGGGCTATCGGACCGACCAGAAGCGTCTCACAGTGGTTCTTGACCCAACCCCAGAAGAAGAGGATGCCAACGATGACTTCGACACCGAAACTGAAGATGACCACCGACCTGCCCGCGTCGATCATGGCGCCGGACCATGTGGAGACGTCGATCGGTTCGCTCGACTACACCGACGGTGTCCCGGACGAGACAACGGTCGCAAACGTCTACGACTATCTCGATCGTGCGCGCGCGGTCGAGTCGTTCCTGGACTGCATCCCGGCCATGTCGATGTACTCGATCCGGGAGGGTCAACGGGCCTTCGGCCTCGACTCCAGCAACAAGATCGTCATCTATGACAACTTGCTGGACTCCAAGGCCCTGTGGCTGACAGCGAACACCTCGACGATGTACGCGATGGGGTGGCTCGACATGAAGACCGATGGGCCGACGGTCATCGAGCTGCCGCCCGGGATGCTGGGCATTCTCGACGACGCGGCCTTTCTCTACATGACCGATCTGGGCATGGCTGGACCGGATCAGGGCAAGGGCGGCAAATTCCTGGTGTTGCCCCCCGGATACGACGGCGACGTGCCGGATGGCTACTTCGTCGTGCAGTCGAACACCTACGGCGCGTGGCTGTTCATGCGCGGGTACCTCGACAAGGGGATCGAGGCCGCTTCAGCCAACATCCGTGACAACCTCAAGGTGTACCCGCTCGCCGCCCAAGCAAATCCGCCGGCGATGGAGTTCGTCAACGGGACGGGCGAGGAGATCGACACGGTGCTCCCCAACGACGTCACGTTCTTCGAGAACGTGCATGCGGTCCTGCAAGATGAGCCGGCCGGGTTCCTCGGTGCGGAGATCGGCGGGCGGCTGGCCGCGATCGGCATCGAGAAGGACAAGCCATTCCCTACGGACGCACGGATGAAGGAGATCCTCGTCGACGCTGCCGCCATCGGCAACGCCGCAGCTCGGGCGATCAGCTACTTCCCACGCCATCCGGGGCTCTACACCTACGGCAAGGACAGCGGCTGGTGTCAGCCGATCATCGGCGGCTCCACCACGTACATGGAGAACGGCGTGCGCGTCCTCGACGGGCGGGTGTTCTATCACTTCGGCTACATCTGCGTCTCGCCGGCGATGGCGAGCAAGGCCCCCGGCAAGGGGTCGGACTACACGATGGGGATGGTGGACGCGCAGGGCCAGCCGCTCGACGGCTCGAAGACGTACCGGCTGCATCTGCCGCCGGACATCCCGGTGAAGGATTTCTGGGCCTTGACGATGTACGACACGCAGACCCGCTGTCAGCTGCAGACCGACCAGCAGTTCCCAACCCTGGACAGCTACAAGGAAGGCATGAACACCAACCCCGACGGTTCGATCGATGTCTACTTCTCGGCTACTCCGCCGGCAGGCCAGGAAAACAACTGGCTGCAGACGATCCCCGGCAAGGGATGGTTCGTGGCGCTGCGGATGTACGGACCGCTGGAGTCGTGGCTCGACCAGAGCTGGCGCCCGAGCGAGATCGAACTCGTCTGACGAGTCGGCCGATCTGGGGGCATGGTGGACAGTTCCGCCCCGCCGAGCTCGGGTGCAACCGAAGTATGGGAGGCCTATGCGACCCGCATCGTCGGGGGGCTCAGCC
Organism: uncultured actinomycete; assembly: GCA_942491345.1. GTDB lineage: Bacteria > Actinomycetota > Acidimicrobiia > Spongiisociales > UBA5794 > JAHEEL01. The sequence goes on from CALOAN010000050.1 coordinate 19,964, forward strand.
TCTTCGTGCTCGGGCTCGGCACGGTCGTGTACCGCATCCTGGAGGACTGGAGCTGGGTCGACTCGTTCTATTTCAGCGCCGTAACGCTGACGACGGTGGGCTTCGGCGACCTCTCGCCGACGACGACCGTTTCGAAGCTCTTCACCGTCTTCTACATCTTCATCGGGATCTCGCTCATCGGTGCGCTCCTCAACGAGTTCCTGAAGCGTCATGCGCGCCGTGCGAGCGATCGCCTTCCCGAGAGCAAACCCAGCTCTGATGCCACCTGACCACCCCCTTGGCGGGGCTACCGAAGACCACGACCTCGATCGAGAATCGAATCACGAGTCGGCACGTTGCCGTTGCGAACCAAGGAGATCCCAATGACAGAGAGCGCCAGCCCCGAAACATCGGACACGACACCGGCCGATGTCTCGGACGGTGCCGTCGAGAAGGTCAGGTTCGATGTCCCCGCATGGGTTCGCCGAGGGGGCACCACCAGCTGGATGCTCATCGGCATGCTGATCGCGTTGGCGGTGCTCATCGGGCTGATCGCCGCGACTCGCGACATCACCGGACCGCTCGCCATCGGCGTCTTCCTGGCGATCGTCTTCGTGCCGATCGTGAACTGGCTCGAGGAGCACGGCATCAAGCGGGCGCTCGGCGCCGCCATCGTGCTGGTGGGGCTGGTCGTCGTGATCGGCGGTGCTGGCCTGGTCACCGCGGAGGCGCTCGGGAGCCAGAGTGACGTCTTGAGAGAGAACCTCGACGCCGCAGTCGAGGAGGTCAAGACGCTGGTTGAGGATCTTCCGATCAGTGCCGAGGCGGTCGACGTGGTCGACGCCACCGCAAGCGACGCGGCGCCCGTCGCGCGAGACGGCATCGCCACGGCGGTGGCCACCGTCGTCGACACCGCAGCCGGCTTCATCACCGGACTCATCCTCGGGACGATGGTGCTCTACTACCTGCTCAAGGACGGGCCGATGCTCACCCGAAGGTGGGCGAACGCGAAGGCCGACCGGGCCGACCGGGACGCCACCCAGCGGATCATCAACAAGTCGATCCAGGACGTGCAGGGGTACTTCGGCGGCAAGACCGCACTTGCGCTCGTCAATGGCGTGTCGATCGCGATCGGGATGTACTTCCTCGGTGTCCCGGGCGCGCTGGCGATCGGCGTCGTGAACGTGATCGGCGCCTACATCCCCTACATCGGGGCCTTCTTTGGTGGGGCGTTCGCCGTGCTCATGGCGCTCGGTGAAGGCGGCGTCGGGCTGGCTGTCGCAGCGTTCGCGTTGGTGATGGTCGCCCAGCTCGTGCTCGAGAACCTGCTCGAGCCGAAGCTGCTCGGATCGAGCCTCAACCTGCACCCCCTGACGATCCTGCTGGCGACCACGCTCGGCGGGATGGTCGCCGGGATGATCGGCCTCATCCTGGCCGCCCCCGTCGTTGCGATCGCGGTCGACCTCAAGAAGGAGCTGACGGCAGTCGGCTTCTTCGACGACGACGGCTGACCCACGAGAAGGGAACACGTCGACATGGGCGATGACGAGGAACGTCATCTCGAGCCCGACACCGCTTCGGATGCCCCCGGGCCGAACACGACCGAGTTGGCCGCCACCCGTACCCGGCTCGCCGACCACCGCACGGCACTCGCTTCGGAACGGACGTTGTTCGCGGTGCTCCGCACCGGCTTCGCCATAGCGGCAGGCGGCACGGTGATCATCGAGGTCCTCGGCCAGCAATGGCCCCGCTGGGTGAAGGCGCCACTCGCCGGCGCGCTGGTGATCGTGGGGTACGTGCTGATCATGGCCGGCGTCGAGCGGTACGGCGTTGTCGCTCGCGCCGTGGAGGCGTCGAGTGCGGGCACGGTCAAGGTGCTGTCGCCGCGGTTGATGAAGGTGCTGGCGATCGTGCTCGAGGTCGTGCTCGGCATCGTGATCCTGATGTTCCTGCTCGGCCTGTTCGACACCGCAGCGACCTGACCAGGCTCACCCGCACTGGTACCTCCCACGGTGCACCTCCGCGGGGCTAGTCGCCGCGACCGCGCAGCCGCACGATCGAACGGTACGCAACGCGCGCGAGCGAGGAGTCGACATGAACGCGAGCACAGATGAGGAGGAGACCGGCCAGTCCGGCAGCCCGGCGAGTGACCTCGTTGCGCCCACGCCGGAGACCGCTGACGTGACCGACGCCGCTCTCGAACCCGCGAGCGTCACGACGTATCTGTTTGCGACGGACGCCGGTGCGCCTCGGCGGCGACGGGCGCCCGACGTGTGGCGCTTCCTGGTCGCCGGGGTACTGCTTCTGTTGCTCGGGTGGGCGGCGCGGGACGAGACGCCCATCGACGCCCGTGTGGTCGAGTTCTTCGGCTCGACGCCCGGGTGGATCCGAACGCTGAGTTGGATCGCGTACAGCGGCGCAGCGTTGGCAGCTCTCGGCCTGGTGCTGGCGACCCTGCTCCGTGGCGGCGTGAAGCGCGGCGTGCTGCGCGACATCATCGTCGCGCTGATCATCGGTACGGCGGTGTCGATGCTCGCCGCGCGGCTGTCGACGGGTACGTGGCCGTTGTTCCTGCCCGAGTTCTTCGACGCGGTCGGCCGCCCGGCCTTCCCGACCGTTCGGGTCGCAATGGTCGTCACGATCGTCTCGGCGATGGCTCCGTACTTCACCTACCCGATTCGAAAGTTCGGGTGGTGGGTGATCGGCGCCACCGTGGTGTCGCCCTTCCTCCTCGGCCTCGCCACGTTGACGAGCGTGCTGGGCGCCTTGGCGCTCGCCGCGTTCAGTGTGGCGTCGGTGCGCCTGATCTTCGGCTCGCCGGAGGGGTTGCCGCCTGTCGGCCGCCTGGCCGCCACCTTGGAGCGGGTCGGGGTCCCCACGACCGACCTGGCCTACCTGCCCGACCAGCCGGGCACCGTCGGTCTCGCGACCGCGACCGGCGACGACGGCCGAACGTTGACGATCAAGGTGTACGGGCAAGATGCCGCCGATCGCCAACGGGCCGAGCGGGCGTGGAAAGCGCTCTGGTATCGCAGCAGCGGCCCTGCGCCGGCAGCCGGCCGGGTGCAACAGGTCGAGCACGAGGCGCTGGCGCTGCTTGTCGCCGAGCGGGCCGACGTTCGTGTGCCCGCGGTCGTCGAGGCCGGTCAGGCCGAGGGTGGTGACGTCGTGCTCGTCGTGGCGGAGCCGCACGGTACCCCGATCGGCGAGCTCGACGCCGACGACGGGACCGGCGTGACCGACGAGAGCCTGCAAGAGCTGTGGCGGGCGCTCGACCGGTTGCGTGGCGTGAACGTTGCGCACGGCAACCTCGGGGCGCGCACCGTCCGGATCGGAGACGACGGCCCATCGTTCGTGGACTTCGAGCATTCCTCCATGCTCCCGACTGCTCAGCAGTTCGGCGCGGACGTCGCGTCGCTGCTCGGCACCACCGCCGCCGTGGTCGGGATCGAACAGGCCGTCGACGCCGCATTTGCGGGATACTCCCGCCGGCGCCTCGTTGCGGCGCTTCCCTACCTGCAAGATGCTGTCGTCGATCCGAGCCTGCGGACACAAATGAAGCGGTCGAAGGTCAAGTTCGGCCAGATCCGATCGCTGCTCGTCGAGCGGCTGGGAGTCGAGGAACCCAAGCTCGTCGACGTCAAGCGCGTCAGCGTGCAGGACCTCGTCGTCGTCTTCTTCGCCATCGTCGCGGTGAACGCCCTGATCTCCCAGGTCGCCCAAGTCGGGTTCGACACCCTGGTCGAGGAGCTGAAGACCGCGTCGATCGCGTGGCTGATCGTCGCATTCATCATCAAGATGCTCGGCTACTCGACGGCATACATGGGTATCAAGTCGGCCGTCACCCAACCCGTTCCCTACGCACCGACCGTGATCCTGCAGTCGGCGAACAGCTTCGTCGGCCTCGTGGTGCCGTCGACCGTCGGCAAAGTGGCGATGGACGTGCGATTCCTCCAGAAGCTCGGCGTACCGACGACGACCGCCGTCGCCCAAGGCCCGGTCATCAGCTTCTTCGGCTTCCTCATCGAAATCGTCCTCCTGCTGGTCACCTCGTGGGCGCTCGGGCAGGCGATCGACACCGACAGCCTCGACTCGCAGGACTCCGGCGGCCTGCTCGCGATCGTCGTCGCCGTCGTGGTGATCGGGCTGATCGTCATCGCCGCCGTCCCCAAGTGGCGGGCCAAGGTCTGGCCGAAGGTGAAAGAGGCGTACGAGTCGGTGAAGGGCGTCGTCTCCTCTCCTGCTCGCCTGGGTGGGATCTGCCTCAGCGAGTTCCTCGAGAAGATCGTCGGTGCACTGGCACTCGCCGCAGTGGTCGCTGCGTTCGGTGCGAGCGTGCCGTTCACGGCGCTGATCTTCGTCAGCGTCGGCACCGGCCTGCTCGCCGGCCTCGCCCCGGTTCCGGGTGGGATCGGCGTGGCCGAGGCGACGATGACCGCACTGCTCACCGGGGTGGGCCTACCCGCCGAGCAGGCCTTCTCGATTGCCGTCACTTACCGGCTGGTCACCTCGTATCTGCCGCCGGTGATCGGCTTCTTCTCGCTCAACTGGATGACCGACAAGGGCTACATCTGATCCACCGCCGAGTGGGTCCTCGCTGAGCCCTCGGCCCAGGCGGCGGCATGTCGCTAGGGTCGGAGCGTGAATTCGGTCGAGGAGGACGACATATTGGAGTCGTCCGCAGCCGAGCTGATCGAGGTTGTTGGGGATCCCGCGCCGGCGGGCTTGCCGGTTCGCGCCGCGCTCCTCCATCGACCGCGACCGCCAGTCGACGCGGTGGGCCGCGGTCGCCTCCTGGCAACACTGGACCGCGGGCTCGGTCTCCCCGTCTCTCTGGTCTGCGCTCCCGCAGGTTTCGGTAAGTCGATCATCGTCAGCCAATGGGTCGAGACGATTGACCGTCCGGTCGCCTGGGTCACGCTCGACTCAGCGATCGACGACCCGCGTTGGTTCCTGATGCATCTGGCCGAGGCAATCCGCCGCGTCGTGCCGGGCGCGCTGGATGTCGTGTCACAGATGGTGCAGGCGCCAACGCTTCCCGAACTGTCCGTCGTGATCACCGAACTGTCCAACGAGCTCAGCGACGTGCCGCACCCGATCGTGGTCGTGCTCGACGACTATCACCTGATCACCTCGCCGTCGGTGCATGAGGTCGTGTCGGCGCTGATCGAGCATCACGATGGCGCGGTTCACTTCGTCATCGTCAGCCGACAGGAGCCGCCGCTGCGGTTGAGGGCCTTGCGAGTTCGCGGGCTGCTCGGCCAGCTCCGGATGTCCGAGCTCGCGCTCGACCGCGAGGAAGTGCAGCTGTTGGCGAGGCAGCTGCTGCCTCGGGATTGGCTCGACCAAGAGATTCACGAGTTGTTCACCGCGACCGAGGGTTGGCCCGCTGGAGTGCGTCTGGCGATCGAGGCGTACCGTCTCGACAGCGACTCCGAGCTCGTCGGCGTCGGCTTCCTCGACCAGGCGACGCAAGACGATCTCCTCGCCGAGATCCTCGAGTCGGTCCCGGTGCCGGTCCGGCGGTACCTGCAGGTCGTTTCCCATTTCCCCAGCTTCAGCGCAGAGCTCTGCGATGCTGCGATCGCCAACAGGGTTGCCGGGCCGGCGACGATGACGGGCTCGGAGTTCATCGACTGGCTGCTCCGGCACAACCTGTTCATCGTGCCACTCGACAATGAGGGAGTGTTGTACCGCTTCCACCATCTTTTCGCGCAGCTCCTCGACAACTGGCGGGTCGCCCACGGCGCCGATCCTCAGGCTCAGATTCAAGAGCGGGACATGCGGGTGCGGGTGGCAGGTGTGTTCCGAACTCACGGCATGGTCGAAGAAGCGATCGAACAACTACATCTCGCGGGCGAGCATGCCGACCTCGTCCTCTGGACCGCCGAGTTCGGGAACCAACTGATCGAAGAGGAGCGATGGGCGGAACTCGCTCGTGTGCTGTCGCGCGTGCCGAGCGATGTGGTGGACAACGAGCCCACACTGCTGTTGCTCCGCGCGTGGCTGGTCGGCGAGTTTCAGTCGCGATTCGGTGAGATGAGTGACGCGCTCGATCGGGCCGAGGCGCTGCTCGAACGGGGAAACGTCCCGGATCCGGCCATCAACAGCAGCCTTCGAGGCCAAATCGCAGAGCTGCGCAGCGCCTACGAGAAGCTCATCTCGGCGGACTTCGAGGGTGCCGTGGCCGACGCCGAGGTCGCACAGGAGTTGTTGGCAACCACGCCGGGTCGCCACCTGACGTTTGCCATTGTCGCCGGTGTCGTTTCGCTGGCTGGCGCCGGCCGCTCACAGGAGGCGCATCAGTTGGCGAGCTCGGTGATGGGCGATGAACGGTTCGCCGGGGCACCGTTCGATCCAATGGCGTGGGCGCTGCCGTACCTCGGATGGCTCGAAGGCGACCTGGCCTTGGAGGAACGCCATGCGACCCAGCTGTTGGCGATCGGGGAACGCTTCGGTCTGGTCGACACCATCGCCGCCGCCCAGTACTTCCTGGGCACGGTCGCGTATGAGCGCAACCGGCTCGATGAGGCAACACAACACTTGAAGAAGGTGATCGACGCCCGGTACGCGACAGCAGCGGCCAACGTCGTCCATTCCTGGATCGCACTCTCGCTTGCCGAGTTGGCGCAGGGGCGCGGCGACGACGCCGACGTCTCCGCTGCGTCGATGATGCAGTTCGTGCTCGACACGCACAGCGATCATCTCCAGCCGACCGCCGAGGCGTTCTTGGCCGAGCTCGATCTTCGTCGTGGACGACCTGCCGCGGCACTCCGATGGGTCCATACGGCCGACCCCGATGCCCAGCTGCACTCGTTCCTCTTCTACGACCCCATGCCGACCTATGTCGAGGTGCTGATGTCCTCGAAGCCCGATGCCGAAAGCGGGCGGCAGTTGCTCGAGCAATACCTCGATGCTGCACAACAACGCAACCACCGCCCGCTGACCATTCGGCTGCTCGGGCTGCAGGCGCGTGATCGTGCCAACCAGGGCGACGAGTGTGGCGCTCTCGACTCGCTCGAGCACGCCATCAGGCTTTCGCAGGAAGGTGGCATCGTCCGCAGGGTCGCAGATCTCGGGCCCGACCTCGTACCGCTGCTGCACCGCCTCGACGTCGCCGGCCACGCTCTTGCTCACGTCGGCGCGGTCCTGGCCGCGATCGAGCCCGAGACCGCTGGGTCGGTGGCGACCGCCGTGACGACGGTCGCCGGCGAACCGGCGCTCACGCCCCGCGAGTTCGACGTGCTGCGACTGTTGGCGGAGCACAAGACCAACCAGGAAATCGGCAGGGAGCTCTTCATCGCACCGGGGACGGTGAAGAAGAACACCGTCCGGCTGTACGACAAGCTCAACGTCCACGGACGCCGCGAGGCGGTCGCCAAGGCCCGAATCCTGGGGTACCTGAGCGACTGACCAGAACGTGGAGCGACCGCTCCCGGCGATGTCCGGGGGCTACGGCGTTGTCCGCCGCCTCTTCGATGCAGCTCGGTGAACTCTGTCGGTCGTCTGCACGACCCGTTCGACGTCGACCGATCCCACCCGGGCAATCGTGGCGTGCGCGTTGGTGAGCACGGTCCGGATCCGGTCCTGCTGTTCGGCCGTGCCGACCGCGATGAGGCCCGCCGACGAGGAATCCAGTTGGTCTCCGAATTCGCTCAGGCCGCTGCGTCCGAGGGCGATCGCCACGACCCCGGCAACGGTTCCGAGGATCTCCCGTTCCGCCAGCCGCCCGACCGGGATGTCGGCCGCGACCGAGGGGAACAGTGCGGCCCCGAGGCCGGCAGCGAGACTGGGAGCGGCATGATCGCCCGCAACCGAACCCTGTGAGCGATCGGGTTCGCGATGGAATCGAACTTCGCCGGATGCTTTCCGCCCGATCGTCACGGCGTCGAAGCCAGCAGCTTCACCGCGATCGACACAGGACTGCCGGAGCGCCTCGAAGTCGGCGTCGGCTTCCGCCAGATCGAGGTAGCTCGCCCCGATGAACACGCGCTCGTCGGGCTTCGTCGCCTGGGGAGCGGAGCGGTTCGAGAAGCCCATCGGGTCGATTGTCGACGGTCGTCGCCGATTCGGGTAGCACCCGGCGGGGGGCTTCGAGGGGGTACGTGGTCATGAGGGCCGCTCGGCGTGCGCCGCGGAGCGCTTCCGCCGCACACGTGTCCCCTCGGGGGGACCCTTTCGGGGCTACCGACGGATCGGACGCTGCGGGACAATCAAAAGCGTCGCATGACGCGTACGAGAGGGAGAACCAGCCATGGCCCAGAACCCGGACAAGATTGGCCGAGAAGTCCTGCCGATCCCGGACACCCCCTCCCGGGGCAAGATGGCGCTCGACGCCCGCGACGCGTCGTTTCCTCCGATCCAGCCGCTGCGCCCACCCAAGGGTGCACCGAACGTGGTGATCGTGCTGCTCGACGACATGGGCTTCGGCGCGCCGAGCGTGACCGGTGGGCCGTGCAACATGCCGGCGATGCAGCAGGTGGCCGACGACGGCGTGCTCTACAACCGGTTCCACACCACCGCACTCTGTTCGCCGACACGCGTGGCACTCCTGACCGGCCGCAACCACCACAGCGCCGGTATCGGCTCGGTGGCCGAGGTGGCGACCGGCGCACCCGGCAACGACAGCGTGCGCCCCAACACCGTGGCGACCGTCGCCGAGATGCTGCGGCTCAACGGCTACAGCACTGGCTGCGTCGGCAAGGCCCACCAGACACCGGCGTGGGAGGTCTCGATGTCGGGACCGTTCGACCGCTGGCCGACCGGTGAGGGCTTCGAGAAGTTCTATGGCTTCGTCGGCGGTGAGACCAATCAGTGGTCGCCGACCCTGATGCTCAACACCAGCCCGATCGAGCCGCCGAAGACGGCCGAGGAGGGCTACCACTTCTCCGAGGACATCACCGACAAGGCGATCTCGTGGATGCGCGGCCTCGACGTGATGACGCCGGACAAGCCGTTCTTCCTGTATGTGTCCTACGGCGCCACCCACGCGCCCCATCACGTGTCGCAGGAGTGGATCGACAAGTACAAGGGCAAGTTCGACAAGGGATGGGATGCGGTCCGCGACGAGACCCTCGCCAACATGAAGGAAAAGGGCCTCGTACCAGAGGACACCGACCTCACGGACCGGCCCGAAGGCGTCGAGGCGTGGGATGACCTCGACGACACTCAGAAAACGGTCTACACCAGGTTGATGGAGGCCTACGCCGGGATGGCCGAGCACACCGATGCCCAGGTCGCCCGCCTGACCGAGGTGCTCAAGGACATGGGCAAGTATGACGACACGCTGTTCATCTACATCGCCGGTGACAACGGCGCCAGCGCCGAGGGTGGTCTCGACGGCACGTTCAACGAGTTGATGGCGCTCAACGGCATCCCCCAAGTGCTCGAGGACATTCTTCCCCGCTTGGACGAGATCGGCGGACCGAAGGCGTTCAACCACTATCCGGTCGGTTGGGCACATGCGATGAACACGCCGTTCCAGTACACGAAGCAGGTGGCGTCGCACTATGGCGGGACCCGCAACGCGGTGGCAATGAGCTGGCCCAACGGCATCAAGGCTCGCGGCGAAATCCGCGACCAGTGGCATCACGTGATCGACATCGTGCCGACCATCCTCGAATCAGCGGGTCTGCCGGAGCCGTACCTCGTGAACGGTGCAGCGCAGAAGCCGATCGAGGGCGTCAGCATGAACTACACCTGGGACAACCCCGACGCCGAGAGCACCCACACCACCCAGTATTTCGAGATCTTCGCCAACCGCGGGATCTACCAGGATGGCTGGACTGCGGTCACCCACCACAGTACTCCGTGGCTGAATCGTGAGTGGCCGTCGCTCGACGCCGACGACTGGGAGCTCTACGACACCAACGTCGACTGGAGCCAAGCGCACGACCTGTCCGAGGAGATGCCCGAGAAGCTCCGCCAGATGCAGTATCTGTTCATGATCGAGGCTGCCAAGTACAACGTCTTCCCGCTCGACGACCGACGCTACGAGCGGTTCAACGCGGCGACGGCGGGGCGTCCCGACCTCGCCGGAGACCGAACCACACAGACGTTCTGGCCGGGCATGGACACACTGATGGAAAACACGGTTCTGAACGTCAAGAACCGGTCTCACACCGTGACCGCCGAGATCGAGGTGCCGTCGGGCAAGCTCAACGAGCTGGGCCGTTGGCTCGGCGACGGCGGTGTCGACGGCGTGCTCGTCGCGCAAGGCGGGCGCTTTGCTGGCTGGTCGTTGTACGTCAAGAACGGCCGGGCGAAGTACTGCCACAACTGGTTCGATCAGGAGTACTACTACGTGGAGGCCGAGGAGCCGTTGCCGGCAGGCACCGTCAACATCCGGTATCACTTCGACTTCGACGGCGAGTACGGAGGCGGCGGAACCGGCACGTTGTACTACAACGACAAGCTGGTCGGCGAAGGTCGGATCGAGAAGACCGTGCCGAACATCTTCTCGGCTGACGAGACGCTCGACATCGGCGCCGACCTGGCACTGCCGGTGACCGACGAGTACCCCGAGGGATCGGCCAACCGCTTCAAGGGCGACTTGAAGTGGGTGCGGATCGACCTCGAGGACCAGGACGTCATCCACGAGGAGCCAGAAGACCTCATGTACATGAGGATCATGGCCAAGCAGTAGAACCGATCGGCCAGGCGGGCGCGGCACGGCCCCCCGTGCCACGCCCGCCTCCGATCTCGAAGGGAACCACATGATCACAGGCGCCAAGCCACCGGCCTTCCACCTGTTGGCCAAACCGACCGGGCCGATCTGCAATCTCGATTGTGAGTACTGCTTCTTCCTGTCGAAGGAGATGTTGTATCCCGGCGACCGTTTCCGAATGGCCGACGAACTGCTCGAGAACTACATCCGGCAACTGTTCGAGGCGCACCGGACCCCTGGGGTGACGGTGGCGTGGCAGGGAGGCGAGCCGACCATGATGGGGCTCGACTTCTTCAAGCGATCGGTGGAACTGGTCGAGCAGTACCGCCAGCCGTGGCAGCGCGCCGACTACACGATCCAGACCAACGGGGTGCTGATCGACGAACGGTGGGCGGCGTTCTTCAAGGAGCACAACTTCCTCGTCGGGCTCTCGGTCGACGGACCCAAGGACATCCACGACACCTACCGCGTCGACAAGCGCAAGGACGGTTCGTTCGACCGGGTGATGGCCGGCTTCGGGCACCTGCGGCGTGCCGGTGTTGATGTCAATGTGCTCTGCACGGTGCATCACGCGAACCAGGACCGTGGGGCGGAGGTGTACCGGTTCTTCCGGGATTCGATGGATGTGCGGTTCATCCAGTTCATCCCGATCGTCGAACGCGCCACGGAGACGATGCTCGAGATCGCCAACGTCGGCTGGAGTACCGAGCGCAAGGAGAAGCGCCCGTTGTACGTGCAGGAGGGCAGCCATGTCACCGACCGCAGCGTCGGCTCGGAGGCCTACGGGCAGTTCCTGATCGACGTGTTCGACGAATGGGTGGCGCGCGACGTCGGTGAGGTGTACGTGCAGATGTTCGACACCGCACTCGCCAACTGGCACGGCGAACCCGGTGCTCTGTGCGTGTTCTCCGAGACGTGTGGCCTCGCGCTCGCGCTGGAACACAACGGCGACCTGTACTCGTGCGACCACTTCGTCGAACCCGACTACCTGCTCGGCAACATCGCCGAGACCCCGATGATCGACCTGATCTCCTCCGAGCAGCAGGTCACGTTCGGGCGGGACAAACGCGACTCGTTGCCGCAGTACTGCCTCGACTGCGAGGTGCGCTTCGCCTGCCACGGCGGGTGCCCCCGCAACCGCTTCATCACGACCCCCGGCGGCGAGGATGGGCTCAACTACTTGTGCGCCGGGTACAAGCGGTTCTTCAACCACGTCAACCCGGCGATGCGCACGATGTCGCGTCTCCTGCACGAGGCACGGCCTCCCTCCGCGATCGTCGACCTCGGCGTCGACGCCCACGCTCCGACGTGAACGCCCGGACCGACGACAAGATTCGCCGCAACCGACGGCGCCACGATCAGCTACAGACTCACGACCAGAAGGGTGTGACGTGATGATGGACATCGACAAGGTCAAGAAGGCGCAACGCGAGGTGGAGATGCTCCAGTCGGCGCTCAGCAGCGTGCACGGCGGGCTCGACACGGTCGAGACGGTGGTCGAGGCCGCCGACGAGGTCCGCCGAGGCGCTCGCCGGTTCGTCAAATTCGGGCTGGTCCTCGTGGTCGTCGGCGTTGCGGTTGCAATCGTCCTGAAAGTGCGACGCTCCGCCGACCCCGAGCCGAGCTCAACCCAGCCGGCAACGGATTGACCGACTGCTCTCGGTCCTAAGAGCCGAGAAAGTCATTCACGGCGGCGTCGACCTCGGTGAGCGTGTCCTCTACTCCCGCTCGGGTGGCCGCCCACTGCTCGGAGTCGATGACTTCGGGATCACGACGGAACAGGTCGCCAGAGAAGCAGCTCGAGACGTCGTCGGGATCGATCGTGCGTCCGGCACGCCAGAGCCCATCCTGGAGGGCCGGAATCCACGTCATTACGACAACGGCCGGCTCGGTGCCACCGTGTCGCCCCCCTGATGGGGCTACCGCCCCGCTGTCCAAGGAGCGACGATCAACAACAAGGCCGAGGTCGTGCGGCGCGAACGAAGGAGCGTGATCTCCCTCGGGCGACGCTTGCTCGGCCTGCCTCATCTGGGGCTGGCGAGCAACGAACGAAGGGAAAGACATGAGCGACCAAGTTGAGGTCCAGGGACCTGTGGGTGTGGGGCTGTTCGTAGCAGCCTATGTCGACGAGCGGGGGGCGGACGAGACGCTGGACACCTTGAAGGAGGCTCGGGGGAGCGGCGGGTTCTTCTTCGATGATGCCGCCGTCGTGCGCCGAGATTCCGAGGGAAACGTCCACATCGATGAAACCGGCGACATGAGCGCCGGTAATGGTGCCGGGATTGGCGCCCTGATCGGCGGAGTGATCGGCCTCCTCGGCGGTCCGGCAGGAGTGGCCGCCGGTGTCGGCGTCGGTGCCGGCATTGGTGGTCTTGCTGCCCATGCCGATGCCGGCTTCGACAACGAGTCGCTCAGCGAACTCGGCGGCGCATTGCCAGCAGGTGCCTCGGCGCTGGTGGTCACCACCAGCCAGGACTTCGTCGAGACGGTGCGCGAAGAGGCCGCAGCGGGAGAGAACCTTTCGCTGGCCAGGGACATCGCTGCTCAGGTTGAGGACCATGTGAGCGCCGGTCAGGATGTTCTGCTGGCAATGGCGCTGACCGAGGCGGGCGTTGCGGCGAGCAAAGTCGTCTCGTCGCCCGACGGGCTCGCGGTGTTCGGTATTGCCGCTGGCGAGGGCGGTGTGGTCGCTCGAGCTGGGGTGGTCACCGATGAAGGTGCGGCCGTGGTCGATGCGGCCGCCGTACCGACCGAGGAGGATTGAAATGGGAACGGGTTCAATCTGACCAGAACACCGGCGACCTGACAGATTGCAGCTTGTCTCCGGGCACGCAATCTGTCAGGTCGCGACCTCGATGAGAACGGCGCTCATCTGATGCGGGAGGCGACCGTGGAGTTCATCGATGACGGTCCGCAGAAGCCGATTCTGATCTGGGATCGTCCGGTCATCGTCAGGGTTCCCCCGGCCTTTCACCTGTTGGCCAAACCAACCGGGCCGATCTGCAATCTCGATTGTGAGTACTGCTGCTTCCTGTCGAAGGAGATGTTGTATCCCGGCGAGACGGGTGTGATGGCGGCCAAGGCGAACACCGAGGAGAGCCTGACACTGCTCCGGCGCGACGAGTCGCTACCGAAGGGCACTCGAACGCTTGTTTCGGCACAACTGGCTGATCGCTGCGGCGAGCAGTGCCGCGCTGATTCCGAGGAGGGCTCCGGAGATGACGTCGGAGGCCCAGTGCTTGTCGAGGATGTTCCGCGACAGCCCCATTGCACCTGTCACGACCGCACACGCGATCCAGGCGGGCCAACGGCGTGACCACGGAGGAATCATCAGCAGTACGAGTCCCACCGAGATCTGGGCCGCGCTCTTGGTGTGTCCCGACGGGAACGAGAGGTTGTCGCTGAGGTTTGGCCGCGGCCGCTCAACACCGATCTTGACCACGCCGGTCAAGATGTCGGCGATCGCCCATGCGCCGAACCACGCGCTGAGGTCGAACCATCGTCGACGTCGGGCCAGCCAGAGGCCGACGACGATCCGGAACGGGATGGTGAACCAGCCAAGACCGAGGTAGTAGAACACTTCCGACACGTTGTGCGCCCACTCTGCGGGCGGCTGAACGATGTTGCGCCACCAGGTGTCGAATCTGAACAGGGCCGGCGGATCTTCGGCGACGACGTGGTCGAGGGCCGCGAGGGCGACGAGCATCAGTACCGCCCCGCCGAGCCACAACGTGGTCTTCGGATCGCGTAGCAGGTCACCGTCGAGCCGATTACGCGTCGCGGTCGTGGTGTTCGGGGAGGACTGGTTGGTCATCTCCCGTTCACTTCTGACCTGTCTGCTCCTCGCTTGACCTGGGTGACGACCGCGAGATCATGTCACGAGGCGGTCTGCGCCGGCCGCGCTCCCGCGTGACTTCACCCGGGTGCGTCTCGCTCCGAGAAGTCGAGCCCGTCCTGATTTGGTCGGACCTCTATCGAGTACCTCGCTCACTCGGGAGACAGGTGCTGCGGCGACGCCGATCGCTCGTTCCAAGGTGGAGCCGGGGCCGACGACGGGAATCGCTAACGGTTCCGCGGTATCCAGGTTCGCCGATCGAGGGCCTGTCCGCCATCGCCACCGGACGGATCGGCATCGATGCGTCAGCCGGCCGTTTCGTCGGGCACGCCGGCGACCACTGACTCGACGACTTGCTCTTCCTCCTCGGGTGGGACGGCATCGATCGCCATGTCGGTCTTTTCGAGATCGGCCCGTCTTCCGACTTCGGCGACGAGGCGGATCGCGGCGACGACCAACAGCACGGCGACGACGAGGAGGATCACTACCCACCCTGTCGGACGCGTCCACAGCGCCAGGGCGAGGACGGCGACGACGACGGTCGCGATCGAGAGCGTCCGCTGATGCGCGGCGACCCATCTCGGCACGGGGCCGATCTCGCGCTCGGCACCTGCCTCGCCGGCCCGGCCGAGCAACTGGTCCCACCAGGCGCGGATCTTCGCTGCCGACGCCGATGGGCCGACGACCCATGCTCCGATGAGGAAGACCAGACCGAGCACCAGGAGAGCGCGGAACGAGCGCAGCACGAAGCGGGTCGTGATGTCGAAGAAGGCGGTCGCCGCGTCGGGGTTCTCGACGTTGGCGGACAGGCTGTCGTTGTATTGGCCCCGGGCCCAGGCGTAGAGCACCAGGGCGATGATCATCGGCGCCACGATCGCGATGCCGGCGCGGCGGAAGCCGAGCCGACGGTTCTCGGCGAGCAACACTGCGGCGAGCAGCAGGGCGAGCGCGAGGATCGCAGTGATCCACGAGAGGGCGTCGAGCAGCCCGAGCGCATCCTGGACGTCGGAGAGGTCGCTGGATTCGACGAGCACGAACTCCTTGTCGATGTCCTCGGTGGGAACCGACTCGGCGAAGTTTGTACCGAGAATCTGGTCCACCTCGTTGATCGTCTCCTGAGCGATTGGCCCGAGTTGGAGCACGATCCGGCCGCCGCTGGTCTCGATCACCTCGTTGCCCTCACCTTTGAGCACCTTGACGACGTTGCGGTGGCCGATCCGGTTGACGTCCTCCCACAGGTCGGTGAAGGCATCCGAGGCCACCACGCGGGCAACCACGTCCTGGATCAGCGCCTTGGCGCCCGACTCGATGGGCCCGGCGAGGACCGCCGCCTCGGGTGGAAGCGTCTCTTCGGCGATCGATCGGAAGTCGACCGCTTCGGCAACCGCTTCGGTCACCTGGAGCGTGACCGCCGCCTGGATGTCCTCGTTGTCGGCCAGCGGGGCAACCGTCTCGACATAGGCGTCGGTGTCGAGGATCGTCTGCTGCGTCCAGACCGTGATGACCGCGAGCGGCAGCAGGATGGCGCCGACGACCGCGCAGATGATCGAGCTCACGCGGCGCCCCCGGCCCGGGGTCTCCTTCGGCGCAGGGGCAGCCGTCAACTGATCGCGCAACGCGGCGTTCTCCGCTCGCAATTGCTCGAGCTGTGCTGCCAAATCGCTATCGACAGTGGCTGATTCTCCGTTGGCCATGATCGTGCCCCTTCCAGGATGTCGGCGGGCAGCGGGGTTGGTGACGCGCCGTGCTGCGATGTCAGAGTAGGGAGAGTTCGCCCTTCGGTTCCAGAGGCTTACGACCCGACGGCATTTCGGGAACAGCTACCGCGCCCTGGGTGGTTGGTCCGGACCGGCTGGGAGACAGGTTCCGTTGGTCATTCTTCGAGGCACGCGCCGTCGTGATCGATGCCCCGGCCGACCGTTGGCGCATCGTCGCGTCCGCGATCACGGCCCAATTCGTGCACCCCACAATCCCGTCCGCCACCTGCGTCCTCCAGCCGTCGGTGGTGACTGGGATTACGGGCGGGCCAACGCGGGCGACTGGCCGTCACAGTTCGCCGGAACCCGAGTACAGGACGGTGCGTTCTTGACCGCGATTATGAGCGGGGTTCCAGCGCCCCGTCCCCGATCGGAAGTGCCGTACTGTGCTGGCCGTTCGGGCATCGATGCGATGTCGATATGTGCGCTCGCCGTCACTTGGGAAACCCGCTGTGTGTCGCGTCGTTCAGCCGGGCTTGGATGCCACGAGGTACTCGACGGCTTGGGGAACGCGTACCCCTACATCGTCGTTGACGAACGGCTCCAGAGCTGTTCGAAGCGCACGGCTCACGTCCTCGACACCCCGCTCCTTGACCGCCGTGTACGCGGGTCCCGATGCAAGTGCAGCTCGAATCTCGTAGTCCACGTCCGGGCCCTCCATCACGAACTCGACACGGGCGCGAACAGCCGGCTCAAGCCCAGCGGCGATGCACATATTCTCGACACGTCCATCCGCGGCGATGCTGCCCATGCCAGCCATCGTCTTTCGTTCATGCTTTGACACAGGAGCAACTGCCATCCAGATGGCGGCGGTCGGGGCGTCCAAGAGATCGGCGGGCCAGAAGCTGATACCGAGACGCCCACCTGGCTTGAGAACGCGTGCGGCCTGGATCAGCGCGTCTGGGGTGTTTCCCCAGATGCCGCGAAAGCTCGTCGCGGAATCGAAGGCTTCGCTGTCCCACGGCAAGTCGTGCATGTCGCCGGTTCGAAAGTCGGCTCGGGGAACACGCGCCTCGGCAATTGCCACGAGACGATGCGAAGCATCGATTCCACTGACCGCAGCACCACGCTCGTCCGCGATCTGAGCGGCGAGCCCTGACCCGCAAGCAATGTCCAGATATCGGTCCATCGGCCCGACGTCGAGTGCGGACAGCACAGCGTCATACTCCGGCCGGAATCGCGGTTCACTCGTGTACGCCCACACCGCTGCGGCGTTGCCCCACCCCTCATCGACCATCTCCCACGTCATGAGCGTCACCCTATTCGCGTTGCGTTTTTCTGGAACGCCCGCCGGCCAAGCTGCACGAAGCGGTCATCAAATGACAAGCGAGCCGACGGTCGAGAACACTCGGTCTCGCTACCGAGGGAAACGCTCAAGCCGGAAACGCTCAGCGCGTTCGCTGCTGCGGCCTGCCCCGCAGGATCTGATCGGTTGCGGGCGAGATCAGGGCCATGTGGTTCTCGAACTCGCAGGCGAGGTTGCGGCTCAGCTTGTTCGCGATCTCAGACCACTCCGAGCCTGATGTTCCGGAGCAGAGGTCAGCATCGGCTCGCTGCGCCGCACCGCGTCCAGGCGCCGCGGTTCGACCGGCTCGCTGTCATCCGGCGCGACGTCGCCGTTCCGGGCTCGACTGCTCCGAGATGGCGCTTGCCGACGTCAGCTGGTGTCCGGTGACGCCACCGGCTCGGTCACGGCGATCGGGGCGCGTCCAGGTTCCCATTGGACATCGTCCAGCGTTGCGCCGGTCACGTCGCAGTGGGTGGCGTCGGTTCCGGTGAAGTCGGCGCCGGTCAGGTTGGCACGGACGAACCGGGTACCCCATCGGTCCACGAGTCGATGTGCGAACTCGCGCACGGTGCGGTCCCGAGGGTCGCCGCGAAGTGCGCGTTTCGAGATCAGCACCATCGACACGCTGATGACCAGCGTGGCAAGGCCTCCATTGGCTTGGCCAGCGGCGAGCCCGCCGATGATCGCGACGAGCGCGATAGCCCACGCCCCGAGCGCACCACCGACCACCCGAGCGACGATCCCCGACAACACCGCGAGCGCGAGCACAAAGGCGAGACCCACACCTCGCGCCGCGACAGCGATGTCGACGGAGCCCCAGATCAGCCGGATCACGAGACTCGCCGTGAACACGACAGCGAACGTCCACAGATAGGTCCTGATCGCGACGTCGAGGCCCTTCCAGTACAGCACCACAATGAACACGACGAGGATGAGCAGGATGCCTGCTGCGCTCGACGTTCGTTCCCAGCCCTCGCCGTAGAGCCGGTCGCGGACTGCGTCGATGGCGAACCCGGCGACCACGCCGAAGGCCAAAGAAAGCGCGATCGCAGCCGCCAGGATGGCGGCGCCGATCACGGGTGGAACGCCGAACCGAGCGTTGCGGAAGCTTGCGTTGGTCAGGTCGGCCAGCGTGAAGTCGGCGCCACGCAGATCTGCTCCCTCGAAGCTCGCAGCCTGGAGTGATTGTGTCTCGAACGACTTCCGGCGGAGATTCTCGTTGCGGTGGTCGGTGTTCATCGTGTGGCTCCTCGTGGGGTCGTCCAGGTGGCGACCGAGTGTCCTGAAGCCATTGTCGGGCCGCTGTGCCCGGCGAGGTAGACCCAGAAGGGGGCAACGGGGGAGCACTCCACGCTTCGTGTATCGCGTGTCACGATCAGCGCTTCCACGACCAGTTACTCCCCCGATGCGCCGTCTTGGTGCTTCCGACTCGGCGAGGCACGGCGCAGCATGGGGACATCACCAGCGCAATGGGATTCCGCCCTGCGTTGCCTGTCGCAGAAAGGAGGACACCTTGTCGCACGATCGTTCATTCATCACGGCGACCTACGCCGACCTTTCGCAGGCGGACGGCGACGACGCGACGATTCGACGGCTGTACGCCGAGCTCGGCGCGCCACCCGAGTTTGATGCTGTCATCATCGGACACAAAGCGTCGGGCAGTGCCCGCTTCTACTCGAGCGACCCCGATGAATACCGACCTGATGCGGAAGAACCAGCGACATGGAGCCTTGCCGCCGGACTGGCAGCTGCGCTGCTCCCGTCGGTGGCCGCCGATACCCCGCGCCGCCTGGTGGTGCAGCGGGCCGTGCTCGGCGCGGTCGCCGGGGAGGTCGGCCGCGCGCTCGGGCGTTGCGATCTGATGGCGCTCGGTTCACATGTAGATGAATCGCCGGCCGCACTCATCGTGGTTGCGAAGACGGAACACGAGAACGAGGTACGTGAGGCGTTGTGCCACGCCGGCAGCGTCATGGCCCGGTCGGCGACCGTCGACCTCGACCTGATCCAACGGGAAGCCGCCGCAATCGGAGCGATCACGCGTTGACGTCGTTGTACCAACTCCAAACGCCTGCCATACGAGGAGTTCGAGGTGATGTCGACAAGGTGTGTCGTGGGCTTCGCAGGGGCGGCATCGAGCAGGCGCATCACTGGTCGCCGGTCCTTTCGAAGGTCGGGCGGATCGGGCGGCTGCGATGGTCGGCACACGCACGAACGACCTCGGCGCCGTACAGCAGCGGCCACCATCGCGTTGCGTGGAGTCAGGCGGCGCCCCACACGTTGGTCACGAATCGAGTTGGACGCGGACGGCGCCGAGGCGGCATCCCCCAGCCGCTCCTCAGAGGCTCGGAGAGGCCGGGTCGACGGACTCCGGATTCGGGAGCTCATCCAGGTTGTCGGCGTTGTTGCCGTCTGCGTGGGAGCGAAGGTATTTGCCCGTCGAGCCGACCACGACCTCCAGAGTCTGACCGCCGGCCACGGCGTAGGAGGCGCGACCGGCCTCGATGTCGCTGATGGCCTCGTCCTTGGAGACCATCCCCCATTCGCCGTGCAGCGACGCGACGGCGCCGTGTTCGTCTTTGCCGGTGGCGGTGACCTCGCGATGTTGCGGAGTTGCGGTGAACGCCGTCGGGGATGCCGCCGGACGAGGCCCCGTCGGGTCGTCGAGCTTCGCTTCCTCGTCGTTCTGGTTGTCGAGCCACCATTTGATGCCGGCGCCGGCGGCCCCGACGATGATGAGCCCGCTGGTGATTGTCAGTTTCTTGGCCATGGTGAGACTGTACGCAGCGAGGCGGTGGCGACTTCCGGTGGCGCCACTGAATCGTCAGCTTCGGGTTCGTCTGAGTCGTCCGTCGCGAGGTCTCCGTTCATTCCTTCTCCATCCACTCCGTCGCAGCACGCTCGGCGCGACCGAGTGCGACCCCGAAGCCCGGTTGACCGACGAAGACGTTGTCTTCTCCGATCAGCTCCAGGAGTTCTGTTCGCTCGAGCTGTTCGTGCACCCGCTCGTTGATGCCTTCGAGGATGAGGAGGTTGCCACCGTCGAGGAGTTCCTGCGCGTAGCGTTCGATCGCGCGCACGAAGGTGCTGCCGACCTCGTCGCGATCGCGCAGGCGCAGGATCACCACGCTCCCCGATGCCGAACCGACGGATGGAAGCTTCTCGGTCAACTCCGCAACGCCGGCGAAGAACAGACTCCCGATCGGTTGGAGGATGAGGACTTCGCCGCTCGGCACTTCGGTGGGTGCATCGGTTTCGAGGTATCCGCCCTCGGGGCCATGCTCGATTCGTTCCACTCTGACGGCTTCGGCTGACCGGAACACGTGGACCACCAGGTGGATCAGTACCCCGGCGGCGACGGCGATCTGGATCGGGAAGAACAGGGTCGCGGTGAATGTCACCACCATGACCGCCGATGAGGCTCGACTGGTGTGCCAGACGGTCACGATCCGGTCGCGGTTGATCATGCTGAATCCGATGACCATGAGCAGCCCGGCCAAGGTCGGCATCGGAATTCGCTCGATCAATGGTCCAATGAGCAGAATTGCCGCCAGGGCGAACACGCCCGTCGAGATGTTTGCCCAACGGTTTCGGCCACCCAGGTTCTGGATGAGGATCGTGCCCGACAGCGACCCCCCGACGGGAACGCCACCGAACACACCGACCGCACCGTTGGCAATGCCCTGACCCCGGAAATCCCCGGACGGGTCGGGATACTCCCCGTCTGGATTCGGGACACTGCTGCTGACACCAGCGGCCTGAACGAGGGCGATGATCGCAATCGCCGCTGCGGGGAGCAACAGGCCGGCAATCAGGCTCAGGTCGGGAACGTTGAGAGCGGGAAGTTCACGCGGAATCTGCGTGTCGTCACCGACGATCGCGACACTTGCGGGTGAGAAGATCGCAACGAGGACGGTGGTGAACACGACGCCGATGAGAAATCCGAACTTCTCGAGTTTCGTGCGCGTCAACGCGACGATCACCACGATCGTGAGAACGCCGACGACCAATGTCCGCCAGTCGATCTCTTGCCAGTTCACCAACGTGTCAGCGGCTCGCGTGACCTTGTTGCCCTGGTCGCTCACGTAGCCGGTGATGTCTGCGAGCTGGCCGAGGATCGTCAGGACGCCGAGTCCGCTGAGGAAACCTGTCATCACCGCGTTGGAGATGAACCGAACGAGAAACCCGAGCTTCAAGAGGCCGAACGCCAGCATGAATGCGCCCACGAGGAGGCTGAGCACCACGAGGCTGGCGAGCTTTTCCTCTGGTGCCAGCCCGTCGAGGGCCTCGAACGTCGCGAGTGCCGTTGCGCTCGTCGAATCGACGTTCATCACCACCGAGCTCGTGAAGAACGCCGCAACGGTGGTCCCGGCGATCATGGAGTACACGCCGTAGATCGGGTTGACTCCGGCGAGCAGTCCGTTGGCGATCGCGCCGGGGACGCTGACCACGGCCATGATCATCCCGGCGATCAGGGCTTTGGTCAGCGCTGAGCGCGTCACTTTGAGGTCGGAGAGGCTCATCGGGTCACTCGCGCAGGTACAGCCTCGAACGGTGGGTTTGTGGGGTCAGTTGACGAGTTCGATGTCTTCGAGGCGCCAGGTCTGGTCGATCCAGGCCTGCAGGGGCCCGTACAGGCGGAAGGCAATGAACCAGCTCTTGCCGGGGATCGTCTGGAGCCAGTTCTTCTCGTGGCCTGCGGGGGCCTCGGGAGCGAAGTAGATGTCGAGTGAGCCGTCGGCGTTGGTCTCGACGCCCTTGTCCTGGCTGCCGAGTGTCGGGAACTGTTGATCGGTTTGGAGCTGGGAGCGGGTCTGGGTGTCGTACATCGTGACCGCCCAGAAGTCGTTGACCGGCGGGTTGGCCGGCACGTTCAACTTGTAGGTCTTGGAGCCGTCGAGCACATTGCCGTTCGAGTCGATCGCAGCCATGGCGTAGTCCGAACCGCCACCGGCGATCGAGACCGCCATCGCCGGCGACACGCAGATGTAACCGAAGTGGAAGAAGACGCGTCCTTCGAGGTCGCGGGCACCGTTGTGGGTGTAGGTGGTTTCCTTGTTGGCATACCCCATCACCCAGGTCTTGTTGCCCTCGTAGACGAACTGTCCCGGGTTCCGCGGCGAATAGCTGATCGCACGCGCTGCGGCGTTACCGATCGCTGCAGCATCGGTGAAGACCTTCTTCATCCGCGCATCGGGAGCAAACGGCTTGCCCTTCACGATGCCGACCGCGGCCATCATGCCCTTGGCTTCCGGGCCGAGGAAGTCGTCGGGTTCGCGCTGGATCACGGCGTGCAGCTTCTCGAAGAAGCTGTCGTCGTTCGGCAGCACCGTGTTCATCTGCTTGCCAGAGACGTTGATGAACTCCATCGCGGGCGGATTCGATGCCTTCGCCAGCGAGTACACCTTCAAGTTGTCCCGGATGTGATCGGCGGCAACCTTGACACCGTTGTCGATGTTGCCGCGCATGAACAGCCACACACCGTTGGTGTGCGACTGCACGACGAAGTAGCCGTCCGGGACGTCACCGGTGTGGCCGGGCGGGAGCACCAGGAACTTGCCGCCCTTGCCCTTGTCGGGACCTGCCTGGCCGAGATCGGTCATGTACAAGAAGCCCATGTCGTCCAAGATCCCCAGCATCCCGCTGGGAAGATCGACCACGGTCGGCCCGTCGGCTTTGAGATCGAGCCACCCGATCGCGTACATCGTCGAGGTGTTCCCGGTCAGCACCAAACCCGTCGAGTCCAGCAACGTGTCGAAGAGGCACACCTTGTTGGACGCGTCCGCACCGGCCGCGGCCTGGCCCACACGAAGCGCTTCCATCGACATCGTCGGGATGCTGTTCAAGAACACCTCGACCGCCCGCGACCGATCGAGGTAGTCGTACACGTTCGACACGGTGTCGGGCGTGGCGACGCCATCGAAGTACTCGAGTGTGCCGATCGAGCTGTCCACACTGTCAGGCGTAGTGACGCTCGTCGGGATCGGTGTTGTCATCTTGTAGTTCGTCATGGGACGAACTTCGCATGCCACCGAAGTTCGCGACAGCCCCAACAAGGAGATGGTGGGGTGCATTGCCGGAACGGACCACGAGTGCTCCCTCGGAACTCCGTGTTGGCGGTACCGCATCCGCGCCGCGTGCCGCACAGTAGTGACGGGTCCTCGTGGCCCAGACCGCAACCGATTCTCGAACGAGAGGTGGACACATGTCCGACAACTACGAAACACAGACCCAACCGAGTGGTTGGGCGATGGGCTGGGCAACGTTTGCCGCCATCCTCCTGATGATGGGTGGAGTCTGGGGGGTGATCGTCGGCATCGCCGGCATCGCCGAGGACGAGTTCTTCGTCGTGACCCCCGATTGGATCTTCCAATTCGATGCGACGACATGGGGGTGGATGCACCTGATCGGCGGCATCATCCTGTTCCTGTCGGGCCTCGGGATCTTCTCCGGCAACGTGCTCGCTCGAACCGTCGGCGTGATCGTCGCCGGCCTGAGCGCGATCGTCAACTTCGCCTGGATGCCGTACTACCCGGTGTGGGCAATCGTTGCCATCGCCGTCGACATCGCCATCATCTGGGCGCTCACCGCACACGGCCGGGACCTCGCATCATGAGCGCCGCCTTCCCAGCCGGGTGGTACCAGGACCCGACCGGCCAGGGTCAAGCCCGCTACTGGAACGGCACGAGCTGGACCCAGTCGACCAACGTCAACGGTGCCACCGTCAACATCGCCATCGATCCGGCGCAAGCGCAGGTTCCGCCCATCCCGGGGACCCAGGTGTCGCTCCCCGCGGCCCCGTCGCAGGATGCCCCGAGCAGCGGAGGATCCTCGATGGCGATCTTCATCGGTATCGCAATCGCCGTTGTGATCGGGGTCGTGATCTTTGCCTTCGTGAGCAATGGCTCCGACGACGAGGCGCCCACACCCGGCTCGACGCCGGCTGCGCCCGCAACCGAGGCTCCCGCGGCCCCGGCCACCGAGGCGCCAGCAGACGGAGGCTGAGCAGTGGGTGCGGCGATCGGCCAGATCCTCGGCTCTGCGGTGGGCGTGGCGATCAGCCCCGTTCCGATCATCGCCGTGATACTCATGCTCTTCTCGAAGAAGGCGACGGTCAACAGCCTGTCGTTCCTCTTCGGGTGGGTGTGCGGGCTGCTCGGCGTCGGGCTGATCGTGCTCGCGCTCGGCTTGACGGCCTCGGACGGCGGACCCTCGACCACCAGTGGATGGATCAAGGTCGTGATCGGTGTGCTGTTCCTCGGCCTCGGAGTCAAACAGTGGAAGGGGCGCCCGAAGCAGGGCGAGCACGCTTCGACACCGGGTTGGATGTCGGCGATCGACGAATTCACCGCGGTGAAGTCGTTCGGCATCGCCGTTCTGCTCTCGGCGGTCAACCCCAAGAATCTGGGCCTGACGGTCGCGGCCGGCGCGAGCATCGGTGCCGCAGGATTGAGCACGGGCGACGAGATCATCGTCGTGGTCGTGTTCGTCGTGATCGCCTCGCTCACCGTCGCCGCACCGGTGATCCTGAACCTCGTGCTCGGCTCGAAGGCCCAGCACACGCTCACCGAGATGAAGGAATGGCTGATCGACAACAACGCCACCGTCATGGCGGTCCTGTTCGTCGTGCTCGGCGCAAAGGTGCTCGGCGAGGGCATCTCGATCGTCGCCTGACGCCGCACCGCTCCCGATCCGTTCCTCGGGACCGGCGGGGCGAGCATCGTCTGCGGGGTCGAAATGAGTGGTTCGCGCATCGTGAGGTAGCTTTGCCGCCGCTGGCGTTCATCTCTGTGGACACCGGCCGAAGGGGTTGTTGTTCGGTGTCGTCGATCACAGATTCGCAGACGGATTCGGTGGTGCTCGCCACCAAGTTCATCGCGCCACCAACCGTCACTGCCCTCGATCGACCGCGGCTCCTCGATCGGCTCGATCACGAACGGTTCCCCTTGACCCTGGTCTCGGCGCCTGCCGGGTTCGGCAAGTCGGTGTTGGTGAGTCAGTGGATCGACCGTGTCGCCGACGCGTCAGTGTGGATCTCGCTCGACGACCGTGACAACGACCTTCTGGTCTTTCTCGCGCATTTCGTCGAGGGCATCCAGCGTGTCATGCCGAATGCCCTGGCCGGTTTGAACGAGGCCGGAGACATCACGGAGTCGCCGGCTCCGGCGACGCTGGTCCGGATGCTGCTCAACGATCTCAGCGAACTCGATCAGCCGCTGGTGATCGTGTTCGACGACTATCACGTCATCTCCAGCGACGCGATCCACGACGTGATGACCCGGCTGCTCGAACACCCCTCCGGGCAGCTCCGCTTGGTGTTGGGGACACGGCGGGATCCTCCGCTCCCGCTCGCGCTGTTGCGGGGACGGGGACAACTGTGTGAGCTTCGCGCTGCCGATCTCGCGTTCGTCGACGACGAGGCGCGAGGCTTCGTCGACGGTTATCCGGAGGTCGATCTGGATGACGATTCGCTGCGCACGGTTTTGGAGGAGACGGAGGGTTGGCCGGCGGGATTGCGCCTGACGGTGGAGGTGGCACGACATCGGACCGGCGAGCACGGACCGATCCGCGGGGCGTCGCCGCTCGACGCCGCATACATCCGGGACTTTCTCGGGGCCGAGGTGTTGGATCAACAGCCGGTCGGCATTCAACACGCGCTGCTGGTCGCGTCGAGCCTCGACCGGTTCTGCGTGTCGCTGCTCGACGCGGTGGTCGCCGATGGGGATCGGGGAGCACCTGCGGACGAGCCGGCCGTGGGGGGCAGGGAGTTCATCGACTGGCTGGTGGAGGCGGACCTGTTCGTCGTTGCGCTCGACCGTGACGGAGTCTGGTATCGCTTTCACCATCTGTTCCAGGACCTGTTGCGCCACGAATTCGACAAACGCTTCAGCACCGTCGACGAATCACAGATCCACCGCCGGGCGAGCGCATGGTGTGCGGGGCACGGCCTCTTCGACGATGCGATCGGGCATGCGGTGAAGGTCCGTGACGACTTCGAAACCGCACGCAACCTCGTGGCCGGTTGGGGCTATCAACTCATCGAGGAGGAACGATGGCGGGCGTTGTTCGGGTGGTTGGCGTTGCTGCCCCGCGAGATGGTCGACAACGATCTCGATCTGTTGAGACTCGAGGCGTGGGCGCTCGGTACGGGAACCAACCAATTCGATCACATGATGACCGCCATCGACCGGGCCGAGACACTGATCGAGACGCATCCTCCGAGCCCGGATGTCGCCAATCGCATGCTGGGGTGCATCGAGACGATGCGCGGTTTCGTGGCCTGGCTCACCGGCCAGGGGGACCAAGGTGTCGAACGGTTGCGACGAGCGGACGAGTTGCTGCCCGTCGACGAACCCCGCAACTTGGGATGGGAGGTGCTCGTGCTCACCCTGGCGTTGTACTCGTCGGGCGACCGACGCGGGGCGCATGACCTGATCGAGCAAGCCCGCCGAGACCCTCGATTCGGGTCGGGCAGGTGGCCCCCGTCGGACTCCGCGAACGTGTACATCAGTTGGTTCGAGCTCGATCTCCCAGCGCTGAGGCGACACGCGATCGTGGGTTGTGAAAGTGGCGTGCGTGTCAACTCGGTCGCAATCGAGGGGAACGCCCGCTATTACCTGGGCGTCGTCGAGTACGAACGGGACCGGATCGAGCACGCCGCTCAGCACTTCACGAAACTGGTCGACGCGCCGACCAAGTGGCGCACGAGCGACCTCATCCACAGCACCGTGCAGCTCGCGTTGTGCCATGTTGCGGGCGGCGCGATGCAGGAGGCACAACGTCTGGCCGATGACGCGTCGCTGTACGCATCGGAGGTCGTGACCGCTGATTTCATTCCACTGGTCGACGCGTTCCAGGCCGAGCTCGCCCTGCGGCAAGGCAACGTCGGCCGCGCCGTATCCTGGGCGGATCGGTTCGACCCATTTCCGATGATCCGTGCCTTCATGCGCTATGACCCGGTTGTCACGCTGGTCAAGGTGCTGCTCGCCGAGGGTTCCGACACAGCGCTCGAACGGGCCGATCACGTGCTGACGTCGTACCTCGGCTTTGCCGAACAGGGCCACATGAACCCCAGCATCGTGCGATACAACGGACTGCAGGCGTTGCTGCTCGCAACCCGAGGCGACGACGAACGGGCGGCCGAGGCCTTGACCCGAGCCGTGCGCATCTCGCAGCCGGGAGGTGCGGTTCGCCTGCTCGCCGATCTCGGAGCGGGCCTCGTTCCGCTGTTGAGCCGCCTCGAGGTGCACGGCAGCCAACTGGCCCACGTCGCCGCCATCCTCGCCGCCATCGGTGGCGTCGGTGGCGAATCGTCAGCGTCCGACGACGGCGAAGTCGGCGGACGGATCGACATCGGAACCGGTCAAGTGCTCACCCAACGCGAATCCGACGTGCTCCGCCTCCTCGGGCTGCGGTACTCCAACAAAGAGATCGCGCGCGAGCTGTTGATCTCGCCGGCCACCGTCAAGAAGCACACCGTCAGCCTGTATCAGAAGCTGCACGTCGGCAGCCGCCGCGAGGCGGTCGAGAAAGCCACTGCGCTCGGCTACTTGAACGAGTGACCCGCCCGCTCCTCGCTGCGTCGGTCCTAGATGTTCGTGCGGGCGGTCGGCTCGGCCGCCAGGCGGTTGGGATCGATCGGCTCGCCGGTGAGTTCGTCGATGCCGTAGGTGCCGTCGTCGACGCGCTGGAGGGCGGCGTCGATCTCTTCGATCTGCTGGATCAAATCGTTGCGCACCCCGAGGATGGCGGCGGCGTTGGTGGTGTCTGCTGCTGCGTCACCACCGAGGGCGTCGATCGGTCCGTCCTCGGTGTGTTCGTCGTCGAGTTTGGCGATGAGCGCTGCGCGCTGCTCGCGCTCCTCGATCAGGCGGGCTCGCGCCGCGTCGGCCTCGGGACTGTTCGGATCCATCGCGTGCTCCTCCTCGGTTGTCGTTCAGCTCAGCATTTCGAAGTCGTTGAGCACCCAGGTCTTGTCGATGTATCCCTCGGTCGGGCCGTAGAACCGGAACACGACGAAGAAGCCGATGGTCGGATCGGTCTTGATCCAGTTCTGCTCCTTGCCGTCCGGTGCGGTTGCGCCGAAGTAGATGTCGACCGAGCCGTCGTCGTTGTCATCCGGGCTGGTGAGGCTGCCGACCGTGATCGGCCCGCCGGAATCGAGCAGGCTCCGGCTGACCGGGTTGTACGCGGTGACCGCCCAGAACCGCTTCACGGGAGGCTTTGCCGGCACCCGAAGTCGGTACTGCTTGTCGCCGAGGAGATAGTTGCCGTCCTTGTCGCGGAACGCCGTGAGGTAGGAGGTTCCGACGCCCGGCGTGGTGGAGAGCAGGCTCGGCGAGACACAGATCGCCTGATACAGCCAGAGCGTCTGCGCGTCGACGTCGACGATGTCGTCGACCATGAACTCGGTGTTGCGGACGAACATCTTCTCCCAGTGGCGGCCCGGCCAGTAGTGGATCTCGCGATCGCGGGAGGCGTAGACGATGGCGCGGGACATGGCGACGCCCTGCTTGGCGGCCTGGTCGTAGATGCCCTGCATCCGGTCGTCAGGGTTGAACGGCCGGCCCTTCTTGATACCGATGGTGGCCAGTCGACCGAGGAGTTCGTCGTCGAACAGCTCGGTCGGCTCGTACTGGACGATCGCGTTCAGCAGGTCGTAGAAGGTGCCGTCCTCGGGCGCCAACGTGTTCGCGCCCATTCCGGAGATATTGATTGCCGAGTGGTCGCGAGGTCCGCTCGAGTGGGGATACACCTTCAACCGATCCTCGAACCACTGCACGGCGTCGTCGCCGGTGCCGACGTCGAAGCCGCGCATCATCGCCCAGATCCGGTAGCTCGGTGAGCGGACGACGAAGTGGTCGCTCGGCTCGTCCCCGGCGTATCCGGGGGGCACGAAGAGATACTTTCCACCCTTGCCTGCGTCGGGTCCGGTCGGGCCGAAGTCGGTGAGGAACTTGAAGTACCCGTCGTTGGCGTTGCCCATCATGCCCGCGGGGATCTCCACCACGGTCGCACCGTCGACCCTGAGATCGAGCGAGGCGATGGCGTACACGGTGCTGTTGTTGCCGGTGAGGTAGTTCTCGCTGGGGTGCATGAAGTCGGCGAACACGCCGATATCCGAGGAGGTCTTGAACCCGAAGTCGCGGACCTGTGCCTTGACGATGCTGTAGACCGACAGCGCCGGGTAGAAGTCCATGTAGGCCTGGGTGGCGCGTTGCAGGTCCAACTCGTCGTAGATCTTCTCGGCCGATTCCGCGGTCGGGAACGATCCGCCGACGAACTCCAGGGTGCCGAAGTTGGTCTCGATCGTGTCGGACGCCGGTGCGAAGTCGACCGCAGTCTGCTTCGCTCCAGCGGACTCGAAGAGGTTGGTCGTCGGCTCGGTTGATGACATCGTCGTTGCTCCTGGTGCTCGGTTGTGTTCGTTTGGTTCGTTCTCGGCGTCGCTGCTACTTGACGAGCTCCACGTCGTTGGGCACCCACGTCTTGTCGTTGAAGGCGTTGAGCGGGCCGTAGTAGCGGAAGTACACGAAGAAGCCCTGATCAGGCAGGGTCTTGACCACGTTCTGCTCGGGAATGCCGTCGGGCACGTCGGTCGCGAAGTAGATGTCGATCGAGCCGTCGGCGTTGGTCGCCGGCGGCGGGTCCTGCTGGCTACTGATGCTCGGGTACGGCTGGCTCTGGATCTCGCAACGGCTCCAAGGGTCGTACACGGTCACGGCCCAGAAGAGCGCCACGGGGACCTTGGGTGGCACGTTGACCTTGTAGGTCTTGTTGCCGTCGAAGAAGTTGCCGTCGCTGTCTTTGTAGGTCGTCTGATAGCGGGATCCCTTGCCCTCGGGCATCTGGGCCGCCATCGCCGGCGTGATGCCGTCGGCGGTGAAGTGGAAGACGGTGCGGGCCTCGAGGTTGATGTAGTCGTCCTGGTAGAAGGTCGAGTTGTTGGTGACGTAGGGGCTCTCCCACCGCCGTTTCGGATAGACGACGGCCTGGTCGTCTCGGCAGTCGAAGGCGATGACGCGGGACATCGCCACGCCTTCGACGGCGGCCTGGGCAAAGATCTTCTGCATCCGGGCGTCGGGGCTGAACGGCTTGCCGTTCTCGATGCCGACCGACGCGAGCCTTCCGAGGAGTTCTCGGCCGAACGCGTCGGCCGGTTCGTAGTTGATGATCTGATGCATCCACTCGAACGCCGAACCGTCCTCGGGAACCAGCGTGTTGATCGGAACACCGGAGACGTTCGTGTAGTGCCCCTCCCGGGGGCCGGTCGACAGCGGATAGACCTTGCAGCCCTCACGAATGAACTTCATCGCTTTGTCGCCGAATCCGACCTCGGCGGCGTTGGCGCGGATGAACGAGAAGTTGACGTAGGTCGGTGAACGGAACACGAAGTAGCCGTCGGGTACGTCGCCGTCGT
This sequence comes from uncultured actinomycete, assembly GCA_942491345.1. Lineage (GTDB taxonomy): Bacteria > Actinomycetota > Acidimicrobiia > Spongiisociales > UBA5794 > JAHEEL01. Next base: position 50,906 of record CALOAN010000050.1, read on the forward strand.
AGTCCGGCGGAAGCACGAGGTACTTGCCGCCCTTGCCTTCGTCCTTGCCGGTCGGGCCGATGTCGAGCACGAACTTGAAGGTGTGATCGTCGAGCGGTCCCATCACGCCCGGCGGGACCTCCACGACGGTCGGCCCGTCGGCCTTCGTGTCGACCACGATCATGACGTAGATGCTCTCGGTGTTGCCCGTCAGGAAGAGCGCCTTGGAGTCCAGCCGGTCCGCCGTCACCGACACATGGGAGCAACTGGCTGCGCCGTAGTCGCGTACGACCCCGGTGAGCATGCCGTGCATGGAGAGGGCCGGATACATGTCCAGGTAGAGCTGGGTGGCGCGCTGCAGATCGAGCTCGTCGTAGACGTTCTGCACGGTGTCGTCGGTCGGGTAGCCGCCGACGAAGTCCAGGTTCCCGAACCGGGTCGTGATCTGCCCGGGGGCCGGGCTGAAGTCCTGTGACTGTGGTGCGCCGTTGGCGTCGAAGATGCCCTTGGTAGCCATAACTGGTTGTCCTTGCGGGTGTGTGTGGGGTGTGTGCGTGAGATGGTCCTGCCGGGCGGGTCTGCTGGGGGCAGCGACCCGCCCGGCGGGGGGTGTCAGGAGTCGACGGCGTCGCCGATTTCGTCGTCCGACTTCGCGAGCGCCTTCTGGAGCTTGTCGTAGTCGTCGGCATCGATTGCCTTGTTGATGCGCTTGCTCGAGTTGTCGAGCGCCTTCTCCACGCCATCGAGGTACTTGTTGTCGATCACGACGACGACCGCCGATGAGTTCGGCGGGAGGTACTCGTCGAGTTCGACGCCGAGTTCCTTTTCCTCGTGCTTCTTGGTGAAGTGACCGAGCAGCGCGCCGATCCCGGCGCCGATCGCGGTCGCGGCGAGCAGCGGCGGGGCGAACAGTCCGACGACCAGGCCGACGCCGCCACCCATCACGGCGCCTGCGCCGACGGTGCCGTCACCCTTCTCGAGGACGTCGACGTTGCCGTCGGCGTCGCGACTCATCACGACGGCGGCTTCGACTTCGAGGTCATCGCCCTCCGCAGCCTTGAGGCTTTCGAAGTCCTGCTTCGCCGACGCGGCATCGTTGTACGCCGCGACGTACAACATGAGATTCATTTCGTCTGACATGGTTCTGCTTCCTTGTTGGTGGTGGGTTGTTGGTTGAGTGGGGAATGGGAGTGCTGCGGCTCACCGCCGGCCGATGGTCACACCTCGATGAAGTTGGGCCGAGCGATGAAGTAGATCAACATCCCGAGGATCGGGATGAACAGGACGAGGAGCAGCCAGCCGAACTTGCCGAGGGCGCCCACGTCGGGCCGCATGAAGATGTCGACCACCGTGTAGATCCATGAGATGAACAGCGGGATGGCGACGAAGACGACGAGGAAGAAATCCCAGAATGCCATGATGTGCTCCTTTGGTGATGGGTGTTGCGTTGTGTTCCAGCTCTCACTCTCGTCGTCTCGCACGCTCGGCGCATCCGCCAAAGGGGTGCCTCGGGGGCGCAGTCGGCGGCTCAGGTCTTGGCGGTGCTCGCATCGACGGCGTTGCGGACGGTGTCGAAGATGCGGTGCTCGCCGATCTCGTCCAGGTCGCCGGTGAGTTCGAGGAGTTTGCGTGCCCCGAGGTTCAGTCGTGCGAGCGCGAGTTCGATGTCGTAGCGCTGGACGTATCTGAGCGTGGAGGTCAGCGCGGCTGCACCGGTGCTGTCGAAGTGGGTGATCGCTTCGCAGTCGATCACCAAGGTGCTCGGCAAGTCGTTCTTGTCGGCAGCCTCGATCAACAGGTTCTGGGCGTCGGCTTTGAACGCTTCGGAGTTGGAGAAGATCAGCGGCGAGTTGTAGCGGAAGACGATGACACCCGGGACCTCCTTGGCGTCGGTGTCCATCGAGCCCTTGTGGTGGCCGTACTGCCACCGCATCGTCTCGAAGTCGCCGGTGTCGGCGTCTCGGCCGAGCACGGCGGCACCGGGGAAGCTGGTCCGGTAGATCATGTAGATGATCGATGCGACGATGCCGGTGATCATCGCCGGCAGGAGATCGGCACCCAGCACGACCACAAGGGTGAGTGCGCCGAGCGTGAAATCGACCTTGTCGATCTTCCAGAGCGCGATCAGCTTCTTCGGGCTCGCCGAACCCCACATTGCGGTGATGACGACGGCGCCGAGCGCAGCCTCGGGAAGCCACTGGAACGCCGGCGCGAGGAATGCCAGCGTCAGCAGCACGATCCCGGCGAGGAAGACGTTCGACATCTGGGTCTTGGCCCCGGCGCCGATCGCCGCGGACGACTTCGACAGGCTCCCGGTGACGGGCATGCCGCCGAGGATGCCGGCGCCCAGGCTGCCGACGCCGTAGGCCCGGAACTCCTGGTTCACGCTCAGGTCGTCGTGGGTCTTCTTCGAGATCACCGCTGAGGCGCCCCATCCTTCGGAGAACCCGACGAGCGCGACGACCGCTCCTCCGAGGAGCAGCGTCAACCAGTCCGAGCCGGAGATGCCGCTCGGAATGGTGAACGACGGAAGCCCCTCGGGGATCTCTGCCACGAGGTCCATGTCGGGGTCGGCGAGAGCGACGTAGACCGACGTCACGACGACCGCGGTGAGTGCGGCCGGGAGCTTCGGGATGAATTTCTGGATGGCGAAGATCAGCAACACCGATCCGACGCCCACGACGGTGGCGGTCCAATTCCAGTCGCCGATGTCGGACACCACCGACCAGAGTTTCTCGAAGCTGTTGCCGTCACCACCGTCGACGCCGAACAACTTGGGGAGCTGCCCGACGATGATCTGGATCGACATGCCGGTGATGAACCCCGCCATCACCGCCTTCGAGATGAAGTTCACGACCCACCCCATCCGCACCAGCCCAGCGACGAGGAACACCACGCCCGCAGTGAGTGCCAATGCAGCGGTCATCGCGGTGGCGGTGTCCTGGTCGCCGCCCGACAACCCGCCCACAACGCTCGCGGCCACCGCAGCCACGGAACCGGCCGCCCCGAACACCAGCAGCTTCGACCCACCGAACAGGGCGTAGCCGATCAGCGCGAGGGGCGCGGCGTAGAGACCGACCTGCGACGGCACGCCGGCGACGGAGGCATAGCCCATCGATTCGGGAATCAACAGCGCCGCGACGCTGACCGCAGCGATCAGGTCGCCGACGGTGTTCTTGCCCCAGTCGTATTTTCGGAGCCAGACACCGGCCGGAAACCAGACCTGCATCTTGCTCGGTGCGGTCGGCACCGCCTTGGGGGACGAACTCTTTGCGTCGCCCGTTGCAGTCGTTGCGTCGTAGGACATGGTGTTGCGACTCCTCGGTACAGATTCTCGAACTCGGCGATGCGGCCCGCCCGGCACGGCCCCGAGCAGGCACGGTGTGCGTGCTCGGGGCCGACCGGTCGGGGGCCCGGTCGTCGTGTCAGCTGATCTCTTCGATCTCGCCGACCTTCCAGCTCTTGTCGAAGAACGGCTCGAGCGGGCTGTAGAGCCGCAGGATCGTGAACCAGCCCTTGCCGGGCATCGTCTGGATCCAGTTCGACTCCTTGCCGACCGGGGGTTGCGGGCCGAAGTAGATGTCGAACGTTCCGTCGGCATTGGCCACGGCGGCCGGGCTCGGGAACGACTGGCTACCCGCACGCGGGAAACGCTGCGGCGTCTGGAGCATCGAACGGGTCTGGTTGGAATAGACCGTGAACGACCAGAAGTTGGCCTCCGGAATGTTCGCCGGCAGCGTGCACTTGTAGTTCTTCGCGCCGTCGAAGTACTGCTTGTTGCTGTCGTAGGAAGCGACCAGGTACTGCGAACCCATGCCGGTCAGCTTCATGCACATCGCCGGGGTGACCCCGGTGGCGATGTAGAAGAACCAGTCGCGGGCGTTCAGAGTCCGATAGCCCGTCGGCGCGTACGGGACGATCTGGCCGTCCTTGACTTCGGGGGGAGGCGTCTGGAAGCCCGAGCCCCCGACGAACAGCCCGTTCATCCATGCGGAGTCGGGGTAGTAGCCGAGACCGTCCTCGTCGCGGAAACGCCAGGCCAATGCTCGCCCAGTGGCATCTCCCAATGCTGCGGCATCCTTCAACAGCTCCTTCATCCGAGCATCGGGCTGGAACTTCTTGCCCTTCACGATGCCGATCGCCGCGAACGACCCCGTGATCTCGAGCGAGAGCGTGCCACTGGGTTGCTCCTGCACGACCTGGTTCAGGAGGTCGAAGAACGTTTCGTCGCTGGGCGGAACGGTGTTGATCACCAGCCCGGTTCCCTCGACGTAGTCGATCGGCTTGATCTCCGCCGGCTTGCTGGGCAGCGGGCCGCCCTCGAGCAGGGTGGCGACACTCGTGCCGTACCCGCCCTGCGGATACGGGTAGATCTTCAGGTGGTCCTTGATCGTCGCCACGGTTGGAGCGGGGTCGTTGTCGACCATGAAGCTGCGGCCGAACGCGATCACCAGGTTCGTGGTGCTGCCTGCAACGTGATAGCCGCTGTCGGGAACGGGGCCGTCGTAGCCCGGCGGGAGGATGAGGAACTTGCCGCCCGCACCGCGGTCCGGACCGGGCCGACCGAAGTCGATCACGTGCTGGAACCAGAAATCGTCGAAGAGGCCGAGGGCGTCAGGCGGTGTTTCGATGACCATCGGCCCGTCCGTCAGGTCGATCACGAAGATCTAGTCAGACGGTGTCGGCGTTGGCCATCAGGAACGGCGACTGGCTGTCCATGAGGCCCGAAGAACAGCCATCCGCCGCCGTTCTCCTTCACGCCAGCGGTCGTCGCGCCGTTGTGCATCGCCTGCAACGAAACCAACTGGTAGCCGTTCCGGTAGGCGTTCGAGCGCATGCGAGGC
>CALOAN010000051.1:0-1799 GCA_942491345.1 uncultured actinomycete
CCACGTGAGGATTGATCCCGAGCTCTCCAGTCATGGCGGCGCGGGTACTTGATGTACTCCTTGCGAACTTCAGCCAGTGAGCGTGAGAACCGACAGTCAATTGACCAAGAAGTACCAGTGCGTGCCGGGGTGCGCGTCTAGGCGGAAGGGTGCGCATGGGGACGGTCGCGGAGCCGGCCTTGTCGACCGACGAGCTGATGGACCAGGCAGAGGTCGGATGGGGCGAGGGATACACCCTGGCTTACGGGCGCACCGATGCGTTGGTGACTACGGCCATGCATTGGGGTGTCACTCTTCTTTGTGTCTCGCTCGCGCTACTCGTGACCCGTGCTGGGGCCGGGGCCACCGACTGGTTGGGGGCCGTACCGGTCTTCAGCTGGGGGATCTTCAGCTTCCAGCTTGTCATCGCCATCGGTGCGACGTCCTTCGCCTGGCGAGCTGCACTCAACGGCCACTCATACTTCCAGACTGATCACTGGGACCAGTTCGGGTCGTGGACGCAGGCCGCGGCGACCGTCGCGAGCACGTTCGTCCTGGGCGGGACGGCCAGTCCGACGTGGTTGGTCGTCGGTGTCGTGTTGGCCTACGCGTCCACGCTGATGGTGGGCATCTCAGGTCTTCTCCTCGCCTCTGCCGTCGTTGCTGGCGCCGTGGGCTCAGCCACCGACAACGATGGCTGGAGCGTCCAGGGGCTTCCGACGACCGTCGCAGTGTTGGTGGCTCTTCCGATGGCGTTCCTTCTGGTCCGCGCAGTGGCCAACCATATGTACGCCGACTCTGAGCAGAACATGTGGCAACGCCAGGTGTTGGCCGCCAGGGTGCATGACCTCACCGGTCCGCTCGACCAGGCCGCCAAGGGTGACCTGACCGCCGCCGGCGAACTCGCCGACCTGGTGCGAGCCGATCGCTTCGACCGCGATCCGTTGTCGGATTTGACGGGTTCTTTGGATCATACGTTGGGGTCGTTGCGGGGTTTGGTGTCTCGGGTGCGGGTGGGTGGGGAGCAGATTGGGGTGTCTGCTTCGCAGGTGTTGGTGGCTGCTCGTGAGCAGGCTGCGGCTGCGTCTGAGCAGTCGTCTGCGGTGTCGGAGACGTCGGCGACGATTGAGGAGTTGGCGGCGACGGCGGCTCAGATTGCTGAGACGGCTGAGCAGGTGGCGTCGTTTGCGTCGGAGACGTTGGGGTTTGCTGAGCAGGGTCGGGTGGCGGTGTCGGCGTCGGTGGATGCGATGGATCAGATTTCGTCGCGGGTGGATCAGATTGCTTCTCGGGCGTTGGGGTTGGGGGAGAAGGGTCAGGAGATCGGCCGGATTTTGCAGGTGATTGATGAGTTGGCTGATCAGACGAACTTGTTGGCGTTGAATGCGGCGATTGAGGCGGCTCGTGCGGGTGAGCATGGGCGTGGCTTTGCGGTGGTTGCTGCGGAGATTCGGAAGTTGGCGGAGCGGTCGCAGGAGTCTGCTGGTCAGATTCAGTCGATTGTGACGCAGATTCAGGCGGAGACGAACGCGACGATTTTGGCTTCTGAGGAGGGGTCGCGGGAGGTTCATGCGGGGTCTGCGTTGGCGCGGGATGTGGTGGGGGCGTTGGAGCGGATTTCGGGGATGGTGGATGAGACGACGACGGCTGCGAAGGAGATCAGTATTGCGACGCAGCAGCAGCGTTCGGCGTCTGAGCAGGTGGTGTCGGCGATGGGTCAGGTTGCTGATGTGTCGCGGCAGTATGCGGTGGGGTCCAAGCAGGCGGCGGCTGCTGCTACCGAGCTGAACTCCCTCGCTGGTGACCTCCGCGCCTCCATC
>CALOAN010000052.1:0-57884 GCA_942491345.1 uncultured actinomycete
CTCCATCACATCGGAGGTGCCGGTGAAATACTTGTCGATCAGGTAGGCTTCGATGGACTCGATCTGTGCGGTCGAGAGTTCCGTGAGGTAGTGGATGACCTCGACAACACCCGAGCCCTTGGTCGAGCCGTAGCCCCCGGCGGTCTTGGCCTGGAACAGGTACACGCTGCCGGTGCCGATACCGGCCACAACAGAGCCCTGCTCGACGCCGTCGTGCCGGTAGTCGATGTTCACGCCGTCACTGTGGAAGACCCCGATGTGCCAGTTGTCGCTGCCGTACAGGCCAGCCGAGTTGTCGAACGTCGAGCCGATGAGCGACTGTGAGCCGGTGGACCAGACCGAAGCCTGTGCGCTCGCAGACGTGCTGGGAAACTGAAGGCCCTCCGCGTTCGCGCCGATATGCCCCATGATGAACGAGTTCGTGGTCGAAGCCCGGTGGACGACGATGGTGGTCCAGGAGGCGTTCACGCCCCACTCCGCGTCCACCACACCAAAGGCCGTGTTGTTGTCCGCTGCCAGGGACCGCTGCACCGTCGGGTAGCCATTCAGCCCGAGCGCGTTGCTCCCGGCGTAGTAGTTCGGCCCATCGGTGGACGGGGGAACGGCACTTACGGGAGAGTTCTGGTTGCCGTTGCCGGGAACGGTCGTGGCGTGGTCGATCCAATCCGGGTCGTTGTCAACGAACTCGTCCTCGTCGTTCATGCCCGTGATGTCTTCGGCACGGAGCCACACGCGCAGGTCGCCTACCAGGGAGGTGAGTTCGCTGGGGTCCTTGCCGGTGCCGCCCGCGTTGGAGAGGCTGATTTGCTTGACGTTCAGGGCCGAGCCCTTGCCAGCCGGAGCACCGATGCTGACCTGGAAGTCCGAGTTCATCTCGAAGGCTTCGTTCGCCTCCTCGTCCTGCACGAAGATGAAGTCGCCGGTCTGGTCCGCGACGCGCTTCATCGTGATGGGCACGCGATCCACGACGGCCATCTCGAAGGTGTGTGCGTTGGTCCACGTGAACAGGTACGGAGCGAGGGGGTCCGAGCCGGTGTTGGGCAGAGTGCTCCCACCAGAGGCGTGCTTGTGCGCGTGCTTGGCGTTGGCCAGGGTGAAGAAGTTGTTCACACCCCCGCCGCCTGCACCGCTTCCGCTGCCGCCGCCACCGACATTCAGGGCCTGAACGATGCGCCGGATGATCTGTGCCGTGCTTGGCCCAGCCTCGCTTTCGATCACGCCCCAGTTGCCGTGTCTGATGGGTTTACTTGACATTAGCTGTCCTGTGTGTCGCCTGATTCGCCCATTGGCGTGAGTTCAAACTGCATGTGCGTGAGGCCGCCGGTCGTCGTGTCACCGAGGTGAACGAACCGGATCTCGTGCCACTCGCCGCTTCGGGCCACCACGAACTTGGTGGACTTCTGCGCGGACATCGTGATCGTGTTGACCACGCTATCGGACTCCCCGATGTCGTCCCGGCCAACGGTCCAGGTGATGGCCAGGGGGGTCGCGCCCCAGTTCATGTGCCGGATGGTCGGGAAGTCCACGGCCCATTCGACCAGCGCCTCGCTGTAGAGCCGGGCCGACTTCACATCGAACGGCAGCACTGAGAGAGTGTTGTAGGAGTTCGATGCGTCGGTGCCGCCGACCTTCTCGTTGAACACCTTGCCGGTCGCAGCCGAGTCGGCGGAGTACATGTGGTATGCACTGTCCGCTGAGACCACGCCGCCGATGATGTTCGAGAGGTTGCCGTAGTGCGGCCCCGTGATCTTCGGCGCTCCGCGCTGGCCCTTCCGGTGCTCCGCGTCCATGTGCAAAGTCAGGAAGCGGTCGTTGTACGTGTCGCCGTCGGTGTCGAAGGAGGCGTACAGGAGTTGGTCTTCCCGGTCCCAGTACAGAACGGCCCGGGACAGGTCCTCGCTGACAATCGCCTGGAAGTCCAAAGCCCCCGTGAGTTCCCACACCTGATGGCCGTTGGTCTCGTAGACGCCGAACTTGCTAATCCACGCGACCCGCGGCTCGCCCGCGAGGGAGTACGCGGTCATGGCCAAGCGGCCCACGCAGCCAGGGGCACCGCGGAGCGGGGTCATGTATGCGCTGGCGTACGCCTGCGCCTCGACCTCCGGGAGACCGTTGACGATGACGATGGCTTCCTTGGCCCCAACCACCAGGAGGTCTCCGGTCACCGCGAGGGCGCGAAGCTGGTCATGCTCCTGGAGCGGGAAGTCTGTGATCTGGTAAAGCTCCGGCCAGTATTCGGGGAACGCCGGGAGGCTGTAGTACAGCGTCCGCGGGTTGTCCTCACCCAGGCCAACCACGAAGTTCTGGTACTCGACCATGGCTTGCAGGGCCGGGGGCGGAAGGCTCCCCGGGTAGTATTGCGCGACCGACTCCGTGATCTGCACCTTCAAGAACTGCGGCACCAGGGTGCCCGCCTCGTCGGCCGCGTAGTCGAACGTGTCGAGGAACGAAGCCTCCCCGATGGGGACCTCCGCGATCAGGCGCAGGTCGCCGGGGACGTTGCCACCGTCGTGCGTGCGGTAGACCCGCCACGTATCCGCGAGCGGGTTGACCTGGGCCGAAGGCAGCGTCAGCAGGACCGAGTTCTCCGAGTCAAGCGTAATGAGGTCGGAGTCAACCCACGCGCTCTCCAGGTCCCGGTTGCTATCGTATTCCGTGTAGGCGTAGTAGAAGCCGAAGTCCGTGCTAAAGTCGCCCGCCACACCCGCGTTGGTGAACCGGCAATCGTAGATCCGCAGGGTCGTGGTCGGGTTGAAGAGCGCCCGCTCCGCAGCGAAGGTGATACGCACCAACATGCTCGCGGTGTCCACGCTGTCCGCAATGGCGTACGTGAAGGTGCTGAGTGGCTTCGGGTTTGCGGTCGTCGCGTCGTAGATCGTGATGTACCCGCCGCCCAGGCCGTCGTCGTACTCGATCTTGATGCTCTGCTCCATGGTCGAGCTAGGCGAGGGTGCCGAGCCGGACCCGTCGGTGGGCGCAGCGGTGTCCATGCTCAGCTTGATGCTCAGAACCCGATCCGTGCCGGAGTTCGAGGTGAAGCTGGACAGCACGAGCGCGTCGGGGGTCTTGTTGAAGGTGTCCGTGGTAACGTATGCGAACGTGGCCTTGTCCAGGTCGAGGACAGCGGACTTGTTTTGCCAGTCGTTGCCCGCGGCCACGGTGGCGCGCACGGTCTCGGTTCCGGCGGAAGCAACAGCGGTCGGGCCAGCAGAGGGGCGCTTCATGCCCATCAGGCGGAACGTGCCGTCGCTCTCGTAGGCGTAGTTCGGGCTCACGCCGTTGCCGAGGTACCACACGTCGTCGTAATGCACCCAGCCCAGGAGCCCGCCCAGGGAGTTGAGGCCCGTGGTGAGCGTCGTGAATGAGCCGGTGGTCGCTGTGGTCAGCGCCGAAGTGTGGAGCACCCCGTCGGCCGAGTAGACAATGAGCTTGTCATTCGCGGCCGTATCATACTTGAAGAGGGCGATGGTGTTGATGCGGGAGGCAGATGCCAGGGTGCCGTATGCAGAACGGCCCGCCAGCTTCCACAGGCGGGTGGTGTCGCCGGGCTTGTAGTACGCGCCGATGGCCGTCTGCAACTCGCCCGGGGCGAGCATCGAGCGGTCCGCCGCGGTGTTGAGCCCCTGGTTGAAGACAAAGGTCTTGAGTCCCATGGGTGCCCCTTAATAGCCTACGCCGCGTGCCCAGTCCGTGTCGTCCCGGCGGTGCTGCTTCTTGAGTTCGTCGTACGCCTCTTTGAAGTTCGCCCGGGCAACGGCAATATGCCGGTCAGCGCCGTAGAGTTCTGCCACGTACAGCTTGGCCTTCCAGGCCAGGACGCGCTCCACGTCGTTCGGCACGTCGATCACGTCGGCGTCCGATGCCGGGAACTGGATGTACCGGTAGAACCAGTGGCGGACCTTGGGGTACTGCGCCACGTAGGCCGAGGACGGGGCCTTGCTGAACGTCAACTGCCCGTAGTTGTACGGGTTCAGGACGGTGTAGGCCAGCGGGTTGCCTGAATTGGTGCGGTCTTGGAAGGCGGAGATGAAGTCCTTCGGGGGGACGTAGGGGATGCGTACCCGGGCCACGTCGCTGGAGTCGAGGGCCTCCAGGTGGCGCGGCAGCTTGACCGTCGCGTCGATGTCGTACTCTTTCTGGTCCGCGACCAGCGTAATGAGTTCGGACGTGAGGTTGAATTCCCAGGGGCGGGAGTTCAGAAAGCGAATCGCGTCCTCGACACCATCACCGGCCACGCCAAGGATCTCCGTGGAGTTCGGGGACTTCACGAAGCGAGCGATCTCGGTCTTGAGGGTGGTGAGAGTGCGCCCAGCCGGGGTCTGGCTGGCGTTTCCGGGGGTAACGGCCATGGAACGCTCCTACGTGTTCGGCAACATGTGTGCAATCTTCTCGTTGAATCGAGCCGTATGCACATTCAGTCCCAGTGCTTGGCAGAGCGCCTCACGTGTCACACCCGGGATCTGCTTTTGCAGTATCCGGTGGAGTGTGTGCCTCCAACCGACGTACTCGATGTACGAGGGGGTCATCGAGGGTACGCAGGCCCGATAGTGAAACAGCCGACCGTTGAGGTCCATGTGGTACCCGTCGCGCTTGGCCTCGAAGGCCAGCCACGCCTCGGGGTACGTGGGGTCGGTCGGCAGGATCTCCATGTAGGCAATCTGCGCGTCGTCGTGCTTCTCGATGTCGGTCCAGGAGATGTCTTCGACTCCTGGTTCCAACATCCAAATCTTGTACTCTGGAAGGTTCCCGCGGTCCATCGAACAGATGTGGTTCCCATTGAACCAAACGCCTTGGCGCTTCTCCATCTGCGGGTGCGGGTACTCCAGGTTTCCTCCAACGTCAAAATGGAACCCGGGGTTCAGGTTCCGCAGGGCGGCCTTCATCTTGGCTTCCGGGATGAACCGGCCGAAGTCGTGTATCGCTTGAAAGACTGACATGCTTGCCCTCCCGTGGCAAGTGGTTTGGGGCCGGGCCGGGAGAACCCGGCCCCTCACCGGGGTGCGGAGGAACCGCGGGCCGAAGCCCGCAGAGCTTACTTCGCGGAATAGAGCCGGACGACCCGATCCGCGTCGATCAGCGCGGTTCCGAAGAACACGTGCCAAGCGATGGTCGAGAAGTTCCGGTACGGGTTACCCACGTCGCCCGAGGACGGCGTGTTGACGTACATGACCGGGTCCATGTCTTCGAGCGCGACTGCGCCAACCCCACCCTCTGCGAACACGAGGTTCGAGTAGGCGGTGATGGTGTTCGTCAGAACAGCGGTGTCGATGTTCTGCGAGCGGTAGCAGGCGGTGCCGTAGAGGGAGCCCATGGAGCCCTTGATGAGCTTTTCCTGAGCCATGGAGCCAGGAACGTGCTTCACGATCTCAGACCAGACCACCTTGTTGGTGGACGTGGCGGCCTCGGAGACCATGTCGGACTCCGGTTCCGGGTGGATTACGGCCGCGTACTCAGCGTCCGGGTGCCCGGGAACCCCACGGAGACCCGCGGCGTCGGCACTCGCCAGATCCTCAAGACCGGCTGAGATCACGTCCCGGGCGGACAGGGTGTCCGTGGCCGCGAGCGTGGTGGCACCGTTGGCCAGCCTGATGTTGGACGTGCCCTTGGCCACGTTGCGGACGAGCTTATCGACGGTCAGGGCCGCCTGATAGCCCAGCCGACTCGAAACCTCGTCCCTCGTGCCCTTGACGGCCGCGAGATCCTGGAGACGGGTCATCTTGATGAACTCGCCGTACTCAGCGATGGTCACGTTCGTCGGTGCCGTGGTTAGCGTGGTGATCTCGTTCGCGGTCGCGGAACCCTCCGGCGAAATCGCCGAGATGTTGCCGCCGGTCGAAGAGAACACGTTGAAGCGGGCGATCTTGCCCTCACCAGCAGGCACCATGGCCTTGGTGGTGAAACGCTGCATCTGAAGATCCTTCTCCAGAGCCGGAATGAACTTCCGGATCAGGTAGGTCGTCAGGAGCGACGTATTGATGGTAGTGTTAAAAGCCATTTCGTTTTCCTTGGGACGACTTTACGACAGGAGGCTGTCTCGTCGAGCGTTGTAGTTCTCACCGAATTCGGCTTTGAACTCTGCTTCGAGTTCCTCGTCGCTCATGTCGTCGTAGCTGCTGGGCTTGGCCTTGGGTTTCGCACCTCGCCCGGATTTGGAGATGGCAGCCTTCTTCTTGCGACGCTTGGACTTAGCCACGCTTTCTGCCTTGCGCGTGGTCGCCCCAGCGGTCTTCTCGTCCGCATGTTCGATGAGGGCCGTAGCGTAGGCGGTGCTGAACAGCGACCGTGCGAGCTTACGGACCGTCTTGATCGAAGACGTGCGGAAGACTTCCCGGTAGGGGACAGTCGCCTCGGCCACGAGTTCCTGCAACCGTGAGTTGAAGGTGTCCGGCAATTCCTGAAGTTCGTCGGCACGCTCTTGGGCGAATTTGAAGCCCTCGTCGTTCACGGCGATCTTGATGAGTTCCTGCCGGTCTTCATCCCAGCGCGGGTCTCGTGCGGGAGACTGCTCTGCGTCATCCTGGGCTTGCACCTCTTCCTGGGGCGCATCCCACTGGGCCTCGCTCTCGTCGCCATCCTCGGGTTTCCCCTGCGGCTTGGCGGCAGCTTTCCCAGATTTCTCTAACTGCTGTTTGAGGAATCCTGCGCGACCCGCGTTCTTGCTGGCCAGAAGCTCAGCGCGTTCTCGGGCGGCGGTTTCTTTCTGTCTTTCGAGCGCCTCGATCTTCAGTCGGCGTTCCAACTGAGCCAGTCGCGCTTCGAGGGGGTTCGGCTTCTCTTCCCCGTCAGGGTCGTCCTTCGCCTCGGGCTCCGCGTCGTCCTCGTCGGGCTCGTCCGCGGCCTCGTCCTCTTCCTCCTCGGAATCTTCATCCTCGGCGTCCGCTTCCTCTTCCGGGTCCGCCTCGGCTTCCTCCTCTTCTTCTTCCTCGGGCTCTGCGCCCGGGTCGGCCATCTTACCGGCCATGATCTTTTCGAGTTCCTCGTCCGTGAGGTCCTCGTATGCGGTCAGGTCCTGTTCGATCCTGCTGCCTCCCGGCAGTTGCTTTCCGGCCATCGTGCTCTCCTACGCTCAGCGTCCCCGCTGGCGTTGCTGGTCCTCCGCGATCATCCTCTCAGCCGTACTCAGGTCCTTCCTGAGCACCTGGAGGAGTTCGCGGTAGGCGTTCTGCTTACCTACTTGCTCGATCATGGCCACGTGTACGGCGACCTGGACCGGCGTGTTGGCGACAGCTTCCATCTGCGCGATGAGGTCCTTGAAGTATTCCGTATCGTTGATCGTACGGATTTCATAGGCCCTGTTCTTCGTTTGCTTCTCAACCTTGGTCTTGGCTGGTTTCCTCAAGCCAAGCACCGCCTCCGCAAACTTCCCCACTACAGATCCTCCTCAGCTATCGCTCCCGCGGCCTGCTCTGTCCCGAGGCCGGGTGCCTGTCCCGTTTGGGGCACGCCGTTACCAGGCGGCCCACCTACGCGCTGCTGCGCGATCTTCAAAAGCATGTTCTGCATCATGGCCTGCTGCTGGTCTTCCGGAGATGCGAAGATAGCGGCGACCTCTGGAAGCTGGAGCACGTCCCCGAACAGGTCGGCCAGGACCTTGTCCATCGGAACCCGGGAGAACTGCTCCGGCATGGCCTGCGCCATTCCGATCAAGCGGTCGTACGCCTGGAGCTTCATCTGCTTGTTGACGGCGTTCCGCGAGCCTACGAAGGCCACGTCGAAGTCGCCCATGATGTCGCCAATCCACGCGCTCTCGGGAAGCTCGCCCACGCGCTCGACCAGGGCCTCGTTGTCGTCGAGGAACTGCTGGTTCCGGCGGAGTAGGCCGCGTGCGATCTGCGGCAGGCCGTCCTTCTCAAGCAACTGCGCGGCGGCCTCGATCTGCGTCATGGCCTTCTGCATCGTACCGGCCGCCTCGGTGGCGCTGGCACGGTTGATGCCCAGGCCCAGGCCCTGCGCGGCCCCGAGGGCACCCGAGCCCTCGCGCATCTGCTGCTTCAGGTTGTTCTGGAAGTTCGTGCCCTCGAACACGCGAGCACCGTAATCCACCGTGTTGACGGCACCGTTGGTGTCACCGTCCACGGCGATGATCGAGTCCGGCTCCCAGGCGCGCACCGCCGAGGGGTCCACGTCCTTCGAGAGGTCGATGGCAATCGGCGGGTGGACCATGCGGACGGTCGCCTCGGCAATCAACATGAGCATAGCATCAGCGAAGTCCTGCGAGAAGCGGACTACCTCTGCCGGAGCCTTACCGTAGTGGCGGCCCTTAACCGGGTTGATTACCAAGACGTGGAATGGCAGGTCGGGATCGGTCAGCGGCCAGGGTTCGTTGCGAACGATCACGTCGTTCAGCATGGTGATGACCCGGCGCTGGATGCCGTCCTTCGACTTGAAACTGACCTCGCCCCAATACTCGTAGCCCTTCATCTCCGTGAGGTTCTCATCGAAGTCGAAGGTGGCTGAATCTCTTCGGTGCCGCACGTCCCGCTTGCGGGTCTCGGAGGCATCCATGGCGGCCTTCTTGCACCGGTGGATGGCGCGCTCGACGGCCTCTGGGTCGTACGTGTGGTCGCCGTCCTCGTCGTCCTCGGCCAAGGCCCGGGCCGCGGAGGGAATCATCCGGAAGCCCTTCGCAGCGCCGCGCATCTTCTCGATGCGGGTCTCGTCCACGTCGGGGTACCAGTCCATCAGGTCGATCTGGTTGATCTCGGGGTCGTCGTACACGACGATGTCGGCCCGCTCCTCGGTGTCAAAAGAAATGCCCGCAGTCTCTTCGACGGTGCGGACAAGGACGTTTCTCTCGACAAAGGACCAGGGGGTCTCCAGAACCACGGTGCCGAACATGGCGAGGTCGAGCATCGCCTCGGACAGGGTCCGCATCACGCCCGGCAGACCAAAGTCGTACCGGAGGAGGGCCGTCACCGTCTTCGCCTTGATGGCGTCCTCGTAGCCGCGGGGTTCGGCCACGATGTACTTCCCCTCGGCGTCCGAGAAGAGGGTTCCCATCATGTTGGCCCGGAACGTCTCCGCGATTTGGCTGGATTCGGGGTCCTTGAGGACCAAACTCCGAACATCGCGGTCACGGGCCTTTCCAAACGGGTTCTGAGTTGACAGGCCCTCGTCCGCGTACGGGGTCACGAGAACATTGGCCATGATTTCCCGCCAAACCTCGACTTTATCGTCGATGAGGCGCTGGCCTCCCGCGATCCAGCTTGTCATGTGCTGCTTCGCGTCTTTGGCGTTCGGAATACCCATGAAAACTCCCTGAAACGGCGCAAAACGGGCTTCGCGCCTCCACCCTATACGGAGTGTCCCGATTTTGGGTGCTCAAAACCCCTTGTTTGCAACAAAATAGGCCCCTTTCGGGGCCTAAATCGTGGGACAGTTGGGGTATTTCCCCGGAGGAACCCCCTACTGCACGGTAAAGCCGTCCCTTTTACCGTGCAATGGGGTATTACCGTACCTAAATGGGGTACTTAGCCCCCATAATCCTTCCGATTGGTGACAAACTCGTCCGGCGAGACCTTCTCGTCGATCTGGGACTGCGGCCAAGCGATCTGAATCACCTTCTGGTGGCCGCCGTGGACCGAGGTATCCACGAATCGCTCAAATCCAAGCTCCTCGCAGCGTTCGGAGAAGCAGATGTCCTCGCCTTTCTTCAGGACACCCTCCGCAAAGCTGTTCTTGCGGGTCCAATCGTCCAGGGCGAACGGCTCCATGCCCTTCGAGCGCATGGTCTCGAACACGTCGTACCGGACGCACAGGAGGCCGGTGCCTACCTGATACGCCTTGACGAGCCCTTCGGCCGGGAGCTTCGTGCCGTTGGCCGCGCAGGGGAAGCGCGGCATCCCGTTCTCGTCCTCCGCGGTGAAGCAGGCGAAGATCCCGTGCTTCGAGTTGTACCCGCAGATGATCCCGGAGACCACCGGCTTGTCCCAGCGGGCCAGGAGCAGCGGGGCCGAGGGGTCGATGGCCTCGTCGGCGTCGATCATGACGACGTACTCGATGTTGGGGTTGCGCTCCCGGTACTCCAGGAACGTGTTCACGATGCTGGCCCGCGTGATCTCCACGAAGCCGCCGTGCGGGTCGCGGATCATCGACACGGCCATGCCGAGCCGGGCCCACATGCCCACCGCCGACACGAGGTCGTGGTGGATGCCCTCGTTCTGCCGGTGGATGATGACCACCAGGATCTTCCGAACGAGCTTCTGAAGCTCCTCGAAAGGCATTCCGTAAATCTGGTCCTCGGCCTGGATCTCTACGTCCTGGTTCTCTGTGGAGGCCGGGCCGTTCTCGACGGGACCAAGGTCTCTGCGTTCTCCGATCATGTTCTATTTCTCCTTTGCCACGCCATCATCGACGCCGCGTACTTTTGAATGAGTCTATCCGATTCAGGATTGCCGACACGAAGTCGTCCAACGTGAGAAGCAAGGAGAGCAAAAGTGCCCGCCATGTCTCCCCAGCCGTGAGTGAATCCAGCGAGGTGCGACACGAGCGCACCGTTGACGCGATCTCCAGGCGCTTCCTTCTTGAGGTTCTCTTCCGCGTTCGACGCACGGTCATGCTGCACCACAGCCCCGCCGTTAACAAAGCCGTAACCGTGGATACCGCAAGCCACTTGGGCCACCCAGCCCGCGAAGATGTCATCGTGCCTCCTGAAGGTATGCTGGAAGTAGACGGCCGGGAGCACCTCGCGGCGAAAGCCGACGTTCATTCCACACATCGGGAATGGCGAGCGGATGGGCCGCCAGCCGGTGTTCTCTATTTCGACGGGTCCGGGGTCGTTACTGAGTTGCCACCACGCCGGGTAGTCAAGAACCCCGCTCCATAGACCATGGCTGATGCCAACGGGAACCCGATAATCAGTGGGCAGCCCACGAATGACATAACCAGGGACAGTGTTGTTGACAACAGGAACCAGACCGCCCAGCGCCTTGACGTGCTGCTCAGCCCAGTCACGCGGGAGCGTGCAGTCGTCATCCACCGTGAGCACGTACTGATAACCTTCTCGGTATCCGTAATCCAAACCGGCTTGGCGGATGGCGCTGGTGCGCTCGCCGTAGATTTCCGGGCGGGGCGCGGCGATGTGGTAGATGCTTCCGGGGCGGAAGGTTTCTCTACCGGGATCTTCTTCGGCGGCTTGTCGTCCTCCGGCATCGGGGCCAGATCCCATTTCGGGTGCTGCCACCCGCCCCCGCACGTCGTCGTCATTCTCTACCTCCACTGGCCACTCGTGCTGGTCGTGGACCACGCACCAGTCAACCTTGATCGTCTGTTTCGGGATGGTGTAGCCCCGGCAGGTCGGCAGGACCACCAGGGTGTCAGATGTTCTACTCATAGCGAGGATGCCTCTTTCGCCGCAGTGGGCTATTCGTGAGAGGGAAGGCGTAGTACAGGACTTGGTCGAGGCACTTGTATGGGCCGATCTTGCCGCGGATCTGCTCCGCGACTGTCTCGTCCTCGCCCAGCGAAGTGTTCGGCCAGTCGATGCCCGCGAACAGTTCTCGCCGTGTTGGCATGAGGTGCGTCCACGAGCGGTACTGCACCGAGCCGTCCTCGACCCACTCGTTCTGCACCTCGAACATCGGGTCTACGCGGCAGAGCGACCCCGCGGTGTGCGACGGGATACACGCCACGTTGAAGGTAACGCAGTCGTTCTTGCCATCGAGGTGGGGCATCACGAGGGGAAGCAGTTGCGGATGCACGATGTCGTCGTCGTCCACACGCATGACATACTCTCCTCGTGACAGGTTGAACGCGGCCTTCCACTTGTCCCCGAGGCTGGTCCAGTTGTTGTCCTGGATCTGGAGGAACTCGACGCGGTTGCTGTAGCTCGCCCCATAGACGGCCTTCAGCAGTTGCTGGTCGAGGAAGGACGGCCGGGCGCTGATGCAGAGAATCGACAACAGCGGGGTCATGGCACGACCCCCGGCCACTTGCTCTGGAAGTGGGCCTTGTTCTCGTTCCACCACTTGTTCTCGGACCAACTGTTCTTGTGCAGGATCTGCACGTTGCCGGAGGCGACCGTCTTGAAACCCGCGGCGCGGACCTGCATCATCGCGTCGGTGTCTTCCCACTGGCTGCCCTGGTACGCGGGGTCCCAGGCGATGGGCGTCTTCTCGCGGTCGTACATGAAGCACGTGCCGGGCGGCAGGCACTCCTTGACCGTGCCCACGGGGACGCGGTCCGGGTGCAGGTCGTTCTGCGCCTCGCCGCGGGGACCGTACATCACCGCGCTGACTGCGCCGACGCCGTCCTGCGAGAGCAGGACCGAGAGCAGCTTCGACATGAAGCCCGGCGGGACCAGCACGTCATCGTCCATCTGGATGACGTATCGGATCGAGGGGTCCAGTCGGGCCTCGCCCTTCAGCCTGTTCTTGGCCACGCACTGCGGGCCGATCCCCAGCGAAAGCTGGTACGGCAGGTCGCTGCACTGCTCGATGGTGTACTGCGCTTGGGCGAGGTTCGTGTTGCTGATGTAGTTGTAGACCGGGATCACAACCCCAACCTTCAAGTCGGCCGAGACGTGAGACATGACCTTGAGGGCCGGGTTCTTGAGCTTACTCATATCCGAGTTCCTCCGCGAACTCTTTGACTTCCTGCGCGATGCTGGCCGGGACGCGGCCGATGATCTCTTCCCGGGTGAAGCGCCTGCCCTTCTGGTGGTTGACTAGGTTCGCCGGGAGAGGCAGCCAGTCGCGGTCGGCAAAGCCCTGGTTCACCAGCCACTGGGGGGCGTTCACGTTCCACTCTTCGGCGCGGATGTACGTCGGGCCGTAGGCCAGCGCCGAGCGCGTCCAGCGGACCACTGAGAGGCAGGTGGCGGACAGCTCGTCGTGCCCGGCTTCCTCCAGCGAGATGTGCGGCTCGTGCAGCCAGATGGCGTCCGGGTGCTCGACGGTGTAGTACGTGGCGATGGTCTTCCACGGGTTGCGGACGACGGTCAGCTTGTGGTCGAAGTCGATCTCGTCCCGCTTCAGCCCGGCGTAGAGGCCCTGGCGGATCGGGTATGTCGGCACTGACATACCACTGTCCACGATCCCGTCCGGCCCGAGGGCCTCGTGGCGCGTCTCGATGCCGTTGTGGTTGAGCCATGCGTTGGCGAACGAGGTCGCACCCCGGCCGTGGCCCATGACTAGCAAAGCTCGTCGCACGGTTCCTCCTTGATGTCGAGGGGATACTCCCGCCCCTCGGCGTCCCGGTCCACCAGCACGTACGTCGAGCCAGCGTGGAACAGCAGCCAGATGTCGGTGAACTTGTCAATCAGTTGCGGGTGCGTCCGGCCCGGTCGTTGCATGACCCGCCAGATCGCCGCGCACGTGCTGCACCGCGGTTTCCGCGTGAGGTAGGGGTTCCCGTGCCGCTCGTACCGCTTCCGATGCTTGTCGCACAGCCCCTGGCTGTGGATCGGGTCTCGGCAGTCCGGCATGGAGCACTCAGTAGACATATCGTGATCTCCGCTTCCAGGCAGGCTTCTTCTTCCGCGTCAGCTTCGCCAGGAACTTCTCGGCCTTTGGCGCGATCTCAAGCACCGCCGGGTCGGTGCAGAACGAGAGGCTGTCCATCAGGTCGTCGAATCGTGTTTGTGGGAAGTCCCGGCATTGGTCCATCAGCAGTTTCTGTGTGCCCTCGTCGTCGAGGTCGGTCACGAAGATCAGTTCCTCGGTGGAGTTGAGCCCGGCAAGCTGGGCGTGCCGCCACGTCTTGCCCTTGGTGAACGACTTGGTCTTGATGAACTTCATCTTCGGCAGGCCGCGCTTGCGGGCGAGTTCGTTCACCTTCGACTCGTGCATCCCGCGGTTCTGCGAGCCCTCCTCGATCAGGATGTACTTGGTGCCCCACTTCTCGCAGAAGTCGAGGCATTTGTCTACGCCCTCGTCCCAGGTCCACGTGCGGGACTGGCACGATTCGAGGCGGTAGCGTTCGAGGCGCTTGCCGCGCTTCACGAACCGGACGACGGTGATGGCCCAGTAGTCGCCCTCGCCGCCGCGCTTCTTCTGCATCTCCTTGTCCACCGCGCCCGCGCCCTTGGGAGCCGGGTCGGAGAGGACTATGTTGACGCCCTCGGGCACGTCCTCGAAGACGCACGTGTTCTCGTCCTCGGTGCGCCACGCCCGCATCTCCTCGGTGAGGGGCTGGTTCATCATCTGCATGGCGAACTCGACGTGCCCGACTTCTTCGAGCTTCTCCATCAACTCGTCCATCGGGAAGAGGACCGACTCGCCCTTCCAGTCCGGCGCGCCGTTCTCGTCCACGAGGCAGGCGTCTACCATGCAGATCCAGTTCTTCGAGTTGAGGCAGTCGTTCCAGAAGTCGTCCAGGTGCCAGCGCGTGCCGCGTCCGCGGACCTTGCCGCCCTGGTCCCGCTGGAGCACGTTGTTGATCGTCGAGCGGTACCACTTGCGGATGTCGGCCATGCCGGTCGAGCTTGCGATGGTCTTCTCGCCCACGATGTCGTCAAGCCAGATCGTGCCGTTGATGTGGGAGCCCGTGATCTCCTTGCCCGCCTGCGCGCCGCGCACGGTGGGCTGCTTGATGAACTTGTCGCACTTGATCTTGAAGTGCGGCGACGGGGTGACCTTGAAGAAGTTGTCGTCGGCAAAGACCGGCATGATGTCCGGCATCAGCCAGCGGAGCTTCTTGTTGTGCGTGAAGTGCCACGCGATCTCCTCGACGTTCTTCATGACCTCCTCTGCGGAGGCGTGCGTCAGGAGATGGGACTTGGTCGGATCGTACAGGATGTCGCGGATGACTTCGGCCACGACCTCGGTGGTCTTGTAGTGACCACGCGGGGCGAGCCAAAGCATGTACCTCTTTCCGCGGTTGGCGTCGAAGTAGTCCATGCGGACCTTGTGCCAATCGGTCAGGAGGTCGTAGCTGAGGTACTCCTTCGCAAGGTAGTACGAGGACTTCAAGCACTTCTTGAGTTCCTGTTTGCGATGGCGTTCTTCGGCTGCCGCGTTCAGGTTAGCCACAGTCGTGCCTCACGTCGATGTTCCCGGCGGGGTCCCGGTGGAGCCGCGCACCGCACTGGGCGCACTCCCCCGTGCCCGTCACCACGTTCACGCCGCGGGAGAGGACGGCCGCACGCTTCTCCGCCCGGGCGGCCTTGGCCTTCTTGTGGCGGCACTTCCCGCAGGTCGGGTTGCTGGTCACCCGGCCGCAGGGGCAGAGGAACCGCCTGGAGTCGATGCAGGTCCGGCAGCGGTGCGCGTTCTTGCGGAGGATCGGCTCCTTGTTGCAGACCGGGCAGGCCGGTGCGCCCTCGGCCAGGAAGGCCGCACGCTTCTCGGCCCGCTTCACGCGGGACTTGCGCCGGTACTCGTTGAGCCCGGCCCGGCAGTAGCGGTTCTTGCCGGAGAACGCCGCGTCGTCGTGTTCGATCTTGTGGTAGGGACAGAATCTCATGGGGTGCTCCAGGCGGTGGGTGACTTGCCATAGTGCGAGGGGATCACGCGCACTCCGTAGATGGTCCCAATCTTACCGCCGTACATCTGTGCCCACATCGCCCTGCGGTAGCCCCGCAGGGCCGAGTACATCAGCTTCCAGATCCAGCGCGGGGTCTGCGGCGTGCAGAGGGACATGCACTCTGCGGCGGTGTCGATGTGCGACCAGCGTAGGCGGGTGGTCATCAGCTTGGGTCCCGAAATTGATGAATGTCGAAGAACCGTTCTTCGCTCGCGGCGTCGGCCCACTGGAAGCCCTTGATCCAGGAGATGGGAAGCTCATAGGGAATGCCTATGGCCTCGTGCGTTTTGTACTGGTGCATATCCATCAGGTCCGGGCAGTAGGCCAGCACGTCGTAGACTTTCAGGCAGGCGTGCCGTTCTGCGGTCACGTCGTCACGGACGATCAGGTACGCCCTGACCGTCGGCTCCTTCTCAGTCGGCTTCTGCACCAGGATCTTCGCCATCCTCGCAAGGCAGTTTAGGCCGGACAAGCGCGCAAGCAACTGCTGCTCGAAGTCCGGTTGTGTAATAGTGATGGGCGAGTCTTTTGACCCAGCCGCGGGGCTCCCATCCGTGCTCTTCGCGGAACCGCTGGATTTCGCTGTGGAAGCCGAGCGGAATCGGGCCGATTGGTTTGAGCCCTGCGGGCCATCGTCCTTTGACATCGTAATCCTCACTCACTGATGATGGCCAGGACCTCGTTCTGGTGGACGAGGAAGTAAGGGCCGTTGAGTTCGACGAGCTTCAGGCCGGAGAGCTTGCCGAGGTAGACGCTGTCGCCTGCCTCGATGCCCTCGACCTTGTTGCCGACGGCGAGGACCTTGGCGATGCCCATCTCCCCGCGGGTCGAGTCGGGCTTGACGATGGTGCTGCCCTGGAACTTGTCGTCCTCGATGCGGCGCTGGATGAACAGAATTTCTCGGGTGGGCTGTACGGATTCGGGGGTCATGTGGGTCTCCTAATAGGACATGGTCAGGCAGCAGGTTGATACGGTCGTGGGCATGTCTTCGATGGGCTCCGGGGCGGAGACCCGGTAGGGCCGCACGTCCAGGGGCGTTTCCTTGAAGCTGGTCCCGCAGTATTCGCAGGTCCAGCCGTTCCGAGGCAGAGGCGCGGCGCACTGGCTGCATTGCAACTTGATGAGCTTCTTGTCGGGGGCCTTGCCTTGTTTCACTTTCGTGGCTCCAGAAGCGAGACGCAGGTCGCGCTCCAGGTGGGGGTAGTACCGGTCGTGGTACTCCTCGCTGAGAATGTCGTCCCAGCTATTCATGGTCCCGGGCCAACTGGTCCATCAACTGGTCGATACGCTCCAGGTCTTCGTCGGTCGGGAAGTCGTAGTCGTCAGGAAGTTCGGCCAGTTCCTTGGCGGCCGTGATAACGTCCTCGGCCGTGAGGCTGTCCTTGGTCTTGTAGGCTTTCTGGTCGATCAGGTCGTCCATGAAAATCTTGGTGATGTGGCCCGAGGCTCGTTGGGCCAGCCGGTCCCCGAAAGCAGCCGCCGCATCCTGGGCCTCCGAGTCGAGGTTGGCCATATCGGCGGCCAAAGCCTCGTTGGCCTCCTCGGCGTCCAGCTTGTCCGTGAGGGCGAAGACGGTCTGGCGGGTCTCGTCGAACAGGGCCTTCAGCCCGGCGATGGTCCGGCCCAGGTCATCGACCTTATCTTCCAGTATCTCGATTCGTTCGCTCTTCTTCATGGTCATATCTCCGTGACCTGGGGGCCTTCGGTGATGTCCTTGGCTCCTTGGCGCAGTTGGGCGGCGAGGTTCTCTTGCAGCGCCCGCATGTAGGCCCGGCGTCGGCTTCGGACGGAGGTCCGCTTGCCGCGCACGAAGCCGGTGTTGGTCTTTCGCTTCCATTGTCCGGCGGTGATCTTCTTGCCCCTCATACCTTCTCCTCCAGTTTAGTTTCGACCTTGGCTGTCAACGGAGGGTAGACGTAGGCGGTCAGGCAGAATTGCACAAACCGTCTGTCCATGGCCGGGTCGATGCCGGTCTGGATGTGGACCTGCGGCGTCTTGCAGGCCCAGAGGCCATTCTCCTGGCACTCCTTCAGTAGCCACTCGTCGGCCGCGTGGCGAAGGGCCTGGGCGACCCGGGCGAGGCCCTCCGGGTTTAGCCGGGCGTCGTTGGCGTGCTCCATGATCGTGAAGTGCATCTTCTTGAACCCCGGCGGCGTGCCCCAGCCCCTGGCGAGGTCTGCGACCGGCGGGAAGGGCTTGTAGGGGTTGCTCGAATCGTGGTCTCCGAAGATACCGATGTACTTCCGCAGCAGCACCCCCCATTGTGTGAGGTCGGTCGTCATTTTGTTCTCCCGATTGGTTGGTAGACGGTATGGTAGACGGAGTGATTACCCGATGGGCTTTTCGCCCGGGGCGTAGGTGCGCGATGGGTTGAGGAGTTGTTGGATGACCAGGCGCTGGGCGTCGATCAGGCCCTGCTGGTTTTTGACGATGTCCTCGTAGATGTCCAGGGCCTCACGCATGACCTCAGCGCGAGCTACTGCGGCTGCTGTTTGCTGTTTGTCCAGTTGGCACATTTTCTGTTCTCCCGTGACAGTGGATTTGAAAAATAGTTTTGTGGGGGGTCTGCACGTAGCACGTAGCACGCGAGGGGGTCAACCCGGGGTGGTGCCCCGACAACCCATAATACTTCAAATTCCTACACTCCCGGGCCTTCCGGGCCGCCGTGCCGGGCCCGTTCAAGCCTACCCTCGGCCCGGGCAATTGCGCCATCCAGGAATGCCAGCATCCTGGGACCCCGGGCGGGGGATAGGGCGGTCCAGCGGACGCCCCGGCGATAGGCTTTAAGAATTATAAGATCCAGCGCCCGCGTGTCGGCCGGGTCTGCCAGTGCCTCTAGGCTGATCCCGGCCCGACCAAGCCGGTCCAGCGTGCCGGTCAAGGCGGCCAGATAGCCCAAAAGGTCCTGCACGTCGCAGGCCCGGAGCCCGGCCGGGTCTGCCAGCGTGTCGTCGATTAGCGCGCCGAGCGTGGCCACGATGCTGGCAATCCCGCGCGAAGCCTGACCGGCGACGTTTCCGGCGGCCAGCCTATCAGCCACAATTCTCTTGACCCCGGGTAACCGGGCTATCGCCCCGGCGTGGCTCCGGCTTAGCCCAGTCCGGCTTGCAATTTCCGCGTTGCTTGCGCCGGGATCGGCCGCGAGGACCTCTGCTACCTGGACCGGTTCAACCTTTCGTTTTCGAGTACCCAAAACCTCACCTTTAAGAATTCGCGTTTGTCGGCCTTCTATTGTAAATGTAGAGTATTTCCCGGAAAACCGCAACAGCCTACATCGGCCTATAAGAATTCCGGGTTGTCGCGATTTACACAATCCATGCCAACTTTTTGCCGACAAACCCGACAACTTATAATTCCTGCGTGCCCTTTTGTCGTACCCATTTAGACACACGACAACCACGAATTCTTACAATTCCCTCGGCGCAAAGCAGTTTGCGCGGCAAACCGGTCCAAAAACCCTAGACTTTAGAGCCCATCCAAAAACTTGGATTTCGACGAGGTTTTGCGATCTACCCTGCCCGAATGCTAGGGTATGCCTGAAAAGATCGGCGCGTGACGGGCCTTGTGTGGACTCTCAGGGGTATCTCAGGATTCTTACATTTCTTCTATGACGACCGTTTTAGTCTTTTTGGGCACTCAAAACCTTGTCCCGTTGGCATGGGCATTGCTACGCGCGCGTTTCATTTCTTACTACGCCGCCGAGCCCCGGGGTGACAATCTTTGACACCCATGTGACACATTTTGTCATTGACGCCGGGATCTTTTGACCCTATATTCTAATCGACGGCGAACGAAACTCACGGAGGACCCGCTATGCTGAAACCGCGTATCACATGCCATCCGGGCCGACCCCGCCCGTTTAAGGTTACCTCGGCCCGTGGGCGATCCAGATCCTACGGTACCATGGACCGGGCTATCGCGGCCGTCGTTGTCATGACGTCCCCGGCGGACCGGCGGCCGATACCTCGGCCGGAAGTAGTGGACGTCCCGCAGGGCGTCTACCGCATCACGGCGCGGGTCTCAAATTTGACCGGGCAAGCCGTAACACTCCGGCGCGACGTTACCGCGCGCGGCCGCGGCCCGGCCTTGACGGCCTTCGCGGACACGGTCGCCAACTCCGGCCGAACCGTGGACAAGGTCCTCTCGGTCCGACACCTTTCGCGCAGGGACCCGCTAGATCGGGCCGCCAAAACGAAGCGAACGAAAGGCAACCTCTCGGCCCGCCGCCGCCGACAACGTGGCGCGGCCGAGACCCGGGTCCTCCGGAACGCCGGGCTCTCTGAAACGATGGCCACGATAGCCTTGACGGCCGCCGCTGGGCGACCCCGGATTGCCAAGTAAAGAGGACCGAAACGGTCCTTTGTGGCGCTTGACGCCTGGATGGATTGACACTAAATTGGTTGCATACGGTGAACGAACGAACGAACACGGGAGAGGGACAATGTTAAACGCGGTACAATTGATTACCTTTCGGGACGGGGAAAATCTTCAAGTCTGGCAGCGTCCCTTTAGCTTGGAACATGGATTGCCCAGCGACGACGGCCGGTCAACAATCCTATACCTCGGCCGGTCCGAAAAGCGCGCCGGGGAGGCAACCTTGATCGCCCGAAAGGCATTAGACGCCGCCGGGTACGAGTTGGTAACCGGCGAACGAACCGGGATTGTTTACCGAATCCCGGAATAGGTCCGAACCGTAGCGGGTCCGCGTGACCCGCCATTGTTTGATCCTATTCCGAACGAACAAAGGAGCATTGTGATGCATGGACTAGATAGGATTATCGGAAGCAACGCCTTTGCCGCTGGGAAACAACTTGACAGCAAAACCAAACGACCGGCGACGTTTGATCGGGCCGCGAACAACGGACGACCGAGATTCCCGGCCACGAGCGAATTGACGGACCGGCGACCCGCGCCCCACGGCGACCCGTTGACGGCCGCGCATGATAGGGCAAAGGATCGGCCGAGTCCGGACACGACCGATGAATTGACAACGGTCAAGCAACAACTGGCACACGTCCTCCGTGTTTTAGAGGACCTCTGGACCTGGACCGAGAGAGATGGGGCGGACCCCGAATTGCTGGACGCGGACGACCGCGCTGGCGAGACCCTGCACAAGTTTAAATACTAGGTCCGAATCGTAGCGGGTCAAGGCGGCCCGCTGCTATTTGATCCTAGACCTTTTAACGTGGAGCGAACGATGCGAAAGGGTGAATGCGAGAATTGCAAAAAGGTGCGGATGGTTGACGATTGCCCGGATCACGGGTTTACAGCGGTGTACTGTGAACCGTGCGCTAGAATCCTAGTTCCGTACATGTTTTCGGATTAGTGGAGCGAACAATGCGACAAAAACCGGCCAAGATCGCGCCGCATTGGACACGCGGTATCAGGCGATGGCTTGACAAAGGTCTAGACGCGGACCGTGAATGGTACGGCCGTGCGCGGACGTTTTGCGCGGCGTTGGCTGAACGGTTCGAGACTAGCCCGGAACGGGTCGCTGCTATAATGGCGGCAATGTCCCCGGGGACAAGTTGGGACCGGAACAAGATCGAGACGCGGGCAATGCTAGAAGAATGGCGCGGTGAACGGACCCCGGGGACGTTTCCGTATACGACGTATCCCGCGAATGTGAAAAAGGCGCGGCGGATCTTGAGTGGAGCGGAACGGGACTGCTACCTTGACACGGTGAAACCGCGCAAGGATAGCGGGTTCAAGATCGGATCGTTCTATCGGAATATCGTGGACCCGTCCGACGGGGACGCGGTCACGATAGATCGGCACGCGATAGCGGTATGCTTAGGGCACGCGCCGGACGACGGCGAACAGCAATTGACGGGATACCGGTACCGCTGCTACGCCGCGGCCTATCGAAAGGTAGCGGCCGAACGGGGTATGGTACCGAGCGAGGTACAAGCTATAACGTGGGCTGCATATCGACGGTACACCGGGGACTTGCACCAAACGGAATTACCGTTCTGAGGAGGGACGAGAAATGAAGCCGAATCTGAAAAAGGTACAGCGAATCAAGTTGAGTGTGGCCAGTACGAACAAGAATCTACTGGGCGAGGTACTGTCCAGGCTGGACGGGGAGCGGTTCGGTCCGCTGGACGTTACTTTCGGGTGGTCGATTTACGAGGGACAGCGAGAGGCACGGGTGGACGTGACCTTACACGAGACGACGATCCGCCGGGCGCTGGACGTGTGGGGTCTGATTCGACGCCGGACGAGCACGGGGGTAGACTGCGGTCGAATCTATGTCGGCGGCAGGGACTACTGCTGTAAGGACCTGGACAATTACTTACGCCGCAAGGACGGGACCGTGGAACGATTCCCGGGCTACAGTTTCAAGCTGGGCAAGCTGCGGCTGCGGTGGACGCGGGTATGATCGCGGCACTGGCCGGGCTGAATGTACTGCTGCTCTTGTGGGCGGCGGCGGAACTGGCAACAATCGCGGAGGGATAGGCTATGAGCATCAAACAAGCGGACGACCGAATGGAGGACCTCCGGGGGTGCCTGGAGGAGTTGACCCGCCTCATGCACGCGGTGCGGGACGGGGCCGAGTACGGATGGCAGGATCTGGCGGACGAGGCGAACCTGCTTTCGGTCAACGCGGAATTTCTGCGGGACGTGGCCATGGCTGCGGCGGAGGAGGACTGAACGATGACGAGACTGCATGAAGTGAACGTGGAAATGCTGAGCTTGACCGAGTTGCACGCGCTGGCCCTGGACGTGGCGGCCGAACTTGAGAAGCGCGGCGAGGACTGCCCGTCGTGGCTGGCCGGTTACGAGGCGGGCGAACGCAGTGCCGAGGGTTGCCCTTGCGGAGACCCGGATTGCTAAGGAGCGGACGATGAGCGAAAAATTCGTAAGCTGCGAGGACTGCAAGCCTAGCGCATGGGCAATCTGCCCGACGTGCGGGCGGCATACGTGCAAGCATCGGACGCACCAATGCCACACACTGGAATCGACGATCCGGCCCGTAGTTGTGGCAACGTATTGCGGGCGACTGAGCGCACGGGTCAGGAGGTGCGACGGGTACAATTCGCAGGGGCTGGGCGCGGAGCGGTACCGGCGGCTGGACGCGGAGGAATTCGCGGATGCGGCGCGGGACCTGGGGCTGACCGTTCACGTGCGGCATGTGTCGCGGCGGTCGAGCGGAACGGACTGGTACGGCCGACGGTGGAGCATGGCGAACGGGCACTATGAGGTCTGGGTCGAAATGGACCAGACCGAGACGCCCTTCGAGGTAGCGAAGCGAATCAAGGACGCGATGATCGAGCGGCGCGTGGCCGTGGCCGAGGAAATTCAAGCGGGCGTGAGAGCCCAGGACTACGCGGCGAAGGAAACTTGGTGCCGCTGGACGGGAGTATTGTGATGCGAGATCGACGACGAGACATGGAAGTGGACGATGCGGCGTGCATCGTGCTGACCCTGGCGGAACTTGCGATGGCGAGGCTGGGTGAGGACGAGAAGCACCCCGACCACCGGGACGCGATTTACAAGCTGACCGACTGGTTGGCCAGTCAGCACATTGGGGTGGACTATGTCGGTCTGACCCTGGAGCAGATCGACGGGGAGGACAACCGATGAACGAGAACGAGATGACCCTGAGCGAGGCAGCCAGCATGATTCTGACGATGGCCGAGAAGTGGTACATCCAGGTAGCGACCGACCCGGGCAACAACCCCGAGCGGGTGGATGCCTCCGACGTGGTAATCGCCGCCCTGGAAAAGCTGGGCGCAGACGTGAGCGGAATGGGTACAACCTTGGACGAGGTACGGAAGGACCTCGCGGGCTAAAAGTTTTCCTTGACACGGGCGGAACGAGGCGTACCTTATATGGTATGGAGGACGCGACATGACGCAGGCAGAATGGGACGCAATGACCCCGATGGAGCGAGATGTGAAGCGAGACCTCTCCGGCCTGACCGAGCAATTGATCGGGCTGGAGGGTTGGCGAGTCGAAGTCGAAACCCTTGACGGTGAGACGCGCCGGTTCTACGTGAGCCGGAGCACGGGCTGGGTCCCGTGTCACATCGAGGTCAAGACGCGCCGGTCGATGGGCGGCTTCGGAGCGGAGCGGGAGTACAAACGAGTCGAGAAGCTCTACCGGAGGTAGCGTGAACTACATCAAGCAGCTTGAAAAAGAGAACGCGACGTACCGGCGGATGATCGCGGCGGTCGAGGCCGAGATCGTGGACGTGTACCGGTACCTGCAAAGCGAGAAGTTCCACAAGGATACGACGGTCCAGGTCGCGGACGTGATGCGGCGGCTGGAGAACGTGACACGCGCCGCGTATGAGGCGCAGGGAGACTGACATGGTGAGAGAGTACAGCGAGGGGGAGAGTAGCATGAAGTGTTATATGTGCCACGGGACGGGCCGCGTCACGGTGAACCTCTACAAGAGCGTGGGCGGCCGAGAGGACTTCAGCCACAGCGAGCAGCGAGACTGCCGGAACTGCAACGGAGGTGAGAAATGACAACGAGCGAGCAACGGCAAATGCTGGACGACCTGGAAAAGAGATACCCTAACGAGACCGTGCGCCGAGACTACGACGGCAGCGGGGAGTTGCTGTCCGAGCCGGAGGCGGAGCAGGAACTGTGGCCCACGTGTGATGCGGTGCTGGCGCAGTGGTACGGCGGGGTGGCCGCCGACTACGCCGAGGGATTCACGATCATCAACTGGGAGGGAAGGGCATGAGCGAATACTACGAAGGCGAGTGGGCGAAGTACCGCTGGATCATCGACAAGGACATCGTCACGGAGGGCGAGTACGAAGGGACGCAAGGACCGTACAACCTGGACGCGAGCGTGACCGACAACCCGGCCAAGTTCGAGTTGTACGACGACGACGGCATCCTGTACGCAAAGGGCACGATCTTCGGTGACTACGACGGGTTCGAGCCGCTGGACGACTTTGGCGAAGGGAACTGGGGATGCACGGGCATCAAATACGGAGGAGAATGGCTATGAACGAGGACAAAAGAGGCCACTTTGGGATGAACCTGCACCACACCGGCTCGATCAAGGTCGAGGCGCGAGACATCGACAGCTTCTGGACGATTCACATCGCCGCCGCGGACAAAGGCGGGAACGTGTTCGAGATCGACTACTACGTCGAGGACTTCGACGAGGAGACCATGAAGGCGCACGCCACGGCGTTGCAGCAGGGCGCGGACTCGATCCGCGAACTGTTCAAGAAGAAGGGCAAGCCCAAGCACTGCCAGCACGACGGGGACATGACCACCAAGTGGGTGGCGAGAGACTGGCGGCAGGGAGAGGAACCTGCTACAATGGAGGTGCCGACCCGGGAGACCGTGACCACGTGCGACAAGTGCGGCGAGACGGTCGTCCTACTGTGTGGGTTCACGGGAGAACGGAAGAGTAACTGAACAGAGCGGGTCCGCCACAGGGTGGTGCTGGGATTCCAACCCCCGGCTAGAGGGTTCGATACCTTCCGGGCCTGCCAAAGGAGATCGGGATGCGAGCGTGGAAACTAATGCGGCTGCGGCAGGACGGGACCATCGGGCCGCTGTTCATGAACGCAACGCAGCGGGTGCCGGTAGGGAAGTGGCTGTGGGCCGAGGACCATGAGCGGGCCGGGTTCAAGCACCGACCGGGCTGGCACGCTATGCCGAGGCGGCACGCGCCGCACCTGACCATGAAGGGCCGGGTGTGGTGCCGGGTAGAACTGAAGCATGTCGAGGAGTTTGACAAGCCGGAGGCCCAGGGCGGGCGCTGGCTGCTTGCCCGCCGGATGCGGGTGCTGGAGGTAAGACCATGATAGCGTGCGGCTGGTGCGGTGGACAAGAGGCTGCTGTGATGGTGGGCGGGGCGGCGGCCCTGGCCTTCGGCGTGAACGCGGCGGGCTGGCTGTGGCTACGCATCTGTGCTATGATGCGTAAGGTGCGTGGCCGATGAAGGAGCGGATCAAGTTCTGGCTGACCTCGCCGCTGGCGGGGACACTGGCTGTAGTCGGAGTGCTATGGTTGTTGACGTGGCTGTGGAAATAACGTACATTAGGAGCAGACGATGGGCGCAACTAGAACATGGACTTTTTACGGCGACGACAAGTGGGGCAACCCCTTGCACCCGGCGCGGGTGCGCCTGGAAGTGGAACTGAACGACGCCGGGCGGTACGACGTGTCCGTGTACGACGAGGGCGAGGACACGGCGTTCGACTGGATCTTGGACATGGACGAGCCGGACCTGGATGCAGTGGTGCAGTACGTCGAGGACGCATTCGACATCGAGGTGGATGATGGCTGAGCACGAGTGGCACCGGGGGCAGAAGCACCGGGGCCAGGACTTCAGGGTCGTCTGCTTCAGGTGCTGCGAGCAATTCATGCTGAGCACCGGCTGGGCCGACGCGAAGGGCGAACCGTTCCTGGCGTACTACTGCAACGAGTGTAAGGAGAAGGTCGATGGCTGAACAAGACTACGAACTGCTGAGCAAGCCGCTGTACGGCGGAGTACCGATCAAGGGCTGGACCCGAGGGGTGCCGCTGGAGGAACAGGCGCTCGACCAGTTGGCCAACGTGGCCCGGATGCCCTTTGTGTTCAAGCACTTGGCGGCGATGCCGGACCTACACCTGGGCATGGGCGCGTGCGTGGGCAGCGTGATCCCGACCGACGGCGCGGTGATTCCCGCTGCGACGGGGGCGGACATCGGCTGCGGGATGATGGCCGTGCGGACCGAGCTTACCCGGGATGACGTGGACGAGGACGAGGAGGACCTATATAGGCTGACCAAAGTAGCCGTGCCGACCGGGCGCAGCGACCAGGGCGGACCGCGAGACGTAGGTGGCTGGGACGGGTTCCTGTTCAACGGGGGGCGAGTGCCCGTCGAGGTCGAGCGGGCGTGGTTGGGCCTGAACGCCAGCTATGAGAACATTGCCGCAGCGCACCCGGCGTTGACCCGGGCCAAGACCGTCGTGCATCTGGGCACGCTGGGCACCGGGAACCACTTCATCGAGTTCGCGGAGGACGAGGAGAAGCGGGTGTGGGTGGTGATCCACAGCGGTAGCCGAGGGATCGGCGCGAGGATCGGCGGCTACTTCACAGGGCTGGCGAAGGAGCGGTGCAAGCAGTGGTACGTGGACCTGCCGGACCCGAACCTTGCCTACTTCCCGCGAGGAACGAAGGAGTACGGGGAGTACCTGAACGCGATGAACTGGGCGCAGAAATTCGCCTGGACCAACCGAGAGTTGATGATGGAGCGGGCGCTGGGAGTGCTGGAGTATGTGGCCGGGAAAGCCCTGGGCGAGAGCAAGGTGGTCCACTGCCATCACAACTACGCCGCTGAGGAGAAGCACTTTGGAAAGAAGATCCTCGTGACCCGGAAGGGTGCGATCAACGCTGCGCCGGGCGTG
The DNA here is from genome assembly GCA_942491345.1 of uncultured actinomycete. Classification (GTDB taxonomy): domain Bacteria; phylum Actinomycetota; class Acidimicrobiia; order Spongiisociales; family UBA5794; genus JAHEEL01. The sequence continues at coordinate 26,832 of CALOAN010000052.1, forward strand.
GCCGGGATCATCCCGGGCAGCATGGGAGACCGCAGCTTCATCGTCGAGGGCAAGGGCAACCGCGAAGCGTTCATGTCCGCCAGCCACGGGGCCGGGCGGGTGATGTCGAGGACCCAGGCCAAGAAGGAGATCACCGTGGCGGCGCATGAGTGGGCCACTAGCGGGGTGTACTGCGACAAGACGGCCGAGGTACTGGACGAGAGCCCGGCAGCGTACAAGGACATCGAGGCGGTGATGACCGCGCAGGACAGCCTGATCGAAGTGAAGCACACGCTGAAGGCGTTCGTAAACGTGAAGGGCGTGAGCGAGCCCCGGAGGAAGAAGAAATGAGGGACTGGAAACTGGACCTGGACAACTGGCTGATGAGCTACCCCGACCCGGGCGAAGAGGTCGAGTGCCCGGACTGCGGTGGCGAGTGCCAATGTACGGGCTGCCAGATCGGAGACGCCAAGGCAATGCGCTGCGAGGAAGAAGCGTGCGACTTCTGCCTGGGCGAAGGCGTGGTGTCCGAGGACGCCCTGCGGATGCGGGACTACGACCGGGCCGAGGCCGAGCGTGCCGAGGAGTGGCGCGAGCAACAGGAAGAGGACACGCGGAGCCGAGAGGAGCATTGACATGGCCTTCATCCGATGCAAGAAGCACCCGGACATCGTGATGCACCGGGTGGTGGACCCGGAGCGCAGCGATTTCCTGGGTATGCGGGCCTACGCGCCGGGGCTGAGATGCCGGGTGTGCGAGGAGATCCGGCCGCTGAAGAAGGAGATCCAGGCCCTGCGGGCGAAGGCGGCCGGGCATGAGAACTACGTGGACCCCGGCGAGGGCGTGTGCATGGCGTGCGCCAGCTACCGGGCCGAGTGCCGGGTCGAGTTGTTCGACCTGCGCGTGGAACTGTGCCGGTCCTGCACCGGGGTGGTGCGGACGCGGCTGAAGACAGCGTTCAAGGAAATGGAGAAGCGGGCCAGGGCGAGGAACGCCGAGCCTGGACAAGGGAGACCGGAATGATAGGAATTCACTGTTGGCGCTTCTCGATGCTGCTCACGCTGAAGGACCTTGGGTTCCTGGACGTGATCGTGACGCCGCTAGTGTGGCGTCATATCCTGAGCGGCAGGGCCTGGGGCATCCCGGCCGGGGGCCACGTCCTCCGGTACTGGTGCTTGGCGGCTTGTAATTCCTGGGGCCAGGAGTACCCGCGGTACACCGTGGTTGCTGGCCCGCTGAAGATTGTCGTTGGAGACAACAGGGTGAAGACATGAGACAGACACTGGTGCGGATGGTGTTCGGGTCGCACCTGTACGGGCTCGACACGCCCGAGAGCGACACGGACTACAAAGGGGTGTTCATGCCGAGCAAGCAGGAGATCCTGCTGGGCCGGATACCCAAGACGCTGCGCCTCAGCGAGGGCAGCGGGGCCAACGGCAAGAACACGGCCGAGGACGTGGACGAGGAGCACTACAGCCTGCACTACTTCATCGACCTCGCCTGCAAGGGCGAGACGGTGGCGTTGGACATGCTGCACTCCCGGCCGGAGCACTGGACCGCGTACAGCGCGGAGTGGCTGTCACTGGTGGCCCAACGGGAGAAGTTCTACACCAAGAATCTCAAGGCCCTGGTCGGGTACGCCCGGCGGCAGGCTGCGAAGTATGGGGTGAAGGGATCCCGGCTTAATGACGCCCGGCGGGTACTGGAGTGGCTCAAGGAGATGGAGTACCGGAGCCCCGACGTGCGGCTGGACGACCTGTGGGACGTGTTCCCCAAGGGGGAGCACATCAGGCAGGAGCCTGCTACGTTCCCCGAGACGGTTAGTACCGTGGACGTGTGCGGCAAGAAGTTGCAGAGCAGCGCCAAGGCGAAGCAATACATCGACACGATGGACAGATTTGTCGAGGCGTACGGTGCGCGTGCCAGGAAGGCCGAGCGGAACGAGGGCATCGACTGGAAGGCCATCAGCCATGCATTCAGGGCCGGGTATCAGGTGCAGGGCATACTGCTGGACGGCGGGTTCGAGTACCCCCTGCCGCAGACCGAGTTCCTCCTGGCTGTGAAGTGCGGCGAGGTTCCGTACAGCGAGGCCGGGCCGAGACTGGAGCGGCTGATCGACACGTTGGAGCACGTGGCAGCGAAGAGCAACCTGCCCGAGAAGGTGGACCGGGGCTACTGGGACGAGTGGCTGATCGGGGCCGTCCAAGGAGGGGTGCGGTGAGCCTACGAACATACGAGCTACGGCAGGCCAAGATCCGAATCCTGGATGCGCGGCTGAGGGAGTTGCGCTGGGTGGACCAGCAGATCCTTTACCCCAGTGAGGTCGAGCCCGCGCTGTCGGAGCGGATCAAGAGACTGGAACAAGAATTACGGCGGCTCGTGGTCGCCACGGGAGACGACGATGAATAATGCAAGAGACCGAGGAGGCATCAAGCTGGGCTTCGCCCTGGTGCTGCTGATCGTGGCGCTGGGGGTGCAGGCCCAGTGCTCAGCCGTCCGGGGGGCCGACCTCACCGAGGCCGAGCAGAACGCCCTGTACGAGCAGGACATGCGGGCCACGCTGGGCGGCGACGACCCCAACGATCCACGGTCCTGGGGGCGCACCGAGTGCTACACCGGGGACCTCGTGGTGAGGAGCGAGGAAGTGTTCGCCTGCCAGAACGGGGTGCTGGAGCCTATGATTACGGTGAGCCGGAGCCAGACCGCGGTGGCGGCCACGGCGGCGAGCTTCTCGGTCGGCTCCTTGCTGATCGGGCTGGCCTTTGGCACCGCCATTGGAAGGAGGGACCGGTGAGCATCACCAAAGCGAATGTCGAGCGGGCGTTGCGAGCAATCGAGAAAGCGAAGGAGGCCGTCAGCGGGCTGACCCTGGGCAACCCCAAGAAGAACCGGGCGGATGTCCTTCGCTACCTCGGCTACGCCGAGACCAACTTGAAACTAGCCGGGCTCGCCGTGTCCGATGCGGTCGAGGCCAAGGGAGGAAAGCGTGACTAGAACGAAACAGGGAGCCGTGCCGCCGGTAGACAAGCAGGTCCAGGAGACCTCGATCTGCCGGTACCGGGGAGCCAAGCTGTGGGACATCTACACCACCAACAACAGCGACATCTGCCTGCTGAAGCGGCGGGGGTGGGAGCCAGTGACGGGGAAGGAGGCCGAGCAGGCCCTGCCGTACCTGATCTTCCGCATCCCGGCGAACAAGCTGACCATCCGGTCGAAGGCCAAGTCGCGGAAGAAGGTGGCCAAGTGAACCCGCTGAAGGCGGTGAAGGGCAGGCTGTTCGAGGGCAAGACCTTCGACGAGGCCCAGGAACTAATCCGCCTGTTCGTAGACGCCGGGTGCCCGGTGGTCATCTCCCCCGAGGAGGGCGACACGTACCGGCTGCAAACGTACAGCTATACCACCCGGGCGACCGGGAAGTTGGAGAAGAAATGAAACGCAAACGAGACGACGGCTACCCCAAGGCCACGCCGTTGTGGGTGATCGACGAGATCACGCGCCTGAAGCGGAGCGTGGAGTATTGGAAATCCCAGTTGCGGTCGCAAGTCAAGGGCGAGACCGAGGTCGGCTACGACTGGTACGGCACTAACTATGGGAAGCGGCAGCATCTGCCGGAAGGCGCGGAGGTCTGGTTCCAGATCCATGAGGACTACCCCATCACGGCCCGTGTCACAGCCCAGGGGCTGGAAGTACGAAGTGCAGGGGTGGGCTCGCTCAACGTCCGGCCCGTGGCCAGCAACGTGGTGATTATCAGGCAGGAGGAATTGTGATGCGAAGGATGTACGATGTCCACTTTTTCGCCCGGACCGAGAAGGGCAAGGAATACATGGTCGATCATGTCGAGACCGTGTACGCAAGGGGTACCGGAGAGGCGCTGAGGCTAGGTCTCCGCAGAATCCCTACCGAGATCATGCGTCGGCCCATCACCCGGGTCGCGGCCTACCGTGACATGCGACAGTAGGGCGGGAGAGTGGCTTACGAAGTAAAGAGCGGCCCGAACCGGCCGTCCTTCGACGTGTTCTGGGACGAGGGTGTACGACCCATGGGCACGGGGAAGAAAGAGGCGGCGGTGGTGCTGTGGAACCCGGAGCAACCCCTGTGGGGGCCGGTCTGGCACCTGATCGTCAACTGGAAGTACGCACCGTGCGAGCGGTGTACCGACGACACGACCTGCCACTGGTGCCGCATCACAAGGGAGTGGAACAAGCAGCACCGGCAGAAGTGCGTGGCCTGCAAGGAACTGAAGCCGCTGGGCTACTTCCCGGCCGACGACGGGAACGGTGTGTCCGTTCAGCGTGGGCGGAGGAAGCGGGTCTGCGTCGGCTGCACCAGGAAAGCCTTGGTTGTGCGGCTCCGCCGGGCACGGGCTGCGATGGAGTCCCCGACCAAACAATGCACCCGGTGCAGCGTGGTCAAGATCAAGAGCGAGTTCAACCGTGAGGCCCGGAAGGCCGACGGTTACAACAGTTGGTGCAAGGATTGCCTGAGCGCCTATAAGAGAGGAAAGAAATGAGACCTTTGAAGGAAACACTCAGCGAGTTCGGGGTCGAGGACCTGTCCGCCTACGAGGCGGACCTGATCTTGGCTGGACGGCAGGACGTGTTTGACGACCTCGCAGACGCGGCCCGAGCTTTGTCTGCGGCCCTCACGACACTGGACAAACGAACCCCGCTCAGCGTACGCAAGGACATAGCGACCACGCTGGAGCAAATCGAGGAAGCACTCGTGGAGATCGAGGGATGAAACAGAACGAGAAGAAGTTCCAACAGTGCCCCGATTGCGGGCACGTCTTCGAGAGCAACCCCACCACGCTGAAGAAGACCGTCTTCACGGTGGCGGTCTGGGAGCGACCCGGCAGCACTGACGTGGGTCAGGTAGAGGAAGCCTTCGTTTCCAACTACCTGGAGGAGAACTACGGCGAGACGGTAGAAAGCGTGGATGTGGACTATGAATGAGCACGCACGCCGGTACGCTTTGCCCCACTTTCGCCCCGTGCTCCGCACAAATCGGCGGCACGTTCCGGGAGGCAAGCTGAAGAATCGGGACTGCCTCGTGTGCGGCATGGTGCTGCCCAAGAGTGACGAGAAGACGGTGCAATTTTTTCACGGTGACTGCCGTCCCTTCCGGGTGGCACTCCGTAAGGAGACCAAATGAGAGGACTACTTTACACACTGCTGGGCGTGGCCATGTTCGCCGCCCTGCTGCCCGCCTGCTGCGACAAAGTTGACCCGTTCAGCAATCGAGGCAGCCGTCCCCGTGTCGAGCGTGAACGCTACGCCCGCCCCGCCAGCCTGGGGGAGAACACCGAGGCACCCAAGCACGTGCTCTTCCGCAAGGCAGCGACCGAGGCCGGGCCGTTCAGTCCGTTCACGCAGGAGCCGATTGCCTCGGTCATCAAGGAGCGCATTCTTGAGGACGCGCAGACCACGCTGTGGCCCGGGAGCGAGGTCGCCTCGTACGAGGTTGTGTTCACACCCCAGGTTATCGTGCTGGTCGAGACCGAGATAAACAGGGCGTCCGGCGGCAGCTTCGGCCGAATCGCCATGGCCCAGGATGGCACGGTCCGGCTGGCCGGGTGGGACCTGGACGGCACGCACGTAGTCTTCATGGTCTCGCTGGCCGCACCCGAGGGCGGCACCGTGGTGGTGCTCGTCGAGTTGAACAGGGACTTGGATGTCGAGCAACGCGCTCGACGCAGCAAGGAGGAGCAGGGATGAACGAAACGTATGAGCTTCTCAGGACAATGATGGGCGACACGTGGCCACACGTAGTCGCCGCTACCCGGGCATCAGGCGTCATGCACCTAATCACGGGGGGCCTTGCCCTGGCCGCCGCCGGGGTTTTGGGCGGCGTGGCGCGCTGGGCCTACAACAAAGACTATGAAGAGTTGACCACGTTCATGGGCTTTTTGACTGCCGTGGCGCTGCTGGTCGCTCTAATCACCAGCGGGACGGGTATGTGGTATTCGTTCTTTCCTGAAGCTGCGACGATCCGCAGCCTCATGCCGTAAGGAGGAGCAGGGATGAAACAGTACGTCATGAAGAAATGGACGATGGGCACCACGCCGGTCAGGTTTGGCGGCGGAATGTACTTGCCGGTCTATTACCCGGACATCGCCGGGTACGGCAAGACCCGACGCATTTTGTGGCTGAGCATGAACTGAAACGGTCTGGGCTGGTGAGCGACAGCGAAACCAGCTTCTTATATTACGGGGAATGGATGGCGCTAAACAACGCCAAACAATGGCAAGTCCAAAAATCCTGTCCGATACGGGTTAACTGCGGCAAATAAAGGGCTGTCCAAATTTTTGTTCCGAAACAATCACTCGACGCAAGGAAGGCACTGATGCCAAGAAGCAAATTCCATCAATATGCGCGTCTGTGCGTGAAGACTATGGGCTGGCGGGTTTTTCCCTTGCGGCCCAGGGATAAGCGCCCATTGACGTTGCACGGCTTCAAGGACGCGAGCGGCGACCTGGAGCAGATCGACCGCTGGTGGGGGTCCAATGCCAGAGCAGGCGTGGGCCTGCCCACCGGCAAGATCAACGGCCTGATCGTCGTTGACCTGGACCCCCGCAATGCAGGCGGCGAGGTGGTTGCGGAGAACGGGCAGACTGTTTTCCGTGACGCTGACGAGTTGGCCTGTGAGTTCTTCGGGGCCGAGAGCGTGCCGGAGACCTGGACGGTCGAGACCCCCGGCGGCGGGCTGCACTTCTACTTCGAGCACCCGGGCGAAACCGTGGTGCCGGGGATCAAGGGGTGGATGCCCGGGGTGGACATCAAGAGCGACGGGGGCTACGTCTGCGCCCCGCCCTCGATCCACCCGAACGGGGGAGAGTACGAGTGGCGCACCACCCCGACGAGCGGGGTGCCGCTGGCCACGATGCCCGAGTCCCTGCTGGCCAAGATGGCCGAGAAGCAGCGGGAGCGGGTGCAGAAAGAGATCCAGGGCGACCTTGGTGAGGGGAAGATCCCGGCCGGTTCGCGCAACGACTCGCTGGTCAGTCTGGCGGGCACGATGCGTCGGCGGGGGATGGACCCCGAGGCCATCCTGGCGGCCCTGCTGGCCGAGAACAAGGTGAAGTGCGACCCGCCCCTCGACGAGGACGAGGTCGTCTCCATCGTGAATTCGGTGAGCAGGTACGAGCCCGACGAGGAGGCGGCCATCAAGACGGTGGCCGTCAAGCGGAAGGGCTTGGAACTGGACGCGGTCTCGGAGCTACTGTCCGAGCCTCCGCCCATTGACTGGTTGATCGAGGGCCGTCTGGCCCGGGGAGACTGCGCCATCCTGGTGGGTGCCCCGGCGTCCGGCAAGTCCTGGATTACCATGGACCTCGCCATCAGTGGCGCACTGGGCCGCCCCATCCTCGGCCACTGGCCGCTGGAACGGGCGCTGAAGGTCATGTACATCGACGAGGAGAACCCGAGGGACGAGGTGAACCGGCGGCTGCACTCGATCTTCATGGCCACCGTGCAGAACGGAGCCCGGGCGCAGGCGAAGCTGGATCTGGAGTCGAGGCTGTTCCCCTACCGCTCGTGCCAGGGGTTCACGTTCCGGGAGAAGGACGGGTACATCGAGAGCCTGACCAACCACGTCAGCCAGATCGAGCCCGACCTTATCATCTTCGACTCACTGACTGCATTGAGTGGGATCGTGGACGAGAACAAGGCAACGGAGATCCGTGCGTTCTTCCACGACAAGCTGTACCCGTTGCGCCGGATCTGCAACAGTGCTATCCTGTGCATCCACCACTCGAACAAGCGAGCGTACGAGACCGAGGGCAACGAGACCGTCACGAAGGACGGCCAGATCCGGGGCAGCATCGACTACCTCGGCGCAGTGGATGCGTGCCTGTTCGCCTCGGCGGTGAAGAACAAGGAGGGCCAAGTCGTCAAGCGAACACTGACCCAGACCAAGCAACGCCGGGACAGCGAGCCTCCGGCTGTGCAGTGGGACCTCGTCGCCTCGCACGATGGCTCGAACAGCTTCGTGCGCCCGGTGGTGGTAGAGTCGAAGCCGGATAGTGAGAGCGCCGGGGACTTCTCGGCATTCCTTATCCAGCCGGAAGTGCATACGAACTTCGCCACCGTATCGAAAGCCTACTTGGTCCGCTGGGCCAAGGAGAACATGAAGACCCCGAGCCCGACCCCGGCCATGATCTTGCACTTCATCGAGACCAGGACCGGGCGGACCGATGTCGAAGAAGGAGACGTGAAATGACAGTAACAGGATGCGCGAACTGCGCCGAGATGCAGGAAGAGGTCGTGACCCTGCGGGATGAACTCCGAGACCTGGAGGAAGCCAAGGACACCGAGATCGACGCCCTGGAGGCCAGCCTGTCCGAGATCAAGGAGGCTGTTCACTGGATCAAGGGCTACATCAACGACATCGAGAAGGAGTTGCCATGAGCGAGACGCTACGAACGTGCGCCACTTGCAAGTTCCATCACACCTACGGGAAATGGATTGATTGTCGAATCAACCCACCGATAGCCTCGCCAGAAGACAGCGTTGCGTGGTGGCCCGTCGTGAAGCCTGACGACTGGTGCAGTAAGTGGGAGGGGGAGCCATGAGCTTCGATTTCGAGAAGTGGGCCAGCGAGAGGTTCCAGGGCATGACACACATGGAGAGAAACGCAGTAGAAACCGAATTGGTCGTCCGCGAGTTCCGCCCGCTGATCGAGGCGGCGAGGGGGGCGGTACAGGGCATCCCAGACGGCGACGATGGCGACGGCTCGTACTGGTTGGGGCACTCGAACTACTTGCAACTCAAGCAAGCCCTCCGCGACCTGGGGGTGATGCGATGAAGTGGTACATGAAAGGTCACCCGGCCACGGTGCCCAAGGCTTTGGCCATGATTCAGGCCCTGCGGGACCGGGTCCACCAACTGGAGGAGGAGTTGGCAGACGCGAACGATGAATTGATCGACATGGAGAACTACATCAGGGAAGCGGGCGAGCACCACGACCTGAGCGCCTATTGACGGAAGCAAGGAAATACGCTACATTCTAGGTATAGAAAGGGCAATGACGCCCGTACTACAACTGGAGTTCGTATGAGTTTTAGCGACGTTTCCCATCTTCTGTCTGTGTCCGGCAACAGCCGACGAGGCATGAAGATCCTCACCTTTGGCCCGACCGGGTCCGGCAAATCCCCCCTCCTAGCCTCCTTCCCCCGTCCCCTCGCAGTCATTGACTGCGGGGAAGGCGGGATTCAACCGTACCTGAAGCCGCCCGTCGTGGTGGACGGGAAGCAACAGGTGAGTCTGGAGCGCGTGTTCGCAGGCGAGGAGGACCTGTGCTTCACGATCAAGGGTCCGGACGACATGGACAAGGCCATCGACTTCGTGCTGGAGAACGAGACCAAGTTCAACAGCCTCGTGATCGACGGCTACAACCTCAGTTGGGAAGACCACATGGAATACTGGAACGACCGCCTCGGCGGCGACATCCAGGGAGGCCAGTGGCGACTCGTCAAGGCGGGGTGGAAGGCCCGCCAGAAGAAGCTGATGCGCTCGCAGATGAACGTCGGCATGTCCTGCTGGATGCGCGACATCATCTATGAGCAGGTCCAGGGGCTGCCCGGCTCGAAGGCAAAGCTGAACATCCAGTCCCAGGAGGTGCCCAACATCGAGAAGTCGGTCCCGTACACCGTGGACATCGTCTTCCAGATGAAGGTCATGACCGACAAGCTCAACCGGCCGACGCCGCACCACGAGATCATCGTGGCCAAGGCTCGTCGCCCCCGCACCGTGTCCCCCAAGGACCTGTTCGTGGGCAAGATCACGAAGTGGCGCAGCGACAAGGAAGAGGACCTCTGGGGTCTCGCCATCGCGCCCTACGTGGACGACTGGAAGGACGGGGAGATCGTGGACTACCTCGGCATGGACGCCGAGGAAGCTGTCCGCGAGGAACGAGAAATGCACGCCGCCTCGGAGGACGCGGAAGCAGGTCGCCTCTCACGTGTGATGCTCGACGCTTTTCAGGCGAAGGAGTTCACCGACATGAAGGGGTTCGGAGAATTCTGGCAACGGGCGATTGCGCCCACCGTCAACAGCGTGAGCAAGGACGCCCAGCGAACCGTGCTCGAAACCAAAGACGCCATCAAGGCAAAAATCGAAGGAGATAGCAAGTGAACGATCTTTTTGGAACAGCGGCAAGCGCCCCGCAACAGGAGAGCACCGGCCCGGTCGAACTGCCCACCGGCAAATGGTTCGTGGCCAGGACGAGTGACCGCGGCGGAGCAGCGCCCAAGATCGTGGATGGCAAGGACGGCCAGCCGTTCCTGTTCAAGACCGGCCTGTACGTGATCGGCGGCGATGGCAAGAGCGTGAACAGCCGCATGTACGGCAGCTACACGTTCTTCCAGGCGTTCATCCGCCCGAACTACAAGGAGCAGGGCGGCGCGCAGAGTCAGGCCGACTTCGACGCGCTGAACGGTCGGCTCGTCGGCTTCATGAACACGCTCCTGTCCCCGGGCGTCGAGGACAAAGAGCAGCGGTGGGTCAGTACCCGCAGCAGGCTGTCTGCGTACGCCGCCATCCTCGCGGAAGAGACCGACCCCGACCGGCGACTGACGCCGGACATGTTCCAGGTCACGCTGGGCGATGGCAGCCAGGGCCAGGACAACGCGAACTACATGGTGCGCGTGTTCACCCTGCTGCTCCAGGCCGAGCCGCAGTACGCCATCGTCAACCAGAAGGTGGACAAGGGCCGCAACGGTGACCGCAACGACCTCGTCGTCGGCAGCTTCAAGGACGCCACCGAGAAGAACTCCAAGACCACGAACGGTCAGTTGGAGATGTTCGAGTCCCGCGAGGGAGAGTTGTTCGCGTTCTACGGTGCCAGCACCGAGGGAGAGGACCCGACCACGTTCTAAGGGGCTTCCGCCCAGCAATGGGCTACCGCCCCGCGGAAGAGGGGGGCAGTCCGCCGTCAAAGGAGCGCACCGCGCTTAACGGGCTGTCCCCCGCCTTATGAAGGAGACGAGATGTTATTCAAGAAAGAAACCCCGACCCCAAGTCAGCGGTTGACCACAGCCCTCGCAGGGCTAGAACGCACCGCCCTCGATGTGATCGAAGCCAAGGAAGCCTTGTACACGGAGCAAGCCCAGTTGGTGGAGCGCCTGTCTGCCGTGACTGCTGACGCAGAGCGTGCCAACACCGTGGCCACGAACCTCAACACCTTGCTGGGGTACTAAGCCGTGGCCTGGGAACGCCCCTCGATGCTCCTCTCTACCGGGGCCATCTGGCGCTTGGACGAGCCCCGCGCAGAGGACCTGGACATCAGGGACATCGCACACGCCCTGTCACACCTGTGCAGATTCGGCGGTCACTGCCGGGAGTTCTACTCCGTAGCCCAGCACAGTGTCTTGTCCGCCCTCATGGCGCACAAGGCAGGCATGGACGCCAAGTCCCAGCGAACCGTGCTGCTCCATGACGCCAGCGAGGCGTACCTGGTTGACCTGCCCCGGCCGGTCAAGCAGATGCTCCCCGAGTACAAGTCCATGGAGCTTCGAGTGCAAGAACTGGTAGCGCAGCGGTGGAACATGGTCAACCCGCACCCCGCGTTTGTCAAGGAGATAGACAACCGGATGCTGAACACCGAACAACTGGCCCTGATGCCCGAGTCCCCGGCGTACCTGGAAGGCGTGGAGCCTTACACCGACATGAACATCGTGCCCTGGGGCCCGGAGCAAGCGAGGTCTGCGTTCTTGTCTTACTTCAAACTTTGCAGGGAGGACTGATGCCAGCAGTATGCTACACCAAGCCGGGGGAGGGCGGGTATCTCTCGTTCGACGACGCCCCCGCATGGTACGACCAGAACACCGAGGTGCCGAGCGAAGCGATTCGGCTCCTCACTTCGCTGGAGGGCGACCCCCGTCGGCTGGGACTGAACCTGTCCCCGTCGTCACTCGCCTCCCGGTCAACCTGCATCCGCCAGTTGCTTATCAAGAAGTTCTTTCCGTACGCCATCGACGGCACCGCCGAGTGGCAGGCCACCGAGGGCACGATCTGGCACAAGGCGTTCGACGCCATCGTGCCGAAGCAGGACGACCGGTGGTACCGCGAGGCGCTGTTGCCCAACGACTTGCTCCCCCGGGTAGGCGCTAATCGCTGGGCCAAGCTGGTTGAAGACGGTCTGCTTCGGTTCTGGGAGTACACGCCGTATCACTCCTCCTGGGAGGTGCAAATCTTCCCGGACATCTGGGTCAACGGTCGGACCGACAAGCTGGCCAAGGACCTGAGCGAGATCCAGGACTTCAAGACCAAGGCATTCCCCGGGTGGAAGGACCGGAAGACCGGCACGTGGAAGGTCCGGCACTATCCGCCGGACGAGGACGTGACCATCCAGTTGAATGCCTACCGGCGCATGGTCGAGGTGCTGACCGGGGTCAACCCCGAGACGCTGACGGTGCGGCAGATGTACCGTGGCTCGAAGATCGCCAAGGAGTCCTGGAAGAAGTACGACATCGAGGTCTGGAGCAACGACCAGTTGGAGTCGAAGATCCGGCCGCACGTCGAGACGTTCCGCGGCCACGCGGTGGCCATGAAGGAGATCAAGGACGAGGCCGAGGCGGCGGGCAACGACCCCATGCCCGGGCTCTTCAAGTACCTCGCCCAGGTGCCGCTCGACGGGGAGCGCATGTTCAACGGGCTGAAGTGCCCGATGTACTGCACCCAGATGCCCATCTGCTTCGAGCAGGCAGGCAAGGTGCGTTTCGACTCAGCGCCGGGGGAGACCTCTCTGATCCGGCCGGAGGACATCACATGAAGTTCATCGAACTGACCGAACACAACCTGACCGACTCGAAGTACGACCGCACGTTGTTCCTGAACGTGGCCCACATCCAGGTGGTTGTGCGCGCCCCTCAACTAGAGGACAAACCCCAGGACTACACGGTGATCGGGGTGATGGGCGAGGGTGACCCCACCTACTACGTCAAGGAGTCATACGAGACCGTGTGTGCCATGATTCGGGTGGGCTACGCATGAAGGACGACGGCACTGTCCGCGAGTTCGGGACCGGGGCGACCCGGTCCTCGCAGGAGGGGAGGATCGACCCCGAGGGCTTCCTCTCCCCGCTGGCCCTGGAGCGGTACTGTGAGTACCTTCTGAAGCATCAGGTCCAGGCCGACGGGAACCTCCGCGAGAGCGACAACTGGCAGAAGGGGATGCCCCTGACCAGCTACCTGAAGGGCATGTGGCGGCACTTCCTGCACGCATGGCAACGACATCGGGGCTGGGTGGTGAAGGACCCCAAGGCGGCAGAGAACCTCCAGGAGGACCTGTGCGCCATCATCTTCAACGCGCAGGGCTACCTGCACGAGTTACTGAAAGCGGAGTATACCAAAATCGAAGCCGACTACCCCGAGCGATTCTACCGCCCGGTCGAAGTGAGCCACGTGAAAGGAGAAAACTGATGCCTTGGGATACTGAAACCAACCTGTGGATCGAGCCCCTCCCGTTCGAGGCGTTGAAGGGCCTTACCATCACGGCCATCGAGGCTGACGACGGGCAGGTTAAGTTCACCTTGGAAGATGGCCGGGTGGCCCGGCTGTACCACGAGCAGGATTGTTGCGAAAGCGTTTGGCTCGAAGACGTGGTGGGTGATCTGAGCGACTTGATTGGAACCCCCGTCCTGCTGGTCGAGGAGGTGGATAGCGACCGGCCGGACAACCTGCCCCCGGAGGAGTACGAGCCGGAGTCCGAGACCTGGACGTTCTACCGCATCGGCACCATCAACGGGACCGTGGTCCTGCGCTGGTGCGGCCAGTCGAACGGCTACTACTCCGAGTCGGTGGACTTCGAGCTGCTCCCCCTGCCTTCGTAACTGTCAAGGAAAACACATGAAGTACCAAGCGAACAGTTGTGCCGATGGCCGCCCAATTCGGTTCGTGTACTCCCAGGCAGCGCAGATCGGCTGCCAGCACCTGGAGACTGTCAAGCACGGGGGCGACATTGTCGCCGGGGCTCACGAGCTTTGGCGGGAGACGGGCTACACCCTGAAAGACCAAGAGGTCCGGGGGTCCGTGCTCCCGGCCAAGGACGGCCGGTGGATCACAGCGACCATCGACCCGCGGACCCCGCTCCAGGGGCCGAAGAACCAGGGCTACAAGTCGATGACCGGCTTGATCCCGATGGTCAAGATTGATCTGGCGCGTGCAAATTCGGCCGTTCCCCGGGTACCCACCGTAACGGTCCAGCCCCTGGAGAAAACCGCAGCGTTGTTCCGGGAGAAGCGCCCAGAGTATGTCTCAGTGGACATTGAGGGCAAGGGCACTGACATCCATTTGGTGGGTGTGGGGTGGGACGAGGAGATTGCCTACGTCAGCCCCTGGTCAGGGTCGGAAGAGGACGTGGCCGCCCTGGACTACATGGTCCAGAACGCCACCCCCATCTTCCACAATGCCAACTACGACGTGCCGGAGTTGGAGGTGGCCGGGGTGGCCAAGCCCACCATCTGGGAGGACACCATCGTCCTCGCCAACTACTACAACCCGGGGATCAAGAAGGGCCTTCAGACGCAGGTCCTGTCCTGGGTCTCCGGCTCGACGGCCTGGAAGGGGCTCGTCGATCACAACAAGGGGTACGACTTCACCGCCGGGAAGCCCGGGGAGTACCGGGCCATGTGGACCGAGATCCTCCGGCGGCTGGGCCGCAACTGCCCGAAGACCCCCTGGCAGTGGTACTGCTTCTACAACGGCCTGGACGTGGCGTACACCTTCCGGCTCCACGCCCAGCTTCGCCGCTTCCTCACCCAGCAGGGGAGGATCGAGCGGTTCGAGGAGGTCGAGAAGCGCCTGCACCCCCACCTCGTGGCCCTGGGCCAGCGGGGGCTGCCAACCAACCCCAAGACCCGGGCGAGGCTGGTCCGGGAGTGCCGGGCGAACGAGAAGAAGGCCGACGAGATCCTCCGGGAGATCGGCACCGAGGTCCTCCGGGCGGACATGGCCTACTGGGAGGGCGAGCGGGACCGGCTGCGGCAGCAAGTCCTCGCCGCGGGCCTCAAGCTGGGCGACAGCAAAGAGTACGGTTCCGCCCGAGGGAAGGCGGCGCTTCGCAAGAAGAACTTCGAGGCGGGCTTCAACTTCGACTCGACACCCCAGCGGTCGGCCCTGGTCTACGATCACCTGGACCTCCCGCAGGTCGGCCGGGAGGGCCGGTCCACCCGGGAGGACGTGCTCGAAGAGTTGCTCACCCGGATGCGCCGGATCGACATCAACGGCAACCCGGCCCCGGCGTGCAAGCCGAAGGCCGTGACCCTGGAGCGGGCGTGCGAATTGCTCGACGCCTTGGTCCTCGGCAAGAAGAACGCCACGTGGAGGCGGAACTTCCTGTCCATGCCGCTGGTCCCCTCGTGGTGGGGCAAGTGGCCCCGGCTCCAGACCGAGTACCACCTTCACCGTGCGAACACTGGACGCCTGTCCAGCGGAGCGAACCCTGATGACAAGGACAAGAAAGTCAAGCGCCAGCAACTCCAGAATGTGCCCGAGCCGCTTCGTGCCCCGGTCGAGGCAGACCCGGGGATGGTCATGGTCGGAGGAGACTGGTCTAACGTGGAGTGGGCCATCGTCCAGGTCATGGCCACGCGCGTGCCTGGTTGGCTTAAAAAGAAACTTGGAATCCCGCTTGACTTCCACCAGAAACTTCTTGGCCGGTTTCTTGCGGGGGACCTAGACGCTCACCGCTACCTCGCCAGCAAGGCGTGGGGCAAACCCGAGGAAGAGATCGAGACCTGGGAGCGCAAGCGGTGCAAGCCGTACACCCACGGCCGGAACTACTACGGGTCCCCCCGGACCCTGGCCCGCAACGCCGGGCACACCGAGGAGATCGGAAACCTCGTGTGCAAGGCGCACCAGAAGGCGTTCATGCCGCACGGTTGGTGGGAGTACACCATCGACCAAGTCCGGCGGACGATGTACGTCGAGACGGCTTACGGCTGGCGGCGGTTCTTCTTCGACATGGACCCGAAGCCGACCGAGATCCTCGGCACGGAGATCCAAGGCAGCGCCGCGGACCTGTGCAAGTGGATCTTGGTCCAGGTGTTCGAGGAGGTCCCCAAGGAGTGGGAGATCCTGACCACCACGCACGACTCGATCCTGATGCAGGTCCCCCTCGCTGACGAGGAACGGGGTAAGGGCTGGCTGAAGGCCATCATGGAGCGGCCGATACCGTTCCTGGACAACGTATGCTTCCCGGCGGACGTGAAGTCCGGGCCGACTTGGATGGACGTATGAGACGCATCGAGGGCCGGGACCGGATGAAGATCCGGGTGGCGGACAACACGGTCTACCGCTGGCGGCGGTGCGACTCGTGCCACAGCGAAGACATGACGGCCGAGTTCATGAAGGGCAGGCACAACGGGAACAAGGCGGACCGCTGCCCCCGGTGCATTGTCGGGAAGGGGCACGCCAAGCGCGTGACCATGGCCCACAAGCGGCCCCTTGTGGGACTGGGCTACAACCCGGCGGCCGACATGGCCGGAGCCGTGACACGGGCGCGGGTGTGTACCAACGGCTGCACGGACACGAAGACCAAGCGCCGGAGTAAGGCGTTCTGTTGGAAGACCTGGGAGGTCCGGGCCGACGGCCGGGCCGTGAAGGACATTACCCTGTGCCCCTGCGGGGGCCGCATGGAGGTCGTCGGATTCTGGAACCCATACCTGCAACGAATGGAAGGAGAGTGACATGCCCCTGTACGAGTACGTATGCGAAACCTGCGAGGTCATCTTCGAGTTGATCCGCCCGGTGGACGCACCCCGAGCCGAGAAGTGCGAGGAATGCGGTGCCGTCATAACCCGCATCCAGTCTGTCCCCGGCGGCTTTCGTGGCCTGCCGACGCCGAGGTTTTACTCATGAGACCCTTCAGAATCGAGACACGCTTGGACGCTTCCTACTTCGGGGGCGGGACCTCCCGGCTGGTGACACGCATCAACCGGTCCGGGGAGAACGAGATCGCACAGGCCTGGGCGTTGGGCTACACTGCTGCGGGTGACGCCTTTCATTACGCCTTGGAGCGGCACTTCCACGCAATCAAGGAGCACATCCTTAACCAGAGCCGGGACGAGATGTTCCGGGAGAGCCCGGAGTACCAGCGCATGAAGGCCAAGCTGGACCGAGCCGAGGGGAAGCTGGATGACATCTCCGTGATTGCCGACCCGGGTGAGCGGTGAGTAGGCCCTGGGTCTGCGACGTGTGCGGAGAGCAGATCCCGGAAACGGAGCACTGGCGCGTCAGCAAGACCAGCCTTCTTCAACAATTTACCGGCCTGTGGTGGCAACCCAAGGACGTGTGCGGGGTCTGCATCAAGGCCATCGGGGCGGCCGTCCGGGTAGCCAAGGAGGCACGAGGATGAAGCTGGTTACCTTTAAGAGCTACGACGGGGAGGTCTCGCTGAACCCCCGGTACATCATCAAGATCGTCCCCCTTGAGCGCGGGCGCACCAAGATCATCCATGAAGGGGGGACCACGTTCACGGAGGAACGGTGCTGGGACGTGCGAAAGAAACTGGAGGACGCTGCGTCATGAAGTGGCTACTTGCACTCGTACTCTTTGCGGCCGTGTCCCTTACTAACGGACAGACGGTTATAGCGCCCGAGCACGGGCTGGTGTGGGACGACCCGAACATCACGTACGACCCGGCGTGCGTGAACGAGTGCGGCCCGTGTGGCGGCTGGCCAACGGGCTACAACGTCTACTGGCGGCTCCCGGCGACAGCCTGGGTGCTGGGCTACACCGAGCCAATGTACGAACCGGAGTGGCCGGGGCACGGGCCGGTGCCTAACGTCCGGACACAGATCGTCAGGCATTTGGACTTCCAGCCGGGGACGGTGGTGTGCTTCGCCGTCTCGGCATTCAACGACGCAGGCGAAGGCTGCATGACGCCCGAGGTATGCGTGATCTGGCCTTACACTTGTGAGTACGCCGGGGACCGAGAAGCATTCATAGCCTGCGTGCAGGCTCAACCATTTGATGTGGGGCGCGAGCATACGCTGCAACCCCAACAGGAGACAGGACCATGATGACTGAGCGTTGGCACTTCACCGTAGCATGGCTGGTCTGGATCGGCCTGTTCTTCGTGGTCGAGGGCTGGGCGATCTATGGCAAGGCCCCGCACGCGACCCTTTCAAATCACATCCGGATGTGGCTGCGCCATCAGCCGACCTGGATCATCGTCGCAGCGTGGATCTTCATGCTGGGACTGACCGCACACTTCCTGCTCGACTTGAAGCGGGCAGGGTAAGGAGAGAAGATGACGACCTGGGCGAAGGTACTCTTGTGGTACCAGCAGAACAAGGACAAGCTGAAGGCGCTCTACGCCAAGAACAAAACGGCGGTGTTGATCGCAGGGTTCCTCCTGGTGATACCCGTCTTCGTGTTCGGGCTGTACCGCTACGGCGTGCAGCTTTGGGACCTGATGCGTCCCTAAAAGAATGGCCCCCGGGGGAGACTCCGGGGGCCTTTTAGTAGGGAGACGAGACGTGAATGCTAGGCGGTACGCATCTGCTTGCGCGTGCGGGCATCCCGCTGGCGTTGCCTCTCCTTCGCCGGGTCGATGCGCTTGATCTTGCCCGAGGCGGGGCCGAGCTTGACCGTGCCCTTGGGCTTGAAGGACTGCGGGGCGTCCTTCCCGGTCAAGGCTTTGTAGCGCCGCCGGGAGACTTGACTCTGCGTCTCCTTGGGCAAGACCTTGGTGGACTTGGTAACCTGTGGATCGCGGTAGCCCTTGTACCGCTTCGTGATCTTGATGGGCTTCTTGCTTGCGGCCATTACTTCTGCTTCACCCGCTTCTGCGGCTTGTGGAAGTCCGGCTCCGGGGCACCTGACCTGCGGCGCATGTCCTCCTCGTAGGCGGCGTTCTCCTGCGCGGGGGTCAGCGGCCCCTGGAACTTGTGCTTCTTGTGGTACTTCGTGATGGCCTTCTGCTGGGCTTTGTTGATCTTGGCCATGGCTAACTCTGCGGCGTGAGGTCGGCGGTGCGAACACCGTCGGGCCGTGACTTCTCACCCTCGGCCTTGCGAGCCTGGGTGCGGGGGGCTGCCCCGAGGTTCTTATACGCAGCGCGGTCGGCCCTGTTGCCCCGCTTCAGCATGTCGGTGTTGCGCCGTACCCTCTCCGTTCGTTCGGCCGGGGAGGCGATTTTTCTCTTTGCCATCAGTTACTCCTTCTTCCCTTTCTTCAGCTTCTCCGGCAGGATCGAAGCCAGTTTTTCTACACTGCGCCCGCCGACGTATCCGCCGAGCCCTACCTGTAGCATTGTCCACATGTCTTTTGGCAGGTCAACGACCCGCAAGTCGAACATCGGCCCCACCCAGAAGGTGTAGACCAGGATACCCGCGAAGCTGAGCATGACGATGGGCCGCCAGGACCGCGTCAGCCACGACCCCGATTGAGCTTCAGCCACGAGCACCTTGCTCTGCGCGTCCACGATCCCGCCAATGAACTGCTTCTTCAACTCCATCCGCTCTGCGCCCGACGTGGTCACGCCGTCGATGGCTTTGATGGTGTCCGCGATGGGGTTCCCGCCCTTGAAGAACGAGACTATCCCCCCGCCGATTGCCTTTAGAAAATTCATACTGCCTCTATGTCTTCCCACCTGGGGTCTGTGGCCTCCCGACGCCGGGTTAACGGATGTACTTGGATGTGGATGTGCGGCCCGGTGCCGTGCGGCTTGCAGTACGCCACCGGCTTCTTCGGTCGCTGCGGGTCGTAGACCCAGAGCGAGTTCAGCACGCGGCACATCTTCTCTGCCATCTCCTGCGCGAGCTTCGGGTCTGCGTTGAGCACCCGGATCGAGATGTCCATCGCCCGGTGCGGCTTCGCGCAGTGAACGCCGCTGCCTCCGAGCTTCCGGTCAGCACGTCGCGTTCGGAAGATCGAGGAGAGATGCAGGGACGCGGCGGGCCAGAGGTTGACCAGCGCCCAGAAGATCGTAATGAGCCGGTGGTCACAGTCCGGCCACTCCATCAGTTGCTTCGGACCCAGGGTTACCTTTTGCAGCATGGAGCACCTCTCGCATTTCGCCAATGTTGGCGTGAATCCACGCGAACACGTGGCGGTTGGCCCGCCACATGGTGGCGAGGTTCATTTCTATGGTGAGCGTACAGACCTCGTCAAGTTCAATCTCGTCGCCCCGGACCTGTATCGGGGCCTTCCGGGCTTCATGGATTAGCTCGTGCAAAAGCGTTGTTGCTTGGTGCATGGGCGACCGCGAAGTGTTGATCTGGATCACCCCGTCCGTGTTAGTGCCCGATACCTCTACGCCCTCCTCTTTCAAGTTGGCCTTCCATTTGATGACGCGGATCTTCCCGGTTTGCGTTGTGTAGCGGGTGGGCTGTTTCATAGTTATCCTGTGGATTGGTATGGGGCCTCAGATTTGAACTGAGATTCTCCGGCGTCCGAGGCCGACAGCTTGCATTAGCAGAGCCCCATACGAATTATCCTGTGATCTTCTTGCCTTGCACGTAGCACTTGCCCTCGAAGATTTCGATGACCTCCACGTGGAACGTCCCGTCCTTCTCGACATGCACCACCGCGAAGTTGTGCGACCAGTTCACCGGGCGGCCCCGCATGAACGGCTTGCGCGGCTTGCACAGCATCCCGATGCACCACGCGGCGTGCAGCCCCTTCCCCAACAGCCCCGTCTTGGCGACTTGGTAGTCGTGGTGGTGGCCGTACATCACCGAGGCGCTCAGCCCGCGAAGATGCGCGGCAGCGTGGTACTGCCCGCCGAAGTGCCCGCCGTGGTACAGGAACAGCGAGCCCAGCCGGACGTAGTCACCGTACGGGACGTACGCCGTCTTGCGTTGCGGCAGTTGCAGCATCTCCGGCAGCGTCAGCACCCGGCCCGGCACGGGGGCGGCCACGATGCCCTCCCACTGCTGGCCGAATTCGTTCAGGTCGTCCTGCCACTCCTCCAGCATGTTGTCAACCCACAATTCGTGGTTGCCTTGGATCATGACCTTCTTCGTGGCGGAGGCGAACGCCTTGTCCTTCTCGTCGAGCACGCTGTTCACAGCGGCCACGTCTGCGGCCAGGGCGTCGAGCGTGCGCTTCATGCCCGGGCGCTTGCGGCGCTTGTACTTCCAGGGGCTCACCGAGGACCACTCCCCGACATCACCCAGGTCGATCTCGCCGGTCGGCTTGATAAGTTCGGCTGCCTGATATAGGCAACTCATGGCCCACGGATCGACGCCACCCTCGTGGTCGCCCTCCGGGGCAGCGTGCTTGTCAGGACTCACGATCCACGTGCCTTGCGGCTTCGGGATCTCCCACGTGTAGTCCGGCAGGCGTTTGAGTTTGACCATCCTGTCTCCCTATCGGTTGTCCAGCAACCACTGCTGGATGTGTTTCACGTCGTCATGGATGTCATCGAGCTTCGTGTCTTGGGCATCGAGCCGATGATCTATGCTTTCTTGCACTTCCTCTAGCTCAGCACGGGGGACGTAGTTCTTCCCGTCCACGTGCCGCAGTTCGCTCCGGGTGTGGGCCTCCGCCCGCACGATCATGGCCCCCACGCCGCACAAGGCGACGAGGAGCCCCAGTACCAGGGAAAGTGTGAGGTTGTTTTTGAACCACTTCATATTGTGTTCCTACTGCGAATGTAGCGTATTTCTCGGACGAGGTCAATTTGCAGGTACGAAGGACCGCTGGAAGCGGCGTCGTTCGGTGCGCTCCACCGCCTCGTCTTCGAGGGCCTTATACACGGCGCGGGCTTGGTCGATCATCTGCTCGTCGCCGGTCATCTCCTCGTACTTCAGCCCGGTCAGCCACTGCATGATGCCCCGAATCTCGCCGTCGCTCATGGAGCCCGAGGCTTCCATGATCCGGTCGGCGTTCTTCAGGATGCGGCTGATACCGGTCATCTGCACGAAGAAGGTGAACTTGCCCCGGTCCACCTTGTAGATGGTCTTGCCGTTGTAGTCCTTGTCCTTGACGATGGTGCCGTTCTCGAACAGCGCCTGCCCGCCGGGCGTCCTCTCCATGAGAGCGCCCACGGCGTTGTAGTTGATCTGGCTCCGCTTCTTGCCGGAGAACAGGTCGTACTCGCCCGCCGCCCCGATGATCGAGTGGAACGCCGGGTGCAGCAGGAGGGCGATCTCCTTCAGGCCGCGGCCCCGCATGGACTTGGCGGCCTCGCCGTTCGGCGTGCCCGGCAACCACGCGAGGTTGCCCAGGAGGTTCAGCGTGTTGATGGGCAGGTCCACGTTCCCTATGAACGCCACGTTGCCGTCGTTCTGCAAGACGATGCGCTCGCCCTCGTCGGAGCCGAAGGTCAGGACCGGGTCACGGTTCGACAGGAGCTTGGCCTGCACCGCCACCGAGCCCGGGCGGGTGAACACAGCCTCGGCCATCAGCGGGGTCGCCTTCCGGTAGAAGGTGTAGAACGGGAAGATCCGTTTCATCACGGTGCGCTCGAAGGGGGACAGGCTCTGGTAATCGAGGAGCCACTTGTTGACCAGCCGCCCAGCCTCTTCCGGCCCCAGCCCGCGCTTGAGGTTGGCCAGGAACAGTTGCTGCCGAGAGAACTGCTCGATGTAGGCGTTCGACCGAAGGGCCTTCTCCATGAAGAGCGTGGACACGTCACGCTTGAGCCTCGTCGCTTTGTTCATCCACTCCCTGCGGAAGGTGGGTTCCGACAGGAACCGCTCCGTGTTGCCGGTGAACTCCGCCAGTGCGCGGGGGTCGATGTCCACACCCTGCTCGTGGATGTGGCGCATCACGTCGCCCTGGGTGAACTTGTGTCCAAAGTCATCGACAAGAACCGTAGTGTTCAGTTCATCCAACAGTTTGGTGGCCTGCTTGCGGATGGCGTCGGTGTCCTTCAGCGCCTCGCGGGCGAACTTCCGGCCGCCCCCGTACGAGAGGTTGAGTGCCCGCTCCAGGCCAGCCTGGGTGATGTCCTTGTCGAGCACGGCCAGCGTCATGGCCCTGTGGTCCAGCGCCGCTTGATGCGCGAAGTTGGTGAGGGTCAGCTTGGGGTCCACGCCGTTGCGTGCGAGCTTCTCGGCCAGGAACATACCGCTCTTGTCGAGCAGGTTCACGTGCGCGCCGGTCAGCCCGAACGCCACGTTCGAGTAGAGGTTGCGGACCTGGAAGGCCGGGTAGCCGCCGATGGCGGTCAGCACGATCTTGGTGAAGTTGGTGAACTTGTCCCACGCGCCGATGATCCGGCCCACTTCGGGGTCGCCCGCGCCACGCTTGGCGAGGCGCTGTAGCGCACGGGCCAGTGACTCCGGGATATAGAGGGGGGCACCCTTGGTAGTGTCGGTCAGGTGGTACGCCCCGTCCTCGTAGACCAACTGGCGGAAGGACACCATCTTCGTGCCGTCCGGCCCGACGACGCCCGAAAGGTTGGCGGACGGGAGGATCTTGTGCATGTCCAGGCCCTTCTCTTCGAGCGTGTTGCGGAGATGCTGTGCTTCCTCGCGGAACCGCTTCTCGATCACCTCTTCGGCAGACTTGGCCCCACGCGGCACCTTGGCCGTGGGCACAAACCCCGGCTCGTCACCGATGGCGTACATGACTTCGTAGAGCCGCTTGGAGAGCGTGCCCTGGGTACGCGGCAGCCCGAGGAGGTCGTCCCCGAGCAGCCAGTTGCGTACCACGAGTTCGGCTTCCTCTCGCGTGTCCACGGCCCTGACCACGTCCCCAATGTTGATGGTCGGGCGCTTCCCACCAGCGGCGACCTGGGCCGCCTTGTAGTTCTGCATCAGCCGGTCAACCTTCGGCAGGTCCACGTGCGGGTTGTTCTCCAGCACGCCCACCGGCACGAGGTTCCGCTCCAGAGTGCGCCGGATGAACTTGTCATCCTTCGCCAGCCGGGCTGCGCCCGCGGCGATCTTCGTGATGGCTTCCTTGGCGTAGGCCAGCGAGGACCGGCGACTCACGTGCTCCAGCGGGTTGGTGACGGGGTACAGCCGGGGGAAGTTGTGCCGCTTCCGGATCTGCTCCAGGCTGTGCAGCACATCCTCGCGGGAGAGCAACGACATCAGGGAGGCGCGGTCACCCTTGGCCAGCACGCGCTCAGCGCGGCCCGCGATGACCTTCTTCGCCTTGTCCATGGCGTCGTTCCACGTCTTGCGGGCGAGCTTCTTGCTCATGGGGTCGGGGGCTTGCTCGACCGCCAGCCTCAGCTTATACAGGGCCTCGATGTCCGGATGCAGGTCCTTCGGGATGGCCTTGGACTTGACGAGCTTGTTGATGGCTGTCTTGACCTTCTGCATCTGGATATGGGAATACTGGTCGGCAAAGGCGTTCGTGTATGCCTTCACCACCCGGTCGCTATTGCGGAAGAAAATCTCGGTACGAGGGAGGGCCGTCACCTTGGCGAGGTTCTTCGGAAGCAACTCCTTCTCGATGTCGGTGACGAATTGGCCAAGCTCTTTCTTCTCGAAGGGGTCAACAGCGTCGTCCACGGCCTGCTGGGCACGTGCCAGTCGCTCGTTGATCTCGTCGATGATGTCGGCCCGGCGCTTCTCGGCCAGGGCCAACCGGTCGTCAAGCTGCTTGGTCAGGAGGTTGTTGCCGTCCAGGCGCGTGTGCCACCGGATGATCTGCACCTCGTCCATGGTGATGTTTCGGGTCGTAAGCTGGTTCAGCTTACCGTAGAGTTCGGTGATCTCGTCGTTGTGGGCGATGAGCGTGTCGAGGTCGAATGGCAGCGGTGCGCCGCCCGGGTTCGACAGCGGGTCACTCATAAGGTCGATGGCAATCTTCGACTTGGTCTTGTCCTTGCCTACCTGCCTCAGTGAGTTCAGGATCTGGTTGGTCCGCGTGCCCTTCATGCTGGCCGTCCCCTCGGCCACCTTCCGCATCGTCATCACTTCGGGCAGCTTCGACAGGTCGGCCTGGAAGATGTCCTGGACCCTTCGGCCGAACGTGCCCGCTCGCTCCAGCATGGGGCGGAGGCCAACGTAGTCAGACCCGGCCACGGCCGCGTTCTGCGCCTTGACCAGCGTATTGCGGAAGGCAGACATGCCCTCCTCTACCTTCAGGCCCTGCGCGATCTTGGCCCCGATGCCAATCTTCTCGCCCTTCCCGCCGAACGCCCCGATGGGCTTGCCCATGAAACGCACCTCACCCTTCGGCATGAAGTAGTCGAGGTTCTTCATACCCTCGTCGTACATGCGCTCTTCCGCGGCCTGGCGAATCAGCGTGTCGTTCTGGGAGAGCAGCGTGCGGCCCTTGGCGGTGTCCCTGGCGACCTTGGCACGGGCCAGGACCTGCTCTTCAACCTCGGTGATGATCTTGCCGAAGCGGAGCTTGCCCGGCTTGGACAAACCTCGGCCCAGCACCCTGACTGCGCCGGACTGGCCCATCGTCACGAACGTCATCGGGTCCCCGAGGACCTCCAGCCCCGCGAACGACGCGCCCAGGGTGGTCGGGTCGAAGAAGGAGTCCTCCTGGATCTTCAGCCACTCCTCGCCGTCCGGGGAGAAGCCGAACTCGATGTTCTTGCCGAACGGGTTCCACACTTCCAACGCGGGCTTGCCGAGGGCGTCCTGGAGCTTCTCGGAGGGCCGCCGCCCTTCGATGATGCCCAGGTCGCGGGCTGCATCAGCGTAGCCCCGCTTCTCGCCCTTCAGCCCCCCGACGCCCGAGAAGACCTCGGTCAGGGCCGCGGTGAAGAGGAGCGGGTTGTATGCCTCGAAGGCCGCGGCCAGTCGGCCACGGTCTGCCACACCGGCCAAGACCTTCGCGCCGTTCGGAGTGGTTGCGAGTTCACGCCCGGAGCGGCCGAGGGCCAAGGCCCGGAAGAGGCCCTTGGTGTCTTGCGGCGCGGCGAGGCCAGCGGTGCGCTGGGCCATGGTCATGAGGGTCCCGCGCCCCTCCTCGCCGGAGAATTCGTCAGCCGCTGTGTGCAGCGCGGCCAGGGCACCCACCACGGGGTTGCTGGTGTAGTCTGTCAATGCGATGTAGGCGTCCCCGATGTTCTTCAGGGCCTTCTGCACCTCGGAGCCTTCTGGGGCGATGTGCCGTACGGCGGCCCCTTCTATCGCGGTCAGGGCGTAGTACGGGCGCAGGCCGATGTCAAGCACCCCGCCCACAACCGTGGCCCCACCGGACATGGCGGCGTCCTTGATCTCCTTGATCTCGTCCCAGGTCATGTTGGCCTTGTGGCGAAGCTCCCGCTGCATCTCGCGGTTCTTCTTCTCCCACTTGACCAACTCCTCGGACTTCTGACCCGAGCGGACAGCCATCTGGTCCAGGCGCTCCTGGTACTTGTCTACGAACTCGTACCGCTGGCTCAGTACCTGATTCTGCTTCTCGGCGTACTGCTCCGCGAAGGTCTTCTTTTTCTCAGTCGGCATGAAAGCCTCTTACTGTTGTTGCTGTTGTCCGAACTTCTTCTGCCACACGTTGATGATGTCTTGCATGACCGGCTCTGCGGCCGGGTCGAGGACCATGTACTGCCCGGACTCGTCATCCCAGCGAACCATGCCCCTGACCTCCAGCGGGTCAATCATCATGCTCAAGGCAATCTGCGGGTCCATAGGCCGCCCGTTCTCGCCCTCCATGTCCTCGTCCCGCATGTTGCGGAAGCCGATGACCTGCTCGCGGGCGGACTCGATTGCCTCGGTACGGGCCTTGTCCTTGGCGCGTTGGGCTACCATGTCCACGCCGTCACTGGCCGTCTTCTTACCGCTCCTTGCGGCTGCCCGGCGGGCGATCTCTTCGGGGTCTCGGAGCTTCGCTTCCTTCGGGGGCTCCTCGCCCTTGATGTCCGCGATCTGCTTGTCGATCTCCCACTGCTGTAGGTCGTAGATTTCATTTCGCAGGGCGGTGGTCTGCGTGTCGCGTGCGTCGATCTGTGACTGGAGGTTCCCCTCCTCAAAGCTGCGCTTGGTAGCCGCTTGGCCAGCCAGGGCCGCGACCTGGGAGAACGACAGCCCGGCCTGTTCGACAAGCTCCGGCGGAACGCTCTTCATGTCCATGTACCCGGCCTCGATGGCCCACGTCAGCCGGTCGAGAGCCTGCTTACGCTTGGCCTCTTCCTGCTGATTGGCCTGCGCCGCGAGCCCCTGCTCTTCGGCCTGAGTCTTGCGCTCCTGCTGGGCCGCCTTCTTCGACGTTAGCTCCGCCATCACCTCGGCCACGGGCCGGATGTTGCCGTCCTTGTCCTCGGTCTTGATGCCCAGGTTCCGGGCGTCACGCATGGTGGTGTCGTGGAGGTCCCGCTCGCGGGTGACGCGGTCCACCTTGTCCTTGAAGTGCTGCTCCATCCCGAGCCCGGCCATGAGTTCCATGGTCTGCGCGGCGTTCTTCGAGTTGGCCAGCAACTGCTGAATCCGCCGCTCCTGCTGCGCCCGGACGTTCGGGAGGTTGGAGTCCATCTTCGTGCCGTACTTCAACTGCATGGCCCGCTTCCAGCCCTCGCTGATGCCGTGGCCCAGCTTGAGCGCCACGTTCCCGGCCTTGGACTTGAACGGCCCCGACGTGATCTTGCCCTGCTCCTTGCGGACGGCGATCTCCTCGTCAGCGGCCTTGTCCTTGGCGGCCTGCACCGCCTTGAGCATGGCGTCGATCTTCGGGTCGCCAGTGCTGACAGGACCCCCGGCCAAAGCCGTGGCCATGGGGTCATCCGCCATGGGCGGGCTCACGGCCCCCGGCCCGGGGACCACGGCCTCCTGAAGTGATCTCGCAATGTCTCTGGGGTCTGCCATCATTATCTCCTAGCCGGGCATGTAAGCGTCGAGCAGGCCGGTCGCCATCGACATGCCGGTCTCGAAGCCGGACGGCTGCGCCGCGTCGGCCGCCGCCCTGCCCATCATGTTCTCGAAGCCGCCCTGCGCCATGCCGAGGCCGGAGAGGAGCGGGTTGGTGAAGTCGCGGCTGACTGCGCCCGAGAGGGCCAGCGCACGCTGCAACTCTTCCTGGTCTGCCTGGGCCATCCGGCGGGACTGCATGGCCGTACCGGCCTGCCCTACGGCTTGCCCGATGGCAGCGCCGACACCGGAGCCGCGGAACCGCGCATTGCCTGCGAAGTCCTTCTGCTGCTGCTGTGTCGAGGACTGGATGTTGGCGAGGTCCTGGTTCAGGAACTGCCGCGAAACGCCCTGGTCGCCAAACAACGACGCCAGGAGGGCCTGCTGCATACCGCCGACCTGGGAGCCCTGAAGGTGCTGCGGGACCCACGCCTTCTGAAACTCGCCCTGGACGTTGGAAGGGCCACTGGCGTAGTCCGTGGAGAGCCCTCCCCCGCCGCCGAAGGTCGCGCCCTGTCCGCCGTACATGGGGGCCGGTGCCCCACCACCCGGTGCCCCACCACCCGGGGCCGCCGCGGCCGGGGCAGGCGCACCGCCCCCACCGCCCAGGCCGAGGGCGCTGCCGATGGCATTCGTGATGCCGCTGGCCACGTTGTTGGTTGCGCCTACCAGCTTGCTTTGATGCCGGGCGGCCATGTCTCCGGCCTTCTGCCGGGTGCTGGCGAACTTGTCGAACATTCCCATGATCTATTCCTCTGCGGCTACGGCCTCCGCCGCGGCCTCAGACGAGCCATTCGCCTGGACCAGCAACTGAGTGACAAGAGCCGCGATGGTCGTGTCGAACTGCGCCTCGAACAGGTTGACCGGGATTTCTTGAACCCCTGCCAGCCTGCCGTCGTCGCCGCTCTCCTCGACGTTGAAAACTACCTTTACGCTGCGGACTGCGAACTTGGGCATTGCGATTCCTCCTGAGAATCTAGGACAGGATGTCGTCGAACGGAAGCTCAACGAAGCCGTCCTCGTAAGTGGCTTTCTGGCCGCGCTTGTACGCGATCTTCAGCTGTTGGATGATGCGTGAACGAACGAACTCCTCGCCCTCCGCTACGGTCTGCGGTGGGGCGTCCTCGTAAGCGTACGGGTCGAGCCCGCGACACAGGTCTGCGAGCCGAGTGTTTGCGAAAGTGATTTCTGCGATGGCTGCCATTACGCTACCTTCATCATTTGGACGTTTGTGTAGTTGGCCACCAAGGGAAACGAGGGGCCCGCCAGCGAGATGTACTGTGCCCGCAGCCGCAGAGCTTCTCCTGCCGATAGCTCTACAAGGCCCGCGCCCTGGGCGCTCACGTACTCGCCAAGCTCGCGCCAGTACGTCGTGCTGCGAAGTTGCGTGACGGTCGCCCACGTACCGGTGCCCGCGTCCTGCTGACACTGCGCCAGCAAACCGCCGCGTGTGCCGGTGCCAGAGCCGCTGGCGTCAATCGTAACCTGATAGCTAACCCAGTACGTTCCAGCGGCAGTTACCGTGATCGTGTCAGCCGACAGGCTGTAGTTAGCGTCTGCGATGATTTCGTTGTCGAGGTTGCACACGATGGCTGTCGTGCTCACCGTCTGCCCGCCCGTGTTGTCGTTGACCACGTATGGCTTGAGGTCAGACGATCCGCCACTGGGGAGGTTGCCGATCTGCACGCGCTTCTTCGCGTTGCTCGCGGCACTATCTTCGATCAGCAAGTGGTCGCCAGAGACCGGCGTGACCTTTTCAGTCAGCGCGCTAATTTCAGCGGATGCGTCATCGTGAATGGCCGACGGGGTTGATGCCGAAACCAGCGTACCCCCGGCTGCCTCTGCCTGCGAGAGAGTAACAGTGTGCGGGTTCGCCGTGCTTCCAACGTGGGTGTCGATCTGTGCGTGAGTGGTCGTGCCCACGTTCGACAGGTCGGTGTGGTCAATCGTGCCGCCGCCAGTAGCTCCATCGTGGTCGTGCGTAAACGTAGTCTCGTCTACCGAGCCAGCCGCTGCCCACTTGACTCCGGTGGTCTCTGCTGAGTCGGCTGTCAGGACTTGGCCGTCGGTCCCCACCCCAAGCACCTGAGCCGAGTTAGCCGCGTCAGCGATTGCGATGTCACCTTTTGCGTCCCAGATGGCGTCGTTCGCCACGTCTCCAGCGCCAGCAGCGGCCCACTTGATGCCCAGTGCTTGTGCCGAGTCTGCGACGAGCACTTGCCCATCTGTCCCCACGGGGACGCGCGCATCAGCCGAGTCGTAGCCCCAAATATCGCCCTTCGTGGTCAGGGGCGAGGAAGACCCGCCGCCGCTCTCAAGGTCAACTACCGTACCCGCATCATTCTTTTTCTTGATGTGCCCGTCTGAGGAGTCTATGAAGAGCGCACCAAAGCCCGCGGACGGGTTTGAGAAGCCGCTGCTGATTTCTTCAAGGATAAGCGGCGCGTCGTGCAGTTGCACAGACCCGTTCTGCACGATCAGGTCGCCTGAACCGGCGGC
This sequence comes from uncultured actinomycete, assembly GCA_942491345.1. Classification (GTDB taxonomy): domain Bacteria; phylum Actinomycetota; class Acidimicrobiia; order Spongiisociales; family UBA5794; genus JAHEEL01. The sequence goes on from CALOAN010000052.1 coordinate 57,015, forward strand.
CTGCAAATTCCAGTACGTGTCGGACCCGTCGTAGCTAATCTGCGAGTCGGCGCTGTTGCCGAAGGTAAGCGGCGTGCTGTCCGACATTCGGACTTCCATGAAGGCCTGGCTGCGAGCGTCGTAAAACGTGAAGATTGAGGAAGACGCCGAATTCTTCATAGACATCGAGGCGGAAGTGCCGCCCGTGCATTGGATGTAGTTGGCGGCGTTGCGCGAGAACTGAAGGCCGTTACCAGCCGCGTGGATCAGGAAGTTGCCATCCGATCCTTCAAAAGTGAGCGTTCGCTGCCCCGCGATATACACACCGCCGCTGCCAGTGAGGGCCGGGTTAATTACCAGTGCCGTGCCGTTGTACCAAATGGCTCCGTCTTTGGAGTCACCGAAATAGATCAGGTTGTCGTCTTGCCAGTTCCAGTCAGCGGTAATCGTGTGCGTACCAGCTTCGTGCGTGTACTCGTCGTTAGTGTTGTTGTCCTTCAGCAGCCTGCCGTCGTATGCGATGGTCAGGATCGTTGACGCCGCTGCTGTGATGAACTTGGCGAAGTAGTCGCTGGCGTCTGCACCGGGGTCCTGCACGAAGTCAAAGCAACCACGCTTGTCAAAGATTGACACATCGTCAGTGCGTGACGTGTGGCGGAACGCGGCCGTGCCCTCTGGCCCGTTGATGTACCCCTCGGCAGACAGCTTGAACAGGGAGGACCCGCCGTACGTTAGGAACTCGATCTGGTCCGACGTGGAGCCGCTGGCGCCTGTCATCTTCCAGACGGGCTTAGTAACCGAGTCCGCGATAATGTCCATCATGCCATAGACCGTGAACTGGCCTACGTTGCTGTCGATGTCCGGAGTGAACACCATGTCGTTGCCGGAGAT
>CALOAN010000053.1:0-276398 GCA_942491345.1 uncultured actinomycete
TGGACACCCGATCCTGGGGTGAGTCTCAGGGGAAGGAGGCCCGGAATGGGTCGATCGTCGAGGTATCCGGAGGAGTTCCGTCGTGAGGCGGTCGAGTTGTATCGGTCGTCTGATCGGCCGAGAGCGGAAGTCGCGCGATCACTCGGTATCGCGGATGGGTCGCTTGCCACTTGGGTGAAGCAGGCCCGTCTGGAGGCCGAGTCCGGTCTCGACGTCGATGAGCGGGCCGAGTTGGAGCGGCTCCGCAAGGAGAACCGCGAGTTGCGGATGGACCGGGAGATCCTGCGGAAGGCGGCAGCATATTTCGCTCGGGAGACGAGCAGGTGAGCCGACGGTTCGTCTCCGAGTATGCCGGCGAGTATCCGGTCACCAGGCTCTGTGTCCTCGTCGATGTTCCGCGTTCGAGCTTCTATGCGTGGCGCCACCGGGCACCGTCGAGCCGTGACCTCGACGACGAGGTCTTGGCTGAGGCGATCGTCGACATTCATCGGGCGTCCCAAGGCACCTACGGTGCACCACGGATCCACGGCCAGTTGCGGCACCGGGGATGGCGGGTGGGTCGGAAGCGGATCGCCAGGTTGATGGCTACCCACGGTCTGGTTGGGGTGCACGGCCGCCGTAGATGGCGCCGAGGCAGGCCGAACACCGCACCGGCGCCGGATCTGTTACAGCGGGATTTCACCGCCGAAGCGCCTGACCGCAGATGGGTGGCGGACATCACCGAGTTCGCCTGTTGGGACGGGAAGCTGTTCCTTGCCGGCATCAAGGACCTGCATGATCAGTCGATTGTTGGCTGGTCGATGGGGGTCCACCAGACCACCGACCTGGTCGTCAACGCCCTGGTGATGGCACTCGGTCGCCGCCATCCCGACAGCGAGCTGATCCATCACGCCGACAGGGGCTCGCAATACACGTCGCTGGAGTTCTCGACCCGCCTGGCCGACTGGGGCATCGCACCGTCATACTCGAGGACCGGGAACTGCTTCGACAATGCTGCAATGGAATCCACGTGGGCGACGATCAAGAAGGAGATCCGCCATATCCACGGCCCGTGGTCGGAGATGACCCGCTCCCAGCTCCGCACGATCCTGTTCGCCTACATCGAGACGTTCTACAACCGGAACCGTCACCAAGCCCGCCTCGGGCACCGCACACCCGCCGCCGTCTACGCTGACCACGCGGCATGAAATGTCAGAAACCCGTGTCCACGTTCGCGGACGTTGTGCCTGACCTGCAGTTGGAGGGTTTCTGACAGGGTCCTTGACAGGGTTGCTGACACTCTGGCTGACAGAGGGGTTCGAGGAGGCCGGCCGGGCGGGGAAATGCTGTTCGATCTCGCCGCGGTCGGTTGGTTGTCGGTTGGAGGGTTGATGACAGGCCTCTCATCTCGACGTCGCCGGCCTTGCGGTTGTGATCGTCGCATCGGGAGGGTGGGGGAGGGCATGGGGAGCCGAGACGATCTGAGGGGCGGATCCAGAAGATTTCCTTCGATTACCCGGCGATGCCGCGAGAAGCGTTGCGGCACAACGGATTCCGGGGTTCCGGCGACCCTGCGGCGACTCGGTTGACAGGGCTATTGACACTCTGGTGAAAGGGTTGTCGTGTCTATTCCGCCGTAATGGACCACACCATCAGCATCCACAACGGCGGAGAACTCGCCGGCAACCAGGAACCCGAATTCTTCGTGGAGAGTTCGGATATCGATGTTCCGCCAACTCTGTGCCAAGGGTCATTCTCCACAATCCGTCCCATGAACCGGATCCGACCGAGAACCGCCACGTCGAACCGTCCCCGACGGCAGAACAGGCCTCGCGAGAGTCGCGTCGACCCTGTCACCGCGTTCGCGCACGGACCCTGTCAAAGACCACACGCACCTGCAACAAGTTGCCCGATGTACACATGTGCACAGCAGAGCCGGCGCTGATGGACATGGATAGGGGCACGTTGGCGAGGATCGACCGCAGGCTGCTCGCCGGCCTCGGTGACGATGAGGCGTACCGGACGCTGCGGGTGCCAGCGACCGGGGCGAAGTGGTCGACGTGGAAGCGGTATTGCGACTCTGTGGGCGTCTCGATGGGTCGAGCCGTCACCCTGCTCATCGACCGCGAGCTCATCGCCGTGTTCGGCGAGCACATCGGAGATGACCCGCCGGTGTTCGCTCAACGCGCCACCGAACAGCTCGCAATCCGAGAGGCGAAGATCGCAGCTCGAGAGAGCGAGGTCGATGCAGAGCGGGAGAGGATGCGCGGGTGGGGTGAGCGGCTGCGACGGTGGGAGGGTGAACTCGAGGCCCGAGAGCGACGCGCAGCATTGGTGTCGAAGCTCCCGTCGGGTGACTCGACCGTTCGCGCCAAGATCGGACGGAACGAACGCTGCCCGTGCGGATCTGGCCGCAAGTACAAGCACTGCCACGGCCTCGCCGGCCGCCAAACATAATGCTGGCTATGGGCGGGCTGGCTTCCAGAGTTCAAGGTGGTCTGCAACGTACTCGCTGAGAGATCGGGCTGGTCTGCCCAAGAGGTCGTCAACAGTGTGGGTGACCGCCTCGGCATCGCCTCGCCGAAGACCTGTGTGGAGGATCGTCTGGACCACGGCGTGTGGCACGACGAGACCCTGATTCCGAAGGTGTCGGAAGTATCCGATGACGGGAGCCGGGACGTACGCAATGGACCGACCGAGGTGTTCAGTGAGAAGCTCGGCGACCTGGTAGAAGGTGACGGCCTCGGGTCCCGTGAGGTGATAGCCCTGCATCTGGTGCCCATCTTCGGACAGACAGACTGCGGCGACCTCTCCGATGTCTTGTGCGTCGATGAACGCCACCAGTCCGTTGCCTGCCGGGACATAGATCTGGTTGCTGGTCGTGATGTCCTGCCGGTATGCGGTTGCGAGATTCTGGGCGAAGAATCCGGGCCGCAGCATCGTCCATGCCATCCCAGAGTCGATGAGATGGGACTCGATGCGATGGTGAGGGACGATGCGGTTCGACTCCGCACCCGCCACCGATGAGAAGACCACATGGTGCAACCCTGCCGACTCGGCAGCATCGAGGAACGAGTTGATCGTGTTCCCGACCCGAGATATGGCCGGTGGACGGATGAGGAACAGCTTCTCAGCGCCATCAACCACAGGTCCGAACGTGGACGGATCGGTGTAGTCGAGGGCGACGGCCTCTACGTCGGGGAATCGGTCGGCCAGAGCATCCCGGCTGATGTCCGCCACCCGAAGATCAGTGACACCCCGGTCCTGCAAAGCCCCGACGACCCCAGAACCAACATTCCCAAGTGCACCCGTAGCCACAACCCGGCCCACCACTGACCTCCTAGAAGCGACCCTGCCAGCATAAATCGGAACCGTACTTCACCCGCCAATGCCGGCACCTACGGGGCGGCCCGTCCGGTCGTACAGATTGCCGTCTAGTGGGTGAGCAGGCTCTTGACGACGGCGATGACCGCGGCAGCTGCGACCGTCACAAGGGCATACGAGAGGCGGATCATGAGGGATCGCCCCCGGCTGAGAGCTGCGAGATACCCGGCAACGCTGACCAATATGATCAGCAGCCAGACAGCGGCTGTACTCGGAGCTGCCAGATCGAACGGGATGACGTACGGGATCGTTGCGACGATCCCCACCACCACCGACGTTAGAAACATCGCCCCGATCGGCCGCCAATCGCTGAACACGGCACTCGCACGCTCGTAAATGGTGGCTAGCCGGAAGGCGAACAGGTGGGCGAGTGTCAACCCGATTGCCGTCCCCCATATGAGGAGAACCTGGGCATGCTCTTCAAGCGCATGCTCCGCCCCGATGAGCGTCGCAATCAACACGATGCTCAGATAGACCATCAGCTCCAACGAATCACGCTTCGCCGTCTCTAGCGACTGGTCTTCTGGATCCGTTGTATCTGCCACCTCATCAACATAGCTTCGGGCGTGTACCAGCCTGACATCCACGACCCGCACCAGTGAGCGATCTATGCCCCGCCCATGTCGAAGCCTATGGTCGCCCGCATTGTCCGCTGGGGCGGGAACTCGGCCTGATGGAAACAGCGTCATAGATTTGTCTGCAGGCGTGGCTGCGCACTGAAGGAGACTGCCATGGAACGGTTCCTGAGTTGGGTCAGCGGTGCCCTCGCAGCCGTCTTCCTCTTGGCGGCGTGTTCGGGCGGTGTCGCCGGTCCCGTTGTAGAGGGCGACCGACGCTCCGGTGGCAGCGATGCCGAGGTGTTTGGCACTCTGGTCGTCGAAGGGGACTGCGCCTACCTCGGCTGGACAGAACCCGAGACCCGATACCCAGTGATTTGGCCACACGGAACTGGATGGGACTCGGAGGCGTCGGCGGTCGTGCTCCCTGACGGCACGCTCGTCCATCAGGGCGACGAGGTGTACGGCGGTGGCGGCTACCACTCCTCGAACCTCGGGGCCTTCACCAGCCAAGAGGGTGTGGACCTTGTTCTGTCGTGTGTTGATAACCAATACGGAGAGGTTGCCGTGTTCAATTCATCTGGTGACGTCGACGTTCGGGACTGAGGCCACAGCCTGGTTGGGACCTCCGTACATATATCGCTCTTCTGCTCTATCTGTGGGTGGTTTGGAGGGGTGTTGGCGCGGTTGCACCCTGTCTGCTTCTAGGTTTCGCGCAGTCCAAAGACTCGACAACAGAGCACGCAATGCTGGGTGCAGAACGACAGAGCGTGTCGATGCATCTGTGACCTGACACGAACCGTCCTCGAACGCGTTCACATCAACGACATCAGGGCAATCGCCGTGTCAGCACGACGTAGCGCCAGGGCTCCCGGCCGTTGCGGCCGTCAATCATCCGGATATGTCCGAGGCGCTCATCGGCGCCGTTCGCAAGCCCTCAAAGCCAGGCCCACTCCGATGTTCGTCGAAGCCGACACCCCATGAATCCGGCACCGACACCAAGCGTCGATTGCTCACCCGGCTCGCATTCGGTCTCCACGGCCCCAATCTCTCGTGCCCTCGCGCTCCTCGCCCTTGGAAGCCACACGCTGCAACTCCCAGGCTGAAACTGACCCACAGGTACAGCAGGAGAGCGACATATATGTCATCAGGGGACAATCTCGTTCTGTACGTTGCGGCGTACTCGGACAAGTCATCCGCGCAGGCGGACTTCGATTCGCTGAAGAGCGCCGAGGGCGACGATCTGAAGATCGAAGCCGCAGTCGTGATGAGCCGCGACGGCGACGGAGACGTCGATGTGCTTGCGAAGGGTGATGAAACGACCGGGACCGGCGCCGTCATCGGTGGAGGCATCGGCCTCGTTGTCGGTCTCTTCGCTCCGCCGCTGTTGATCTCGACGGCGATCGGTGCCGGTATCGGCGCCTTCTTGGGGCATTTGACGAAGAAGCATGAGGAGAAGGAACTCGGCGTCGAACTCTATGAGTACTTCCCGCCGAACTCGTCGGCTGTGGTCGTCGTCATTGACAACAAGTACCTCGACCGGGTCGAGGCTGCGCTGGTGAATTCCGACAAGCGGATCAATAAGGCGATCGACGCCGACGACTACGACAATCTGCAGAAGGCCATCTCGAAGTCCCAGGACGAGGTCGACAAAGCCGTCGAGTCCTAGACCAACCCAGCTCGACGTTCCCGGTGAAGCTTTCTGGAACAGGGAGCCCCGCCGACGCTGTCGCTTGCGATGGTGTGGGCGGGGTTTCCCACGTCTTGAAGCGTCGCAATCTACGCCTCGATGACTCCCTTCCACGCCCACCGATGCCGGCACCTGTTGGCGGTTCCGTTGTGCGCGTGGGATTGGGGCGCAATGCCGCAGTCTGTAGGATTGAAGTTGAGTGACGGGTAATGCCCCTGTGGGCGTAGCACCGAGACGGGAGTACGGATCATGGACAATGAACCGAGTGGTTGGGCGATTGGTTGGACGGCGTTTGCCGGGATCATGATGGTGATGGGTGGTGTCTGGTGGATCATCTCGGGCATCGTGGCGCTCGCGAACGACACGTTCTACGTCGTTGGTGAGGAGTACATCTTCCAGTTCGATGTGTCGACGTGGGGTTGGATCCATTTGATTCTCGGCATCGTGATTCTGGTGGCGGGCTTCTACCTGTTCAGCGGTGCGGTGTGGGCCCGTACGGTCGGTGTGATCGTTGCGGTGTTGTGGGCGCTGATCGCCTTCGCATGGCTGCCGTGGTACCCGATCTGGGCGATCCTCTACATTGCCGTCTCAGTGTTCGTCATCTGGGCGCTCACGGCGCATGGACGCGACATCGCCAACACCAACGTCTAGAGCCAAAGTGACGGTGGGAGGGAGAGGCATTGGTGCGACCTCCCACCGTCTATTGGCGGTTCGCTCTCCGGTTCCGCTCACCCACAGCGGTACCTGTGGGTGGGTTGCGTACTCACATCGAGCGTGGCGCAATAGACTTGACGCCGACCTCGTTCGATCCGATCGGACGCGCACGTCTTCGGTCAAGACTCACCGAGATCGCGTTCTTCCTGCTCGTTGCGCTCGGCGAGCTTGTGTGCCTCCCAGAGTGAAGCCTGGGGGCTCCCAAGATGGAGATTCCCACGCTGCGGACGGCGAGCCCGATCCCCAACGAATCGTCACCCGAGACGCTCATTTCAGGCCATCACCTTGGGCCGAATCGAGTAGAACGAGCCCAGTGTTGATGGCACCGTATGCGGCGACGTGAACGTGGACGTAGCGCAGTTCCGTCACTCTCGTCGCTGCCCGTTCAACGAGACCGTCATGTTGATCCGCGCCTCTCCAGTCCGACGGGCGGCGCGGGACGTCGGTGTCAGGAGGTGCCGGTTGTCGGGGCCCGCGAGCCAGATGGTGGGTTGCCGCCTCTAGCCCGACTGGGACGCGTGTGACTCAATGGGCAAGCGGTGGGCTTCACTGGGGAGGTGACGTCGTATCGGGGCGATCTCAGGTGATTGCTGCATCATGGTGTGATGATCGGGTCGCGGTGTCTCTTCATGGACGTATCCGATGCGGTGGCGGGCGGGGTCGCGCCCTACTCGGTTGGAAGGGCTGGCAGCAGTGGGCTGATCGGCGGCGACTACTCTGCGGCTGTCGCTGAATCCGAAAAGGGGCTTTGTCCATGGCTGAAGTGTCAGCACCGATTCCGTCATCTCATCGCCGCAACCGTCGGGTGAACTTCCGCGTTGTGCTCGTCCGTTTCGTCATGGATTTCGTGCTTGTCTCGCTCGTACTCGCCGTGATGCCCGGTATTCGAAGCGGCTTTGAATTGACGGTTGGGTCGATAGCCATTGTCGCCGTCATCTACGGGCTGCTGAATGCGTTCATCCGGCCGGCTCTTGACCTTCTGCTGATGCCGTTTGTCGTGCAGACCTACGGATTCGCGGTGGTGCTGGTCGACGTCCTCATCTTCGGCCTGCTGGTCCTCTTTTCGGGTCCTCTCCATTCGAGCACCGTGTGGCAGGTTCTCGTGGGGGGTACGCTGCTTGGTGTGTTGCGGGTGCTTGGGACCGGTTTCCTCGGTCTCACTCCTCCGGTGGTTGCCGGGCAGGGTGGACTCCTTCGGCAACCGACCGAACTCGGCATTCTGCGATTCAGTTCGCGGGCGGGTGAGCGGCTTCGACTCCTGCGGGTTCGCCAGATGCTGCGGATTCACGGTATCGATGCGTTGTTCGACGGCGATGGAGCGATCGCACGGTTCAGGCGTCGTCTCCAGACATGGTTGTGGCGGCCGGATGTTCCGCTTGTCCGCGTGACGCCCCCGGTTCGTTTCCGTCTCCTGCTCCAGGACCTCGGGCCCACGTACGTCAAGATCGGTCAGATCATTTCGAGCCGGGCGCGGACGCTGCCGGTGGAATGGCAGGTCGAGCTCGAACTGCTGCAGAGCGACGTCGAGGTCTTCCCGTATGAGCAGGCACGCGAGCGTGTGATCGCTGAGCTCGGGGCACCGCCCGAGGAGCTGTACGCCGAGTTCGATCCGACTCCGCTAGCGGCGGCGTCTCTCGCTCAGGTTCATCGCGCCGTGTTGCGCGACGGTCGCGATGTCGCGGTGAAGATTCAACGCCCGGGTATTCATGCCCAGTTGCGTTCCGATGTGCGCATCCTGGCCCGCATGTCTCAGGCCTTGGAGCGGCGGGCTCGCTGGGCCGAAGACATGGATTTGGCAGGTGTGGTGCTCGAATTCGGAACGACGCTGCTGCGAGAACTTGACTACACGATCGAGGCCTACAACGCTCGTCGGCTGACCAAAGTGCTCGCACCCATCGAAGGCATACGAGTCCCCGAAGTGTTCTACGAGCTGTCGTCTTCCGGGGTCCTCACGCTCGAATTCATACGCGGCGTCAAGTCGACCGATGCAGCTGCCATCAGAGCGGCCGGTCTCGACCCGGAGCTGCTGGCGGACCGAGTGGTGCAGGCCGCAGTCAAGATGCTGATGATCGACGGGTTCTTCCACGGCGATCCGCATCCCGGCAATGTCTTTGTCGATCTGGACAACGGCGACATGGTGATGCTCGACACGGGTATGGTCGGTGAGCTGACGTTCCAGCAGCGAATCAAGCTGGGGAGCCTGCTCCTCACTGTCCGCAACGGTGACGTACGTGGTCTCGCGCAGACGCTGAAGTCGCTGTCAACACCGTATCGAGAGACCAACGATGCCCGCTACTACCAGGACTTCGAGCGCTCTCTGACTCCGTACCTTGATCCTCCTCCCGGTCAGAAGGTCGACGTCATGGGGAAGGTGTTGCCCCTCGGCCTCAGCATCTTGCAGCAGGGCGGCTACCGATTCGATTCACAACTCACGCTGGCGATGAAGGCGATGGCACAGGCAGAAGCCATCACCAGTGCGCTCGTGCCGAGTTGGACTGGCACCGAGTTCATGGTGCGCTCGTTCGATGCTCTGAAACAGCAAGTTCCGGAAGCGATTACGGCGGATGTGGTCAAGGACGCCGTGATGAAGCAGGCGAGCTTCGCCGTTCGAGAAGCTATGGAGCAGATGCCATCGTTGCAGGACGGCATCCTCAAGTGGTTGACCAATCTCAAGAGTGGTGGGTTCAAGGTCGAGCTCGATACCAGCGATCTCGACCGGCACGTCGCCGCCCTGCGCGGGATCGCGATGATGCTCACCCTCGGCATTCTCATCATTGGCCTGATCGTCGGTTCAGCGCTGGCCGCTGGGATCGGCGGACTCGAAGGCAGCGCGCTTGCACCGGTCACCGACCTTGCCGCGACCATATTCGCCCTCTCCGCCATCGTCGGTTTGGTCGCCGTTGTGGCCCTGTCGTGGCAGCTCTTCCGATTCAGCCACCCGCGCCGACGCGATCCACTCGATCGCATCTGAACCAACGGTTCATCCGACGAGGCGTGGCGACGGGGCGATCGCCTATCCCGCGCTTCGGGTCGATGGGCGGGAGGGCGGATACGGTGTCTCTCTGCCGATAGTCGTCGTTCTCCGGCGGCTGGGATTACTCCCCTTCGTGCGAAGCGCCCCTTGGGGCGGCCTCCTCTGGAGACGCGAAGTCGGACGATTCCTCCGTCTCGCTCTGCTTGGAGATGTCGTCAGCGAGATCTGAGAAGGTCGCTCCAAGCGCGCCAAAGAAGGATGCCGCCGTTTCTCTCGCCTCGTTCCGTACAGCCGGGTCCTTGACGGTGGCGGCAACGGTCGCGACGGCCGTCTTGATGGTCTCACCGAGTGCTTGTGCGACATCTTTGACCTCGTCTTCTGAGGCGACCTCGACAGTCTCCGCACCTTCCTGCGCTTGGTAGTGACCCTTGAACATTGACCCGAGCTTTCGGAATTGCTCACCAACGTCGGTCCAAGTCTCGTCCGACTGGCTCATGGCGTTCCCTTCTGCCGTGGATGGTCTGTTATCGCATGTCCTCGAGGGCGATCCTGCAGCGTAGTTGCTACACCCCACGACTTCTGGAGGCGATCCGCCCACGTCGAACCGCCCCGAGGCACCACCAGCAGCAAACGTTGCCCGGACATAGGTCGCTTCGTCGACGATGCCAGACCGCTCACATCCCTCGGCGGGGGCGGTGTGGAACCGCGACGCTGCCCACGAGCCGGGGTTCCGTTGTTCGCTTCCTGAGGCATGTCGCTTACGTCGTTGGCGCTGCCGTGCCTGCTTCCCCATCTCGGATATGGGAGCGGCCCCGAGGATGCACCTCGGGGCCGCTCGCAGACTTGCGTGCCGAGGCAGCCCTCAACACGCCACGGGTACGGTTCTAGGAGTCGATTGCGTCGGCTACGTCGTCGTCGCTGTCCGCGATCGCCTTTTTGATCTGCTCGTAGTCGCCCGAGTCGATCGCCTTGTTGATGTTCTTGTTCGCGTTCGACAATGCAGCCTCGACCCGGTCGAGGTACATGTCTTCCATCACGACGAGAATCGCGGAAGAACCATCGGGGAGGTACTCGTCGAGATCGACACCGAGCTTCTTCTCTTCGTGCTTCTTCGTCAACTCACCAGCAATCGCACCGATACCGGCACCGACAGCCGTAGCTAGGAGGAACGGAGGGGCGAACAGGCCAACGATGGCACCAATGCCGCCGCCGACGACCGCACCACCGACGGCCTGCGGGGCACCCTTCTCATCGACATCGACCTTCCCATCGTCATCCTTGGAAACAACGACCGCTCCCAGAACGAGCAGATCGGTGTCGCTCTCAGCGTCCCTCAATGCCTTGTAGTCGGCTGCCGCAGATGCTGCGTCGCCGTACGAGGCGACGTACAACACGAGATTCTGATTGTCCACGAGGACTCCCTTCATTGGTCGCGTATACCCGCCATCGGCGACGAGCGACTCATCCACGACCCGTTGATAACCCACGAATGCTACACCCCCTGATACACCACCAGTCTGCCCCAGCCGACCCGCTCATTGGGTGAGCAGACCCTTGACGACCGAGATGACGGCGGCGACACCGAGACCGAGATCCGTCGAGACCTCGTCACCGAGACCCGCCCGTGCCTGCGTACGTGGCGGCACGGTTGCCCTGCTCAGAACACAGCCACTGTCGGTCGTAGGCGGGTGCTGTAAGGGACTTTCATACGTGCCGCATCCAGCGAAGAGATGCGTGGGCAACGCTGTCGACACTGCGTTCGGCTTTGTGTTGCCGCGGCTGCGACGAGCTCGTTCGAAAACCCGAAGGATTCTCCCCACGGGCGGTACCGTGCGCAGCCGTCCAGACCTTCCAAGGCTGCTCGGCTAGTCCGAGCCGTCGCTCGCTACCTAAGGATCGTCTCATGCCGTGGCTGTTCGCGCTCGAAGAAGGCTTCAAAGTCGGCGACTATCACGTCGCCGAGACGTTCGCTACCTGGATTGAAATCGCTGCTGTTCTGTCGATCTCTGGCGCCGTTCTGGCGGCCATCGTCGGAGCGGTCGCCGAACGATTCCGGTCCAATTGGTCGAACGCCTATGACACGTTCAAGCGGTACATGGGTCGCGGCCTGCTCATTGGTTTGGACCTTCTCATCGCTGGCGATGTCATCAAGACGGTGACGCTCGAACCGACGCTGAACAACGCTGCGGTGCTTGGCCTTCTCGTCCTGATCCGTACGTTCCTGAGTTGGACCACCATTCTCGAAGTCGAGGGTCGCTGGCCGTGGCAACCCAAACCGCCGGGACTGAGCGAGGATGAGGAGTTGTAGACGCTGGCCTGGATCATCTCGGTCGCCCGGACGATTGCCGCAGCCCGGATATGACGATCTGGTGACGAGTTGTCCATAGCCACCCATGACCCCACAGAAGCTGACCGGTCCGCTCGGAGTGTGCGCATAGCCGGATGTCGGCGAGGAAGGATGTGGCCTTGGCCCCTGATACTCCGACGAGTCGGGATCTATGATCACCGCCGAGAGGGCGAAGGCTCAATGTCGGCAGTGAAGGAGTGCGTTGATCATGTCTGAAGTCGAGCGGGTTTCTACGGCGGTGCCGTTGGATTGGTCTGAGGTGTGGTTCACGAACTGTCCGATGGTGTCGGCCAACAACGTTGACCAGGAATTGGGCTGGTGTCGTGAGGAGTTCAAGAAGATCGGTGTGGAGTATGCCTACTTCCGTCATGCTCCTGAGAACAACTGGTATCCGCACTACATCCACAACCTCGACAACCTGATCCGTTTCGGTGGTCTGAATCCGGCCATCCATGTGAACGCAGACCTTCGGCGGACGGTATTGCTTGGCGCAACATGGGTTCACGAGGGTGGCTGTATGGCGGTGCGTGCCGGTGATCCGATTATGAAGATGAGTGACCTGAAGGGCAAGAAGGTCGGCATCTCGAAGAGCCTGAACACCATCAAGAACGACTGGTGGCGCATCCAGGAGCACATGGGCATTCTGAACATGCTCGCACTCAACGACATGACGATGGATGACATCGAGTTGGTCGAGTATCCCTATGCCGATGACTGGTATGACAAGCCCGAGATGCTCGTCAATCAGATGAACAACCCGTCGGAGCTGTGGATGCGTCGTGATCACAAGCATGATCTGGCGTTCCGGCCGCTCGAGCCTGCTCTGCTTGCCGGCGAGGTTGATGCGATCTATACGCAGAGCAAGCCCTTCCAGCATCTCCAGGAGGCGACGGGCAGGATCAAGATGATCGAGGACCTGTCGAAGCGGGCGGATTGGACGATTCAGGTCGCCAACACGCCGGCGGTGATCACGTGTTCTGATGTGATGGCCGATGAGCATCCTGAACTGGTCATTGCCTACATGAAGGCGATGATCAAGGTCGGTTTGTGGTCGAACGAGCACAAGCGGGCTGCCGGGTCGATCCTCAATCGGCAGACGTTCTACCTGGATGCCGAGGACACGTATCAGGGCATCAAGCATGTCGATATGGTGCCGAGTCTGGATGCGATGAACATGGCCACCATCAAGATCGGCAAGGACTTCATGTTCGAGCACGGCTACATCGAGAACGACTTCGATGTCGATGAGTGGGCGGCCCCCGAGTTCCTCGAGCAAGCAGCGAAGGAAGTGCTTGCTGAGGAATGGGCGCGAAGGAGTTGGTCCAAGCTCCCCGAGGGAGGCACCCTCGAAGTCAGCGACACCCGGCTCGGCTAGACGGGAGATGTGATTGGCGATGAATGCATCGGATTCGGACTACGACGTCCCGGAAGGCTGTCGTACCAAGCTCGGTCTCTACGTGACACCCACCGAGGCCTACCAACGGTGGGCGGCCGACAGCGACCATGTGAAGGTCCTCGACGTGCGCACCCCCGAGGAGTATGCGTTTGTGGGCCATCCGGAGATGGCGATGAACATCCCGGTCGTCATGCACACCTACGAGTGGGAACCGGAGAAGGGGCGGGTCGCGATCGAGGGGAACCCGCGGTTCATCCCCGAGGTGACAATCTGGGCGGACCCGGGCGACACGATCCTGATCATGTGCCGCTCCGGTGGGAGGGCCGCCCTGGCGGTCAACGCGCTGGTAGATGCCGGCTATACCGATGTGTACAACATCCTCGAAGGCATGGAGGGTGAGCGGGTTGATGAGCCCGGGAGCGCCTCCCACCGCAAGCGGATGGTGAACGGATGGAAGAACGCCGGTCTGCCGTGGACCTATGACCTCGATCCGGACCTGATGCGGCTGCCGACGAGATCTCCAAGCGGTACGTAGCAACATGCGTTGGGGTGACGCGGAGACAGGAAGAGTCGACGGAGCGGCGTGGGCGGGTGACGGAGCGCGTGCCTGACGGAAAGCCGCTGATCGCCGGCAACCCGCTCCGTACTCCGCGGGCGGCTGCCTTTGCCGGCATCTTGTTCGCTCTGCTCCTGGCAACCGCCATTGTCCTTCTCAGACTCGCCATCCCGGCCGAGCCCACGCTCGATACGAAGTGGCTCGATGACGGAGCCCTCATGGTCAAAGTGGCGGCCGGCATCGTGCCGTTCGCTGGTATCGCCTTCCTGTGGTTCATGGGTGTGATCAGAGATCGCCTCGGCCAACTGGAGGATCGGTTCTTCTCGACCATCTTTCTCGGCAGCGGCCTGCTCTTCTTGGCCATGCTCTTCGTCTGGGCAGGCACAGCCAGCGGACTCATCGCCAGCCACACCTCCCACCCAGAGAAGATCATTGAGACGGGCATCTATGCGTACGGCTACGAGGTCATGTACGCCGTCAGTAGCGTCTACGTGATCCGAATGGCTGGCGTGTTCATGGCCTCACTGGCCACAATCTGGATTCGCACCGGAACAATGCCGCGCCCGCTCGCCATACTCACCTACGGACTCTCTCTCTTGCTGCTAGTGAGCGTCGGCGTGAACCTCTGGGTGACGCTGATCTTTCCCGGCTGGGTGCTGGCCGTCAGCACATACTTCCTGATCGCGAACACCTGGGGCAAGAGCGGCTCCGAATAGGCTGATTCGTTGCAGCCGGCGCGCTAGGACATGCTCGGCGGCACGCTTCTCGTGGTGCCGGCCTCACGGAAACGGCGCAGCGTCACGTCGCTGCCCCCACTGAGGTCGCCGCCTCCGCTAGTCGACCTCGCTGTCCGCGGATGGCGTGTCCGCCGGGTATCGCTTGAGGTGCATCTGGACCGCCGCTGCAATGTCGGAGTGGAAGTGTTCCTTCGGCATGGCGTCGAGGAGGCCATCGCGTTCGAGCACCTCCGCGACCTGTGGCTTCACGCGGGCCAGGTGCAGATCGATGTCGTGCTGTTGACCGGCCTCGGCAAGGGCCTTGATCGTGTCCGCGCCTTCGGTGTCGATGAAGTCGACGCCCTCCATGCTCAGGATCACACCGTTCAAATCTGAGCCTTCGCGGATCCGGATCTCGCGAAGGGTGTCGCCCAGTGCACCGGAGTTGACGAAGAACAAGCCACCGTCGAAGCGAACGATGGCGAGACCCGGGTAGGTCTCACCGTCGGGGTGGTTCTTCAGGTCGAAGAACGCCTGGGTATCCTTTTTGCGACCGAGTTCCGGGATGTACGGGAGCGAGGCAACCGCGATCAGCCAGAGAAGCGACAGGCCGACACCGATGAAGACACCCTGCAAGATACCAAAGGTCATCACACCGAGCAGCGCCGCCATGGCAGCCCAGAACTCGAACCGCTTCACTGTGTAGAGGCGCTTCATCTCACCGACGTCCATCATCCCGATCACGACGGCCTGGATGATGATCGCACCCAGCACTGCCTCGGGGAGCTTGGAGAACATCGGGGCGAGGAACAGCAGCGTCAGGATGATGAGCACGGCCTGGAACAGGTTCGACACCTGCGACTTGGCGCCTGCCTGGTCGTTGACCGGGCTCTTGGAGAGGCTTCCGTTGACGAACACACCCTGGAAGAGACCAGACGATATGTTGGAGGTGCCCTGAGCGAGAAGTTCCTGGTTGATGTCGATCCGATAGTTGTGCTTAGTGGCGTAGTCACGCACCGCAGCCGTTGTCACAGAGAAACCGATGAGCAGGAGGCCGACTGCGCCGGCGATGATGGTCGCCCAGTTGTCTGCGATGTAGCTGATGTCGGGGAGGACGACCGAGGGGAGGCCGCTCGGCACTTCGGCGATGAGTTCGACACCCCGATCGCCGAGGTCCAAGACCAGCGTCGCGACGATGCCGAGAATGACCGCGAGGAGCGCGCCCGGGACCTTCGGGGCGTAGAACCCGATGCCGAAGACGAGGAGGAGCGCCGCCACACCAACAACGACCGTGGTGCCATTGGCATCCGGCAACTCGGTGATCCAGGTCCACAGTTTCTGCCAGGTGTTTGAGCCGCCGGATTCGGTGCCGGTGATCTTGAACAACTCGCCGGCTGCGACGTTGATCGCCACACCGAACGTGAACCCGGTGAGGACGCTCGCTGCGAGGAAGTCAGAGATCCAACCCATCTTCAGCACGTACATGATGACGAAGAGCGCACCGGCCACCAGCACGATCGAAGCCGCCAACTGGATCGCTTCGTCAGAACCGGAGGAGGCAACGGCAAGGACGGCTGCGCCGAGGACAGCGGCCGTCGATGAACTCGGGCCCTGCGTCACCTGCTTCGACGTCGTGAAGAGTGCGAATCCGATCAAGCCGGCCGCTGCCGCGTAGAGGCCGTACTGCACGGGCACGCCGCTGATGGTTGCGTAGCCGAGCGAGGTCGGCACCATCAGCGCCCACACCGAGAGGCCTGCGATCAGGTCGGCCTTCAACCACGACTTGTTGTAGTTCGGGAGCCAATGGAAGATCGGCATGATCCGGGCGAACCCGGTCGGAGCATCGGTCTTGGCCTTCGTATCGGTCGCCACCCAAATCCTCCACACTGTCGGGATAGCGAGATCCTACCGTCGAGACCCGACGCGCTGACCGTGAGAGCGCCGCACACGAATCCACCGAACACCACCAGCGAACGCAGGCAAGGCGAGTCGGCTACCACGGGTGTCGGAACATGTGTCACGAATGTCTGGACACCGCCATGGAAGGCTCAACCCGTTCCCACATCGTCGACTGGAGACCTGACGAGCCGACGTCCGCCGGGACGCTCACCTTCGCCGAATCCGCGGGTTTGCACCGCAGTAGGCTGCTGCCGATCGCTCAGACGACAGGCCGCTGCAACCTCGCGGATGGCAGCTGGCTGGCAATGGAGGTTCTGTGCTGCCGTTCGATGTGCCGTGGTATCGGCGACTGCTGCGTTTCTCGATTCTGCTTGGTGTCGCAGGCGGGGTCCTCGGACTCATCTACCTGGGCGCCACCGGCTGGGCTATCGAGCAGATCTTCCCCGAGAGCGACGGCACTGTGTGGTCCGGTGAATGGTGGTGGATTCCTCTCGTGGCGTTCGGCGGCTTCGTTGTCGTCGCCCTTCGCACGGCGTGGCGAGTCCCCGAGAAGGTCCCTGGCGGCGTCGCGATCATCGAAGCAGCCGAGGTCGATGCCCGGACAGCGCCACAGTGGGTTGCCATTGCTGCTGTGTCCGCTGTTGCCGGGGCGAGCCTCGGTCCTTCGTTTGCCCTGGTAGTGATGGGTGGCGGCCTGGGTTCGTGGATCGCGAATCGGCGTTGGGCCGAAGGTGGAGCCGATCCCGACTACACGCTGACCGGTATCGCCGGTGGGTTCGGCGCTGCATTCACCTCACCCGTCCTTGGCGCCTTCCTAGTCTCCGAACTCGAACCGATACCTCGCCAGAGGTACGTGGCTTCCATCATTCCGCAACTGATCGCCTCGATGATCGGGTTCGTCATCTTCTACGCGGTGGTCGGCCGGACCTTCCTCGGCAGCTACGAAGTGCCACCCTACGAATTCGAAATCGTCGACATGGCGATCGCCGTGGGACTCGGAATCCTTTCAGCAATCGTGATGCTGGTCTTCGTCGGTGTCATTCTCGCCGTCAAATGGGTCTGCAAGTTCGTGCCGAACCGGTACATACTCGGCATCCTCGGTGGTGCGACCGTGGGCCTCATCGCCATGGCCCTTCCCCTGACCGTCGGGGCCGGCCAATCCCAACTCGGCGTCGTCATCGACAATCCCGCCGCGCTCGGCGTCGGCCTGCTGATCATCGTCCTGCTCGCCAAGATGGTGGCAATGGCCCTCAGCCTGGAAGTGGGCTTCATGGGCGGCAACGTATTCCCGCTGATCTTCATGGGCGGCACAGCAGGCACCGTCGTGTACCTCGCGTTCCCTGACATTCCGATCGCACTCGCCGTGTCATGCATGCTGGCAGCGGTACCCGGCTCGTTCCTCCGAGCACCCGTCAGCATGACCTTCATCGCAGCAATCGCACTCGCCCTCGGCGCCGAAACAACCGCACCAGTAGCGGTCGCCGTGGTCACCTCGTATCTCATCGTTGCCGCCGTTCGCTACGCGGTGTCCGCACGAAGAACCGCAGCGTCAGGTCCGGCGGCTACCGAAGCGGCAACCGACTGATCCGGCGTCCGATCCGATCGCCGCGAATCGCTACCGACGCCGACACTCAGCACAGATGACGCATCGAGTCCGTCAGCGACGGTGTTCGACGCGCTCACAGCCAAACACCCTGACGACCTCGCCCGCCGGTAGCATCGACCGGAACCGGATACCCAATGCAAGGAGCGCAGCATGATTCGCCTCATTGGCGACCTCCCCGACAACGTCATCGGTTTCGAAGCGGTCGGTGAAGTCCGAGCCGGCGACTACGACTCCGTCCTCGACCCTGCCATCGACGCGGCGCTACAGACCCACGACAAGATCCGACTCATCTACGTTCTCGGCGACGACTTCGACGGCTACTCGGGTGGGGCGATGTGGGAAGACACCAAAGTGGGGCTTGCGCATCTGTCCCGGTGGGAGAAGATCGCAATCGTCACCGACCACAGCCTCTACAAAGACGGCGTCAAGGCATTCGGCTGGATGATTCCCGGCCAAGTGAAGGTATACGCCGTCGCTGACCTCGCCGATGCGAAGGCATGGGCAACTAAGTAGATAGTTGGACCGGTCGCGCTATCGGCTCCGAGTCGCAACGCATCTTCGTGAAGCACCACCCGCGGCAGCAGAACCGGAACCCGCACCTTCTCACATCGCCAGTTGTGGACCACGAAGGGTGCAGGGCCGAGCTGTGCTGGATCGGCCCCTCTGCTTGACAGGACCGGACGCCGGCCAGTTCAGCGGTTCGTTTGGGCACGGACCGTAGGACTAGAGTCCCCGCCGAACCGTTCCCTCTGATCCTGGTGAAGCCAGTCGCCTTCACGTCGCTCTGAGGACTGCGAAGCGAGGAGTATCGAATGGACAACGACACCCGTACGCGTATGCAGCGGATGGGCTATCGCGCTCCGACCGATGCGGAGGAACCCGACCAGCTTGTGCTTCTCGAGTACGTCTCCGACGGACGAATAGCCGTCATCACCCTCAATCGGCCGCATGCCGACAACGCAATCACGACGGAACTCGCCGCGCAACTCATCGAGATCCTCGAAACCATTGCAGCCAAGACGTCCGTGCGCGTCGCCATCATCACCGGATCCGGCGACCGCGCCTTCTCCGTCGGTGGTGACCTGTACCAGCGCAAGGAAATGACGCAAGAGCAATGGCTACGTCAACGTCAGGTCTTCGATCGTGTGCTCTACACGTTGCGCCAATTGCGTCGACCGATCATCGCTGCCGCCGTCGGTGGGATGGCATATGGTGGCGGCTGCGAGATCGCGATCAGCACCGACTTCATCATCGCATCCGATGATGCCGCCTTCGGCCAGCCCGAAGCGATGGTCGGCTTGTCTGCCGGCGGCGGCTCACCGATCTTTCTTCCCCGAGTACTCCCGCCGGGCAAGGCCATGGAGATGCTGATGACCGGAGAACCGATCACAGCCCAAGAGGCGCACCGGCTCGGCATGATCAACGACGTGTTCCCGAAGACCGACCTGATGGACGCAGTACTCGGCATTGCGGAGAAGATCGCAAACAACTCACCGACCGCCGTTCAGGCAGTCAAGCGAGCAGTACTCATGGGTGAGGGTGAACCCATAGAGCAAGCCAGCGCGATCATGATGGAAGCGCACTGGCGCTCCGTGGTTCATCCAGATCGCGTCGAAGGCATCCGCGCGTTCACTGAAGACCGCGAACCGACCTTCGAGGACCCTCAGTTCTAACGCTCAACGCGCCGCCTGCGCGCCGCTACCGGCAGAATCGTCACGCGGAAGCTACCGTTCGCGCACGCTTGCCACCTCGTCCCGCCGTGTCTTCGGACCATGCCCGCTCGTACCGACCGTGATCTCAAGTGGTCGTTGCGCCGCCTTCGACGAGAGTAGTTGTCTCGTCTTGGAGGTGAGGCCGTGGGACGGTTCTCAGCCGCCGGTTGGATCGTGCTCCATCATCGGTTCAGACCCAGTCGTGGCTTCCCGGCGGAGAAGCCCGCAGAGCCGACCCCCGTCGACGATGGGCCAGACCTGTGACATGGGCACGATCTCTGAACATCCTGCTGCAGTGGAGGATCGTGCCGTGCCCGGTCATCGGGACGGCGATCTGATCATGGGCAAGCACAAGACAGCGACCAGGACGCTCGCCGAACGCTGGTCCTGCTTCGTGACGTTCATTCTCCTCCCCGACAGTCATGGCGCCGACGCGGTACTTGTCGTTCGCGAGGCGACGGTAGAGCGCTGCCCCGAGCATCTCTGCGAGTCGTTGACGCGAGATCAGGGCGAAGAGATGGCCCGGGAGTGTCAAGTATTCTGTGTAGGGGGGCGGGGCTTGTGACGCTTCCCCCTTTCTGCTCAGTGAGGGTTCCGGGGTCGAGGGGGACTTGGTTGGGGAAGTAGATCGCGAACTGGTGGAGTGCCGCGGGCCAGTATCTGGCCCGGTAGGTCCATTTCTTCTCCGCGTTGCGTAGCGCGAACCACAACATCTTCATGGAGGCGTCCTTGGTGGGGAAATGGCGCTTCGTCTTGATGATCTTGCGGAGCACCTGGTTCACTGCCTCACGCCGAACTCACGACATGCGACAGCAGCGCAATGGACGGGAGAGTCGGCCGTGGACACCCGTCCGCTCAGACTTCCGGGCGTTGGCGACACGGAAGCTGCGTGACTACCACCGGCGGGGGTCCCGGGTTTCACTTCCTGAGGTATGTCGCTGGCACTATTGGCGCTGTCGTCTCAGCTCGTTGTGCTCTTCGGGGAGGTTGTCCTGGATGATGCTGGTGGGGGTTGTCCATCCGTGCGCTCCGTGGGCTCAGTGGTGATTGTCGAAATGGATGAATCCGTCATACGCGTCGGTCCGTTCGGTTTCTGAGTTCCAGGGGCGGATGTAGGACCATTCCTCGACGAGGATCCGGTGGAAGCGCTGGACCTTGCAGTTGGTCTGGGGCCGGCGAGGTCGGGTCTTGGTGACCTTCGTGCCGGTCGCGGCATACGCCCGGCGCCAGAGTCCGGAGCGGTAGCGCGAGCCATAATCGGTGATGACCCGCTCCGGTTTGATCCCGATCGACCGATACCAGACGACCGTCCGCCGCCAGAATCCAGCTGCGGCTACGGATCGACCTCGTCAGCCCGGTGTAGGCGTCGGAGATGACCAGCATGACGCCGTGCAGCCGGCGTTTGCGGAGACCCTTCCTGTCGACGAAGCTTTGCGGAACGTTCTCCGCGAAAGCTTCCGTGGATCAGGACAGATGTCGCTGTAGATGTTGCGTGCCGATGGAGGACTCTCGAGAGGACGTTCTGGGCGATCAACGTCACCGTGTGGCTGAGATCGACATTGTGGAACCAGAGCAATTCGTCGCTCGGGGCCCAAGCGATCCGCCCGAGTCGCATTGGTGAGGGAGGTCATCTCCGGCGGGATCCCTGGACGGCGCCTGGCCCAAGAGTCCGCGGAGAGTCCGCGAGAGAACAGAAAACAGCGCGAAACGCCGGAAACTGCTGAGCAACAAAACCCCCGGTCAGAGGGTGTTTCCGGGCGTTTCCGCAGGTCAGCGAAACCCCCTGAGTCCGCCTGGGGGTCAAGAGGTCGCCGGTTCAAATCCGGCCAGCCCGACGGAGAGAAACCCTGTAGCTGTAACGGCTACCGGGTTCTCTAGCTCTCGGGTGTTGTGCCCCATACCGCCGGGCTTCAATGTGGCGAGGATCGCATGGAGGCGACACACGGCCTGGGTGCGCAGCGCAGTGAGCTCGCGGTGCCGCTTCGCCAACATCCGCAACACCGCCGCCTCGTCCTCACGTTTCACCTCAGCAAGGCTCTCGCGGCACAACGCCGCAACAGCGACGGAGCGGGCATCGTTCTCGTCGTTCTTGTTCGACGTGCCAGACGACAACACCCGAACCGTGACGCGAGTACGGGCGGCACATCGACGACTGCCTCACCGGAGGCGATGAGCTGCTGCGACAGGAGATGCCCGAGCCCGGTGGCGGCTTCGACCGCCCACACCCTGCCATTACCATCCACGCTTGTCGCCCAGTCCATCAACTTGCTTGTCTGGTTCTTGTCGGCTCGGATCGTGATCTCAGCGAGCACCGTCTCATCGTCGTCGATCGCGACCGCTGTATGGGTCGCCTTGTGCGGGTCGATACCAATCGTCGTGACCATCATCAACCTCCTCGTTCAGGGGTCACACGGGTGGTCGCGGCAGGCACTCCTGATCACAACGAATCGTGCGCGTTGCCTCGGCGTTCGCCTCTTTCGAGCCACACCACGACCAGGGGGCTCGACGGGCCGACAGTTCGTTACCAAGACACCCCTCGGGTGTCAGGCACATCGAGAGCCAGACCCGCCGACACCCCCAACGCTACGAGACGGAACCGTCCCGCAACACCCCCACATCATCGATCAGGCACCTATGGCCGCCTCGTTCATGATGTGCTCGTCCTCGACCGTTGTGCCTCACTCCTTCGTGTTGAGATCCACGCCGTCGCTGCGGTTGAACACCTCGACATTGGTGACGGGCCCAAGCAACCCTCCCGCGCTGTTGGCGCCTGGTCACCCTCGATGACGGATCACGCCTTGAGCTCGCGCTCGCCCGCACCGATGCTGCATGTCCCGACGGCGCGGCGAGCGACAGTTCAGCGACCCTGTGAAGCTCTCACCAAGCTGATCTTGCGCGGTGCCCCGAAGCTCACGCACAATCGCACAACGCCGAGAGAGCGCAACCCATCAGCGGTCGGCACGTGCGCGCTCGGCCAGGCGCACGAGATCGCGCGTCGCCATGTCCGGGCTGGTGATGACCCGAGACTGGAAGAACCCTCTGGGCTCGCCTCTGGGTCAGACGCGGTTGACAGGTGGCGGCTCCCACGTGCCGTCGAGCGCTTCGGGTTCGGGCCAGTAGATGCGCATCGCCAGATAGAACGGGCCTGGGGGCGCCGGTAGCCAGTTCGCCGTTCCTGCCTCGGTGTCAGGTTCGTCGTGCTGGATGTAGATCGTCAGCGATCCGTCATCGCCGACCATCAGGCCGGTCGTGGTCGAGTTGATGACGTAGCGCCCGATCGTGTTGTCGACCAGGTATCCGGCGACGCCGTCGTAGGACGTGTCGTACATCGTGACCGACCAGAACGCCTTCGCCGGCGGAAGCGTGTCGAACCGCAGTCGGTACGCGCGGTCACCCGACAGCGGTTCGCCGCTGCGGTCTGTACTGGTCATCGGGTAGAACGCCTCGATCTTGTCGTTGCCGCCCCATCCAGCCATCGCCCCGGCCGCTCGCAGCAGGTAGTCGCCGTCGAAGAACTCGCGGTCTCCAAATGCATCGATGGCCATCCATCCATTGACCCTGTCGCCGAGATGGCCAGCCTTGTCAGCCATCTTCGCGCGTGCCCTGTCAACTCCGGAGCGAAGCGCAGCGCGGGCGTCGTCGTCGAGGTCATCGTGGTCGAACGCCAACCCGGCGCCGATGCCGGCCAGAGCGAAACGCTCGAACATAGCTACCTCGTTCGGATGTGGGGGCTGGCACCATTCGAGCAAGCGGTTGACGTAGCCGATGAACCGTTCGTCGCGCGACGCCTCGTCGTCCCACACCGGCCAATCGAACGCCGGCGCGGCCGGCGCTTCGCTGCCGAGATGCCCGGAAAGCGGCTCGAGGCGGTACGAGTTCATGATCGGACGCAGGGTCTCGACATCGTCGGCGCCCAGCAGTTGGCTCCGCCCGATCACGATCACCAGATCGGTCTCGAATCGCAGAACGTCGGTAAAGCCGTCCGGCACGTCGCCAGTGAACCCAGGACCGACCAGCAAGTAGGACCCGGCGTCCGAACCGGTCGCTCGCGAGCCGACGAAGTGCGGATTCGTCCCGAACAGATCCACCAGCTGCATCACGTAGTAGCGGTCGGTCACCGCCGGCACGGTCAGCACTATCGGCTCGGCCCGCAGGTCCAGCCCCGCCTGCGAGTACGGCGTGTCGGCGTTTGGTGAGATGACGTCCTTGTAGTTGTGGTCGAGCGTCACCGGCTCGCCGTGCATCTCGTTCATCGGGCCGCGGTAGGACGGCAGCGCCGGCACCAAGAACGTCGCAAAGCACGCGCGGTACGCCATCAACATCGGAAACGAAAAGAGGTACGCCTCCTCCGCGATTGCAGCAATCTCCTCGGACGACAAACGACTCCCAACCATCACGGCCTCCCTGTTTCGCAAGAGCTCGCCATCAGCATGCATGGTCGACACTGTTGCGCCCAGGGCCCAACGTCATCCGTGCCATGCAGCGCCACGACCGCGCGCAACAGCCGCGCCGACGAGTTCGTCGATGACGTCGGCAACGGATACGGGCAAGAGCTGATGCCCCACCACGCCTAGTTCACGATCGATACCGGCGTCCAGGCCTACTGCTGTGATCCGAAGTCGCCATGGCAACAGGGGTCCAGCGAGAACACGAACGGCCCGTTGCGCCAGTACTTCCCAAAGGGCACCGACATGGCTCTGCTCACCCAGGCTGATCTCGATGCTGCCGCCCGTTCCCTCAACGGCCGGCCTCGACAGACCCTCGGATGGATGACACCATCAGACAAACTCGCCGAGGCGTTGCGATGATCACCTGAAACCGCTGCACCTATGGACGACCCGTCCGGCCGCGCGGAAGGCCGGTTGTGGAGCGGGAGTGGAAGCAGGCGGCGGTCCAACTTCCTATTTCGTCCGATCTCGACGAATCGCACAAGTGTGCACCTGCTGACTCCACATGGCTGAGACTGGACCGGGGATGGCTTGTCTGGGTGATTGGTCGAGGATTGGCCCTCCGGTCGTCAGGGGGCTCCGCTCGGATGCGCATTCGCGGCCGCTGTGGTCTGCTCCGGGTCAGGAGTTTCTGATGAGAAGGACTAGTTCCCTTGCGCGCCGTGACAATGGGCATCCAGAGATTTGTGCCGGAATGTGGTCAGCATTGTTGTGGCCGAACTTGCGATCAACACGGTGATCCGCCTCACGGGCGGAACATGTCGAGACGCGAAATGATGGAGACCATGGCTTTCGGTTCAATGGGAGCCTGCCTCAATGCGGCGCTCGGCCTCATCGCCGTCTTCATCATCTGGCACGACCCCCGCGCGGTGTGGCTCGCACTCGTGCCGCCCGTCCTCATGTACGTTGCCTACCGCACCCACGCGATACATCGGGAGAATCACAAGCAACTCGAGGCCATGCACGCGGTTACCGAAGCGATCCATACGGCTCCCGACCTCGTTATGGCCTTGCTCGATGCTGCGAGCAGCGCACGGGAACTCGTGAACGCCGATTGGCTTGAGATCATCGTGTTTCGCGACGAGGGACCGCGTCCATACCGGACGATCGTGCAGCTCAACGGCCAGCACGAGAAGATGGCCCCATGTGATCTCGGCACACACCTGCCGGACTGGTGGAAGAGTGTCATCGGCGACGCCGAGTCCGTGGTTCTACACGAGGCGAGCAGGTCGGCCATCAAGGGAAGCCCCGGAATCAAGAAGGACGCCGTCATCGTCCCCATCGTTGGCACCGACCGGCTCCATGGCTACGTGCTTGCCGCCGATCGGCTTGGTGATGTCAACGCATTCGTGAAGCGCGATACCCAGCTCCTCGAAACGGTCGCTAAACAGGTCAGCGTGGCGCTGGACAACGGCCACCTCGAGACCTCACTCGCCACAGTCACCGCGCTCAAGGAGCAACTCGAGGAAATGGTCCGTTCCAAGGACCAGTTCGTCGCATCGATCAGCCATGAACTCAGGACACCGTTGACGGCGGTCGTGGGTTTTGCGACAGAGCTCCGAGAGAACCTCGACATCTTTGAGCGTTCCGACCTCAAGGAGTTCATCGGAATGATCGCAGGCGAATCGACCGCCCTCTCTCACATCATCGAAGATCTGCTCGTAGCGGCCCGAGCCGACATCGGGACACTGGCAATCAGCCCGCAGCGGGTCGATGTGATGCAAGCCATCGGCGAACTCACCAACCGGGGTCCGGCATCGATGGAGTCGAGGCCGATCTCGGTCACCAGCACACGCGAATTCGCCTGGGCGGATCCGGTGCGGTTCCGCCAAGTGATCAGGAACCTCATTACGAACGCCCGCAGATACGGAGGCGACTACATCGCCGTGGATGTCGAACGGCGTGCAGATGTGGTGACGATCACCGTCGTGGACGACGGACCTGGAGTCCCGGACAACCGAGAACAAGCGATTTTCGAGGCGTACGAGCGCGGCCATGCTCAGTCAACGCAGCCCGGATCGGTTGGCCTCGGTCTCGCTGTCTCGCGAGAGCTTGCCCGCATGATGGGGGGCGACCTCACCTTTGAACGACGCGATTCAATGACCCGATTCGCGTTCACCGTTCCGGCGTTCGGAGAGGAGCGCCGCCCACTGGATGCTGCGAACGAGCCGATGCCCGTGGCAGTTTCTATTGACGCCGCATGATCAGTACGGCGAACGGATTCTCGCAGGTGTGATCGTCGGGTACAGACGGTCACGATGGGCGTAGGTTTCCCTTGAGAAGTGGCCGCTGCCGGCGCATCGGTGCGCGGCTCGAGCGCGAGTGCAGAGCGGAATGCTGCGTACCGGTCTGCTGAACCCCGGAGGCACGTTCCGACTAGTTGGCTGCAACGAACCGCTGAGGCGTCATGGATTGTCGGATCGGAGCAGGAGGCCAGCTCGCAACGAGGGGCTTCACAGCGCCGGTAGCAAGAGCATTGAGCCAGCACAGTTCGTCGCGCCGGTGCTCGGCGACAGGTCGTTGACAGAGGTAGCAGTTGATCTTGCCCTTCATGGTCAGCCCTTCTCGTTCGACTCTCCCTAGAGGCATCGACCCGTGAGCGCAGGACTTGACCGCGACCTTTCGCGACCGGGGCTAGAACTCGGTCTCGGACGGTGCAGTGTCGGGTGCCATCGCGAGGACCGTATCGACACCGGGCAACTCAATGCCAAGCAGTCGCTCAGCGCGGTCGATTCGGAGCCGGAGATCGAGCGGTATCGAGTCTGAGATGTCGGCGGCCCGCGCGGCTTCCAGAAGACCCCTGGTTGCAACGCCCCAGTACTCCAGCATCCTGCGGCCGTACTCGTCGCGCGAGAGGACCTGCCGACCGGCGATGTTGAGGGTGCCCGAGTACGTCGTCTCGACCAGACGGAGGATGGCCGCGGCAAGCGTGTCCACTTGGATCGGATTGCGCAGCGCGTCGGAGAAGAGGGCCTGTGGCTCTCCTCGCTTGATGCGTTCGGCGAAGCTCGCTGTTCCGCGATCCATCTGGTCGAGACCGTACATGAGCGACGTGCGCACCACGGCGGCATTCGGGGCGTGGGTGAGGATCGCCGATTCTCCTGCGGCCTTGGACCGGCCGTAGTGGTTGATCGGATGCGCAGCAGCGTCGTCTTCGTACGGACCGTGCTTCCCGTCGAGGACCACGTCGGTGGAGATGGCAACGAGGCGGCTGCCGACGTCGAGCGCTGCTTCCGCCACATGGCCGGAGCCGTCGGCGTTCACCCGCCACATGGTTTCGTCGTCGCCTTGACCCGGGTTCACGGCGGCCGCATGGATGATGACCGTCGGCTTGATTTCGTTCACGACACGATGCACGGCCGAGCGGTCGAGTACGTCCAGTTCGACAGGAAACCCGACCGGCAGTTCGGCCACCGGTCGGCTCGAGGTCGCGTAGACGCGGCCGCGAGCCGCAGCCTGTCGGACGAGTCGTCTCCCGAGATATCCCGTTGCCCCCGTGATGAGGAAGATCCGGTCGGTCATGTTGCCCATTGTGCCTCGCGAGTCGGCGAACGGTGAACGTCATTCCCCTTGGGTGTCCGGAGCTGTGCCTGCGGCGCGGCGATCGAGAACAAGCGCCTCATTCAGTTCGGCTCCTACGAGGATGGCCAGCGACGTGAACCAGAACCACAGCAGCAGCACAACAGCAGCGCCGAGCGTGCCGTAGGTCTCGTTGTATCGACCAAACGACGAAACGTAGATCGAGAAACCGATCGACGCCACGGTCCAGATCAGCGTCGCGGCGAGTGTTCCCGGAAGAACGTCGCTCCATCCTTTCGGCCGCTGTGGCGGTGCATACCGGTATAGCAGTCCGGCGAGGAGGGCGAACATCGCGCCGACCAACACCCACCGGAAGTTCCCAAACGTCACGATGGCGTCGGTTGGGTCGAAACGGCGAAGCCAGATGGGCACCGCGGCGACGAGTGCAAGGGCGGCGAGCATCGATACGATGCCGACAATGGTTGCGCCAAGCGCAATGTCCCTCCGTTCGAGGAG
Organism: uncultured actinomycete; assembly: GCA_942491345.1. Classification (GTDB taxonomy): domain Bacteria; phylum Actinomycetota; class Acidimicrobiia; order Spongiisociales; family UBA5794; genus JAHEEL01. Next base: position 28,014 of record CALOAN010000053.1, read on the forward strand.
AGACTGCTCGTCCTCTTGGTCGTAGGCAATCTTCACGCCGCGCACGATTGCCCGCGTTGCGTTCGATACGGTCCAAGCGAAGGCAACCAATGACACAACAAACCCGATGCTCAGGCTGGCCGGTGATGTCCCGGCAATTGAGCGCATCTGGGTCTCGACGATCTGAGACGACGAGCCCGGCAGGACTTCGAGCACCGCCTCGATCTGCCGCTCAGCCTCGTCGCTGTCGGTGAACAACCCATAGAGAGATACGGCGATGACGAGCGCCGGGATGATCGCGAGCACGGCGTAGAAGGCAACACCTGCAGCGACCAGCACGATGTTGTCCCGTCGAGATTCATCGCGGATGTGACGGAACAGCCGCCGTGGCCGTCCGAGCCAGTGTGGGATGTTGGGTGCGCGCAGGTCCATGTATCGAGAAACCGTACCTGTTGCGAGCAGCGTCGCGCTCGTTCACATGTCTGAGCTACGTCGGGCCTATCACGAGCTGACGCCCGAACCTCCCAATCGCCGCCGCCAGGTTGCGGCCGCTCGCTAGCGACGGAACCGGTCGAACCAGCGCTGCGGTCCCTCGTCCGCGATCGGGGTCGGTCGCTCGAACGTCGGTGGCGTCCAGTCGGGATCATCGCCCAGGTGGGGGAGTGAGCGGCTGTTGCGTTCGTATCGGGATCTGCGGTAGCTGGCGATCTCAACGATCTCCGCTTCCGGTTCGGTTTCGGCTACCTGGTCGTCGGGGTTCGAAACGACGACCGTCGGGTCGGTGGGATGGGACGGCATCGCGCTCCTCGTAGGTGAACGTGCCTCCCAAGTACCGATGCCTAGCCGAAAGCGTACGGTACGGACGCACGGACGGCCATGGTTCGAGCGACCCAATCTCCGGGCGGCGCCCCGACGGGAAGTGTTGGGTCCGCTCGGTGTTTGGGACGCGGTATCGTGCGGGCATGGTCGCGGTCCGAATTGATGATCAGCACCCCAGCGTCGTAGTGCGGAATATCGTGCAGCGAACCGGTGCAGCGCTCGAGAAGCGGCGGCCCGGCGTGTGGGCGCGCGTCGTCCGCGAGTGCCGCTGGACCGGTGTACCCGCAACGAAGGAGCACGAGTGAAACTCACGACAGCCATGCTTGCCGACGCCGCCCAGGTGCAAGGCGGGAAGCTGTATGTGCTCGGGGGCGGCTTCGACACGATCAGCGCCCGGTCACTGCCGGTCGTCCACAGAAACCTGACGCTCGCGATGGTGGCCGAGATCGATCCCGACGAACGCCATCGCGACCTCGAGATCGCAATCAGCCTCGTAGACGAGGACGGGCGCAGCCTTGAAGTCGAGGCGAAAGGGAAGCTGCGCGTCGGGGCGCCGCCCAACCTCCCACCGGGAGCGACGAGCATCGTTCCGATCGTGAGTCCGTTTCACAACGTTCAATTCCCCGAAGCAAAGGGCTATGCCTTCGTTGTGTCGTTCGAAGACCAGGAGATCGCCCGCGTGCGTTTCCGGGTTGTTCAGGTGACGTAGCCGTGCACGGCGTTGTCACCATCCCAAACGCGGTATCGCTCGTTCGGCTCCTCCTCATACCGGTATTCGTGTGGCTGGTGCTGATCGAACAGACGGCCTGGGCCGGGGCACTTCTCGGATTCATCGGCGCTACCGACTGGATCGACGGCTATCTCGCCAGGCGTCTCGACCAGGTCTCCGAGGTCGGGAAGATGCTCGACCCCATCGCCGATCGTCTCGCTGTGGCCGTCGCCGTCGTGCTCGGTCTCATCGTTGGTGCGCTACCGACGTGGTTCGCGTGGGCCATCATCGTGCGTGAGGTCGTAATCGGCATCGGCGCGGCGTACGGGTGGATGAACGGTGTCCGCCGACTCGACGTGCGCTGGCTCGGGAAGACGGCCACGCTGCTCCTCTACTTCGCGGTAACCGGTTTCTATCTCGCAGACGGGCTCGACCAGCGGTGGCTGTGGTGGGGTTCGGTTGCGATCGGAGTGCCCGGCCTCGTGTCGTACTACGTCGTCGCGTTCGCGTATCTCGGAGACATGCGGACGGCGATCGCGAAGAGCCAGGCGGTCGATCCGGGCCGGTAGACTCGAATCACTCGGACGTCAGGAGCGCTCTCGTGCAGATACCAGAAGGCCTTCGGTACACGGAGAATCATGAGTGGGTGCGCTCGGAGGGCAAGGGCATCACGGTGGGTATCAGCGACTATGCGCAGGACGCCCTCGGCGACATCGTCTATGTCGACCTCCCAGACATTGGACGGAGTCTCGAGGCTGGAGAGGTGTTCGCCGAGGTTGAGTCGACCAAGTCGGTCAACGACGTCTACGCGCCGGTGTCCGGTGTTGTCACCGCGATCAACGAACCGCTCCTTGAAACCCCGGAGCTCGTCAACTCGGACCCGTACGGTGCAGGCTGGTTCGTCTCGATCAGCCCGGCCGATGCCGCGAATCTCGACGACCTGATGGATGCCGACGCCTACCGGGTGTTCACCGAGGACTGACCGCGTGTCGCTTCCGACCGCGGGCTCGACCAACCGATCCGTGCGCCGGGAGCGGATTCCCGCGGTCAGATGGGGCGACGGCTCGAACGTCTGATCCGGTCAACGGGCGGAAACCCTCAAGGATCAGTCGAGGGTTGGGGTAGCATGGCCCCATGGCACGAAACGACGAGCACCAGACCCCCGACGTCGAACGTGATCCGACGATCACCTTCACGCCTGAGCGTGATGCCTCGGCGAGCGGAGCATCGGGGAGCACGGTGGCGGGAGCGTTCGGGTGGGCGCTCATCGTCGAGACCGGCCCGCAAGCCGGCTTGACGTACGTTCTTGCCGATGGCGACACGCTTGTCGGGCGCGGATCCGACTGCGACATCTTCCTCGGCGACGTAACGGTGTCACGCCACCACGCCCGTTTCGGCGTAGACGGTGATTCGCTGCGTGTGCGCGATCTCGGCTCCACGAACGGGACCTACGTGAACGGCTCTTGGGTCGATGGGTTCGCGCTCTCACCTGGCGACGAGATCATCATCGGGAAGTTCCACCTCGTTGTCGCCCGCGGGACCGTCTGATGAGTTCAGCCCCGCTGCGATCAGCTCGCACCCGCAGTATCGGGGAGGTCATCAACCTCCTGAAACCCGAGTATTCGGATGTCACGGTGTCAAAGCTGCGATTCCTCGAGAGCCAAGGACTCGTCCAACCGAGCCGGTCCGCCTCCGGGTATCGCGTCTTCACCGAAGAAGACGTGCGCCGTATCGAATACGTGCTCAAAGAGCAACGAGACCACTACCTGCCGCTCAAAGTGATCAAGTCGAAGCTCGCTGCGTGGGAGCACGGCGAAGAGTCGCCGGTCGCTCCAGAGACGGGGCCACCGCCGGAGGCCTACTTCGCAACATCGGGCGTTTCGCTGACGCCGGCAGAACTGATGCGTTCTTCCGGGTTGTCTGCCCACCAGCTCGCGAGCCTGATCGAAGTTGGCATTCTCGAGCCGATGCAGCTTCCCGACGGCTCCGACGTGTTTCGGGATCACGACCTCACGATTGCTCGCGCGGCCCACCGTCTCCTCGGTCATGGTCTCGAGGTGCGGCACCTCCGCTCGATCAGACTCGCCGCCGACCGTCAGACCGACCTGCTCGGTCAGCTCGTGGCTCCGCTGCTCCGTCACCGCAATCCGGACAATCGGCACCAAGCAGCGGAGACGCTCGCCGACTGTTCACAAGCTGCGGCATTACTCCAAGAAAGTATCACTCGGGGTAGGCTTCGGAACCTCCTCGAACGATGATTTCAGCAGTCGCCACTTCCCTCGTTTTCGCGCTCCTCGCGTCGGCCGGCCCGTTCCCAACGGCTCCGACCGACGCGGTTGCGCCTCAACCGCCTCCGAAGGTGAGCGCCGCATCGTGGGCGGTCTATGACGAGACGGCAGACGTGATGCTTGCCACGTGGAATCTGAACGAACAGCGACCGATGGCTTCGGTTACGAAGGTCCTCACGGCCATGATCGTGATCGACAACGTCGATCTCGAAGAAGTTGTCACCGTTCCCTCTTCCGCCACATCGAGTCGCGGGTCCAGTGCCGGTCTCGTAGCGGGGGAGCAGTGGACGGTCTACGACCTGCTTGTGGCAATGCTCGTGCGTTCCGGCAACGACGCTGCCCTCACGCTGGCGTCGCACGTCGGCGACGGGGACGTCGACGCCTTTGTCGCCATGATGAACGATCGAGCGGCAGAGCTCGGCATGGACGATTCGAGCTTCGCGAACCCCAACGGACTTGACCACGCCGATCACTATTCGACGGCGAACGATCTCGTGAAGCTCACGGTGGCCTCGCTCGAGTATCCGGTGATTCAGCAGATTGCGCGTATCAAGACAATCAAGATGCCCGCCGACCCAACCGGGAAGGTGCGACAGGTCAACAACACCAACCGGCTGCTGGGAACCTATCCCGGCGTGGTCGGACTGAAGACGGGCGACACACCATTTGCCGACAAGGTGCTGCTCGGCGTCACGGAACGCGGACAGCGAAGGATCGTGACGGTTGTGATGGGATCAGACGATCACTTCACGGACAGCCGCGAACTCATCGATTGGGCGTACGGCACATACGGCCTGCACGACCGATGGCTTCGCCCGTTCTTCTCGGAACAGGGGGGCGGCGCCGTAGTCGCCGAAGATCTGGGTCTGACGGAGTCTGAGGAACGAAGGCTCGGAGCGATGCCGAGGATCGACGACGGCCGCTGGCGCATGTCGGCCCTGACCGACTTGCCGAAGGCGGCGCTCATCACGGAGTGGCTCAAAGCCGCGTTGCCGAGCATCGTCGGGGGTGATGGATGAACGATCCTTTCGTCGAAGTCATCGATCGGGAGACCCTCCAGAGCCGAGTGGCCGAACTCGGGCGGGAGATCACCGGAACCATGGTCGAGGACGATCCAGTGGTTGTCGGCGTACTCAAGGGATCAGTCCCTTTTCTGACCGACCTCACGAGGCACCTGCCGCTGACCGTCGAGATCGACTTCCTGAACCTGACCCGGTTCGGTCGCGAGGGGCGCGTCTCGATCGCCATGGACCTTTCCGTTTCGGTGGAGGGCCGCGCGGTGCTGATCGTCGAGGACATCGTCGACACCGGATTAACGCTCGCAACACTCCGCAAGATGCTCGTGGCGAGAGGCGCGTCGAGTGTCACGACCGTTGCGCTGCTCGACAAGTCGACGCGGAGGATTGTCGACGTTCCCGTGGAGCACCGCGGGTTCGACGTTGGAGATGAGTTCCTCCTCGGCTATGGAATGGACTGGCAGGGCCGCTATAGGAACGTTCCGTCGATCTGGGCGGTGATGGACCTCTCAGTTCTGACTTCAGATCCCGACGCATTCCGACGCCACGCGTTCCGACAGGTCAAAGGCTCGGTCGGCTGACCTACCTTCCGGTGATAGGCTGAGTTCATGAGCGAACGGGTTCCCATGGAAGTGATTGGTGTTCGCATCGAATTGCCGACCAACACCCCGATCCTGCTGTTGCGCGAACGCGACGGGCGGCGCTTCCTGCCGATCTGGATCGGGACCCCCGAGGCGACGGCGATCGCACTAGCGCTCGAGGGTGTTGAGACGGCTCGGCCGCTCACCCACGATCTCATGAAGTCCCTCATCGATGCCCTTGGGGCAGACATCGAACGGGTGGATGTCACGTCGCTCGACGAAGGTACGTTCTATGCGGATCTCGTCATCGAGAGCGACGGCGAGCAGTTGACGATTTCCTCGCGCCCCTCGGATGCGATCGCGCTCGCGACCCGTACTGGTTCCCCGGTGTTCGCGTCGAGGGAACTGCTCGACGAGGCCGGCGTTGAGATCCACGATGACACGGAAGAAGAGGAGATCGAGCGGTTCCGGGAATTCCTCGACGATGTGACCGCCGAGGACTTCTTCGAGTCGGGCCCGAATTCCTGAGCTCGCGTCGACTTATCCACAAGGGTTGTTGACAACACCGCCCGGCCGGTCCTAGTTTCACCACCGTAGTTCAGCTGGCGGAATTACATTGATGTAAGCTGGGCGAGCCGGGAGGCAGACACAAGATGGTGGACAGCAGGCTGGACCAGGTCACCGAGGGGTATCGAGCCCCACAAGTATGCAGCTTGGTCGGCATCACGTATCGTCAGCTCGACTACTGGGCCCGTACCGGGCTCATCACACCGTCGCTGCAGCGGGCCGCCGGCTCGGGGAGCCAGCGGCTCTACGCCTTCCCCGATATCGTCCAACTCAAGGTGGTCAAACGCCTGTTGGATGCAGGAATGTCGCTGAAGAAGATTCGGAAAGCGATGGACATCCTTCGCGAGGAGTTGGCCTCCGAGGCTCCACTGTCCGACGTCACGCTGCTCTCTGATGGCAAGACCATCTACGCGGCGCACAGTCCGTCCGAGGTGGTTGACGTTTTTCGTGGGGGCCAAGGGGTCTTCGGGATCGCGGTAGGGCCCGTTCAGGAGGAGCTCGTCGGTGAGATTCACCGGCTATTCCCGGACCGCGCGATTCCGGGCAGTCACGAGGTAGAGGCATCAACGGCAGCGGTTCACTGACGGACGACCTTCTCGCAGGGCCGGCGGACGACGTCGACTTCGCCCATTCGAGCGAGAGGGAGTTCGCGCGGCTTCTGGACTTCTACGGCGTTGTCTGGGAGTACGAACCGCGGGCGTTCGCGATCGAGTGGGATGCCGGCGGAGCCGTCGCCAAACAATTCCGACCGGATTTCTATCTGCCGGAGGACGATCTCTACATCGAGATCACCACGATGAACCAGAAGCTGGTCACCAAGAAGAACCGGAAGATTCGACGCCTTCGGGAGCTTTATCCGGATGTCCGCTGCAAGGTCTTCTATCAGCGGGACTTCCACAACCTATTGGTGAAGTATGGACTCGAGGAGCCGGGGGACGTGGCGCTGCCGGAGGCGCCGACCCGAATACCCGGGCCGCCGGAAGTCGTCAACCTCTCCGCGCAGACCGACGCCGTTTAGGCCCTCGCGGCGCGGGGCGATTGCACCGTACCCAGGGGTGTAGACCTACCTTTCGGAGTCTCCCGGCCCCGGTGCGAGCAAGCCTTGTTCCGCGCTCTCACGACGTCATAGAGGCCGTGGCGAACCCTGGGTACGTGGTGTTCGCTAGCCTGAGCGGGCCCCGACAGTTGGAGAAGACCGTGGCCGAATCACCGCTGCATGACCTCCACGCCGAGCTCGGTGCCCGTTTCACGGACTTCGGCGGCTGGACGATGCCCGTCCAGTATGAGGGTGTCATTGCTGAGCATCACACCGTACGCGACGCCGCAGGAGTGTTCGACGTCTCGCATCTCGGGCGTTTCCTCGTCGAGGGCCCGGGTGCAACCGAGCTCGTGCGCTCCCAGCTGTGCAACGACATCCTCAAGGTAGATCCGGGGCGCGCGCAGTACAGCATGGCCCTCAATGACCGCGGCGGGGTGGTCGACGACGTGATTGTCTGGCGGCTCGGCGACGATCGATACTGGGTCATGCCGAACGGAACCAACTTCGACGACATCCTCGGTCGGTTCACCGACGACGCACCATCAGAAGCCGTGGTACGGCCGCTTCGCGCCGAGACGGCGCTCCTGGCCGTTCAGGGACCGAGCGCCGCATCCGTCGTTGAGACTGTGCTGGGGACGATGCCTGGGCGCTTCCGAATAGTCGAGGGCCGCTACCACGAGGACTGGTCGATCGCTGCGGGAACCGGCTATACCGGGGAACGAGGTGCTGAGATCGCCGTTCCTGCCGATCGCGGCGCACAGCTCATGAAGGATCTGATCCATGCCGGCGCCGTTCCATGTGGGCTTGGCGCCCGCGACACGCTCCGGCTCGAAATGGGGTATCCGCTCTGGGGACAGGATCTCGACGAACAGACGACACCTCTTGAAGCCGGACTCGGATGGGTCATCGCGTGGGATCATGACTTCATCGGTCGAGGGGCTCTCCTGGAACAACGAGACTCCGGGCTCGAACGAACCCAGATCGCGATCTCGACCACCGGACGTGCCATCCCACGCCAGGGTTACGCCGTTCGATGCGGGGCGTCCACGGGCACCGTGACGAGCGGCAACTTCAGCCCGACACGTGGGCACGGCATCGCGCTCGCCTACGTGTCGCCGCCCGTCGACAGGGATACTCCGGTTGAAGTTGAGATTCGCGGCTCGTGGCAGCCGGCGCAGATCGAGGAGCTCCCATTCATACCTCGGTGATCGCAGACATCGTCGGCGCGAGCGGCGGTGGGCCGTTTGGATTCTCGCGAGCGTTGGCTCCGGAGATTCGGCGAGGACTCCGAGAATCCCCGGCTGCGGAAGAGCTCCCGGCCGTTCGCGGCCGCACGGTGATCCCGACCGCCTATCGGCATCCGGTTGTTGTCGGTCATCCGAACTACCTCGGAGTCTTTGAACGCGAGCCCGAACGTGCGATGCGGCTGGTCTATCTGACCGGGCTGTGGTCCGCGCTCCAACCGGTACCAGAGGGCGCGGCCATAGTTGTCGTGGCTCCGAGCCATCCGCGGCCTCTCGCGACGACCGCCCTTGACAAGGCCCGCGATCTTGCGAAACACGCACGGCAAATCCCCGGTGTTCATCTCGCGATCAGGCCTAGGAGCCCGATTCTCGTGTTGCTTCTGCCGAAGCCCATTGCAGGCAACGTGTTGCCCGAAACGGCCTGCGTTCTGAATGGTGCCTACCCCGAATTCCCGGGTGGTCTGAGGGTCGAGCTGACGCCGGATATGACCACGGTCGATGTCACCCGATATGCTGCGATCCTCGAGCAGGTCGTCAGCCAGGAGGCGTGAGTGTGCAGGTGTTCGGCGTTGATATTGGTGGATCCGGCGTGAAGGGGGCCCCGGTCGACCTATCGACCGGGAAACTCGCCAAGAAGCGAACTCGCATTCCGACTCCAAAACCTTCAACACCCGACGCCGTGGCCGACGCGATCGTCGAGATCGTGGCGTCACACGGATGGGCGGGGCCGATTGGAGTGACGGTTCCGAGCGTCGTCATCAATGGAGTGGTTCAGACGGCGGCGAACATCGACCCGGGTTGGGTCGAGTGCGATGTGGCCCGGTTGCTCACCGGGCGCCTTGGGGTGCCGGTGACGGTGCTCAACGACGCGGATGCTGCCGGCCTCGCCGAAGTGACCTACGGGGCAGCGAAGGGAGAGACCGGTCTCGTGATCTTGCTCACGTTCGGAACCGGTATCGGAAGCGCCTATCTCCACCGCGGTCAACTCATTCCGAATACTGAGCTTGGCCACCTGGTCTTCAAAGGTATGCAGGCCGAACACTACGCAGCAGGGCGTCTCGTGAAGCGAGGGGACCTCGAGATCGATTGGTGGGCGCAACGCGTTGACGAGGTACTCAACTACATCGAGGACCTGTTCTGGCCCGACCTCTTCGTGTTCGGTGGGGGCATCTCGAAGCGATTCGAAACCTACTCACACTTCTTCACGACCCGTGCGCCGATCGTGCCGGCAGTTCTCAGAAACGAGGCGGGGATTGTGGGAGCCGCTCTCGCCGCAGCGAGAGGAGCCAACAATGGATGAAACAACCGGGACATTCAGGGCGAAGGACGGTCTCGAGCTGTTCACACGGACATGGACCCCCGACGGCGACCCCAAGCGGGGGATGCTGATCGTTCACGGCATGGGCGAGCATTCCGGCCGCTATGAACACGTCGCCCGGTTCTTCGTGGAACGTGGCTATGAGGTATCTACATTCGATCTCCGCGGGCACGGCCGCTCGGGCGGCCCAAGAGCGCACGTAGGTTCGTTCGATGAATACGTGGAGGATCTCCAGGGAGTGATCGAGTCCGGGCTCGTTAGAACGGATCTCCCCTGGGTGATCTACGGCCACTCACTCGGGGGGTTCATCTCGGCGTACTACCTCGGCGAGGACCGGCCACACCCGGACGCCGCCATTCTGTCGGCTCCACCCGTCGCTCCCGAAATACCCACGGCGCTGCGTACGGCGATTCAGGTACTCGGGCGCGTCGCACCGAAGGTCGCGTTGCCAAATCCATTCGCCGGCGACCAACTGTCTCGCGACGAAGCCGTCGGGGAGGCCTACTTCGCCGATCCGCTCGTGTACACCAAGACGACGGCCGGGATGGCACTGCAAACGTTCCTCTATGCGCAGAAACGCAGCCTCGAGGTGATCAAGTCGATCACTACGCCGACGCTGGTCATCCACGGCGCGGACGACACGCTCAACCTACCGTCCGCATCCGCGCCGCTGGGGTCCGTCGACTCGGTCGAGCGCAAGGTGTATCCCGGGCTCCGCCACGAGATGCACAACGAGCCTGAGCAAGCTCAAGTGTTGGCCGAAGTTGCGGCCTGGCTGGATTCGGCCCTGGCATAGGCGGGACGCACGACATCGTCGATGAGGCGGCGTCGTATCGGCCAGTCGCCGAAACCAGCCTCGACGGCGTTGACGGTGACGGCCAAGAGATCGGCGAGGCCGAGGTCGAACGTTGCGGCAGCGAGCTCGTACTCGTCGGCAAGCGTGATACCACTCATGAGACGATTGTCGGTGTTGATCGACACGTTGAAGCCGCTGCGGTAGAGCGCACCAAATGGGTGCTCTGAAGCCGAGGGGAATGCCGACGTATTCAGGTTGGACGTGACCGCAACTTCCAAGGGAATCCGATGGTCTCGAAGGCGCCTCGCGAGCGGCGCTAGTTCAGTGATCGTCTGGCCGTCGAAGTTGGTCTCTTCGGCGATCTGCACCCCATGACCGATCCGCGTCGCGCCACACCGCGCGACCGCCCGCCAGATGGACTCCGCGCTGTCGGCCTCACCGGCGTGGATCGTCAGGCCGAGGCCAGCGTCACGTGCGAGTCGGCACGCCGCAAGGTGATCGTCGGCCGGAAATCCGGCTTCCGGACCTGCGAGATCGAACGCGACCAGCCCGCGATCGAGATAAGGGATTGCCGCGCGGACCACTTCCATCGAATCCGTTTCGTTGCGGAGAGCGGCAGCTATGCCATAGAGCACGATGCCGGTCTCGCGTTGTGCGGCATCCAGACCGTCGAGGACCGCTTCGATCGCGGCTTCTCTGCTCAGGCCGTGGATCATGTGCAGGCTCGGGCCGAATCGGATCTCGGCGTAGACAGCGCCCTGCGCTGCAAGGTCCACGCCCGCCTCGTAGGCCGTCCTCTGGATCGCAACCTCGGTGCACATAACTGCAACGGTGTGCTCGAACGCCTCGAGATACCGCTCGAGGGAGCCGGAACGACCTTGATCGAACCAATCGGTGAGGGTGTCCACATCATCTGCGGGTAGGTCCGTATAGCCGTATTCGTCGGCGAGCTCGAGAATCGTCGCGACGCGAAGACCACCGTCAAGGTGATCGTGCAGCACAGCCTTGGGGAGCGATCGGGTGTCCATGGTGGGAGACTACCCGGCGGCGGAGAGCGCGGGCTCGAGCCACCATTCACGACGGAAGACGTCGTGTCCGTCGATGTGGTCGACAAGTACCTCTCCCGGGACGAAGCCTGCCGCCTCGTGGAATTCCTCGTGGGATGTGTTGCCGAGCGCCACACTCGACGACAAAGGGCCAACCCACCCCATCGATCGAAGCATCTCCACAAGCGGTGCGCCGTCCGGATTCTGCGACGGATGTACGGGAACCACAACAGTCGTCAATGCCGTGTGGTCCTGGGCGTCATCGACCAAGGCTACAAGCTCGATGCGGCCACCGGCATGCGTGCCGACCAGCAAGCGCTGCGACAGCAGGTGTTCCGACAAGACGGACTTGCGGAAACGCTGCCTGATCTCTGTGGCAACCACCCCGTCCGGGACCATTTCTCCGATCGCCTCGGAACATGCCCAGAACGCGACTTCTTCTATCGCTTCAAGATCCTCATACCGAGCAAGCCGCACGTCCATAGGTCCGAACATACACCACAGGCGGCCGGGCCGTGGAACGTGGCTCCTAGAGCAGGCGTGGGTTCAACGTGTACGTGCCGGTGAACGAGGAGGATGCCAGAACGTGGCCTGCCATGGCATCTCGCGCATCCTGACCCCGAAAACCGCGTGGGACATCGAGCCGGTCGGTCCCCAGGGCGAAGAGCGTGAATTCATAGTGGTGGACGAGGCTGTCGTTCCAAGGGGGGCACGGGCCGTCGTAGCCGAAGTAGTCACCACTCATGTCCGGGTCGCCCGCGAACCATGACGTGTAGTCGTTGAGCCCCTGTCGAACCTCTCCCGGCGTTCCGGCAGCGTTCTTTCCGTGCGGCACCACGCCGTCGGCAAAGGACCCGGCTTCGATCCCTGTCCAGCGCGGCGGCAGGTCGATCAGGAGCCAGTGGAAGAAGTCGGCCCTCGGCAGATCGGGGGGCACCTCGCGCCCCTCCTGGTTCACATCGTCCGGCCGCGTGGGAACGTCGCGGTCGTAGACGACGACTGCGAGACTCCTCGTGCCGTCGGGGACTCCCGACCAGGCCAGGTGGGGATTCAGATTCGGCCCGAAGACCATGTGGCTCGCTTCGTCGGGTAGACCGAATGCGAATTCGCCGGGAATCGGGTCACCGTCGGAGAAGCTGTTGCTCCAGAGTTCCATGAGCACCTCCTCAACGCGACGATAGCGCGCATTCGGTGCACGGCACCACCGAGAGAGGGGCAAAGGACCCTCCCGGGTGGACCGCGCCGTGCGTAGGATCGTGCAGAGAGAACACGGAGGTCACACGGTATGAGCGTGCACAAAGGCCAGCGAGTGAAGACCCTCACCAAGACGGTCGGGCGAGAGCCGCGTCGGGGGGTGGTCCTGGATGTACACGGTACGACAGTTGAGGTTCGATGGGACGACGGTCATGTGTCGATCCTCTCAGGTGGCGCTCTGGTCCCCGACAAGAAGCCATCACATACCTGACCAACGAACACGCCCGCGTCGGGTATCTGCCAATCTGGCGCCATGAGTGACCTCCGCCCCGGCATGCTTCTGGTGGCATCACCGGCGCTCGTGGACCCGAACTTCTTTCGTGCGGTCGTCCTGCTGTTCGAGTACGACGAGGACGGCGCGGTTGGCGTCATTCTCGACCGGCCCCTCGAGCTCGAAGTGAAAGACCACGTGCCCGCCTGGAGTGACTACCTCGCTCCGCCGCATCGGGTTTTCGAAGGCGGACCAGTCCAGCGCGAGACCGCGATCGGTGTTGCCCATCGGCCGAACGTGGCAGCGATCGAGACCTGGCGCCCCGTGCTCGGTGGCGTCGGCCTCGTCGACGTTTCACTCGAGCCGGCCGACGTGGGCGAGGTACACGAGGCTCGCATCTTCGCCGGGTACTCCGGCTGGGGCGCCGGCCAACTCGACATGGAGCTTGCCGTTGGATCGTGGTTCCCCGTGGAAGGAACAAAAGACGATGTTTTCGATCCCGTCCCGACAAGCCTGTGGCGAAGGGTGCTCCGGCGCCAGCACCCCCACATCGCGCGGTACGCCGACTATCCGACGGACCTCAGGAGCAACTGACCGAGAGCGCGGAGCTTTGGCGTTATCCTCGCCTCGTGAACCCTCGACGTACACGTACCAGGCTCCGCTCCAAAGCGCCCGGCCTCGAAGTTGAGCGCCTCTACTGGGGCGAGGGAGATGATGTCATTGCGGGCCTTGATGAGGTCGGGCGCGGCTCATGGGCCGGTCCACTCACCGTTGGTGCCGCCGTGATTCCCCAGAACCGTCGTGTATATCGGATCCGGGACTCGAAGATGTTGACCGAATCGCAACGCGAGATGCTCTTCGACCGCATAGCCGACTGGTGCGCCGCGTGGGCCGTCGGACACGCCTCGCCGACCGAGTGCGATCAGCTTGGGATGTCTGCTGCGCAACGCCTTGCGGCGCGACGCGCCCTCGATGGTCTCGGCGTGGAGCCCGACCGGATCCTGCTCGATGGGAAGTGGGACTTCGTTGGATCCTCGAACGTCCGGACCATCGTGCGCGGTGACGCCACGTCGTTGACGATCGCAGCCGCGTCCATCCTCGCAAAGGTGACGCGTGATCGCTTGATGCGATCCACTGCGCCGACCTACCCGGCGTACGACTTCGACCGAAACAAGGGCTACCCGGGTCCTCGCCACCGCGCAGCGCTTGCAGCGTCGGGACCAACTCCCATCCATCGAACAAGTTGGTCCTTCATGGACGATCTCGTCTGGACGGGGATTCGGCGCACGGCCGTCGGTGGCCAAGGCCAGCTCTTCGCGGAGGCGGTCGCGTGAGCATCTGGAGCCAAGTGCCGTCCGCTGATGATGTCCGGGATCTGGTTGACGCCGAGAGCCTGACCGCGTGGGACTTCGTCCTGGCGCTCGCGGTTGTGCTTTTGTCGATCGTGCTCGCCCGCCTGCTTCGGCGCTTCCTCCGCACGGTGCTCCGCAGAATCCCCGACTTGTCGAAAGAAGGTGCGTTGCTGATCGCGCGCAGCGCCGGTTGGATCGTCATCCTGATCGGTGTCGTCTATGGCCTCATCATTCTCAACGTCGACATGGGGCCGGCGCTGATGGTGATTCTGATTCTCGCGATCGTCATCTTCTTCGCCGGTCAAACCATCATGCAGAACTTCGCGGCGGGGCTGGTACTGCAAGGCAGCCCCATGTTTGCTGTTGGCGATCAGATCGTCACGGCGTCCGGGACGGGGATTGTCAGAGAGGTCACCGGCAGGACGGTTCGCATCGAGACGATGGACGGTGAAAGCGTGTTCATACCGAACAAGGAGCTGATCAACGAGCCAATCACCAACCTCACCGAACTCGGCGCACGCCGCACGACGTTCGAGGTCGGTGTGCGATACGGGACAGATGTGGACCTCGCCGGACGGGTTCTCGAGGAGGCAGCCGCGTCGTGCGACACGACGTACCCGGATCCGGCGCCCGAGGCGCTCATCACCGAGATGGGTGACCACTCGATCGAGTTTCTGCTGCGCTTCTGGCACGATCCCGGCATCCTCGAGGCCGAGCGAGCGAAGGATGCCGTCGGTCGCGCGATCACCCGTGCGTTTGCCCACCACGGCCTCGTGATCGCGTTCCCACAGCGCACGCTGTGGTGGGGCGATGGCGCCAAGCCGGGTGATTCCGACGGGTAGGCTGCTGGGATGAGTTCCAGCATTCGCCCCGGGGGCGTGACCCCGAACGACTTCCTCCAGACCGACAGCCTTCTGACCGACGAGGAGCGCCTCATCCGCGACACCGTGCGTGAGTTTGTTCGTGACAAGGTTCTCCCAGATGTCGCAGAATGGTTTGAGGCCGGCACGTTCCCGAGAGAGCTCGGGAAGGAAATGGGTTCCCTCGGACTCTTCGGCATGCACCTGGAGGGATATGGGTGTGCGGGTACGAACGCCGTCAGCTACGGGCTGGCCTGCACTGAGTTGGAGGCCGGAGACTCGGGCGTGCGGAGCTTCGTGTCGGTCCAAGGCTCGTTGGCGATGTATCCAATCTGGGCATTTGGCTCGGAGGACCAGAAGCAGCGGTGGCTCCCTCCGATGGCGGCCGGTGACGTCATCGGTTGTTTCGGGCTCACCGAAGCAGACGCAGGGTCGGACCCCGGCTCGATGAAGACACGGGCCCGCCGTGACGGCTCCGACTGGATCATCGACGGCACCAAGATGTGGATCACCAACGGAGGCATCGCCGACGTTGCCGTCGTATGGGCCAACACCGACGAGGGCATTCGCGGATTCATCGTGCCGACCGACACCCGCGGCTTCTCCACGACTGACATCCATCAGAAGCTCTCGCTACGCGCCTCGGTCACGTCAGAGTTGATCCTCGACGGCGTCCGACTTCCTGCCGACTCTGTGCTTCCAGACGTCAACGGGCTGAAAGGACCGCTGTCGTGCCTCAACGAGGCGAGATTCGGCATCCTGTTCGGCGCAACGGGGGCAGCTCGTGCCAGCTACGAGGCAGCGCTTGCCTATGCGAAGGACCGTGTTCAGTTCTCGAAGTCGATCGCGTCGTATCAGCTCACGCAGCGCAAACTCGTCGAAATGATGGTGAAGGTCAACCAGGCGATGCTGCTCTCGATTCACCTGGGGCGCAAACACGACGACGGGACACTCACGTCAGAGCAGGTCAGCTTTGGGAAGATGCAGAACGTGCGAACGGCGCTCGAGGTTGCCCGAGAAGCGCGCAGCGTGCTCGGTGCGAACGGCATCACGCTCGAGTACCCGGTGATTCGTCACATGAACAACCTCGAGTCCGTCTACACGTATGAAGGCACGAACGAGGTGCACACGTTGGTGCTGGGCCAAGCGATTACGGGAATCGCAGCGTTCGACTGATTGGGAACTCCCGGCTTCGAACGTGTGAGCCGGTAGATCTAGAGCCCCAGACCGCGTCCGATGATCTCTTTCATGATCTCGGTTGTGCCGCCGTAGATCGTCTGGAGACGGGCGTCGAGGTACGCCTGCGCGATCGGATATTCCATCATGTATCCGTAGCCGCCATGCATCTGCACGCCGGCGTCGACGACACGCAGCAGCATCTCAGTCGTCCACCACTTGGCTTCTGCGGCTTGCTCGATGGTGAGACGGCCGGCGACATGCTCATCGATGAGGCGGTCGACGAACACCCTGCCGATATCAACCTCAGTCTTGAGTTCGGCAAGGACGAACCGGTTGTGCTGAAACCGGCCGATGGGCCGCCCGAATGCCGTTCGCTCCTGTGCATACGCGATGGTGATGGACAACGCCGCCTCCGCGGCGGCCACCGCACCGACGGCGATGCTGAGGCGTTCCTGCGGGAGGTTGGCGACGAGTTGCATGAATCCCGTCCCCTCAGGCCCGAGCCGGTTTTCGACCGGAACACGAACATCGGTGAAGAAGAGCTCCGCGGTGTCCTGGGCGTGCAATCCCATCTTGTCGAGATTGCGCCCGCGCTCGAATCCGTCCATCCCGTCTTCGATCACGAGGAGGGTCAGGCCGCCGTGCGGATCCGCACTTGTCCGAGCGACGATGATCACGAGGTCGGCATTGATGCCGTTGGTCACAAACGTCTTGGACCCGTTCACGATGTACCCGTCTCCGTCACGCACCGCAGATGTCGCAATCGAAGCCAGGTCAGATCCAGTGCCAGGTTCAGTCATCGCGATCGCTGTCATGAGGTCACCCGCGGCAAGCCCCGGATACCAACGACTGCGTTGCTCGTCGGTGCAGTACGAGAGGAAGTACGGGATGCAGATGTCGTTGTGAAGCATGATGCACAGTCCCGAAGCGGAGGCGCCGGAGGCCGTCACCACCTCATCGATGATGGCGTTGTATCGGAAGTCGCCGACACCGCCGCCGCCGTACTGTTCCGGGATCGCCATGCCCAGGAGACCTTGCTCCCCGGCCGCTCGGAACATCGCCTTGTCGACTTTGCCGTCCTTCGTCCAGCGGACGTGGTTGGGGACGATCTCGGTGGTGACGAAATGCTCGACGCTCTCGCGGAAGAGCTGATGATCGGGGTCGAAGATCGTGCGTTTCATCGTTTCTCCCAGGGTGGTGCCAAACCGTACCGTATCGCATCAGGACCCTGCGAACATGGGGCGAATGACGCAGCTCATCCTTGCAAGCAGTTCGCCACGACGGCATCTCCTCCTCCGAGCCGCCGGATTTGAATTCGAAGTGGAATCGCCTGGCGTCGATGAAACCGTGATCGAAGGCGAGGATCCCGATCGAATGGTCGTGCGCTTGGCGCGCGAGAAGGCGCTCGCCTGCGCCGCGGACACCGGGGCCTTGGCCCTCGGCGCCGATACGACGGTGGTCCTCGACGGACGGATCCTCGGCAAACCCGAAGGGGAGGTGGAGGCGGTCGAGATGCTGCTCTCGATCGGCGGCCGGACGCACGTAGTGATCACGGGGTGGGCTCTGGCACAGGGTGCACGGATTGTGGAAGACGGATTCGAGACGACACTGGTGGCAATGCGCGCTGTCGATCCGGCGGAGGCCAAGGCATACGCTGCTTCGGGTGAGCCGCTCGACAAAGCCGGCGCCTATGCGCTGCAGGGTGACGGGGCCCGCTTCGTGAGCAGTATCGGCGGATCGAGAAGCAACGTCGTCGGGTTGCCGCTGAAGCCGGTTGTAGGAGCGCTCCGACGTGCCGGCATCGAGCCGGTGGTCTAGCCCCGCAAAGCGGCCGCGAGAAGCCCCGGGATTGGTTTCGTCGAACCTGTCACTGCATACTCGGTGAGTCGCTCGCCGATCACAGCAGCGCTTGTGTTGGTGACGAAATGTGGTGGCAGTGGCTCCGCATGCCACACACCCAGGCGGATCGTGCGTGGGAAAGGTGCGAAGGTGCCGTGGACCACAGTGCGTTCGACTCCGTTGAGCATGAGGGCGTTGTGGGCGATTCCGTTCCCCGACTGAATGTCGTTGCGGCGGTTGCCGGGGAAGCCGCCCCACGTTGCGCGGGTCATTGCGAATGCGACACCGACCCATGAATTCACCGCGACGGTGCCGTACCGCAGATCGTGAAGGGCATCGTTGAAATCCTGGGCGTGCCTCGACATCGTCGCGGGATGGATGATCACGTTTGCGCCCAGATTGCCTTCCAGCACCTCGTTGGCGAATTCGACGGCGTTACGCAGATAGGAACCGGTGTCGTCTCCGGGGAGCCGCACAACACCGAGCACCGCCCCGAAGAACTCTGTCGTGAAGCACACGTCGTTGGGATTGCCCGGGTCGAGATCGGTGATGAACGTCACAGGAGCGGAGCCGTCGGTGAGAACCTCGGCACCCGGGTGGGCTTCGAGCGCCTCCCGCTGACGGTCGGATGCACCCGGGTAGTAGGCCCACCTTCCATGGAGATCGGCTACGACCGAACGCATTGCGTCGAGCAGGCCGTCAGCCTGGTCCCAGGATTCGGGCAGGACGAGAATCTGGCAGGCAACGCAGTTGAAGCCGTGATTGTGGAGCTTCTGACTGATGATGTGCTCGGCTTGGTAGCGCAGGTCGGCCGAGGACCACTCACCGCCGACGACGATTGTCGGCCCGACGCCGCCGAGTTCGCTCGTGACCGGAATGGCGATTACCGGATCGTCGGCAGCCTTGCGAGCCGCGGCGTCGGGTTCGGTTCCGTAGACGATGGCATCATGGGTTGCAGCCGCGCCGGTCACGTGGATCCGATCGACAAGGGTGTGGCGGGTGAGGTAAATGCCTTCGTCCACGCCGCCGTATAGCAGCCGAACGAAGCCACCATCGATCAGGGCGCCGAAGATCACCTCGAAGAACGCGCCGAGGTAGGCGTTGACCGGGTTGAACTTCAGCGCAACGACGGAGCCGTGAGTGAAGAGCTCGGTGATGACATCGAGCGCCGGGATGGACGCAATGTTGCCTGCACCAAGCACGACGGCCACTGAACCGTCGGGTTCCTGCACCCGATAGAACGCGGCTGCTCGACGCTCGACATCCCTCTCGGTGAGTCCCGGCTGCATCCACACGTCCGCCGTGTGGCCGCTGAGGACGAGCCTGTCCTCCGTGTTGGTTGGGAAGACACGAACGGCAACCTGTCCATTCGAAAGTGTTCGGATCGACTGTGGAGGCACGGGAGATTGACTCCGGTCGATCCTGCGAAGGGTCTCGGCATATGCAGCGGCCGCGCTGGCGACCGCGTACGGCCCACTCGTCCAGTCCTCGCCGAGAAGGGGGGACCCGGGAGCCAATCGCTTTGCAGCCCTCGCTGCTTCGACCCATGACGCAGCTACTCCGCCAACGCGACGCCGGATGTCATCGAGCAGGTAGATCTTCGTGGCGACGGGGATGCGAGCCCAGCGAGCGGCGTTCTCGGCGAGCGCTCCAAGTGACCGATCGATGGTTCCCACGTCCACGACAGGACGGTAGCGCGCAAACAGCACTCGTCTGCACCGCAGGCCGGTAGGAATGCAGCTCCAGCCATCCTGGGCGGCATCCCACGAATCGTCCCCGCAGCCCGGGGCGCCGGTTACCCTCCCGGTCATGAGCGAAAACGACAAAGACGAGCTCTTCAAGAAGCTGACGCCGATGCAGTACCACGTTACGCAGGAGGCGGGTACGGAACGGGCGTTTACCGGCGAGTATTGGGACACCAAAGCTGACGGCACCTACCGATGTGTGGTGTGCGAGGCGGAGCTCTTCTCGAGCGATACCAAGTACGACTCGGGGAGCGGTTGGCCCAGTTTCTGGGAGCCAGCGGCAGAAGGTGTCGTCGACACCAAGCCCGATCGCAGCCTGTTGAGCGTTCGCACCGAGGTGATCTGTTCGAGCTGCGGTGCTCACCTGGGGCATGTGTTCGAAGACGGCCCCAATCCAACGGGTCTGCGGTACTGCATCAACTCAGCCTCGCTCGATCTCCGGCCCGAAGACGACGCCTGAAAGCACGCAGAAGCTCGAAGACCGCTACCGCAGGATTTCGCGAGCTAGGGTGCAGGTGGTTCCGCAATCAAGGAGGGAATCACATGGCCGGCAAAGGCGAGCTGTACCAACAGAAGAATGGCAAGTGGGCATTCCGCGTAAAGGCTTCGAACGGCCAGATCGTGGCGGCGAGTCAGGGTTACGCAAAGCGAGCCTCTGCACGTTCGACACTCGAGAAGCTGCTCAAGGGTGCATACGACGGTCCCATAATCGAGCCGTAGGCGAACGACACGCACGATCGACGGGCCGCCGCACTATGCGGCGGCCTCTTCGCGCGAAGCGCCGAAGGCACTATGACACCACGTGATCGCCCGCCAATGCCGTCGGCGCACGTGTCCCGCCGGCACACATCGATGCCCGGAGGCGCCTCCAGATCAGTCGTTGAAGGGGACGTGCTGGCGAATCCAGGTATGCATCGCGATTCCTGAGGCAACGCCCGCATTGATCGACCGGGTCGAACCGAACTGGGCGATCGAACAGACGGCGTCACACGCCTCACGTATCGCGTCTGACAGGCCCGGGCCTTCCTGACCGAAGACCAGGACACACCGCTCAGGCAAGACGGTTGTCTCGATTGGCGCCGAGTCGGGCAGGATGTCGACCCCGATCACCGGGAGTTGCTCGTCTCGCGCCCAGGCAACAAACGCCTCGGTCGTCGGATGGTGTCGTACATGTTGGTAGCGATCGGTCACCATGGCACCCCGGCGATTCCATCGCCGCTTGCCGATGATGTGGATCTCAGCCGCAAGAAACGCGTTGGCGTTGCGCACAACGGTTCCGATGTTGAAGTCGTGTTGCCAGTTCTCGACGGCCACGTGAAAGCCGTGACGTCGCCGGTCGAGGTCGGCGACAATCGCCTCCCGGGACCAGTAGCGATAGGCGTCGACGACATTGCGGCGGTCACCCTCCGCCAGTAGTCCGGGGTCCAGACGAGGATCTTGGGGCCACGGCTTCGGGTGCGGGCCGACTCCGACCTCACGCGCTACGTCGTCTGCGCTCATCGGACCAGGCTACCGCCGGGCGACAGGGCAGCGGAGTCTCCTCACTAACATCGTCGTCCAGCTGTTCAAACCGATACCCCTTCGCGAGAGGACCGAATGAAGAAGCTCGAATCGGGCGCCTTGCACATAGCAGGCTCGGGGATCGCGGAGCCTCTCACGGTCGCGTGCGAGAAGGCCTCAACACCCGGGAGCGCCCACGGTTTCACCGACACGATCACCGCACCGGTTCCAGTGGCCGAGATGCCGGGCAGCGAGGAATAGCCGTTGATTCACCGGTTGGCAATCCTCGTCACGCTGGTTGCGCTCATGGGCGCGGCGTGCTCGGACTCGGCGATGGACCCCGAGGATCGCGTCGGGTACAACCGGACACCCGCGCCGGACGTGTCCCAGACCGAGTTCATCGACTACTCAACACTTCCCGGCGGCGAGGTGTTTGCGCCTATTGCACCCGAAGGAGAGCTCCTCCTGATGTACTTCGGGTACCTGTCGTGCCCCGACGTGTGCCCAACGACGCTCGCCGAGCTCTCGAACGCTCTTGATGCAATGCCGGAGGACGATGCCGACCGGATCTCCGTGGGGATGGTGAGCGTGGATCCTGATCGGGACGAAGGGACGGCGATCTCCACGTATCTCGATGTCTTCGTGGACCGGAACCATGGCCTTCTCGCTCCCGACGCAGCCAGCCTGGCGGAGTCGGCCGAGATCTTCGGGGTCCTCTACGAAGTCGAAGAGCACGAACCGGGCGACACGAGCTACGACGTCGGCCACTCGGCGACGGTCTACGTTGTGGACGACCGCGGTCTGATCGTCTGGGAACTCGGCTTCAGCGCCGACCGGGATCCACAGCTCACCGCCGACACTCTCGAGAGCATCCTGAACGAACGATACGAATGACGCACGGCCTGCTCTTCGCCGTGCTGGCAGCCGCGATGATCGTGACGGGTTCCTCGGCAGCATCGGCGAGCGGCGGGCCGGCAACCTTGATTGATGCGTCGCCCGGGGTTGATGCAGTGGTTGTTCGCCCGCCCGAGGAGGTCTCGCTCAGCTTCAGAGAGCCGGTCTCTGCGGTTCACGTCCGCCTCTTCAAGGACGACAGCCTGGTGTCTTCGGCCGATGCCGTGGTGGAAGAGACTCTGGCCATTGCCGTCGTCGGATCTGCTGGACCGGGTAACTACCTCGTCGACTGGAAGGGTACGGACACCGCAGGTGCTGCCATCGCCGGGGCATACGTGTTCCTCGTCGATCCGCGGGGCAGCAACAGTATCGCTGTTGATCGAGAGGTTGCAGGAGCGAGCGGAGCGCTTGGCGGCCTGAGGGTAATTGCGGCAGCGATCGCTGCAGTCGGAACAGTTGCTCTTTTGGCTGGCGTCGTGCAGTGGCTTGAGCATGCACCGGCGGAAACGCCGAAGCGCAGTATCGGCATCGCGGCGCTCGCGACCGGGATCGGCTCGTTGGCGGCCGGCGCCACCTACGGCGTGCCGGCAGACGGCTCCCTCGCCGACATCATCTCCCCTGGAACGGTCTCGTCCACTATTGCTTCGGGACCGGGACGGGCGTGGGTGACTGCGACACTTCTGATGGGTGTGATGCCGTTCATCTTGGTGCTCGGTCGTTCCGTGCGTGCACGAAGGGTTGCCGCTGGAGCGACAGGCGTGACGGCGGTGGCCGGGCTCTGGGTTGCGGTGGGCCTCGGTTGGTTGGTGCGTCTCCCATGGCCGTTGCTGTGCATCGCCCTCGCAGTCGCGACTGCTTTGTGGCTGTCGATCGAAACCGGTCGACCGGTCGCAGTCGGGGTTTCCTTGGTTGTCGCTCTTGCCGTGGCCGTCCCCATCGTGTCCGGCATCCGAGACTCGGGAACAAGCACCGCCGTGCAGACCGGAGATCTCCTGATCGAGGCGTCGCTCGATCCGGCCCGCTCCGGTATCAACGAGCTGCACCTGTACGGCTTCGATATCTCGGGTGGCGGGCTGGCGCTGGGGCCTACGTCGGTGCTTGCGTATCATCAGGCGATGGACGTCGGCCCTCTGAACCTTCCTGTACTCAGGGCGGGACCCAATCACTTCCTCTCCTATCGTGCGATGTTGCCGCTGTCCGGTAGTTGGACGTTTCACGTCACAGTGGCCACACCGGAAGGCGGAACAGAGGTCGCATCGATGGAGATGAACCTGCAATGACCATGCGATCCGCAATGCGAAATGTGCCACTGACTCTCTGGTTGACCGGCGTGCTGGCAGTCGTGAGCCTCAGCGCTGCGGTTGTGGTTCATGTCGCTCCGCGAGCAGCAGCTTCGCAGACCATCACCATCAGCGTCCCCGAAGGAACCCAAGCCCAAATGGACGCGGGGGAGGAGATCGTGCTCTTCCCACGCCGATTGGAGGTCGGCGTTGGCGACCGGATCGTCATCGAGAACGACGACGCCTCATCGCATCAAGTTGGTCCGTACGTCGTCGGGCCGGGGCAGCGGATCGTCCAGACATTCTCAACAAATGGGATCATCGAGGGGATTTGCACGCTGCACCCCTCCGGTGAGGTCACCATCGTGGTGCGGTGATGCGCGGTGTGAGGCGCATCCTCGCGATTGGGTTGGCATCAGTTGCCGCGGTCTTGCTGTCGCCTGCGCCGGCCTCGGCCGATCCCGCAACCCCGACCAACTATCGGTCACAGGTCGTGTTCGTCGAAGGTCCGGGCGTGACCGAGGTTGAAATAGTGGGTGGTGATGCCTTTGTTCGCCTGACGGCTTCGCGCGGGGTGACGCTCGAAGTGCTCGGCTACGAGGGAGAGGAGTACATCCGCTTCGATCCAGACGGCACCGTGCACGTGAACCAACGGTCGCCGTCGAAGTATCTGAACGATGACCGGTATGCGAACGTGGAGTTGCCGGTTGAGGCTGACGCTGGAGCTGTTCCCCGCTGGGAGACCGTGTCGGCGGACGGTACGTACAGCTGGCACGATCATCGAACCCATTGGATGAGCCCCACACCTCCAGCATCGGTGGGCGACTCGGGCGGAACGTACAGTGTGCAGATCTTCGATTGGGCGTTGCCGCTCCGGGCCGATGGAGAAGAGGGCTCCATTGTGGGCACCCTCACGTGGATCCCCTCGACCACAGCACTGCCGTGGTTCGCACTCGCCATCGCGACGCTCGTAGCCGTCGCCGCCGGATCTATGCGAATGGGTTCTCGTTCGCAGGCCGCCCTCCTCCTCGCGCTCGCCGTCGCGGCCTTGGTCGCCGGACTCGCGTCGATGGCGGCCCAACCGCCGGAAGGTCGAGTCTACGGCATCGAACTCGTCGGACCACCTGTGATCATTGCCTTGGGGATCCTGGCGCTCATCCAGGCGAAGCAGTCCAGCCGCGCCTCGATTCAAGTGGTGCTCATCGGCAGCGTCGGTCTCGCGGTCTGGGGTGTCATGCGCGTGGGCGTGCTCACCCATCCGATCCTCCCCACCGTTCTCCCGTATGCACTTGATCGGCTGATTGCCGCTGCAGTCCTCGGCGGAGCCGTTGGCCTGGTCGTGGGTATCGCGACGTCGATCACCCTTGCGAACCGGGCGCGTCGAGTGAGTGGAGATGGGCATCACACGTCCTGATGCCACCGCTACGCTCCAGTTTGTGACAGCCCGGGATTGGCATCTATGCGGTTCGTGATCGTTGGGGGAGGAGCCGATGGCTCTCATCTCGCGGAGCGGCTCGTTGCCGAGGGCGAGGACGTTGCGATCGTCGAGGCAGATCCTCACCGTGCCGCGCTGCTCCGGGAGCGTCTCGATGCGCAGGTGATCCAGGGGAATGGTGCGAACCCGAGTGTCCTCAAGCGTGCTGGTGTTGAACGTGCCGACATCCTGTTCGCCGTCTCGGATAGTGATGGGGCGAACGTCCTCGCATGCCAATCGGCCCGCTCTCTTGGTTGTGAAAGAACCGTGGCCCGGATCGAGAACGTCGAACTCCAGGACGTGGTGCTCGGTTTCGGGATAGAGGCGATCATCGATCCTCGGGCTGCCGTAGCGGAGAAGCTCGTGGGACTCGTGGCCCACCCCGGGCTCAGCGACTACTTTCGGTTCGGTGAGGGCGCCGTTGTAGTGCTTGGAGGCCTCGTACGTGCCGATTCTCCGCTCGTCGGACGCTCCCTATCCGACATGCGCCGCTCGCTCGCGGGCTGGGACTGCGTCATCGCCTCGATCGTCCGCGACGAGCAGACGCTGGTAGGACGGGGAGCGACGGTCGTCGAGGCTTTTGACAAGATCCTCCTCGTTGTTCGGCGCGGTGACGTCGATCGAGCCAGCCAGCTCATCGGTGCCCACCCAACGGAGATCGATCGTGTCATCATCGTGGGTGGTGGCCGTGTCGCGGAGCTGAGCGCGGCGGCACTCAGGAAGGCCGGCCGGAGGGTGCTCCTCCTCCACGACGATCAAACCCGGGCCTACGAGATTGCGGAAAGGAGTCCGAATATCGAGGTTGTGGTGGCGGACCCAACCGATCCACGCGTCCTGCAGAGTCTCGAGATCGGTTCGGGGGACGCACTCCTCGCCCTCACGAGGAGCGACGCCGTCAATATGCTTGCAAGCCACATGGCGAGCCGGCTCGGGGCATCAACCACCGTGTCTCGGTTCAATCGGGTCGAGCTGTTCGATCTGATGCCGGCCGTTGGCGTTGACGCCGGTGTATCTGCCAAGGTCGCGGCCGCAAACGCCGTCCTGCGCTTCGTGCGGCGCGGTGCGATTGTCTCGGCTGCCGACTTCATGACCGGGGGGATTGAAGCACTCGAGATCGAGATCGTCGACCCTGCACCAGCGATTGGCACATCGGTTGGCGAGTTAGGCGTCCCGGCTGGTGCGGTGATCGGAGCCGTTGTGCGCGACGGCGCGGTGGTCGTTCCCCGGGGCTCAACTCGATTCCAACGAGGTGATCGAGTTGTTGTTCTCGCAACGCCCGATGCCGTGAGCACCGTCGAACGACTCTTTGGGACTTAGGCCGTGGCGATTCGAACGCTGAGCTGGGCGGCTGCACCGACGCCGAGAAGGATCTTCTACATCATTGGTGTTGTGCTTGTTGCCGGTGGTCTTGCAGCCATCCCTGCGATCGGTGTCTCCCTGATCTACGCAGAAGGGACGACCGCCCTTCATCTTGGCGCAACGGCGTTGGCGACCGCCGGTTCGGGCGGATTGATCGTTCTCGCGGCGGGGCGTCCGGAGCGGCTCCGTCCTAAGGAATCATTCGCAGGCGTTGCGCTTGCTTGGGTTTCGGTGATCGCGTTCGGTTCGATCCCATATCTCTTGAGCGGAGAGCTCGGCTTCACGGATTCCATGTTCGAGAGCACAGCAGGCTTCACAACCACGGGGGCGACAACGATTGAGGACCTCGCCGAGGTTGCACGAGGCCTGCTGTTCTGGAGAGCCACAACCCAATGGCTCGGGGGCATGGGGATCATCGTCCTGTCGATTGCTGTGCTACCGCTTGTGGGAGCCGGCGGACTTCAGCTGGCTCGGGCGGAATCCCCGGGGCCTGAACCCGATCGGCTGACTCCTCGGTATCGGGGCACTGCCGTTCGGCTGTGGGGCTTCTACGCCGTCCTGACCGGCGCCGCTGCCGTTGTGCTCGCCTTCGGCGACATGTCGCTCTATGAGGCGGTCACCCATGCTCTGACGGTGATTTCTACCGGGGGTTTCGGCACCGAGTCGACGTCGATCGGCGGCTTCTCCGCCTACACCCAGTGGGTGATCACCGGGTTCATGCTGATCGGCGCCAGCTCATTCGCACTTCACATTCGGGCTCTCAGGGATCCGGGCGAGTATCGGAAGAAGCCCCAGTTTCGCTACTACCTCATGAGCATTCTCGCCGGCGTACTGCTGGTCATGATTGGGCTATACCTCGAGGGAACCGGCGTTCCGGTGCGGGAATCGGCGTTCACGGCCATCGCCATGATCACCGGCACGGGCTACTTCGTCACGGACTATGCGGTGTGGCCGGCAGCGCTCTTGAGCGTGATCCTCATGATGATGTTCATGGGTGGGATGTCCGGCTCGACCACCGGCGCACTCAAGACTTACCGGGTAGTCATCATCCTGAAGTCGGCTGCCAGCGAGGTCCGCCGTTTGACCCGACCGCGCGCGATCTCCATTACGAGGTTCGGCGGGACGGCCTTGCCGCCCGGAGTGGTTTCGAGTGTGCACACGTACGTGGTCGTGTACATCGTTGCTTTCTCGGTGGGAACCGTCTTGTTGCTCTATTTCCAAAGCGCCTGGGGAACAGAGATGGATCTCGTGACAGGTGCGTCCGCCGCGGCGTCGGCGATCGGGAATATCGGTCCCGGACTGGGGTTTGTCGGCCCCATGGGCACCTACGCGGAAGTCGCGGCCCCGGGCAAATGGGTGCTCGGAATGCTCATGGTGCTCGGGCGGCTCGAGATCTATCCGGTGATCCTCCTCTTCACGGCGTCATTCTGGCGCCGCTAGATCGACACAACCTGCAGCGTCCCGTCGGCGAGCGCTGTGGCCCGGGCACTAGATTCGAAGCGTCAGTTCCGCTCACCGCAGGGAGATGCGCGTTGCAGGCAAGGCGTTTCGAGATCGATGAGTCGACTGCCTCAGTCGCATTTGTCGCGTCGTCTTCCGTGCATCCGATCCGCTCGGTCGGTTCCGTGTCGGGCTGGTTCGAAGCAGCATTCGGCAACGGCGCCTTCGCCGAGAACCAGGAGTTGTGCGGGGATCTGGAGGTACCACTCGACCGCCTTTCGTCGGGGAACCCGCTGGTCGATCGCGAAATGAAGCGCCGCGTCGACTCCGCACTGCACCCGGTGATCAACGCACGCATCGAGGAGACGCTTCGAGTCGACGGTAACCATGCGACGATCACCGGCACGATCGACTTCTTCGGAGTATCGACCCTTGTGGAAGGGGAGGTCGACATCCTCCCCGGGCCGCGCCTCGTCGGTACCGGGGATTTCGACGTCAGGTGGTGGGGGTTCGAGCCGCCTCGCCTGCTCATCATGCGCGTCGACCCGATCGTTACGGTGGAGATCGACGCGCCACTCATCGAGCGACACTGACGCCGCTCGCGCTCAACGGAAGACTCAGGGCTCCGGGTTCGCCGGCCGATGATTAGTTCGAGGCGAAACGTCGGAGGTCACCATGAGGAACATCCTGCGGTCGAGTGCCGCAGCGGTCACGTTGCTGGTCCTTTTGAGCGCGTTCCCGGCAGGTGCTGCGGCGTCCGATCTCGAGGGTGAGCTTGTCGACTACCCGCTGGTGTTCCCGGTCGATGGTGACCATCACTTCTCTGATTGGTTCTGGGCAGCGCGTTCGAGTGGCATTCATCATGCGCAGGATCTGATGGCCGACAAGCTGACGCCGGTTGTGGCCGCAGCCGATGGGACGATTCGGCTCGTCAACTGGACGGCCCAGGCTCATATGAATCCAGACCGCTGTTGCACCATCGCCTTGCGGCATGACGACGGCTGGGAATCCTGGTACATCCACCTGAACAACGACACCGCGGGCACCGATGATGGGAAGGCGTGGGGAATCGCAGACGGTATTGCTCCCGGCGTTCGTGTCACAGCCGGTCAGCTGATCGGGTGGGTCGGTGACTCAGGCACCGCCGAACGAACAGCACCGCACCTTCACTTTGAGCTGAGGGATCCGCGTGGCGTGATCGTGAATCCGTTCCAAGCGCTCGCGAGCGCCGGCGGCAACTGGCTCGGCTGGGGTCCTGCCGATCCACTGTTCGACGGGTATCGGGTGCTGCGAGCCGGCATTCGTGGTGCTGACGTGCGGCGTCTCCAGGATGTGCTCTCCGATCTTGGATACAATCCCGGGCCGATCGACGGCATCAGCGGCTCTCGAACGGTGGCAGCGGTTGCCGCGTTCCAGGCCGACGCGAAACTGACGGCTGATGGTCTCGCAGGTCGCATCACCAGGCTTGCATTGGAGAAGCGCTACGAGCGTGCGAGGGTCGCGTCGGACAGCGGGACCTCGACGCCGGGCATTCTCCGCACCGGGGATAGGGGCTCCGTCGTGCAGCGGGTGCAGCAGCTTCTCGCGAGTGCCGGATACTCGCCTGGGCCGGCCGATGGGATCTTCGGGAGCAAGACCGAGCGTGCGGTGAAGGAATTCCAGGATGCCAAGGGGCTGCGCGTCGACGGCCTCGTTGGAGCCAACACCATGAAGGCCCTCAGCGCATAGGCGCGCGCCTGCCGGTCGCACGTTCGGAGCGATTCGGCGCCCGTTGTCGGGTCGTATCCTCCATTGCGCGTCACTCAACGGCAGCGAGGAAGGACCGAACATGACCGCAGTCGCGGGCCGGGGGATGAAGACGACCGATCATTTCGGGGCGGTGTGATATGACGGCCGCTCGCGCAACACGTCCAGGCTTCAAGGACACTGTCCGGCACTTCAATCCAGCCTGGTTCGCCGCCGTCATGGGCACCGCCGTGGTGCCGCTCGCCATCTCGTTCTTCGACGGCTCGTGGGTCGACTACATCGCAGCCGTGTTCATCGTGCTGTCGTTGATCTTGTTCGTCGTGATCCTGATCCCATGGACGCTGCGCCTCTTCCTCTTCCCCGAGGCCGTCCGCCACGATCTCCACCATCCGATTGCCGCGAGCTTCTTCCCAACGATGCCCATAGCCGTCGTGGTCATCGCGCTGGATCTCCTGAAATACCCTGACCTGTTCTTCAATCCCTCGACGTCCGAGAATGTCGCGTTCTGGATGTGGTTGATCGGGACATTCGGGATCTACGTGGCAGGATTCGTGGTGCTCCCTCTGATCTACCAGAGCGACACAATCGAGCTGTCACATGCGAACTTCGGGTGGTTCATCCCCCCGGTCGCGAGTCTTCTGATACCGGTGGGTGGCCTGGAGTTGGCAGTGGTCTTTCCCGATCGCTTTGAGCTGACCTTCCTCCTCTCGATGGTGAGCCTCGGAATCGGTCTTGTGCTCTTTGTCTACGTCGGGGCGCTGGTCTATCACCGCTACGTCCTCCAGGCGCTGCCGCCCAGCAAGTTCGCAGCTACGTCGTTCATCGCGATCGCTCCGACGGCGATCATCGCAGTTGCCCTCTTCAAGCTGATGCGGCTCTTTGAAGCCGGGACGCCCCTTGGACTCTCGCCGGAGGCCGTGAAGTCCTTCTCGGTGCTCGGCATTCTCGCTGCATGGGGGTTTGCGGCATGGGCATTTGTGATGGCGGTTGTGATCGTCGCGTCGTACGTTCGTAATCTGGATCTGCCGTATGCCCTCTCATGGTGGGCGTATACCTTCCCCCTCGGGGCGCTCGCGGTGTCGACCGGTGTCGCATGGAAGGTGACGGGATTCGAGAGTGTGCACTGGTTCTACATCGTGGTCGTCGTCGCGCTGTTCGGCGTCTGGATCACCGTCGCAACGCAGACGGCGATCGGAGTGTGGACCGGGAAGGTGCTGCAGTCGCCGCACTGAGGGATGATCCACTGCCCCGCAACGAGGTGCTGATTCTTGAAGAAGCGAGGGGTAGGGTCATCGCATGGTGAGAAGTGACGCAGGAACCGTGGAACAGTATCTGGCAGAGCTACCCGATGATCGGCGGGCCGATGTCGAGAGCGTCCGGGATCTGGTGTTGGCGAACCTGCCGGACGGCTACGTCGAGACCATGCGGTGGGGCATGATCACGTACGAAGTCCCGCTCGACACCTATCCGCGCACATACAACGGCCAGCCGCTCATGTTCCTCGCTCTTGCCGCGCAGAAGCGTCATCTTGCCCTCTATCTCACCAACGTCGCGTTTGTGCCAGGAGGAGAGGAGCGGTTCAAGGCCCGCTATCTCGAGACCGGCAAGAAGCTCGACATGGGAAAGTCATGCCTCCGGTTCGAGACGGCCGACGATCTCGCGACCGAACTCATCGCCGAGACGATCCGCTCGACGTCTATCGACGAGTTCATCGAAGGCTACGAAGCAGGAATTGCGAGCCGTTAGACGACGGGCCCACGATCGCTTCAGGAATCTCTCCGGAGCGTGAGGATCAGAACACTCGGCTCGAGTGCAACGACTGCGTGGGGGAGATGGGCGTCCATGTGCACCCACGAGTCGGGCCCGATCTCAACGGTGTCGTCACCGAGGGTGAGGCCGAGTCGACCCTTGACGACCTGGATCACGGCAGGCACGGAAGCCGTGTGGTCGGTGAGTTCCTGGCCCTCGTCAAAGGCGAACAACACGACCCGCAATCCGTCGCCACTGAACACCACCCGACTGAGCGTGCCGTTCTCGGGAATCTCCACTGCATCCAAGAGATGGTCAATGAAGGTATAGGAAGGTTCTGGAATCATGGGTTCAGACTACCGCCGAACGGCAAGAGCGCTGGCGGCTCAGCACCCCAAGCCCGTAACCACCGTTACCCCCGGCTCGTGGGCGTCTCCCATCCCGGGAAGAGCCTCCGGGATCTCCGACAGCGTGATCGTCTTGGTGACGAGTTCGTCCGGCTTCAGCCGCCCGTCGAGAATCATCTCCAGCATCTCGGGGTATCGATGTGCCTGCATGCCGTGGCTTCCGAGGATCTCGAGTTCGCGGCCGATGATGGCGCCCATCGGCACGGTGGTGTGGTTGGCGGGGAGCAGCCCGATTTGGACGTGCCGGCCTCGAGGGCTGAGGGATTCCACCGACGCAGCCACCGCTGCCGGGTGACCGGCAGCGTCGATGGAGAGGTGAGGTCCACCTCCGGTTGCCTCGCGGATGGCGCTCGGGAGCCGAGCAGCGTCGACGCCTTCAAACACGACGTCGGCACCAAGCGATGTGGCGATTGCCCGTGCACCTGGATCAGGGTCGACTGCGATCACCCGGGCGCCACACGCGCGAGCAATCATCAATGCGGCCAGGCCGACCCCGCCGCACCCGTGGACGGCGACCCACTCACCTGAGGCTGCGCGCCCCTGAAGAACGACGCCGCGATAGGCGGTGGCAAACCGGCAGCCGAGCAGAGCCGCCGTAGCGCTGTTGATCTGCTCGGGAACCCGCACGAGGTTCCGATCCGCATAGCGGAGAGCCACGTATTCAGCGAAGCTTCCCCAGGCGGTGAATCCCGGTTGGAACTGGTCGGCACACACCTGTTCGTCTCCGTTCCGGCACGGCTCACATAGTCCACATCCTGCGACGAATGGAACCGTGATGCGATCGCCCACAGCCCAAAGGTCAACGTTGCTTCCGATCTCGACCACCGTGCCGGCGAGCTCGTGGCCGGGGACGTGGGGGAGTGTGATATCCGGGTCGTGGCCCATCCAGCCGTGCCAATCGCTTCGGCACAGCCCGGTCGCTTCAACCCGAACGACAACTCCATCGGACTCGGCAGCCGGTTCGGGCAGATCGACGACATCGATCTGCCCCTGGTACTCGGAGAACATTGCGGCCCTCATTGTCCACCGCCGAGGAGAGCTGCTTGCGGGCTGAGGCATACTCCGACCCGCCGAGTGAAGCCGGCGGCAATACCGCTGTGGATTTCCACGCTCAAATGGGCACGCCCTCTCGATATCGATGCACTGCCATGGTATCTGCCGAAGTTCGCACGTCGCACCACGGTGTTGGCCGGCCCGCCAATGCCGCTCCCCATCGAGCGGCCTGCAACAATCCGCACATGCAGGGCCCCACACGCATCGCATATGCCGCGAGCCGCCACGCCCCGATTGCTCTTGTTGGGGCCACGGCCACCGTAGCTTTGATGTACGCGTCGACGCCGTGGCTCATCACACCGATCGCCGAACGATACGGCGTGAGCGAGGGCGCCGTTGGCGCAGTATCGGTGGCCCAGGTCGGGGCGTTTGCCGCAGCCAACTTCATGCTGCCAAGGCTGTTCGCGCCTAACGGCCGAATCCTTCGAGTCTCCGCCCTCGGACTGCTTCTGCTGAACCTTCTGAGCACAATCCCCAGCATCTTCGGTGTGTTGGTCGCGCTCCGCCTCATCGCGGGGTTTGCGGCTGGAGCTATGACATGGTTGGCATGGTCCGATGCCATGAAACAGCGCACGTCGATGGCGGCGATCGCCTCGACCGGTCCTATCACGGTGCTCGTTGGCGCTCCGCTGCTGGCGTTGGTGGCGGCCGAGGGCGATCGCGCGGTCTATCTCGCCCTTGCTGTTGCGACGATTCCTTCCGTTGTGTTCGGAGCCACCATCACCGGCGATCGACGCACTCCTGGGCTCGTGAGCCGGTCACGATCCAACCCGGTGCTCCTTGCCGCCCTTGCGGCAACCACGCTCTTCGGCTCGGCGCTGTTCATCAACGAAACCATTGTGGCTCGAGACATCCACGGCATCTCCAACTTCACGGCGTCAATCGCCTTCAGCTTGAACGCCGCTGGGGGTCTACTCGGCGCCCGTCTTGCATCGAAACATCGCCGCCCGGGGTGGTGGATGGCCTCGATTGGGCCGGCGGCCGTCATCACCGTGGTTGGGCCACCGGCGTTCTTCTTCATCGGATTGACCTGGTGGGGTTTCGCATTCTGGATGGGAATTCCGGGAGTGCTCCAGATGCTGTCCGACCGCTCACTCGAACCGAGTGAGCGCGCAGGTGATGCGCAGGGGCTCATGGCGGTCGGCCGTGCGATCGGTCCGATCCTGGGAGGTGCTTTTGTCGATCTCGGTTCGCTGACCGCGCTTGCCGTGATCGCGGGTGTGGGTCTCACTGGGTCTGGGGCGACGGTGATCGGCGTACAAGAGGGACGAGAGATGCTTCCGCCGACGGATCAACGAACGATGGAGTCGGGTGCGCACGGCTGAAACCTGGCGGTGTGCCCGACGCGCACCACACCGTCCGGCGCGCTTCGTACAAATGTCGTAGCCTTGGGCCATGGACTTCCGGGTTCTCGGGCCGCTGGAGGTGCGAGAAGGGGACCGGGCACTGAAGCTCGGCGGATACCGGCAGCAGCTCGTGCTCGCCGTGTTGTTGCTCCACCCAGAGAGCGAGCTTTCAGCGGACTTCCTGATTGACGCGGTGTGGGGAGAAGATCCCCCCCGCTCAGCTCGCAAAACCCTGCAGGCGTACATGTCACGTCTGCGGCGGACTCTTGGAGAGGGTGTGATCGTCGCGACGCAACACGGCTACACGATGCACGTCACACCAACACAGCTCGACTCTCTGCAGTTCGAGGACCTCTCCGCTCGGGGGAACCAGCTCCTGTCGGAGAATCCGGCAGGAGCAGCCGACCTCCTCTGCAAAGCGCTCTCGCTGTGGCGGGGGATGCCGTTCGGGGACCTCGGCTACGAATCGGCGATACAGCCGGAAGCGCAGCGCCTCCTCGAGGACCGTCTCACGACCCTCGAGAATCGCATTGCCGCTGATCTTGACCTCGGCCATGCCACTGCGCTCATCGGCGAGTTGAACCAGCTTGTCGAGGAGCACCCACTACGGGAGCGTTTCCACGGCCAACTGATGCTCGCGCTCTATCAATCCGGACGGCAGGCGGACGCGCTCCGGGCATATCAGCACGCCCGAACGCTGCTCGGTGAGGAACTCGGCATCGAACCATCGCGCCAGTTGACCGCTCTGGAGGAGCGAATCCTCTTGCACGACCCCTCGATCGACCGACCCGAGATGCACCCGCCCAAGGAGGTGCGGACCCTGGAGCGCAACCCATACAAGGGGCTCCGACCGTTCCTGGAGGGTGACGCCGACGACTTCTTCGGTCGCGATGATTTGATCGACGCGCTCGAAGAGCGCGTCAGCGCGAGCCAATTCCTGGTTGTTGTCGGAGCGAGCGGGAGCGGCAAGTCCAGTGTGGTTCGAGCCGGACTCGTGCCACGTTTGCGTGCTGTGGCGAACGACACGTGGGAGATCGTCGAAATGGTGCCGGGGACGCTTCCGCTTCGGGAACTCGCCCGGGCACTCGGCCGGTCGACCGACGACATGCGAGGTGACGATCTCGACATCCTGCGAGCCGTGCAGCAAGCCGCTTCGTCGGAGACCCGGCGATGTCTCCTGGTGATCGACCAGTTCGAAGAACTCTTCCACCGCGACGTCGACGAGTGCGAGCGGTCTCGCTTCTTGCGCAACCTCGTTGAGGCTATCGAGGATCCCTATTCGCAGCTCACCGTGCTCGCCACCTTGCGGGCAGACTTCTACGACCGTGCCATAGCGGAGCCCGGGTTCGGCCGCCTCCTTGCCGAAGACACGCTGACAGTGGTCCCGATGAACGCTGCAGAACTGGAAGCAGCGGCAGCACGACCGGCCGCCCGCGTGGGGGTCCAATTCGAACCCGAACTCATTGCCGAGATTTCAAGCGACATGGCCGGCCAACCCGGCTCTCTACCGCTGTACCAGTACGTTCTGACATTGCTGTTCGATGAGCGGACGGGGTCAACCCTCACTCGTTCGACCTATCACCAGATCGGTGGCCTGCGCGGTGCACTCGCGCGCCGGGCCGAGGCTGTGTACGTCGATCTTGATCACGAATGCCAGGTCATTGCACGGCAACTCCTTCTGCGGTGCGCCTCCCTCGGTGGACGCCAGCCCGACACGCGAAGGCGCGTGGACCGCAGCGAGATCGAAGACCTCGGCCTCGATGCCGCCAGTGTTGAAGCGACCCTTGGGGCATTCGACCGGGCGCGGTTGCTGTCATTCGATCGCGACACGGTGACCGGACACACGACCGTTGAGGTAGCACACGAGGCGCTGTTCGTTGAATGGCCACGCCTACGGGCGTGGCTCGACGACGCACGCGAAGATCTTCGCCTCCACGGGATTCTGGCGGCTCAGGTTGCTGAATGGGAAGCTGCAGACCGGAACCCCGACTACCTCCTCAGCGGGCACCGGCTCGAACAGTACGAGGCCTGGTCAGAGAAACGTTCGATCACTCTTACGGCACAGGAGCGCGAACTGGTCTCACAGAGCCTCGACCGTCGCGACGCCGACCGAGCGGCCGAAGATGCTCGACGCGGCCACGAACTCGATGTTGAGCGGAAGTCCGTCCGCCGCCTGCGATGGCTCGTTGGCGCAACCACGGTTGCGGTCTTGGTTGTGAGCGCCTTGTCCGCCTTCGCGGTGAACCGCAGTCGAGAAGCCGTGGCCAACGAGCACGAGGCACGCGCTCGTGAATTGGCCAACGCCGCACGAAACACCCTGGCGGCCGATCCCGAACTCGCGGTGCTGCTAGCGCTTGAGGCCGTCGACACAACACGCGCCACCGACGGCCATGTACTCAGGGAGGCCGAAGAAGCACTCCACCTCGCGCTGAATTCGCAGCGACTCGTTGGAAAGGCCATGGGGGAGGGGAGTCTTGTGTTCGCTCCATCCGGAGAGCTTGTGACGGGCGGCGACCGGGTACGGTTCGTCGATCCGACCAACGGGTCGGTCGTGCGCGAGCTCGCCCCGACCGTCGGGAATCGAAGGACTGAGGCCGTCGCCGTCAGCCCCGATGGCAGATTCTTGGCAACCGGTGAGGACCACTATCTGCTGGTGCGCGACGCTCTCTCAGGTGATGTGGTGATGAAGCAGCACTTGAACCACCTCGTTACCAATGTCGCATTCAGCCCCGATGGGCGCATGGTGGCCGGCTTGGCCCCGTATGGCGACGGGATTGGGGTCTTCCGCATTGACAGCGCCGAGGCCGTCCTGAAGCTTCGTGAACCGAACGCATGGCCGCGAGACGACTGCTGCCCAACAATGGCGCTGAAGTTCAATCCCGAGGGCGACCGAATCGTTGCGACAACGTGGTCTGGAGAAGTGTTGGTAGTTGATATTGCGACCTCCGAACGGGTAGCGACACTCACGGGCCACGATGGACCGGTCTCGGACGTTGCCTACCTCGCGGGCGAACACACCATGGTGACAAGTAGTTTCGATGGTTCGGTGCGATTTTGGGATGCAGATACGGGATCAGAGCTTTCGTCGTTCGATCCCGGTGTCGGCCAAGTGGCCTCGCTCGCCGTCAGCCCACACGGAGACAGGCTGCTGACCGGGGGAGACGGAGGCGCAGTCAAGCTCTGGACGGTCTCAGCTGCGGGAACTCGGCTCCAGGCATCGCTATCTCCCGCCCACACGTCGTTCGTGGTTGGCGTGGCGTTCGACGACTCCGGCGGTGTCGCCGCCTCGGTCGGATACGACGACGGAGTCCGAGTGTGGGACGTGGCGCCGCGCGGGGAGGTCGCCGCCTGGTCGGCCGGCCGGGCGATCACGTTCGCGGGGGGTGGGACACACATCGCAACAACCGGACCGGACAGACGAAGTGTCATCATCCGGCGAACATCCGATTGGCGACCCGAGACCGTGCTCACCGAGGTCGCGGCTGGAGCAGCTCCCAGCAGCGACATGTTGGGCCCGATCGCCGGCATCGCGGTGAACCCGGCGCTGGACCGCGTCGCAGTCGTAAGCGCCACGGAATCGGATACGTCGGGCTCGGTCACCGTGTGGGACGCCGCAAACGGAGAGAAGATACACACGCTTCTCGAGGACGCGTTCGCCAAGGGATCAGTGGACTTCAGCGACGACGGCCGCCTCCTGACTGCTGCGGTGTGCAATCGGCCGGGACCAACCGCCTACGTCTGGAACGTAGCGACCGGGGAGGAGATCTTCAGTACCCCAACGGGTGATTGCGGGCAGTCGGTCGACCTCGACCCGGCGGGCCGGTTGCTCGCAGTGCAAACCCTCTACGAAGACGAGCCGAACGTCCGCGTGTGGGATATCGGCACGGGCAATGAGGTGTTCGCCCGTGACCATTATCCGGCGTGGATCGGTGCCGTGCAATTCAGCCCTGACGGTTCCCAACTCCTAACCGGAGGTGGCGACGGAACGGTCATCGTTTGGGACGTCACAACGGGCGACCTGAAGCGAGTGTTGACCGGCCACACCGGTGCCGTGGAAGACGCAACGTGGTCGTCCGACGGACTGTCGATCATCTCGGGGAGTCACGACGGCACCGTCCGCGTGTGGGATGTCACCAGCGGCGAAACACTCGTCGTCCTCGAGGGGCACGACACCTGGCCGTTCGTCGACATGACCCCCGACCGACGGTACGTCGTCACTGCCACGCCGGGAACGGTTCGGGTCTGGACGCTCGATATTGACGAACTGACCGGCATTGCCCGCGCACGCGTCGGGCGGTCGCTGAACGCAGCTGAATGCCTGACCTACCACTTCACGGAGTGTCCAACCGCCCCTTGAGGCTGGTATGCAGCCATCGTGCAGCCGGAGAGGTGGAAACTGCACCGTGGCTGAAAGGAGGAATCAGATGCGGAAACTCCGCTCGATGTTTGTCGTCTCACTCATGGTGGTGGCTTCCTGCTCCTCTTCGAGCGAGCCGATGGCTGTCCAAATCACGGGCCCACTCGGCCCGTCCGGGGGTTCCGTGCCGGTCACCGGACCGGCCGTTGACGAAGGCGTCATGTGTGATGCCGTGACGTACGAAGAGGGCGACTTCTTCGACTTGGACGGCAATGCTGTTACCGATGAAGAGCGCGACCAACTGATGCAGGTTGAGGAGGAGACCGGCGAGGAAGTCTTCAGCGCGAAAGACGGGCGCTGGACGTGCTCCGACGGTTCGGGAACATTCGAAACTGTTGAAGAGTTCACGTTGGCGAGTCGGGACTACGACTTCGACGGATCGAACGATGCCGCCACGTGGACCGTAGAGAATGGAACAGGCGACTACGAGGACCTAGCAGGCTCTGGGAACGTGGTCGTTGACTTCTCGAAGATGACGGTCGTCTACGACGGAGAGATCCAGAAGTAGGAGATGTATGTGGAGCGAGCGGACCCCTGCTCGAACCGCAGGGGTTCCGTCGCCGTCCGCGGCCGGTCGGAACGGATCACCGATCCAGTGTTGACCCCGGTCACGATCCGACAGAGATCCTGCTGCGATAGGCTCGCAGGAATCATGGGAAAGGATCGCCGGATGACGAGATCGGGCATTGCAGGGATCGATCAAGGCGATGAACGTGGGGCGCACGCATCTCACCGGCTCGCAAGCGACCGGATTGGTTGGCTGACGACCGTCGCTCCCGATGGCACACCCCAGGCTTCGCCGATCTGGTTTCTGTGGGACGGCGACGAGATTCTCGTCTACAGCCTCGACTCTCCGCGCGCTCGCAACGTCGCGAAGCACCCTCGCGTCTCGCTCAACCTCGACGGAAACGGCCTCGGTGGAGACATAGTGATCGTCGAGGGCACGGCTCGCATCGACCCGGAAACGCCGGGGGCAGCCGACAACCCCGCCTACGTCGCAAAGTACCTGCCGGTCATGGACGATCATGGCTGGACGCCGGAGTGGTTCGCCGGTCGATATTCGGTCCCGATCCGCATCACACCGACGAGATTCCGCTACTGGTAGCGCCCAGAGTTCCTAGCGCTCTAGGAGACGGGGCACAGACTTGGGCTGGGGGGATCGGACCCGCCCGGAAGGTCGCCGAAGAATCCTGAGACCGTGGCGAAGCCGGGTGCCCCGTAATTGAACGAATGATCTGCAGCCCCCGTGGTGTTCGACGAACGAAGGAAGTACATGTTCGAGCGCCCACGGAATACTCCAACGGTGTCGGCGTTGCCACCCTCCCAGGGTCCGAAGAGGGCGTGGTCACCGACACCTCCGTAGGAGAAGGCACGTGTCACGCCGGAGACGAAGCTGACAAGACCAATCGCCGGTCGATAGACCCCCACAGTGTCGGCGCCGTCACCGTCGAGGTCGGCCACGATCGGCTGATCACCAGGATTTCCGAACGGGAAGTCGTAGTCCGCTGCACCAAGTCCCGCATCACCGGAACCGAGGCGGTTGATGATGTAGAACCGCTGGTTCGACGGTCGGTAGATCCCCACGGTGTCGAATCCGTCTCCGTCGAAGTCTCCGG
The DNA here is from genome assembly GCA_942491345.1 of uncultured actinomycete. GTDB lineage: Bacteria > Actinomycetota > Acidimicrobiia > Spongiisociales > UBA5794 > JAHEEL01. Next base: position 68,137 of record CALOAN010000053.1, read on the forward strand.
CAATCGGGATGTCGTTGGGGTTTCCGAAGTAGAACGAGATGTCGGCGATTCCCTGCGTGTTCGAGTTGCGCAGGTAGACGTACCCGTCCGAACGTCGGTAGAGGCCCGGGGTATCCACCCCGTCGCCGTTCCAGTCGCCCATGAAGGGCCGGTCGCCCGGATTGCCGTAGTAGAAGGCGGTCGTGTCGGCGGTGATGGGGTCGCGCAGATACCAGTATCCGCGGGTCGTGTCCACGGCCCCTACGCCGGCGCTGTCCGGCGCGGTCTGGGTCGGTGGATCACAGGCGCCCGACACTCGGAACGCCTCGGCAGCGACCAGCGCCGCGAACTCCGGCTTGCCGGCGTCGGAGAGGTGATACCCGCTGGAATTCAACACGTACGGGTGAGATCCTGAGTAGGCATACCAATCGACGACCGTCACGTTGTTGAACCGCTGCGGAAGGCTGTTGATGAGGGCGTTTGTCGACGCCTCCCAGTCTCGGGGGATCCGGATATTGACGAAGATGACCCTGGTGATTCCGCCGGTGCGGGCCATGAACGACTCGATCTGGCTGAGGCTCAACGGCGGGTTGGTGCCAAGCGCCACGATGAGCACGTCAGGCACTCCCTTGGCCTTGATACTGGCCAGTGCATCATCGGCCTTCGAGAACGTTCGGCCAATCACGCCGAATTCTTCCCGGTCGCCGACCGGGCCACTGCCGCGTATCCCGGGGATCATCTCTCTCAGGTCGTCCGTAACCTGCCAGGTGATCGAATCGCCGATCATGGCGTAGGAGACACCGGCACTCTGGACGACCGGTGTTCCGACGAAGAACACCGATGCCACGAGCGCTGCGGCAGCAACGGATACCGCGATGAACCTGCGTCCTCGGTTCGATCGGCAGCGGAGCATACGTGTTTGCACCCCCCCGGTGTTGATCCCGACATCCTAGGAGGCGGCGGTCGTGTTCGTGGGTCCTAGAGTGCGCCGCTGCACCGCATCGCGATGGGCTGGTTCCCTCTCGGTGCTTCGGCAACAAGACGGAGATGGGGCTCATGGCTGTCACCGAACGCACTCGATGGTTCGGACTCGCAGTTCTCAGCTTGGGCGTGGCGATGATCATCGTCGACGCGACGATCGTGAACGTTGCACTCCCGTCGATCATCCGAGAATTCGACCTCGCCCTTGCCGACGCAGAGTGGATCAACTCGATCTACTCGCTGGTGTTCGCTGCCCTCTTGATCACGCTGGGCAAGGTCGGCGACATGTACGGCCGTCGCCGCATGTTCATGATCGGACTGGTCATCTTCGTCGGAGCCAGCATGATGGCTGGGCTCTCGAACGATGGCAGTTCCCTGATCTTCGCCCGGTTCCTTCAGGGTGTTGGGGCAGCGGTGATCCTTCCGGCAACGTTGTCCACGGTGAACGCCACATTCCAGGGGAAGGAACGCGGCATCGCATTCGGGGTGTGGGGTTCGGTGATCGGGGGGATGGCAGCGCTCGGTCCACTGCTCGGCGGCTGGTTGACGACCGAACACTCGTGGCGGTGGGCGTTCTACATCAACGTCCCGATTGGAGCGATTGCACTTGTCGGCGCGCTCCTCTGGGTGAAGGAGACGCGTGACACAGAACTGGCACGCGGGTTCGACATCCCCGGCATCCTGCTGTCCGGCCTCGGTATGGCCGGCGTGGTGTTCGCCCTCATCGAGGGACCGCGCCTCGGTTTCTTCAACCAGATCGACACCTTCAGCGCAGGCCCGTTCACGTGGCCGGAGAACTGGATCTCGCCGGTGGTGGTCACATTCCTGATCGGCGTGGTCTTGCTGGTCGGCTTCGTGGTGAACGAACACTTCCGAGCGGAAGCCGGAAAGGCCGTGCTGTTCGACCTCTCGTTGTTCAAGTTCAAGTCGTTCTCACTCGGCAACTCGGCGGCTGCAATCTTGAGCCTCGGAGAGTTCGGTCTCGTTTTCGTGCTACCTCTGTTCCTTCAGGCCGTGTTCGGCTACTCGGCCTTCAAGACGGGGCTGCTGCTCCTGGCCTTGGCGATCGGTGCGTTCGTCGGTGGCCCGACCGCAGGCATGATCGCCACGAGGATCGGGCCCCGGCGGGTGGTCAGCACCGGCATGGGGCTCGAAGCGGTGGCGATTGCCGCGGTGGCGCTCCTTATCGCCCCCCATCGGCCTGGATGGACGTTCATCCTCCCGCTGTTCGTCTACGGCCTGGGCGTTGGTCTCGCAAGCGCACAGCTCACGAGTGTGATCCTGTCGGAGGTTCCGCCTCGAGAGTCCGGGCAGGCATCGGGAATGCAGTCAACGTTCCGCCAGGTGGGTGCTGCCGTGGGAATTGCGCTCCTCGGAACGGTTCTGTCCGCCGGACTTCGGAGCGGCACCACGGACAACCTGGCGATGATTCCGGAACTGCCGGCGGTTGCGCAAGAGGGCATCGTCGAGGCCGTGGCCGGTTCGGCGGGCCAGGTACTCCCGGCGCTCGCCGAACAGCCGGGATCAGAGGCCGTCGTGGCCGCCGTGTCAGACGCATTCGCCTCGGCGGCGCAGACGACCGGCTTGGTAGCCGTTGCCTTCGTGTTCCTCGGCTTCCTGCTGTCGACTCAGCTGCCGGACATCCGGTACGCCGATCGGGCGGCCAGACCACCGCCAGACGAGTAGAGCCACTGGTCGCTGCGGTGTCAACCACGGTTGACGCCTCGCGACTGTCAACTATGATTGACACCATGGAGAACCTGCAGAGCATCCCAAGTCCGGAGGATCCGGCCGAGGCACTCGCAGCGGTCGTATCGCTCCGCCGCCTCGCGGATCGACTCGAACTGGCATCAGTCAAGTGTGCAATTGACCAGGGATGGTCGTGGACCCAGGTAGCGGAGGCGCTCGGCGTGACCCGTCAAGCAGCACACAAGCGCCACGCACGTCGCATTCGCCCCGGTATGAACCGAAAGGACGGCAGATGAAACGCCGCGACCGGATGTACGACATCCGCTTCATGCAGTCCCTTTTCCCGGCTGCCGAGGCTGAGGCTGCTGCAATGGGGGAGAAGGAACCCGGAGCGGAGCATCTGGTCCTGGTGGCGCTCGACTTCCAGGAGGGCTCGGCCCGACGCGTCTTCGAGCGCGTCGGTGCCGACCCCGATCACTTCCGAGATGCGGTCGCATCTCAGCACGCAGCGGCCCTCCGATCAATTGGGGTCGAGGACGACACGGCGGGCATCGACGGTCAGCTTCCCCAGCCAATGAAGCACCGTGCCGGTGTCTACCGCAGCGCACCGTCCGCTCGTCACGTCTTTCCTGAGGTCGTCAGACTCGTCAAGCGCGACAAGTCGCGACTGTCGGGTGCCTACATCCTTCTGGTGGCGTCACAGATGGAGTACGGAACCACCGCACGAGCCCTCGCGGCGATGGGCGTCGATCGGGATGAGCTTGGCGCCGCCGCACAAGCCGAGATCGATGCCTTCAATGCGTGACGGCCGCTGCCGAGCGTACCGACATGGTTGACTAGGGCTATGACACCCGGCGAACACGAGATCCTGGACCCGGTTGATCTCTGCGACGAAGATGGAAGATCTCTGCATCCATCCGCCAAGGGGTGGTCGCGACACATTCTCCACCGGGCCAACCTCGCCGGCAGGTGGGGCAGAACCAAACGGTGGGACTATTGGGCGATCCAGGCCGAACACATCATCGTCGCAGTCACCGTGGCCGATATCGACTATGCCGGATTGGTGACCCTCGACTGGATCGAACCCGGCTCACACCGATCGGGGGGCCGGTCGGTGACGATTCCCCTCGGCCGTGGCGTCGACCTGCCAGACGAGCCCGCCACCGGAAGGCTCGACTTCAACAGCCGCAACCTCGGTGTCTCGATCGTCTACGGGGAAGGCTCCACCCACCTGCTCGCCCGTTGGACGGAGAAACACGGCGTGTCGGGGAGTCTCTCGGCCACGGTTGCTGAACCGGAGGGGCACGAATCGCTCAACGTTGTGATTCCATGGTCGTCAAAACAGTTCCAGTTCACGTCGAAACACCAGGCGCGGCCCGCCAACGGGTCGGTCACCGTGGATGGCCGGACCATTGAGATCGGTGGATCTGCCGGTGAGGCTTGGGGAATACTCGACATCGGCCGGGGCAGGTGGCCGTATCGGACGACGTGGAATTGGGGCGGGGGTTCCGGCTATGCAGCGACCGGCCAACTGGTCGGCCTCCAAGTCGGGGGGAAGTGGACCGACGGCACCGGCTTCACGGAAAACGGCGTCATCATCGACGGGTCTCTGGTCAAGATCGGCGAGGACCTCGAGTGGATCTACAACTGGGACGATCCAATGGCGCCGTGGACCGTTCGGTCCGCCGACGGCATGCTCGATGTGACACTCGCCCCGGTTCACGACCGGCACTCCAATCTCAATCTGGGGGTGCTCAAGAACGAAGTGCATCAGGTGTTTGGGCGCTGGTCGGGTTGTGTCCCCGACGGCACCGGTGGCTCGCTGTCGATCACCGACATGCTCGGCTTCGCGGAAGAGGCGCGATCGCGTTGGTGACCGTTGCCGAATGTACCCGCCGGTTTTCTCCGGCCACGGGCATGTCGGCCGGATAGTATTTCCCCTCGGCGACCGGGGAGGTTCCCATGGAGATCTCATGTTCGAAAGCGATCAACGCGCCTGCTGACAAGGTGTGGGCGATCATGACCAACCTCGAAGGATTCCCAGACGCGATCAGGGGCATCGAGAACGTCGAGCGACTCGATGAGGGCAACGGGTTCGAGATAGGGACCACATGGCGCGAGACACGCACTCTATTCGGACGCACCGCGACCGAGGACATGTGGGTGACCGAGCTCGAGCCGGGCCGCTCCTACGTGGTCGAAGCGAATTCCCACGGAGCCGAGTATCGAACGACGCAAAGCGTCAAACCAGACGGCGATGGGGGAAGTGTGCTGTCGATGTCGTTCTCTGGCAAGCCGACCGGGACCATGGCGAAGGTCATGTCGGCGACGATCGGGCGCTTCTTCGTGAACGCGACACGCAAAGCCTTCGAGAAGGACCTGGCCGACATCGCATCAGCGGCGGAGGGTTCCCTCTAGGAGAACACAACCGTTCGATGTCCGATGAGGAAGACACGTTCCTCAACGTGGGCGCGGACGGCCTTCGACAACACGAGGCGTTCGATATCTCGGCCGGCCGTGACCATCGACGCCGGAGTATCCGCGTGGTTCACCGGCGTGACATCCTGCGTGATGATCGGGCCTTCGTCGAGGTCAGCGGTCACGTAGTGGGCGGTCGCTCCAATGAGTTTCACGCCTCGCTCCCACGCCTGGTGGTAGGGCCGGCCACCCTTGAAGCCGGGAAGGAAGGAGTGGTGGATATTGATGATTCGTCCGGCGAGCTGTTCACAGATTTCGGGGCTCAGGATCTGCATGTAGCGGGCCAGAACCACAAGGTCGATGTGGTGGTCCTCGATGAGGTCGAGGAGCTCTGCATCGGCCTCGGCCCTCGTTTCGGTGGTCACGGCGATGTGATGGAACTCGATGCCCTCTCGCTCGACGACGTCTCGCAGATCCTCATGGTTGGAGACGACGACCGGAATGCTGGCCTCGAGTTCTCCCGAGTGGTGGCGCATGAGCAGGTCGAGGAGGCAGTGGTCGTACTTGGACACCAGGATCATGACGCGGGGCCGATCGTCAACTCTCCTCACCCGCAGTTCGCCGTTGAACTCCTGAACTCGCGACTGGAGGTGGTCGATGATCTGGCGCGGATCCTCGAGGTCGTCCTCGAACACGGTTCGCATCACGAACGTGTTGGTCGCATGGTCCGTGAACTGCTTGTTTGCGATGATGTTCGCATCCAGTTCGAGGAGACCGGTGGCGAAGCTGGCAACAATGCCGCGCGCATCGGCGCACTTGAGCGTGAGGATGAATTCGTTCATGCTCGCCGGAGGCTACAACAAGCCTCGCGAAGACTCCGTGCGATTGTGAACAATCACGGAACACCACTTCGATCTGGAACAGACCGTCGTAGGGTCACCGTTGAGTCCTTCGACTCACGAGAGGACACACAACGTGGAGACTTTGAAACGCTTTCGCTGGCCCATCATCGGCGTCGGACTCGCCATTGCCGTCGTGGCATTCCTGGCGTTTCGGCCCGACAAGCTGTTCGTCGATGATGCGGTCGACGAGTCGCTGGCGGACGCGTTCACCACGACGACTGCCCAAGCTGTTCCGCCGGAACCGGCGACGTCTACCACCGCTGCAGCCGAGACCACGCAACCGGCGGCGGAGAGCACTCCTTCGACAACCGTGCCTCCGACCACCACCACCACAGCCCCCGCTGCACCGGTGCAGGTCAGCATGGGGGCCTTCTACGGCATCGACCACTCGGCCGAAGGCACCGCCGCGGTGTACGAACAGGACGGCACCTACGTCCTGCGCTTCGAGGACGATACCGACATCCAGAACGGACCCGATCTGTATGTCTGGGTTTTGTCATCAGCCGACTACGAAGGCGGCACGCCTCCCGACTACATCGACCTTGGAAAGATCAAGGGCAACGTCGGCGGGCAGAACTACGAGTTGCCGGCCGAGTTCGACCCGAACGAGCATCGCTTTGTGCTCATCTGGTGCGAGCGTTTCAGTGTTCCGTTCGCCGCTGCTCCGCTGGCGTAGGACCGGCTTCCCAAGTCAGCGACGCCCTGCCTGCACACCGGCGGGCGCATCCACGGTTCGAACGGCGTTCGGGGCTACGCTGCCCGGCCATGGCCAAGCACGATCGATGGGCGGACAACGACATCCTCGAGACGTTCCGCAAACCTGAATACCCAGTTCGCGAGATCCGGCCGGGGATGACGCTGACCCACACCGGATCCCGCACGATCGGCGTCGTGGCCGAATTCACCCAAGGTGGGGTCGTCGTTCTGACCGACCAATGGGGCGAAGAGCATTCGTTCAAAGCCTCCGACGGAGCCTTCATGCAGAACGGTGTGCGGGTGGCCATGCGAGAAGCGGCCCCCGCAAGACGAGCCGCTCCGCGATTCACCGCTTCAGGCTCAGTCGATACCGGGGCATCGCGGGCCCGGGTCGCGAGAGCGGGCCGGATATGGGTCGAAGGAAATCATGATGCGGAGTTGATCGAGAAGATCTGGGGTGATGACCTCAGGCACGCCGCTGTTGTCGTCGAAGCCTTGCACGGAGCCGATGGCCTGGTGGACGCCGTTGCCGGCTTCGCGCCGAATTCCACTCGCCGACTCGGCGTGCTCCTCGATCATCTCGTTGTGGGGTCGAAGGAATCGCACATCGCGGACTCTGTTCGGGACATCAACGTGCTGATCTGCGGTCACCCCTATGTCGACATATGGGCGGCCATCAAACCCGCGACGATCGGCATCGCCGCGTGGCCTGATATTCCTCCGGGCGAGGCGTGGAAGGAAGGTGTGATCAAACGGCTTGGCCTCGACGTGCAACCCGGGTACTTCTGGGGAAGCGTCCTGGATGCCGTCGACTCATATCGCGACGTCGAAACGCCCCTGGTCAGGGCAGTTGAGCAGCTGATCGACTTCGTCACCGCCGGGGACGAGGTCGCCGACGCGTAATGCGGCGCACCCTGCCGGAAGCCAACGTCCCGCGGGAAACCTGCAAGCCGCGAACCAACTCAACCCGTATTGCGCATCCCGGCGGCAATCCCGTTCACGGTGAGCAGCAATGCCCGCTCTAGGGTCGGGTCGGATTCTCCGTCGCGTCGCCGGGCCAGGAGTGTCACCTGCAAGAGATTGAGCGGATCGAGGTAGTAGTCCCGAACGGCCAACGTTCGCTTGAGGACGGGAAGCCGGTCGAGAATGGCGGTACCGGTCAATCGCTCAACCTCGGTAATGGTTCTCTCGTACTCTTCCCGTATACGATCGAACAGGTGATGGTGTCGCGGATCGACCAGCCGCCGGACGTATCGCGACGCGACGTCCAGATCGGTCTTGGCAAGCGTCATTTCGACATTCGAGATGAACGTCTGCAGGAAGCGGTAGCTGTCGAACATCTCCTCGATCACCTCCCACCTCCCGTCCCGGCGCATGGCCTCGAGGCCGGAGCCGACACCAAACCAGCCGGGGATGATCTGGCGTGACTGGGTCCATCCAAACACCCAGGGGATTGCCCGCAGATCGTCGAGACCGGCGCCGCCGCCGGGGCGGCGGGACGGGCGAGAGCCGATGTTCATCTCGGCGAGCTCCTCTACCGGTGTCGCGGCAAGGAAGTAGTCGACCAATCCCGGTGATTCGACAAGCCCTCGATAGGCGGCGAACGACGCCGCCGACAGCGCCTCCATGGTGTTGGTCCACAGATCGAGGACCTCTTTCGGTTGTCGTGACACTCGGTGAAGGAGTGAGGCCTCCAAGACTGACGACAAGGCAAGTTCTAGGTTGCGATAGGCAAGGCCCGGCAAGCCGTACTTGTCCGAGATGATCTCCCCCTGCTCGGTCACTTTGATCCGGCCGTCGACGGTTCCGAACGGCTGGGCGAGGATCGCTTGATGGGTCGGACCGCCGCCGCGCCCGATCGTTCCACCACGCCCATGGAACAGGCGGAGTGTGACACCATGCTGTCGAGCAGCGTCGTGCAGCAGGCGTTGTGCCTTGTAGATTTCCCATTGTGAGGTCGTGATTCCACCGATCTTGTTCGAGTCGGAATAGCCAAGCATCACCTCCTGAACATCACCCCTGAGCCGGACGATCTCGCGGTAGGGCGCGCAGCTCAGAAGCGAATCCAGCAGATCACCTGCCCGGCGGAGCGCATCGATGGTCTCCAGGAGCGGGACGAACCCGATTCTGGCTACCCCGCTGTGGAGGTCGACGAGTCCGGCATCGCGGGCGAGGACTGCGGCGGCGAGCACGTCATCCTCCCCGGACGCCATCGAAATGATGTACGACTCAACGATGCCTGGACCGAACCGGTCCAGTGCCTCCCGAACCGTCTGAAGGGTCTCGAATACGGCGGTTGACGTCTCGGGGAGATTCGGTGAGGGCGGGGCGAGCGGTCTCCCATTGATGAATTCGTCGGTGAGGAGCTCCACACGGGCGGCAGGGTCCAGGTCGGCGTAGGAGATGCCGACGCGGTCATAGAGCTGCTCGAGTACCTCATGATGGCGTTCGGCGTGCTCACGGATGTCCATCGTCGCGAGATGAAACCCGAAGGTGCTGACGTTTCGCATGAGCCGCAGCAACACGCCGTCGGCAATGAGTTGGCCGGTATCGGCGTGCAGCGACCGATGCATAATGGCGAGGTCATCGAGGAGGTCACGGCTACTGCGGTAGTCCTCGCCAGGCACGTGGCGGGCGCCGTCGGCATGGCGCCTACGCGTATTGACAAGGCGCTCATGGATGTAGGCGCACTTCAGACGGTACGGCTCATCGCGGTTGAGCGTCCGGAATCGCAACCACACTTCAGGCAGAGCTTCACGGTCGGCTGCCAGGGAGTCGGACAACTCACCGCTCACCCGGCGATAGCGCGACGAGGTCGACAGTTCTTTAGCCAGGGTTTCCACTTGCGAGCTCAGGTTTCGGAGGGCGTGGTCGTGTTGCATCTCGAGAACCCGCATCGTGACCCCTGGCGTCACCGACGGATTCCCATCACGATCGCCCCCAACCCACGTGCCGAACCTGATTGGTGCGGGGCCGGGCGCCATGTCGCGTCCCAGGCGTTGGAGGCCGATGGCGACTTCCTCTCCGAGCGAGGGCAGCACGTCGGCGGACAGCTGATCGAGGTAGAACATCGCTGAGCGCGCCTCGTCGATCGGTTGCGGGCGTTGAGATCTCAATTCGTCGGTCTGCCAGATCTGGTCGATGATTTCTGCGATCCGGCGGTCGATTCCGGCTCGCCTGGCTGCCGAGATCTCCACGTCCTTCCGAGCAATCAGCAGGTCGGCGATCCTGCCGAGTTTCGTAAGGAGGGTGCGGCGAACGGCTTCGGTCGGGTGAGCAGTGAACACCGGGCGAAGCTCGAGACGGGTGAGAACTTCATGCAGGACTTCGGGTTTGGGCCGTGCCGCCAGAATCCGGTCGACGGTCGCTGCGAACGTACGATCTTGATCCGCGATGGCTAGATCGCCCACGCGATGCGTCTGTTCTGCGACGTTGGCAAGGTGGAAATAGGCCGAGAACGCTCGCACCAGATTGACCACCTGCTCCAAGTCGAGCTCTCCCAGCACCGTCTGGAGGCGAACAGCGGAGTCCTGGTCGCTATCGGTCCGGCTTGCCTTCGTGAGGAGCCGAACCTCCTCGACGAGCTCGAGCAGCTCATCCCCGTGCTGACGCGTCAGGGCGTTGCCGAGTTGGGAACCGAGCCGACGAATGTCGCCCCGGAGAAGATCATCGCCACCGCTGTCTGCAATCGGGTCCATGGCTTCGAGAGGCTACCGCTGCGCGTGAACGCAAGAACGGTCGAGTGATCGCGCAGGCGGTGAGGGCTGCGACGTGCGAGCGGCGGCGCTGTCAGTGGGGAGTCGCCGGCAATTCGTAGCGGCCCGGGGTGCCGATGCCCGAGTTCGATTCCCGCCACACGCTCATCAGGAGTCCACCGGCGAGAACGGCGAGCAGAAACGCGACGGCTGCGACTGATGGGATGCTTGAGTCGGGGTTGCCCGGTCGCGGCTGGCCGAACTGGAAGAAGAAGTCGATCGCAGGTGTCAGAAGAACTACGGTCGGTGCCGCCACGACGGTGAACCGGAGGATGGCACCCCAACCTTCTCGACCGGTGTGCCAGTTGTAGGCGATGGCGCCGGCCAGCGCCGGCAGCGTGAACAGCGGGCTCAGTCCTGCGGCGGCGAACGCGGTCAACAGGCCGAGGGCAACCCACAACACCAGGAACCCGGGCCCGGTCATGTGCCGTTTGATTGGCGCACGGTTGTTCAACCAGAAAGCAACCGAGGCACCGATGCCGAATGAGAGGATGAAATAGGCATACGCCTCGAGCACTGACGGCGTTGAACGGATCGCGACGATGAGGAGCCACACCAGCGTGGCGACGACCGTTGCCACGAAGGTCAAGAGAAGGGCAATGCCGCTGCTGCGAGCGAGAGATCCTGCCGCATGTGTTCGCCGCCGCACGGAGCGAACGAACCCAAGCAGGAGCAGCGCTGTGGCCAACAACGCCGCTGCGAGCGACCACCAAGCGGCGTATTGGACGAAGAATGGCCGGAGCGTGAAGTACACGGACTCGCTCGAGTCCGGCACCGTACCGAGGTCAAGGTCTCCGAAGTGTTGGGCGATGCCGAGCGCGTTCGATCCGTGGTGCTGGACGGAGTCCCAGCCGACCGACTCGAGGTTGTCGGTGGGGAGGTGGTAGATCGGAGAGCCACGCATGTAGGCAAAGTGGAAGCCGGGCACACCGGCGTTGCGGAATGAGTCGAAGTCGGTTCCGACATCTCCTACGAGAGCGGTGATCTCGGAGACGAACGAGAACGCCGCCGGGTTCGACACCGCCGCGGCATACTGGTCGACCAGCCAAGTTTCGGAGCCGGATGTTTCGGCAAGGGACGACGGTCCGGAGCCCCCGAGGGCTTCCAGGTTCACGACCAGAGCGATTTCGTCGAATGCAGGGCTCTCGCGGACGAATGCCTCGGAGCCATACCGAGGGTTGGGCTCTTCGCTGTCGGTGAACAGCAGGATCACGTCGTTGCGCAGCTGCGGACCTGCAAGGATCGCCCGTCCCGACTCCAAGAGGGTCGCGACCGCCGCGCTGTTGTCGTTCGCCCCAGGCGTTGCCGGGACCGTGTCGTAGTGGGCCACGAGCGCAACAGCTCCGGTGTTGGCGCTTCCGGGAATCGTCGCGGTGACATTGACGACGTCGACCGGATCTCCCTGCTCGTAGTAGTTGGGCGCCGAGATTGTCTGGAACTCAGGCTCGAGACCGAGTTTCTCGAGCTCGGCTACGAGGTAGCTACGCACTTCGACGATCGCCGTCGAACCCATCGGATGTGGCTCCCGCGCGATGACCTTGACGTGCTCGACCGCTCGAGCGGCGGAGAACTCCTTCTCAGGTGCATCGATAGGCAGTGCAGCCGGAGGAACGACCGAGTAGAACCCGAAGCCAATGAAGGCAACAACCAAGAACCAAGGCAGGGCCTTAACGGCTGCCGAAAACCAGGACGATGTCTCGCCGGTCGGACGTGATTGCACTCATGTCTCCAGCCGCAATGGCCCGCCTGCCACCAAGCGTAAACGGAATCGACCCGCCGGGTGTAGAGCCCGACGACCCTGATCCACGACGCAAGCGCGAGAGGAACCTCAACCCGTGGCGATCGAGTGTTGGGACTCCGGTGCCGGTGGAGCGCTCGCAAAACCGACGACGCGTGTGATTGTGCCTTGGCATACTCCCATGGTCACTTCTTTCGCCCACGTCGCCCCGTGCTCGAGGGGTGTGAGAAGATCAGGGTTTCCACGTTGGGCTCGGGCGGTCACTCCCGCGTCCCGGACGGCGGCAATCCGCCCTTGCACTCGATCTCGCCATCCCAGGTGCATTGCGAGCTGAGACGAGTTGCTGAACCCGATTTGCACTGCCACTGCGAAGTCCTGAAGAAGACGGCCTCGCCACCCGGAACTCGCGCGTAGGGTTGAGAGCCTGTCTCGATCCCAGGGGGAACCACCGATGGTCCGTTTGTTCATTCTTGTCGCCAGCGTCGCTCTCATACTTGTGTCGTGCAGTAGCAGCGATTCTGCAACCGACAGCAGCACAACCTCAGCCCCGGACCAGGGGACACTGGCCGACGATTCGCCTCAAGCGACAACAACGACGGTAGGTGTCACCACGAGCTCGGCCGACAGCGCAGACGCGCCGCCTGCTGATCCCGGTGTGAGCACGTCCGATGGGAATGGCGTGATTCTGGCCGATCTCTGCTCGGAAGGTCAGCCGTTGAATGGTGCGATCTCACTGGATGACCTCGTGGCTTTCGGTCTCTTGTCCTCGACCGACGCCACCGTTGAGGGCAGCGGAGCCTACGACGCCGTGGCGTACGAGACCTTCGGATTCCTCTGCAACATCAGCGAGGCCGTCGGCGACGGTGTGAACTTCACGACGATCGGTGTGAGCACCGGAAGCGCAACATGGGACCTGGCCGTCGAGCAAGGCACCGCGCCTGCCGAGCAAATCGGTGATTGGGAGGTCATCGTGGGGAGTAACTGGCTGTCACCATTGACGATGCGCTCCACGGACGCAGCGGGGAATCAGGACAGCCTCTTCGTTACGTGGACCCCTGCGGATGGCTCCATCCCTGACGCTGCAACGCTGGAGCGGCTCATGCGTCCGCTCGCAGAGGCCATCGCCACGAGGAGCACGGTGGACATCCCTCGAACCTAGGTGCTCGACCGGCGAGGCCCGTGATGGCCCTACCTGTTGCTCAAACCTGCAGATCGATGGCGACGGGAAGGGCGGTGTCCCGCCATTCGGTGAGGTCACCGGCATAGTTTGGCGTGTACTTCGCGAACACAAGGTCGCGAGCCAGCCGATCCTCGTCGGTGCCGGCTTCCACGACACGCCCCCTGCCGGAGAAGCTCGCGCCCGCGATATCCACGGTGACGGCTGGGTTCGCGATGAGGTTGCGGACCCAGTCGGAACGGTCGCTGCCACCGGAGAGCAGGTACATGGTGCCGTTGTCGTGGGCGAACCAGATCTCGATCCGGTGGGGCCGCCCGGTCACCCGCCCGACCGTCGTGACATCGCACACTTCGTGGCGGTCGAGGTCACCGGAGATGATGATCACAACTCGGCCAGGGCAGGAACCACGTCCGTACCGAGACGCTCTACCGGTGTGCCCAGATAGTCGTCGAACACGTTGAAGATGACATGGTCGAATCCGAGTTCGGCCAACGGTCGAGCCTGGTCGATGATCTCAGAGGCCGGTTGCCCGGTGTAGAAGAACCCCCCAACAGTCTTGGAGATTTCGTCGTAGTCCCGTCCGAGACGCTCACAGTGGCCTCTGAGCACATCCAGCTTGTGCCGGAGCTCTTCGGTGCTGCCGAAAGCAAACAAGTTGCAGGCGTCTGCATACTGGGCGACCATCCGCAGCGTCTTCTTCTCCCCAGAGCCGCCAATCAGAATCGGCGGGTGCGGTTTGGTGAGCACCTGTGGGCTGTTGATTGGCTCGGTGAGGGTGAAGAGCTCGCCGTTGATGGGGGAGCGGTCGCCATCCCACATCCGCAAGATGATCTGGAGCGTTTCTTCGAGCTGCTCGAACCGCTCGGCCAGTGGTGGATATGGGAGGCCGAGTCCGAGTGCTTCGCGTTCATACCAGCCTGCGCCGATGCCCAGCCAGGCTCGGCCACCGGAAAGGACGTCAAGGGTGGTGATGGTCTTTGCGAGGTATCCGGGATGGCGGTAGTTGACGCCGGTGACCAAGGTTCCGAGCCTGATCCGCTCGGTGACTCCGGCGAGGTACGCGAGGGCGGAGTAGCCCTCGAGCATGGCGTTGTCGGCGGGGCCGATCATCGGCTCCAGCTGGAAGAAGTGGTCCATCACCCAGACCGTGTCAAACCCCGCAGCGTCGGCTGCCTCGCCGATGGTTCGCAGCGCCGGTCCGATAGCCGGATCACCACCCGGCCAGGTGAAGTTGGCGATCTGAATACTCGCCTTCATCGAACGACCTGGGAGCTCTGGCGGACAGGCCCTGTCGCCACTCGTGCAATGCTCATTCTCTTCATCCCCGGATATACCTCGGACCGCCCGTGGTCGGCACGGTACAGACAAGGCTGTCGCTGTCAACGGTCGAGACCACACTGCCGCTTCCGGCAGTGGGGGAGGGAATCCCGGAGACGGGCAACCGATAGCCACCGGCACCACGTCCGCGCCGGTCGCGCTCAAGGCTCCGTGGGTGCGAACACGATATCGCCGGCGGTCGCCACTGGGCGCTAGGGAAGGACTCGTCCGAACGCTGCCACGAGCGCTGCTACGTCGCCAACAGGCTCTTCTGCCTGAGTGACTCGCGTCGCACATTGTGGGTCCCCGCGCAAGGCAACGAGTCTCTCCAGGCGGTGGCCGTCCACCGACACTTCCATCTTCCCATCGAAGCGATCGCGGCGGATCCACACGTCGATGCAACCGTTCCCATTCGGATCGGCAGCTTCGTACAGAAACGTGTCAGACCGGCCGGGCCGCGCTCGGCACGGTCCGAAAGCACTATTGAACGTGAACCCCGCCCGAGCCAATACCGGATCGACTTGATCTCGAAGGAGGTCTAGAAACTCGCCGTCGACACCGAGATGCACACGCGCGTCGTGCTCTTGGGCGACGCCAAGAGCAATCCACCCGACCGTTGCCAGCGGGACAGTCACCAGCCCCTTGATCTTCGTAGTCACCACCACGACCACCGAGGTGATCGCAGCCCCAATAGCCACGGCGACAACCCTGGACACCGAAGGAACCATGTCCTCCCAGAAGAAGAACCACCGGTGCACGGGCTGCAGCCAAACGGGAGCTTCCTGGCGTTCCACCGTTTGATTATGTCACCCGACGCGACGCGCGACCACCGACCGCACGCCCACGGCTCCTATCGGCTGTGGGCCTGCCGGGAGTCAGCCAACACATGTCGTACGGATCCGAACAGCATTCCCAGTCCGACGATGGTCGCAACCAGCCACACCATGACTGAACCAAGATCGGAGGGGCCGAGCGAGGCGAGCGCCGAAATGGCGAGCAGGCTGGCGATCGTTGCGATCGTCACGCGTCCAATCGGTCCCGCCGGATGGTCTCGTGGCTCGGTCCTGGGGGATGGGCGGAGCGCTGACCACAGCAGCAGGGCAAAGGTGGCGTAGAGGATCCACACGACGACATGTCCTGCGAGCGGTGGCATCCGTTCAGGCGCCCACGTTGGAATGAACACGACGTATTGGGCCGCCAGCAGCACCGCGATCCAGCGCCCTTGCCGATCGTTCGGCAGCAAGGCTCGAAGCGTCCATCGCTGCTGCCGATCGCCGCGCCGCCACCAGCACATCGCCAGGCTCACCGCCGCAAGAGCTGAGCCCATGGAGGCGATGGCTACTCCAGGAGAACCAGTCATCAGGCCGTGGACGGCTGCTCCGGTACCGAGAACAAGCAGCCAAGTTCGGCGATTCTGCACCAAGCCGGCTCCTCGCGTTGGAGACTGACCCGCCACCCCCCGGCTCTTCGTTCCGCCAGCCTCGGCGACGGCGAGCGGAAAGATGAACGCCATGAACGGGTGCCAGAAGAAGGCCAGCACGATCAACGAGAGGACGTCGATATGGCCGATCGAGATGGTGTCGCCCCAGGGTGGAGACCACAGCACCTTCGTGATGTAGAACTCGTACAACCCGAAGAGCACGCCGGCGAACCAAAGTGCCGTGAGTGAAGGCCAGCCGCGATGAAAGGCCAACCAAGCGAACACGAGCAGGTGACTGCCGTAGAACACAACCAGGAACGCAGCCTCGACCGGGTTGACGAAGGCGAGAGGGGCTGACGCAACGGTGACCTCGGCCAGGGCCACCGAAAGCACGCTGAGCAGGAGCCAGAAGACGAGCTTGTTGCGGAGTTGTGGTTCCTCAGTGGAATCCATGCGACGATGATGCAACCTGCGCGCAGGCGCGGCCATGGGTGATTTCCCTGCCAATACCCTGAGAAGGCCCTTCACTGAGCTACGCGTGCTCGCGCGGGTCGGCACGATCCACGCCTACGTTTCACCCCACCGAACATCCCCACCCTTGTCCGGCCGCCAACAGCGACGTATGTAGGTAGACAACCTACCTAGCTGTAGATAGCATGACTACATAGTGAAGAAGCAGCCTCTCGTCGCGACCGTGGAGCAGCGAAGGACCCAATGGCTCAAAGGGGTGCTCGATCTGTGTGTGTTGGCACGCCTGATGGACGGCGAGGCCTACGGGTACGAGTTGGCGAAGGGCCTCGAGGCCGCCGGCCTTGGCGAGATCAAGGGCGGCACGCTCTACCCGCTGCTCAATCGCCTCGAGCGCGACGGTTTGGTCGAGACGATGTGGCGGGACAGTCGCCAGGGACCCGATCGCAAGTACTACCAGATCACGAACCTGGGCGAATCGGCGCTCGGTGAGGCGGGCGACGCCTGGGGAGCGTTCGTTGCCGCCGCCCGGTGGATTCTCGGTGAGTCACCCGGAGCGAGCACATGAATCAGCAGAACTGGGTCTACCTGGGTCAACTCACCAGAGCGCTCCAGCAAGAGGGGGTTGAGGGTCACCGGGCGGGGGAGTTCGTCGCGGAGATCGCCAGCCACCTGGAAGAGACGGGCGTCGATCCGGTTGAGGAGTTCGGCACTCCATTCGCCCTGGCGGCCGAACTCGCCCGACGACCCGGATCGCGACGACCCGGGTGGCTGCCTCCACTGTGGTCGGCCTGGCTGGTCGGGCTCGTGGCTATGGCGTTGTGGGCTGTTGCGCTCGACGTCCTGTCCATCGGCTGGAGCGAGCCTGAAGCTCCTCTTCGGGCCCAGTCAATCGTCTACGCCACCGCACTCTACGCGATGATCATGGCCACTTCGTACCTCGGGACTCGACTGCTCGACGGGCGATCGTGGACAGCGTTGTTCGGAAGCACGTTCGTGCTAGCCATCATTGTGGGCGCGCTGATGGTTTCAGGCTTGGCATATGCGGTCGGCGAGGAGACGGTGATCACGATGGTGCCCGTGGCTGCGTTCTGGGCGACGTTCGTTCTGGTCATGCCGCTGCTGGTGTTCGTGCTGATCAAGCGCAACAACCCGGTTCGCTTTCCTCCCCACGCCCGCTATCTCCGCCGCCTCAAGCGCGGACCGTTCGCCGGAAGACCTCCGACCAAACGAACCGACGCCGTGTAGGGCAACGCCGTCTTTGCGGGTTGGCTCGATCCCGGCGGACGACCTCCCGCCGGCCGGCGACACAGTCAACCGTGTCACGAAACATCGTGCTAGTGGGGGAGTGCTTCACGGATCGCCACATCGATGTCTTCCCTCGAGCTCTCTTCGACTCGAATCAGGTAGATCTCGCGGTCTTCGTGAGCCACTGCTGTGACGTGCGGGACGGTGGAGAATCTCCGCTCGAGTGAGTCCGATGAGCGTCACGAAACCGACCCAGGAAGGTCGCAGCGTGTCGCTCGTGTCCGAGGTCGACGAAATCGACAACCCGCATCGCGGTAGAACGCGCTGAGCGGAATCCTCCCGAGTCCGCCCAAGGGCAGCTCGAACACCGAACGGAGTGTCTGTCGGACCTTGTAGCTAGCGCTCCGCTTCCGCCAGGCGCTTGATCTCGAGCAGCATTTTGCGGCTCATCACGAACGTGATGGGTTCGATGGGGAAACGCCCGAAAGCGAGCCTTGTTGTCCACCCGGGGGAATAGTCGCTGCGGCCACGGGTGAGGAGTCGACTCCTCCGGGCTGATCCCGACCGAACGGCGAACTGCCAGGTGGACATCCCCCAGCTTTCCTCTGTACCGATATCGGCCGGGGAGCCGAAGAGAACCAGCGTGTGCGGCGGCTCCACGATTTCGATACGTAGAGGCGGCGCCGTCGGATGCAGGTATATCTCATCGCCGACCTCGGGATGCTGGTACTCGGGGAGGATCTCGGAGGTGTTGCTGATCTTGCACCCCACCATGTTCTCCAGCGTCTGGTAGGTGTAGAAGCCGCCGCGGCGCTGCCCGATCTGAGCGATCCACGGCCAGACGGCTTCCGGTGGTGCGGCGACGTCAACGGCAAGTGTGTATGACCACTTCGGGTCCGGAACGAGTTCGTCGCCGTGCAGTGGATCGGTCGCCTCGGTCCCCTGCGTACCCCAGTGCAGGCGCTTTCGTCCTACCAACGGGGTCGCAACGAGGTTCCAGGCAATCAGCCCGGCACCTTCGAGCGCAGCAAGAACCCCGACGCCGGGCGAGTGGGTGGTTGTGGCCATGAATCCTCCTCAGTGCCATTCTGCCCCCTTCGGCTGCCTCGAGCGAGCGATCTCCGCCCAGGAAGCGCCGGGCGGCCGAGGATCATCGGTCGCGAAAGCCTTTGCCGTCCAGGATCCTCTCGGCGTACTTCTCGACTCTTGCTTCGCGCGTCTTGGCCTGCTTTGCGTCTGAGAAGTAGAGGTTGTATTCCCGCTGCCGACCACGGGTCAGCGCCTCGAACGCAGACTTGAAAACGGGGTCATTGTCAAGTCGAACCTGGAGCTCCTCGACAAGGACGAGCTCGGGTGCCGGACCCATTTCCAGGCCAGCCTCCTCGACTTCGATGGCCTCCTCGACGTATGACTTGACGGTGTCGGCCAGCCGAGCCACATCCTCGACCGACGTGAACTGCATGCGGCGAGCCGATCGCGAATTCGGCCCTTGTTCCTCGAGAACACCCTCGGGATCGTCCAACAGGGCACCCTTGAAGAACATGAGAGCAAGGAACTCCTTCATCTCCTGCAAGATGACGATGTTCCTGCCGCCATGGCTGTAGCACGGCTTGCCCCACTTGATCTCCTCAATCAGCCCACAACCCAGCAGGATCGCTCGCAAGTCGATCATCTCCTCCGGCCACTTCTCCGACCGCTGGATATAGACATCTACGTTGGGGTTCACCGCGACTCCGATCAGCGGATGCACCGGTGCGTCACCGTCTGCCGACACTTCACGAGAGGATACCGTTGGGTGGCGGTTCGAGCGGCCAAGAGCCTTGAGGTGTGGTCAGCAATTGGGGCTTTCATCCTTCTGGCATAATCGGCAGGTGAACCAGGAGGAAGCAACGAGGGTCCTCGACGGCGTGGTTGCGGAGTTGCGCCGCGAAACCCACAAGACACTCGTGGCGCGATACCTGGATGAGTCGGATGGACGCACGGTTGTCGCGGAGTCCGGGGTCGAGTACCAGGTTGAGGTGCAGGGATTGTGGGATGATCCTCGCCAGGAGGGGAACCTGAGGGTGATCATCTCAATCGACGACGGCGGGTGGCGTGCCTTCAATCCTCTAGCTACGAGCTTCATCGTCGCATCAGACGGCTCATTCGTAGGTGAATGAGCCGTCGATCTAGCCGCAGTCTCACGACCGCAGCGTATCCCCAGATCAGGTCATCGCCACATGGAGTGAACGGACGGGTCCGCGGTCAACCAACCTCGAAGGCGGCGAGCCGTTCTGCACATTCGCGGGCGCGATCGCGGAACTCGCGGACGGCACGGGTCGTTTCGGCCGAGGCGGTCGCTAGGAGCTCGGTGAGGCGCCGCTCGCTGCTTCGGGCGTGGTCGTAAGCGCGGTCGCCCCGATCGTCGCGAACACGCGGATCGGATCCCAAGGCAAGCAGCGCTTCGACAGCCTCCAACGCACCGTCGCCGGCGACGAGCATCAGCGGGGTGATGCCGCCGGGGCCGCCGACGTCGGGCGCCACACCGTGGCTGATCAGGGACTGCAACGCAGCCAGGCTCGGGCCGTCGCTCGACGCAAAGCCGTCGCCGTGGGAATAGGGCATTGCAGCGGCGTGAAGGAGGCCCCACCCGGCGCCGTCGCAACGGTGGACATCGGCCCCAGCGGCAACGAGCGCGTCGATGATGCGCGTGGTTGCCGCCGGATCGTCGTCGCTTCCCCAGCACGCTGCACCCAGCGGAGGAGGCGCACCGTTTGGATCGGCACCGAGAGCCACCAGCGCCTCGACAGCCCCGACGTTGTTCGCGAATGAGGCAACGTACAGACGCGACCAGTCGTGCTCGTTCCGCCGGTCGAGTGGTGCCCCGTGCTCGATCAGCATTCGGGCGGCGGCGAGTCGCTCATCGAAGTCCTCGAACGCAGATTCGTCGTCGGATACCACTACCTGAAAGACGTCATGACCGAAACGCGTGGGGGCGAGCGACGCGCCCATGTTCAGCAGCAGGTCAACCACCTGCAATGTGGCGGCGGCCATCAGCGGGGTAGTGCCGATCGAGTCGAGCGGTTCATCGGGCGAGTGGCCCGCGGCCACCACCTCCTCGACTCGCTTGACGTTCCCGGAGCGACAAGCGTCCCAGAGACTCGCGTTCATCTGCCCCATCAAAGCAGAAACATCTGGTTCGCTCGAAGAGGCGAGCGAGGGTGGGGAGTCTCCGCAGCAGTCGTTCCGTGAGCCCAAGGTCAGTCATGCGGACAGGTTTGCGCCGACATGGTGCACCAACCTGGTGGTCGTCAATTGAGTGACACCCAATCGGGACCCCGACGATCCCAAGCCTTTGGTAGCCTCAGTCCGGATTCCATGGAGGCGCCATGCCCGGCGGATCGAAGTACGAGGGGTCACCGGAGAAGCTCGCGCAATACACGGCGGTGGTCGAACGGAGCGGGAGCAGCGTGGAGGTGAAGGGTGCAAAGAACCCCTACACCTCTCGCAACGGGCACATGTTCAGCTTTCTCACCCAGGATGGCTCGATGGCCCTCCGCCTCTCTGAGGAGCTGGGGGAGCAGTTCACGGCTGAGTATGAGAGTGGGCCGGTCATGCAGTACGGCAGCGTGATGCGCGGCTACGTGTCCGTCCCGGCAGAGCTGCTCGCCAAACCAGCTGAGCTCGCCCCCTGGTTGGACAAGTCCTGGGACTGGATCGGCTCGCTGCCTCCCAAACCCACGAAGAAGAAGTAGCGGCTCCCGTCCGGCCAACGGACCGGAAAGCCGCGCCGAATGAGCGATTCCAGCGGCTCGAGGGCGCACACAGCGGGCGAGTCGCGCCGAGCGGATCCTTCAGGATCGTCCGGTCGGGTGGCCTCCGGATGGGCCTATGCCCCCGCTCTCGGCATCGAACATGCAGGAACCTCCCCGACCCCGTCAAGGTTGCGGTCGGGGAGGTTCGCTCGCACAGCGGCAAGGCCGTCAGGAAGCCTTCACCGGATCCCTCCAATAGGAGGTCTCGATGGCCGGCTCGTAACCTTCTTCGGCACTCAGCTTCTGGGCGATGAAGCCGAGCATTACGCCATAGACAGCCTTCGAGAAGATATCGGCGAAGCTGTAGATGACCTGCCGTGCCACGACGCCATTCGCCGTCTCCGAGATTACCGGCATCAGGTAGGCGATCGGGTAGATCGACCAGGAAACGATGAACAAGATCCACACTGCGTTGAGCGCAGAGGCGACGCTCGGTTGCTTGGCCTTGGCTTCCTTGATCACGTCGTACGCAACCTTGAGGAGCCAGATGTAGAAGACCGTCGACACGGCGCCCCATCCCCAGAATGCGGCACCGGCCTCCAACTCATTGAACTGGCCGGCATAGCCGGTCCAGATCATGGCGAGACCTGCGACAACGAACTGAATCCACTTGCTGCGGAATGCCACGCCTGTGATGCCGCCGACGATCAACAGTTGGGTGAGGAGTACCGGAACATCAATGCTCCAGTTCATGTACCGGAAGCCGTTGGCGAAGAGCTCGCCTTGCTTGAGGACGAATGACGAACCGCTCCATTCGAAAGACCCGTTCCAACGGAGCGCCAAAGCCCCCAACTCAATGATTGCCGACACCATGACGACCGCCGAAAGATACGAAGTGATCCTCAATCTTGGGGTCAGACTTCGCGCGGTCAGCAGGTAGTACACCAGCGCGGCGGCAAAGACGGCGGCGGTCAGAGAGAGCACACCCAGTACAACCTCGAACTGAGTCGCCGAGTAGTCGAACAAGTTCTCGAAGGTCATGAGGGAGTTCTCCATTTCCCTAGAAGTTCACTTGTAGAGACGTTCGGGCTGCGCGTCATGCCTGGATGAAGGTTTCTGGCTGAACCTCACCGGTTCCGACCGCTGGAAGGGCAATCTCAACGGGGTACATGGTCTAGGGGAACGGCCACCGTGTGCACGGGTCGTCCCTGATTCTCGCCTCCGGCATGCAGGGCTTGACAGACGCGACAATATACGATATATTTATCGTGTCTTCCCGGTCGTCTTTTGAGAACCAGCGCCGAGCACCAGCGCCGCAATGGAGGTGTCGGATGTCAGCTTCAGAGCCTCTGGCGATCCTCGAAGCCGTACCTCTCATCGGCCGGGCGGCCTGGACACGGGGGAGAGGGTGCCAGCCGCTCGCGGAAACTCTCTCTGAAGAAGCTGCCATCCCTGTGAGAGGCGATCTCCACACGATGTGTGTTTCGGCGGCCATCGACATCCTCGTTGGTCGCGAGATGACACGATTCGATCTCGTCCCAACGGTGGTGCCCCACAACATCGATCTTGACCGTGTGACGAGCGTGACGATCGCGGTCGGCGAGGGTCCGCACACGCCACTCGCAGCCGCAGTCGGCGCCAGAATCGCCGCCGTCCTCGGTGTACCCGGCGAGCTGGCCACGGTCTTCCGAACCGCTCCAGAGTCCCGGGTCGCGCTCGAACGGCTGGGCCGTTTCGCAGCTTCGTACCCGGGTATGGGCCACCGTTCCATTGCCAACTCGAGCGCAACAGTGCTCCTCGACGGCCTCGACCCGTCTGCCCTGCTCGTGGTTGGGGCGCCGGGCGGCTCGTGGATTCACCGCCAGCTCTTCGCCCCCGGGCACAAACTTCAGGTGGCGGCGCCCGGGGGAGCGGTCGTAGTGCGCGCCGCTCCTCGTCGCTGCTTCCAGGAAGCGGTCGACGCCACCGGGATCGCGGTGAGCCCCCACCTGCCGGCATCCGTCGCCAGCGGGCTTGTCTCACACCCATCTGTGCCGGTAGCCGACCACGGTGAGCTCGTCGGGATCCTTCGGCGACACGCACTGGAGGAGGCAGGTCCCAGCGACCCGATCGGGCAGATCATGGAAGCACCAGTTTCAGTGGCCTCCACGGATTCGGCCGCTGCCGCACGCGCGCTCCACGAGTATCTCGATTTCGGGCCGGTCCCGGTCGTGGGCGATCGCGGACGGCTGACCGGTGTCATTCTCGTCGACGGTTAGAAGGCGAGCAGGACCATGGAGGATCGCTCGTCCCCACTCGCTGGGACCGTGTGCGGAGCCCCACCGAGCGATCAGGCACGGATGAACCTCAGAGGGAGGGGGAGTCGCACTTCCCACGGGCTAGATCCGGTACTTGACATAACGTGGTTTATGGGCGCAATGCGGTCGGCGGGCAGAACGCCTCTACCGCTCCGGCCGCCAGGCAGTATCATCCAGCGACGACACGAAGGAGAGCTGTGGCCGTCGAGAATCCGTCAGCGGGAATGACCGACGAGGCCGAGATGCTCAGACAACGAGTCGAAGAACTCGAGGCCAAGAACGCGAAACTCGCTGCGGCCACCCACAAGGACCAACTGCTGAAGCCGTATCAGATTGAACTTCTCAAGCTCCAGCGTCACCTCGAGGCCAAACAGACGCCGATGATCGTGCTGTTCGAAGGCCGAGATGCTTCCGGCAAGGGTGGCACCATTCGCCGGATCACCCGATTCATGAACGAGAAGCGGTATCGCGTCGTCGCACTTGGGAAACCCACCGAGGAGCAGCTCACCCAGTGGTATTTCCAGCGCTACGTTGAACGGTTCCCCACCGGCGGCGACATGGTTCTGTTCGATCGTTCCTGGTACAACCGAGCACTCGTCGAACCCGTGTTCGGCTTCTGCACGATGCGCCAGTATCGCGACTTCCTGAGAGGCGTGGTCGGGTTCGAGAAGGACATCGTCCGCCAGGGCACGGTGCTGGTGAAGCTCTACTTCAGCGTCAACAAGGAGACGCAGGCGACACGGTTCGCCAGAAGAATCAACGACCCGCTCCGCCAGTGGAAGCTGAGCGAGATCGACGTGCAGGCTCAGGAGTACTGGAACGAATTCACCGAGATGAAACACCGCATGCTCGAACGGACCTCCTCGGAGGTTGCGCCGTGGACGATCATCCGATCCAGTGTCAAGCCGAAGGCTCGCATCAACGCGATGAAGGTGATCCTCAACGCTGTCAACTACGCCGACCGGGATCCAAACCTCGACTTCAGCACCGATCCGGAGATCGTCGTCACGGGACGCAGGGAACTTGCGCGTATGGACGAGGAACGCGATCGTTTCGGCCGCCCAAGCCTCTGATCGCCGATTCGCGGATTCCACACCTCCCTGCCCCCCTTCGACACCGCCGGTGTGTCGCCTTTACGTCACAGTGGCGTAACCGAACCCTTGGCTCGGCGCCTGAAGCTGCACAGGTTCGGGACGAATCAAGGGCTGAGGTGGCCGTGCAGCGACCGATACTTCGAGATCAACGTAGAGGACCCTGAAACGGACCATCACGATGGAACGGAACGCAAGTCCCGGAGTCGGCTTGCTGATCCAATGCAACCGACCCGAATGGTCTCCACTTCGGATTGCTGCAATCCGACGAGTCGGCAACGGCCTGACCTCCCCTATCGCCATCATGGCCGCCCACGCTTAACGTCACTGTGATGTTACGCGACGGACGAGGGTGGTGCGGACGGTAGACGACCGGTTCCATCGTCGTCGCTATGCTCGGTCGAGTAATCCACATGGAGGTTCCCGTGGCCCAACGCCATACAACCCGCACCATTCTGCTCCCTGTCCTGCTTGCGTTCGCAATGCTCGCTGCTGCCTGCAGCGACGATGCCGACAGTGTTGATCCCGGACCCACGGCCGCACCCGACTCGTGCGACGTGGCAGACCTCAACCTCGTCGCTCCCGGAACGCTCACGGTCGCAACCGGCGAGCCGGCGTTCCCGCCATGGGTCGGTACGCCCGACGGCGACTTCTTCGATGAGCCCGAGTCGGGCATCGGGTTCGAATCGGCACTGGTGTACGCCATAGCGGCCGAGCTCAACTTCATGGAAGAAGACGTCGTATGGACGCGCATCGGTTTCAACGAAGCCATCGCTCCGGGTGAGAAGCCGTGGGACTTCAACATTCAGCAGTACTCCATCACGGAGGACCGCAAGGAAGTCGTTGATTTCAGCTCCCCGTACTACGTCACGACCCAGGCCCTGATCGCGTACCCGGACTCCCCCTACGCATCGGCGACGAGCGTCGATGACCTCAAGGACGCGATCCTCGGCGCCCAGATCGGCACGACGAGCCTCGACTTCATCGAGAATGTCATCCAGCCGAATACCGAGCCGAACGTGTACGACGAGAACGTCGATCTCGAGGCTGCCATGAATGCGGGGCAGATCGATGCGCTCGTTGTCGACTTGCCAACCGGCTATTTCATTACCGCGGCTCAGGTCGAAGGTTCGATCATCGCCGGGCAGTTTGAGTCAGAGGCAGCCGAGCCAGATGAGTACGGCATGCTGTTCGCCAAGGGCAACTCGCTGGTTCCGTGTGTGAACACGGCACTGGAGACCCTGAGAGAGAACGGCACTCTCCAGGAGATCGAGGATCTGTACCTGAACCAGGACGGCGGCATTCCAACCATCAGCGGCTAACGCTGAATGAGCGATCAGTCGCCGATTGAGGAAGTCGGCGGGGGCCCGAGTCTCTTCGGGCCCCCGCGCGCACCTCGGGGCCGCGAGGAGGGCACCCGCGCGGCACTGATAGCGTTTGTCTCCACGATCATCTTCGTAGCGCTTGTCCTGTGGGCAATCCTCACGTCGGATGCCTGGCCGGCGGTCCAGAAGCAATTCTTCAACTGGGACAGGTTCGTCGAAGTGTTCCCCGATATCCTCGGAGGATTCTGGCTCGACATCAAGATGTTCCTCGTTGCGGAGGTCATCATCCTCACCCTCTCTTTGGTGATCGCCATGATCCGATCGCTGCGGGGACCGGCCTTCTTTCCACTGCGCGCCCTCGCGGTGATCTTCATCGACCTGATCCGCGGCATCCCCGTCATCCTGCTCATCCTGCTGCTCGGCTTCGGGGTACCAGCGCTCCAACTCCCGGGGGTTCCCACGGGTGCGCTGTTCTGGGGCCTCACCGCCCTGATCATCAGCTACAGCGCGTACACGGCCGAGGTCTATCGCGCGGGCATCGAATCCGTACACGAGAGCCAGCGGATGTCGGCCCGCTCCCTTGGACTCACCCAGGGCCAGGCACTGCGGTATGTGATCGTTCCACAAGCCATCAGGAACGTGATACCGGCGCTCCTCAACGGATTCGTGAGCCTTCAGAAGGACGTCGCCCTCGTTCTCGTCCTCGGCGTCCGCGAGGCCGTCCGCGAAGCCGATATCTACGCAGCCAAGACGTTCAACTACACCGGCTACATCGCCGCCGCGCTGCTGTTCTTGCTCGTGAGCGTCCCGGTCGCGCGGTTCACCGACTGGTACACCAACCGCGACCGCCGAAAGAAGCAGTCGGTGAGCATATGACAACACCGAAACTCGAACTTCAGGGTGTCTCAAAGGCATTCGACGGCAAACCCGTCCTCCGGGACGTCGATCTCGTCGTCGCTCCGCACGAAGTGGTGTGTCTGATCGGCTCGTCCGGATCCGGGAAATCGACGATGCTCAAGTGCGTCAACCTCCTGGTGCCGATCGACGAAGGGAGCATCCTCCTCGACGGTGCCGACATCACCGCCCGCGGGGTCAACGCCAACCAGGTTCGTGAAGAGATGGGGATCGTCTTCCAGGCCTTCAACCTCTTCCCGCACATGACGGTGCTCGACAACATCACGCTCAGCCCCCGAAAGGTCCACGGCGTCGGCAAGGCGCAGGCTCAAGAAAAGGCTCGCGAACTGCTCGGAGGGTTCGGACTCTCCGACAAGGTCGATGAGTATCCCGACCGTCTCAGCGGCGGCGAACAGCAACGGGTTGCCGTGATCAGGGCACTCGCCACGGAGCCTGAGCTCATGTTGTTCGACGAGGTCACATCGGCCCTCGATCCCGAGTTGGTGGCCGAGGTCCTCAACGTGATCCGTGCCCTGAAGGACGACGGCATGACGATGGTGATTGCTACTCACGAGATGGGCTTTGCCCGTGACGTTGCAGACCAGGTGTGCTTCCTCGACGAGGGCCGCATCCTCGAACATGGTCCGCCGCAAGAGATTTTCTCAGCTCCGAGCGAAGCTCGCACCGAGCAGTTTCTTCAGCGGATCATCGACGCTGGACGCCTGTAGGGCCGCATCACACCTTTGCCCGGACAACGACGGGATCGCCGGGCTTGGGCTGGATGACCTTGCCTCCTGTGCCGTTGTTCTCGGAGACGAGGAGATAGCCGCTGGAATCCCACAAGGCGATCAAGGTGTCCGTCCCGTACTCGGAATCACCGAATGTCTGCACCATGCCGTCGATCTCGCTGCCGCATAGCTCCACCTCAACACCATCCGGTACGGGTAGGTGAGCGATCTCTTCTGGAAGGATCGAACAGATTGCATTGCCGAAGTCATCGATGTAGATCACCTCACCGGTGATGCTGCCGTCGTCCGCTCGGGTTGCGCCCCAGAGCGGAATAGTGATGGGGTCGTCGATCGGTGAGCCGAGGTCGGTGAGCGGAACTCCCCTGGCGAGATAGGCCCCGACGGGTGAGAACAAATCGCGCCCGTGGAACGTCGTGGTCACGGTGTCGAGCCAGTACTCGGGCCGATCAAGCTCCACGAACTCGGTGGCCCATCGCTCGCGATCGGCCCGGTCCAGGCACGCGGTCAACACGCCGTTGTCGGGGGCGACGAAGTACTGCGTTCCAATCCGCGCCGCAATCGGCCTCCGGTCGGTGCCGACTCCGGGATCGACGACGATCACGTGCACGGTCCCTTCGGGGAAGAAGAACGCACTGTTGTTGACGACGAAGTTGGCCTCGCGGATGTCCTGCGGCGTGATGTGATGCGAGAGATCGGTGATCACAGCGTCGGGGGCTATCCGGTAGATGGCGCCGTGCAGGACGCCGTCACTCCCCTGCCGTGTGCCGAAATCGGTGGTCAGCGTGATGAAGGTCATGCGCCGATGCTACTCCCGAGCCCACCAGTCCTCGATCTGCCGGGTGAGCTCGGATCGGGTCTCGTCATCGGCCCATGAGCCATCGACGACGGCGAGCGAGAGGCGCTTGAGCGCGACGTCATCGAGTCCAAACCGCTGCTCGAGATTCGCAAACTCCCCGGCCAGGCTTACACCGAACATCGCCGGGTCGTCGGTGTTGATGGTGACCAGTGCACCTGCGTCGATCAGCTTCTGCACCGGGTGCTGATCCCAGTGCGCCACAACACCGGTTCGGAGGTTCGACGTGGGGCACACCTCGATGGGAATCTGTCGTTCGACGAGGTAGTCGACGAGTTCGGTGTCCTCCACAGAACGGACTCCGTGCCCGATCCGCTCGGCACCAAGGCTCCGTATCGCTCCCCATACACTCTCGGGTCCTGCCTCCTCCCCCGCGTGCGCGGTGAGCCGGAACCCGGCCTCTCGTGCGTCGCGATAGACCGGTGCGAATTGCTCGGGCGGATGGGCCACCTCGAAGCCTCCGATGCCGACGCCGATGATCCCTGCCTCTGCCGAGACTTCCTTGACGGCAGCCAGCGTTCGGGCGGTGCCTTCCGGGCCACGGTCGCGAACAAGATCCACGATCAAAGGAACATTCACCGCCTCGACGCGATCGAGCCCAGCGCGGATCGCGGTTGCGATGTCCTGAGGAGGGAGGCCGTGCCGGCGGAAGTCACTCGGTGAGAAGAACGCTTCTGCATAGACGATGTTCTGGGACGCGAGGTGTCTCGCCACAGCTTCAGCCGCGAAGGTGAAGTCATCCGCTGTGCGAAGGAAGCCATTCATCCAGCTCCACGTCTCCATGAAGTGTGCGAAGTCGCGGTAGGTGAACCAGTCGACGAGTTGTGCCTCACTCTTGATCAGCGGATCGCCGCCGTGATGCTCGATCAGCTGCCACAAGGTCGGCACCGGAATGGCGCCCTCCAAATGAACGTGGAGCTCTGCCTTCGGCATGGTTGCCCAATCGTGCATCTGGCCATTCAAACAGACCACATCCGACCAGAGTCTTGGTTCACCGGCGGTATCGACACCCAAGCCGTCGGGAGGTATGTGACCCTTGTCCCTGGTCGCGGAGAGCAGCCTCTCGTACGGTGCGGGCAGCGGAAAGGACAGGTCATGCAGCTTTCGTACGCGCACGGTTCCACCGATGTCCCCCTCCTCACTGAGACCGTGGGAGAGAACCTCGAGCACACCACCGCCCGATTCCCCGACCGAGATGCTCTGATCGTCCGACACCAAGGGATTCGCTGCACCTATCGACAATTCGACGAGGCAACCGATCGGCTCGCCAAATCCTTCCTGCGGCTTGGTGTTGAGCTCGGTGACCGAGTCGGGATCTGGAGCCCCAACAACGCTGAGTGGGTCGCGGTCCAGTACGCGACCGCGAAGATCGGTGCGATCCTCGTGAACGTCAACCCCGCCTATCGCACGTCGGAGCTGGAGTATGTGCTCAACCAGTCGGGTTGCCGTTTCCTCATATCGGCACCGTCGTACCTGACCTCGGACTACCGATCGATGGTGGCAGAGGTTGAGAATTCGGTTCCCGGGCTCGAACGGACGATCTTCCTCGATTCGCCGGAGTGGAACGACCTCTTCGATGCCGGCGATGACGTGCCCGATGAGGAGCTCTGGGAGCGCGAGTCGCTCCTCGATCCAGACCAGCCCATCAACATCCAATACACGTCTGGGACGACGGGTTTCCCCAAGGGGGCAACACTCACCCATCGGAACATCCTGAACAACGGGTTCTTCTGCGGTGAACGCCTGGGATACTCGGAATGGGATCGTGTCTGCATCCCGGTCCCGTTCTATCACTGCTTCGGAATGGTGATCGGCAACCTCGCCTGCACGACACACGGCGCCGCAATGGTGGTGCCATCACCGGGGTTCGACGCGGGGGCCGTGCTCGATGCGGTCGAAGCAGAGGCCTGCACGAGTCTGTACGGCGTGCCGACGATGTTCATCGCGACACTCGAGCACGACGACCTCGAGAAACGAGATGTGTCAAGCCTACGTACGGGTGTCATGGCGGGCGCCCCCTGTCCGACAGAAGTCATGAACCAGGTGATCGACAGGCTCAACATGGACGAGGTCACGATCGCATACGGCATGACGGAGGTCTCACCGGTCGCGACACAAACACTGCGAGACGATCCCGTCGAACTGCGCGTGTCAACGGTCGGCGTCGCCCACCCACATGTGGAGATAAAGATCGTCGATCCGGAACTGGGCGAGACGGTAGCTCCCGGCGAATCCGGTGAGTTCTGCACACGCGGCTACTCGGTCATGCAGGGCTACTGGAACGAACCCGAGCGGACGCAGGACGCGATCGACAGCGAGGGCTGGATGCACTCGGGCGACCTCGCCGTCATGGACGCCAACGGCTACGTCAAGATCGTCGGCCGTCTGAAGGACATGATCATCCGCGGCGGGGAAAACGTCTACCCGCGAGAGATCGAGGAATACCTCTACACACACCCGGACATCGTCGACGCCCAGGTTGTCGGTGTACCCGACGCCCGCTTCGGCGAGCAGATCATGGCATGGATTCAAAAGCGCGATGGTTCGCCCCTCAGCGAGGGAGACGTGGTCGACTACTGCAAGGGGCGGATCGCCCATTTCAAAGTCCCGCGATACGTTCGCTTCACGGACGAATTCCCGATGACCGTCACGGGGAAGATTCAGAAGTACCGTCTGAGGGAACAGGCAATCCAGGAGCTCGGTCTCGACCCCGGCGACGAGACGACCTAGCTCCCGTCACCGAGCGCAGTCGGCTCAACGGCGATGTCTTGGAGATCGCGCACGGCGGCGGACAAGTGGCCCAGCGCCTGCACATAGTCCTGTTTCGTAGCCCGCCCGGCCCCGAGGTCGATGGCGACGTCCTCGGCTGCGGCCTCGAGCCGGTACAGCGCGTCGCGGAGGTGTTCCCAGCTTCGCCGGCTGATGATCACCTCGTCGGGTCCAAGATCGCGCCGTTTCGCTTCGCGACGCGCCTCATAGGCCCGCTGGCGGTGAGAGGTCCTGCAGTAGCGCTGAGGGCGGCCCGGTCCACCGGCCGCCTTGAACGCACCCCCGCACCACGCGCAATGTCTCGTTCGTTCCGTCACAGTGATGGAACCCTACCGCGAGGTGCCGATCCCGAGTGGGATCAGACTTCGCGCCGTTCCATCCGATAGACGCTGAACGCGATCGCGCCGACCGAGAGCACGACTGCGGAGGCGATCGCACGCCAGTAGACGAAGTCGCCGCCGGCGATCAAAGCGTCGTACCCACCGACAAGGTCCGATGGAAGCCACGGGCGAACGGCCGGGATCAGGCCGGCGATGCTGAGGACAATCAATGCTCCAATCGTGAGGAGCGCCGTTCCGGGGACACTGCGAACGAGAGAAGCGAAGAAGCCCGCCGCGGCGACGGCGAAACAGAGATAGAGCGCTACAAGCAGCGACCCGATGACGGTCCCACCGATGCGGGGTGCGTCGATGAGCAATGCGGACAGGACGAAGGCAAGAGCGGATCCGATCAGGAACGAGGCGACGGCGGCGACCATATTGACCACATAGCGGGGTTCAAGGATCTTCGCTACGGTGGTTCTCGTTCGGAGAAACGTAGCCATCTCGACGTTCGCGTCGAAAGCGAGGGCCGACGCCGCCACGAATGCGATTGCGAGGAGCCCAATCTGGAGGGCGTTCCCGAGGTACTGCGCCATTGCGAGTTCGGGGCTGGCGGGCGGAACCGCGATCTCCACCCCTCCCCCGAGGCGCTCGACGATTTCGGGAAGGTATTTGGCCGTCGCCGGACCCAGCACTCCGAAGAAGCCGAAGATGCCCAGAAGTATCCAAACACGGTATGTTCGAATGAGCCGCAGGTACTCGAGACGCCACAGACTCACCGGGTCACCTCGAGGAAGACATCTTCGAGGCTGCGTTCGACTGGTCCCACGGAGACAATCGGCACGTCTGCGCGTCCAAGGGCCCGAACGAGCTCTCGCTCGAGCACAGCACCGCTCGCAGCCGTCACGGTAATGGTTTCAGATTCGATTTGGACCCGGCCAACCCAGCCGTATGACTCGAGAAGCTCGACGAGTTGTGTGCCGTCGCCCCTGATCCGGACGGCGTAGGCAGCTTCGTGTCCAGCGTTGCGAACGAGCTGGTCGAGCGTTCCCTCGTACACGAGTTGGCCTTGCTTCAGGATGCCGACGGTGTCGCATACTTGCTGGACGTCATCGAGGATGTGGCTCGAGAAGACCACCGTCGAAGCACCCCTCAGCGCGGAGACCATGTCGAGAACCTCACGTCTCCCCGCCGGATCGAGCGCGGCGGCCGGCTCGTCAAGCAACAGAACCTCCGGCTCTCCGACAACGGCCGCAGCGAGACCTAGCCGCTGCAGCATCCCTCGAGAGAAGCCACCGACCTTGCGGTGCGCGACACTTCGAGAGCCCGGTCTGCTCGAGAACGGCATCAACCGAGCCGTCGGCGATTTCCGGAGCAACCAGCGACCGAGACAAATCAACGACTTCTCTCGCCGTGAGCCAGGAATCGAATCGCGGTGTGTCCGGTAGCACTCCAATGCGTGTTGCGTTGACTTCGAAGGCACCGGCAGATGGATCTCGCAGGCCCGACAGAATGCCAAGAAGTGTCGTCTTCCCCGCGCCATTGGGACCCACGAGGCCGTAGACCGAGCCGCGGCCCACCGAAAGGGTCACATCGTCGAGAGCAACGGTCTCCCCGTAGCGTTTGGTGATGTCGTGTGCGTCAACAGCGGGGCGTGCCATGCGTCCGGATGCTACCGCTTGGGAATCGAGGGAGTGCCCGATTCGGGCCGCCGAGAGTCCTCTAGACGTTGAGAAGCGCGAAGGACCTCGCGGGCCAACGCTTCAAGGTCGGCCTCTTGCTCGACCGCATACGCGACCAGCGGCGAGGCGTCCTGTTCACTGAATCCGTCCGCGGGGAACCGAGTCGCCAACTCGTCACTCCATACCCACATCGACACCTCCCGGCACCACCGTCCAACACACATCCCGAAGATACCTCAGGTGTCAAACGGCCGTGACCGGGGAAAACACGCCGGTGTGGTTTCGCTCCGATCAGACGCTCGAACGCGTGCCGCAGCGCGTCGAGGATTGGATCAATCTCGCTCGCGACGCAACCGTTGCCGCTCTTCGATCTGCCGCCGCACGGTCTTGGTCGCGTGACGCGTCGCACGCCACTCGTGGTAGGCCACCACCGGTCCCGACGTGCGCCACCAGCTCCGGATTCCGACACCGCGACTGGAGCGGGTCTGTCTTGTGACCTTCCGTTCCTCTTTTCGGCGGCGCAGTCCGATCATCGCACCCGAGGTTGCCGCCGCCCCGTAGGTCGGGCGCCGCTGGGAGCGGATTGCTAGAAACGCCCCAAGCATCAGGGCAATGGCAATTGCAGCGGCTGCAAACCATACGAGCGTGTTGCTGGAGTCTGAGTCGCCGCTCGCCGTGCCCCCGAGACCGAGGGGCACAAGGGTCGGCGTCGTCGTTGTCGGTGGGATGGTCGTTGTGGTGGAGGTCGAAGTTGTGGTCGTCGCCGGACGCGTCGTGGTGGTTATCACCGGACGCGTGGTTGTGGTCGGCGGGACCGTCGTTGTGGTCGTCGCGGTCGAGGTGCTGGTCGTTGTGGGTGCACGGGTGGTGGTTGTCGTTTGCCGGGTGGTGGTGGTTGTTGGCCGGGTGGTGGTGGTCACCGGCGGCGCGGTCGTGGTTGTGGTGGGCGGAGCCGTCGTGGTTGTCGTCGCCGGTGCAACGACGTTGACTGTGAAGGACCCACCTCCCGAACCGCTCGCGTCGAAGATCGATACCGAGTACGAACCAGGAGCGGCACTTGCGGCCACACGTACGCTCACCTGGCACGGCGATGCAGGACAGGAGGAGCTGACGACCGTCAGCGGCGATGATGCCGACGCGCTGATTCCCCCGACGTCGCTCGTCGCCGTCGTCGAAACTGTCCGCTGCTCGCCGGCTTCGACGGTTGCCGATCCAGGGCTGACACCCGTGATCGCGGCTTTCGCCGTCTGACTCGGAAACCCCACGACAACAAGCACCAGCATGCTGGCGAGCATCAATCTCGCGACCGACCCTATCGGTGTGCGTCGATCTGCGATCACGTGTCGGACTCCTCTATGCGGCTATCCGCCTGGAGTGTATCGGTCCTTCCAGCTGCCACCACCCATAGTGGCGGGAATCCTACTGGAGATCGACTCGATTGCTAGGGAGCTGAGGGCGGAAAGGCCTCCGCGTCGAAATTCACGGCGGCCGAGCCCATCCTCACGGTCATCTCGGTCCGCAGCGGAGCGGCGTTGTAGACGTAACCGAGCAGGGGCGCGCCAACAAGATCGAGTTGGTGCCGCAGCTCATCTGCAGATCGGACATCCGACCCGTGCCGCACTACAACGAGGCCACGGTCGGCAAGGCCTGCGAGATTGTTCGAGTAGGCAACCCGAAGGAGCGGCGGCAAATCCATGAACACGAGGTCGAAGCCCGAAGCTGCCTCTTCGAGGAGTCGTTGTGTATGCGGGGACGAGAAGAAGTCCGAAGGGTCACTCACCTTCGATCCCATCGGCAGCAGCATCACCGTCTCGGTTGATGTACGCGCAACATTGACCATTACGTCCTGAACGGTCGCCGTCTTCTTGCTCGCGCCGACGTCGGACAGCCCGACGAGTTGCGATGTCGGTTGTGCATCCAACAGGATCTCGGTGAGCTTCTGGTTCCCGAGGTCGGCATCGACGACGAGTACCCGCGCGCCACTGCGTGCTGCGGCGTACGCCGTGTTCGCGACAACCACCGACTTCCCATCGAATACGCCAGACGAGAGCACGGCGATCGACGTGAAGCCGAGGTTGCCCTTCTCGTCGGCAGACGCGCGCTGCTGAAGCCGGATCGCCCCGGCGACGAACCGGAAGGCTTCGGCCGACGCACTCGCCGGCGCATCGATCACCGGCAGCAAGGAGCGCACGCGCTCCTCACCGAAGTCCGGAATGTCTGCGAGGAACCGAGTCTGCAGCACCGTCTGTGGGGCGTGGCGATCGCCGAACGTTCTGCGCCCCCGCCCAAGCAGCCAGGCGAGTGCAACGCCGAGCACCAGGCCGAAAAGGAAGCCAACAACAACGTAGAGGGTGACGCTGGAAGGTTCTGCGATCTCCGCCGGGGAGTAGAACACGACACCGCTGCCCGCGATCTCGGCGTCAACGCTGAGCTGATCTCGTCTGGTTTGCAGGTTCCCGAGCCGGACCCGAGCGTCATCTACTTGCGTCTGAAGGAGAACGAGCGTGGCGTCGTCGTCGTCTTGGGTGAGCACGGTCTGGAGAGTCACGATCTGGAGATTGAGCGCGCCAAGCCGTGCCACGAACAGGTCGACATCGTCGGCATCGGCACCAGAACCCGGGACACTGATTGCCAGGAGTTCCGCCTGCGCATCCTCGTACTGCTGCTTGACGTCTTGCCGCGTCTGGTTTGAATCGAGTGTCGCCGCCCACTCGGCGAGCGTCTCTTCGATCTCCAGTTCCAGGAGGGAGATGGTCTCGTCAAGACCGACGAGCGAAGAGGCATAGGCTGCTGCCGCAGCGGTACGGCCAACGTCTTGGTAGGCCTCCGCAATGGCATTTGTGACCGCAACCGCCTCGTACTCGCCGTCCTCGCCACTGGCCGAATACGAGATCACGATGAGGTCGCCGGTCTCGCTCGGCGATACCGAGAGGTTCTTCTCGATCTCATCGACCGATACCACGACCGGCGGTTCGAGTCCGGCGACAAACTCGGCGGCGCGGCGCGCGACAATCCGAGAGCTGAGGATTGCTGCCTGGCTCTGGACGTATCGCTCCGAGTTCTCGGGTACGAGTTCGCCGAAGAGATTGGTAGCAAGCGGATCCCGCACCGCAATCGTCGCCTCGGCGGTCCATTCCTCCGCATTGTCCGCGTACAGCCACCCGAGGCCGGCGAACGCCAGCGCGAGGAGCAGCACGACCCATCGGAACCGCCATGCGGACTCGAGAACCGTGGGTTCGGGTTGGGAGATTGCCTGAGCTGCCATGATCAAAGAAGCCTATCTGTCGCACCGGCGGTACGTTCGAGGAAAGAGGGTATCAACAGCCGCGCAGTGTTGGGGCTGCACCGCCGGAAATCATCGCTCTGCTCGATCATGGCGCCACGCTTCGTACCACTTCGATGACACGATCCTGCTGCTGCCCACTCAACGACGAGCTCGAAGGGAGACAGAGCCCACGGTCGAAGAGACGTTCCGAGACTCCGCTCGTTGTCGCGGCAGCCTCCGCAAACACCGGTTGCATGTGCATCGGCTTCCACAGCGGCCGGGACTCGATGTTGTGCTGTGCCAATTCGTTCATGAGCTGGGTGTTGGTCGCCCCAAACCTACTCGGATCGATCAACACCGCTGTGAGCCAGCGGTTGGATCGCCCGTAGCTTGCCTCGGGCATGAAGCTGAGGCCGGGCAGGTCACCCAGCGCCGATTCGTATCGATCGAAGATCGCCCGACGCTTCGCAACCCGGTCGTTGAGTGTCTCGAGTTGCGCTCGGCCAAACGCGGCCAAGAGACTCGACATTCGATAGTTGAACCCCGTCTGCGAGTGTTCGTAGTGCGGAGCCGGATCTCGGGCTTGTGTGGACAGGAAGAATGCCTGATCGACGAGGTCTCCATCGTCAGAAAGAAGCGCTCCCCCGGTCGATGTCGTCAGGATCTTGTTGCCGTTGAACGAGAGTATCCCGATCTTCCCGAAACCACCGACCGGTTGATCCTTGTACGTCGCGCCGAGTGCTTCGGCGGCGTCCTCGATTATCGGAATCCCGTGCTCGGAGCAGATCTCTCTGATCGGGTCGTAGTCGGCCGACTGTCCCACGATATCAACCACGATTGCAGCAGCCGGCGGTCGGCCCGCTGCGGAAGCATCCCTGATCGCGGTGGTGAGGAGCTCCGGGTCCATGTTCCACGATTGCGCATCGGAGTCGACGAACCACGGTTCGGCGCCGACGAGGCGGAGCGGAGCGACGCTCCCCACGAACGTGAACGACGAGGCGAGCACCAGGTCGCCTCGTGTGACACCCAGGACCTCGAGCGCGAGGTGTATCGCCGCGGTCCCGGACGACAGCGCGAGAGCGCGTCGTACTCCGACGATCTCTTGCAGCTGCGCTTCAAAATGCTCGACGTACGGTCCAAGTGGCCCGATCCAGTTGTCCGCGATCGCCTGCTCGATGTACCGAAGCTCGTCCCCGGACGCGTCCGGAGCCGACAGGAATATCCGGTCGTCCATCCACCCCTCCTTGTACCCACCCTGTGTAGTCGCTCGCGAAACCCGACGCGATTGAATCCCGAACACGCTACCACGCCGGAACCGACAAGGAAACGTGGAGTGGTCTTCTTGCCACTCCCAGTACTGGGGAGATATACTGGCGCTCGGGCAGAATGGATCGGAATCGGGGGCAGCATGTTTGTGGATGGGCGCACCGTGCGCGAAGGAACGAGCATCGAAGCCGACTTGTGCATCGTTGGCGCCGGGCCCGCGGGGATCGCCCTGGCGCTCGAGTATCTGGATCGGCCGAACGTGGACGTGGTCGTGCTCGAGACCGGCGGCCTCGACTTCAATCCGGACCTCCAGGATCTCGCTGACGCAGAAGTGGTCGGGCACGAGTACTTCCCGGTGCGCGAGACGCGAATTCGTATGTTCGGCGGTTCAACAATCTCATGGGGCGGCATTCTGTCACCGCTCGATCCCATCGACTTTGAGGATCGCCCTTGGGTGCCGAACAGCGGCTGGCCATTCGGGCGGGAGGAGCTCGATCCCTATTACGAGCGTGCGTATCCCCTGTGTGAGGTCGACCCGTCGAATGATGCTTCGACCGTCGAGGCAATCGGAGGGTCGACCCTGGATTCGAACGTCGCCGGGGATTTGGAGTGGGCGCCAGTCTATTTCAGCCCTCCGACTCGCTTCAGTCGGGAGTATGCGCGTCGCTTCGAGTCATCGAAGAACGTCACGACCTATCTCAACACAACGGCGACCAAAGTCCGGCTCGCCCAGAGCGGGGAACGCGTCGACAGCATCGAAGCATCCACCCCCGCCCAGAACCGATTCGCCGTCAACGCCCGCCACTACGTCCTCGCCGGCGGCGGCATTGAAAACGCCAGGCTCCTGCTGTCTTCTCGCGACGTTCAACCCGACGGAATCGGTAACTCGCACGACCTCGTCGGACGCTTCTTCCAGGAGCATCCCCGGGCTATCAACCGCTACCAACTCCCCGACGCGTTAGGTGAGCTGGGAGACCGGGTCATTGGAGCCGCGGGCACCCTGCGCTTCTCTCGCCTCGGCCTGACCGACAAGGTACAGCGCCATGAGGAGCTCCTGAACTTCATCGTGAATCTGTCGTTCGGCCACGCGGGACAAGAGACCCCTCAGTTTGAGGCCGCTCGCCGGATCGTGAATGCGAGCCGTTCTCCGTGGTCCGACAGTCCCTACTACCAAGACACGGGCGGCGGACCGAATCGGATTCGCTGGCAGGACGTGACAACGTGCTTGAGGCGTCCGGACCGAACGTTGCAGAGTCTCATCGGCGCAGCGATTCGCCCCGCGCGCATGCGTCGCTGGTTGCAGATCAACTGCAGCGTCGAACAGGTGCCGCGATCCGACAACCGCATTGTCTTGACGAATGAGCGAGATCGGTTTGGCATTCCAACGGCGCGATTGGAATGGACGTTGGACGGCGCGGAGGAACGGACCTACCGGCGTGGGATGGAGCTAGCGCTTGAGGCGCTGGAAACCTATGCGCCCGGGATCTCCGGTGGCCGCTTCGATGACCCGGATCCGTGGCCCGACGACGCGGTCGGAACGTGGCACCATGCAGGCACGACCCGCATGGACACGGACCCGACACGGGGGGTTGTTGATGCCGACTGCAGAGTTCATGGCGTCGACAACCTGTTTGTGAGCGGCTCTTCAGTCTTTCCAACCAGCGGTGCCACCGCCCCAACGCTCACCATTCTGGCGATGTCACTCCGATTGGCGGACCACCTCGTTCCGCTTGTGGCGCTCAGATAACTAGTCCCCGCAGGGCGCTCCAGATTGTGCACACGACTCCGCCGCGCTTGAGCTAGTATCGCCATGCGAGACGAGTTCGGGCTGGACTCGTCGAGGACGGGATCCCTTCTAGGGCGGAGGACATCCCGGTCGAAGCAGTATTGGGCACAGTGAGGTTGGAACAACCGGGGGACGGCATCTTGCAGAATTTGGAGGGGCGTCACGTTCGAGGCGTGACGGGGGAACCTGCACCATCTCGACCGCACTTGCGCGTCGTCGAGGAATGGCCGGTCAGGGAAGGAAGCTACGAGCGGTGGATCAAACCTGGTCTTGATCGATTCGTCGGTGTGATCGCATCGATCATCACGCTCCCTCTTGTTGCGGTCATCGCCGTCGCGATTGCGTGGAACATGGGACTGCCCGTTATCTACCGCCAACGCCGAATCGGTCTCTACGGCCGCGAGTTCACGGTGTACAAGTTCCGCACCATGCACGAGGACCGGCGAACATCCGACATTCCGATCGCCGATACCGATCGCCGCGTCAACCACAAGTCCCAGGACGATCCGCGTCATACGGACCTCGGCCGGTTCCTCCGCAGATGGAGCCTCGACGAGATCCCCCAGTTCTGGAACGTCGCTTTGGGCGACATGAGCCTCGTAGGGCCTCGACCTGAGCTTCCCAGCATCGTCGCCAGGTATGAACCGTGGCAGCACCAACGCCATGCCGTCCGTCCCGGGTTGACCGGACTCTGGCAGATCTCAGAACGCGGAACGATTCCGATGCACGAAGCGACCGACATCGACATCGCATACGCCGAAGACGTGTCGCTACGCAACGATCTCCGTATCGTTATCGCAACGCCGTCTGCCGCATTCGGATCGAACCGCGGCCAATAGCTTCACGGTCAAGGGGAACAGGGGAACTATGGAGTATCGGGTCGTGCCAGCACATCGTGTCATGGCGATGACTTGCGCCTCCACCGTGGGGAGCGGACTCACCGCCGGCCACACCATCCAGTCGGAGGACTGCGCATGACGTGGTCTGAGAAGCGTCGATCGGTCACCGTGCCGCTGCTTGCCTTCCTGTTGGTGCTGTCGAGCGTCGTTCTCGTTTCGCCCGCCGGCTCTGTTGATGTTGATCCGCCGGTCAACGGCACCATCCTTGTAGTGGCGCCGCATCCAGATGATGATGTGATCACCGCCGCGGGCATCACGTACAACCGCCCCCAAACCGTCATCGCGTTCATGACAAACGGCGATTCCCACAGCCGGAACGAGGCTGGGTCAATCACGAACGTTGTCAGCACGTCTCGCTTCAGAGATACGAGTGCCAACTTCTCCGACATGCCGGAGAACACCCCGATCACGGTCACCGTTGGAGCGGTACCGACGTCGACGTCCGTGAAGAAGGTCTGGAGCGGTATCGAGATCGAGCTGAACAATCCTGTCACGGGTCTGGCCGTGGGGAGCACCTATGAAACTGGCTATTTCCCGCCGATCGGGATAGCCGAACTGCGGCAAGCTGAGGCGGTGGAGGCACAAGCGACTCTGGGGCGCGTCGAGAACGACCTCAGATTCCTCGGCTACCCAGACTTCTGGCTTGAAGCGGTTTGGAACACCTACGCACCTGCTGTCCAGCCCGGCGAGGGTGCAAACCACTATGAGACGTTCGCGTCGCGAGGGCTGGGAAGAACGGATTGGCACGACTACCGCATGGGCCCCGGTGACCAGCATGCCCCCTACAACCGTGAGGCAATGCTCGCCGACATGGTCGCGCTCATCGAGGATGTGCGGCCCGACCACGTGTTCACCACCGGTCCAGAGGACGGAACATCGGATCACCGCGCCACGTACGCCGTGGTCAAGGCGGCAATGGAGCAAGTTCACGACGACGATCCAAGCTATCTGGCACTCCTCCACCGCACCGTTGTGTGGCAGAAACCATTCTCCAGCTGCCTCAACAACCTCTGGCCCCTCGACTACCCGAAGGGCTCGGGACTTCCCCCTCAGCCCTTCACCGATCCGAGTGACATCGATCGCATAGGGGAATGCGGCATCTCCGATCCGTTTGCACCCGATTGGGACGACAGAGAGCATTTCAACGTTCCGGCTGACCTCATGAACTCGAACACCGCCGTCAACCCCAAGTACCAGGCGATCGAGGCCCATGCCAGTCAGGGCGGCATGGCCTACGGAAGCTACATCGCCCGCTTCTACCACTCTAATGAAGTCTTCTGGCGCGAGGCGATTCCGGGAACGCCGACCGCAATCGACGATGGGCCGTTCACGGTCGACTGGGGAACACAGGTCTACGTCAAAGGCGTTCTCGACAACGACGTGGGTGTGAGCCTGACCAGCAC
The DNA here is from genome assembly GCA_942491345.1 of uncultured actinomycete. Taxonomy (GTDB): domain Bacteria; phylum Actinomycetota; class Acidimicrobiia; order Spongiisociales; family UBA5794; genus JAHEEL01. The sequence continues at coordinate 110,258 of CALOAN010000053.1, forward strand.
AGTCCTCAACGACCCGGATCACGGCACGGTCTCGCTGAACCCGGACGGCACCTTCACGTACACACATGATGGGTCAGCCACGACATCGGACTCGTTCACGTACCGCGCCCGGGACGCAGCCGGCACGTACACGGGTCCTGCGACCGTGATGATCACCATCAACGGCGGCCCGCCCACCACCACGACCACTACTCCCCCATCGGGAGCCGCGGTGCATTCGGTGGGGTTGGTGGATCCTGGGTCGGGTAGGTGGTATCTGTACGATTCGGCGGGGGTTCAGAAGGCGTCGTTCTTCTACGGGAACCCTGGCGATTATCCGATCTACGGCGACTGGAACGGTGACGGTGTGGAGACACCCGGCTTGTATCGCCAGTCCGACGGCTACGTGTACCTGAGGAACTCGAATACGCAAGGCATTGCGGATATCAAGTTCTTCTTCGGCAACCCCGGTGATGTCCCGATTGCGGGGGACTTCAACGGGAACGGGTTCGACACGGTGTCGATCTATCGGCCGTCGAATCAGACGTTCTACATCATCAACAAACTCGGGTCCGGTGACCAGGGCCTAGGCGCTGCGGAGTTCTCGTATGTGTTCGGCAACCCGGGTGACAAGCCGTTCGTCGGCGACTTCAACGGCAACGGCATCGAGACGGTCGGGTTGCACCGCGAGTCGACCGGCTTCGTGTACTTCCGCAACACCCACACGCAGGGCATTGCCGATGCGCAGTTCTTCTTCGGCGACCCCGGGGACCGGCTCGTCGCCGGCGACTGGACCGGAAACGGCACGTTCACCCCGGCGCTGTTCCGGCCGTCGAACACCACCATGTACTTCCGGTACACCAACACCCAAGGCATCGCCGACAACCAATGGGTCGGCGGAGCCGCCACCTGGCTCCCCGTCTCCGGCAACAACGGCCTCGGCTAACCGAAGACTCGTCCGAAGAAGAGGCTGCTACTTAGAGAATTCTCTAGCACACCCAGAGTGGTCGCTGCTAGCATTAACGTTGTCGGGCATACACTGCACGGCGCGGACCGATCAGATGGCTGATCGGTCACAGAAACACGGGCTATTGGGCAGGAGGAGAGATGGTTCACTCTCGGTTTATGCGGTTGAGCACAGTGTTGCTCCCGCTCGCTATGTTGGTGGCAATGCTGGCGCTGGTCGCCGGCAATCCGGCGCCAGCCGACGCAGCCGTTCCAGGAACGAACGACAAGATCGTCTACGCGAAGAGCAATGGCATCGACAGCGACCTTTGGGTCATGAACGCCGACGGATCCGGCCAGACGCTGCTGTATGCCGGGTCGGCGAGCCGTGAGTGGGCACCGGCATGGTCGCCTGATGGCACCAAGATTGCGTTCACCTCCGACAAGAGCACCACCGCGACGCCGGGAGACAACACGAATCTCTGGGTGATGAATGCCGATGGCACGGGCGCGACACAGATCACGACCGACACGGATGTCGAGAACCGGAAGCCCCAGTGGTCGCCCGACGGTGAGTGGCTCGTGTTCGAGCAGCTGGACGACTTCGAACTCTCTGGGGCAGCTTCCGCCGGAACAACAGGAACAACGCTCGTCGTGACCGGCGAGACGTTCCAGACCAAGGGTGTTGAGGCGGGCATGAAGATCTCGGTCACCGGGGAGCCCCTAGCAACGACGGTCGCGTCCGTGGTCAACGAGACTACGCTCACCGTCAACGCCGGCGCCCTCGCCCCCGGCGCTTCGTTCACCATCCTGCAGGATCGGTACTTCATCGCCGTGATCAAGCCGGACGGAACGGGCTTCAAGAATCTCTCGACAGGCATTGCAGTACCGGGCAAGATCTACAGCGACCTCAACCCGTCGTGGTCGCCCAAGGGCGACAAGATCGCATTCTCTAGCTGGCGCGAAAGCTCGGTTCTATTCCAGACACATGACGTGTTCGTCGCAGCCATCAATCCGGCCGCGGGGACCCTGTCCGGATTGACGAACCTCACGCCAGACCCGGCGTGGTACGGCAGCTCGCTCGAGCCGGAGTGGTCACCGGATGCTACGAAGCTCGTCTACCACTCCCAGCGGGCTCCCGGTCCGGGGACCGACCTGTGGATTCAGGATGCCACAACCACTGCAGGGCCGACGGCCCCGCGACTGACCAACACCGCGACCATCAAGGGGAGTCCCACGTGGTCACCGGACGGCACCAAGATCGCATTCCATGAGGAAGGCGATCTGTACTCCGTTCCAGCTGCAGGGGGGAGCCCGTCGCAGCTCACGAACACGACACTACCGACCTCCGAAAGGCAGCCGGATTGGGGGCGTCTGCTGGTAGCGACGAACGACACGTACTTGGTGCCCACCGGTGGTTCCGGCAATCAGGCTGCGCCCGGGGTCATGGCGAACGACGTCGGCCTCGGCGGCAATCCCCTCGCTACGGCAACGGTGGTTACCGGTCCGGCGCACGCGGCCGCTGGCTCATTCGCGCTGTCTGCCGATGGATCGTTCACCTACACACATGATGGCTCGGCCATGGACGACTCCTTCACCTACAAGGTGACGGACGCCGGAGGGAACATCTCGAATACCGCGACCGTCACGCTGGACACTCCGTTCAACGCGCCACCGGTTGCCAATCCCAACACGTACACCGTGGAAGCGTCCGCCACACTCACGGTGCCGGCGCCGGGCGTGCTCGGCAATGACACTGATGCGGAAGACACCGTGCCGGGAACAGCCGTTCTCGTGACCGGGCCTTCCCACCACGTGGGAGCGTTCACGTTGAACAGCAACGGGTCGTTCACGTACACGCATGACGGGTCCGCCGGATTGTCGGATTCGTTCACCTATCAGGCGAAGGACTCCGGCGGCAAGCTGTCGAATGTGACCACGGTCACGATCACCATCACCGGTGGTGCGGTGCATTCGGTTGGGTTGGTGGATCCTGGGTCGGGTAGGTGGTATCTGTACGATTCGGCGGGGGTTCAGAAGGCGTCGTTCTTCTACGGGAACCCTGGCGATTATCCGATCTACGGCGACTGGAACGGTGACGGTGTGGAGACACCCGGCTTGTATCGCCAGTCCGACGGCTACGTGTATCTGAGGAACTCGAATACGCAAGGCATTGCGGATATCAAGTTCTTCTTCGGGAACCCGGGTGATGTCCCGATTGCGGGTGACTTCAACAACGACGGGTTCGACACGGTGTCGATCTATCGGCCGTCGAATCAGACGTTCTACATCATCAACAAACTCGGGTCCGGTGACCAGGGCCTAGGCGCTGCGGAGTTCTCGTATGTGTTCGGCAACCCGGGTGACAAGCCGTTCGTCGGCGACTTCAACGGCAACGGCATCGAGACGGTCGGGTTGCACCGCGAGTCGACCGGCTTCGTGTACTTCCGCAACACCCACACGCAGGGCATTGCCGATGCGCAGTTCTTCTTCGGCGACCCCGGGGACCGGCTCGTCGCCGGCGACTGGACCGGAAACGGCACGTTCACCCCGGCGCTGTTCCGGCCGTCGAACACCACCATGTACTTCCGCTACACCAACACCCAAGGCATCGCCGACAACCAATGGGTCGGCGGAGCCGCCACCTGGCTCCCCGTCTCCGGCAACAACGGCCTCGGCTAACCGGCCGGACCAACGGCAATGAAAGTGGCGGCGTCTCTCGGAGGCGCCGCCACTTCGCGTCGGCACCTGCCAACCGTGGCTCGGCCTGGCGTGGGCTTGGCCACAACTGCAGTGGACAGCGCGCCGGCGCCCCGCCGTGTGTGGATGGGGCGAGCGGCTATCGGAGCCCCCCGCTATTCCCAGGTCCCGCCAACGTCCTGGCCGACGGCACGCCAGGCGTCGGCCGTGAGGTATCGGCCGTCCCACGCGTAGGCCCGCCGGTTGCCCGCGCCGGTGTAGTTATTGGCTTCGAATCGGATGTCGCGATCCGTGTAGAGGCCGGGGGCGCTGGTGTCACTGACCACGCCGGTCACACCGGTTGACAGCTCCACATCGTTGTTGTGCACGATCACACGCGCGAGTAACCGCTCGCCGATCGGCCCGGTTCCCCGCTCTTGCTGAACCGCAGTGATCGCATCCGCATTGCCGTACACACGGTTGCCTGTCACTTCAACGTCGAATGATGCAGCGATAAGGATGCCCGCTCCCCACGCCCAGTTGCTCTTGCCAAACCCGTTGCCGGACACCTCGTTGTTGCGGATGACTGCAGCGCCCGAGATCTCGTGGAAGATGCCGGGGCCGAGGTTGTCGATCACTCGATTCACCTCGTACAGCGTGTCAACGGCATCGATATCGGTCCAGAGCCCCGGGCCCAGATTGTCGTGCGAGTAGGTTCCACGCACGACCAGATTCTTGGTTCGTGTGAACTTGCCACCGCCGCCCTCCCACTCCCAGTAGTACCCACGGGTATTGTTGTAGGCCAGCTCACTGTCCGCGATCGTGACATCGGTGCCGCCGGAGACGGCGATCCCGAGCTGCCCATTGTGATGGGCTAAGACGCGGTACACGTCGGTGCCGTCGCCCGTGCGCAGGCCGGCCGCGTGGTTGTTCCGAATCTCGACGTCCTCGATGAGCCACCCGGCTCCGCGGTCTCCGTCGCCCTGCTCCTGCGCCTGGATGGCTCCGAGCTGCGACGGTACGGCATACTTCTCGACCACAAGATTCCGGATTGTCACGTCGGACGCCGCACCGATGATCGCGTGGGGCACGACGCTCAACTCAACGACGCGGCCTGTCGGGTTGTCGGCAAGGACGATCCGATTGTCTCCGCCCCACCAGCTGCCCGGCTCGAGGTCTTCAAGTGCATCCACTCGCCACAGCATCACACCGTCGACGAATACGTCGTTCGGCTTCCCGCAGCTGTCGTACCCGTCAACACACTCGGCTTCGGAGTCCGCGGCGAATTCAATGCCGGCGACCTGCCAGTAGTCGCCACTGACTGTGAAACCGTCGAGGACGACCGCCCCGGACAACACGGCACCCGGCTCACCCGCGAACGTCATGCCATCTTTCGGAACGATCTCAGAGGTCCGATGAATTCCGGCCTCGAGCAAGAACGTCGAACCCTCTGGGGCCGCCGACACCATGGAGGCGAGATCATCGGATGCCGACACGGACGCGTCGAGGGGGATCACAGCACCATCGTCCTCCGGCAGGGTGGAAGACGTAGAGGCGGTCGTCGGTGTGGTGGCTGCCCGCGATGTTGCCGTTGTCGGAGGCGGCAGCGTCACCGACGGTCGCGGGTATACGTTCGCCGAGTCACAGCCGCCGACCAGAGCGGCGACCATGAGCCCGGTTCCGGCAACCGCAGTTGCCCAGCCACGAGTGCGTCGTCCGGAGATCGCCCACCACCCTTCGCTCCGGTGCCGATCGGTACCCGCCCGGCCATGTGCCGGTCGGGTACTGAATCGTACCAGTCGTCCGCTTGTGCCGTCCCGGTTGGTGGGACGGCACAAGGGACGGTTGGTTAGAAGTCGTTGGGTCCGACGGGTGCGTCCCAATCGTTACCGAAGTTGTTGACCTCACCGCAGCCGCCGCCCTCCCACCAGGAGTTCGACCGGCCATCAGAATTGGTCCAGTTCACACGATTCCCCGACACCTCGACATTCCCACACGCCTGGTCGTATTGGTTCCACACGTAAATGCCACTATTCGACCACGGCAACGCCGACGAATACACCACATTCCCACGCACCGTCATATTCGTCCCCGACGCAACACCGATCCCGACCTGGCCCGGCTCAACCAGCACGTTGCCTTCAACAAACTGATACGACCCGCCACCATCGCCGAGCATGATGCCCGAACCCGAATCCGACGGACCACCGTTCCGCAGATGGTTCCCCACCACCCTGATCGGCGACGACGCCGTCCCATTCGACAGATACAACGAGATCAAATCCTCAGCATTCGTCCCGCCAAGCTCATTCTGACCCCGGTTCCCCGAAATCGACGAACCCGCACCATTCACCTTATCGAACTGCACAAAGTTCCGACCCGCATCAACAAACGCATTGCTATCAACACGCACCGAATCCGAACGATGCACCAACACACCATTCCCCGTACCCGTGATGTAGTTCCCCTCCACCACAGCACCATCAACATCCGACAAATACACAGCCTCATCCCCACACGGCCCAATCGTCGAATTCCGAATCGTCACATTCGACGCATTCGTCACCGTCACACACACCCCACCAGGATTCGAGATATGAAGATTCTCAATCACCACACCCGACTCAGAAACATCAATCGGACCCGACACCGCACGCGGCGGAGGCGGAGCAAACCCAGTCGTTGAGTCGCACCCGCCGGTGAGAGCGGCGACCAGGAGCGCGGTTCCGGCAACTGCAGTTGCCCAGCCACGAGAGCGTCGTCCGGAGATCGCCCACCACCCTTCGCTCCGGTGCCGATCGGTACCCGCCCGGCCATGTGCCGGTCGGGTACTGAATCGTACCAGTCGTCCGCTTGTGCCGTCCCGGTTGGTGGGACGGCACAACGGACGGTTGGTTAGAAGTCGTTGGGTCCGACGGGTGCGTCCCAATCGTTACCGAAGTTGTTGACCTCACCGCAGCCGCCGCCCTCCCACCAGGAGTTCGACCGGCCATCAGCATTGGTCCAGTTCACACGATTCCCCGACACCTCGACATTCCCACACGCCTGGTCGTATTGGTTCCACACGTAAATGCCACTATTCGACCACGGCAACGCCGACGAATACACCACATTCCCACGCACCGTCATATTCGTCCCCGACGCAACACCGATCCCGACCTGGCCCGGCTCAACCAGAACGTTGCCTTCAACAAACTGATACGACCCGCCACCATCGCCGAGCATGATGCCCGAACCCGAATCCGACGGACCACCGTTCCGCAGATGGTTCCCCACCACCCTGATCGGCGACGACGCCGTCCCATTCGACAGATACAACGAGATCAAATCCTCAGCATTCGTCCCGCCAAGCTCATTCTGACCCCGGTTCCCCGAAATCGACGAACCCGCACCATTCACCTTGTCGAACTGCACAAAGTTCCGACCCGCATCAACAAACGCATTGCTATCAACACGCACCGAATCCGAACGATGCACCAACACACCATTCCCCGTACCCGTGATGTAGTTCCCCTCCACCACAGCACCATCAACATCCGACAAATACACAGCCTCATCCCCACACGGCCCAATCGTCGAATTCCGAATCGTCACATTCGACGCATTCGTCACCGTCACACACACCCCACCAGGATTCGAGATATGAAGATTCTCAATCACCACACCCGACTCAGAAACATCAATCGGACCCGACACCGCACGCGGCGGAGGCGGAGCAAACCCAGCCACCGACACCACACCACCCGTCGAAACCGGAGCAGCCGGAGCCGGAGCACTCTGGACTTCACCAATACCACTGGCGCTCACAGCGCTGCGGAATCGACCGACCGGCATCGAATAGGACGCGATCCCGGTGCGGTTGTCGTTCCGGAGATAGAACGTGCCGTTCGATACCCGATATGCCGCGATCGTATCCATGCCGTCGCCATCCCAGTCACCCGCGATGAGCTGATCCCCCGGGTTCCCGAAGTAGAACGCGAGATCCGCCGTGCCGCCGCCCGGGTTGTTGCGAAGCCCGACAAAGCCACCCTGTGTCCGATAGATGCCGACGGTGTCCACTCCGTCTCCATCGAAGTCGCCAACAATCGGCATGTCACCGTACGTTCCGAATGCGAACGAATCCTCTGCAACGCCGCTACTCAACGAGTTGCTGATGAAGAACCGGCTCTGTGACGGACGGTAGATCCCGAGCGTGTCACAGCCGTCCCCATCGAAATCTCCGACAACGGGTACGTCGCCGGGGTTCCCGAACACATAGGTGAGATCGGCTACGCCTGGATCGTTGCTGTTGCGCAGATACACCGAGCCGGTGGACCTGCGATACATACCCGGAGTCTGTTCTCCGTTGCAATTCCAATCACCCATGAGCAGTTCATCGTTGACGTCGCCGTAGTAGAACGTCCCGATCGGTGACGACGGCACGAGGTCCTGATACAACGACAACTGGGATGCATCGTTGACGAACGCGACGGTGTCGCATTCCGGCCCGGTGCATACCTCGGCTGCTTCTGCTCTCTGCTGGACTGGGATGAGGATCGCGGCGGCAGCAGCAGCAGCGACCATCAAGACGCGGAGACGATGTCTCTGCCTTGTCCGGTTCGGATCGATTTCTGTGAAAAACATCTACCACCCTCCCTGAAGGGGTTACGGCACAAGCCTGGTGAGGTGCGGGCACGAGGAATACTCGTCCGCCGAAAGGGGCGCAGCGCTCGCCCAGACCTATCTCTGCACTGCATTTCTTCAGCTGTGCATCGGTTAGGTGACCAACCGCGGTTCTCGACGATTGTCCGGTCACGGCGTGACTGTTAACTAGTCCTTTTGTGAACCGCGTTGCTGATCAGGGTGCCACGTTATCACGATGGTCTGTGTAGCGCACGGGGCGTCCGCTTGTGCCGTCCCGGTTGGTGGGACGGCACAAGGGACGGTTGGTTAGAAGTCGTTGGGTCCGACGGGTGCGTCCCAATCGTTACCGAAGTTGTTGACCTCACCGCAGCCGCCGCCCTCCCACCAGGAGTTCGACCGGCCATCAGCATTGGTCCAGTTCACACGATTCCCCGACACCTCGACATTCCCACACGCCTGGTCATACTGATTCCACACGTAGATGCCGCTATTCGACCACGGCAACGCCGACGAATACACCACATTCCCACGCACCGTCATATTCGTCCCCGACGCAACACCGATCCCGACCTGGCCCGGCTCAACCAGCACGTTGCCTTCAACAAACTGATACGACCCGCCACCATCGCCGAGCATGATGCCCGAACCCGAATCCGACGGACCACCGTTCCGCAGATGGTTCCCCACCACCCGGATCGGCGACGACGCCGTCCCATTCGACAGATACAACGAGATCAGATCCTCAGCATTCGTCCCGCCAAGCTCGTTCTGACCCCGGTTCCCCGAAATCGACGAACCCGCACCATTCACCTTGTCGAACTGCACAAAGTTCCGACCCGCATCAACAAACGCATTGCTATCAACACGCACCGAATCCGAACGATGCACCAACACACCATTCCCCGTACCCGTGATGTAGTTCCCCTCCACCACAGCACCATCAACATCCGACAAATACACAGCCTCATCCCCACACGGCCCAATCGTCGAATTCCGAATCGTCACATTCGACGCATTCGTCACCGTCACACACACCCCACCAGGATTCGAGATATGAAGATTCTCAATCACCACACCCGACTCAGAAACATCAATCGGACCCGACACCGCACGCGGCGGAGGCGGAGCAAACCCAGCCACCGACACCACACCACCCGTCGAAACCGGAGCCGACGGAGCAGCCGGCGCGGTCGGCGGGGTCGGCGCGGTCGTCTCGGGTTCAACCGGCTTGAAAGGATCACCAGTGATCGACTTTGGGTCGATGCCCGATGCGGTCAGGACGGTGAAGCCCCGCCCAACGTACAGCGAGCCATCGGCGACGCCGGTCGTGTTGGAGTTGCGGTAGTAGAACCAACCCGTTGATGGCCGGTATACCCCAACTGTCTGCGTGCCGTTGCCATCCCAGTCCCCTGCGATGACTTGGTCACCCAAATCACCGAAGCGGAAAGCGTCGGCAAGGCTCGACGTGTTCGCTCGGGCAAGGAACGCGATGCCGAGAGCGTCCCGGCGAAGGCCGATCGTGTCGATGCCGTCGCCATCGAAGTCGCCAGAGAAGGCGCGGTCGCCGGGGTTGCCGAACATGAAGTGTGAATCGGCGATGCCGTCGCTGAGGTGGTTCTTGATGTACACCATCGAGCCACTGTTGCGATAGACGCTGACCGTGTCGCACCCATTCTTGTTGAAGTCGCCTGCGACGGGGCGATCGCCCGGATTGCCGAACACATAGCTCTTGTCGGCGATCCCCGATGAGTTGGAGTTGCGGAGGTACAGACGTGCTGTCGACGGGCGATAGACGCCGGGTGTCTCGTCTCCGTCGCAATCCCAGTCGCCCATCAGAGGTATGTCGCCCGGATTGCCGAAGGTGAGCACGAGGGTCTTGGCTTCCGGAGAGAGTTCTGAAAGGAGTGTGAATCTGCCTTGGCCGGTAACGAGGACAATCGTGTCCGGCGTGCGGCCTCGAGCCGGGGCTGGTTCGATCCCGATGCCAAGGGTGGCGGCAATCAGGGTCAGTGCCAGAACTCCGCCGAGGAGGGCCCTCCGGTAGCGGCGTGGAGGGTTTTCGTTTGGTCCGACGGTTGCGGAACGCGCAAATGAAGATGCACCCATGATGTCTCCCGTGGTTGCTTGTCCTCTGAGCTTTCGGCTCCGCCGTCAGCCGCCTTGAGGGAATCAGTCGATGGACGCGCGAAGTGACTAGTCAGGCAGGCGCGGCGGATAAGGTGTGGTGTCCGACTCGGATCCGTGGTTCAGGCGTCCGGATCGCTCTTCGTGCTGCTGCCATAGATTCCGCGACGGCTCCGAAGAAGCCCGGCCGCTACGGCGAGTTCGCCGGACGCTTCGGCAACGGGGCGGGCAAACGCTCCGATTAGCCCCGCCGAAAGCGCAACCACGATGCGGACTCCCCCGCCGATCGCGTTGATGAGTGCGAGCGTCTTTCCCCTGCCGGCGGCCATCATCTCGTTCACGAGCAGGAAGATGCTCGCCAGAACGATATTCGCGAGGATCGTGGCCGGTACAAGGCCGGGTACTTCGTAGGCGGCAGGCACGAGGTACTGCATGGGATTCCAGAACCACGCTCCGCCAACCAGGGGCATGTATGCCAGACCCCCCAGGACCACAATCGTGATGTAGATTCGCTCCACACGAATCGACCCCGCCAGGTCCCGATCGAGCGCGGCCTCCATGGCACGCGGACGGAGCGGGTAGATAAGGCCTGCCGCGAGAACAACAATCGGCTGGGCAACGATGCGGGCAGCTTCGGCGTACCCCAGCGCTTCTTCACTGGCGAGATAGATGATCACGTTGGCGGTGGCAAAGGCGGCCGCAGCAGGAATCGCGGCTTGGAGCAAGAGCCAGCGGCCCTGAGCGACGAGTTCCGAGAAGCGAATACGAGTATTGGACTTCGCGTGGCGGCGGTCTTTCGCGACAAGGATCAATCCCAAGGAGAGCGAAAGGAAATTGGCTGCGGTGAGCGCGCCAAATGGAATCCAACCGACGTACACGTCCAGCAGCAACATGATGCCCGTTGCTGTGAGGGTGACCAGGAACTGGGTAAAAGACATCGCTGCGGCCTGCCACGAATTGGCTGCAATGTGCAGCGTCCGGCGGACGTGGTCCTGCGACGGCGAGAGAAGCGTCGCCGCAAATGCGCTAGCCGTCAGGGCAATCGTGAGCTGGGTCGACGCGAGAGGAGCCGTCGTGAGCGCCGCCAGGAACGCCAGCGATGCTCCGGCCAGAGACGGCAACGAACCGAGCCGAAAGCTGTCGTCGAAGATCGCAAGGCGGAGCACACCGCGCCGAGAGACGGCGACGATTTCCGCGGGAACGTAGATGAGTTGGTAGGCAACAAGCTGGCCAAACGTGAACGCAGAGAAGAACACGGCGTAGATCCCGAGATCGGCAGCATCGAACACATTGACTGCGACGAGGCCGGAGACGAACGTTGCGAGTGATGCGAATGACGCATCCAGGACTCCAGCTGGGAGCTTCGAGCGAACACCGCTCGTCTCTCGCGGTCCTCGAGCAGGATCGGTTGAGGTCAAGGTGCCGTCACCACCGCGGAACGATCGACTGGAGTCTTCGCACCAAGATTCAGCCCGGGAAGCCGGTTCCAGCGTTCAAGCACTGACATGCCGATTCCGAATCCGAGGAAACCCCACAACCACCAACCGACCTGAGGACCTTCAAGCGTCGGATCGAAGATGGCGTTCACCAAGATCGCAACGACAGAGATGATGAGCCAACCCGCCACAGCCGCCTCACTGGAGCGGTCTTGCCTGAGCAGCCGTTTCCGAAGAGAGACCATCTCAACCAGCCAGGTAATCCACAAGAGCGCCCAAAGAGCCGCGCCGACGATGCCCGTTCGTGCGAGGACACCGACATGCGAGTTGTGGGGGTTCCGGAGTGGTTGGTCCGCGTCGCCGGACACGTTGTAGAGCTTTCCGAGATCCGGTCCCGGGCCGAACCCGGCAATGGGCCGGTCTTGCGAGACGTCTTCCAGGACGCGCCCCCAAATTGCCAGCCGCCACCTGGTCGTGGATTGCTGCCTCTGTCCGCCTGACGATGGATCGACCACACTCGCCGCATTGTCGATGAATTGATCGATCGAGACTTCGCGACCTTCAAAGAGCTCAACCTCAACGTTCCCGAACAGGCCCACGGTCAGAAGCAGGATCGCAACCCCGACCATGATGCCGGCCATGTTTGCACGCTCACCACGGAGGAAGACGAAAGCGATCAGCAGCGCCACTCCGCCGGCGACGAAGCCCCCCCGGTTCCGCATTGCGGCAAACAGCAGCACAACCGTAGCGAGGGCTGTGAGGATGCCCCGCTGACGGCGATTGTAGATCTTGTTGTCGCGATCAACGAGCCAGAGGAACCCCAGTGCAACCGCCGCCATGACCGCAACGTTTCCAGTGCGATGGGAAACGATCGAGACCGTGCTGTCGGGGACATCGGGGAACTGCTCGATGAATGCCGCGTCAAGCACTATGGCAATCGGGAACCAAACGAGCATCCATGGGATGATCCTGCCGAACAGTCTTAGCCAGGAGTTGACGCGCCGGGGATCCGAAACGAGCAAGACGGCGACGAATATCGCAATGATCCCGTAGTACCACATGGCGGAATCGCGGATGGCATCCTCGCCCCACGTCGGTAGGCCGAAGGCGAGAAGCAGTGCACCCCACGCCATGAACACGAACACGACCACCATCGACGACGACGTTCGCGCGATGGCACCGAGCTGCGTGTGCATGCCGAGCAGAACCAGCACCCCGATCACGATCACCAACTCGCCGACAAAGAGCGGCGTGCCGGGCACGTGAACCCAGGCGAACGCCCGATCGAAGAGGACATACGCCAACATGACGCCGAGGAGCAGGGCCTCGAGCACCCGAACGCTCCGCGGCTCGTTGGCGGCGTAATCCAATTCGTCCTCATGCGGCGCGGGATCCGGGCCGCTGGAGCGGGACATCCGCGCGCGCCGGTGGACTGTACCCACGGCGCGCCGTGAGGACCGCAGCCAGGATCGCGCCGCAGAAGGCCAAGGCCGTGCCTGCGACGACGAGGAGCCACCCGGGGTCCGAGTCGGAGAGGATGGTGAGCAGGATCGGCGTCCCTTCGCGCACAATCACGGGCGCCGCTCATGTCGAACGGTGCGGCCGCCGCTCGTCGAGCAGGAAAGGACGCGCTTGTCCAGCAAAATCGGCTCCCCCTTGCTGTGTGTGTGCCCAGAGCCCCGCTGACTCACTAGCATAGTGGGATCCGTCGAACTCAGGGCCTGTTTGGTCCCTCTCGCGGTGGTGAAGAATCACCTTGTTCGACGGTTTTCGCAATGGGGAGGATGCGCTTTGGAGACTGGCCCGGCACTGAATACTGATGTTGCGCGAGAGCCGCCGTGGTGCTGCTCCTGTGGCGCCCCAAGCCGGAGTGTGCTGTGAACCTTCCTGCCAAGACTCCGGTAGTCGGTACACCTATCTCCATGACCTCGTACCAGGAAGTCATGCGCCTCTTGGACCAAGCTCCATCGGATCGGGCGATGACGATCGCGATCTGCACCGTGCACTCGGTGATGAGCGCACGAAAGGACCCGGCGCTGCGAAAAGCCCTGAACAACGCTGACATCGCAACGTGTGACGGAGTGCCGTTGGTATGGGCCATCAGGATGACCGCACGACCTGAGCAACAGCGGGTGTACGGACCCGGCCTCATGCGCCACACGCTGGTCGCCGGATTGCCCGGGCACCGCCACTACCTGTTCGGCTCGACGCCCGAGACGATCGAGCTGCTGCAGAAACGGGCCGCGGACTTCGCGCCTGCAGCCAAGATCGTCGGCAGCGAATCGCCCCCGTTCCGCACGCCGACCCCGGAGGAGGAAGAGGCGATGCTCGAGCGAATCCGCGTCAGCGGCGCAAACATCGTCTGGGTTGGACTGGGTATGCCGAAACAGGAACTCTGGATGGAACGCGTCGGTGATCGCCTTCCCGGAGTCACACTCGTGGGTGTTGGCGCGGCATTCGACTTCCTGGCTGAGACGAAGGCGCAGGCACCGGCTTGGATGCAGCGCAGCGGACTCGAATGGTTGTTCCGCCTGTCCCAGGAGCCCCGCCGGCTCTGGCGCCGGTATCTGTGGAACAACCCCGCCTATCTCATGCTGCTCGCTCGGCAGGTTCTGGCGAATCGGCTCCGAGGCGGGCGACGGTCCCCCGAGAAGGCGGGCTAGTGGACCACGCGAACGCGATTGGATGCTCGCGGGCCACCGAATCGAGCGCCCACCGCACGGTCCCTTCACCACCCGGTGAAGGGTCGCGACGCTCTGCGCTGCAGCCGCGACCATCCATCGATCCAGGGTTGGAACGAACACATTGAACATTGTCGTCTGCCACAACTACTTCCGCGAACGCGGCGGAGAAGACCAAGTCTTTGAAGATGAGGTGAGATTGCTGCGCGCCGGAGGACACCAGGTCACCGAGTTCGTTCGCAGAAACACCGAGATGTCCGGAATCGATGTTTCACTGACTGCCGTCCAGGCTCCTTGGAACCGATCGGCATACAACGAACTCCTTCGGACCGCGCGGTTGGTATCGGCGGACGTGGTTCACATTCACAACACGTTGCCACAGCTCTCTCCTGCCGTATTCAAGGCCGCCCACGCGTCCGGCGCCGCCGTCGTCCACACGCTCCACAACTACCGCTGGGCGTGTCCGAAGGGCATCCTCTTTCGCGACGGAAAGCCCTGTGAAGATTGCCTCGGGCTGACCGTCCCATGGCCGGCGATACGTCACAGCTGCTACCGCGGGAGCCGGGCCGGCAGCACGGTCGTGGCAACCACGCTGGCAGTCCACAACCTTCTGGGAACGCCCCAGAGCGCCGACGCGTACATCGCTGCAGGGACGTTCATCAAGGAGAAGATGACTGAGGCCGGCCTCCCGGGCGAACGTATTCATCTCAAGCCGAATTTCCTCGATCCCGATCCGGGGCCCGGAACCGGTGCCGGCGGTTTCGCGATGTACCTCGGCAGGCTCTCGCCCGAAAAGAAGGTCGATACGTTGCTCGACGCCTGGGAGCAGCTCGATCGCCCAGTGCCGCTCAAGATCTCCGGCGATGGGCCGCTGCGTCCGCAGGTTGAGTCCGCCGCGGCTCGTATGCCGAACGTCGACTACCTGGGATTCGCCCCACGCGAAGAGGTCAACCGTCTGCTCGGCGAGGCCGGATTCTTGGTCTTCACGTCGGGAACCTACGAAGCGCAACCACTCACGATCCTCGAGAGTTTTGCCCGCGGAACCCCGGTCATCGCGGGTCGGCTCGGAGCCATGGCGAGCATGGTCGAGGATGGGCTCACCGGTTGGCTCTTCGAGCCCGGTGATGCGGCCGAGCTGGCGCGGTTGGTGTCGGACGCCTCCAAAGACCCCGACACCTTGCGGCAGATGCGATCGTCGGTTCGGGCCGACTTCGAGGCAAAGTACTCAATTGAGAACAATCTCGACCGATTGCTAGAGATCTACCGCGAAGCGATGGAATACCGCGACGCCAGGCAGAGGAGTTGAACATGAGAGCAGTCATTCTCGCCGGCGGGAAGGGCACACGCCTCGCCCCATACACGGTGACGTTTCCGAAGCCGTTGGTTCCGGTCGGTGACATGCCAATCCTCGAGATCGTGATTCGGCAGCTCCGGTCTGCAGGATTCGATCACATCACGATGGCGGTTGGCCACCTCGCGGAGCTCATCGAGGCGTACTTCGGAGACGGCAGTCGTTGGGGAGTCAAGGTCGACTACTCCCGTGAAGAGACGCCCCTCGGCACGGTTGCCCCGATCAAGCTCATCGAGGATCTCCCGGAGACGTTCCTCGTCATGAATGGTGACGTTCTCACAACGCTCCCCTATCGCTCGCTGTTCGATAGCCATGTGACGTCGGGAGCGGAGTTCACCATTGCCTGCCACCGCCTCAACGTACAGATCGACTACGGCCTGATCGAGTTCGACGGACGGCTCCGCGTCACTGGGTACCGCGAGAAGCCAACGTTCCCGGGTGATGTCTCGATGGGGGTCTACGTCTTCTCGCGCGGGGCGCTCGATCTCGTTCCGCACGGCGAGTACATGGACATCCCCACGCTCGTGACGCGACTCGTCGAAGAAGGAAGGGAAGTGCGGGCCTCGCTGGCGGAGTGCCGGTGGCTCGACATCGGCCGCCAGGAAGACTACGCACGGGCAATTGCCACATTCGACGAACTGCGCGGCGAGTTCTTGCCAGAAAGCGACACCGGAACCGCAGGGGAGGAGATCGCATGAACATCTTGGTCATTGGAGGAGCGGGATACGTCGGATCGCCGTTGGTCTATCGCCTCTGGCGGGAGGGACACAACGTCACCGTGCTCGACGTTCTCCTTTTTGGAGGCGAATCGCTGCTGCCACTCAACGGTCAGGATCGATATCGCCTCGTGATTGGCGACCTCCGGTCGGAGGCAGCTGCTCGATCAGGTCATGCCCGGCCAGGATGCTGTTGTCCTTCTGGGGGCGATCGTCGGTGAACCGGCGAGCAATCGTGATCCCGAGCTGACCGTCTCGACGAACCTGCACGGTTCCGCCAAGGTCCTCGACGCAGCACAGCGTCACCGAGTGCCCCGGTTCGTGTTCACCAGCACCTGCAGCAACTACGGCGTCTCCGACGCAAGCGGCCCGATCAAGGAAGACGCGCCGCTCATGCCGATCTCACCATATTCCGAGACCAAGGTGGCTGCCGAGGAGTTGATCATCGGCGCCGCCGGGCCAGACTTCGCGCCGACCGTTCTCCGTCTGTCGACAGCGTTCGGCATGTCCCCGCGGATGCGCTTTGACTTGCTTGTCTCAGACTTCACGGCGGCAGCGGTTATCGATGGCAAAGTCACGATCTATGGTGAACAGTTCTGGCGTCCCTTCGTCCATGTGCAGGACATCGCGAAGGCGATCGGTCTCGTCCTCACCGCCGACCCGGCGATCGTGACCGGGGAGGTCTTCAATGTCGGAGCGAACGACAACAACATCCAGAAGATCGGGCTTGGACAAGCCGTCCAGCGCCTGGTGCCCGGTACAGATCTGGAATTCGTTGAGCGCAACGAGGACCCTCGTTCCTATCGCGTGGACTTCGCCAAGATCACCGAGCGCCTGGGTTTCACCGCCGACTGGTCGATCGACGACGGGATCCGGGAACTTGCGCCCGCGCTCGAGCACGGTGTCTTCGGGCGTCCGTCGGAAGCCCGCTACCACAACTAGGAGCAGTCGGTGACGCGTTTGATCTCCAGGTCCGGCTGCCGATCCCATGCCTAACTCCTCCGACGTTGTTGTTGTCGGCGGCGGTCTGGTCGGTCTTGCTACGGCCCATGCGCTCACGACGTCGAACCCCGACCTGAGCCTCCGCGTGGTGGAGGCCGAAACAGGAGTAGCGCGACATCAAAGCGGGCGCAACAGCGGGGTGCTTCACTCGGGGGTCTACTACCAGCCCGGATCCCAGAAGGCCGCACTGTGCGTCGATGGAGCACGGAAGATGTCTGAATTCTGCGCGGAGCACGGCGTCGCCATCGAACATACCGGGAAGGTGATCATCGCGACGTCGGCGTCGGAGATCGACACGTTGAACGACCTCGAGCGTCGCGGTCGCGCCAACGGGCTTGCGGACCTCGAGATGGTCGACGAAGCGGGCCTTCGGGAGCACGAACCACATGCGACCGGCATCCAAGCCCTGTTCGTCCCCCAAGCCGGTGTTGTGGACTTCGGCGGCGTAGCCCGCCAGTTGGTCTCCTTGCTGCAATCGTCGGGCCATGAGGTCCAAACGAGCTTCGATGTCGTGGCGATCGAACACGCCGGACCCGAGTACCGGCTCACCTCCCGTACCGGTGATCAGATGACAGCGAGGTATCTCGTCAACTGTGCGGGGTTGCACTCCGACCGGGTCGCCCGCATGGCCGGCGCAGATCCGCAGTTGCGCATCGTCCCGTTCCGGGGCGAGTACTACGTGCTCTCAGCGGAGAAATCCCCGCTCGTCCGACATCTCGTGTATCCCGTCCCGGATCCGAGGTTCCCCTTCCTCGGAGTGCATTTCACGCGCCGTATCGATGGCGCGGTGGAAGTAGGACCTAACGCCGTGGTGGCGCTCGGACGGCACAACTACCGCGGAGAGGGCGGTGTGAGCCTCGCCGACATGCGCGAGATGGCAACGGCGCCCGAATTGTGGCGTCTCGGCGCGCGCTACTGGCGCACCGGGGGCAGTGAGATGATCCGATCGCGGAGCCGTCGCCTCTATGCCGCTGCGGCTCGCAAGATGATCCCGGGGATTGGAGCGAACGATCTCAGCCGAGGCGGTTCGGGGATCCGAGCGCAGGCAATCCTGAAGGATGGAACGCTGGTTGATGACTTCGCCATCGAGGAGTCCGACCGTGCGCTCCATGTGCTCAATGCGCCGTCACCCGCAGCCACAGCATCCTTGGCAATCGGCGAGGTCATCGCAGACCGGGCGCTCGCCGCCATCGCCTGACCCGGACCACGATCGAGGCAGTGGGCTCTTCCGGCACACGCTGATCAACCGTCCACAAGTTCCCGATAGACCGTCCTCAGGCGTTCGAGCGCAATTGAAGGCTCGAATTCGCTGATATACCGAGATCGGGCGGCAGCACCGGCTCGATCGACAGCCTCGTCGTCGGCCAAGGCCACCAACGCCGATTCCCATGAGTCCACGTCCCCGGGTTCAACGAACCACCCCGCCCCATCGGTACCGAGAACCTCCGGCCTCGTGCCAACCGCTCCAGCAATCACCGGGAGGCCGGCCGCCAACGCCTCTGCGAGACTCAAGCCAAGCGTCTCGAAGTACCGCGAGGGAAACACCATCGCACGCGATGATCGCAGCACCCGTTCCATGTCCGCGCGATCCATCCAACCGAGGAAGCGGACTCGCGGGAGATTGAGCGCCTTGAGCGAAGCGCGTAGCGGCCCATCTCCGACCACCACGAGTTCGAGTGGCGCCGGCACGCGGCGCCAAGCTTCGAGGACCGTGCCGAGTCCCTTCCCCTCTTCAATTCGACCTACGTACACCACCGCCGACGACGCCGACGGCGGCTGAGTTCTCGGCCCAGGGTCAGGTACGAGGGGTGGCACCACCCGCATCCGATCGCGCGGAAGGCCAGCCTCCGCAAGTCGGTCGCCGACGAACGGCGTCGACACCACGAAGCGGTCGACGCCGCGTTCCCAGGTGTTCACGGCGCGGTTGAGCGCAATCGTCCCCGCGGCAATCAAGGACTGAGCAGCCGAGTCTCGATAGCACCGGTGAACAACCGACCGCCATGGTTGGCGCCCGAGGCAATCCGTGCACGGCGAACCGTCTCGAAAGAACACGCCGTTGGCACACATCAATCGATAGTTGTGGACCGTCATGACGACCGGAACCGACCGACGTTTCAGCGCACCTATGACGGACGGCGTGAGGCGGTACCACGTGTTGTGTACGTGGGCCAGATCCGGGGCATGGAGGTCGACCATTTCGGTGATCCGTCGCGCCGATCTCGGGTTCCATGGAGCCATCACATAGGACGCAGACTGTGCCGCGATGGTCTCCGGGTTGGCCGCCCGGGCTACAACAACCTCGTCACCGGCGTCCTGCAGGGCGGCCGCCTCCACAGCCACGACCCGGTCCTCGCCACCTTCCTGCAAGTACGCGTTGTGGACCTGCAGGATCCTCACCGGGAGGCCAAGCCCGTAATCGTCCGGGTGCGACGCGAAAGCACCAGGTGTGCCCCGGCGCCGACGCTCACAGTCCGAAGTAGCCGGCCACGGGGAGGAACGGTGGCTGGCCCCACACGAACTGGTCGTCGGCGTTCCCTTGCGTATTGCTGTGTCGGAAGTACATGGTGGTGTTTGACGGCCGGAAGAGCGCCGGCGTGTCCATGGCGTCGCGAGTCCAGTCGCCGGCGACCAGCCGGTCCCCTGGGTCGCCGAAGTAGAACTGGTTGTCGGCAATACCCTGCGTATGCGAGTTGCGGAAGTAGACGAATCCTGTGGATTCCCGGTGGAGTCCGACCGTCTCGATTCCGTTGCGGTTGAAGTCACCGACGAATGGCTTGTCGCCGGGGTTGCCGAAGTAGTAGCTGAACTCTGCAGCCCCCAGGCCACCGTCGTTTGCTCCGAGCGCATTGATGATGAAGACGCGACCTTCCGATGGTCGGTAGATCGAGACGGTGTCGCACCCGTTGCCGTTGAAGTCGCCGGCAAGCGGGATGTCACCCGGGTTGCCGAAGAAGAACCGGATATCAGCGATCCCCTGAGTGTTGCTGTTGCGCAGATACACGTAGCCGTCGCTCTGGCGATACAGACCCGGGGTCTCGGTCCCATTGCAGTCCCAATCGCCGACGAACGGATAGTCACCCGGATTCCCGTAGTAGAACGTCGTAACGTTGCCGAGTGCATTCCTCAGGTGCCAGATCCCGGTGCCCGGCTCTACGAGGCCGACGGTATCGAGATTCGAGCTGCCCTCCACGATGATCGGAACGGCATCCCTCCGCTCAAACGCACCCTCTTCATCGGTGATGATGACGGTGATCGTGTGCCGCGAAGCAACCTGGTATGTGTGTGTGGCGGCAACGGTCCTGGTCGCCACTCCGGTGCCAGGCATCACCTGGTAGAAGTCCGGAGATCCATCCTCCCACGACACACGCACTTCGTGGGTGTCTGCCACGCCGGGGTCGCTGAATTGAACATTCACTTTGGTGGTCTCACCGATGTTGAAGGTCGTCTTCGGATTCCCGGCAGCATCGGTGATCAGGAAACTGTCAATCGTCGGCGCCTGGTTGTCGTCGTCCTTGATCGTGCCGACCGCCTGGGCATCCGCAATCGCAGCCACGGGCGAATTGTTGAGATTCAGCAAGACCGTCTCGTCGATCTCGTCGATCGTGTCGTTGCGCACGGTGACTTCGACGACCTTTCAGCGTGTCACCGGGATCAAACACCAACGTTGTGGGAGCGATTGCTGTGTAGTCGCCAGGCGCCACGGCAGTACCGTTCGCCGTCGAGTAGTCAACAGTCAACGGTCCACTCGCAGCAGGGAGCAGCGCGACGGTGAAGGATAGCGTCACCAATCCTGGCCCTTCCTTGACGGGCGTTGCATCGAGCACCGAGAACCCAGGAGGCCCGTCATTGTCAAGAATCGTGAGAGTGTGAGCATTGCCGCTCGGCGAGATCAATCCGCCGGTTGAGACGGTCCCGAATCCGAGAACTACAGTCTCATTCAACTCCTTGCGCGTGTCGCCGGTCACCGTGAGCGTCACCGGCACAGTCGCGCCATCGGCCACACTACCGATCGATACCAGCGTCGGAGATGTGAACGTGAAGTCGTCTCCGGCGGCCGTCCCACCGGTCAGGACAACCTGCACCGTTGCCCCCGCGGGAACGGCGGGCCCCGTGGTGGCGGCCAGCCCGTTGGTGTCCACAACGAGATTGACGATTGCGGGCGCCGAGCCGGTGTCCCCTTCGGCGACGGCACTGGAGGCGAGTTCGAAGCCGACACTGAAGTTGTTGTCGGTGATGTTCGCCGTCACCGACGGCCCCGACAGGTTGTTGTAGTTCGTGTCCGCCGAAGAAGCGGTGTGCGTGATCGTCGCCACCTCCGGCCCCTCAACGATCGCGTCATTGACCGCCGTGACCGTCACCGTCTGCGGGATTGACCAGTTCCCCGAATTGAACGGCACCAACGCCGAAAGCGATACATCCGGGCCACCAGCCAGATTCACCGTCACCGTCGCCGACGGCGCAGACGACAAGGCGACCGTGTACGAATCTGTCGCACCACCCTCGGTCACCGAAACCGACGCTTTCGACACCGACACAGCAGCCGAATCATTGTCCGTGATATTCGCCGTCACCGGAGACGCGGGTGTGATCCCGAGATACTCCGCTGCCGATCCCGCCTGAATCCCATGCGTCACCGTGCCGGTATGACCACCCTCAACAATCGCATCATCAACCGCCGTCACCGTCACCGTCTGCGGGGTAGACCAGTTCCCGGTCGTAAACGGCAACGTCGCCTTGTCCACCGTCACATCCGGATCACCCGTCACCGTCACCGTCACCCCGGCCGTCGGCTGCGACGTCAACACCACCGTGTAGGTATCGGTCGCACCACCCTCAGTCACATTCGTCGTACCACCAGACTGCACCACCGACACCCCGGCCGAATCATTGTCCGTGATATTCGCCGTCACCGACGCGCCGGATGTGATCCCGAGATACTCCGCTGCCGATCCCGCCTGAATCCCATGCGTCACCGTGCCGGTATGACCACCCTCAACAATCGCATCATCAACCGCCGTCACCGTCACCGTCTGCGGGGTCGACCAGTTCCCGGCCGTAAACGGCAGACCACGTCGCCTTGTTCACCGTCACATCCGGATCACCCGTCACCGTGACCGTCACATTGCCCGTCGGCTGCGACGTCAACACCACCGTGTAGGTATCGGTCGCACCACCCTCAGTCACATTCGTCGTACCACCAGACTGCACCACCGACACCCCGGCCGAATCATTGTCCGTGATATTCGCCGTCACCGACGGCCCCGAGATGTTGTAGTTCGTGTCCGCCGAAGTCGCAGCGTGTGTGATGATCCCGGAGTGCGGGGAAGCCTCATCAACGGCATCATCAACCGCGGAGACCGTCACCGTCTGCGGCGTGGCAAAGTCCGTTGTCGTGAATGTCAGGACAACGGAGGCCCCACCGTTCACCCTCACCTGCGCATCCGCCGTCACCGTCACCAGAACATTCGCTCCCGGCGCGTCCTCGAGCGCCACTGTGTAGGTGTCCGTCGTGCTGCCTTCGGTCACGTCCGTCGAACCGACGGATTCCGTGATCACCACTGCGTATGCCGCTCGTGCGGGCGGCGCGATCACAAAGAAGGAGGCGATCAGCATCGCCACCAGGGCGACCCGTGTGTACCCCCTACCTGGGCGGTGTCGAGCGATCACGTGACCCTTCATGGCGGACTCCCTGCGCGTAAGTTCCGATTGCGGGGCCAAATCTAGTCGCAGCAGTGGTTACTCAGTGCAGGCCATTCCAGAAATGGCACCGGTGAGCAGCGCCGACGGTCGCCTAGAAGTGTTTGGTGTACCGTCCGACACCCTCGTAGATCAAACCGGCTCCGAGCACTACGGCCGGATCGAAGGCGTTCCGCCCGTCGATGACCACCCGCCCGCGCATGCAGTCGGCGACCTTCTCGAAGTTGAGCGCCAAGAATTCCGGCCAGTCCGTGAGCAGCACGATGGCGTCGGCGTCACACACCGCATCGTACGGGTCGGAATAGACCCGCAGATCGGGGACCTCAGGCAAGCTGTTGACCATCGGGTCGCTGGCGCGAAGGATTGCACCCTTCTCCACCAGCGAGCGTGCGATGGTGATTGCCGGGGTGTCTCGGGTGTCGTCCGTGCCGGGTTTGAAGGCGAGCCCGAGCAGCCCGATCCTCTGCCCGCGCAGGGGCCGAAGGTGGTCTTGGAGCTTGCGCACGATCGCATGGCGCTGGTTTGTGTTCACCCGCTTCACGGCATCGAGGATCAACGGTTCGATCCCCTGCTCACGCGCCATCGAGGCCAGTGCCGAGGTGTCCTTGCCGAAGCAGGAACCTCCCCAGCCGACGCCGGCGTCCAGGAACTTCGGCCCGATTCGTGAGTCGAGTCCGATTGCGTGGGCAACTTCCGCGACATCGGCGTCGATCCATTCGCAGATGCTGGCGATTTCGTTGATGAAGCTGATCTTCGTCGCAAGAAATGCGTTTGCGGCGTACTTGATGGTTTCGGCGGTGGCACGGCCGGTCTTCACCAGTACCGGCTTGTTTGCCGGGTCGCCGCCTTCGAACGACTGGGACAGGATCTTGTCGTAGACGTTGGCGACTTTGTCGACCGCCTCGCCGCAATCGCCGCCAACAACGACACGTTCGGGATGGATGAAGTCTTCAACCGCTGCGCCCTCACGCAAGAACTCAGGATTGCTCACCACACATATCACATCGCGGTCGACGCCGACCGGGAGCTCCGCTTCGATCGTGGCTTCAAGCCAACTCCCGCTCCCGACGGGCACCGTGCTCTTCGTGACGATGATGTGGGGCTCGTACAACGCGGAGCCGATCGAACGCGCCGCGGCCGCGACTGAACTCATGTTCGGGTGGCCGTTCGTGCCCGGCGGAGTGTCCACACACAGGAAGACGATCTCGGAGTTGTCCATCGCAACCTGGTAGTTGTCGGTGAACGTGAGTCGGCCGGATTCGATTCCAGAGACAAGACGCTCTTGCAGCCCGGTCTCGAAGAAGGGAACCACGCCGCGGCTCAACAACTCCAGCTTTTCGGGATCGATCTCCACGCCGATGACGTCGTTTCCAAGGTCGGCGAGACACGCCGCCATGACTGTTCCGACGTATCCGCTCCCAATGACCGCGATACCGCGCTCATTCCCCATTTCAGCCCCCAATGCCTTCCACGGCCTTAGCCTATGCGTACATTCCCCTGTACGTGCACTTCATTGTATCGGGGTCACCACTATCTGTAAACCGTTGAATGCGCGGTGTGGTCATTCGTCGATCAGGAGCGTGTCCGGGCGGTACGTGGACCACGCGAACCAGAACGTGTCGAGGTGTTCGACCCGCTCCAGGCGGGATCCTTTCAGGGGTCCCTCGACGGCGATTCCTGCGATTGTCCAGGTGCTGCCGGTCTCGTCGTCGATGAATCTCCCGTCCTGCGCCGCAAGTGTCACGGGGCTTCCGGCGAGCTCGGCCGCGAAGACGCCTACTGAGCCAACGTCCTGTCCCCCCTCGACGGTTGATGCATCCAAAGCAGATGCCTGTCCCGGCTTCCAGAGAATCACGAGGTCTCGATCACCGACAGTGACCGCGGTTGCGCTCCCGTTGCCATCGGCCAGGAGTGCCATCGAATACGCCACGGAGGCTTCGTCGACCGTGATGCCGACGACCCGTTGTTTCGCTCGTTCGCGATCATCCACGATCCCTCGGAAGAGGAACGGTTCGGTGTCGGCATCGTCGTATCCCAGGTATGGGTTCCTGCCGTAATCACGCGAGTGCCCCGTCTGCGTCCAGTCGAGCACTTGGCCATCCGGATACGTGGCAACGAAGTCCTCCCACGCCATGAGCGGGGAAGCAAGTGGCTCGAGTTGTGCACCCGCCAGCACACCGACCACAGCGCGGCCGTCGAAATGGGTCCACAACGATTCGGTCAATCGGTCGTACATGACGAGCGCCGACGCGTACAAGCTGCCCGAAGTTCCGAACGTGGTCTCGACTCCGTTGACTTCACGGCGATAGGACACCGCCGAGTTGCACAATGGGCAGTAGGTCACCGAGACCGGAACACCCCCGACGGTGTCATTGACGATCTCGTGCCAGATCATCACCCGCACCGGATAGGCGCGGGCATCGCCGTTGATCTCCAACGCTACGACCGACTCGGCGGGCTCGAGCTGGTCGCTCACAGCTGCCACCTCGACGAGGATCGGAGCGTCGAGGGACGGGATCCCATCGGGCGGTGGGCCGCCGGAGATGATTTCGTCGATCGGCACGAGCGGCGGGGGGAACACGTCGGATCGTGGCTCAGTGAGGGCGGACGGTCCTGTGGGAACTTCAGCCGATTCAGTCGTCGCAGTTGACGATGGCGCTGAGCTCTCTGAAGACGATGGTGGCGTTGCAGGTGGCTCCGCGTCGCCGACGTCATCGGGCGATGCTGCGCACGCCGTGGCTACGAGGGCGACCGCCGCGGAGAATGTCGCAAAGCCGAACCAATTCATGCGCCCTCCTCTGGTCGTTGCTAGGTGCAACGCTCCCACGGATAGATCCGTTCCGCTATGTCGAAAGTCCGACAGTCTTGCTCGATCGCAACTTGATCATCGCCACGATTCCGAGCGCCGGACCGATCGCCGAGATCACGAAGAGCCGGCGCAAGGGCACCGAGTCGGCAATCCCGGTCGCATCCGCCTCTGATGCCTTGATCGATCCGGGGGATCTGTCCTGACCGTCACTCGCCAACATGCCGATGCGAGCAGCGACAGGGCAACAGCGGTCAAGGCGATGGACCGAAGTCTCATGTTCGAGGGAACGCAGGAGGAACCCTCAACCATGCGGCTTTGTCAAGTGGCCGACACTGTGAAGGACGCGGGAACGCCTGCAAACACACGCCTTTGACGCGCCGGGGAGGTCGATGATGGCGTTCGGCGGGAATCTCCTGCCGACGAGCGTTGGGATTCGGGGACCAAGGTCCCAACATCGAAGGGTCCCAAGCCCCTACGGAGGATGCGGATTAGGTGGTTCGATGACTTCGATGCACGAACAGTACGTCCAGCTCTACAACGCGGTTGGCGTTCCCTACTCAACCGTGCGGAGGCTCCTGAACGATCGCGCGCTCCCTGCGCTCGACGCTCCTCGGCGCATCGGCGTCGACTGGCTCCACGAGGGCGAGGCCCATCTCGACATGGATGTGGCGGGTGTTCACTTCGTGAAGGACGTCTGCTTCCGAGTCGCCGACTATGCCGACGTCCCAGGACGACTCCCGATGGGCCGCGTCCAGCTTTCGTGGGAGCCGATCGATCACGGTGACGCCTACCCGGCCATCACTGCGGACCTCGAGATCGAACCCATCGACGAGAAACGCACGATGATCTCGCTGCTGGCTTCGTATGAACCGCCGCTCGGCAGGATTGGGGCCGTCGTCGATCGGATGGCGATGCATCGTATTGCCGAAGCCGCCCTCGCCCGCTTCTTCGAAGGCCTCCTCGTCGAACTCAAGACCAGCGCTCGGGCCACATCCGGCTAGCTAGCCGTCGAGCGAGAACCGAATCCTCCGAAAGCCCTTGCCCTTCGACTCGGTCTTCGTGATGCGAATCGCGCCGACCTCCCCCGTTGAGTCGACATGAGTCCCTCCGTCGGCTTGCCGGTCGAGACCCACGATATCGATCACCCGCACTTCCGTGAGCGAAGGAGGCAGGAGACTGACTTTGGTGCGAATCAGGCTGGGATCCTGGTCCGCTGCTGCGCGGTCGAGGAAGGACACCTCGACGCGGCGAGCAAGTTCGAGCTGGCGATTCAGCTCCGCTTCAATGGGATCCCGATCCTCCGGATCCCATTGCGGAATCTCGAAGTCGAGCCGACCCTCGCCGGGCGACATGTTCCCGCCGGTCACGGGACTCTGAAACCGCTCCCATATGACCCCGCACATGGCGTGCATCGCGGTATGGGTTCGCATCAGTGTGTACCGGCGGTCCCAATCGATCTCGCCGACCAACTGCGTGCCGATTGATGGGAGCGTGTCGAGCCAGTGCCACACACCTCGGGAGTCCTGGGTCACCCGATGCACATCGATCCGGTCGTCGCCGATGACCAGAGAGCCGGTGTCATGCGGTTGCCCGCCGCCGCCGGGGTAGAAGACCGTGCGATCCAGGAGCACGCGACCATCGTCGCGGTCCGAATCGACCACCTTCGCCTTCATCGTGCGCTCGTACGCTCGGGTCGAATAGATGCGTTCGGTCATGCGGCCTCCATGGCAGGCACCCTACCTTCGTCCACGTTCAAGGCTACGGTGCCGCCAACCGACCTGGAGCACGCGATGAGCGACATCCTCCCGTACACCGACGATCCATCGATCAACGCGTTCCTCGCCGACGACCCGTTTGCTCTTCTCGTCGGCATCGTTCTCTACCAGCAGGTTCCGATCGAGACGGCGTTCGCCGGCCCCGCGCGGCTCAACGACCGGATCGGTCATCTGGATCCCAAGGCCATCGCCGAGATGGACCCTGAGCTTCTCGAGGCAGCGTTCAGGGAGAAGCCCGCCATCCACCGATTCCCGGGGAACATGGCGAAGCGAGTACAGGCCGTGGCTGCTTTTGTCGCTTCTGAGTACGGCGGCGACACGTCGGCTATCTGGGCCAACGTCGAAAGCGCAGATGAGCTCGTGCGGCGTCTCAAGGCCATGCCCGGATTCGGCGATTACAAGGCAAGGATCTACGCCGCGGTTCTTGCCCAGCGATTCGGTGTGACGCCCGACGGCTGGGAAAGCCATCTCCCCGATTGGCCGAACATCTCCGAGATCGAGTCCCCTGAGGATCGCGCCGACCTCAAGGAGCGGAAGAAGGCGTGGAAGGCTTCTCAGGAGTCGTAGCTTCCTTGCGCCTCGCCGTGCTGACCACGAGGATCGGAAAGCCGATCGCCGCTACTGCAGCGAAGACGAACCACTGGATCGCGTAGCTCAGATGTGCCCCCTCCCCGGTCTCCGGCGGCGGTAATGGGGTCGGGTACTGATCCTGCGGCGGATCCTGGCTCTCGAGCTGGAGGTACACCGGGATGAGGGCTGGTCCCCATTGCGGAGCCAGAAGTCCGAGGTCGAGCCTCCCGATCTTCCGATACGAGCCGTCGTCTTCGAGCACCCCGGTGGGACCCCGCGTTTCCGACACCCGCAGGATTCCGACAACAGCAACAGTGCCTTCGGGCGGGGTCGCTTCCGGGACGGGTGGACCTTGACTGTCGATCGGAACCCACCCGCGATTCACGGCCAGGCTCTGGCCCCGCATCACCAGCGGCGTCACGACGTTGTGTCCTGAGACACCGTTGAGCGTGCGGGCCTGGAGGAGGATTTCGTGTTCCGCGTTGTATGTGCCAACCGCTGTGACCCTGCGGTACTCCAGCGCCTCAGGATCAGCCCCTTCGGTTGCCAGGAGGAGCGCCAGTTCGACGGGGTCCTCCGCCATCCGCGACGCGATCGTCGTATTGAGCGCCCTCCGCTCGTCGAGTCGCCGAAGCTGCCACATCCCGAGATTCACGAATGCAACGACGGTGACCACCACCAGTACCACGCCGCCGATCCAGACGCCAGACTTCATGAACGCGTAGCGGGTGGTCAAGATACGGAGCCGCGTCGCGACAGCTGTGATCGAACGAGGGCGTAGCACAGCCGATCAACCAGCTCCCCCTTCTTGAGATAGGCGTCCCGGCTAATCCCTTCGAGCACGAAGCCCGCCTTCTCTGCAACGCGCGCGGAAGCGGGATTCGAGAGGAACACCCCGGCCTCGACCCGGTGGAGGTCGAGGTCCTCGAAGCAATATGTGATGTACCGCCTGACCGCCACCGCGGCGACACCTCTGCCCCACCATTGCGGAGCAAGCCACCACCCGACTTCAGCCGTGCCGATCCGGATGTCCCCCATTGGCTCACAGCCCACGCCGCCCGCCAGCTCGCCGTCGATCAAGACGGCGAA
This sequence comes from uncultured actinomycete, assembly GCA_942491345.1. Lineage (GTDB taxonomy): Bacteria > Actinomycetota > Acidimicrobiia > Spongiisociales > UBA5794 > JAHEEL01. Next base: position 139,734 of record CALOAN010000053.1, read on the forward strand.
GCTCCGCGGCGGATCCTGGACTTCACATGCCGCGATCCAGGCGTCGGCGTCCGCCTCGGTGTACGGATGGGGGAACTGGTCCGTCATGAACCGCGTGATGCGCTCATCATTGGCTGCCGCGAGCAGACCGGCTCGGAGGGCGCGACCATAGGGGACCAACGTGATGTCACTTTGCTCCGTCGCAAGAATCGGACCACGGAACGGCACTGCTTCGACTGCCGGCGATTCGGGCACCACCTGGTCGAGGAAACGCCCCCCCGTCCTCCAGTAGATACCCTCCGCACGCGTCATGAGACTCTCTTCCACCATATACCGACGCAAAGCGGCGTAGTCGGGGTGGTAGTGCTGGAGCCGTCGACTCACCTCGGCCTCGTCGTAGCGGATGCCGGGATCGAAGTCCTGCGCAAGCCGCTCGAGTACGACCATCCGCTTGCGTCGCTGGGCAGGAATCTCGACGAGGCGCTCTCCTGAGAAGTACGTCTCGAGAACCTTGATCTCGCTGGGCGTCCATTCACCGTCGGTGATGGCCGCTGAAGCATCCTCGGGTTTCGGCAGGGTGCCGGCGACCTCACGGAGTGCGTCGATCCGTACACGATCGTTGTCGTCGGTGATCCCGGCCAGTCGAAGTGCCGCAATGGTCTCGAGCGCCGTCCGTCGATCGACGCCCATTGCTGTCATGAGTTCGTCAGCGGTCAGCGTTCCTTCGACAGAACGACCGAGAGCCGCGAGCCGCACACGATCGAGACACAGTCGGGCGAAGTGCTCGTAGTCCACGTCAGTCGAATCCGCCGCGCGCCGTGTCGCCGCTTCTGCGCTGGTCCGCTGCTCCATAGAGTCCGGCGATCGGGTCGAACACGGCGGCCTGCACTCCGCCGAAGTACATCGCCAGGTCGGGGAATCGGCGTGCCGTCATGCCGTCGATCGACCTGACATCGAGGCCCGGCTCATGGGCAATCATCGGCGACCCACCGAAGACCTCAACGTGAAGCCGTGGATGGGAAACTGCTTCACGCAGAGACATGCCGAGGTGAAGGAAGTTGAGGAGGACCTGGGCTATCGCGGTCGTTATCCTCGATGCGCCGGGGCTTCCGATGGCAAGCATCGATCCGTCGGCCCGCCGCGCAACCGTGGGAGCCATGTTTGAGACAAGCCGGGTCCCGGGCTCGAGAGAGTGGAATCCTTCGGCCGTGAGTTCGACTTCCCCGAGGGAGTTGTTGAGATACCAGCCTGTGTTTGGGACCAGCGCACCGGCGCCGTAGCCGGCCGACACGGTGATTGCGCATGCGTTCCCGTCGGTGTCGGCGACCGACGTGTGCACGGTGCTCGGCGAGCGTTCAACCGCGGAGAGGTCACCCGCACGTGCATACCTGAGCAGGTCCTCAGCAGCCTGCGTTCGTGTCCCGTAGTCGTCGAGTTGGTCGCCGCGGTACCGCAGGACGGCGCGCTGGATCCGCGCCATCCGGTCGACCTCTCTCGGAATCCAGCCTTCGAAAGGCGGCGACGACGCGAGAAGAAGCAGAGCGCTCGCAACGGCACCACCCACCGCCGGGAGAGGATTCGTCGCCACTTCCCAGTCATCGAGTTCAAAGCGGATCGGCTCCCGAATTGCGACCGCATAGGCGAGAAGGTCTTCACGGGTGAGGATTCCCCCACCGGCGAGCACGGCGTCGGCGGTCCGCCGTCCAATCTCTCCGTCATAGAGAACCGCGGCGCCCCCTTCCGACACCAGGCGAAGTGTGTCCGCGAGATGAGGGATGTGGATGATGTCACCTTCGGCAACCGGTGAACCGTCGGGATGATGGGTGATCGACCGACTCGTGTCGTCCCACCCGAAGATCAGGCGATGTGAGTGATCGAGGTACTCGGCCGATGCCCGCGTCACGGGGAAGCCGGCCTCAACCGTCCGAATGGTCGGTTCGAGGATGGCGCTCCATTCGACCGACCCATACCGCCGGTGCGCCTCGGCGAAGGCGGCGAAAGCACCGGGGGTGGCCACCGAGCCCCAGCCCACGATCGTCTCGGTGTGGCCACCGTAGCTCATCTCGACCCTTCGATCTCCGCCGCCGAATCGGTCCGAAGCGAGCCCACGGCCAGGCATCTCCGCATATCCATCGATCACGATCGGATCGCCGTCTCGTGGCCACACCGTGACGAATCCACTTCCTGCCGGAGCGATGATCCCGATCTCGGTGCACATGGATGCGATCGACGCACCGATCGCTGCATCAATTGCATTTCCGCCGGCATCTGCGACGGCGGCGCCGGCTTCGGCGGCAAGACCCGTTGCTGAGGCGATCTGGACTCTTCGCATGAGCGAGCAGGCTAGACCCGCATCGTTTCATCCACCATTGGCGGCGTCCCGGGCCGAGAGAGAAGAACGTCGTCGGCGGCGTGCTTCTGGACATGGTGGGCGACCACCTCGATCCGGCTCCGGCGGTTGTGGTCGTCGCTCCAGAATCGGCGTTGGATCGATCCCGCAACCCAGATTCGGTCGCCGCGTTCGAAATCCGTTGCGTTCTCGTCGCCATCCCACAAGACAACCGGGACGACATCGATACGCCGACGGGGTGTCTCCAGACGTGTCGTGACGAGGTAGCGAACCAGTGTGGCGCCGCCGTCGAATACCCGAATCTCGGGCTCGGCTGCGAGCCGTCCCGCAACGACCACGATGTTGAGGTCCATGACATCTCCTCTCGATTCGAGGAGGTGCGGGCTCTTCACGCTACGCGGTGCCCGTGACAGATTCGCGTCAGGAACGCTTGGCAATCTCCTGATCGAGCGCATCGAGGCCGGCAAACGAGGGATCGTTGAGGACAATGGCGTCGGCGATACGCCGAGCAGTCGCCGTGTCGCCGTTGAAGGCAGCGGCACGCGCCGCAACGTACCAAACCCGAAGGTCGGCCTCGTTGGCGTTCGGCCCGACACGATCGGGTCCGGTGAGGTCCCAGGCGCCCCCCGCGTCTCCCTTCTCGAGGAGGAACGTACCGTATACGACCTTGCCCTCCTTCCACGCTGCGGCAGATACATCGGCCTTCTGAAGCGTCTCCCAGGCCTTTTCGACATCCTGGTCTCGCTCGAGCGCTCTCAGGACATCCATCTCGATCGGAAGGTGCGTGGCATCGCCGGCCATTCGGCGATACGCCCGGAGCTCGGAAAGAGCCGTGTCCCAATCGCCAACTCGATAGGCCGACAAGCCCAGCGTCTCGCGGACGGTTGCGTCCTGCGGGGCCAGGTTCTTGGCGGTCTTCGCGTGTTTCACGGCAGCGTGATAGCGACCATCCGACATCGCCGCGGACGCCGCTCCCAGTTCTTCCAGAGCGGGTGCAACGCGGTCTTTCGGGGTGACCCGGGTGAGCGCCTCGATGACCCAATTCGGCAGATCCACCGCAGCACCCTTCAGGTCGCGCCGGCGCTTGGCTGATTCCGATCGGTCGCTCGAATCGGAACGTCCCTTCTTGGGCGGATACGGCTTCCCGCGCCCGGCGCTCCTCTTCCCCTTCGGCTTCGGCTTCGAACTCCGGTATTGCCCGGAGGCTCCCTTGCCGGGACTCCGTCTCTTGTCGTTTGCCATCTCGGGGACCTCCGCGTCGGCAGCCAAGCCTACCGGCTGGGCACACACCGACTTTCGTGCATCGTTCATATGCAAGAAGGGCCGCCCCTCAATGGGACGGCCCTTCTCTCAAAATGTCGGCGGCGACCTACTCTCCCGGGACCCTTCGGTCCAAGTACCATCGGCGCGGGCGGGCTTAACTTCCGTGTTCGGAATGGGAACGGGTGGGACCCCGCCGCCATTGCCACCGAAACCTTCTGAGCGCTCGTTGAGCACTCCATAGCGAGTACGAGTTGCCGTCGCGATATTCATAATCAAGCCCTCGACCTATTAGTACCGGTCAGCTCCACGCATTACTGCGCTTCCACTTCCGGCCTATCAACCTGGTCGTCTACCAGGGGTCTTACCCGATTAATTCGGTGGGAGATCTGATCTTGGAGGCGGCTTCGCGCTTAGATGCTTTCAGCGCTTATCCGTTCCGCACGTGGCAAACCAGCCATGCCCTTGGCAGGACAACTGGCACACTAGAGGTGCGTCCATCCCGGTCCTCTCGTACTAAGGACAGCTCTCCTCAAATCTCCTGCGCCTGCGACGGATAGGGACCGAACTGTCTCACGACGTTCTAAACCCAGCTCGCGTGCCTCTTTAACGGGCGAACAGCCCGACCCTTGGGACCTGCTTCAGCCCCAGGATGAGACGAGCCGACATCGAGGTGCCAAGCCCTGCCGTCGATATGGACTCTTGGGCAGGATAAGCCTGTTATCCCCGGGGTACCTTTTAGCCGTTGGCCTCGGCGCACCCACATGCCGCCGAGGGATCACTAGGCCCTTCTTTCGAACCTGCTCGACTTGTAGGTCTCGCAGTCAAGCTCTCTTGTGCCCTTGCACTCAACGTCTGATTGCCGACCAGACTGAGAGAACCTTTGGGCGCCTCCGTTACATTTTAGGAGGCCACCACCCCAGTGAAACTGCCCGCCAGACACTGTTCCTGATCCGGATAACGGATCGAGGTTAGAAGACCATTATGAGAAGGGTGGTATTTCAAGGTTGACTCCACGATGACTAGCGCCACCGCTTCACGGTCTCCCACCTATCCTACACATCACATAACGAACTCCAATGTCAAGCTGCAGTAAAGGTCCCGGGGTCTTTCCGTCCTGTCGCAGGAAGTGAGCATCTTTACTCACACTGCAATTTCGCCGAGTCTCTGGTTGAGACAGCGCCCAAGTCGTTGCGCCATTCGTGCAGGTCGGAACTTACCCGACAAGGAATTTCGCTACCTTAGGCATGATTGTTACTTCGCACTCCACGTGGAATTCAGTACGTGAAGCAACGGGCCCGGTCATTTCTGCCGGGCTCCTCACGTCGCCATGAGGATCGGACTGTATCATCGCTGCTTCTCGTGCAGCGCCCGGCGTACAGTCTCTGAGGATCCCTACTGAACGTCGTCGGTCCCCATGCCGGCTGCGTATGCAGCCAACACTCGGGTCCTCTTCCGTCCAGGAACCACAACTTCCACATCGGCCGATCTCTCGATCGTTACGAATGCCGGGAAGGCATGGCCGTCCACGTTCAATGCTTGACTCGCAGTCGGTTGCCTCGAACGCCGGCTTGAGGGGCCAGTGTTCGATGACCGGGTCGGTCGCTCGTCGCGACGACCTGGTGATCCGCTACGGATCGAGTCGTTGGGCGTGGGTTTCGGTTTCCTGCTGATTGTCCGCACCGAACGGATTATCACTGTTCACAAACCCGGCAACAGGTGCCTTGTCTGTGAACGAGTACCGTCGGATACTCGGATGTTCCAGCATATAGCCAGGTTTTGTAACCGCCATTCAGATGTCTGTCTAACGGTTATAGTTACCGCCGCCGTTTACTGGGGCTTGAGTTCAAAGCTTCGCTCCAAAGAGCTAACCTATCCCCTTGACCTTCCAGCACCGGGCAGGCGTCAGAGCGTATACAGCGTCTTGCGACTTCGCACGCTCCTGTGTTTTTAGTAAACAGTCGCTTGGGCCTGGTCTCTGCAACCCCATCGGGCTTCGGACGCGAAGTCCTACACCCTACCGGGGCGCTCCTTCTCCCGAAGTTACGGAGCCATTTTGCCGAATTCCTTAACCAGAGTTATCTCGCTCGCCTTAGTATTCTCTACCTGTCCACCTGTGTTGGTTTGGGGTACGGGCACCACAGGAGCTCGCTAGAAGCTTTTCTCGGCGGCATGGGCGTTCAGCGGCTTCGCCTTGATCGGCTCGGCTTCGCGCCTCGGACTTCGTGAGATCCGGATTTGCCTGGATCTCGTCCTACACGCTTACCCCGGGGCAACCATCGCCCGGGTCCGCTTACCCTTCCGCGTCACTCCATTGCTGGCCTACTACCAACTGGGTCGGTAGGCCCCGAAGGGCTTTCCTTAGCAAGTTGGATTCAGCCTGGACGCGCCTGTGGTGGTACGGGAATATCAACCCGTTATCCATCGATTACGCCTCTCGGCCTCACCTTAGGTCCCGACTAACCCTGGGCGGACGAGCCTTCCCCAGGAACCCTTGGACATCCGGCGGAGGAGATTCTCACTCCTCATTCGCTACTCATGCCGACATTCTCACTCGAGTGGCCTCCACGGCTGGCTTCCGCCGCCGCTTCGTCGGCCACACGACGCTCCCCTACCGCTCCCATCCCCTGGACCGCAAGGGCCTGGGTTGTTGATGAGAACCCGTAGCTTCGGTGCAGAACTTGAGCCCCGTTACATTATCCGCGCGGGATCACTCGACCAGTGAGCTGTTACGCACTCTTTAAAGGAATGGCTGCTTCTAAGCCAACCTCCTGGCTGTTTGGGCAACTCCACATCGTTCCCCACTTAGTTCTGACTTTGGGACCTTAGCTGACGATCTGGGCTGTTTCCCTTTCGACCATGAAGCTTATCCCCCATGGTCTGACTGCCGTACTTGGCACATTGGGATTCGGAGTTTAACTGGGGTCGGTAAGCTTGTTGGCCCCCTAACCCAATCAGTGCTCTACCCCCAATGCGGAACATACGACGCTAGCCCTAAAGCTATTTCGGGGAGAACCAGCTATCGCCGGGTTTGATTGGCCTTTCACCCCTATCCACAGATCATCCCCCCAGTTTTCAACCTAGGTGGGTTCGGGCCTCCACGAGGTCTTACCCTCGCTTCACCCTGTCCATGGATAGATCACCCGGCTTCGGGTCTATGGCATGCGACTAGACGCCCTATTCAGACTCGCTTTCGCTGCGGCTCCGTCACTCGACTTAACCTCGCCACATACCAATAACTCGTCGGCTCATTCTTCAAAAGGCAGGCCGTCAGGACCACAAGTGATCCCTCCGACTGCTTGTAAGCTAATGGTTTCAGGTACTATTTCACTCCCCTCACCGGGGTGCTTTTCACCTTTCCCTCACGGTACTAGTCCGCTATCGGTCGTTCGGAAGTGTTTAGCCTTACGAGGTGGTCCTCGCGGATTCACACGGGATTTCACGGGCCCCGTGCTACTTGGGAACACCCTCTAGAGATCTGACAGGTTTCAGCTACGGGGCTGTTACCTCCTGTGGCTCCGCTTCCCAGCGGATTCGCCTACCTGCAGATTTTGTAACTCTATGACGGCTTCGACGCACCGTCTGAAGGGTCCCACAACCCCGATATGGCAACGGCGTCGACCTTTGACACCACATCGGTTTGGGCTCTACCCGTTTCGCTCGCCGCTACTCAGGGCATCGCTGTTGCTTTCCTCTCCTCGGGGTACTGAGATGTTTCAATTCCCCCGGTTCCCTCTACCGGTCCTATGTGTTCAGACCGGAGTGACTGGGCATTACCCCAGCCTGGTTTACCAATTCGGACATCCCCGGGTCAACGCTTGCTTGACAACTCACCGGGGCATATCGCAGCCTGCCACGTCCTTCATCGGCTCCGAACGCCAAGGCATCCACCATAAGCTCTTAGTAGCTTGATAAATATTGAATACTTTGACTTTAACTCGTACTCGCTATGCAGTTCTCAAGGAGCGGTCTGTCGGCCAGAGGCCGACAGATTCGAGTTTGCGGAGCAAACTCGTGGCTCGTCTACCTCTCGGAAGAGGCAGAGTGCGCCGGAGGCGAATTCCGACTTGGTGGCCAATGGCCACCAAGCGGACTCCCTCACGACTGAACAGCGTGTCCGACCCGATCCAGAGATCCGGTCCACCGGTTCGCTCTCACCCGAGGGTGCAGCCTTCCGGACGGCCGGCGCTCTGCGCCGGACCGAATAACCAATAGATTGACTAGGAACATCGAGATCATCGTGAATGATCTCTCCGTCGCTCCTTAGAAAGGAGGTGATCCAGCCGCACGTTCCCGTACGGCTACCTTGTTACGACTTCATCCCAGTCACCGATCCCACCTTAGGCAGCTCCCTCCACGAGGGTTGGGCCACTGACTTCGGGCGTTACCGACTTCCGTGATGTGACGGGCGGTGTGTACAAGCCCCGAGAACGTATTCACCGCGGCATTGCTGATCCACGATTACTAGCGACTCCGGCTTCATGGAGTCGAGTTGCAGACTCCAATCCGAACTAGGGATGGCTTTAAGGGATTCGCTCACTCTTGCGAGATCGCAGCCCGTTGTACCACCCATTGTAGCATGCGTGCAGCCCTGGACATAAGGGGCATGATGACTTGACGTCATCCCCGCCTTCCTCCGAGTTATCCCCGGCAGTCTCCTATGAGTCCCCACCATTACGTGCTGGCAACATAGGACAGGGGTTGCGCTCGTTGCGGGACTTAACCCAACATCTCACGACACGAGCTGACGACAGCCATGCACCACCTGTCATGGGCGCATAAGCACCCCGTATTTCTACAGGTAGACCCATGATGTCAAGTCCAGGTAAGGTTCTTCGGGTTGCATCGAATTAAGCCGCATGCTCCGCCGCTTGTGCGGGGCCCCGTCAATTCCTTTGAGTTTTAGCCTTGCGGCCGTACTCCCCAGGCGGAACACTTAATGCGTTAGCTTCGGCACGGCAGACGTCAATAAGTCCGCCACACCTAGTGTTCATCGTTTACGGCATGGACTACCAGGGTATCTAATCCTGTTTGCTCCCCATGCTTTCGCTCCTCAGCGTCGGTACCGGCCCAGTGAGCCGCCTTCGCTACTGGTGTTCCTCTCGATATCTGCGCATTCCACCGCTACACCGAGAATTCCACTCACCTCTACCGGACCCTAGTCACAACAGTTTCGACCGGCGTCCCGGGGTTGAGCCCCGGGCTTTCACGACCGACTTGTTGAACCGCCTACGAGCCCTTTACGCCCAATAAATCCGGACAACGTTTGGCCCCTACGTATTACCGCGGCTGCTGGCACGTAGTTGGCCGGGCCTTCTTCTGGAGGTACCGTCATTTTCGTCCCTCCTGAAAGCGGTTTACAACCCGAAGGCATTCATCCCGCACGCGGTGTCGCTGCATCAGGCTTTCGCCCATTGTGCAATATTCCCTGCTGCTGCCTCCCGTAGGAGTCTGGGCCGTGTCTCAGTCCCAGTGTGGCTGATCGTCCTCTCAGACCAGCTACCCGTCTCGGCCTTGGTGAGCCATTACCTCACCAACAAGCTGATAGGCCGCGAGGCCATCCCGAAGCGGCGGACCATTTCCTCAATCGACCATGTGGTCCAAAGAGGGTATCCGGTATTAATCCGAGTTTCCTCGGGCTATCCCGGTCTTCGGGGCAGGTTCCTCACGTGTTACGCACCCGTTCGCCGGTTTCCCCAGCCGAATCTTACGATTCAACTGGTTCTCCCTCGACTTGCATGCATTAAGCGCACCGCCAACGTTCGTCCTGAGCCAGGATCAAACTCTCCATCGAAATGATGGGAGAAAGATTGCCTGATCTCTATGAGATCTGGAGATCGATCTCTCAAAGGGTGGCCACATCGGGGACGGGGGTCCCTTGATGACGTGGCCGATATTTGTACGCGCTCATCCCAAACTGCACCGCGGACGGTGCCGACTGGTCGAGCGCCTATTGGCTTTTGACACGCTGTTCAGTTGTCAAGGAGCCCGGATCCCTCCGCGAGCGCACGCGTGCGCCCGAGTGGGGGGCCTCACAGTATAGCACCGCCGGAGTTGGCGGCGCTGACTGCCGACCGGACTGGCCGGCTAATTCAGTATTCAAGCACGTTCAGGATATACCGCAAATCACACCGATGGGTTTCTCATCGATGCGGGCAGATAACTCCGCAAACCCTTGCTGGGCTGCACCCGGGCGCCTAGCGCGCGGCGTCGACGCGCCTCTTCAACCAGATGAAGAGCAGGACCAGCGCAACCACGACCAGGATGCCGCCGATCGACATCGCAGCGAGGACGTCAAGGAAGAGGCTCAGCGCCCAGATGACGGGGAACGCGAGGATGATGATGGATGCCACGATCATCCAGGTTGGGAACTCGTTCTTGTTCGATGCCATGGGGTCCTTTCTCTGCGGTGCGAGACACTAGCCGCCCCGGGTTCATCCGGGCTCAAGCAATCTCAATGCGCACGAAACGCCGTTTTCCCACCTGAATCACGGAGCCGGCGATGAGCGACACGGCCACGAACTCCGAGTCGGTCCGCTCTCCCGCGATCTTCACGGCACCCTGCTTGATCATCCGCCGTCCTTCAGACCGAGAGGCCACAAGTCCCGCGTCGGCGAGGACTGCGGGAAGCGACACCTCGTCGTCGGCGCTGACCGTGTGGGTTGCTACGTCGTCCGGGACCTCATGAGCGCGAAACAGCCGGTCAAAGGCAGCTTCGGCCTGCTCTGCGGCCCGTGCGTCATGGTGGATCGTCACGATTCGCCGTCCGAGCTCGCGCTTCGCCTCCCCCGGGTGCACCGTCCCGTCGACGAGGCCCGATTCGATCGCCTCGACCTCGGATCGCGTCGCCATCGCCGCCAGCCGGTACCAATCCGGCATCACGTCATCCGGTATCGACATCACTTTGCCGAACATGTCCTCCGGTTCGTCGCGTACCGAGATGTAGTTGCCGAGCGACTGGGACATCTTCTTCGCCCCGTCGGTCCCCACCAGCAGGGGAACCGTTGCGACCGCCTGACCGGGCTGGCCCCGGCGTTCCTGAAGGTCCCGGCCGACGAGGAGGTTCCACAATTGGTCGGTGCCGCCGATCTCGATGTCCGCACGGATCGCCACCGAATCCATGCCCTGGAGGAGCGGATACATGAACTCGATCATCGAGATGGGCTCGTGCGCCGCCCAACGTTTTGTGAAGTCGTCACGATCCATGATCCGAGCAACCGTGAATTCCGACGTCAGCTCGAGGACGTCGTGCATATTCATCGCCCCCAGCCACTCGGAGTTGTATCTCACCTCGAGCCGTTCGGGCAGCAGCTGGGTCTTGATGACCGGAAGCAGGTGTTCGGCGTACGTTCGAACGTCGACCGCGCTGAGCCGCTTCCTCGTCTCGCTCTTCTCGGAGGGATCCCCTACCTGCGCAGTGAAGTCCCCAACGATCAGCACGGCGGTGTGCCCCATCTCCTGGAAGCGGCGGAGCAGATCGAACACGACCGCCCAACCGAGGGTGACGTCCGGCGCAGTGGGGTCCACACCCAGCTTGACCCTGAGCGGGCGGTCCTCTTCGAGCAAGGTGAGGAGCGCCCCTTCGGGAAGGCTGATATCGACCGACTGCGTGATGTGTTCGAGTTGTTCCTGGGCTGGTTTCATGTGGGAGCAAGGCTAGACCCGTCGATGCCACGTGCAACGAACCGCCAGAGACGGTCCGCGGCTCGTGTGATCCCGATCCGTGTCGTAGCCTCGAGCTCGATTGGTTCTGCGGTGCGTCGCGGCAATAGGCGGACAGGGCCATGCCGCAGCGAGGTGCCGTCATGCTCCCCCGTGATTCCGAGCGCTGCACACAATTTGCCCGGACCGTCTGCGAGGTGGTCCACACGGCCGCGTCGCTCTTGCATCCGCTCGACGCCGGCCAGCGGTACCCCGCCGCGGAGGAGCACGGCAGACGCTTCGCCGACCGGGCCGGTTACGACGTTCGCGCACCAATGCACCCCGTAGGACCGATACACATAGAGTGTCCCCGGCGCGTCGTACATCGCTGCGTTCCGCTCCGTAAGGCCTCGGTAGGCGTGGCTGGCGGGATCGTCCGCTCCACGGTACGCCTCGGTCTCGACAATGACGACCTCCGTGCGCACGCCGATGAATGCGGTCGAGAGTCGCCAACCGAGGAGTTGTTGCGCAGCCTCGACCACGTCGTGGGAGAGGTCGCCATCCCCGAGATCGGCAACCTCGAGGCGACCGCTCATGCCTCTCCGCGCAGCGTTGCTCCGGTTGCCTGCTCCACGGCCTCGACGATCGCCCGACGGATCGGTGTCACGTCCTCATCACTCAACGTGCGGTCGGGCGCACGCACGGCCAGGTTGATTGCGATGCTCCGGCGCCCCGGCGGAATCGGGTCGCCCTCGTACACGTCGAAGATCCTGCGCTTCTCGACCAGGCCTCGGCCGGCACCATCGATCGCCGCGAGGATCGAACCGGCTGGGACCGTCGCATCGACTTCGAACGCGAGGTCGAACACCTGTGGCGGGTAGCTCGACGGCTCTTGAAAGACCCACGGCTCACGGTCTGCCACCAGAGGATCGAGGTCGAGTTCGCCGGCGATCACCCTGCCTTCGATGCCCAGGGCGCCGGTGACGGCGGGATGGATCTCTCCAACTGTGCCGAGAACCCGTCCATCCACGACAATCTGCGTGGCTCGACCCGGATGGAAGGGTGCCTTGGATGTGGCTCGCACGTCGGCACTGTTGATCCCCGTCGCTTGCGCGATGAGATCCCAAAGGCCGGTGGCGTCGTACACGTCGTAGCCGCGAGTTGTGCCGTCCCAGTTCTGGGTTGACCTGCCGGTCGCGACAAACCCGAGCCGATCCGGCTGCTCCGGCAGCACCCCGTCGCCGGGGAGAAAGACCTTCCCGATCTCGAAGAGCCGCACGTCGTCGATTCGTTTGGCGAGGTTTCCCGCCGCACCCTTGAGGAGTCCGGCGAGCAGGGTGGTTCGCATCACACCCTCCTCGTCCCGCAGCGGGTTCACAACGGGAATGCCGGTCCGAGCCGGATCGTGCGCGGGAAGATCCAACGCGTCGAGATCGGCGGCGCCGATGAACGAGAAGCTGATGATTTCGTGGTAGCCGGCGCCGACGAGGAGAGACCGCATCGAGCGGAGGCGACGCTCCCGATCCGGGAGACCGATTCCGTCGCCCAAGCGAAGCCTGGCGGGAATCTTGTCGTAGCCGTAGAGCCTGGCGACCTCTTCGATGAGATCAACCGGCCGGACCACATCTGGCCTCCGAGTCGGTACAACAACACGAAGCGGATCACCGCCCGAGACGCCGAAGCCCAACCTCTGAAGGAGGGATGCGGCCGCCGCCGGGGTCAGGCGAATGCCGAGCACTCTTTCGATCTCATCCATTGAGAGGTCGATCACGCGCGGAACGGGTGGCGCCGGATACGCGTCGACCAGACCGGCAATGGTGCCGCCGGCCGTCTCGACAAGCAGCTGCGCCACGCGATCGGCTGCGAACCTGCAGAACTCCGGATCCATGCCCCGCTCGAATCGCGCCGACGCTTCTGAGCGGAGACCGAGACGTCTCGAAGTCAGCAGCACGCTCGGCGGATCCCAGTATGCGGCTTCCACGAGGACGTTCTTCGTCTCGTCGACCACCTCCGTATCGGCTCCACCCATGACCCCAGCGATCGCCACCGGCCGCGTTGCATCGGCCACGACGATGTCGGTGCTCAGGAGACTCCGCTCAATGTCGTCGAGAGTTGTGACCAACTCGCCTTCTGCGGCGTGTCGCACCACTACCGTCTCGCCGAGGCGGTCGGCGTCGAATGCGTGTGTTGGGTGTCCGAATTCGATCATCGCGTAGTTGCTTGCGTCGACCACGTTGTTGATCGGCCGAACACCGGCAGCAGCAAGCCGGGCCCTGATACGGTGCGGAGAGGATCCAACGGTGATCCCGTGGACCTCCCGTCCCACGAATCTCCGGCAGGCCATGTCGTCGAGGATCGCGACCGAGGTGACAGCTTCACCGATTGGGTAGCCCAGCTGCGGCTCGATGATTGAGATCTCGTAGTACGCCGCCAGTTCGCGTGCGAGTCCATAGACCGACATGCAGTCCGGTCGATTGGGTGTGATCGTCACGTCGAACACCACGTCATCGTGGGGAAGCAGGTGAAGAAAGTCCTCCCCGAGATGCTGTCCGGCATCGGGGTAGTCGGTGTCGAGCACCATGATGCCGTCGGCGTCGTCGCCCACCTCGAGCTCAGCCTCTGAACAGATCATGCCGTTGGAAGTGATGCCGCGGATCTTGCGTTGGGCGATCTTGAAATCCCCCTGCAGAACGGCACCGGGCTTCGCCACCGGCACGATTGCGCCCGCGTCGAAGTTCCACGCACCACAGATGATGTCGAGCACCTCATCGCCGACGTCGACCTTGGTGACGCGAACCTTGTCCGCATTCGGGTGCGCTCCGACCTCGAGCACCCTTCCGATCACAACATCGGTGAATCTCGTCTCGACACGTTCCCAACCCTCGACCTCATGGCCGAGACTCTCAAATGCCGCCGCGATCTCTTCAGGGTCGTTTGTCGGCAGGTCTACGAACTCGCGTAGCCAATCCAGTGTGAACTTCATCGGTATTGCTCCAGGATGCGCTGGTCGGAGTCGAAGAGATGTCGGAGATCAGTGACGCCGTGGCGCACCATGGCGAGGCGGTCTGCACCCATGCCGAACGCAAACCCTGTGACGTCGTCGGGGTTGTATCCAACGGCCTCGAACACCGCAGGATTCACCATTCCGCAACCGAGAAGCTCCATCCAGCCGCCGTTCGTGAACACGTGCATCTCGGCCGAAGGCTCGGTGAACGGGAAGAAGTGCGGGATGAACTTGACGCGTGTTTCCGGTCCCAGGAACTCGTGGGCAAAGTGCTCGAGAGCGCCCTTGAGGTCTCCGAACGTGATGTCGCTATCTACGGCCAGTCCTTCGATCTGGTGGAAGACGGGCGAGTGGGTCGGATCGACCTGATCCCGTCGAAACACGCGGCCCGGCACCACCAAGTACACCGGGGGGTCATGCTGCTCCATGTACCGTGCCTGCATTGGAGACGTGTGGGTACGCAGCAGGATCTCCTCCGGAACATCGCCGTAGTCGACGTAGAGCGTGTCGCTGTCGAACCGGGAGGGGTGTGCGACACCGAAGTTGAGAGCCGTGAAGTTGTAGAACTCGGTCTCGATCTCTGGGCCCGTTGCGACCGTGTAGCCCATCGCCACGAAGATATCGACGATCTCATCCATGACCTGCTGGATCACGTGGATTGTGCCTCGAGCCGGCCTGCGGCCGGGCAGCGTGACATCCACACGATCGGCAGAAAGCGCTTCTGCCCGTTCTGCTTGTTCGAGGACCGAACGGCGGGCATCGATGAGCGCGTCCAGCTCCACGGCAACATCATTGATGGCACGACCGAGGTCGCGACGCTCTTCGGGCGGTGCAGTTCCGAGCGCTCGCCGACCGGACGCGACCGGAGATCGCTTCCCCGTGAGTTCGGCCGCAAGGTCTTCGAGCGCGTCAACAGATTCGGCCTGCTCGATACGGTTGGGGGCTCCGGCTCGCAAGCGTTCGAGTGCTTCTTTGATTTCCATGGGTTCCGAGAGGTTAGCGGTGGGATCCACGGCTCCTGCTCCTGTGATCTGGCGGGTACCGGCCGGACGCGCAAACGCCCGGAACGAGGTCCCGGGCGTTGGTCTTTGCGGTGGTGATCAGCCGCGCACGCTCGCCCGGGCCGGAGGGTCCGTAAACGCGAAGCGGAATCGGCGGATCGGTTTCACGCGACTCAGCGTAGAGCAATCCCGGGGTTGCGCAAGATTGCGCTGGTCCGATCGGAAGAGGGCGAATTACGGAGTAGACTGCTCAGTAATGCGTCTCGAACTTGCGAAACGGACCGATCTCGCCCTGCGGGCGATGCAGACACTCTGCTCACGTGGTGATCGCCTTTCCGGTGTCGAGCTCGCGGAGACGCTCGAGACAACCCATCAGTACTTGCCTCAGATCATGTCGCCGCTGGTTCGGCGCCGGTGGGTGAGCTCGTCTCGCGGTCCTCGTGGCGGCTACCAACTCGAAGTCGGACTTGGCACCATTACCGTCCTCGATCTCATCGAGACAATGGAAGGCCCAACCGACACACACACGTGCGTCCTGAGCGGCGAAACGTGTGACGCTTCTGATCCGTGCGCCATGCACGGTGCGTGGTCTCAGGCTCGGGATGCCCTTCTGACTCAACTGTCATCGGTATCGCTCGCAGAGGCATGGGAAGCCTGCTGACCTGAGCACGATTCGCCGACGCCGATCCCAGATATCAATAGATGTCATTGGCCGTATTGAAGACGTTGAACTTGCCGGTCGGCGTAATCAGCCAGGGTTCGGCAATCCGCAGCTTCTCCGTGAGCGTCGCATCGTCGTAGATCACGAGTTCGCCGTCCGGATCCCACACTGATACCCACACCTCGTCGCCGGCCTTGTTGTACTCGAAATGGACGACGCGCCCGTGGTCGGATACCTCGAAACACGTCTCGAGTTCCATCGACTCCTTGCTGTAGACGCAGGCCTGGTGAGCCTCTTCCTCTACGTTGGACAGCGGTGTGTCCATCCAGACCCAGGGAGAGTTCGGATGGGTCTTGAGGAAGAGGCTCCCCGTACCAGGCAGCTCGACCTCGCGGACGACCTTCCACGCGTGCTCCGGACTTCCCTCCGGATCGGCACCGATGAGCGTGAGCTTGCCCTCACCGATATGGGTGGTTGCGTACACCCACCCGAATTCCGGATCCACCCAATTGGCACCTCGGCCGGGGTGTGGCGTTTCGCCTGTCTCGACTCCCGCGACCAGCTCCTGGGTCTTCACATCGACGACCATCAGCTTGTTCTGAGCGTTCGCCGCAGTAATGAAGTACCGACCCGTGTGATCCCATCCTCCGTCGTGCAGGAAGAGGTCGGCAGGGATCTTCTTCACGAGCGGAAAATCGGGTTGCGAGTAGTCGACGATCGCGACGTACCCCGACTCCTTCAACCCCATGACCCACACGGGATCGAAGTGTGAAGCAACGATTGCCGCCACCCGCACCTCTTCGAGTTCCTTGCCGTTGATATCCGGGCTCAGGACATCGTGCACAACCAGGGGTTCGAGTGTTTGGCCGTCAAAGACGACGTACTGGGGAGGCCAGTAGCAGCCCTCGATGATGTACTGGTCTTCGTAGCCCTCGAACTTGCTTCCATCAACGCTGCGGGCGTCGAAACAGCCCTGAACCTGCGCCACGATCTCGGGTACGTCAGTCCAAAGGTCGATCATCGTGACCCGGCCGTCGCGACCAACCGCAAGGAAATAGCGACCCGTTGCCGACGCGCGCAGGATGTGCACGGCAAAGCCGGTGTCGATGATCGCAACCTTTTCGTGTGTGTCGCTGTCCATGATCGCGACCTGCCCTGCGTCGCGCAGGATGACTCCTGTGAAGTTCTCCCAGTCGCGCTCTGTCTCGGGTTCGGTCGGCCGATCGGCGACCGGGACGACCAGATTCCACGAGTCGATGATCTCTGCCAGGTCGAGCGGCGGTGGCGTTGGAGGATCGACCTGAACGAAGTTCGCCATCAGTTCGATCTCGTCCTCGGTCAGGATTCCCGCTTCGCCCCAGGCCGGCATGCCCCCGGGCAGTCCGTTGGTGAGGATCGTCGTGAGGCCGGCGGTGCCGATATCGAGCGTTCGCTCAGGCTGGATGTTGGGACCCGTGGCACCAGCGCGCAGCGTGCCGTGGCACCCGGCACAGCGGTTGAAATAGACGCTCGAGGCCTCGTCGAACTCGCTCGCAGAGAGTTCTCGAGGCCCGGCCAGTACCGGGAAAGCCGGGGCGACATCGGACTTGGACTCGAGAAAGGCCACGACCTCATCGATCTGGTTGGTGCCGAGACCGAGGGCCGGCATCGACCCGGTATACAACGCTGCCGCGTCGGGATCGACCGCAGCAAAGGCCCCGGGGTCGAGAATCCAAGCGTCGAGCCATTCATGATCCCTGGAAAGCGTGATACCGGCGAGGTCCGGTCCGACCAGAGGTCCCTCGCCGATGGTATGACAAGCTGCACATTTCGCATCGAAGGTGGCCATACCAGCCGCAACAACAGGGCCGCCGGCTGCCATTTCGCGACGGTCGGGCATGGCTCCAACGCATGCCGCAGCTGCGAGCGCGGCGACGACCACGAGCAGTCCGAGTGTGAGTCGAAGGAGGATGGGCCTGGGCATCGAATCTCCTCAGGACGGCGGTCCCTTCTCAGGGTTACCGATCAGGATATTGCGATCGTCGCTAAATGTCCAGTTTCTTACTTACCTACTCTGTTGTTTGTTCGCGGCCAAGCGCATACATCACGATCGTTGCGGCAACTGATGCATTCAGGCTCTCGACCCCTTCGGCGAGTGGAATGGTGACCAAGGCCGCACATTGCTCGACCATGCCGGCAGGGAGACCGTGGGATTCATTGCCGATGAGGAGCGCTATCGGCTGGGTGATATCGAGTGAGCCCGGATCGATGCCCCCGGAAACGGTGGTGGCGATCGGCTCGAGGCCGGCCCCTCGGAGCTGACTGAATGACTCCAATGCAATGGCCGGGTGGGTTAGCTGGACACCGGCGCTTGCCCTCATGACCTTTGGACTCCACGGGTCCGCTCCTCCGATCAGCGCGATCTGCCACCCGAGTGCACCGGCCGATCGGATGAGTGTTCCAAGATTCCCAGGATCGCTGATCTCGACGGCAACCACCGTCCGCCGGAGACCAATCGGGCGGTGCCTGGGAATCGAGATCACACCGACTGGGTCCTGCGGCTCAACCGTGGTCGAGATCACCCCGAGGACGGGAGCACTGATCTCCACGACGTTGGAGCCGGCCGCCTCGCAGCGAGCGGCGAGCATCCCGCCCTCAACGGTGTATATCTCATGCGGGACGATGCCGGCTTCGAGTGCGGCCGCAACGAGGTTCGGGCCCTCGATGATTGTCTGAATCGTTCGGCGTCGCTCGCGGCCGCGATGGAGCCGGCGCACCGCCTTGATCCGCTCGTTTGCCGTGGAGTCGATCCGCATCAGTCGGACGGAGACCCCGCATGTGCGGGGTCTCTCTCAGATCGATCGGGCAGTCCTGGCTGGGTCACTCCGGGCTCGCTGCTCCTGCGACCTCGACGAGGGCCGAGAAGGCCGTCGGATCGTTGACCGCCATCTCGGCGAGCATCTTCCGGTCAACCTCGAGGTCGGCGGCCTTCAGGCCGGCCATGAACCGTGAGTAGGTCGTACCGTTCTCGCGAGCTGCTGCATTGATGCGCTGAATCCACAACCGGCGGAACTGCCCCTTGCGGGCGCGCCGATCGCGATGCGCATACTGCATCGAGTGCATCACCTGCTCCCGGGCGGTGCGGTACCGGCGACTCCGTGCGCCTCCATAGCCGGAGGCGCGATCCATCACCTTGCGGCGTTTCTTCTTTGCGTTCATCGAACGCTTCACACGTGCCATCGAATGACTCCTAGTTCCCCAGCAGGCGGTTCATGCGCTTCTCGTTCCCGCCCTCAAGGATCTTGTTGCCTTTGACGCGACGCCAGCGGGTTGGTGATTTCTTGTGGCGGTTGTGTCCACGCCACGCCTTCGTGGTTCGCACCTTCCCGCTCCCGGTGCGTTTGAAGCGCTTCGCGGCACCTTTGTGGGTCTTCATTTTCGGCACGATTCCACTCTCCTACTCGTCCACTTCGTCAGCGACGACTTCTTCGTCGACAACAACTTCTTCGATTGCATCAGCCGCGTCGGTTGTGATGACTTCCTCGTCGTCGACCTCGACTTCCTCCGACACCCGGTCTGCGTTTCGCAAGGGGGCCAGGACCATCGTCATCTGCCGGCCCTCGAGCCGCGGTGCGGTCTCGATCTCGCCGTAGTCCGAGACGCTGTCGCTCAAGCGGGTGAGGATCTCGTTTCCAATCTCGGGATGTGTCACTTCGCGCCCCCGGAAACGCATGGTGACCTTCACTTTGTCGCTGTCTTGCAGGAAACGCACGACCCTCCGCCGCTTCACCTCGAAGTCGCTCGCTCCGATCTTGGGGCGAAACTGCACTTCCTTGATCACGGTGCGGGTCTGCTTCTTGCGGGCCTCTCGCGCCTTCACGGACTGCTCATATTTGAACTTGCCATAGTCCATGAGGCGAACGACGGGCGGTCTCGCTTCGGGAGCCACCTCGACGAGATCTAGTTCCAGCTGCGAAGCGAGCCACCGCGCTTCTTCGATCGACTTGATGCCGATCTGCTCACCGGCCGGGTCGACGAGACGTACCTCTTTGACCCGAATGCGTTCGTTGACCCTGGGCTCCTTGATCGGAGTACCTCCTGCTCGTACGTGTCGACGAAGCAGGCGCCTGGTGCCAATACAAAAGGCAGCACGACGCGAGTGCTGCCTGTGTAATCAACCCGGCGCACCTCACATTCGGTGGCAGGGTGGGAAGCAGGCGCCTCCGCTTGCGTCAGTTGTCGGACGAAGAGTAGACGTGCCCGTCTCCTAGTTCAATGAGACCCGGCCGAACATGGATGCGAAGCGTCGGGAGGGCCGGACTGGCGTCGAGGCGATGCCAAGGACGAGACATCAGACATGAGACACGAGAAAGGGCACTTCGAGTCTCGGGTCTCAAATCTCACGTCTCAAGTCTCAGGTCTTCTTCAGCAGGTTTGCCGTTCTGATTGCGGCATTCGCCGCCTCGCGACCCTTGTTCTTCTCCCCGGGGGCGCTTCTCGCCAGCGCGTGGTCCGCATCGGTGACGGTGAGGATGCCGAACGCGATCGGAACACCGGTGTCGAGCATCACCCGCATCAACCCTTCGGACGTCCGTCCAGCGATGTGTGCATAGTGATCCGTCTCTCCCTCGATCACCGCACCGAGTGCAATCACGGAATCACACCCGTCGCCGACGAGACGCTGGGCGACCACCGGAACCTCAAAGGCCCCTTCCACGTCGATGATGGTGACGTCTTCGGCACCGGCCTCTTCCAGAACCTCAATGGCACCCTGCAGGAGGCCATCGGTCACCGGCTGGTTGAAGAGGGAGCGAACAATCCCGATTCGGAGTCCGTAGGCGTCGAGCTCGCCACGCGCGCGCTCGCTCATCCACCCACTCCAAGGTGCCCGAGTTTTACTTCCTTGGTCTTCAGATAGAACTCGTTGTGGCTGTTCTCCCCCACCCAGAGAGGGATCCGCTCGGTCACTTCGATCCCGAACTCCCGCAGCTGGCCGATCTTCTCGGGGTTGTTGGTGATGAGCCTGACGCTCGAGACTTTGAGATCATGCAAGATCTGCGCGTCGACGCCGTAATGACGGCTGTCGACTTCATGGCCGATCTGTTCGTTGGCCTCGACCGTGTCGAGCCCCTGCTCCTGGAGCCGGTACGCGGCGAGCTTGTCGAGCAGGCCCGTGCCGCGCCCCTCGTGCGTTGGGTTGTAGACGACGATCCCCTCGCCCTCGGCCGAGATGAGGGCCATCGATTCTCTCAGCTGCGCCCCGCAATCACATCGGAGGCTGCCGAACACATCGCCCGTGAGACATACGGAGTGAAGTCGGGTGAGCACGTCCTTCCGGCCGGCCACGTCCCCGAGGACCAAAGCGATGTGCTCCGACCCCGTGTCGATTGCTCGGTATCCGAACGCGCGGAACTCCGCCAGGTCGGTAGGCAGCGCCGCCTCTGCGACGCGTGTCACCAGCGCCTCTTCCCGCCAGCGATACGCAACCAAGTCTTCGATGGTGACGATCGGGATCTGATGTTCCTCGGCGAACGACATCAACGACTCGCCGCGCGACATCGACCCGTCATCATTCACCACCTCGCACAGAACCCCGGCAGGCGCGAGTCCTGCGAGCCGCGCCAAGTCCACAGCTGCTTCGGTATGCCCCGGACGGACGAGCACCCCGCCGGGTTGGTATCGCAGGGGGAACACATGACCCGGACGGTGAAACTGCTCTGCTGTTGCGGATGGGTCGACGGCCGACCGGATAGTTCGCGCCCGGTCGGCGGCCGAGATCCCCGTTGTGGTGCCGGCGGCCAGATCGATCGAGACCGTGAACGCGGTCTTGTGGGAGTCGGTGTTCTCCATCACCATGAGCGGGAGCTTCAGGTGATCGAGACGCTCTCCGGTCATCGGTAGGCAGATCAGGCCGCTGGTGTGTCTGACCATGAACGCGATGTGCTCTGAAGTGACCTTCTCCGCGGCAACGATCAAGTCACCCTCGTTTTCGCGGTCTTCGTCGTCGACCACGAGGACCATGTCCCCGCGGGCGATCGCACCGATCGCCTCGTCGATTTTCGCGTACTTCATCCGCGGGCCTCCATGAGTCGCTCAACGTATTTGGCAAGAATGTCCACTTCGAGATTGACCCGATCGCCCACCGCTCGCACTCCAAGGACGGTGACATCGAGCGTGTGAGGTATCAAGACGATCTCGAACCACGGATCGTGATCAGCCACAGCTGATACCGCGGTGATGGTGAGGCTCACGCCGTCCACGGTGACCGATCCCTTCTCGACCAGATATCGCGCGAGCTCGGCGGGCGCGGCGATGCGGATGCGCCTTGAGGCCCCCTCGGGCTCAATCGACCGAATCGTGCCGACACCGTCGACGTGGCCCTGCACGACGTGGCCGTCGAACCGGCCACCTGCCGCCGCAACCGGCCGCTCGAGGTCGACGATCGAACCGTCGCTCAGCTCCCCGAGGTTCGTTCGTTGGAGCGTCTCGACCACCGCCTCAACAGTGAATCTCCCATCGCCGAGCCCGATCGTGGTGAGACACACTCCGTTCACGGCGATCGAGTCCCCGATGGCGAGCCCGATGCACGTCTGTTGGGCGGCGATGGTGAACGTCGCTCCCCCGTCGGCGGGTGTTGCGGTGGCCACGGTGCCGAGTTCGCTGACGATTCCGGTGAACATCACACTTCTTTCTCGATGGTTGCGTCGACGCGGAGATCCGGGCCGAGCATGGTGACGCCGTCGATCGACACGTCCAGCGTGTCCCCGATCGTCTCGAGGCTTCCCGCAATGGCTGGGAGGCCGGTTCCGGCCGCGAGCCGTGCCCCGTAGTACAGGACGATTCGGTCGACGATTCCTGCTCTCAACGCCGACCCGGCTATGGCGGGCCCGCCTTCGACAAGGAGCGTGAGCACACCCTCACCTCCGAGGTACTTGACGGCGCCCTCGAGGTCGACCCCGTCGGCTCCCGGCATCAACACGGGGTTGATGCCCTTGTGTCCGATCGCTTCACTTTCGCGGCCGGTGAACACAATGGGGTTGCGGTGCACAATCGCTGCGTTGGGCGGGAGTTCGCGCCTTCCGCAAACAACGATCGGTCGTGGTTGAGGGCCGCCGTAGCGCTCGATACGCACATCGAGCCGCGGATCGTCCGCGATCACCGTCCCGATTCCGACGAGTACCGCATCGTTGTCCGCCCTGAGCCGGTGCGCGTCGGAGCGGGCCTCCGGTCCCGTGATCCACTGTGACGTGCGGTCGACAGCGCCGGCCTGGCCGTCGAGCGTCGCAGCGAGCTTCAGTGTCACGAGCGGACGGCCGGTCGACCGGTGATGAAAGTAGCCGGGGTCGTTTGCGATCACGGCCGGCTCTTCTATGCCGGTGACCACCTCGATTCCCGCCTCCTGAAGCTGGGCGACGCCCCGACCGGCGACCCGCGGGTCGGGGTCAAGCGCTCCGACAACTACTCGCGTGATGCCGGCTTCGATGACCGCTTGGGCGCACGGCGGCGTTCGACCGTGGTGCGTACACGGTTCGAGCGTGACGATGAGGGTGGATCCGGGGGTCGCCGACCCGGCCTCTGCAAGTGCTGCCGCTTCAGCGTGGGCCGACCCGGCTTCGAGGTGGGCGCGCTCAGCGACCACCTCACCGGCTTGGTCCACCACGATCGCACCAACCCGCGGATTCGGATGCGGCCTCGTGGTCTCGGTGAGACCAATGGCCCGACGCATCAACTCGTCCGCGCGGTGCGTCCGGAACAGGTTGTCCTCAACGCGACGCGTCACACGCCCTCCTTCTCCCATCCGGACTGTTACCGTCGGCCCCGGAGTTTCACCGGATCCACCCCATCAACGGATGGGGGTCGCGGGCTTTCACCGCCGGTCGGGAATTGCACCCTGCCCTGAAGGGGGCAGAAGAAAGAATAGTCGGTGTTTCACCCTGTTCGGCCGTGTCTGTGGTGCGTGGTATTTGAGACACGAGACACGAGACACGAGACCGGATGGGGACGAGCGGGCAGTCTCAAGTCTCGAGTCTCGGATCTCGGGTCTGCCTTCGGCTTATTGCCGCCGGTCTATGGAGTACGTCGAGCCGGGCTGCCGCTTCGCGAACTCCTTCATCTCGGATGCGATCGCCGATGCTTCCCATTCGGATGCAATCGCGCGGTACTGGTTGGTGACCACACCCATGGAGAACGAGACGATTGGGTACGCGTGGCGTTCACCACGACGGTCGGTGACTTCGATATAGCCCTGAAGTGCATCCGCCGTGTCGTAGAAGTCGAGGATGCCGTCGTCGAACGTCTGAATCACGTCGTCGCAGAAAGCTTCGACGAGACTGGGATCGACGATGGAGATGAAGTCGTCACCACCCACGTGGCCCACGAACGACTCGGGATCACCGCACACCGAGGCAGCCTTGGTCAGCGTGGTCGCCGTGTACTTGATGACGGAATCCCCGCGCATGAACCCGTAGTGGTCGTTGAAGGCCTTGAAGTTGTCCAGGTCCCCGTAGACCACTGCGATGGGTGCCCGGGATTCAATGCGCTGCTCGAGTTCCGCAGCGATCCTGAAATTCCCCGGTAGCCCGGTGAGTGGTGAGACATCGCGCATCTGCTGGGCGCGCCGGATCACCGTGCCGACCCGAGCGATCAGTTCCTCGACGGCGAACGGCTTGGTGATGTAGTCGTCTGCCCCGAGATCGAGCCCCTTGACCCGGTCCTTCGCCAGGGCTCGAGCAGTGAGCATCACCACCGGCACACTCGAGGTGGTCGGATCGTTGCGGAGGTGACGCAGGGTTGTGAGCCCGTCCATGCCCGGCATCATCACATCCATCAGGACCAGAGCAGGCGGGTGTTTCGTCGCAATCTCGAGCGCCTCGAGTCCGTTCGAAGCTGTCTCGGCCTCGAACCCCTCGAGTTCCAGATTCATCTTCACATACTGGAGGATGTCCGGGTCGTCATCGACGACGAGGATCCGATCTCCCATATTCCCTCTACTGGCCGATGGCCGTTCTCAACATCTGCACGGCGGCAACCGGGTCCGGCTCTCGAAATATCGAGGTCCCGGCCACGAACACGTCGGCCCCGGCCTCGCGAGCTGACCGGATCGTGGTCACATCGATCCCACCGTCGACCTCTATATCGGTCGAAAGGCCCGCGGAATCAACGAACTTCCGCACACGCTCGATTTTCGGCAGCACGGACTCGATGAACGTCTGTCCGCCGAAGCCCGGGTGCACGGACATCACTACGACCATGTCCGCCATCTCGACAAAGGGCTCGATCGCCTCGAAAGGCGTCGGCGGGTTGATGACAAGACCAAATTCCAGACCCACATCACGGGCCATTGCGGCGACGTTGGTTGGATCGGGGAACACCTCGATGTGTACGGTTACCAGGTCCGCACCCGCGCCCTTGAGGTCCGCGAGGTAGGCGTCCGGGTTCAGCGTCATGAGGTGACAGTCGAGTTTGAGGCTGGTCGCAGCTCGCAACGATGAGATGACCGGCATCCCGAGCGAGATGTTCGGCACAAAATGGCCGTCCATCACGTCCACATGGAGCAGGTCGACGAACTCCTCGATCCGCCCGACTTCGTCCCCCAAATGGGCGAAGTCGGCGGCAAGAATGGAAGGTGCGATTCGCGCTGGTCTGATCACGTCTGACGAGTGTATCCGGTTCTGGGCCGCGCGAACCCTCGCGAACACCTCCACGTCCGACCCTGGGTATGGCCCGTCATCGATCGACGACGGCCACGAACATCCCGTCGGTGCCCGTGAGGTGGGGAGCGAGGAGCAAACCGCCATCAAGAGCCACTCCCGGGAGCCCGGCCGGCGCTCGCGACCCGGTCCCTGCCACTACCTTGGTCGTTTCGTCGGGCGTGACGGTGCAAACGGAATACACGAGGCGTCCACCGGGGCGCACGAGGGCGAGCGCCGCCTCGATCATCCGGCGCTGAAGGCGCCCAGCTATTGCGGCGCTGTCTTCGTCAATTCGATGGCGGATCTCGGGCCGTCGCCTGAGCGTGCCGAGTCCGGTGCAGGGAGCGTCGAGCAGCACACGATCGAAAGAGGCCTCGCCGAATGGTGGCGACACAGCATCGCCAACGACCCATTGGACGGTGGCCCCCAGGTCCTGGGTTCGTCGTTGAGCAGCTGCCGCCTTCCGCTCGTGCCGGTCCATCGCCACGATGAGACCCCGACCTCCCACCAGGTCGGAGAGGTGAAGGCTCTTCCCGCCCGGCGCGGCGGCAAGATCCAGAATTCGATCTCCCGCTTGCGGCTCGAGAGCAGCCGCCACCGCCGTCGAAGCGGGGTCCGAAACGACGAGATCGCCGTTCGCAATCGCGTCACGGTGGCCGGTCAGCTCATCAAGGATGAAGGCGTCGTTGATCCCGTGAGCGGGTGTCCCGGGGGCATCCCCGAATCGCCTGCGCACGCCAACTCGCGTCGGCAGGTTGGACGCTTCGAAGAAGGCCGTGGCGGTGTCCACACCGTACGCAGCCACGAGGTCTCTATAGAGCCACTCCGGGACTCCGACGCGAAGTGCTTCTCCCGATGGACCGTCCGGGAGCGGAGGTTCTCCGTGGCGGGCCACGTTGCGCAAGACGCCGTTGACGAAACCCGAGGCACGGGGAACGTCAAAGGCACGCGTAGCTTCGACGGCAGAGTCGACGACGGCATGGCGCTCACCGTCGGTGAACAGGATCTCCGCGACGCCGATCCGGAGGATGGAACGAACAATCTGGTCGACCTCGCGGGTAACTCGCGCGTCGATGGTGCGATCGATACGGTCGAGGTAGCGAATCGCCGTGTAGACGAGCAGTTGGACAAACAAGGCGTTGCGCCGCTCCAGGTCCTGGGTCCCGGTCCGGACCACGACGTTCGAATACGCGCCCTCCTCGACGATCCGGTGGAGGAGCGTCGCCGCAATGACCCGAGCCTCTACCCCTCGTTTCATTCCGGCGCCGCGTCGATCCGACCACCCGCTCCGCGACGGCCGTTCAGCCATGCGGTCCCGGACATTGCTGCCTTGCCGGCGGGTTGGATCACGTCGAGTGTGAGGCTGCCGCCGTGCAGTCCGAGAACTGCCTGGCCGTTGAAGGGTGCGATGACGCCGGGCGTCACCGCATCCTCGGAGAGCGACGCCTCATACACGCGAAAACGCTTTTCCTCCATGGCAAACCAGGCACCAGGCCGCGGGTTGAAGGCCCGGACGGCTCGTTCCGCGTAGTCGACCGCCCAGCTGGGATCGATGCGCGCCTCTGATGAAGTGAGGAGCCCTGCCGCGGTCGCACCGATCCCCAGTTGCGGTGCAGCCTCCAGCCTGCCCGCCAGCAGATCCGGCACAACATCATCGATCAGCATCGCTCCAAGATAGGAGAGGCGCCCGCTGAGCGATCCGCCGGTCTCGTCCGAGGCGATGGGCGTCTCAACGGCGGCGATCACCGGGCCGGTGTCGAGTCCTTCGTCGATCTGCATCAGGCTGACGCCGGTTCTCTCGTCGCCGGCGAGGATGGCTCGCTCGACGGGCGCAGCTCCGCGCCATCGTGGGAGTAGGGAGAAATGGACGTTGATGAAGCCTGCGGGTGTCGTCTCGAGTGCGGCCCGCGTCAGGATTCTCCCATACGCTACGACAACCCCGATGTCGGCCTCTGCGCGTCGCAGCACATCCTCGAGCTGCTCACGAGTCGTCGGTTGTTCGACAACGAGCCCCCACTCCTGCGCGGCTACCTTCACCGCCGGAGGGGTCGGCTTGCCCGACCGGCCCTTCGCACGGTCCGGCCTCGTGACCACTGCAGCGATGTCGGCGACATCGATCAAGGCAGCCAAACTCGGGATCGCAGCCGCGGGCGTGCCGAGGAACGCAGCCCTCATCAGCCGCCGCCCGGTGGCACGGCGCTCCGCAGGTCCCGGAGTGCATCTTTGCGCATTCGCCTCGGGAGGCGCTCGAGGATCAATGTGCCGGCGAGATGATCGGTCTCGTGTTGCAGCA
This sequence comes from uncultured actinomycete, assembly GCA_942491345.1. Taxonomy (GTDB): domain Bacteria; phylum Actinomycetota; class Acidimicrobiia; order Spongiisociales; family UBA5794; genus JAHEEL01. The sequence continues at coordinate 167,594 of CALOAN010000053.1, forward strand.
GACGCCCCATGATTTCGTCGCCGGCGTATTCCACTGGCGCACCATTGAGGTCGAATCCGCGCGCCCGGGCGAAGGCGGGTCGCGAGAACTCCCACCAGAATCCGGGAACCGAGAGACAGCCCTCTTCGAACTTCCATTTTCCAGACGTTTCGACAATCTCGGGATTCACCATCACAAACGGGCCTTCTCCGATGTCGGCGACGAAGACCTGCTTGGAAATGCCGATTTGCGGAGCGGCCAGCCCCACACCTGGTGCGTCGTACATCGTCTCGAACATGTCGTCGGCGAGACGCGCAAGCTCGGGACCGAAGTCCGTCACCGCCGCCGCTTCCGTCCGCAAGACCGGGTCAGGGAACACACGAATGGGATAGATCGCCATGAAGGCACCAGGCTACCGAGTCCCGTGCAGAGTGACCACACGACGCGCGGCTCGTGAACAGCACTACAAATCGATTGGGTCAGCGTCAACGCGCACGCGAAAGCCGGCGTCGCGGAGTTGGCCAACGGCGCCGCGTAGGCGCAGCCGCACACGGGCCAAGTCAGGTCCTTGGATCAGCCACCGATCTCGGTCGCCTTCCCGTGCCGGGCCGAGCAGCGACGCATCGCCCGCCGCCTGCGCCAGTAGATCCGCCGAGTCAAATGCATCGGTTTCCAGGGCGATGAGCTCCCCTACCGGCGGAAACGCGGCCTCCTCGCGTTCAGCGACAACCGCCTCCATGAACGGAACGGGATCGCCACTGCGGAGCGCGTCAAACACCGGGTGACTCGGGAGGGCCGTCTGAACAACGGCGCGGCGGCCCCCGGCAGGTCTGGCTGCGAACACCGCGCGAACAAGGAGCCGCAGGGCATCCTCGTCTGCTCGGTAGTTCGGAGCGAGAATCCACACGTCCGGATCGACAACGACCACAAGGTCAACCGGGGCAAGGCCCGCGAGGTCGCGTTCGGTTCCCACGGTGATCCTGCGACCTGATCCGGCGGGCCCCACGTCGGAACCGGCAGTGCGGGAGAGATCGTCGACCGTCCGCTGCACACCTGCTCCAAGTGCCTCGAATTTCGTCCCTCCACAGGCGAAGCAGCTCGCGAGCGCCTTCCCGCATCTGGCGCACGTCCCGCTCCGCTCGAGCAACGCGTCACATGTCGGACACTTCCGGAGTTCGCGACATCTCACACATCGAAACATGCCCCCTCTACGCGGCACGAGGGCGAACACTGTGTCCGTCTTGCCGACGGACGCGATTACCCGTTTGACCCGCTGTCCGACAATTCCAATGGATTCGGCGTCTTCGGTGCGATCGACGACCTCCACCAGCGGCCAGATGCGGCGCCTCGATCGGACAATCTCCAGGCCTGCTGAGAACGCCTCGGATGTCGGCACGGGACCGGTCAGGAGGAGCGCAAACCGCTCGATGACCGAGCGGCGGCGGAGCACGTCGCGCACGTTGTACGTGGGCGTCTGAGGGGACTTGTAGCCGCGACGACCCTCTTCGAGCACCACGGCCATTCCCACCGTTCCTGCACCCCAGAACGCAACTTCGCGAGTGCCGACGACCACGCTGCCCGTTTCGGTCGCAGTCTGCGTCCAAGCGTCGGTACGTGCCGCAGGCGGATCATCACTGGTGGCCGTGACAACCCGTTCAGCGAAGACCTTGCGGAGCTCTTCGGCTGCCTGGTGGGCTTCAACCACGGTCGGGGCAGCGACAATGACGTTCTTGCCGGTCGCGACCACGGGCACCATCGCAGACACGACGGCCTCCATCGGAGTCCCGGTGAGCAGATAGCTGGGCCGCGTACGGCCACCTGTGATCTGACGCTCCCCCCATTCGGTGAGCGGTCCGTCAATCGTCCGCTCGAACGATCCGTGGTGGCGTGGCTGCTTCCTTGGCAGGTTGGGCGGCGAGCAGCGACCGAGAACGGTCGAAAGCGGAGCCACGTAGTGGGAGGCGATCCAGCGAAGCGACTCCAGCATTGCCTCGTTGAACACGCCCTGCCGCCCGGATCGGGAGGCGACCGGACGAAGGGGGCGTTCCGGTTCCTCCTCCCGGATCGCCGTGACGTAGCCGCGAACCTTCCTGCCGCCAAGAGGTACGCGGACGATGTCTCCCACGGCGAGGTTGGAGAGATTCTCCGGTATCTCGTATGCGAAGCCGTCGTCTACGGCAAACGACGGCACATCGGGGACGACCTGGGCGATCGTCGTCAGGTTGCCGGCCCTTCGCGCTTTCGAAGCTCTGCGATTCGGTCCCAGAGCCGCTCCGCTACCTCACTCTTGGCCATGAGACTCCACGGCTCGGTCCCACCATCGGGGAGCACGATCGTCACTTGATTCGTCTCGGTACCGAAACCGGATCCCGGCGCGGTGACATCGTTGGCAACGAGCAGATCGACGCCCTTCCGGCGGGCCTTCGCCACTGCTTCATCGAGGCCGCCGACTTCGGCCGCGAACCCAACGAGGAACGGGCGATCGGCCATGGCTGCGATACCACCGAGGACATCAGTGGTCGGCTCGAGGTCGATCACCGGCGGACCCTCACTGCGACGCAACTTGCCATCGAGCGGAGAAACCGGGCGGAAGTCAGCGACGGCAGCGGCCATGACGGCGATGTCGGCTTCGGCGGCTGCGGCCCACGTGGCCTCCGCCATTTCGGATGCGGTCTCCACCGGAACGATCGTCACTCGTGGGTGCTCGATTCCGATTCCTGCGGTGATGAGGGTCACGGTTGCGCCCCGCCGAGCGGCAGCGGCAGCGATCGCGTTGCCCATCTTCCCGGACGAGCGGTTGCCGAGATAGCGAACAGTGTCGATCGGCTCGCGGGTGCCGCCTGCGGTGACGACCACGTGGATTCCCGTCAGAGGCCCTCCAGGCAATACGCCCGCAACGGCATCGGCAATTCGCTCGGGATCGGCGAGGCGTCCAACACCGACATCACCCCCCGCGAGTTGTCCGGATTGCGGCCCCACGATGTGGTATCCGAATGACACCAGGCGATCGACGTTGGAAACCGTGGCGGGGTGCTCCCACATCTCGGTGTGCATCGCGGGAGCAATCACAACGGGCGCCGACGTCGCGAGAACGGTCGCAGAAACCGCATCATCAGAAAGGCCGGTGGCAATCCGCGCCAACGTAGCGGCGGTAGCCGGAGCCACAACAACAGCGTCGGCCCACCGGCCGAGTGTTGTGTGGGGGCTCACGTCATCCGCTCCGAAGAGATCAACAACCGGACGTTCCCCCGTGATGGCCGCCAGTGTGTGCGGGCCGAGGAATTGAGCTGCCGATTCCGTCATGACCGTTCGAACGACGGCGCCGCGGTCGATCAGCCGGCGGGCCAAGTAGGCGGCTTTATAGGCGGCGACACCTCCGGTGACGCCAAGCACGACGCGTCGACCGGCGAGCATCGTCTACTCCTCGAACGGGGCGATGACGACCTTGTCCTCGTAGATCTCTTCGAGGGCGATCGACAGCGGCTTGCGGGAGAGGCTGTGCACCTGCGGTGGCACGTACCCGCCGACACCTTCGCCGAGCTGATTGAAGTAGGCGTTGATCTGCCGGGCGCGGCGTGCCGAGAGAACTACAAGCCCAAAACGGGATTGTGTCTTCTCGACCACGGCGCCGATCGGCGGTTCGGTCATCATTCGGTGCTGCTCCTCGTAGTTGCCGCGTCTTCCGGGTCTGGGAACGCGCGTAAAGGACCGTCCGGAGTGGCCGGTCCTTCGAGTATAGAGACAACCTGCGAGATCGCGCCCTCGAGGTTGTCGTTCACCACGAGGTGGTCGTAGGACTCGCGAGCGTCGAGAATCTGCTCGTCGGCCACGGCAAGCCTTCGCTCGATATCGTGGTCGGTGGTGTCCCCGCGAGAGCGCAAACGGTGTTCGAGTTCCGTTCGAGAGGGTGGCATCAGGAACACGAGCACCGCCGACGGGTACGCCTCCTTCACTTGGTGTGCTCCGTCGTTCTCGATGTCGAGAACGACATGGGTGCCAACGGCAAGGGTCTCAACCACGGGGGCCAGCGGTGTGCCGTAGCGGTAGCCACCGTATTCGGCCCACTCGAGCATGCCGCCGGACGCGACCAATTCCGTGAACGCCTCGTGGTCGACAAACCAGTAGTCCTCACCATCGACTTCCCCCGCTCGCGGCGATCGGGTAGTCGCGGAAACGGAGAACGCTGCACCGGATCGGTCAAGCACGGCGTCGATCACACTTGACTTCCCCACCCCGGATGGTCCGGAGACGACGAGGAGGGTGCCGTCAGGCAAAGGAGTTGAGGAGGTTCTCGCGCTGGCGCGGCCCGAGCCCGCGGATCTTGCGGTTGTCGGGTATTCCGAGCTCCTCCATCAAGCGGATCGCCTTGATCTTGCCCATGCGCGGCATCGACGCCAGCAACGGATAGACCTTCGTGCCTGCGACGATGTCGTCGACTTCGGCTTGTTCGAGTACCTCGGCGAGTGTCAGCGATCCCGTCTTGAGGAGCGCCTTGATCTCGGCTCGTTGGCGTCGAGCAGCCGCAGCCTTCTCGAGTGCCAGGGCACGTTGTTCATCACTCATGGGCGGGAGTTGGTGCGTTTCGGCCATGGGACAACTCTATCAATCCAAGGGGGCTGCATCCTTGATCTCGGCTGCAATCGCCGCTGCTGCGCCCTTGGGATCACCGGCAGCCGTAATCGGCCGGCCAATCACCAGCAGGTCGGCTCCTCGCTTGACCGCTTCGGCCGGCGTCATCGTTCGTGCCTGATCATCGTCGCGATCCACTGGACGAATCCCCGGCGTGACCTTGAGGAGTCCCGGCGCAACCTCGGAAACGACGGCGAGCTCTTTTGGCGAAGACACCACTCCTTCACAGCCTGCTGCTGCCGCAACCTTCGCCATCCGGGCAACGAGCTTTCCCGGGGAACGATCGATACCTATCCGAGCCAGCGAGGCGTCGTCGTGCGACGTCAGCACCGTGACACCCAGGATGCCGGCCGGGGCCGCACCGGCGCCTGCTCGCAGACCCGTCACGGCAGCCTCGAGCATCGCTTGTCCGCCATTGACGTGTGCCGTGACCCAACGGGCACCGTGTTCACCGAGTCGCCGCGCCGCGACCTCGACCTGAGACGGAATATCGTTCAGCTTTGCATCGGCGAACACCGGCTTGCCGAGCGCGACCAGGGCCGGGATGAGCAGTGGTCCCGGACCGTGCAACAGGCCCAGACCGATCTTGAACCCAACGACGTGGTCGGCCACTTCCTCTGCCATGTCCACTGCAGACTCTGCCGTGGGGAGATCCAGAGCAACGATGATCCCCCTCACCACGGTTCCACAGCTCCGATGAGTTCGCGTACCGATCCCACATGGTGTTTGGCCATGTAACGCTCCAGTTCCTTGATGATACGTTGCCCGACCCGGGGCTCGGCAAAGTGTGCGGTTCCGATCGCCACGGCGCTGGCTCCAGCCAGGAGATACTCCACAACATCCTCTCCGGTGCGTACTCCCCCGCAGCCGACAATCGGAAGATCGGGCAACGACTGCGAGACCTCCCACACGCAGCGCAGAGCGATGGGCTTCACGGGTATCCCGGAATAGCCCCCGACCATCCCGCTCAGCTTGGGCCGACGGGTGTCTACGTCGATGCCCGCTCCCCACACGGTGTTGGTCAGAACCACCCAGTCGGCGCCCGCTTCGCTCACTGCTTCGGCGACACCGGCGATGCCGACAGCATTCGGTGAGAGTTTCGCGCCGATCGGCAGGCTCGTTGCGTCCCGCACGGCTCGTATGACACCCGCCGAGGCACCAGGATCGAGTGCGAACAGATGACCGTCCTCGAGATTCGGACATGACAGGTTGACCTCGACCGCTGCCACCCCCGCCGCCTCGAGGCCGGAGGCAACCTCAGCGAATCCGGCAGCGTCGTGTCCGACCGCTGATCCCCATACCGGAACGGGGACCTCCCCGATCCGGGGACCGACCTCTCGTATCCAGCCTTCGATTCCCGGGTTCTGAATTCCAATCCCGTTCAGCATGCCCGCGCCGACCGATGTGAGCCGGGGTGGGGCACGGCCCGGCCATGGCTCCGGCGATACGGACTTCGCCACTGCCGCCCCGTAGGGCCTGAAGTCGCCTCCTCCGGCAAAGTCGACGACCGAGCCGACCGTACCGGACGCTGCAACGATCGGACTCCGCAGCACGATCGGCCCCAGCCTGGTTTCAAGGCTCGCCTTCTCCGAACTCACAACATGCACTCCGGCGGCGACGTGCGCCTCATGATCTCCGGCTTGCGACGACCCCGTCGATGGCCGTCACTGCGCCGCGATAGACCGTCACGGTCGGCTTGCCGCGCAGCGGAAGCCCGAGGTACGGGCTGTTCTTCGCCTTTGACAGAGTCGCTGTCGGCGTCCACTCCCGGTTCGGATCGAACACCGTGAGATTGGCAGGCCCGCCAATCTCCGGCAGGAGCCCGTGGCCCTTGACCTGCCCGATCCGAGCGGGCGCGACCGAGAGGCGATCGTAGAAGGCCGCTTGGTCGAGGTCGACGAACGTGTTGACCACGGCCGCTGCCCATTCGAGGCCGATGACCCCATTCGGAGCGTGCTCCCAGGGGACTTCCTCTTCATGGTCGGCATGCGGGGCATGGTCGGTTGCGACCGCATCGATCGTTCCGTCCACAAGGCCCCGGCGGAGCACATCGCGGTCGTCCGTGGACCGGAGCGGAGGCATCATCTTGTACACCGGGTTGGTGCCTTCGGCGGCGTGATGATCGAACGCCAGGTGGTGCGGGCTGACTTCGGCCGTCACCGGCAGTCCCCTCGCCTTCGCTGCCGCGATCATCGCAACGCCGTTCGCTGTGGAAAGGTGCTGCACGTGGTACCGAGCGCCGGTCAACTCGACGAGCTCGAGATCGCGCGCAATGATCACGTCGTCGGCTGCCGAGGGAATCCCGTACATCCCGAGGAGCGATGACACCGCACCCTCGTGCATGTAGCCACCCCGCGACAGCCCGACGTCAACGGCATGCTGAGAGATGACGCCCCCTCGGGCGGCGAGGTAGTCCATGGCGCGTCGCAGCAGTCCGGCGTCGGCAACCACATCGCCGTCGTCCGAGAACACCCGGACACCGGCGGCCCAGAGCTCATCGAGGTGCGCAAGCTCCAGGCCCGCACGGCCCTTGCTGACGGCCCCGGCCGGCATCACGTCGACCAAACCCACCTCGGCGCCGCGATCCGCGACAAATCGAGCGAGATGGCCCGCGTCGACCGCGGGGTCGGTGTTCGACATCACCACGACGGCGGTATACCCACCGGCCGCCGCCGCCCGCGATCCGGACGTTATGTCCTCCTTCCATTCCTGGCCCGGTTCCCGGAAGTGTGCGTGGAGATCCACGAGGCCCGGACCGACCCACGATCCGGTGCAATCGATCGTCTCGTTGCCTTCGAGGCCAACCCCGATCTCAGCGATGCGGCCGTCAGAGACACCAATGTCGATCTCTTTGACGCCGTCCGCCGTCAGAACGGTGCCTCCGGCAAGAATCAAGTCACTCTGCATGCTCACCTCCGAGCAGTCGAAAGAGAACCGCCATTCGAACGGCGACACCGTTGAAGACCTGGTCGAGGATCAAGGCCCTGGGGTCGTCGGCGACGGCCCCCTCGATCTCGACCCCGCGGTTCATCGGGCCCGGGTGGAGCACGATCGCATCAGGCTTCAGGCGGGTGAATCGCTCTTTCGTGAGGCCATATCGCGCGGTGTATTCGGACAGCGAGGGAAACACGGAAGCCCCACCCCGCTCAGCCTGGACCCGCAGCACGTACACCACGTCGAGATCCGAAAGGACGTCATCGAGGTCCTCGCTCGCCGTTGCATCGAACACCTCGGGGACAACCGGGAGCAGTGTCCGCGGAGCAACCATGGTCACATCGGCACCGAGAGTCGAGAACGCCTGAATATCCGATCGGGCGACCCTGGAATGGCGAATATCGCCCACAATCCCGATCTTCAGGCCGTCGAGTGCGCCGAAATGCTGCCGGATCGTGAGCGCGTCGAGGAGCGCCTGCGTTGGGTGTTGGTGGGCCCCGTCGCCTCCGTTGAGAACCGGTTGCTCGATCCACTCGGCGATCCGCCACGGTGCCCCCGTGGCGGTGTGGCGCACCACCATGGCATCGGTTCCCATCGCTTTGATCGTTAGGACCGTGTCCTTGAGGCTCTCTCCCTTCGAGAGCGATGAGGTACCCGGCGAGAACGACATCGTGTCGGCACTGAGTGCCTTCGCCGCCTTCTCGAACGACATCTTCGTTCGAGTCGAAGCTTCGAAGAACATGGTGGCAACCGTCTTGCCACGAAGCGCGGGGACTTTCGGGATGGGTCGATGGAGAACCTCGACGAACTCGTCGGCGTCGTCGAGCAAGCCACCGAGGTCGTCTCGCGTCAGACCCTCAATCGTCAGAAAGTGCTTCATGCCGGATTCCTCGTCTCGATGATCACGCCGTCCTCCCCGTCTCGTTCGACGAGGCTCACGGTGACGCGCTCGTCGCGCGATGTCGGGACGTTCTTCCCGACGTAGTCCGGCCGGATCGGGAGTTCTCGATGTCCACGGTCAACCAGTGCAGCGAGCTGGACGCGGTTCGGACGCCCCAAATCGGCGAGGGCGTCGAGCGCCGCCCGAATCGTTCGTCCTGTGTACAACACGTCGTCCACCAGAACGACCGTCCTGCCGTCGAGTGGCACCGGCACGTCGGTGGCCCCCAGGGGACGCTTTGGCCGTCGATCCAGATCGTCTCGGTACATGCCGATGTCGAGGCTGCCCCACGCAATCGGCTCACCTTCGATCTCCTCGAGAGCCGCTGCGAGGCGTTGCGCCAGAGGGACACCCCGAGTCTGGATACCGAGGAGAACAACATCGTCCAACCCTCGATTGCGCTCCAGAACCTCGTGAGCGATGCGCCGAATGGCCCGATCGACGTCACCCGCGTCCATCACACGCGCCATGGGATCCACCTCCGGACATGAAAAAAGCGGTCGGCGGTTCCGGTGGATCCGCCGCCGCTGTGGGCGTCGTACATGCTGTCTCCTTCCTTCTCGGCCTCACAGGACCGGGTTAAAGGGCGGTATTGGTTTCTCGGGGCGACGGTAGCCGAACCGGCAACCAAGAGTCAAGATCCACGACCCAAGAGCCGAAGTAGCCGGATCCGGGTTGCGAACACGCGAAGAACGACACTTGGTAGGGTGGCCCCGGGAGACGAGCCTCGGAAGGCCAGTACGAGAAGGGATCAATCACATGACGACATCTGGTGAGGACGCGGTACGCGCCGTCTGGGATCTGTACAACACGATGACGACCGACGCGGCCTCCCGCCATGCCAATGCTGTGTTCAACGGCAGCGACGCCGATGACGGCTGGGATGGTCTCGGGGAGCGGGTGTCGGCGGCGCAATCGCAGCTCAATGTCCTCGCGCACGAGAAGAGCTCCCGGGGTGAACACCGGCACGCCCGAGCCGTGAGCCAGGCACTCGGCGAACTCCACAAAGCCCTTCTCGAGTGCTCCGATGCGCAAGTCAACTACCTCACGACCGAGGCCAGCGTGAAAGAGGTGATCGCAAGTGGAGGCTCCGGCGACATGGTGGGCCTCGACCTGGCGCGGAATCGCCTCGACAAGGCAGAACAGCGGATGGCGTCGGATCAATCGAGCCTCCTGTATGACCTCGAGAATCTCGACGCGGATGTGAAGGGCTGAAGCTACCCGGGTCGGGTACAACAGCGGTCAGCCTCGGGAGCGGAGGAGGTGGCTACCGCCTCGGCCGTGCGTCTAGGTTGGGGGGTCGGCGGCGATGTTCGCAAGCACGGCGTTGACGAAGCTTCCCGACTTCGCGGTCGAATAGCGCTTCGCGAGCTCGACCGCTTCCGACACCACAACACCCACCGGCGTGTCCGTGTAGCGCAGTTCGTAGACGCCCATGCGGAGAATCGTCCGATCGACGGCCGGCATGCGAGTGAGGCGCCAGCCTGTCGAATGGCTATCGATGATCGTGTCGATCTCGTTGAGATGATCAAGAACCCCGACGGCGAGCCGCCCGGCTCGACCCGTCGGCTCGAGAGAACCCGTGTCGGCCCCTGCATCAGCCGCATACAGAAGCCCGAGGGCCCGCTCGCGCGCGTCCTGCTTGGTCACGTCACCCGGGTGATGTAGTCCCCGGTCCGGGTGTCGACCTTCAACACGTCTCCAACGTCGACGAAGAGCGGAGCCTGCACAACCAACCCGGTTGCCAGGGTTACTGGCTTAGTCGCTCCGGAGACCCGATCTCCCTTGACCCCCGGCTCGGCGTGAGACACCTCGAGTTCAACGGCTGCCGGCAACTCGATCCCGATCGGCTTTCCCTCATACATGGAGAGGCGGACGATCGCTCCATCGGCGATATAGGAACCGGCATCACCCACGGATTCCTCCGAGAGGCTGATCTGTTCGAACGTCTCGCCGTCCATGAAGTTGAATCCCATGTCGTCGCGGAACAGATACTGGAAGTCCCGCCGATCAATCGTCGCCTTGGGGACGTTCTCACCTGCGCGAAACGTCCGATCGAGCACGGCGCCGGTGATGAGGTTCTTGAGCTTCATTCTTACGAATGCCTTGCCCTTGCCGGGCTTCACGTGCTGGTATTCGACGACCTGGAACAGCCCCTCCGGAAGGTTCAGGGACATGCCCGGTTTCACGTCGTTCGTCGAGATCATCGGTCGGGACTCCTCGTAGTCAGTCGATACCAATCGCGTGCAGCGACATCCGTACGGTAGCGTCGTCCGGATGTACGATCCGTGGGACGCCGAAGTCCTCGAGCACGACGAAACGGATCCCGCCGGCGTCGCGTTTCTTGTCGAGCGCCATGAGACGAGCAACCTCCGCCGGGTTGACATACGGCGATCGCGTCGGGAGGCCGAGCGCCGCGATCAGCTCCTCCTGCTCGAGGCGCCGTTCGAATCCGACGGTCTTCTCGCCGACGAACCCCGCTGCCACCATCCCGATCGCTACCGCTTCTCCGTGGCTGGTGCCCCCGGCGACTTCAACGGCATGGCCGATCGTGTGTCCGTAGTTCAGGTGAGCGCGGATGCCTCCCTCCCTGAAGTCCTGAGAGACAATCCGGGCCTTCACACGGATCGCACGCTCGACGACTTCCTCGAGTGGCGCGTCGATCCCGTGCAGCCGGTAGAGGTCGATGAGTTCGGGATCTCCCACGAACCCGGCTTTGAGCGCCTCTGCGGTTCCCTGGATCAGGAGATCATCCGGGATCGACCGGATCGCCGCAACATCGACCAACACCCGTGACGGGTGCTGGAAGACACCGAGCAGGTTCTTCCCGCCGGCGTTCACTCCCGTCTTGCCACCGATTGAGGCGTCAACAGCGCCCAGCAGCGTCGTGGGGACAAAAACACACTCGACGCCCCGCAGGTATGTGGCGGCGATGAACCCTGCCACGTCGGTGGCCGCGCCGCCTCCGATGCCGATGATCGTGTCGCTTCGGCTCAATCCCAACCGGTTCAGTTCCAGGGCGACTGCCTCAACCGTCGCGAGCGTCTTTGCCTGCTCTCCGTCCGGAAGCGGCACCACGGCGACCGCTGCGCCCGTTGTAGCGAGGGAGCTCGCCAATTCTTCGACAAAGGGACCGATGGTTGGTTGGGCGATGATCGCGATCCTCTGCCGCGACTCACGCTCAGGAAGGTGCCGTGCTGCGTCCGTGAGGAGTCCATCGCCGATGATGATCTCGGAGACTGCTTCGTCCCCCTCGGTGATCATGATTCGTTGCATGCCGCCTCCACTGCTGCGACGACCGCGTCGACCGAATCGGTTGCGTCAACGATGACATCGGCAGACGATCGGTAGTGGTCCCTTCGTTCGGACGCGATCGTATCGAGCCGTTCATCCTTTTCCGCTGCCAAGAGCGGTCGGTCGCCGCCATGGCCGAGCCTGCGCTTTAGCGTTTCCACATCGACTGCGAGCAGAACGATTCGTCCGGACCTCCGCATGGTCGCGACGTTCCCGGAGTCGAGGATGATCCCGCCGCCGGTCGCGACGATGCCCGGTGGGCGGGACGCAACATCTTGAACGATCCGTTTCTCCCGAACCCTGAACCCAGATTCGCCTTCCTCGGCGAAGATCTCAGAGATCGAAACGTCACCTGCCTCCTCAACGAGCTCGTCGGTGTCGTAGAACGGTCGCCTGAGGCGATCCGCGACGAGCCGCCCGATGGTGGACTTCCCGCTCCCCATCATCCCGATCAGCCAGATGTGACCCATCAGAAGTTGGACAGCCGGCGCCGATGAGCTGCATCGGCCTCAACGAACGCGGCGACGCAGTCTCCCCCGTAGACACGCTGCATCTCGCGCGCAAGGGCAAGAGCGACCATTTGCTCGGCCACGACGCCGGCGGCCGGAACCGCGCAGACGTCGCTGCGTTCCCGGAACGCGACAGAGACTTCACCGGTGACGACGTCGACCGTCGCGAGCGGCCGCATCAATGTCGAGATCGGCTTCATCGCCGCCCGGACGCGGATCATGCTCCCGTTGCTGATACCACCTTCGATCCCACCGGCCCGGTTGGTTTCGCGCTCGAACGCAGCGCCGCCGGGATAGATCTCATCGTGCGCCTCGGATCCGGGGCGCGCCGCCGATTCGAACCCGTCCCCGACTTCGACGCCCTTGATTCCCTGGATGGACATGAGCCCTGCCGCAAGCGCGGTGTCGAGTCGGCGGTCCCAGTGCACGTGGCTGCCGATACCGGCCGGCACGTCGTAGGCGATCACCTCGACGACGCCGCCAAGTGTGTCCCGCGCCTTCTTCGCAGCGTCAATCGCCTCAACCATCGTGTTCTCGCTCAATGGATCACCGCACCGCACCGGCGAGGCATCGATGGACGCGAGATCACCCGGCCCCGGGGGTCCGGCGCTTGAGCGCACGTCTCCGATCTGCACGACATGGCTCACAATCGTGATGCCGACCTCGGCCAGGAGGAGCTTCGAAATGTATCCGGCAACGGTTCTCGCCGCTGTTTCGCGTGCCGATGCGCGCTCCAAGATGTCACGGGCGTCGTGGGTCTGGTACTTCAGCATCCCGGGGAGGTCGGCATGGCCGGGACGCGGTGACGTCATGGCCCGCCGGGATGTGCCTTCCTCCGGCGACATCTCTTCGGACCAGCGTTCCCATTCGGTGTTGCGAATGATCACCGAAATCGGGCCGCCGAGTGTTCGGCCGAACCGAACACCTCCGAGAATCTCGATCTCGTCCTTTTCCAGCCGCATTCGAGGGCCGCGACCATGCCCGAGCCTTCGACGGGCGAGCTCCTCAGCGAGCCCTTCAGCGTCAAGCGGCAGGCCGGCCGGTGCTCCTTCAACGATGGTCGTGAGGGCGGGTCCGTGCGACTCGCCTGCGGTGAGGAAGCGGATCATTGAACCATCGTTGCAGGAGGCGTTCGTTATGTCACGCTGTGCTGCCCAAATACCAGGACGCAATGGTGCCCGCCCATACGATCGCGAAGTAGGCGCCCACAACCAGATACGGCCCGAACGGGATCGAGTCCTTCCGACTTCTGATGCGGAATACCACGAGGATGGCGGACACCAAGCCGCCGAGGAGGAAAGCAGCGAACATCGCGACGATCAGCGTCTCCCACGACTGGTAGGCGGTGAAGAGGCCGAGCAGGAACGCGAGCTTCACGTCGCCGAACCCGAAGCCGCCACGCGCGATGAGCGCGAGCACGAGCAACAGCACGAAGTAGACAGCGCCACCGGCAAGTGGACGCACAATCGGTCCGTTCTCGATGATGGCGCCGCCCAACAAGAGCACGAGCCCGACAAGCGTTCCAGGGCCCAGGATCCGATTTGGGATGAGCTTGGTGTCGAGATCGGTGAGCGTGAGCGTGACCGTGACCGCAACGAACCACAAGTACCCAGGAAGGACCCAGTCAACGCCTACAACAAGCGGTGTGAGGGCGAAAAGCACGGCCGTGGCGGCGGCGACCACAGGGGTCCGCCCGGGTTCGGCGCGAATCGACTGAAGTGACCGGTTGGTGGCGATGCCTTCGGCAACTACGCCGACGAGGAGGCCAACAAGTGCGAGTGCGAGCGAGACCATTGGCCGGAGAGCCTATCGCCTTCCTGACCTGGGTCCGGGTATACCCGGACCTCGCGGTGCATCGTTGCCTGAATAGGATCGCGTCTCGCGCAACACGCCGCTAGAACGCTGCACGCATCACATCGACCGGTGCTGGAATGCCCGTCCAGATTTCAAACGATGCGGCAGCCTGTGCGAGGAGCAGCGCCTTGCCGTCCGCGACGGGAATCCCGTGATTGCGGGCGTAGCGCACAGACGGGCTCTCCACCGGCCCGTAGGTCAAATCGAAGAACCCGGTTGCCGCTGCGAGCACGTCGAGCGGGAGGGACTCCGCGCCCATCCCGATTGGTGTTGCATTCACAACAATTGCGCCGTTGACGGACGCGCCCCACGGCACGATCGCACCTTCTGCTCGTGTGCGTTCGAGCACGTCTGCCGCGGCCTCATCCCGCCGAGCGGACACCACGATTGAATGCTCGGAGACCGCAACGATCACCCCCGCTGCCGCGCCTCCCGATCCGAGGATCAACACCGGCCGGTCCGTCGGAAACGGAACTGAGCCCCACACCTCTTTGATGCCCTCCACGTCGGTGTTGTAGCCCCAGACTTCACCGTCCCGCCGAACCAGGGTGTTGACGGCACCCGAACGTAGCGCCGATTCGGTGACGCGATCGGCGAGTTCGAACGCAAGTTGTTTGTGCGGCATGGTGACATTGGCTCCCGACAGGCGGCCGTAGCGCACCTCGTCGACGGCGCTGACCATCCCGGCGTTGTCAACGCGGCGGGCCGTGTACGTGCCCTCGATCCCGCAGGCCTCGAGGGCCGCCGTCTGGATCGCCGGAGAACGGGAGTGGGCGACCGGATCCCCGAGCACGACGAGCCTCACGGGAGCACCCCGTCAGCCTTCGCTTGCGCGATCTTCTCCTGGTGCTCTTCGTACGTCTTCGAGAATCCGTGACTGCCGTCGGGCGACACCAGGACGTAGAACAGATACTCGCTCTCCGCAGGATCGGCCGCAGCCACGATCGACTCGATCTGCGACGTCCCGATGGGTGTTGGCGGCAGGCCGTCGATCCGATAGGTGTTCCATGGTGAATCGATCTCGAGGTGCTCGGCCAATACACGTCCGGGACTCTCGCCAAGCGAATAGACGACCGTGGCGTCGATCTGCAGGCGGATCCCCTCCTCGAGACGGTTGTAGATGACCGAAGCGATGAGCGGTCGATCCTCGGCGGTTCCCGCCTCGCGTTGGATGAGTGATGCGACGATCAGCGCCTCGTACTTTGTGACACCCAACTCGGGGAGACGGGACCAGTCAACGGTGGCGAGGCGCCGCTCAGTTTCGGCTGCCATCACAACAAGCATCTCGGCAGGGGTCGATCCTTCGGGCATCTCGTAGCGTGCTGGATAGAGCAGGCCTTCCCAGCGTGTGAGAGCGTCGACGCCTTCAGGGAGCTCGGCGGGGAGAAGCGACGACGTCACCACACCGCTCGTCAGTGCCGTCTCGAAGTCCTCGACCGGATATCCGCTCTGCTCCGCTAGACCGTCGAGAATGCGCCGGATGTCATGGCCTTCGTAGACGATGATGCTCGACCCGGTCCCCTCATCGGGGCCCGTGAGCAGTCGTTGCACTACCGCTTCAGGGATCATCACGGTCTCGAGATAGTACGTGCCGGCCTGAAGCTGCGACGCAACACCTTGTTCGGAGATCGCGGATTGGAGATCCCGCGCCAGCACGACGCCGGCCTCTTCCATTGCGGTGGCGATGTCCTTCGCGGTCGAGCCAGCAGAGACTTCGACAGTCACGGGGAGGCCTGGATCCACGTTCAGGGTCGGACCGCCCGCCACCGCGGCTGCGAGGAAGCGGGCTGCGAGAAACAGCGCGATCACGGCCACGATCGCGGCAGCGCCAACGATCAGCGGCTTCACCCGCCGCCGATCAGTCTTGTTCGGAGCTGCCGATTCCGTCACCGTTGAGGTCCTTGCGATCGAGATATGTCTGGAGGATTACCGCGGCAGCAACCTTGTCTCGGACTTCGCGCCGCTTTTCTCGGCGCACGCCTCCTTCGAGGAGGGCCGCCTCGGCCGTCACCGTCGTGAATCGCTCGTCTTGGTAGTCCACGGGCAGACCGGTCGCCTTAGCGACAAGATCGCCGAAGACTCGAGCGGCAGTGGCAGACGGCCCCTCGTTCCCGGATAGGCCGGTCGGGAGACCAACCACAACCCTCACAACAGCATGCTCTTCGCACAACTCGCGAACGGCGACCGCAGGATCCACCGAACGTCGATCGATCACCGCGTGGGGTGAGGCAATGGTACCGGTGGGGTCCGATAGCGCGACGCCGATGCGCCGCTCCCCCGGGTCCAGCCCGAGGATGCGTGTCACGATTCGACGACCGCCTCGCGTGCCGCGGCGAGCGCCACCTCGAGCGCTTCGTCAAGCCGGTTCCCGTGCGGCCCACCTGCTTGTGAGAGGCTGGCGTCGCGGCTTCCACCGCCGCCCAGAACGCGGGCTGCCGGCCCAATGAGCTCTCCCGCGGAGATGCCATCCGCCACCAAGTCGTCGGACACAAATGCGATGAGTGCTCCTTTGCCGCCGCTCGTCGAACCAAGCACGCCGATTCCGCTGCCGAGCCGGTCCCGAATCTGGAACGCGAGCGCCCTGAGTGCGTCCCCGGTGAGCCCTTCCTGCCTGGCGACGAGCACGCTGTGTCCGCCGTGCCCTTCGGCCTGGTCGATCAACGTGCGAGCGGCTTCCGATCTGGACTGCTGCTCGAACTGCTCGATGCGCTCCTCCTGCTCCTTCGAGCGGAGCACGAGGGCCTGAGCGGCCTCGACAACATGGCCGGGCTGGGCGCCGAGCGTCGACTCTGCCTGCTCCAGGTCCCGCCGAAGAGCGCTGAGGTACTCGTATCCTGCCGTACCCGTGACCGCATCGATGCGCCGCGTGTTCGCCGCAACGGAACCTTCGGACACCACGATCAGCGGGCCGATTTGGCCGGTTGTCGGAACGTGGGTGCCACCGCAAAACTCCGTCGAATAGTCGCCGGTCTGCACAACGCGCACTTGGTCTCCGTACTTGTCGCCGAAGAAGGCCAGCGCCCCCATCTTCTCCGCGTCGTTCTTCGACGTCTCGAGCGTCATCACGGCGGCATTCTCGATCACTCGCTCGTTCGCTGCGAGCTCGACGTCGCGCAGCTCCTCCACCGACATGCCGTGGTAGTGGCTGAAGTCGAAGCGGAGTCGATCGTCGGACACCAGTGACCCGGCTTGGTGGACATGGTCGCCGACGACCTCACGAAGCGCCCAATGGAGGATGTGGGTTCCGGTGTGGTTCTTGCGGATTCGTTCGCGACGTTCGTGACTGATCGTGAGCTCGGCCTCCTGGCCGAGCTGGATGACCCCAGAGGCCACCACACCACGATGGCCGTGAAGACCGGGGACGGCGAACTGGGTATCTCGCACCGTCACGGTGCCCGTCGGCGTGACGATCGTGCCGGAGTCCCCAACTTGGCCTCCGGATTCCGCGTAGAAGGGAGTGCGGTCCAGGAAGAGTTCCACCTCGCGCCCCTCCTCGGCTTTGTCGATCGTCTCACCCTCGGAAACCATCGACAGGATTCGGCCGAGCCCCTCTTCACGGTCGTAGCCGATGAATTCAGTCGTCTCAACGCCCGAGAGGAGCGTCCGGTAGGCGTCGGCGCGTGCCGCGGCATCAGCGCCCTTGTATGCCGCGCGAGCTCGTTCGCGTTGAGATTCCATCATGTCGTTGAATTCGGCAAGATCCACGGCGAATCCACGTTCAGAGACGATTTCCTCGGTGAGCTCCTTGGGGAAGCCGAAGGTGTCGTGAAGCTTGAACGCCGTCTCACCCGACAGCATGGATCCGGGTTCGAGTTCACGCAGCTCCTCGTCGAGCAGTTGATGCCCCGAGCGGAGCGTCCTGCGGAACTGCTCTTCTTCACGAGCGACCATCTCGACGATCGCATTCCGCTGAGCGTGGAGTTCGGGATAGGGCTCGCGCATCACCGCGACGGTGGTGTCGACCAGCTTCGGCATGACCAGATCCTCGGATCCGAGGAGGAACGCGTGGCGCACCGCACGACGGATCAGCCGACGAAGTACATACCCCCGACCTTCGTTGGATGGAACCACCCTGTCTCCGATGAGGAACGTGACCGCCCGCCCATGGTCCGCCATGATCCTCAATGAGACGTCGGTGCGGTCCATGTCGCCATACGTGACACCGGTTGCCCGCTCCGAAGTTTCCACCATCGGACGGATCACATCGGTCTCGAACACGGTGTCGACGCCCTGCAGCACGGTGGCGATGCGTTCGAGGCCCGCCCCGGTGTCGATGTTCTTCGCAGGAAGGTCCCCCACGACGTGATAGGGCTCATCCTGGATGTTCTGCATGAACACCAGATTCCAAATCTCGACATGACGTTCGTCATCAACCGCCGGTCCACCCGGCTCGCCGAATGCCGGACCCTTGTCGAAGAAGATCTCTGAGGACGGTCCGCAAGGCCCAGGTACGCCCATCTGCCAGAAGTTGTCCTTGTCCAAGCGCTGCACGCGTTCGGGAGGTACTCCCACATCATCGATCCAGATCGCCGCGGCGTCGTCGTCGGTGATGTGCACGGTATACCAGAGCCGTTCCGGGTCGATTCCGAAACCCTCCGTGATCAGGTCGTAGGACCACGGGATGGCCTTGTCCTTGAAGTAGTCACCGAATGAGAAGTTGCCGAGCATCTCGAAGAAGGTCAGGTGTCGGGCGGTGGTGCCGACGATGTCGATGTCGATCGTTCGAGCAACCTTCTGGACCGTTGTGGCGCGTGGATACGGAGGTGTCTCCTCTCCCAACATGTACGGCTTGAACGGAACCATCCCGGCGTTGGTGAGGAGCAGAGTCGGGTCGATCGGAATCAGGGACGCCGATTGCAGCACGGTGTGACCTCGTTCAGCGAAGAAGTCGAGAAAGATCCGGCGAATCTGATTGGAGTTCATGCGAGCCGGAGGTTAGCCCCGCCCGGACTCCACTCCCTCAGGCTCGTCGGAAAGCCCAGCACGCTGCATCCTTCGGCCGGTCGCGTTCATCATGCCCGCGACGGTCACAACACCGGCTCGCGCGATGTTCTCCCTCGAGAGGCGATCGCGCGCGCGTTTCACTTTCGCACCGAGGTAGGCGCCGACACCGATGGTCGCCGCGGAGCCAAAGAGAAACCACTTGAGTCGTGTGAACATGTCGTGGGAGGCTAGCGCCGGCGGCCCAGGACTCGATCGATGCGGCCGAGTCGCTCGCCGATTTCGGATTCCTCTCCGTGATCTCCGGGGCGATACAAGGTTGCGTCAACCGCTTCGTCGGGCAGATACTGCTGCGGGACCACGCCGAGCGGATCGTTGTGCGGGTATTGGTAGCCGGCCCCGTAGCCCATGGCACGCTCACCGGCCGTCGCCGCGGAACGAAGGTGTACGGGAACGTCCGCCCCGGGTGTTCCTTCCACAGCCTCCCTCGCAGCGCTGATTGCGTTCGCGAGAGAGTTCGACTTCGGAGCGGTCGCCAGGTACACGGTGGCGTGCGTCAGTGCATACGCACCTTCCGGAATGCCGATGACCTCGACCGCGCGAAACGCGTCGACGGCAATCCCGAGACCCTGCGAGTCGGCAAGGCCGATGTCTTCCGATGCCAGGATCACGAGACGTCGAGCGATGAACTTCGGATCCTCCCCCGCTCCGATCATGGTGTGGAGCCAGTAGAGAGCGGCATCGACGTCGGACCCTCGGACACTCTTGATGAAGGCGGAAATGACGTCGTAGTGGCGGTCGCCTCCCTTGTCGTAGCGAATCACCCTCCGCTGGAGTGCCTCGGCGATCTCTTCACGCCCGACTGATTCCTTCCCGCGCCCCTCTGCGATCGTCACCGCCAGCTCGAAGCCGTTCAGGGCCAAGCGGGCGTCGCCGCCGACGCGATGCGCGAGGTCGTCCATCGCCTCGTCGTCGATCGCGACATCTGGGATGCCTCGAACCTGGTCGGTCATGGCTCGATGAATGAGATCCTTCACCTCTTCAGGCGCCAACTCCTCGGTTCGGAACACACTCGATCGGCTGATCAGCGGCGAATTGACTTCGAAAAACGGATTCTCAGTCGTCGCCCCGACCAGGATGATGATGCCGTCTTCCACACCGGGGAGGAGGGCATCTTGCTGAGCCTTGGTGAAGCGATGGATCTCGTCGAGGAACAGAACAGTGCGCCCGTCGCCGTTCTCGATACGCCGTGTCGCCATCGCCAGCACTTCGCGAACGTCCTTGACCCCGGCCGACGTCGCGGAGAGCTGTTCGAAACGGGCGCTGCTGTTGACGGCCACAAGGCGTGCAAGCGTGGTCTTCCCGGATCCCGGCGGTCCCCACAAGATCATCGAGACGGGCCGGCCCGCCTCCACCATCGTGCGGAACGCAGCTCCCGGCGCGAGGAGGCCTTGCTGACCTACGACTTCGTCCAAATTGGCCGGGCGCATTCGTGCGGCCAGCGGGGCATTCGCGCGCCGCCGTTCGGCCCGCTGGTCGGAGAAGAGGTCGGGGTCAGTCACCCGCCGCCTCATCGGCGGCCCACTCAGCCCGCACTTCAGGCCGGACCTCGATACCCAGTTCTCGGAGTTGACCGTCCTCGACCCTGCTCGGCGAGCCGGTCAAGGGGTCGGCGCCGCTCTGGGTCTTGGGGAACGGGATCACTTCGCGGATGTTCGGAGCATCCTGCAGGATGGCGACGAGCCGGTCGATGCCGATCGCGAAACCGGCATGCGGCGGGGTCCCGTAGCGCAGAGCTTCGAGGAACCAGCCGAATCGGCGCTCCGCATCTTCGTCGGAGATGCCGAGCGTCTCGAACACCTGGGCCTGTACGGCCGGATCGTGGATTCTCACGCTGCCCGAACCCAACTCAGAGCCGTTGAGAACCAAATCGTAGGCCTTCGAGATGGCATGTCCGGGGTCTTCGCGCATCTCATCTACATCCACCGGCGCCGTGAAGGGGTGGTGGAGCGCTACCCAGTCGCCGTCGTCGTTCCGTTCGAACACGGGGAAGTCGACGACGAAGAGGTAAGCCAGCTCGGTGTGTCCGCTCGGTTGCCCGACATCGATGCGGATCTGGCCGAGCACGTCGAGCGCCGTCGCGGTTTCATCTGCAACAAGGAGCAGGACATCGCCCGTTCCTCCTCCGAGCGTTGTGCCGATTCCGGTCAGCTCATCGTCAGAGAGGAACTTCGCCACCGGCGACCGCAGCGTGCCGTCCTCCTCGACAACCAGCCACACCAGGCCCTTTGCTCCAAGCTCTTGAGCTCTCGACGAAAGCCCGTCGAGTCCGGAGCGCGAGAGACCGAGTGCACCGGCGTTGATCCCGCGGATGGATCCATTCGCTTCGAGCACACCTGCGAACGCCTTGAATTCAGTGGCGGCGAAGACGGGGCTGAGATCCTGAATCTGCATCCCGAAGCGGATGTCCGGTTTGTCCGTTCCATAGCGCTCCATCGCCTCGCGCCACGTCAGCCGCGGAAAAGGCCGCTCGATGTCGGTTTCTCGCAGCGCCTTGGTGACCGCGGTCGACACAGCTTCGAGCGTCTCGAGGACATCGTCTTGCCCCCAGAACGAACCCTCGAAGTCGAGCTGGGTGAACTCGAGCTGGCGATCGGCCCGGAGATCCTCATCCCGGTAGCAGCGAGCGATCTGGTAGTAGCGCTCGATCCCGGCAATCATCAGGAGCTGCTTGAACAGCTGTGGCGACTGGGGCAAGGCGTAGAAGCTCCCTTTTCGCAGGCGGGAGGGAACAAGCATGTCCCTGGCCCCTTCGGGGGTGGATGCGATCAACGTCGGGGTCTCGATCTCCATGAAACCGAGGTCGTCCATGACATCCCGCATGGCGCGGATGGCCCTTGATCGGGCTCGTACGTTGTCGGCCATCCCAGGGCGCCTGAGGTCGAGATAGCGATACTGCAGGCGTTTCGCTTCGTCGACGTCGCTCCGATCATCGATCTGAAACGGAAGCGGCTCGGAAGGGCTCAGTACCGCCATTGTGTCGGCGGCGACCTCGATTTCGCCGGTCGGGAGCTCCGGGTTCGCCATGTCGGCCGGGCGGAGTCGCACGATCCCTTCCACCGAGATACAGAACTCAGAGCGCAGGCCCTGGAGATCTGAAGCCGACGCCGGTTCGCCCTCCGGGTTCAGCACCACCTGCACCACCCCACTCTGGTCTCGCAGATCGACGAAGACCACGCCGCCATGGTCGCGGCGGCGTGCCACCCAGCCCGCGAGAACGACGCGGTCTCCGACGTCGTCAGCCGTCAACGTTCCTGCATCTCGGTTCTTCAGCGTGTCAGCCATGTCTCGATCTCCTCTACGGCGACTGGCAGTTGCTCACCGGTCGCCAGGTCGCGTGCGGTCACACGGCCTTCGTTCCATTCCTCGCCGACGACGAGAGCGTTCGCCGCTCTGGCACGGTCGGCTGCCTTGAACTGTGCTTTCACAGAACGGTCACCTGCCGTGGAATCCACCCTGAATCCCGACCGGCGCAGGGCGCGAACGAGGGCTTGTGCCTCAATTCGCCGATCCGCATCAGCGACGACCACGAACGCGTCGAGGGCGGGCTGCGGATCTGACAGCTCCCTGGCCAAAAGGATCCGGTCGAGGCCCATCGCCAATCCGACGGCCGGTGTTGGCTTGCCACCGACCATCTCGAACAGCGGGTCGTAGCGGCCGCCACCGCCAACCGAACTCTGCGCCGCCTCGAAGTTGAGCGGCACGTACTCGAAGACGGTGCGGTTGTAGTAGTCGAGGCCGCGCACGAGGTTCGGCGCGATCCGATAAGGAATCCCGGCACCATCCAGCCCTGCCCGGACGCCCGCGAAATGTTCAGCTGCCGCCGACGAAAGATGGTCGACGGGGGTCGGTGCATCAGCCACCACGTCCGCGTCGGTCTTCGAGTCGAGCACCCGCATCGGGTTCTCATACATCCGTCGAACGGCATCCTCGGAAAGCTCACTCTTGCGGGACTCCAGGAAGGCGGTCAACTCGGACCGATAGTCGACTCGATCGCTGCCATCTCCGATGCTGTTCAGCTGCACCTCGACGTCGCGCACCCCGAGTTCCTCGAGATACCGGTAGCCGAACTCGATGACCTCCACATCGGCGTCGAACGATGCCTCTCCAAGGTATTCGACACCGGCCTGCGAGAACTGGCGTCTTCGCCCCTTCTGCGGCCGTTCGTAGCGGAACATCGGTCCCCAGTAGAACCCTTTGAAGGTCCCCACAACACCGCCGGCCTGAATGAGGGCACGCACGACGGACGCGGTCCCCTCGGGCCTGAGGGTTACTGACCGCCCGCCCTTGTCGGTGAAGGTGTACATCTGCTTCTCCACGACTTCGGTGTCCTCGCCGATGCCTCTCGAGAACAGCTCGGTGGACTCGAATAGCGGTGTGAGGACGAGTCCGTATCCGTAACGCTCGGCGAGGTCGAGGAAGACGCGCTCTGCCGTCACCCACTCGTAGGAGGCGGGCGGCAGGATGTCGTCGGTGCCTTTCGGCGCGCGATACGTCATGACCCTCCGGTCATCAGAAGAACGGCAAGGGTAGTGGCGCTGCGAACCCAGGGTTCTCCACCTTCTATTCGGCGCTACGAGCCCGCGGTTCGACGGGGACCATTCCGCGGGCTGGCAGCGCCGCATGCGGGGTGGAGAACCCTGGGTACGCGGTGTCAGATGTCTAGGTACTCGAGGATGAAGGGGTTTACGACCCGCTCGCGCCCGATCGTGGTCTCCGGGCCGTGACCTGGGAGGACCCGAGTGTCGTCGGGGAGTGTCATCACCCGAGTGCGCATCGAGGCCATCAGCGTCCTGAAGTCGCCGCCCGGCAGGTCCGACCGGCCGATCGAGCCCGCGAAGAGCTGATCACCCGAGAAGATCAGGCCCTCCTCCTCGACGACGAACACACAGTGCCCGAGCGTGTGGCCCGGGGTGTGGCGCACCTCGAAATCGAATCCGGCGAACGCAAGGTGTTGGCCGTCGACCAGGTCGACATACCGTTCGGGAGGTGCGAACTGCTCTACCCCCGGCGGCACGAAACCGAAGATCGACCGGAGCTGCGTCGCCGGATCGGAGACGAGGTAGTCATCGTCCGGGTGGATGTACGCGCTCACCCCGGTTCGCTCGACCACACCGGCGGCTCCCCCGGCGTGGTCAACGTGGCCGTGTGTGACGAGGAGAGCGACCGGGACCAGGTCATAGGCCGTCAGAAGCCGTGCGACGGCGTCAACGTCGGGCGGCGCATCAACGATCACGGCAGGTCCGCCGCGTTCGGGGGCGATCACGTAGCAGTTCGTTGCCGCCGCCCAGAGCTCAGCTGAGGCGAGGATCATCGACCGCCCCCGGGTACGAGCCGGTACGCCTCGTACACACCATCCACATCGCGCAAGTCAGAAAGCACGCGTTCGAGCTGTGCCGGATCGGACAACTCGACTTCGTAGCGAAGGAACGCCACCCGGTCGCGCCCCGCGATCGACGAGGAGGTATGAATATTGGCCCCGTGGTCCGACAGGACCGACGTGACGTCTCTCAACAGCCTCGGCCGATCGAGCGCCTCGACTTGAACCCAGACCAGGAACGACCCCGCCTGGTCTGGCGCCCAAGCCACCTCGATCAGGCGCTCCGGTTGCCCTTCGAGCGAGCCGATGTTCGCGCAATCCGTCCGGTGGACCGAGACTCCCCGACCAACGGTCACAAAGCCCATGATGGGATCCCCCGGTACCGGAGCGCAGCACCGCGCGAGGTTGACCAGGACGTCGTCGAGGCCTTCGACGATGACCCCGCTGATCGGGCGCGTTCGCCGCTTTGCGGGATCGACGAGCAACCCGAGCATCTCCTCGGTGTTGTCATCCGTTTCCGGCACCGTGCGGCGCTCGAGGCGGTCGACGACCGTCTTCGCACTGACACGTCCTTCGCCCACGGCACCGTAGAGGTGCTCCACGTCACTGAATCCGAGTTCCTCAGCGACCGTCAGGAGGTCGTCGTCGTGGCCGCTCAGTGCCATGGAGTGCCGCCGCAGCTCCTTGATGACCTCCTCTCGTCCGTTCGCAAGCGCCGTCTCGCGACGCTCCTTCGCGAACCACTGCCTGATCTTCGCCGCGGCACGTGCCGACGTGACGAACTCGAGCCAGTCGCGGCTCGGATGTGCGTCCTCCGACTTCGAGGTCAGAACCTCGACGATGTCGCCCGACTCGAGCTGCGTCGTGAGCGGAACCAGGCGGCTGTTGACTTTCGCACCGACGCAGCGGTGTCCGACCTGCGTGTGGATGCGGTAGGCGAAATCAACCGGTGTCGCTCCCCGAGACAGTGTGATCACCGCACCCTTCGGGGTCAGGGCAAAGACCTCGTCTTGGTAGAGATCGAGCTTCAGGGCCTCGAAGAACTCTCCCGCGTTCGCGGTCGCGTTCTGAAGGAAGTTGATGTCGGCGACCAGGGGTTCCGCTGAACCGTCGTCACCCTCCTTGTAGCGCCAGTGCGCGGCAATACCCGCCTCGGCCTGCTCGTGCATCTCGAGCGTTCGGATCTGAACCTCCAGGCCCTTGCCGTCCGGACCCACCACGGTGGTGTGCAAGGACTGGTAGAGGTTGAACTTGGGCATGGCGATGTAGTCCTTGAATCTCCCCTGGATCGGTGCCCACATCGAATGCACGAGGCCGAGCGCCGCGTAGCAGTCACGAACCTCGGGGACGATGATGCGGATTCCGATAAGGTCGTGGATCTCCTCGAATTCAAGGCCCGAGTCGACCATCTTTCGGTAGATGGAGTACACCAGTTTCGGTCGTCCGGTGATCGTGGCCTCGATCCCTGCGCTTTCGAGCGCAGAGCCCACGGCGGCCATGACTCGCTGGAGATAGAGCTCTCGCTCGGGCGCCCGCTGCCGAATCTGCTCTTCGAGCGTTCTTCTCCGTGCAGGATGCAGGGCGGCGAAACTGCGTTCCTCGAGTTCGTGTTTGATCTCTTGGACTCCGAGGCGATGAGCGAGCGGCGCATAGACGTCAAGTGTCTCCGACGCCACACGGCGGCGTTTCTCTTCCGGCAGCGGATCGATCGTCCGCATGTTGTGCGTCCGGTCGGCCAGCTTGATGAGCAGCACGCGAATGTCCTTGGCCATCGCAACAGCCATCTTGCGAATCGTCGCGGCCTGCTGCTCCTCGCGACTCGAGAACTTGATCCGGTCCAGCTTGGTGACGCCATCCACGAGGAGTGCCACCTCTTCGCCGAAGTCGCGCTCGAGATCCTCGAGGCTGATGTCGGTGTCCTCGACCACGTCGTGCAGGAGTGCTGCGGCGATCGTGGCCGTGTCGAGTCCATACGCGGCAAGGATCTGGGCGACGGCGATCGGGTGGGCGATGTACGGGTCGCCGGTTCGACGCGTCTGACCGGCGTGGGCCTCGGCGGCCACGGCGTAGGCATGACGAATGACGTCGATATCGGTTCCCGGATGATGCTTGACGGCGACCTCGATGAGATCGTCGAGCATCTCCTCGGGTGCCTTCACCGGATCGGTCGCGAGGGCGGCGTCTGCCATCCCTAGATTCTACCGACGCTTCTTCCGCTTCCGTGGGGCACGTGCCGTGGCACCGCTCGGTCCCGCCGGGGCGGACGGAGCCGCTTCAACCGGGGTCGCTTCGACAACCGCCTCCGCCGGCGCGTCCGGTCCACCATCGCGCCGCCGACGTTCGGCGCGCTTGCTGGCCGTTTGCCAGTCCGGCTCCCGTTCCTTCCAAATCGCCAAGAGTGGTGCGGCGACGAAGATCGACGAGTAGGTGCCAAGCGCGATTCCGATGAACAAGGCGAGAGCGAATTCACGCAGCGTCTCGGCGCCGAACGCAAACGAACCGACGAACAACAGCGACCCCACCGGGATCAGCGACGTCAGCGACGTGTTGATCGAGCGCATCAGCACCTGGTTCATCGAGGTGTTCACGATTTCGGTGTACGTGTACTTGTCGTGCATCAACTCGACGTTCTCGTTCACCTTGTCGAACACAACAACCGTGTCATACAGCGAGTACCCGAGAATGGTGAGCAACGCAATCACGGTCGCGGGTGTCACAACGAACCCGAAAGCAGAGAACAGACCGGCCGTGATGATCAGATCGTGGAACAGCGCGGCAAGTGCAGCCACCGCCATCTTCCACTCAAACCGCCACGTGATGAAGAGAGCAACAATCAACAGGAAGACAACGAGCGCTTCGATCGCGGCCCGTGTGACCTCTTCCCCGAACGTCGGTCCGACGGCGTCGATCGTGACTTCGTTGATGGAGACCCCGCTGACGTCTGCCGCAACCACCACCAGCTCATCCTGGGCCTGAGCGTCAAGCGCCTCGGTCTGGATCAGGATGAATCCCTCGCCGGTGAGCTGTACCCGAGCACCACCTTCACCAACCGCCGTCAGGGCATCTCGCACGTCACCGACAGAGGCGTCCGCCTGATTCTCGACCGTAACGATCACACCACCGGTGAAGTCGATACTCAGATTGAGCGGTCGCACGAGCAGGAGCAACAGCGAAAGGACAACAAGCGCCAGCGAGACCCACAACGTGCGTCTCGCGATTCCGACGAAGTCGAAGTGCGTTTCGCCGCGGTAGATCCTGGTGAGCACACTCATGACGTCACCTCCACCGGTTCGGCGGGTTTCTGTCGTTGATCAATCTTTCCCATCGCCCCGCGAATCGAGAACCATCCGCCTTCACCGAGCGCCGAATGGACGACGAGCCACGTCGCCGGGCGCGTGTAGAAGTAGGAGACGAGAAGGTCGATCAGCGTGGCGATTCCAAGGATGAGAGCGAAACCCTTCACCGGGCCGACCGCGAGGATGTAGAGCAGCACCGCAGCGAGCGCCGTCACCGCGTCACCCTTGAGATTCGTGCTGAACGCTCTCGGGAACGAGTGATCGATCGCCCGACGGAGCGGGCGTCCGGCGCGGTACTCCTCCTTGATGCGTTCGAAGTACACGATGAATGAGTCGAGCGTTATGCCGATCGACACGACCACACCCGTGACACCGGCGAGTGTCAGCGTCGTCGTAATCGTCTGGCCGAGCAAGATGATTGTGCCGACGAGGAGTGAGCCGAACACGGTGAGACCGACCACGGCGATCACACCGAGCACGCGGTAGTAGACGATCATGTAAACCGCGACAAGCGCCAGGCCGAGCAGACCCGCGATCAGGCCGGCGCGAAGCGAATCAGCACCGAGTGTCGCTGAGACCGATTCGACACGTTCGCGCTCGAACGTTGTCGGGAGGGCACCGTAGTTGAGGATGGCGGCAAGATCTTCAGCCTCTGCCTGCGGGTTGTCGGACGCTCCGATAGTGATGATGACCTGGTTTGGATCGAGCCCCTCGTTGGGATCCACGCCGGCCGCGACTGCGGGCGCGGAGGTCACCACGCCGTCGACCACGATTGCGAGCTGGCGTTGCGGAGAATTCACGGGAAATGTTGCGAGTTCGCCGGTGGCAGTCCGGAACTTCTCCCCACCTTCGCTCGTGAACTCCGGCACCACGACGACTTCAGCTGCGACACCGCTCGTTCCTGCTCGGCCGCCCTTCATATCCGCGCCGGTCAGGAAGGCGGGGCCAACGACGTAGACGCCCAGACCCGCTTCTCCCGGCAGGTAGGCGATCTCGGCGTTCACATCGTCGGGATCGGAGAGGCCGGTCACCGGGTCGAGGTTGTCGGGGTGATCGCCTTCCGGGTCGGTCAACGCGGGACTCTGCTGGACTATCTCGTAGACCGGCCGGAACGACATCTCTCCCGTCGTGCCGACGGCTTCGAGCGCTCGTTCCCGGTCCTCTACACCGGGAAGCTGAACCACGATCGACCGATTGCCCTGCACGCGGATATCCGGTTCCTGCACGGAACCCACACCCTCGATGCGTCGGCGCATGATCCCAACTGCGGCGTCAAGCGTGTCGGGATCGGTTCCTTCGGGGCCGACGAGGACAACCGAGAACCCGCCCTGCAGATCGAGCCCGAGAATCGGCGCCCAACCGGCGAGCAGCATCGCTCCGAGCGACCCCCACGCGATGGCGAGGGTCAAGACGAGCGTGATGATCGCGTTCTTGCGACTCACTCCGAATCGTCTCCGATGCGCTCGGAGATCGCTCGTTTGGCGATCCTCATCGTCGAACCGCCCCCGATGTCGATGGTGAACGTCTCATCGTCCTCAGAGCGGATAGTGCCGTAGATGCCGCCGATCGTTCTGACTTCATCACCGACCTCAATCGAGTCGCGCAACTCCTTGGCCTTCTTCGCTCGTCGGCGTTGGGGCAGCACGAGCAGCAGGTAGAAGAGGCCGCCGAGGATCGCGATCGGCAACAAGAATCCGAGGGCGCTTCCGCTGCTCTCGGTCTGTGCGACGACGATCGTCGAGGCGCTCGACAGATACAGCACTGGATCCTCCGTTCGGTGGGCCGGCACAGGCGCCGGGAAAGCGCCGGAACTCTAGCCGTGGAAGTGGTCTAGTCCCCCATCCTGGCACGCACAATACCGTCTCGGTAGCCGGCGAATCGGCCATCGGCGATGGCATCCCGAGCGCCGCGGAGCAGGTCGAAGGTGTACGTGAGATTGTGGAGTGTGAGCAGGCGGTGTGCGAGGGGCTCGTTCGTGGTGTACAGGTGGCGCAAGTAGCCGCGACTGTGTCGCCTGCAGGCAAGACAGGTGCAGCCTCCGTCGAGGGGCTCGGGGTCGAGTATCCACTCCGCCCGCTTGATCGAGATGTCGCCCGATCTCGTGAGCGCCTTCCCGTGGCGGGCGAGCCGGGTCGGAATAACACAGTCGAACAGGTCGACGCCGCGTTCGATCGCCGCCAGGATTCCCTCCGTGTCCCCAAGTCCCATTACGTAGCGCACCGCGTGCGGAGGCAGTTGGGGAATGGCCGCGTCGAGCGCACGGTCGCGTTCGGCAGGAGTCTCCCCAACCGCGAGCCCGCCGATCCCAAACCCCGGGAATCCCAGCGCTGCGATGTCCTTGGCCGACTGCTCGCGCAGATCCGGCTCCGCCCCGCCTTGGACGATCCCGAACAACGCCCGGTCGTCACGGCGTTTGGCCGCGAGGGATCGTTCCGCCCAGCGCAGCGTTTGGTGCATGGCGGCCTCGGCTTCACCTCGAGTCGACGGCAGCGGCACGGGCACGTCGAGAGCCATCGCGATATCCGAACCGAGCATTTCCTGAACAGCCACCGCGCGTTCCGGCGTCAGTTCGATCCGGGCGCCGTCGTAGGTGCTGCGGAAGACGAGCCCTTCTTCGCTGATCTTCGGCTTGAGGGAGAGGACCTGATATCCGCCACTGTCCGTCAGGATGGGGCCGTCCCACGCCATGAACCCGTGTAGTTCGCCGAGTTGAGATATGACGTTCTCGCCGGGGCGCAGCATCAAATGGTACGTGTTCGCAAGGACGATCTGGGCACCGACTGTTCTCAGATCCTCGACGTCCATCGTCTTGACCGTCGCCCGCGTGCCCACCGGCATGAAACTGGGGGTCTTCACCGGTCCGTGCGGGGTGCTCATCGTTCCAGTACGAGCGCGGCCGTCGGTCGCGGCCCCTTCCCAGGCCACCACAGTCACTGATCCACCTCGATGAACATGGCATCTCCGAACGAGAGAAACCGGTATCCGGAACCGAGAGCGTGAGCGTAGACCTCACGCCACGCGGGACCGATCAGCGCGGCGATCATCACGATCAGCGTGGTCCCGGGGGCGTGGAAGTTCGTCACCACCGCATCAACCACCTTGGTTCGGAACCCCGGTTTGATGAACAGGTCGGTCGCTCCCGACCCGGGTTGGACGCTGCCGTCGAGTCCGGCCGCCGTCTCGAGGGTACGAACGACGGTCGTCCCCACAGCCACGATGCGCGACTCGCGCCCCTTGGTCTCGGCGATCGCGTCGGCCGTTGACACCGGCACCGTATATCGCTCTTCATGCATCTCGTGATCGTTGATCGGACCAAGCTCCATTGGCCGGAACGTATCGAGCCCTACTTCGAGCTCGACATCGACGATCCGCACGTCGCGTGCGGAAAGTGCCTCGACGATCCGGGGGGTGAAATGAAGCGCCGCTGTCGGGGCTGCCGCTGATCCGACGGCCCTCGCAAATATCGTCTGATAGCGCTCGTCGTCGTCCAAGGTGCCGTGGAAGTACGGTGGGAGCGGCACCTCACCCAGTTCGCTCAGAACCTCGTCCACGCTGAGTTCGGGTGAAACCTCGAGTGTCACGACTCCACGATCGGGTTCTGTCACTACGACGATGGTGAGCGGCCCGACCGTCAAACGACTCCCGGGGCGAATCCGCCTGGCGGGGCGAACCAGTGCCTCCCATGTTGTGGCGTCGATCTGCTTCGTCAGCAGTAGTTCAACCCGCCCACCGGTTTCCTTCGTTGCGTAGACGCGAGCGGGGCGGACACGGGTGTTGTTGACCACAACAAGATCACCGGGGTCGAGCAGATCCGGGAGGTCGGAGAACGCGCGATCCTCCAGCGTTCGCGCCACGAGCAGCCGCGCAGCATCACGAGGCTCGGTGGCTTCCTGGGCGATGGCCTCAGCCGGCAAGTGATACGAGAATGCGGAGGAATGCATGGAGGAGAGACGATACGGGTGTCCGTGTAGCGAGGCACGAGATACGAGCCTCGACATGAGACCCGAGACATCGGATCGGAGGGGACGCACCTCTTTCGGCCGCCGAGCTCCCGACTCGCGACTAGTCCAAGAGTCTCCCCTGCGGAGCTTCTGCGACTTCACGCTCGATCCCAAGATGTTCATACGCCCGCTCGGTGGCGATGCGGCCGCGGGGCGTTCGCTGTAGGAATCCTTCGAGAAGGAGGAACGGTTCGTAGGCATCCTCCACCGTTTCCGGCTCCTCACCGACCGCGATTGCAAGCGTGGAGAGCCCGACCGGCCCCCCACCGAACTTCCCGACGATGGCATCGAGAATGGCGCGGTCGACCTTGTCGAGTCCCATGCCGTCCACCTCGAATACCTCGAGCGCCCGGTCGGCGACTTCGTCGTCGATGTGCCCGTCTGCGCGCACAGCGGCATAGTCGCGCACGCGCCGCAGGAGGCGGTTTGCGACGCGCGGAGTGCCGCGGCTACGACGAGCGATCGTCTCCGACCCTTCTTCAGTGATGTCGACATCGAGGATCCTGGCCGAACGGTGGAGGATGGCCGAGATGTCGTCTTGTTCGTAGTAGTCGATTCGTGCGACGTAGCCAAAGCGGTCACGCAACGGTGGAGCGACACGTCCCACCCTCGTCGTCGCCCCGACAAGCGTGAAGGGAGGCAAGTCGATCTTGATGGATCGAGCAGCCGGCCCCTTTCCGACCATGATGTCGAGCTGGAAGTCCTCCATCGCCGGGTAGAGCACCTCTTCTACCTGGCGCGGAAGACGGTGGATTTCATCGATGAAGAGAACGTCGCCCGCTTCGAGATTCGTAATGACGGCTGCGATGTCCCCCGGACGATCCAGCGCCGGCCCGGAGGTTCCCCGAAACTGGGCGTCCATCTCGGCCGCCAAGATGCCGGCGAGCGACGTCTTTCCGAGCCCGGGTGGCCCGGAGAAGAGCACATGGTCGATCGCCTCGCCGCGTCCCCTGGCCGCCTCGATCAGGATCGCGAGGCGTTCCTTCAGGGCGCTCTGGCCGACAAACTCATCCATGCGGTGCGGCCGCAGGCCGACATCGATCGCCTCGTCCTCAGGCGTTGGATCGCCGGTGAGCAGACCTTCGTCTCTCACCGTTCACTCTGCTTTCCGAGCACCTGGAGTGACCGGCGCAGCATGTCCTTGACGGGTAGGTCTGGGGGAAGGTCTCTCAGAGCACCGCTGATCTCATCTGGCTGATATCCGAGTCCCTCCAGGGCCGAACGAACCTCGCCAAGCGGTCCCGACGCTTGCAGGGCACTTTCCGGAACCTCGAGCTTCGGCCGGAGCTCGAGCAGATACTTCTGCGCCGAGCGTTTGCCGATACCGGGAACCGCGGTCAGGGCAGCCATGTCGTCGGTCACAACAACTCGGCGAAGGTCGTCCGATGACATCGTGGCGAGGATGGCAAGGGCAACCTTCGGCCCAAGCCCCGAGACACCCAGAAGCAATCGGAAGAGATCCCGATCGTCGGACGTGGCGAACCCGAACAGCGCCATCTGGTCCTCGCGCACGTGGAGATGTGTATGCAGGACGATCTCGGATCCGACGCCGGGCAATTCAAGAAACGTGCGGCTCGATATCGCAACGTCGTATCCCACACCTTGGACGTCGATGAGCACCGTGTCGGCACCAACCGACGCGAGTGTTCCACGCAGGCGCCCGATCATGAGACCCTCGCGTTCAACACGCGGTGTTGCACATGGCACAGGGCGACGGCGAGCGCATCGGCAGCATCGGCCGGACTCGGCGCACTCGGAAGATTGAGACGCATGGCGACGACCCTCTGCATCTGTTGCTTGTCTGCCGTGCCGGAGCCGGTGAGGGCCATCTTCACAGCAGATGGGGTGTATTCGGCTGTCTCGAGGTGGGCCTCCGAGAGGACCAACAGCGCGATGCCTGAGGCTCGAGCCACCGACATCGCCGTTTGCCGGTTGTTGTTGACGAAAACCTGTTCGATCGCTGCGGCCGCCGGTTCGTACTCGGCCACGATCTCGCGAAGGTCGCGCGCCAACTCCACGAATCGCTCGCCGAGTGGTCGCGTCGGGTCGGTACGGATGACCCCCGCGGCCACCGCCTTTTCGGTCGGACCCGCCGATTCGATGATTCCGTAGCCGGTGCGCGTAAGGCCGGGGTCGATTCCCAATACGAACATATGTTCTACATCGTAGCGTTGGCCGGCGACAGATCCCAACACCGTCCGCCAATGGGGGGCATTCCGATCCGCCAACGGCGAATGGGGGCGCCGCTGCGGTCAGAATTCTCCGCCGAGGTCGGGCGACACGAGCGTATAGTTCTCGACCCCGACGCCGCTCTGAGCGAGGTGCGCGACCACGTCGTCGAGGCGATCTGCTTGTCCGGTCTTCTCGGAGCCATAACCCCAGACCATCGGGACGAGGACCGACCTGCCGTCGGAGCTCTGCTTCAGCGTCCACCCGATCACCTCGAGCTGAAGGAAGGTCGGCACGCCCCCCTTCTCGCCGGTCCTCAGCCTGAGCCGCGTCCCAGACGGCGCCGGGATCAGTTCTTCAGCCATTCCTGTACCTCTCCCACTGTGTGGTAGTGGCCTTCCGTGCCGGTTGGTCCTCCGGCCCCTCCCGGTCCGTCGCGCCCCCTACTCGAGGGAAGCGAGCACTTCGTCCGGTATGTCGAAGTTCGCGTGAACACTCTGTACATCATCGAGGTCCTCGAGCGCATCGACGAGCCGCAGTACCTTCGGAGCACTCGCCTCGTTGACCGGAATTGAGACTGAAGCGATCTGGCTCACCTCACCCTGTTCGACGACCACGCCGGCTCCCTCCACCGCAGCTCGCACCGCGGCAAGATCACCGGGTGCACACGTGACCTCCCATTGGTCGTCAGCCCCCTCTACATCGTCGGCGCCGCCTTCGAGGGCCGCCATCATCACCGTGTCTTCATCCCCGGTGACCAGCAGGTATCCCTTCTGTTCGAAGAGATACGCGACCGACCCGGGCTCGCCCAAGCTGCCGCCATGTTTGGTGAGCGTCGACCGCACGTCGGCGGCGGCACGATTGCGATTGTCGGTGAGGATTTCGACGTAGAGCGCAACACCACCGGGGGCATATCCCTCGTACCAGATCTCCTCGTATTCAACGCCGTCGGCGTCGCCGGCACCGCGAGCGATGGCGCGTTCGATGTTGTCCTTCGGCACCGACGCGTCTTTTGCCTTCTGGATGGCGGTGGCAAGCGTCGGGTTCCCGTCCGGGTCGGGCCCACCCGTCCGGGCGGCCGCTTCGATCCCTTTGATCAGCTTGGCAAACAGTTTCCCCCGCTTGGCGTCTTGACGCCCCTTGCGGTGTTTGATGTTTGCCCACTTCGAGTGTCCGGCCATCAGCGCTCCTCGGCAAGTTCGATCAACATGGTGTGAAGACGGTCGTCATCCGTCAACTCAGGGTGAAATGATGTGGCAAGAATACGGTCTTGCCGGACCACAACGGGGTGGGCTCCTCCCCCACCGGGATCCTCAACGGTGGCGAGGACGTCCACTTCGGCTCCAACCTTGTCGATCCACGGTGCACGGATGAATACGGCCCGCATCGGGTCGTCGAGACCGCTGACATCGAGATCTGCTTCGAAGGAATCGACTTGCCGGCCGAAGGCGTTCCGCTCGACCACCACATCGAGCACGCCGAGTTGCGGCTGAACGGGACCGGTGGTTGCCGATGCCAGGAAGATCATGCCGGCGCATGTCCCAAGCACCGGCATCCCCGCCTCGATCCGATCGCGAAGCGGCTCGATCAGACCGTAGATGGTGGCAAGGCGGCCGATCGTCGTGGATTCGCCGCCCGGGATGATCAGCGCGCGAACCGAGTCGAGGTCCTCAGGAGTCCTGACTTCGATTCCGACATGCCCGAGTCGGTCAACCACGGCGAGATGCTCGCGGAAATCGCCCTGGAGAGCGAGCGCCCCGATCCTCACCTCAATTGCCCCGGTCTTGCATCCGCTCCTGAGCCGGCAGTGTCTCGATGTCGATTCCGACCATGGCCTCGCCAAGGTTCTTCGACACGGCGGCGATCTTGCCCGGATCCTGATAGAAGGTGGTGGCTTCGACGATCGCCCGTGCCCGCACGTCCGGTTCGTCCGACTTGAACACACCCGAGCCGACGAAGACGCCGTCACACCCGAGCTGCATCATCAGCGCGGCGTCTGACGGGGTTGCGATCCCGCCTGCCGCAAAATTGACGACCGGCAGTGATCCGATCTCCGCGACCTCGCGAACGAGCTCGAAGGGCGCACGAAGCTCCTTTGCGGCGTTCATCATCTCTTCAGGTTCGAGCGTTGTGAGCCAACGGATCTGACTGTTCATGAGGCGCATGTGGCGGACGGCCTCCACGACGTTGCCGGTCCCCGGCTCACCCTTCGTCCTGATCATGGCGGCGCCTTCGCCGATCCTGCGGAGCGCTTCACCGAGATCCTTTGCACCGTTGACGAACGGCACGGTGAACGCTCGCTTGTCGATGTGGTTCTCATCGACCGGCGTGAGTACCTCCGACTCATCGATGTAGTCGACCCCAAGAGACTCGAGCACCTGAGCCTCGACAAAGTGGCCGATCCGCGCCTTCGCCATGACCGGAATCGAGACGGCGTTGACGATCTCTTCCACCTTCGACGGGTCGGCCATCCGGGCGACGCCGCCGTGGGCGCGAATGTCGGCGGGCACACGCTCGAGCGCCATCACCGAGACGGCTCCCGCTTCCTCGGCGATCTTCGCCTGTTCGGCGTTGACGACGTCCATGATGACGCCGCCTTTCAGCATCTCGGCGAGCCCTCGCTTGACGCGATCGGTCCCGTGCTCGGTGGTGATGTCCACGGTGATCTCCTCAGTGTTCTGAGATTCAAGTGTACCGACGCGCCGCCTTGTAGAACCGAGGTCCTACATGGTCGCCTGCGCCGCGAGTGCGTCCTCATAGGCCCCGATGAACGCTGCTGTAACGGTCGAACCGTCGAACTGCCGGACCCGCTCGGTCGCCGCCTTCCCGAGGTCGTGAGCCGCAACCGGATTCGCAAGGAGGTCAATGATCTGCTCGGCCATATTCGCGACGTCACCGGGGTCGACGAATCGAGCCGCCGACCCCGCAACATACTCGAATGCCGGCAGCGTCGACGCAACGACGGCGCACGCCGCGGCCATCGCCTCGGCGAGGGTGATCCCGAAGCTCTCACCGCCGAGGTTCGGGGCACAGAACACCGTTGCGGCAGCCAGCTTCTCTCGTTTCACATCGTCTCCAACCCATCCGAGGTACTGAACACCGTCACTGGGCTCGCCGCGGTCGGCACCCAAAACAGTGAGCGTCGCCTCCGGGATCGAGGCGCGCACAGCCGGCCACGCGGCGAGGAGCACCGATAGGCCCTTCCGTTCGTCGTCCCGCCCGAGAAACGCAACACGGAGCGGATCTTTGGGTCCGGTCGCGTAGCTCCCGACGTCGATCCCGTTGGGGATGATGCGGTAGTCGATGATGCCGTCAATCGCGCTTCCCGAGACGGGGCTGGTGACCGTCACGACGGACGCCCGGCGAAGCGCCATCCGCACGCCGCTCCTGCCGTGGCGGTAGATGCGGCGAACCCATGCGGGTGGATCGGCGTGGAACGTTGCGACCTTTGGCGGTCCTGCAACGCGCAACGCAGCCGGGGATACAACGGGCATGAGCGGTTCGTGCACGTGGATGACGTCGACGCCCGCAAGGGCCCGAGCCAGGTCGCGGCCAACACGCGGGTCCAGCCGGATCGGTGTGGCCGCGCGGTTCGCCGTGATGATTCTGGTGGCTCCGAGCAAGATCGCCCCGTCCGGACCTTCGGTTCCCGGACCCACGATGACCGGATCATGCCCGGCTCCCCGCAGCCATGCGGCAAGGCGGATGACTTGGTCTTGGACGCCTCCCGGTCGACCGAGGTCGTACGGAGAGACGAGCCCGATCCTCATTCCGATTCTTCCTCAGCCGGGATATCGGACGGCCAGTTCGGCTGGAACAGATGCCAACTGGTCGGTTGGGCCCGGATGATGTCTTCGAACTCGTACGCGAGCGCCTGGGTTCCGAGCCGGATACGTTCGGCGCGATCATCGGCGTTGGGCAGTGGCAGCTCCGGATGCACCTCGAACAGGTACCCCGGTCCGTCGTAGTAGGAACCGACCGGGAAGAGGGCCGCCCCCGTCAGCTCAACCAGCGAGTACGGCCCAGCGGGCATCGTCGTCATCTCACCGAAGAACTCGACCGGAACACCACGTCCGTTGACGTCGCGGTCGGCGACGAGCGCAACAACCTGGCCCCTTTCGAGCGCCTTCGTGAGAGCTGTCATCGTTGAACCTCTGCCGTGAACCAGGATGTCGATGCCGAACGCGGCACGCGTTTGGATGAACCAATCGGTGATCCGCCGGTTTGGGAGGTCCTCGGCAACCGACAACACACGCAGGTTGAGCGACTCCGCGACAGCACCTGCGACCTCCCAGTTCCCCATGTGGGGAGCCACCAACACCACGCCGCGTCCTGCCTGCTGGGCGGCATAGACGGCGTCGAGACCCGTCGCGTGGGCATTGCGAATCACCCACCCTTTTCGTCTTGGACGGAACCAGAACACTTCGGCCCAATAGCGCCCGTAGGAAGCAAACATCTCGCGCCCGGCTGCGGTGATCTGATCCTCGCTCGGATGCCGGCCCCATGACGCGGCGCATATGTCGCCGAAGAAGCCGCATCCGCTTTCGTGCAACAAAGGACAGCCAGAAGCCGATCCAGCGCCCCCCGCCCCTCATGGCGGGCGCGGGCAGGAGTCCGAAGAGCCCGGACAGAGCCCGGTACAGAAGGTAGCCGGGTAGGCCCCTCACCCTGGGAGCTGCTGCAAGGTGCGCCGCATACGCTGCAGGACCGTGAGTCCGGTGAGCGCGACGAAGATCCACAGCATGGGCTCGAGCACCGGCAGTCCGAATCCGGCGAGGATCACGCCGGCGAGCGCCAGGATCATCCGTTCGGCTCTGCCCATCCAGCCACCACGACCTTCGGCACCCCACGATTCGGCCTTTGCCCGGACGTACGGCACGAGCAGCGAGAAGGCAAGAGCAACGAGACAGAGAATCAAGCCGACGGAATCGTCGCGGAGATACACGCCGAGGCCGACCCACACGGCCACCTCCCCGAATCGGTCCGACATCGTGTCGATGAAGGCCCCCCGGTCGGACGACACACCCTTGTAGCGCGCGAGCGGACCATCGAGAGCATCGAGCAGTACACCAAACGCCGCCGTGAAACCCCCCTGCCACAGCAGACCGTTGGCAATCAGAGCGGCACCGACAATCGTGAGGGCAAGACCGAGCACCGTGACCATCGTCGGGGTGACACCGATCTTCCCAAGCACGCGAGCGATCGGCTTGAGAATCGGCGCAGCCTTCTTGCGCGCTTTGAGGTCGATCATCCGGTGCCTTTCACTGGGCGAAGGTAGCACAGCTGCCGCTGATCCTCGCTCCAGATACAATGGTACGCCCCGAACGATGTCGAAGCCCAAACGACACACCCGTGAAAAGGAAGTGATCAAATGCCAGAGCGCCACGTGCAACTGAGTTTCGACGGAACTGACTACGTGCTCCCCGTCGCCGAACCGACCATCGGCAACCCTGGTTTGGGAATCGGTCAGCTGCGCAATGACACCGGCGCCGTCACCTTCGATCCGGGCTTCGCGAACACCGCGGGCGCCCGCTCATCGATCACGTACATCGACGGTGGTGCAGGCGTTCTGCAACACCGCGGGTACGCCATCGAAGACCTCGCTGCCAACGCCTCGTTCCTCGAAGTTGCCTACCTCCTGCTCTTCAAGAAGCTGCCGACAAGAGCCGAACTCGATGTCTGGGAAGACTCGGTTCGTCACCACACCCTGCTGAACGAAGAGATGAAGCGATTCTTCGATGCCTTCCCGAAGAGTGCCCACCCGATGGCGATTCTGTCGTCGGCCACGAATGCCATCTCGACGTTCTACGAGGAGTTCCACGACCCGACAGATGAGCTCTCCTTCAATGAGAGCGCGCTCCGGCTGATCGCGAAGATGCCGACGATCGCCGCTTGGGCATACAAGAAATCGACCGGGATGCCCTACTGCTACCCGCGCAACGATCTCGGGTACGTCGAGAACTTCATCCACATGATGTTCCACTTGCCGGTCCAGCAAGAGGAGGTCGATCCGGTCCTCGTGAAGGCACTCAACGTCCTGCTCGTCCTGCACGCCGACCACGAGCAAAACTGCTCCACGGCAACGGTGCGAGGAGTTGGATCGAGCCAGGCGAACCTGTTCGCATCGGTGTCGGCGGGGATCGACGCACTGTGGGGCCCACTCCACGGCGGTGCGAACCAACGGGTGATCGAGATGCTGCGGATGATCGTCGAAGACCCGGACGCCTCGGCCAAATCGGTGATCGCTCGTGCGAAGGATCCAGACGATCCGTTCCGGCTCATGGGTTTCGGACACCGGGTGTACAAGAACTACGACCCGCGGGCCCGCGTGCTTCGCTCCTACGCCGACGAGGTCCTCGGCAGCATGGGCATCACCGATCCGCTCCTCGAAGTGGCGAAGGAACTCGAGCAAGCGGCGCTCGATGACCCGTACTTCGCCGACCGCAAGCTCTATCCGAACGTCGACTTCTACTCGGGGTTGATCTTCCGTGCCTTGAAGTTCCCGACGCGGATGTTCACTGTGCTCTTCGCCATTGGGCGGCTGCCGGGATGGATGGCGCAGTGGAAAGAGATGACCGAGGATCCAGAAACGCGCATCATGCGGCCCCGCCAGATCTACATCGGGGATATCAACAAGGAGTTCATCCCGATCGGCGAGCGGTAGCCGGAAGGAGACACGAGATACAAGACACGAGATACGAGACACGGAGTCTCGTCTCGGGTCTCACGTCTCGGGTCTCGAGTCTTCCGGTGGCGGCGGCACGGGTTCCGCGTACTGATCCGGCACCGTGCCGTCTATTCCGTCCACCATGACCAGGGCTCGTTGGGACGGTGGGTCGTCGGCACTGAAGACCAACACGTTCCACAAAGGCCGCGCGCGCCATCCGGTGAAACCGAGCGAGGCGGACGCGTGCCCAACCGGGAAATCCACCGTCCGGTTGGCGACCTCGAGCGCCTCACCCTCACGCACCTCGAGGTTCCACGATGCGACGAGGTGGTAGGCGCCGACGACGGCGAGCGCGGCAACCGCCGTCCACCACATCGCCGAGGGCAGAGCTCCAAGAGCGATGAGGCCCGCTACTGCGGCAGCTCCAACGAAGTAGACGATGGCCGCCCGCTGCCGCCGGTTGGTGTCGGGAACGTGGTACTCGCCGACAACGTTCGAATCGAGATCCTCAGGTATGGCCGCCGCTTCGGCGACGTCGGCAGGGATCTCGATCGAACGTCGGTCTTGGCTCATGCAGGTATCTCTCCGAACGCGCTCTCGACGAGCTCCGGATCAATCGTCTGCTCGCCGCGGTTGCGATGCCAGCGGTCCCACACCACCAGCATCGACGGCAACACGAGGATCGCCCCAAGCAGCGACAGCAG
Source organism: uncultured actinomycete (assembly GCA_942491345.1). GTDB lineage: Bacteria > Actinomycetota > Acidimicrobiia > Spongiisociales > UBA5794 > JAHEEL01. The sequence goes on from CALOAN010000053.1 coordinate 208,891, forward strand.
AATCGTGTACGCGGTCACGAAGCCGAACTGCCGGAACGGGATCGTTGTCGACGTCATGAGAATCCCGAACCCGAAGATCGTGGTCATTGCCGAGCCGGCGAGTGCCCCGCCGGTATGCGTGAGGGTCGATTCGATCGCATCGTTCTCGTTGTCGTAGCGAATCCGGTCCTCCTCGTATCGGTGGGTCACGTGGATCATGTACGGAATTCCGATGCCGACCGCAAGCGCAGCAACCGTTGCCGTGATCGGGCCGAAGGGAATTCCGGCCGCCCACATGATCGCGAACGAGAGAACGACGACCAGCACCACAGGAAGCGTGGTGATGGCGCCGAGCATCGGGCGCCGGACCTCGAACCAGAAGTTGATGACGAGCAGGATGAGCACGGCTATCAACGTATAGAGGAGCGACGAGAGCTGTGACGTCTGAAGTGTATTGATGATTACATCGGAGATGATCGCCGTCGATGTGGGGACGACGCTCAATCCGGCGTCATCCACCGGTGCAAAAGCAGCGGCCAGGTCGGTGCGGAGCTGAGCGGCACCCGCCTCGCCGGCCTGCGTTTGAATCGAGAACAGCGCCGCCGAATACGTCCCGCTCTCGTCGAGATAGAGAACCGACGCAGCGGCTTCGGGGTCCGACGCAGACACGGCCTCGTAGAGCTGGGAGACGTCCGCGGATTCGGAGACCTTGATGCTCGTCGCCGTTATGCCAGCCGCTCCCGCTGCCTGTGCAACGGTGGGGTCGAACGACGCCGAATCCGGATTGGCGAGTCGCAGCACGAGGGCAACCGGAGATTCGGCCGCCGGGAACTCGCCAAACTGCAGGACATTTTCGACGCCACTGAGGTTCGTGGTCGAATCGACCATCGCGTTGTATGCAGACGCCGTTGCCACATCGCCCTCGATGAAGACTTGGCTCTCCTCTCCGAAGCCGCCGCTGTAGTCGTCGATCAGCGTCTCAAACGTTGCCCGATAGGGCGAGGTCACCGGAACGAAGTCGATGAAGCTGAAGCTCGCTTCGAGGCGGCTCGTTCCGAACGCGCCGAGGGCTCCCAAGATGAGCGCCACCACGATGGTGGGGACCGCTGCGTACTTCGCGAGCCACGAGGTACGGCCGATCAGTCGCGGCAGGAAGCGTGCATCCCCGCCCTTGAGTGCGTCCCGGTCGAGTGTCCCTCTTCGTTCGCCGCGGCTGTCGAGCAGGAGGCGCACCGCCGGTACAAACGTCATCATGATGAGGAACGAGGCGGTAATCCCGATCGCAGCGAGCACGCCGAACTCGCGAAGCGCGGGAATGTCGTTGAGCAAGTTGGTGAGGAATCCGACCGACGTCGTAATGGTCGCAAGAACGAGGGCGATACCAACCGTGCGAATGGCAACCGTGACAGCGTCGTCCACCGAATCCCCGGCCGAAGCATCCTCGCGATACCGCGACGTGATGTGGATCGAGTAGTCGACACCCAAGCCGATCAACAAGATCGGGAGGATCTGACTCATCGGACCGGCCTCACCGTAGATGAGGTAGCCGAATCCGTTCATGATCATGATCGCAAAGCCGATGCCGGACATCGTGATCAGGGTGTCGGCGACGGTCCTGCGCAAGCGCCCGGTCGAGAACGACCAGACAGCGAACACGAGCACGTAGACCGACAGCGCGCCAATGAGCAGCGTCGACGTCTGCCAGTCGGCGATCGCGTCGGGGAAGAGGTCGGGGAATCCCTTTGCGAGGCCCGGAAGCACCAGCATCGTGATCGCGCCGAGCATCGCTGCGATGCCGACACCTGCGATGATCTTGTTCTTCCGCTTCTTGGGGAGAACGAGGAACACGGTGGTGAGGACCAGAAGGATGATGAATCCTGCGCTCGCGAACAGCCGGCCGATCTCAGCCTGGAATTCGTCCGTTCCTGAGAAGATCAACTCAAACGAAAATGGCTCAGCCGTGTAACCAGCCGGGAGTTCGAGCGCCGCGATGCTGTCTGCAGTAGCCAGGACCGCGTCGACGAACACCTCGTCGTCGATCTGGCCCACCGAGAACGAGATGACCAGCCCACTCGGTGAAACGAACGTGCTGCGATCGGCGCTGGTCGGCAGCAGCCCGTCGAGGAACCCTTGCTGCTCCGGGGGAATCTGGCTCAACGCCGAGGAGTAGAGCGCCTTGAACTCCTCGTCGGTGCCGGGAACCGGTGCTCCCTGCGCGATCGCCTGATCCACGGGGCTCACGTAGGACACCACCGGGACCTGGTCCGGCGACTCCGCGAGGTATGCGGCGATCGGTTCGGCATAGATCGCCTCCTGAACCGCAGATGCGGCGGCGTACCCGTCGAGGGTGATGACGTCGCCGTCAATCGAGGAGATGATGACCTGCATCACACTCTGGGTGGTGTCGGCGCCGAAGCGGTCGGTGATGGCTTCGGCCGCGATCAGCTCGGGCGCGTCGGGAGAGAAGCTCTCATTCTGGTCCTCGGCCGGCTGGAACTGCCCGGCGAAGCCCCCGAACACGAGAGCAACCACCACGGTCAGAATGATGATGGCCCACGGTACGCGACGCACGACCCAGGCGAGGGTGTTGACGAAACTCTTCACGGTTCCAGTTCCTTTGGTTGCAGGACGGCGACCCGAACGGTCGCCGGACAATCAGTTCTAGCGCGGCGGGGCGCAGCGCTCGGCAAGGTCGGAGACAACGTCACCAAGCGGGAGGCCCCGCTGTTCGCTCGTATCTTCGCGGAGTCGAAGCCCTACCGTACCGTCTTCGACATCCTGATCACCGACGACGAGAACCGCCGGCACCTTCTGGGTGATCGCTCGGCGGATCTTCTCACCGACGGTTTCGTCGGCGGCATCAACTTCGACGCGCACACCACCCTCACCGAGAGCCTCCGCCACCTCGAACGCATAGTCGATGTGTCGGTCGGCGACGGGAACCACGGTGGCCTGAACGGGCGAGAGCCACGCGGGGAATGCACCGGCATAGTGTTCCACGAGGACGCCGACAAAACGCTCCACCGATCCGAGCAGTGCCCGGTGGATCATCACGGGCCGCTCGCGGATGTTCTCCGGCGAGGCATAGGTGAGATCGAAGTTCTCGGGTTGAGCGAAGTCGAGCTGGATCGTCGAGAGCTGCCAACGTCGACCGATCGCGTCCCTCACGTGGATATCGATCTTCGGTCCGTAGAACGAACCTTCGCCGTGGGCGATCTGGTACGGCAGTTCGGCGGTCTCGAGGGCCTTCGCAAGCGACGCCTCCGCCAGAACCCACAGCTCGTCGGACCCGATCGACTTCTCCGGATCCCGTGTTGACAGGTCGGCCTCGAACTCGGTGAACCCGAAGTCGCGCAGCACCATCAGCACGAAATCGAGCAGGTTCTGCAGCTCATCCTCCATCTGCGCAACCGTTGTGAAGATGTGGCTGTCGTCCTGGGTGAAACCGCGTGCGCGCAGCAGCCCGTGTACGACACCGGATCGCTCATACCGATAGACGGTGCCGAGCTCGAAAAGGCGCAGCGGAAGTTCACGGTAGCTCCTGCTCCTCGACTTGTAGATGAGGATGTGGAATGGGCAGTTCATGGGCTTGACGTAGTACTGCTGCTCCCCGTCGAGCTCCATCGCGGGATACATGCCCTCGGCGTAGAAGTCGAGGTGGCCGCTGGTCTTCCACAGGTCGGCTTTCGCAACATGTGGTGAGACGACGTACTCATAGCCATGGGCCAGGTGTGTTCGGCGGCTGTAGTCCTCGATCTCCTTCCGGAGAAGGCCGCCTTTCGGATGCCACACTGCCAGCCCGCTCCCAAGATCGGATGGGAACGAGTAGAGATCGAGTTCAACACCGAGGCGGCGGTGGTCCCGCTTCTCAGCTTCTTCGAGGCGGTTGAGGTACTTTCGGAGTGCCTTCCGGTCTTCCCAGGCAGTCCCGTAGATACGCTGGAGTTGCGGCTTGTTCTCGTCCCCGCGCCAGTAGGCGCCCGCTGAGCGCATCAGCTTCACTGCTTTGAGGCGTCCGGTTGACGAAACGTGAGGGCCGCGGCAGAGATCGACGAACGCGTCGTTTCGGTAGATCGACACCTCGCTCGCTCCCGCGCCCTCAGCCTCGTCAACGCCGCGAATGATCTCAGACTTGAACGGCTGATCCTCAAACATCTCGAGGGCCTCGTCGATCGAAAGGGATTCGCGTTCGAAGCTCTGGTTGATCTCGATGATCTCGGCCATGCGCTCTTCTATCCGCTCGAGATCTTCCGGGGTGAACGGCCGACCGATGTCGAAGTCGTAGTAGAACCCGTCTGTGATCGGCGGGCCAATCGCAAACGTTGCGCCCGGAAAAAGGTCGAGGACGGCTTGTGCCATGACATGGGCCGCCGAGTGCCGGAGAACGGCACGACCCTCGTCCGTGTTCTCGGTGATCACCGAGAATGCCCCGTCCCGATCGATTGGGCGGCTGAGATCCAGCGTCTCACCGTCGACGGTCACCGCAACAGCGGCGCGTGCAAGGCCCGTCCCGATGGACGCAGCCACGTCATAGCCGGTCGTTCCGTCTTCGTACGCTCGCTGGGATCCGTCGGGAAGGGTGAGTTGAATTGCCATGTTGGACGCTCGCAGGAATCGGGGAACACAAGGCTACATCCTTCGCAAGTTGATGCGGAGCATGAGACAATGGTGGCACGAGGACTGGAGGGATCATCGACGCGTACACACTCGCGGAACGCATCGCCGGCGGGGACCGATTCCAGGATCTGACCCGGCCGACGAAGGCGCTTGCCACGAACTATCACTTCCGCATCTGGCGGAGCGACGGCAGTGTGCTGCTCAAGGTCTACGGAACGCCGGCGCGGGAACGGCGGGAATCCCACGCTCTCACCGCGCTGAGCGGACGACCCGGCATTCCCGTCAAGCTCGACGGAGCGAGCACCGAGGAGGAGTCCTGGGCGCTGTTCGCAGACCCCGGTCAGTGGACCCTCGGATCGCTCCCGGAGAGCCCGGAGGTCGCCCGGCGTGCCGGGGCGTTGCTCCAGAGCGTCCACAATTCGGACCCGACCAAGCTGTCCAATCTCTCTCGTGGTATCGACGCGGAGTGGATCGACGTCGATCATGCCTCGACGATCCGGCGCCTCGCCCGCTACCGGCGCCGAGTCGGCATCGATGCCGAGCTCTACGCCGATGTCGCCGCGGTTCCGGCGCCCGAGGCCTCAGGTCCCCTGTCGGCGCATACCGATCCGACACCGGAGCACTTCGTGGTTGACGAAGACGGCGCCGTCACACTGGTGGACTGGGAGTGGGCCACCCTTGCCCCTCCGGAGTGGGACCTCTCGAAGGCCGTGTGGCTGTTGGACATGCAGTCCGGTCCGAGAGCGGCCGAAGCCCTCCAGCAAGGCTACGGGCGGATGCTGGGCCAGATTCAACTCAGCCGATGGATCGTCTACCACGCGGCCATGCAACTGGTCTACGAAGCGGAGCAGCGCATGTCCGACCATGGAGCCGATGCCTACGCCGCCACGGTCGCCGAACTGAGGAAGGCCGCAGCTTTCGGGAACCCGTAGACGCCGGGCGTCCCAGCCCTCCTTGGAAGCCGGCTACCGCGATCAACGCAAGAGCTGATTTGCCCGGTCCGCGGCGGCGGCTGATGGAAATACCGGGAGATTTCGCGCTCCGGACATAACATCGAGTCGTCGTAGGAGCCAGGAGACTCGGATGTTTGAGATTGCGATCGCGTCGGTGTTCATCGCTGTTGCCTTCGTCGCCGTCGGGACATCGTCCCGCTCGACCGCTGCGGCGCCCGTGATGGAGCTACAGCCCTTCTACAGCAAGGAAGAGCCGCTCGCCGACCTCCCGTGCCCGTGGTGTCTCGCGCAGACTCACGAGAACGACACGGGCTGCCCGTCGTGCGGCCAACCGTTCGGCTAGCAACGTGGCTTGCGAAGCGTAGGGCTCGCTAGCCACGATCGGCCGGGACCATCTCCCGGCTTCGGAAGTCCTCTACGAGACCCAGAACCTCGTAGAGGCCCACCGCAGGGCGGTTGTCTTCGTCGACCCACGCACGTGCCGTCACGGCGCCGTTAGCCGCCATCGCCGCATAGCCGCGCTGTGCGAGCGCCCGTCCGATCCCCAAACCAGACCGGTCTGGGTCTACAGCGAGGACGTACACCTCGCCGACTGCCTGTTCCTCATGTTTCGTCATACAGAATCCGACAATGCGCTCCCCTGATCGAGCGACGTGCACTCCCATAGGGTCGAACCACGCGAGCGTCATCAGCGAACGGAACCCTTCGACAGTCATCGAACCTTGCTCGCGGTGGTTCGCGAACGCACTGTTGTTGACAGCGACGATGCCCTCGACGTCGCTCACGGTCATCGGGCCGATCGAGATGCCGGGCACTGATGCCAACACAGCGGTCGGCATCGGTCCCGACATCCGGAGAACAGCCCGGCCCTGGATGTACCCGAGGCGGCCCGCGGCATCAACCTGTCCCGGCCGGAACGCCCAGAAGCTGTGGGGCTCCTCGGTCGAGATCAATCCAGTGGCTCGCTCAACGGCCGCCTTCTCGTCGTTCGCTGTCCGCCTTCTCGGTGCAACCGCAGCCTCGATTGCCCAATGCCCGTGGCCGGCATGCCACGCGGCAACGGCAACCAGGCAGAGGCCCTCACCATCACTCCACACCCCGACTCGGTTCATCTCCCGGCCCAGCGTCGTGACCTTGTTCTCGGAGAGTGGAGGATGTCCGTCGGCGTCGGCCACCTCGGCGAGGAACTCACGGACATCGGCAACGTTGTAGGGCGCTGATCGCATGCCGCCACGATACGGTCGGACAAAGTCCCGGGCGAACGCCGTATCCTCCCCTCATGAGTTCGGTAGGTCTCGTACTCGGTGGTGGAGGAATCACCGGTGCCTCGTATCATTTCGGGACGCTCTTCGCGCTCCAAATGGCCACGGGTTGGGACGCAACGAGTGCCGATGTGGTGATCGGGACGTCGTCGGGTTCGTTCATCGCCGCGCTCATACGCGGTGGCGCTCTCAACCTCGACACGATGGTCGGAGAATCCCGTCACAACGACGAGGTCGTGAAATGGCTGTCCGGCAACGTCTACCAGCGAATCCGTCCCCGGGGCCTGATGCGTTGGGTCCGGCAGGGAATTGTTCCGAGCATCACCCGCCCGGGACTCGGTGTCGTCCTCGGCAGCCCAGGGATCTACTCCACCGATGCCCTTGTCGGCTGGGTCGAGAACAGCCTCGGAGACCTCGCCGACGGTTGGCCCGAACTCCCGACGGTGATCGTCGCCTACGACCTCGACAGCCGAACTCGCGTTCCGTTTGGGACCGAGGCAGCTCCCGTGGTATCGCTCAAACAGGCCGTTGCTGCATCCAGCGCCGTCCCGTTCGTCTACGAACCCGTCACGATTGACGGCCGCACTTACGCGGACGGCGGGGTGACTTCTGGAACCAGCGTCGACCTCCTTCTTGCCAATCCGGAGCCGCTCGATCTTGTGATCATCGTGGCACCGATGGCCGCGACGAGCACCCGCCACGGCGGAAGGTTCTATGAGGACCTCCTGGATCGCGCAGGGCGGACTGCTCTCGCCTCCGAGATCGATCTGTTGAAGGCCGAGTGGCCCGATACCGACGTGCTCGTACTCCGTCCCGACGAGCGGGTGCTCGAGATCTCTCGACCCAACCCTATGTCGGTCGAGGCCGCCGTCCCGTCATTCCTCGCAACGCTGCGTTCCATGCGTGACGAACTGGCCCATCCATCGACCTGGGAAGTCCTCGAACGCCACATCGTGGATCACGTGCCCGCATAACACCTCGGACAGTTCCACAGTTACGAACCCGGCCATGGTCGGCGCGATAATCCTGATCAGCCTCCCGACCTTGATTTGACCGGGCGAGAACTGAGACACGAGATGCTAGACACGAGACGCTAGACACGAGACGCGAGACACGAGACTCCGCACGGACTCAAGTCTCAAACCTCAGGTCTCGAGTCTCAGGTCTCGAGTCTCGGATCTCGTGTCTAGCTACTCAATTCCTCGAACCTCGCCTGGAAGAATCGCAGCGACTCGGGTTCGTACGTGAACCTCAAGCCCTTGATGTCGTGCCGGTGCTCAAAGACCTCGATCACCGATTCGGCGGTGACATCCATGTGGGACTGGGTGTAGACCCGACGCGGGATCGTGAGGCGCACCAACTCCAGATTGGGCCGGCGGTTCTCCCCGGTTTCCGGGTTGCGCCCTGCGGACACGATTCCCCGTTCCATGCCGCGGACCCCCGAATCCCGGTAGATAGCGGCGGCGAGTGCCTGCGCCGGGAAATGATCCTGCGGCATGTGGTCGAGGATCTCGGTGGCGTTGAGAAACACTCCGTGTCCACCGATCGGCCGAACGACGGGGATGCCGGCGTCGATGAGCTTGCGTCCCAGGTATTGAACCTGGCCAACTCGGGCCCACACGTGATCGTCGGTCTCGACCATCTCCCGGATGCCCTGAGCCAATGCCTCCATGTCGCGCCCTGACATGCCGCCGTAGGTATGCAAGCCTTCGAACGCAACCAGCAGGGCACGCGCTTGGCGGGCAAGCTCCGGATCTCGGAGAGCGAGGAAGCCGCCGATGTTCACGAGGTTGTCCTTCTTCGACGAAACCGTCGCGCCATCCGAATACGAGGCGATCTCGCGCAGGATCTCAGCGACCGACCGGTCGGCGTAACCCGCTTCGCGTTGCTGGATGAAGTAGGCATTCTCGAGGGCGCGAGTTGCGTCGAGCATCACGAGGATGTCGTTCGATCGGCAGTACTCGTAGACCTCGCGCAAGTTCGCCATCGAAGCCGGCTGCCCACCCGCCATGTTGACGTTTGTCTCGAACGAGACATACGGCACGCGTTCGGCGCCGTACTCGTCCACCACCGCACGAAGCTTCTCGACGTCGACGTTTCCTTTGAAGGGGAACTCGCTCGCCGGATCGTGTGCCTCGTCGATGATGACGTCGACAAACAGGCCTCCGGCATACTCCTGATGGAACCGAGTCGTCGTGAAGTACATGTTTCCCGGGACCACGTCTCCGGGTTTGATGAGAATCTGGCTCAGAAGATGCTCGGCACCTCTCCCCTGGTGCGTCGGGATCAACTCCTCATACCCGTAGACGTCGTGGACGGCGTCAACCAGCTTGTAGAAGCTGTCGGCACCGGCGTACGACTCGTCGCCGAGCATCAGGGCCGACCATTGGCGATCGGACATCGCGGACGTGCCAGAGTCGGTGAGCAGGTCGATGTAGACGTCGGCAGCCTTGAGCAGGAACGTGTTGAATCCTGCCTCGTGAATCGCTCGCTCGCGATCCTCGCGTGTTGTCATCGAGATGGGTTCGACCATCTTGATCTTCCACGGTTCCGCCCAGCTTCGATGATCGGTCACAGTCTTCTCCTCAGATCGCGTCGAGCGCGTTCGCGATGTCGTGAATCAGGTCGTCGGGGTTCTCCACGCCGATCGAGAGCCGCACCAGCGCACCGTTGACGCTCAGCTTCTTCTTCTCGTCGGGGTCGACACCGGTGTGGGTCATCGTCGCCGGATGCTCCACGAGCGTCTCGGTGCTTCCGAGGCTGACGGCCAGATGGATCAGGCTCAACGAATCGATGAATCGGAAGGCTTCTTTCTCTCCTCCATCGATCCAGAACGAGATCATCGCACCCGGGCCTTCCGCCTGTTCCCGATAGATTTCGTAGCCGGGGTCGCCGTCGCGCAGGAGGCCGAGGTAGCGCACCTCGGCGACCTTTGGGTGGGTCGCCAGGAACGTTGCGATACGCTCCGCCGTCGCGGTCTCGCGCCGCATTCGGAGATCCAGGGTCTCGAGGCTTCTCATCATCAGCCACGAGTTCAGCGGGGTCGCCATACTCCCCAGGACCGTGCGCATCCCTGCGACCTTGCCCATGAGGTCTTTGCTGCCGAGGACGGCGCCGGCGATGAGATCGGAGTGGCCCCCGATGTACTTCGTTGCGGAGTAGATGACGAGATCCGCGCCGTGTTGGAGTGGGTGCTGCCAGAGCGGTCCAAGGAACGTGTTGTCGACCGCCACCGGAACGCGTTGGCCGGGCTCCGAATGACGATCGGCGATCCGGCGGGCCATGGCGATGGAGAAAAGATCGTTGGTCGGGTTGGCGGGGGTCTCCATCAGGATCGCTGCGAGACGTCTGCCGCTCATCACCGCGTCGAGTTCCGCGTCGACGTCACCTTCTGTCATCGTGGGTTCCCACTCGACCGGTCGCACGCCGAATTCGGGCAGGACGTCGTGCACGAAATGGTCGGTCCCGCCGTAGAGGGGAGCGGTGTGAAGCAGAACATCTCCCGGCCGAACGAATGCAAGGATCGTTGTCGTGATCGCCGCCATCCCGGACGCGAAGACGAGGCCTCGCTCGGCTCCGTCCCACAGCGTCAGCCGGTTCTCGAGAATCTCCAGGTCCGGGTTGTTGAGGCGGCTGTAGATCAGGCCCAGCTTCTCCCCCGGTTCGGCGTCGGCGGAACCCTCCGCAAGTTCGAAGAACCGTTTCCCCTCTGCTGCGGATTCGAAAACGAAGGTCGACGTCTGGAAGATCGGGCTTTTGATGGCACCTTCGGACCACTCCGGTCGGTATCCGTAGCTCATCATCAGGCTCTCGGGGGCGAGTTTCCTGCCTGCGATGCTGTCGTCGTACTCGTCTCGCAACGTATCTTCCTTCCGTGCGCTGTACGTCGATACGGGCGTTTCCCCGCACAGACCACATTCCTATTGGTCTATTGTGGGGTATTGTTCCACGGAAGGCCACCCACACCGCAGAGGATTCGCCGAATGGCTGAAATACCAGCACTCGACCGAACGGATCACGCCATCATCGCCATCCTCCAGGAGAATGCGCGGCTGTCGAACAAGGAACTCGCGGCCAGAGTCGGCGTGGCTCCTTCTACCTGCTCGGAGCGAATGCGGCGTCTCGAGTCTGAAGGTGTATTCACCGGTTTTCACGCCACCGTCGACCCCGGTGCCCTCGGAATCGGCCTTCAGGCCATGATTGCGGTCCGCCTGAGACGGCATGCCGCCGAAGAGGTTGATGCGTTCCGCCGCCACGCGGCTTCGATGCCGGAGGTAGCGAGCGTGTCACATGTGACAGGGCCAAACGACTTCCTCGTCCATGTGGTGGTGCGCGACGCAGATCATCTCCGTGACCTCGCCGTGAGCGGGTTCACGACCATGCGGGAGGTCGATCACATCGAAACGGCGCTGATCTTCGAGTACATGGCGAAAGGGACGCTGCCGAACTTGACGGAGTAGCCAGCAGCCGTGCTCATCGCCGCGACCCAGCTCCCAAAGCTCCCTCGCCCACTCAAACCTCATCTGCGCGATTCGGGCCCCAGAGCCCCCTCCGCCGCTGAAGCACCTCATCTGCGCGATTCGGGCCCCCAGAGCCCCCTCCGCGTCGAGCTCCCGCTCGGGCGCGCCTCCCCCACTGCGTGGTGGAGGCTGATCCTCAGCGGTCGAAGCCTCTTGCTGCGATGATCGCCATGAGTTTGGGACCGTCGAGTATCGGCACGTACGGCAGCAGGTTGTCGACCCATCGAGACACATACTCAGTGAGCTGCTCACGCACGGTGTCCTGGAGCTCCTCATCGTCCCATGGCTTTGCGATGTAGTGATCGAGATCGGCCTCGTTCACGGCCCGGATCGTGTCTTCGAGACCGGCCTGACCCGTGACGAGCACCTTGCGTGCGGGGCTCGTCTTCGGGTCTTCGTTGAGTTCAACGAGGAAGTCCACTCCGTGCATACCGGGGAGGAGGTGATCACACAGGACGAGGGCAACCGACTGTCCAGCGGCTTCAAGGCTCGCCAAGGCCGCACGGGCATCGTCGACATCTTCGGCGGACTCGATCACAAACTGGCCCTCAAATGGGGCGACGTCGCGAATCAGAGCGTCACGCACCTCTGGTTCGTCCTCAACGATGAGGATGGCAAGGTCGTTCATGTCGGTTCTCCTGAATGCTCCGGCTGGGTAGTGGGAAGTGTCACGGTGAAGCACGTGCGGCCCGGCTCGGACTCGACTTCGATGGTTCCATTGTGCTGGGCAACGATGTCCTGGCAGATGCGGAGACCGAGGCCCAGGCCGAACTCGACGCGTCCCTGTCTCGTCGTGAACCGAAGATCGAAGACTCGTGCGAGATGCTCGGCGGGGATGCCGGGACCCGTATCGATGATCTGAGCTCGCACGATTCCCGGTCCCGGAGTGTCCGTGCGAACCGTTAGATCGCCGCGGCCATCGAGCGCCTGCAATGCGTTGACAATGAGATTCGTCCACACTTGGTTGAGCTTCCCGGGGTAACCCTCGATTGGCGGGAGCGAGCCGTACTCGCGTTCGATGTTCACCCCGTGGGAACGGTGTCCGACGAGCACCAGCGTGTCCTCGAGCCCTTCGTTCAGGTCGATATCGGTCTGGAGTTCTTGCTCCGAACGGGCGTAGGTGCGAAGGCTCCCGACCAGGCCAGCTATCCGATTGGCAGACGCTCCAATGTTGCGAAGCGCGAGCCCGAGATCGTAGAACCGCTCCACCTCGTCAAGCTGTGCGCCGAGGCTGTTGGGATCGAGACCGCCGAACCGGAGCTCGTATGCCTCCGCCGAGTCGATCCCGACCTTGACGAGACGGCGCGCGACGGCCGATCCGAGACCGAGCGCCTCGAGCTCGGCCCGGCGTCGCCGCTGCTCACTCGTCGGCAGTGGCCGACTCTCGATTCCGGCGTGGAGATACTCAGACGCAGCATCGTCGGCGTGCGCCTCAGCAAGCAGACTCTCGACGTCTTCCTGCACGAAGTCCACACCTCGAACGATCGCTGCGATCGGGTTGTTCAGCTCGTGACCGATGCCGGCAGCGAGTTCTCCAAGCGTGGCCAGCTTCTCGGACTCGACCAAGTGCGTCTGGGTTGCTGCGAGTTCATCCAATGTGGAGCGGAGACGATCTCGTTCCGAAGCCAGTGTCGAGTTCAGCTCGTCGATCTCATTATGTTGCTCGACAGCACGAACAGCCCGGCGAGCGAACGATCGGAGCAGCACCGTCGTGAAGTGGCCGGCGAGCGGCGGGCTCGTCGTCAAAGCACGATTCAGATCCGCATACGAGACCGGGATTGTGATGACATCCGTCTCGGCTTCCACATCGAAGAAGGCAGACGTCCCGAGCGTGAGAGCAATGAGCCCCAGGATCCGGCCGGCGGTTCGGATGTGGAAGGTCTTGCGGACACCGTCCTCGGTCCGGGACAAGCGAACCTTGCCCTCGGTGAGGATGAGGATCTCGTAGAGCTTCCGGTCGGCGTGCACGATCAACTCACCGGCAGCAAAGGTCCGCCGCGGGGGTTGATCGAGCACACGGTCGATCTCTTCGATCAACGCCTTTTCGACCGCCTCGTCTGAGAGGGAGCGGTCGGAGATGAAGGTTGCTGCCGCGTCGCCTGTCATGTGACCCCCAGGAGGCTCCAGATCGGCGGTGCGATCAGGAAGAACAGGACGAGCGACACCGCGCCCACAGCGAGGCCGACTATCGCCATGTTCTTGGTCGTTACCGCACCCGTGCTGTACGCGATGGCGTTCGGCGGCGTACTCACCGGGAGGGCCATGGCCGACGACGCCGCGATTGCGATGAAGAACGCCACCAGGACGGGGCTGAGGCCGAGCCCCCCGGAGATCGCGAGGCTCAAGCCGATCGGCATGAGGAGGTTGGTCGCAGCGCTGTTTGAGATGACGGTACTGAGAGCGACGGCAATCAGGGCAAGAACAACAACGACCATGCCGGGATCGATCGACGTCCAGTTGATACGGCCAACCAGCCAGTCATCGAGGCCGGACGTTCCGACACCGATGCCGAGGGCAATACCTCCGGCGACGAGCCACAGGACGTTCCACTGAATCGATTGCATGTCTCTCGTCGTGAACACTCGGGTCGAGAGCAGAACTACGACCGGGAGGAAACCGACGATGCTCGAACTGACACCGTGGATCGGCTCAGTCAGCCACAGCACCACGGTGACAGCGAACGTCGCGTAGAACACCATTGCCGGCATGCTCCGATCGAACGACGCCTCGATGTTGATGTCGATGCGATCGGAACTCGACCGGTAGAAACGGCCGAGGAGCCACCATGCACCGAACAAGAGCAGCAGCACGATCGGGACCGACACGATCATCCACTGCAGGAAGCTCACCGAGTACCCGGAGTCACCGAGTGAGCCAACCGCGATGGCGTTCGGCGGGGTGCCGACCGGTGTCCCCATACCTCCGATGTTCGCTGCGATCGGAATCGAGAGCGCCAGTCCGGTCTTGAGGCGGTCGCCTGCGGGGAGACCGGCAATCACGGGGATGATCACGGCCATCAACGTCGCCGTGGTCGCGGTGTTCGACATGAACATCGAAAGCCCTGCCGTGATCACCATGAGTCCGAGCATGATGAACCGCGTCGACGTCCCGAACGGCCGAAGCATCACCTTGGCGAGGTAGCGGTCGAAGCCGAACTTCGCCGCGCCCTCTGCAATGAAGAACCCGCCCAGGAAGAGCATGATCACGGGATGAGCGAAGGCGGCGAAGAAGGTGGAAAACGGCGGCGGGTCGCCAATCGCTTCGACGCCGAAGGCCTGGTCGCTGACGAGCAGGATCTCGAGCAGCACGATCAGGGTGGCCGTGGCGTGAAGCGGTATTGCTTCGGTCACCCACAGCACAATGGCCATCAGGAAGATGCCGAACATGCGCGAGCCAACCTCGCTGAGTCCAGGAAGATCGACGACCCAGGGAAGCAGCAGGGCGAAGAGTGCGACGGCGATGCCGATGGGTCTGATCGCACGCGTAGCCGAGCGGACGTTCCGCAGTTTCAGAGTGGTCATGGGCAGGTGCTCCAGAGGGCGCGGCGGAATGCTAGGTGAAAGGCGAATCAGAGCGCGCCTTCATCCTCGCTTGATCCCCTGTGGGCGACGCCAATCCTGCTGCCAGCGAGGCTCGCGGCTCGCTGGCAGCGTCTACCGGGCGAGCACCTTCGCGAGAAACTCAGCGACCACTGCCACCATCGAGGGTGCGGAGCGGATTGCGGCGTCGTTGTGATCGGCGCCCTCCACTTCGTACACCACGGCATCGAGCGCTGCTGCAATCCGGCGGCTCTGATCGATCGGGACGGTTCCGTCGGAGGTACCGCCGAGCACGAGAGCGGGAATGCCATCGAGCCCACCGACTTCGATTCGCTCGAGCGACGTGTAGCGGTCTCGAAGCAACGCCGATACGGGAAGCCATGGATAGTGATAGCGGCCGACATCTGCCATCGACGTGAACGGGGAACCGAGAACAAGGGCATCAGGACGTTCCTGCTCTGCGGCGGCGATCGCCACCGCCGCACCGAGCGACTCTCCGAAGTAGACGAGGCCCCCGTTCGACGGCAGTCGACGGCGGGTGGCCGCAGCGATCGCGAGTGCGTCGCTGATGATCCCGTCTTGGCTGGGCGAGCCCGGATTTCCGCCGTAGCCGCGGTATTCCGCAAGCACGACGTCGTACCCCGCCTCGGCGAGTGCATTCCCGAGCGGAACCCGTCCTGCACGGTTGCCGGCGTTCCCAGGGAACACAACCACAGCCGGCCGTTTGGTGGCTGCAGTGTCCACACGAAGCCAGACCGTGAGGGTGACGCCGTCCGTCGACGCGACCTCCAACTCTTCCCACCGTCCGGGCGGCGACCCTGGATCACCGGCCGGGAAGTACATCAGGCGCTCTTGCAGCATCCAGACACCTCCCACGACGAGCACTCCCACAACGACGCCAACACCGACGAAAACCACGAGCCTCATTCCTTCACGGTACCGAATGCGCGAGACTTGGGCCATGGACACGACCGATCTTGCGCTCGTAGCGGTGCTCTTTGGCTTGTTGATCGCGGCGTTCGTGCTTGGAGCATCCGAAGCAGCCTTGCTCCGTGTGCAACGCGTTCGGGTCGAGGTTGCAGCGGCGCAGGGTGATCGACGCTCAAACCGGCTGCTGCACCTCCTCGACGATCTCCCCCGAGTTCTCAACACCGTGCTGCTCGTGGTCCTCCTCGTCCAGATCGGCGCGGCGACGGTGATGGGCATGCTCTCGGGCCGCCATTTCGGCAACCTCGGCGTCACGATCGCATCAGTAGCCCTCACCGTGGTTCTGTTCGTGTACGCGGAGGCGATTCCGAAGACGTATGCCGTTCGGCACCCATATCAGGTGGCACGAGCGACGCAGCCGATTCTCTCGGCGCTGACCTGGGTGCTGCGTCCGGTCGTCTCCGTGCTGGTGCGGTTCGCGGATCTTCAGGCCCCCGGATCAGGGATTGCAGCCACCACAACCGTGACCGAGGATGAGTTGCGACGACTCGCTTCCCACGCGGCCGTTGAGGGGTCGATCGAAGAGAGCGACCGTGAGTTGATGGAGCGCGCGTTCGACATGGGGGATCGCACGGTCGATGAGATCCTCACACCGCGGACCGACGTGGTCGCCGTCGCAGCGGAGGCAACGATCGCCGAGGCGCTCGACGTTGCGATCCACAGCGGCCATCGCAGGCTCCCCGTCTACGAAGGTGATCTCGACCACATCCGCGGTGTTGTACGCCTCCAAGACCTCGCTGCCGCTATCACTGACTCCCCTGATGCTGCCGTATCGACGGTGACCACCAGGGAACTTGTCGTTCCCGAGACAAAACGAGTCATCGAACTGCTCTCCGAGATGCAGACGGCAGGCGTGCATCTGGCACTCGCCATCGACGAGCACGGCGGGACAGCCGGGATCGTCACGATCGAAGACGTCGTCGCGGAGCTCGTCGGGCGGGTCTCGGACGAGGGCGAGGTCCTCAACCCGATGATTCGACACATGGGTCGCGGTCGATGGCATGTTGACGCCGCAACCGACGTCGACGATCTCGAATCGGAGACAGGTGTCGCACTCCCAGACGGAGACTGGCACACCGTTGGGGGACTCGTGATCGGCATCGCAGGTCGGATCCCCGGCGTCGGCGAGGTGTTCAACTTCGACGGTCTCGTGCTCACGATCCGGGATGCAGCCCCTCATCGGGTGTCATCCGTCGAGGCGGTTCTGGTTGATCAGCCTCCGCCGAGCTGAGCGCGCAGGTCTTCCGCCGATTCTGTCGGGAGATCGCAGACGAACCCACGACAGACGTAGGCCATTGCTCGTTCGCCCGGTCCTCGGCCCTCGAGGAGCGGAATGTTGGATGCGGATCCAGAGCCTTGCGCCACCACCGTGTCGGGCCGGAACTGTTCCCACACAACATCAACAAGAGGATTGCGATGCTCTGGAGCTCCGACGATCGCGATCTCGCGCATTGGGGATGCAAGCCAAACACCGAGCAGGCTTCCGTGCGCCCATGGGTGGGTCGACAAGCTCGGCCCGATGGACTGGATGGTCTGTTCGAGGAGCGCGTACAGCTCCGGGTCTCCGGTATACGCGGCGAGTGTTGCGAGCGCCTGGGCGGCAAGTGCGTTGTCCGACGGAGTGGGGTTGTCGTGGGTGTTCTTCGGCCGGGTGATGAGCTGCTCGGCGTCGGCAGCTGTAGCGAAGAACCCGCCATCGTCATCGGCGAACAACTCCACCATCGTCCGGGTGAGCTGTTCGGCGCTGCGGTACCACTGCTCTTCACCGGTCGCCTGGTAGAGGGAGAAGAGACCGAGGGCTGCCGCTGCGTAGTCATCGCAGAACCCGTTCGGTCCGTTGCGACCCCGGCGCCAAGAGCGAAGGAGGCGGCCGTCAACCATCGCCGTTTCGGTGAGGAATCCAGCGATCCCTCCGGCCACCGAAAGGTAGTGCCCATCGCGAAGCACGGCGCCTGCCTCTGCGAAGGCACTCAGTGCCAGTCCGTTCCACGCACTGACTACTTTGTCGTCGCGGTCCGGACGCGCCCTCATCGACCGGCGGCGCCGAAGCTGATCATCGATCCGAGCCTTCGCACGGTGCAGCTCGTCCTCGGCGATACCCAAGGTGCGGGCGAGATCAGGAAGCCGCTCAGGCAGGCTGAGGATGTTCGACCCCTCGAAGTTCCCGTTTGGTGTTGCGCCGTAGACGGCCGCCGCCAGATCGAGATCCTCGCCGAGGACATCCACGAGTTCGTGCCAGTCCCACACCGCGAACGCCCCCTCGACCCCCTCGGCGTCTGCATCCTCCGCGGAGTGGATTCCCCCCGAAGGGTCCAGCATTTCGCGCGCGAGGTAGTTGAGTGTTCCCCGTGCGGTCTCGACCATCCAGGTTTCTCCTGTCGCCTGCCAGGCGCGAAGGAACAAGCGAGCCAGGAGGGCGTTGTCGTAGAGCATCTTCTCGAAGTGCGGAACGAGCCAGCGCTCGTCGACCGAGTAGCGAGCGAAACCCCCATCGATTTGATCGTAGATGCCGCCGCGCGAGAGGTGGTCGAGCGTCGCCACGACCATGGCGCGCGCGGTTCCGGCCCTGTCGCTATCGGGCCGGAGCACCGAGAACCGGAGCAGGTATTCGAGCGTTGACGGCTGAGGGAACTTGGGTGCTCGACCAAAACCTCCGTAGGTCGCATCAAACGTCCCGGCGATAGCGTCGACCGCCATCTCCATGGCCCCCTCCGACGGCAGAATCGCGGAGGCGGTTGTCTGAGCTCCGAGAAGCCGGGTGATGTCTTCCGAGCGGCCGACCAGATCGTTGCGGTGATCGCGCCACGCGTCATCGATCGCGTGTAGCAGGTCCATGAACGACGGCATCCCCTGGCGGCGCTCCTTCGGGAAGTAGGTGCCGGCGTAGAACGGCTTCGCATCAGGTGTCAGGAACACGGTCATCGGCCATCCGCCATGTCCCGTGGTCGCAGTGACGGCATCCATGTAGATGCGGTCTACGTCTGGGCGTTCCTCGCGGTCGACCTTGATGCTCACGAAGCGCTCATTCAAGAACTGCGCCGTCTCCTCGTCCTCGAACGACTCATGGGCCATCACATGACACCAGTGGCATGCCGAGTAGCCGACAGAGAGCAGCACGGGCACGTCCCGCTCAGCGGCCTCGATGAACGCCTCGCTCCCCCACTCCCACCACGCCACCGGATTGTCGCGATGTTGCAGGAGATACGGAGAAGTTGCCTGTGCCAGTCGATTGGACATCAGCCGACAGTACCCGCGCCGGTCACCTATGGATGCGTCGTGATGACGCGCACGTCCACGAGCTGCCTCTCAGCGGACCGCCGGTACGCTCCGTGGCTCCATGAGTCAACTCCTCGCGCTCACCTCGGCAGCGTTCTACGGATTCGGCGACTTCGTCGGCGGGTTCGCCACGCGTCGCATGGCCCTGTGGAGAGTGACGGCCTGGTCGATGTTCATCGGCGTCGCCGTGCTGATGGCCGGGCTGTTTGTCGTTCCTGCGGAAGAGGTGACCGCCGCGGATGTCCTGTGGGGCTCCGCCGCCGGAGTAGCCGGCCTCGTTGGACTCGCGATCCTGTATTCGACGCTGGCCGCAGGGAGGATGACGATCGTCGCTCCCATATCCGGCGCAAGCGCGGCCGTGATCCCGGTGCTGTTCGACCTTGCACGGGGTTCGGCGCTCACTCCGCGCCAATGGTTCGGCATCGCCCTCGCCGTCGCCGCCGTGCTCCTTGTCGGTGCAGAACGTGGAGCAAAAAGCGCCGACCCCCGGATTATCGCGAGGGCGATGCTGGCCGGAGCGACGTTCGGATTCTTCTTCATCGCCCTGAGCCAGACCTCAACCGAAAGCGGCCTCTGGCCCCTGGTTGGGGCACGCATCGTGGCGGTACCACTGGCGTTCCTCGTTGCAGCCGCCATGAAGTCGATCGCTCCCCCTCGCGGGCGCGACCTTGGACTCCTGGTGCTGCTGGGAAGCCTCGACATGTCGGCCAACATCGCCATCGCGCTTGCACTGCAGCAGGGCTCCCTTGCCATCAACTCGGTTCTGTCGTCGCTCTACCCCGTGTTCACCGCACTGGCGGCGATCGTCATCCTTCACGAACGCCCGTCCGGAGTCCAGACGATCGGCGTCGGGTTCGCCGTGGGAGCCATCGTGGCCCTTGCGTTCTGACGCGTGATCGTCGGTGCCCCGACACGACGCCGGCGTCGGATCAGCGGAATAGGAAGTGTCAGCCTCTCCCCCGTCCGCCGTCACCCCAACCGGCACCGCCGAAGCCGCGCCCAGCGCTCTGTGGGCTTCGCCCACCTGATCCTCGCTGCCCGTCGGACGCGGAAGCACCCACCCGACGGTTGCCGGTACCCCGGTTGGTACCCGTCGCAAGGATCGATTCGTAGTCCCCGACTTCGAGCAGGTACGGCGCACGATCGACACCGGCTGCCTCGAGCCGTGATACGAAAGCGCGCAGATGATTGCATTGGATGAGCGTTTCGTGAGGATCTGTCGGAGGCAGCTCGTTCTGCCGCGGCGGGAACCGCTGACCGCCCTACGATCGTCCTATCGGAGACACTCGAACGGAGGTAACCGTGAGACGAATGGCAGTCATTGCGATCGCTGCGGCGTCGATGCTCCTCGCAGCATGCACACCGGATGTAACGGTCGAAAACACCGGGTCCGAAGGTGCGAGCGCGAGCGGCATAGCGGTATCCGGAACCGGTGAGGTCTACGGAACACCCGACACACTCCAAATGCGGTTCGGCGTGTCGGTACTGCGACCGACCGTTGAACAGGCAGTCGGAGACGCTGCAGCCCTCGCGGAAGGGCTGATCAGCTCACTCGGAACAGCCGGCGTGGCGGAGGACGACATCCAGACCGCCAACTACTCGATCAATCCCGAGTACGACTACTCGGGCGACCAACGCCGCCTCACCGGCTATCGGGTCGACAACACGGTCGTTGCCAAGATTCGCGATCTCGATTCGGCCGGGTCCGTCATCGACGCAACGGTCTCCAGCGTTGGCGACGAGATCCAGGTCTCCGGTGTGTCGTTCTCGATTGAGGATGACACGGAACTCATCGCGGCTGCGCGCACGGCTGCGTGGGACGACGCCCTCACAAAGGCGGAGCAGCTTGCAGCGCTCGCTGGAATTGAACTCGGCGAAGCCGTGATGATCAGCGAGTCGTTCTCGAGCCCAGCACCGCTCCCCGTCTACCGCGACTTCGCAGCCGCGGACGAGGCGGTCTTCGAGACCCCGATCGAGGCCGGACAGCAGCAGGTCGCCGTGACCCTCCAGGTCCGATTCGCAACGGGCTGAGGACGGGCCGCCGGATCGCCAACTGCGGCTTCGGGTACGCTGCGGTTTGACGTCGCAAGTGAGAACTGCATGCAGCCGAAGTTCAACGTCTGGTTCGAGATCGACGACGAGGTAGCGACCTCACGATGGCGCATTGATCTGCTTGCGGCGATCGGTCGGGAGGGATCGATCACGGCCGGAGCCGAGGCCATGGGCGTCCCATACCGCGTCGCATGGCAGAAGATCCGCGAGATGGAGGACCGCCTCGGGGAACAGCTGCTCATCACGCAGACCGGAGGTTCGCGCGGCGGCGGTGCGGTTCTCACGGACGCAGGCCAGATCCACGTCGACCGCATGCAGGAGTTCTGCGAACGATCCGATGCGGCAATCGAAACGATCTACAGGGACGTATTCGGCAAGTCTCCGAACGGGTAGCCACATGCCGGGCGGCCGAATCGTGCAGCGTTATGATGACTCGTCATCACGCTGAAAGGACCCCCATGCGACCGTTGGTCTTGGTCGTCGTCGTGGCCATGCTCGCCGCTGCATGCTCGAGCGACGACACCTCCGAGCCCGTAGTTTTGAGGCTGGCGACCACGACGAGCACGAATGATTCGGGTCTGCTCGACGCCATCCTTCCGGGCTTCGAGAGCGAGTTCAATGCACGGGTCGATGTTGTGGCCGTCGGGACGGGCCAAGCTATCGAGTTGGGGAAGGCAGGAGACGCCGACATCATCCTGGTTCACTCCCGGGCCAGGGAAGATGCCTTCGTGGCAGAGGGGCACGGAACCGCTCGCTTCGACGTCATGTACAACGACTTCGTGAACGTCGGTCCGGTTGACGACCCCGCAACCATTGCGGGCACTCCCCTGGCTTCGGAAGCGTTCACCGCCGTTGCAGCAACTCAGTCGATCTTCGCCTCGCGTGGTGACGAAAGCGGAACCCACTCGAAGGAACTGTCGATCTGGGAATCCGCCGGCATTGTGCCGGATCCGAATTCGGGGTGGTACAAGTCACTCGGTCAGGGAATGGGAGCAACACTGAACTACAGCAACGAGGTTGGGGCGTACACGCTCACGGATCGCGGCACGTTCCTTTCGCAGAGCGAGAGCCTGACGGGGCTGCGGGTGATGGTCGGTGGCCCGTCGATCGACGAAAACGCCGATCCGGCGCTCCTGAACCCCTACGGCATCATCCCCGTGAACCCGGAAAAGGGCGATATCAACAGCGAGCTCGCCGATCAGTTCGTCGTGTGGATCACCTCGGTCGAAACGCAAGAGGAGATCGGTGACTTCGGCGTTGAGGCATTCGGTCAGCCCCTGTTCTACCCCGATTCACAGACCTGGAGATCTCAGTGAATCGCACCCGCCGGAACGACGCCACCCGATCGCCGGGCTAACGCATGGAGACTCTCGGCAGAGCGTTCACGGATGCGCTCGAGCTCCTGTGGAACATGGACTCCAGACTGCTCGAGATCGTCGGCCTTACGCTTGAGGTCACTCTGGTGGCGCTTGCCATCGCTCTGCTCCTCGGCATCCCGACGGGAGCGGCAATCGGCTTGGCACGCCGACTGCCGGGTCGCGCATTCCTTGTTCCCTTGATCTACACGGGGATGGGCTTGCCGCCGGTTGTTGTCGGCCTGTTCGCCTATCTTCTGCTCTCCAACCAAGGCCCCATCGGCGGCCTCGGATGGCTCTTCACGCCGGCCGGCATGATCATGGCGCAAACGATCATCGCCTTCCCCCTCGTACTGGGGCTGACCATGGCAGCCGTTCAGAGCGTCGACCCCGATCTCCCGATTCAGATGCGAGCGCTCGGTGCCACACGACGCCAAGTGGCGCTGACCACCCTGGTTGAATCGCGGATAGGCGTCACGGCAGCGGTTGTTGCCGCGTACGGCAGCATCATCTCCGAGGTCGGAGCGGTAATGCTCGTCGGAGGCAACATCGAAGGAGAGACCCGCGTTCTCACGACCGCCATCGTCCTCGAAACGCGAAAGGGCAACTTCGCGCTGGCCCTCGCCCTCGGCATCATCCTTCTCGGACTCGCGTTCCTGACGAATCTGGTCTTCCATCGTCTCCAAGTCCGACAGGGTGGCCCGTGAACCTCGCGTATGAGCTCACCGGGATCCGCCACTACTACGGGGAGCGATGTGTCGTCGACATCTCGAAACTCGAAATCAACGCCGGTGAGATCTTTGGGATCGTCGGGCCGAGCGGTGCCGGCAAGAGCACGCTGCTTCGGCTCCTCAACTTCCTCGAAGTCCCAACCGAGGGGCACATCCACCATCAAGGGGATCTGATGACGTCGGATGCCTCCCTGGAGGTCCGGCGCGAGATCACGGCGGTATTCCAGCGTCCAATGTTGCTGCGTCGCAGTGTCGCGGCGAACGTCCGAATCGGCCAGAGAATCCGGGGCCCGGTTCCGAAGGACGACACCGTCGGGCGGTGGCTTGATCGTCTTGGCCTCAGCGAGGCCGCCGATGCTCCGGCGCGCACCCTGTCGGCAGGCGAGGCCCAACGCGTCGCCCTGGCTCGTGCCCTCGTCGTGAATCCGTCGGTGCTTCTCCTCGATGAGCCGACCGGGAATCTCGACCCCTACAACGTCGGCCTCATCGAGGAACTCGTTCGGGCAGATTGCGCAGAGCGCGGCACCACAATCGTCATCGTGACCCATGATCCGTTCCAGGCTCGGCGGATCGCTGATCACACCGCCCTGATGATCAACGGCCGAATGGTGGAGATCGCAAAGACACCGCGATTCTTCTCCGAGCCGCAGCAACCGGAGACAGCGGCTTTCCTGCGCGGCGATCTCGTCTACTGATTCGGTCCGTTGGACAAACCGATGCTCGTAGGAATCGAGCCTCGGCGGCGCGCTCCTATCTCATCCACATGAGATTCTGTAACGAATTGGAAGAGTACGCCAGGACCCCTGGAGTTGGTCGAAAATGAAACCCGAGCAGCTGTCGTCACTGTCCCGTGTTGTTGATCCTCGATACTCGTCGAATCGGCTTGCGATCGCAGGAGCAACCACCGCTGCTCTGATGGTTGTTGTCGCGAGTCTTGTGGGCTTCGACGTGGACGGCGGGCCTCTCGCTGCGGCGGTTGGGGTATTCCTCGCGTGGGCGATCGCTCGTGAACTGGACCCCGACCATACGGCTTCGGCAGCAATCGCGATTCCGCTCTCATTCGTGTTCTTGCTCGTTCTGGGCCCTGCGTCTCTCCTCGTCTCAACAGGAGTTCTGCTCGGCACGCGTATGGCGGCCGGCACGGTCGGAACGGCGCTTCGCCCGCTCGATATCGGTGGAATCATCGTTGTCTCGGGGCTCCTCGGAACGAACATGGTCGGCGCCGTCGGTGTCGCGGCGATGATTGTCGGGATCCTCGTTGGCGAGCCACGTCGTGCTCGCGGAATCGGGATTGCAGTCGCCGCCGCAGCGGCATTCACCGTCGTCGGGATCGTCTCCGATATGGAACGCTCGTGGGCCGCACCCGACACCACAGACTGGATCATCGCTGCGGTGACCATCATCTCGATGCTCGTTGCGATTCCTGCTCCGTCACCGACATCGTCCACGGATCGCGACAGCGGGATTCTCCTTCGCTGGCGGGTCACCGTGGCACGTGCCGTGGCCGGGCTGGCCGTAGTCGCGGGGCTTGTCATCGTCGGCGGGAGCGGCGCCGCTGCCCTCGCCGCGACAGTAACGGCAGCGCTCGCGGGGACCGCCATCCGACAGCTTGCGAGCGGACTGAACCGGGCGAACGATCGTGGAGCGGAATCCCGGCAGACCGTTCGGTGGTAGGTTCGAGGCGATCGATCGTCTTCCGTGCAAGAGCTCAACCACATGCTTCAACAACCCATCAACTTCTTTCGAGGTCGCGTTGCCCAAACAACATCGGGTCTGTTCAAGCATGCGACCTACCCGCTGGCCAACACGCTCGACTATGCCGGTGATCCCGGACTCTGCGGACCTGATTCCGTGAGTTGGCGCGTGATTGGCGATACCTCAGCGTTCATCGGCGGCGTCCGCGCGTTGTTGGTGCAGGCGGCACATCCTGAGGTTGCTGCCGGGGTGTCCGAACATTCTCGCTACCGGGAGGACCCGCTGGGGCGGCTCTCCCGGACGTCCGCATACGTCACGGCGACCACGTTTGGCGCGATTCCTGAGGTCGAGCAGGCAGTTGCGATAGTGAGTCGCGCTCACCGTCCTGTTCGCGGTGAGTCCCACCGCGGCATCCGCTACACGGCAGACGCTCCCGGCTTCGCAGCATGGGTCCACAACGCCTTGACGGATTCCTTCCTACAGGCGTACCTGTCGTTTGGCCCGGACCGGCTCTCGGAATCCGAGCAGGATCGGTTCGTCGTGGAGCAGGCACGCATCGGGCGGCTCCTCGGCGCCGATCCGATCCCGACGACGGCTGACAGTCTTCATCGCTGGATCAACGAACACCCCGCCCTCGCCGCCTCTCCCGGTATGCACGAGGCGATTGCTTTCCTCCGTTCGCCCCCGCTCCCGACCGTGGTTCTCCCGGCGTATCGGATGATGGTGAGGGCCGCGACCGCAACGATCCCACCCGACATGAACCAGCTCCTCGGCTTGCGCTCGATGCCGGGGTCGATCGCGGCCGGCCAAGCGGTGACTTCCTTCCTTCGCTGGTCGCTTGGCTCGTCGCCAACTTGGAATCTCAGCCTGATTCGGTGCGGTGCGCCGATTCCGGAGGGCCTCTTCCATCAACCGTTGCCGGTACCCGTCGCGGAGATGGATGATCCGACTGCGTAGCGAAGAGGCATTCCGGACCGAGGCCGATCGGGCTATTCCTCCAGCCAGTCCCACGCGTCATCCACGCTTTCAAAGGTCTGGATCTCTCTGGCGTAGAACGGTTCGGCGAGCCTGGCCAGGTGCTTCACCCACTTCGCGTGCGAGACCATCGCCATCTTGTCGATCTTGTCCTTGTAGGTGTGACCGAAGTTCAGATCCGACCCCCACGCCGTCGCCTTCTCCCAGTGGAATTGGGTCAGATCGAGCAGCAGGTTGACGGAGCCATACTGCGTGACTGCGGCCTCGACGGCGGGACCGAGTGTCTCGTAGTCCGCTTTCGTGATGTCTCCGATCATCTTGAATCCGAGGACATTTCCCGAGCTCTCTTCCATCGTTTCGAGCATCTGCAGCTTCCTCTTCTCGAGACCGAACCGCCTCCCACTGTATCCGTCGGTGCGGGCCGAACGTAGACGGCCAGGGCTGCACTGATCAGGAGGAACGCTTCCAATACCCGCGGATCATGGTGCTGGAGCGGTCCACCCCACGGTCGCCAAAGAGATGGCGTCGGATTCGTTGCATCGCTGCCGCTTCACCGGCGGCCCAGATCCGGACCCCTGCGTCCACGGTCGCCGAGCGGACGTACTCGAACTGCGCCGTTCCCGGCGGTGCTCCTTCAGGCAGGACACGCCAATCGACCCGGGCAGCGGACCGTCCCGGAAGGTCGCGGATCGCTTCTGGCGACGTCACCTCGATCCCGGCATGCACGGGACACTCCGAAGGCAGTGAAGCGAGCAACTGGCCGATAGCCGGCACGGCGCTCTCATCGCCCACCAGCAAGAACGATGATGCGTCGGGATCGGCGACGTAACCTCGGCCCGGGCCCGAGATTGCGGCACGGTCCCCGACGGCCGCAGCGGTCGCCCATTCCGACGCGGCACCCGATCCATGGAGCACGATATCGAGAACGAGTTCGCTTGCGGCTCCTGAGAGACGGATCGGCGTGAATGTCCGGATCGTCGGACGCTGGGCATTCGCCAGCAGGAACTCGTTGCCATTCCAAGTCGGGATCACGAGGTCGGAGGTTCCCGGCGACGGCAACAACAAGCGGACACTGGCGGCGGGTTCGTCGACGATCAGCTCACCCAGCTCAGGTCCGTCGAATACGACCCTGCGCGCGTGTGGTGTCAGATGGTCGAGACCGACAACGGACACATGCCGAAACGGAGGCGGTTCGCGTCGAGTGCGCAAGCCTCCGCCGCTTGGCGTCGTCCCGTTCATTCACTGCCTCCACGTCGCGGCTCCCCGGAGGCTAACGACAAGCTGGAGCCCGCCGGAGCGGGAAGGCCCCTGGGATGCCAAGGTGAGACCCTGAGTGCTGTCGCCGGGCTCATTCTTCAGCCTCGAACGTTGCGGCCGTTGCGTCATCGGCGAGCGCCTGGCCGGCCTCTTCGTACAGGTTGCGCGCCACGTCCACGCCCGCCTCGCGCAGCTCAACGATCTGATCGGGGAATCGAGCGATCGCCGCGATCCGGGTCGACGGAAGGAATTCGCGGATTCGACGGACGCACTCCAGGTTCGCGCCGTGACTGCTCATCGCGGCTACGACGAGCCCGACCTCTGGGTGAAATCGCACACGTTCCCAGTAGTCGCGATCCAGGGCGTCACCCCGCACCACATTCCTCCCCTCCTCTTGGTGCATCGCCACCCGTTCGGCATCTCGGTCAACCCCTACGGCAACCGAGCCGCGCCGAGCGACGATCTCGTCGAAGGCCCCTGTGCCGACGCGGCCCATTCCGAAGACGATGACCCGGGCGTCACCGC
The DNA here is from genome assembly GCA_942491345.1 of uncultured actinomycete. GTDB lineage: Bacteria > Actinomycetota > Acidimicrobiia > Spongiisociales > UBA5794 > JAHEEL01. The sequence continues at coordinate 236,614 of CALOAN010000053.1, forward strand.
AGTCGAGGACGGAGTCCTCCTCCATCGGCGGATGGCGCTCGAAAGCGCTCAGACGATGGGACCATCGGTCGTAGAACTGGTAACGACGAGAATCGGCGATCGATGTCACGACAAACGAGCCGGCGACTGCCACAGCCACTGTCGACACCCATGCCTGATCGACGAATCCCTCTGCCAGGGCGGCAGCACCGACGATCAGCCCGAACTCGCTGAACGTCGACAGTGTGAGCGTGGCGTGAAGCGACGTTCTCGCCCGGAGTCGGAGACGGGTGAACAACCAGAAGAAGCCAAACGCCTTTCCTGGAAGCAGCAGGATGAAGAGCAGCCCGATTCCCCATGCGGCCGCCGACGGTGTGCCACCCAGGCCGATCGAGAGGAAGAACCCGACGAGGAAGAGGTCCTTGAAACTCAACAAGCGGTCCGAGAGTTCCCCGGCGCGAGGGTGCCCGGACAGCAGCAGTCCAGCGACGAGGGCTCCCAGATCGGGCTTGAGGCCGACCAAATCGAACACGCCTGCTCCAACCCCGACCGCGAGAGTGACGCCGAGGAGCACAAGGATCTCTCCGTGACCGCTGCGGTCGAGAAGCCAGCCCGCGATCGGCCGCAAGATGATGAAGGCCGGAATGACGAGGATCGCCCACAGAGACGGCCACTCACCTTCCGCCGCGACGAGGAACACAACCGCGAACACATCCTGGAGAATCAGAACTCCGACAGCCAGCCGCCCGGCCAGGGAATCCGACTCGCCGGTGCGTTCGAGTGCCTGCACGGCGAAAACCGTGCTGGAAAACGAAAGCGCAAACCCGACCAGCAATGCCGTGCCGGGATCAAGGTCGCGGGCGAGTGGGACACCGAGCGTCCCGAGCGCGAGAAGGAGGACTCCCACAAACCCCGTGGCTATCGCCGCGAACACCGTGGCCGTCGCCCAGACCGAAGGACGGGCGAGCGTACGCGGCCGCAGCTTCAGCCCGATCCCAAACAACAGCAGGAGAATGCCGATCTCCGCCACCACGTCGATGCCCTCGGTTACCTCATACCCGAACGCGTGAAGGAAGAAGCCCGCCACCAGATATCCGACCAGCGGAGGCAGACCCACCGCTTTTGCAGCGAACCCGAACAAGAATGCGGCGACGAACAGAGCTACTTCCATGACGGCGGCCATTATGCAGGACAGCGATTGTCTGCGTCGGGCATAGCGGATCGCGGCTCCGACGCTGCAGCCCCAGGCGTCGGCAGAACGGTTGCTCCGTTTCCCGCAATGTCGCGATACGATCGAGGTATGCCAGCAAACCTCAGCCGCGAGATCTCGACCGAAATCCGGTTGGCGGCATCCGCCGCCGATCGCGACGGCACTGCGGCGCTCAACACGCTCGTTTTTGGAGGGGCGTTGATGATCGCCTCGTCGGTAGCTCTCGTCGCCGTTGGCGGTGTCGCCGGTGTATTCCTGTGGGCGTTCGTGTGGTTCCTCGGCCTGGCTTCCGTCGCCGCGTGGCTTGCACCTCACATGAGCGCGGTTCGCCAGTGGCGAAGAGACCAGTCGGCCCGACAGCGAGTGCTGCTGGCCACTGCTCGAGAGCGAGCGGTCGACCTCCTGCTCAGCGACGACGTGTCGGCAGAGACGCAAAGAGCTGCCGCCCACCTCCTTGCTGAGGCCGCACCGCTCGAGCAGCCGCCGTCGACGCGGGGCAGCCGACCTCGAGGTGAAGAACCGACGTAGGTCGCCGCCGGGCGGCTATCACACAGCATCGACTCGGCCGGGCGCACCTGGTGGCACCATGCCGACGCCGCTCCATGCCTTCGTACCGCCCATACTCACGGTTCGCTCCGGCCCCTACGAGTCGAGCGGACGCCACCACTGGCCGGCCTGGCGTTCCGGGTTCTCATCGTCGGAGAAACGCCGGGCGGTGGTCTTGAAGGCCTGGAACTCGGCGTTGAGGCGGTACTCGTCTGGGATCGCTGCAAGCCAACCTTCGACCGCTTCGGACACTTCCTCTTCGGTCCGATAGGCCGGCTCGATCTCCTTGACGATACGAACCGGGGCGGACGCGAGATAGACCACGGCCCCGAAGCCGATGTCATCACTGCCGGTGAGATCCCATTCGACCAGCAGAGGCCTTCTCGTCATCCACGGCAATCGCACTTCACCCTCCGATCCGGACCCTGACGGTAGCTGCCCAGCTCGGTAGGATCGGCGGCGGCGCACCCGGCGAAAGCTTCGGGATTCCTCACAAGCTTCCCGACGCTTCCTTTCCGTTGGGTGCGCCATCCTCGTTGGCGGGCGCGAGCGCCCGGGAGCTTCCGCACGCCCTGACCAGCCCCGAGAGCGGTGCGTACTGCCAGCGGCGCCACCTGCGTTCGGGAGCATATGCTCCCTCAATCCGACCCTGGACTCGCCGATAGTCTCACCAACAACGGGAGGACGGCGACAATGGCCGCCAACGCGCACGTTCCGAGCCGGCGACGCTACATGCCGCACGCCATTTGGGCCGCGATGGTGATCGTGCCGTTCTTGTTTGTTCTGGTCTCGGTGTTCCAGACCGAGATTGGCCCGGGCGAATGCAGCGGCATCGGATGGGGTTGCGAACTCTCGGGAGCGGACGGGGCCGGGATTGTCCTCATCTTCCTCGGGATTCCCGCTCTCGTCGTTCTGCTTGTGGGGCATCTGGTGATCGGTCTCGTTCAATGGCTGCGCGGACGATCATCCGTGGCTCAACAGAGCTAGCCCCGCTCGACCCTCCTTGAATGCCCGCCGTTGGGGGACGCGGTCCCAGGCCTGGCGAGATCCGAGTCGGAGCCCGGGTGCCGCTTCAACCGCTCCGCCGCTCACCCGCGTACAATTGATGTCGGCGCATCCGGCGGCGTGCCTTCCCAGGTACATCATTCCTCCGCTGGGTGCGCCGCAGATCCTCGGCCGCAATGCCTCCCGGCCGCAATCCTCGTTCTCCCACGGGATCTTCCTGATGCTCGTCGGGAACGCCTGCTCACGATCCCCGGCGACTCCCCTGGTTCGGTCGCGTGGCCACCTGCTGTCGCATTCATGCGTGGGCATTGAGTCTCCCGGCGGTCGATTCAGGAACCTCAACCGATCCGCACCGCGTAGGATCGAGATGTGGCACAGCGTCCCGAACAACAGATGCCGGACGATGTCCGCGCGGAGCTCGAAGAGCACGGGTTGATCGACCTCTATCAAGAGCGCCCGTTCTATCAACGGAACGACTATCTCGCCTGGATCGGGCGCGCAGCAAGGATCGAGACCCGCCGCAAGCGTATCGAGCAGATGCTCGACGAGCTGGCGCAGGGCGGCGTCTACATGAAGATGGACCACCCGGCGAGTCGGCGGACCTAGGGGCGCTCGGCGAGGATACGCAGGAGAGCTCCAACCTCGAGGTGGTCCTCGAGGGCGTGCCGGAGCGGCAGGTCGGCGTTCACCTGGTAGTGATTCCGCCTTCCGACGCGCTCGTGCGATATGTAGCCGGCCTCCTCGAGCTCGGCGACGATCCTCTGGGTCGCTCGTTCGGTGATCTGAACCTGTTCGGCCACCTCGCGCAATCGCACGTCAGGATTCTCGGCAATGCAGAGCAGGACGTGAGAGTGGTTGGTGAGGAAGGTCCAGCTGGCTGTGCTCGACATCGAGCCATCATACGTCATTGCATACATGAATCGGTCTACCGGTGCCCGCCTGCCTGCGCGGACGCGGGGTCTCCTCCGAATGCCTCGATGATCTTCGATTCCATTGTGATGATGCCCCGGACGGTGCTATCCGGATCTCGTGCGTCGAGAACGTGGACGTACAAGTGGTGGTCATGGAGTTCGAGGGCGACCGTGCCCGGAGTGAACGAAAGCGAGTTCATGAGCAGCGTCACCTCGGTGCGCGTCAACGACCTCAGCGGTACCTCCAACACCGCAGGACGGATCTGGTCGGGGCGGAGGCGAAGGGCGAGGATCACGTCCCACGTCGAGACGGCCATCTGACCGATGAAGTAGACCACAAACCGCCAGGCGGCCACAGGATGCGTGACGGCGCGGGGCCATCTCGGAGCGAAGCGCCGGAATGTGTATGCAATGCCGAAGGCCACAACCACGCCGCTCACGACCACGTTGGGCGCCACTGAGCCGAATGCCGCGACCCACACCAGGAACAACCACAGAGCGAGCATCGCAGTCGACCCTCTGACACGGATACTGGGAGTTGATTCGGCCGTCGGAAGCTCGACCTCGAGCTCAACGGTCGACGGAGCCCTCGGCGTTTCAGGATCGTGATAGCCGGCACGGGCCAGGAGGCTCATGCCTAGGGGACCCGAGAGGAACAGCAGCGCCACCACGACGAGCAGGATCAGCGCGCCTCCGACCGCCCCCGCCTCGATGCTCGCCGCGGTCGTGGTCGCGATCACGCCGACCGTGGCCGCCTTCGTCGCAGCGTGCATACGGGTGAAGACATCCGGAAACCTGAGAAGGCCGAACGCGCCGAGCGCCATCAGCGCAGAGCCGACAACGACGAGCGAGCCTCCGACAACGTCGACCATCATCGCTTCGTCTCCTCTTCGATGTACCTCGCCACGATGACCGTGCTGATGAACGCAGTCAGAATGGCGACAACGAGAACAGCGAGATAGGTGGTGTCGCCGGTCGCCACGACATAGAGTCCGAGACCTCCGGCGCCGACAAAGAGCAGTGTGTCGAGTGCCACCATCCGATCCGCCACCGATGGGCCGCGCACGACGCGAATCAAGGCAGCGAGTGCGGCGAGCACCAGCAAGACTCCCGAGACGGTGGTCGCGACGATCATGGCGTCACCCCTTCGGGCATGGCAGCGACGATACCCTCGACGACAAGGTCGTTTGCGGCGCGCTCGGCATACGACACGATCGGCTCAGCGGCTACAGCAATCACGAGGCTGACCGCAACGAGGGTTGCCGTCGCCAGGGCCATACCGCGGGGTGTGATGCGCCGCTCGGTCGTATTGGGTGTTCCCCAGAACACACCTGCCCAGATCTTCGTCATTGAGAAGAGCGTCAGCACACTCGCCACGAGAGAGACTGCCACGATGATCCACGCGCTCACGGCGAACCCGGCCTCAACCAACGCAAGCTTCCCCACAAACCCTGAGAACGGCGGGAACCCGGCAAGGCTGAGGGCCGCCGGGAGGAACAGCGCTGCGATGATGGGCGATCGGCGGGCAACCCCGTTGACGGCGTCGATCGCACCCGTTCCCTCCGATTCTTCGACGAGGCCACCAACGAGGAAGAGTGATGCCTTCACGATGATCTGGTGAACGATGAACACGATCGCTGCAGCGACACCTGCGACGGTCCCGAATCCGAGGCCCATGATCATGTAGCCGATCTGGCTCACGATGTGAAACGAGAGGATGCGCTTGATATCCGTCTGGGCAATAGCGCCGAGCACTCCGACGATCATGGTGAGGCCGGCGATGACGAGCATGAACGTCGACGGCCCATCGCTCGGGAACAGCAAGGTTTGCGTGCGAATGATGGCATACACGCCGATCTTGGTGAGCAGACCTGCGAACAGCGCTGTCACGGGCGTCGGAGCCACGGGGTAGGAGTCCGGCAGCCAGAAGAACAGCGGGAAGATGGCTGCCTTGATCCCGAATACCATGAACAGCAGCCATCCAAGCCCGCTTCGGAGGCCGGGAGCGACGGCGTCGAGGCGACCGGAAAGATCGGCGAGATTGACGGTTCCGGTTACGCCGTAGATGAGCCCAATAGCGATCAAGAACAGGGCTGAGGCGACAAGCCCGATGACGACATAGCTGATAGCGGGTCGCGTCTCCGTGCCGTCGGCCCGGTGGGTCAGGAGCACGTAGCTCGCGGTCAGCATGATCTCGAATGCAACGAACATCGTGAACAGATCGCCGGTCAGCAGTGCGAGCGCAACCCCCGCTCCGAGGATCTGGTATACGGCATGGAACCCTCGGAACTCCTCGTCGGTCGCCCTCTGGCTCACGGCGTAGACGAGCACGGCGAACAGGGCAACCGTGGACGCAAGGAGCAGGAGCGCCGAGAAGCGGTCGGCGACCAGCTCGATGCCGAAGGGAGGTGTCCATCCACCGACCGCCACCACGACGGCGCCGTCGCTGTCGACGACGACCAGCAGGAACGCAGCCACTGCGGCTGATGCGCCGCTCGCGGTCAAGCTGATGATGCGACGTCCGGCGATGCTGCGCCCAAGTGCCAACGCGAGGGCGCCGGAGAGGAGCGGAATGACGATCGGAAGGGTGGCCAGTGTCGTCATGGCTTCGCCTCCCTTCTGCGTGCGATCCTCAAGTCCTCGCGGTCGTCCTCGACCTCATCTGAGCCTTGCTCAGTCCACGATCGATAAGCGAGGGCAAGCAAGAAGGCGGTGATGCCGAACGTGATCACGATCGCCGTCAGCACGAGAGCCTGCTCGAGCGGATCCGAGTAGGGGCCGGCACTCGCTTCGTCAAGCAAAGGGGGCTCCCCCGGCGCGCCACCCGAACCGAGAAGAATGAGGTTGGCAGCGTGCGCGATCAGTCCCAGCCCCACGATGATGCGACTCAGCAGCCGTTGAAGAATGAGGTAGGTACCGGCGCCGAACAGGACTCCGGCCGTGATGGCAATGGTCCACGTCATGAGGGATCCGATCCGAGCTTGAAGATTGCGGTTGTCACGAGCCCCACCACGACGATGTACACGCCGAGGTCGAAGGCGAGCAAGGTCGATACCTTGATGTCGCCGATGATCGGGACGGTCCATTGCGCGTACTCGTAGGTCAGGAAGGTCCCCCCGAACGCCAGCCCGATCACGCCCGCCGCGATCGCAAGCACGAGGCCGACACCCATTGCGGTCTCTGGATCGAACGGAAAGGCCCGGCGCAGACCCCTTCTACCGAAGGAGAGGAACACCAGAAGGAACGCCGACGACGCGATCAGGCCACCGGCGAAGCCGCCGCCGGGAACATCGTGACCGACGACCAGGAGATAGACCGAGAAGAGCATCAGGGTCGGCACCATGGTCTGGGCGCCGGTCGCGAGGAGCGGTGAGAAGCGGATCTTCATGAGGTTTCACTCCGCTCTCTACGCGCGCGCACGGGCCGAACGAGTGCCCCGATTCCAATACCCGCAGCAGCCAGCACCGTGATCTCGCCGAGGGTGTCGAGTGCACGGAAGTTCGTGAGAACGACGTTCACCACGTTCTTCCCTCCTGCGTCTGCAGCCCTCGCGATGTATTCGTCGGCAATCAAACGATCGGGCACGACCGTGGACGTTGCGAGCGCGGCCAAAACAACGACAATGCCTGCGAACAGGGCGACCGCAATTCTGGCACGGGGTGAGAGCGACCGTGGCTCCGCGCCGAACCGCCTAGGCAGCTTCGCAAGGACGAACGCAAACAGGCCAACCGTGAGTGTCTCGATGAGGAGTTGGGTCAGGGCCAGGTCCGGTGCGGAGAAGACGACATAGATGCCTGCAACGGCGTAGCCGACGACGCCGATCATGAGCGCTGCCGCCATGCGCCGTTGTACGCGGGTTGCGGCGATAGCACCGGAAGCAGCGATCACTCCGAGGACGACCTCGCTTGGTTGGTTCCACGCCGGCAAGGAGATCGACGGATTCCAGGTGAACAGCCAGGTCGCTGCGGGCACCGCAAGCACAGATACGACAATCACAGCGAGGTACACGGGCAGCGATCCGTTCTGTACAACCCCGGTGACGGCATCGGCCGTTCGCACGAGCCCTCTGAGCGTTGCTGCGTAGACATCGGCCGCCCGCGGGAATAGCGTGCGCCGCGCCTCCGGGAAGAGCTCCGTCTGCCTCCCTCGCATGAGATAGAGCAACCCCCCTGCAATGACCACGATGGACGACACCGCCAGCGCAGCGGTAAAACCAGGCCACAGAACGAGTTTCACACTTTGACCGACGGCATCCTCCACCGCAGTGGCCAGCGGCCGGGGATCGATGCCGAATCCGACCGCCAGCAGCCCCAGGGTGACCGGTGCCAAGACCATGCTTGCCTTGGGTCGCGCGGCGGGCAACGGGCCGCTGCCGTCTGCGGAGCCGAACGCGCCGAACCACCAGCGTGCCGCATAGGCGACGGTGAGCGCAGACGACGCGGCAATGACGGCGAGTGGCAGCCACTCTTCGGCTCCGATCAGCGTGTCAAACGCCGCTTCCTTCGTCACGAAACCCAGGAGCGGCGGGAGTCCGGCCATGGACCCGGCGGCGATCGCTCCGGCGACCGCAACAACCGGCATGCGGGCGCCGACACCCGACAGCTCCCCGATCTGCCTCGTCCCGGTGGCCTTGTCGACAATGCCGACCACGAGGAACAGGGCTGCCTTGAACAGCGAATGCGCCACGAGCACGGCCAGAGCCGCGCCTGTGAATCCCAGCCCGATCAGCGCGGTCATGAACCCGAGTTGGCTGACGGTCCCATAGGCCAGGAGGAGTTTCAGATCTCGCTGCCCAAGAGCGGTGATTGCGCCAAGCGCCATCGTGATGAGCCCGGTGGCGGTCACGACCCAGATCCAAAGCGAAGTCGTGGCGAATCCCGGAGCGAGCAGGAGCAGGAGCACGATTCCTGCCTTGACCATCGTGGCCGAGTGGAGGTACGCCGAGGCCGGCGTCGGCGCCGCCATGGCACCGGGTAGCCAGAAGTGGAACGGGAACTGGGCCGATTTCGTGAACGCCCCGAGGAATATGAGAACGAGGGCAACCAACACCATCGTCCCGGTCGGCGGGTCCGCCACGATGGTCGAGATGCGCGTCGTGCCGGATGCCATCGCCATGAGGACAAAACCGGCAAGCATCGCGAGCCCGCCCGACGTCGTCACGAGAACCGCCTGGAGCGCCGATGCCCTGGCTTCAGCCTTCTCGTCGTCGAAGCCGATCAGAAGGTACGAAGCCACCGTGGTGATCTCCCAGAACACGAACAGGCCGAACAGTTCGTCAGATGCAACGACGCCGACCATGCCGGCTGTGAAGAGCGACATCTGGGCGAGGAACCGTGATCGTCGTGAAGGGTCCGCAAAATACCCGGCGCTATACACAACGATCAGAGAGCCGATGCCCGCCACAATCGCCGTCAGGAGGAGCGCGAACGAGTCTGTCGATACGGCAATCGTGACGCCGAGGGATGGAATCCAGTCGATCGTCTCGTAGCCCCCCGGAGCCCAGCCGAATGCGATTGATGCGACCAAGAGGAGCTGGGCCGCGTACGGCACGGATGCAATCGGAACGATGGCGCGTGGAAATCGACCGCTGACACCCCAGATCAGGGGAATCACAGCGACGTAGGCGGCGATCGAAAGAATGAACAACATGGGGTCCTAGCAGTCCGCGCTGTTGGGGGTAAGTGGTTGGAGGCCTCAGTCGGCCACGAAGATAGTGTCGTGATGCGCGATGGGCTTGCCGATTCGGCCCAAGCCAACAACCTCATCATGCGCTGAGAGATCGCGCTCCTCGGTGAAGGCGACGACACCGTCGCTTGTGCGAACGACGATGGCGAGACTCTCGAGCGCGACGGCCGCCGGTTCGACGGGCCGGCCTTCGGAAAGCACCTTCTCGGGCGACGCCACGGTGTACACGACCTCCGCCACACCGCCCCGCTCGATGTCGGTGTCCCATGCGGCGAGATCGGTTGTCCTTCCGAACATGAGCGTCGCCCCGATCTCGTCGAGCATCTCGTGCATCCCGTTCGTGGTGTGCGGCGGCATTGCAACGACGATCTCCGGCACGCCGAATCGGTCGGCGGCAATCCGCGCCGCCAGGAGATTGACCTCACCGTTGGGAGTGATTGCAAGCAGCGCCTTCGCAGACGCAGCCCCCGCCTCATCAAGCACGTCGACGTCGAGCGCGTTGCCCTTCACCACCTCGAGGCCGATTCGTCCGGCGTCCCGGCAGTGATCGGCATTGCTGTCGACGAGCATGACCGAATCGGACTCGAGACGCCGAGCGACCTCGCGGGCTGTCGGGCCGGCACCCACGACAACGATCCCCTCCCGTTCGTCGGCGACGAGCTCCCCTCGTCGCTTGAGGTGCTCAACAGCAGCCGTGAGGAGGATCGGGACCGTGGCGGTGGTGGCAATCGCCATGAACACGAGGATCGAGAAGACGGTTGCGTCGATGAGCCCGGCTGCCAGAGCGAGCTCTGCCACGATGATCTCGACGGCACCGCGCCCGTTCATTCCGGCGCCGACCGCGAGCCCCTCCCTGAAGCCATACCCGGTCGGCAGATAGAACACCGCCGTACCCAAGATCTTGCCGGCGGTCGCGAGCACGATCACGAGGACGAGAAGGACCGGCGACTCGCGGAAAACGTCGAACGAAACATTGAAGCCTGCAGTCACGAAGAACACCGGTGCGAGGAGACCGACCGACATGCCCCTCATCCGTCGCTCAACGGAGCCGAGGTGGTTGTGTGGAAGGACTCCCTCACGGATGTAGAGGCCGGCCAGGAATGCTCCAAGAATCGCATGAAGACCCGCGGCGTCGGCAGCCGCGGCGAACGCGAGGCCGGCGAGCACAGTCACGAACGTCACTGCGGAGGCATCAGCGTTTTTGGCGGCGAGCCTCATGCCAATGATGGGGAACAAACGCGTGCCGATGATCCAGGTACCGAGGAGGAATGCGGCTGCTTTGAGGACAGTGAGAGCGATCCCGCCAACAGCGAGTGTTCCCGTCGCAGCGAGGCCGAGGACGGCAGCGAAGACAATCAAGGCTGCGATATCGGAGAACAGGGCACCTGCCATCAGGACGTGTGCGATGCGGGTGTGCAGGATGCCCAGGTCGACGAGAATCCTCGACTTCGTTGCGAGCGAGGTAACACCCATAGCCACTCCAACGAAGATCGCGGCAATGGGGTCGTTGTTCACAACCATCATCAGCCCGAACCCCAGCGTCGCTGGAACCACGAATCCGCCGACGGCAGCGAGGGCTCCCGCCTTCGATGCATTGCCAATGTCGCGAGGGTCCAGGTGAAGGCCGATGTACAGCATCAGCAGGACGACACCCAGTTTTCCGACCACCATGAGGGCGTCGTCTGATTCGAGAAGCCCGAGCAGCGGCGGTCCGAGGATGATGCCCGCCGTGAGTTCGCCCAGAATCGCCGGATAACCGAACCGCTGGGCCAGACGGCCACCTGCGAGCGCGGCAACAAGAACCAGGAGCAGGTTCATCACATCAAGGCTCACGTCGACCCCTTGTTCCGTTTATACGAAAACTTTTGCGTGAATCGTATCGCATGTGTATTGTTACGTCAATGAATTCATGTATCCCATCTCATGCATTAGGAGTCACACGATGAGCGAACCGAGCAAGCGGCATGCCTGGGCACTGCTCACCAACCACGGGCACGTGTTGATGAGCATCGCCGACGAGCCGGAGATCAGGATCCGAGAGATTGCGGCACGCACGGGCATCACCGAACGAGCGGCACAACGGATTATCGGCGACCTCGAGGCGGCGGGATTCGTATCTCACATCCGGGTGGGCCGGAGGAACCGCTACGAGGTCGATGTCGAGTGCAAATCGGCACACCCCCTCGAGCGCCACCTGGATGTCGACTCGCTGAGCGAGCGAAACTCCGAGCCTTCTCAGGCGGGAGGCATACGGTGAAGCGCTTCAGGAACATCCTGGTGGTGGCGAGCGACGATTCGCGCTTTTCGCTTCTGCTTGAACGCGCGCTCGACCTTGCCCGACGCAACGAAGGGACGATCACGGTGATCGGTGTCGTAGATTCCGAGCGCACGCAGCGCCGTGTCGCGAGTGACAGCGGCGAGGTGTTCGACGTCGGGAGCTTCCTCGTTGATGCAAAGCGCGAGGAGCTCGAGGAAGCAACCATGGTCGCTACCGCAGTCCCCTCAGCCGGAGGATCGGTTCCAGTTGACGTGGTCGTGGCCACTGGACGTGACTTCGTAGAAGTGATACGCAGAGTCGAGCACGCCGGTCACGATCTCGTCATGGTCGGGAGCTCGGCCGGATCCCGATTCCCCGTGCTCGCCGGTTCCTCCCTCGCAATGCACCTCCTCAGGAAGTGCCCGGTGCCCGTGTGGGTCGATGCCGCCAGCGAGCTCACAAGTCCCGACGTAGCGGTAGCGGTTGGACCTTTCGACGACGGAATCAGTGGTGACTCGCTTGCCGTGACGCTGCTCGAGATCGCCACTTCATTGGCCGCACGCCGCGGCGGCGCGCTGCATGTGATCCACGCATGGAGGCTCGAAGGTGAATCGCTGCTGCGGAGCGGCCGGATGGGGCCTCCGGCGGCTCAGATCGACGCCATGGTCGCCGAGGAATACCAGATCGCACAGATGGGCCTCAAGCGCCTCCTCGAGTTCACCCCCGACTTCGACGTTCCGATGGAGCTTCACGTGGACAAGGGAGAGCCCGCCGACGTCATTCAGGGCGTCCTCGAGTTGCACAGGCCGGGTGTCGTCGTCATGGGTACGCTGGCTCGCGCAGGCCTCAAAGGTGTCTTCATGGGCAACACAGCGGAGCGCGTTCTCGGCACAATCGACGGGTCCGTATTGGCGGTGAAACCACGAGGATTCGAGACGCCGGTGGCGGTGTAGCGGTTTCGATGCCGGGTGCTCAGTTGGCAGCGAAATAGCTGAGGTCTTCGTCTCCGCTACCGAAGGTCGGGCGACTCGGCCGAACGGAAGTCTGGTCGCAACGGTGGCCGCTGGGAGCCGGCACACGACGATGAGGCCAACCGCCGACTCTCGGTCGGCGCGGCTCGTGTCCTATTGTTCGCGCCGTGACTACCCAGAGGCGCAACTCCATCATCGGGATCACAGCCGCTCTGCTGATCGGCGCGTTCGTTGCATGGGCCGGGAGCGACGGGAGCAGAGAGGTTGGAGGAATCGCGGTGTTCGCCTTGGGTGCACTCCTCGCGTACGCCATAAATTGGCTGGTGTTCATACCTTCCAACCGAGCAAAGACCGAGCACTACTTCGACCTCACCGGAAGCGTGACCTACCTCTCGGTGACCGTCGTTGCGCTCCTACTCAGCGACGACCTCGACGCTCGGGCCGTGATCGTGGCAGCGATGGTCGCGGTCTGGGCATTGAGGCTCGGCTCGTTCCTCTTCCGCCGCGTGCGTCGAGACGGCCGCGACGGCCGCTTCGACGAGATCAAGATCGATCCCCTCCGGTTCTTCATGACATGGACGTTGCAGGGCTTGTGGGTGCTCCTCACGATTGCGTGTGCCCTGGCAATCATCACGAGCATCGAACGCCGCTCAATCGGCTGGCTCGCTGTCGTCGGAATCGCCATCTGGATTGCCGGCTTCGCAATCGAAGTGATGGCCGACCAGCAGAAATCTGTGTTCAAACGTGATCCGGCGAACGAGGGCAAGTTCATCTCGACCGGCCTTTGGGCCTGGTCTCGGCACCCCAACTACTTCGGCGAGATCGCCTTGTGGACGGGCATCGCCATCATGGCCATTCCGCTGTTGTCCGGCTGGCGTTGGGTGGTGCTGATCTCCCCGGTGTTCGTCACGCTGTTGCTGACCCGTGTCAGTGGCATCCCGATGCTCGAAGCCCGAGCTCAGAAGCGCTGGGGCGACGACGACGATTTCCAGGCCTACACCCGCAACACGTCGGTGCTGATCCCCCGCCCCCCCGCAAGTAGCTGAGCGGTTCACGAAGAAGCTCGGGATTGGTGCCCCGCCGAGCGGAGAGCTAGCTTCGTTTGTGGGACATCTTCAGCCGCAGTTGGTTACGCTCGACGCGTGGCACAGAGCGGGAACCAGGCTCATGAGCGCGGTGAGAATCCTGTGGTCCGTCGACGACGTGCACGCGGTGTCGGCATTCCGTTTGAGGGTCGAACGGGACCGAACAACGCGATCACCGACGTGAGCGGTCTCGAGGTCGGATACGCGACGCTGATAGAGGGCCACGGTTCCCTCAAGGTGGGGAGCGGACCGATCAGGACGGGTGTCACCGCCATCTGGCCACGCGGCAAGGACTCGGACAAGGGCTCCTTTGCTTCGTGGCAGACGCTTCACGGCAACGGGGAAATGACCGGGTCGCTCTATGTCGAGGACCAGGGGTGGTTGCTTCCTGGTCCGGTGATGATCACGAACACGCTCAGCGTGGGCACGGTCCACGAGGCGGTGATCCGGTGGCAGACGGAGAGGGATCGGCGGCTCACCAGCTTGCCGGTCGTGGCGGAGACATGGGACGGCTACCTCAACGACATCCGCGGCCTCCATGTCCGTGCAGAACACGTCTTCGCTGCGCTCGACGGCGCCGGCGGCGGTCCGATCGCCGAGGGGAACGTCGGTGGCGGCACCGGCATGATCTGTCACGGGTACAAGGGAGGCACCGGAACATCGTCTCGAGTGGTGCCTGATGGCTACACCGTGGGGGTGCTGGTCCAGGCCAACTACGGGGTAGGGCCGGCCTTGACCATCGCCGGCGTTCCTGTTGGGCGTGAACTTGGCTGCGCGACCTGGCCTTGCGGCGGAGAGCACGAGTCGGCACCGGCCGGTGAGAGCTCCATCATCGCCATTGTCGCCACCGACGCACCGATCCTCAGGACGGAGCTGCGACAGGTCGCCAAACGGGTCAGTCTCGGTGTGGGCCGGGTCGGCGGCATCGGAGATGAGGGCTCAGGCGACATCTTCTTGGCCTTCTCAACCGGTCTCGACGTCGAGGGTGAGGGCCCCAGCTACCCGATGGAGGCTCTCTTGGGGCATCTCGATTCGCTCTACGAGGCGACGATCCAGGCCACCGAGGAAGCGATCGTCAACGCACTCGTAGCCGCCAGAACAATGGTGGGTGTCGACGGACGCCGCGTGCAGGCCCTACCCCTGGATCGGGTGCGCGACATGCTGGGGCAATTTGGCCGACTCGCCACCTCGTCGAATATCGACAACAGCGCGTGAGGTCGTCTTTCATCGCGCTCCACGCTCGGAGCAAACGTCGTTGTTGCGCCTCGCTGGTGATCTCGACAACGTGCAGAAGATTCGCGTGTTGGTAGGAGTTCGACATCAACGCCGAGATACCGCATTCCTTCCCATCGTCGTATCTGGCCCGCGCCGGTTCACGATGGCGGGGCGGTTATGGTCGGGGATGGCGATTGAGCCAATCGACGGTGCGGCGCCCCCGACGTCGCGAGCAAGGAGAGACAGTGTCTGTGTGGTTCGAGGGCAGCGGCGACATCGACTGCAGTATTGGAGAAGTGAAGCAGGCTCTCGAGAATCACGGCGAGCTCTTCGTCGGGATCGTTAGCCGTATGCCGGGTATGACGAGCGTCGAATTGGTGAAACAGGGAAGCGACTCTGCAACGATCAGGACCAACGAGGGCCTCATGACCCGTTCGAACATTTCCAAACGCGTCGAGGCTGAGCGCGTGGAGATCGAGTTCGACGAGAAATACGAAGCCGGATCGAAGGTCACCGCCACCTCGCACTTCTCTGACGAATTCACAACGAGCAACAAGGGAGTAGCACATCGCCTCGTCATCAGCGACGTCGAGGCGCCCGGATTCCTCGGCTTCTTCTACCAGAGATTCGGTAACTCCAAGACGGGGAACGCCTTCCTGGCGGCATACAAGGGCTACCTCGAAGAAGAGGGCCGCTGACTCCAGCGGTCCGGACTCGACACGATGTCAGAGGACCCGGCCGAGCTCATCGAGGCCGCTCACGTAGGTAGCACGTTCCGGTAGGTTTGCCCTATGGACAGCCGAGTGACCCCCTTGCCGCACCCCTCGGAGCCCGCGCCCCCACCGCTCCGTTCGAACCATAGATGGACTGGCGTGCTCCTGGTGGTCGCGGGGATCGCCTTCGGCTTCCTTATGGGCCAGGGAACCACCGACGACCGTTCATCGGTTGACACCGAATCTGCCGAGGCGGTCACGTCCACGTCCTCGCCGGCCGATCAGGTCGTGGCGTCCGAATTGCCAACCGAGGAGGTCATGAGATTCCCCGGAACCATCCTCGCGTCGGTGGAATTCGGGAGGGGTCTGATGACATGGCCCGGAGATGGCAGTCCGATCAAGACCCGGCTCGCCTCTGACGTCTCGGCAGCCGCATACGACGCTGCCCAGGGCCGGATCGCGGTCACCCTTCCAGAGTACGGCACCGAGAGGCTCGCACTGCATGTTGGAAGTGTCGGCGACCTGCGATTTGTCGCGTCCGGCGTCACGGGCTTCGCCTGGCACCCGACCGATCCCAGCGCCATCGCCTGGGTGGAGGAGTCCGAGGACGGCTTTGCTCTGCTGAAGGCCAAGGTCTCCGACGGCGTGATCATGGCGTCGCAGATCACCGTCCTACGCGACACGGTCCGACCCGTGGCGTGGGGCTCGTGGGGCTACGCCCTCCAGGGCGACAACGGCCTCACGACGATCGCCCCTTCCGGAGACGTCGTTGCCAACGCCGATGTCCAGCTCGTGGCAGCGGGGAGCGACGGACGTCTGGTTGTATCACGACCGGCGGGTACCCCACTGAGCAGCGACTGGGCAATCACCGAGCCTGACCTGGCCGACCAGCAGGCCCTCGGACGGTTCAATGCTCTCGAAGAGCACCCGACGGCGGCTGCGATCCTCCCAATCAGCGGCCGCATCGTGCTCGTGAGCAATCGATTCGGTGACGGATCCGATCTCGCTCGAATCGAGATCCTCTCCGCCGACGGCACCAGCCAGGCGGTGATCCGATCCGGCATGATCGCCGATTCCATCGCCTGGAGCCCCGACGAGGCTCGCTTGGCGGTTGGCGGCTACTACTACGGGTCCAATCAGGTCCGCTCCGTCGTCCTCCTTGCCGACTCCGAGGGCGCCGGTGACACGATCGAGGTGCCGTTCGACCATCAGGTACGTCCGCTCGGTATCCGGAACGGAAGCAACGAGCCCCTGTAGGTCCACTCGGCGCATGTGCGACCTCCGCAGGTCGTCCTGGGCCCATTCGTCACGAGTGCGAGGCGCAACCAGAGGTCACGGGCGGCCGCTGCCGTATAGTCGGATGGTCCTTTGACCAGCGAGGTTCGATGCTCTCGGCGCAGCCCACATGCTTCCTTATCGCAGACATCTCCGGGTACACCGGCTACCTGGCGGGTGTTGAACTGGATCACGCCCAGGACATCCTGGCCGACCTCATCGGCTCGGTTGTCGCGGCGCTGCGCCCCAACTTCTCCCTGGCAAAGCTCGAGGGCGACGCCGCCTTCACCTATTCCCCTGCGGAGACGATCGACGGGTCGATGCTGCTCGACACGATCGAGCGCTGCTACTTCGGGTTTCGCCGCCGTCGTCGCGACGTCCGCCAGGCCACCTCGTGTGACTGCAACGCCTGTGTCCGAATCCCTGATCTGGACCTCAAGTTCGCTGTCCACCATGGTCCTGCCATCTACCAGGAAGTCGCCGGACAACAGGAGATCCTCGGCTCGGACGTGATCGTCGTCCACAGGCTGCTCAAGAGCGACGTCGTCGAACGGCTCAACATGGCCGCGTACGCCCTCATCAGTCAGCAGTGCATCGACGTCACCGATATCGACCCCGGGGCCCTCGGCATGCAGCAGCACACCCAGGACTACGAGGGCATCGGAGAGGTGGCGGCCTGGGCCTACGACCTCGAGGAGCGCTGGCAGGAGGAGGAAGTCCGCCGCCGCATCATCGTCTCCGCCAACGAATCCATCCTCACCATATCGACACCGACGACGGTGCCGCCGCAGGTCGCCTGGGAATTCCTGACCAAACCCGGGCAGCGGATGTCATGGCAACCATGGGTGACCGAGGTGGAGATCAAGGGCGCCACCGGCGGGCGTCGCGGGCTCGGCTCGGCCAACCACTGCATGCATGGATCGGATTCCGTCATCGAAAAGATCCTCGACTGGCGGCCATACGACTACGTGACCGACCGCACGATCGTCGACACGCCAGTCGTACCGGTCCGGTTCCTCCACACGATCGAGTTCGAGCCGAACACCGACGGCACCATCATCCACTACCGATTCGCCCAGCCCGAAACACCGGAAGAGCAGGAGCTCGCCAAGGATATCGCCCCCGCATACGGCGAGGCACTCAAGTCGGCCATGCCCTCACTCATCGATCAGCTGGAAATCGAGTACGCCAACCGCATCACCGACCGCGGCCCGGAACCCGAGATGGACCTCGGGAGCACAGCGGTCACACCCGATCCATCGACGGACTAGCCGCAGGCCGGCAACCTACAACAACGAGATTGCGCACCTCGATGTCGCACGGTGGTGTCTGAGGTCCCGGCTCCGTGGCATCGCGCCAACTCGGGATTGACTCATCGACATCCGTCTCCGTTACGGCCGACGGCGGTCGGAGGCCCGAACGGTGGGACGACCCGGCGCCTAGGGTCCGGTGCGTGGACATCGTTCTCGTCGCCGGCCTGTGGCTGCCCAACTCGATCTGGGCCGATGTCTGTGGCGAGCTGGAGAGCCGCGGGCACCGGCCGTTGCCTGTGGCTCTGCCTGGTGTCGATGACGCCTCGACCACCGCAACGCTGGCCGATCAGGTGGCGGCCGTCCTCGCTGCGGTCGACAATGCGGATCGAGCGATGGTTGTCGGCCACTCAGCGGCCTGCACCCTGGCCTGGATAGTCGCCGACCGGCGTTCCGACACGATCAGTCGCGTCGTTCTGGTTGGCGGCTTCCCGTCTTCCGAGGGCGATGCATACGCCGACTTCTTCCCCACCGTCGGCGGCATGATGACCTTTCCGGGTTGGGCGCCGTTCGAGGGCGCTGACGCGGCCGACCTCGACCAAGCCGACCGGGAACGCATTGCGGCGGGGGCGGTTCCGGTACCTGAGGGTGTCTCGAAGGGAACGGTACGGTTGAGCGACGACCGACGCTTCCAGGTTCCCGTGCTCCTCGTCTGCCCCGAGTACAACCCCGATCAGGCGAAGGCGTGGATTGAGGCAGGCGATGTCCCTGAGCTCAGCCGGGCCGAGCACGTCGCATTCGTCAATCTCGACTCGGGTCACTGGCCGATGGTCAGCCGACCCACTGAACTGGCCGAGATTCTCGACGCGGCAACCGAGGAAGCCCCTTGAACGCCAATCGCCTGCTGGGAACGTGTCAGGCACCCGTTGGCCGATGCCTGAAACGATCTCACTCATCGAAGAGGACGAGCGGCGACATGCGGCGGTCCATCCTCGACCGACCGCCACGAAGAGATGGCGGCGTTTCCAACGAGGCGGGGTACGGGCGGCAGCTTGAAAGGTCGACCAGTACGTCTCGGGGTGATTCTTGAGCGACAGTAACAAGGCCAACAAGAAGAAGACCGCGGACGAGATCTCAACGCCAGACTCCGAACCGAAGCTTCTTTCGGGAGGCAATCCGCAGATTCCCAAGGGAGAGGGCGAAGGTCCGGTTCAGAGATACATCGCCGCGATGCCCGGATGGAAGCGTGGTCTCGGCGAGTACCTCGACGGTCTCATCGTGCGGACGGTCCCCGGCGTACACAAGGCCGTGAAGTGGAATCAGCCAATGTATGGCTTCGAAGGTGAAGGCTGGTTTCTCTCGTTCCGGTGCTACACCAAATACGTCCAGCTGACATTCCTACGAGGCACATCGCTTGACCCTGTGCCCCCCAAGGGATCCAAGCATCCTGAAGTGCGGTACTTCGATATCTACGAAGATGACGACCTCGACGAGAGCCGGCTCGCCTCATGGGTGAAACAGGCGAGCAGCCTGCCCGGCGAGAACATATGAATGTCGGGTTTCGCACCTGAGTGCACAACCGACACTCGGCGCCGGCCATCAATCCGGATTGGAACGGTCATGGCTGGTCCTCACGGGGTTGTAGAAGCCGCGACGGTGTGTCCCCGGCCCCTCAGATACCTCCATCACTTCTCTCAGACCAAGTCGGCCGACCGCACTCCATCTTCTGATGCTCTGCTCCCTGTCAGGCGTTCGCCGACCTTACGTCGCAGGATCGCGACGGACCGCTTGCGGAACGGTGCTTCGGCCGGGTCGACGCGGCGATGAGGGACCGCGGACTCGAACCCAGCCGATCATTCGGACCGTCAAGGCCGACGTCGGGAACCCGCACGCCGACGTGCCGTTCCCGAGCGGTCGGCGAAACGTGCCTTCTCGTCCGGGATCTGGTGCTCTGCTCGGTTCCTGGGTGCGCACTGTTGCGGGCAGTGGTCAGTGGCGTGAAGACTACGCCCGCCGGAGTAACCGCTGCCATCACAGACGGCCCGACCGCCGGCATGATGCTGCTGACGCTAAATGTCGAGTTCGACACGCCGCGTGGCGATTACAACCTGGGGCTGTCGGTGATTCGCAACGGCGAGGAGTCTGAGGTCGGCTGGCCATTCGAGGTCGTCGAGCCGGGGGTCTAACCCCGACAACGATGCCGTCGACGACACAGCCCACGACTACCGAAGCCGTGCTTGCCGTTGAGAGCCGCTCGGACACTCGGCGGAATGGGCGTTTCTGCTCAGGATCTGATGTTCGGAAAGCCCAGCCTCGTGGGCTGCTATGTCCTCCCAACCAGCTCCAGGTCGGTGATGCGGTACCGGAAGAACTCGCCTTCGCTCCACCGATTGGTGCCGTAGTGCCAACCCAGTCGCCCTTCGCTTGGGATGCTGACGCCGTTGAACGTGGAATGGGCAGAGAAGTCACCGCCAAAGGCGTGGAGCCCGAACTCGCCGGTCGCGTCGGGGTCGCCCCACCGGTCGAACCTCACCGCTTCGATCAGTCCCCCGCCCGTCGTGGACAACTCGAGCCGAACGGGGTAGTCGGCGATCTGGTAGCGGGCAACGATACGGCCGTCTCCCTCCGCCGACCACTCAACCCCGAAGCCGGGGAACAGTGAGGTCGGGACCCACACAGCCTCCGCGGCGGCCCGTTCGGCGGCGCTGCGCGACACATCTGGTCCGCTTTCCTGCATGACCCGAACCAGCCCGAACAACCTCCAATTCATCTCACCGTGGCCATCAACGAATCGATCTGACCCGGCGACAATCCCCGCCGCCCGAGCGGCCCACACGAAACCCACATGCGGGGTGAGTACCTCGCGTGCTGTGAACGGAACCCAACGACCAATCTTGATCCGACCTCGCATTCGTATCCGGGCCGAAAGCGCCAGCGGAGTACCCGGGGTCACTGCCGCACGGAAGTACGAGGCAACCGGACCTGGCAGTCCCTCCAAGTCGGCGTGGCTGAACTCCCCCTGTGGGTCCCGAAGCAGTGCTGCCTCAACCTCCCGTTCGTTCTTCCCTGCCGTAACACCCTCCGCGCTGGAATCGATTCCAATCTAGACGCATCCTCACGAGCCCAGACCAGCGGCACCCGAACGTTCTACGGGCTCGAGTCCGTGGATCTGCCGTTTCTGGTTGACGTACCGCCGGATGAGCCTGGTCTCGGCGAGCCGGTCGACCGGGGTATCCGTCGGAGGTGCAGGCAGATCGTCATGGCATTGGAGGTGTCAGAGGGCCTCTCTCGCCAGGCGGTTTCGTCACACCAAGCATTGAGAGGGTCTTGGCTGTCAGCCCAGCATCCTCAGGCGCCGCCTCCCGATCTCACCGCGTCGTCTCAAGAACACACCAAAGGCCTCAGATCTATGGCGAGCCCGGAAACACATGGGTCGCCAAACGTTGGATCCTATTGCCAGGTTGTCCGAACCTCTAGGAGAAAGACGAGGAGATCCATCGGCCGACGAGGTGTGCCACGGTGATGACAAGGGCAGCGACCGCCAGATGCTCCGTGACAACGGGGCGGGCCTTGATGCCTTGCGTCTGTGCCAGATTCCAACTCAGGAGCGACAATGCGACGGCACCCCAAAGCACCGATACGATCACAGCGGTATCGAGGTCGAGGACCAGGACCGGTATCGCGAAGGTGAGGGCCATCAGCAGTTTCGAGACAAACGTGGCGATGGTGGCAATCCAGACGTCGCGTTGACTGTGAATTCCTTCCGATTCTTCGGCAACGTGGATGCCTAGAGCGTCGGAAAGGGAGTCGGCTACGGCGATGGTGAAGACGCCACCGATGACGGCGAGTCGCGAGCTTGTACCGGCCGAGAGACCCACCAGAAGACCGAGGGTGGTAATGACACCGGAGGTGAGCCCGAAGGAGATCCCCACCCTGAGGGAATGGTTAACCGACACGCCCCTCACCTCCTAGCTTTAGCGCGCGCGAAGAGAACTTCATCGAGGACGGATGTGCTTTTGGGTTTGACGCACGCCGACCCCCACTGGCGGGCGACTGCACTGGTCTTGATGGCCATCCGCGTGGGCGTCCTGCGCCGTTGTCGGAGGGGGCGTTTGTGCGGGTCATTCGACAAGGCGTAGGCTCCCCGGCAGGTTCATACGGCGCATTCGTCGCACGGTGAACAGCGGGGCGATCGCCACTGCAACCACACCCATGACGCCGATTATGGTCAGGGTTGTCGGCTCCAGGATCACTTTGAGGTCGAAGTCGGGGAGTGTCTCGGCGAAGAGGCGTTGGGTCATCCACCACACCATGCCAAGCCCGCCGGCGACACCGATGATCGTGGCGAGCGTTCCGATCACGAGGCTCTCGGTGATCGCCATCCGAAGCGCGGTTCGCACCTTTACGCCGAATGCAAACATTGTTGCGTGCTCGCGGGCGCGGGCTTCGAGATTGATGGCGGCGGCATTGAACGCAATCAGCAGCGCGAGCAGCACGACTGCCATCACCATGACCTGGACGATGCCGAGCAACTGACCGAATGCGTCCCGCAACGCTTCGGTCATCGCGGTTACCGATTGAACCGACGCCACGGATTCGAGTGCAAAGAGCTCACGCTGCACATCTTGGACATCTGCCCCTGGGGCCGGTAGGACATTTACGGTGTTGGCGATTCCTTCGAGGTTGAAAAGCGTGGCGTGATCGACGTCCATGTAGGCGAATCCGCGCACCGGATAGGGATGGGTGGCGACGACCGGGAGTTCGGTCTCCGCAAAGGAGTACGAGACGAGACCATCCCGCCGTGGATGGCGTAGCGTGACCGTGTCACCGACGACCACTTCCAGGTCGGCGGCGGCCTTCTCGGTCAGCAGCAGTCCTGGTTCCTCCGGGACTGAACCGGCGCTGATCGAGGGGCGCCACATCCCTGCGTCGAGATCAACGAGGTCGACGAACACGTCGATCTCACCTGCCTCGGATTCGATCGATCCGGCCACACGCAATCCCGGCTCCGCACGCGCCACGGTCTCTGCTGCGCCGATCGCGGTCATCTCTGGGGAGTCGAACAGGTGGAACGCGTCGAGGGCCACGGCGATGCGCTCGGGTGCCTGGCCCTCTGCCTCACGTTCGGCTGTGTCAACGGCACCGAAGACCGAGTCCATGATGCCGAGAAAGCCCATCAGAACGGTCACTGCCGCAGCCACGCCGAGAACGGTCAGCGCGGTCCGCCGTGCGGTTCGCCGCAGGTTGCGGAAGGGCATGACCGCGAACGTGTTGCTCCGCGCCCGAGTGGGGCGGCCGTGTGAACGACGTGCCTTGCGGTACGAGGGCTTGATGGCCTCGATCGGGTTTACCCGCACCGCTCGCCACACGGGTATGGCACTGGCGAGGAAGGGCACGATCAGCCCGATCACTGCGACTCTGGCGAACATGGTCACCGGGAACGCTGTGGCCCATATGGGCAGAGGGATGGAGTCCTCGAACACGGAACCCATGGCATTGCCGATGAGCACGCCAACCGCAACGCCGAAGGCAACACCCAGTACTGCGATCTGAGCGCTGACGAGCAGCGGTCGGGTGGCCAGCACCCATGGTCGAGTGCCGAGAGCCATGCCAATGCCGATTTCCCGCCGCTGTTGTTCGGCGAGTCGATGGATGAGGTTGAACGCGGCGCCGACGGCGCCGGCGATCAACAGGAATGCGAGGGCATTGAAGACTGCCCTGTCCTGGTCGATGTCGGTGGTCAGAGCGGTGTAGGACAAGTTGTCGTCGCGGGTGAGGACCGTCGTGCCGACGGAGTGTGCCTCGAACGCGGCTTCCAGTTCGGCCGCGACGGTGTCGCGGTCAGCGCCCTCACCGATGGTCAGAATCAGGTTGTTGACCCGGCCCGGCGTTCCGGCCAGGTCTTGGGCCGTGTCGAGGGTGGTGAAGATCCCGGCGAAAGTCGCTTCGGACATGAACATTTCGCCCTCGGGGGCAACTGTGAAGTACTCGGGAGTCGTCGCTTGCCCGACGTACTCGAGTGCGCGGTCACCGCTCACGGAGAGCTGCCCGGTGTCTTGCAGCCCGTGGAACTTGGCGAAGGTACGGTCGAGCATCACTCGCGGTGCCCCCGCGTCGTCGGCAGTGAGGAGCCGCCCGGTGAATGGGTAGTAGCCGTTCACCTCGGGACCACCATCGGAGAAGTCCGACCCGATGATCTCCCCGCGCACCAGAACGGTGGTGTCGGCGGTCGAAGCATCGACCTGAGTAGCGACGATCAGGCGTTCCTCGACACCCGTGATGGAGCCGGAGCTTGGGATTGATGTCGCGACTGCGATCAGATCGCCTTGGTCGATGGTGGCTCCAGACGCCAGATCGACTCGCAGATCGTACATCTCGAGCTCGCGATAGCTGGCGTCGTAGGACACCTGCCGCCACTCGGTCGTGGAGGTCAGACCGGCGTACCCTCCGGTCCCGATGGCGATGACCATTGCGATAGCCAAGACTTTGACCCAGTGGGCTCGCAGGTCGCGCCAGGACCAACGAAGGAGAAGACTAAGTGTGCGCATGGCAACCTCCTCACCACTGAAGCTCGGCGACGGGTGCTTTCCCGCCGACCGGTGGTCCGTCGCTCACGATGCGTCCGCCCGACAGCTCCACGACTCGGTCGGCCATGCGGGACACCTCACGGTTGTGGGTAACGACGAGTACGGCGCGGCCGTTGTCTGCCTGCTCTTGCAGTAGCTCGAGAATCTGCACACCGGTGCGAAAGTCGAGCTCACCCGTCGGTTCGTCGCAGAGGAGGATCGGGTTCTCGGTGGCGAGGGCTCTGGCGATGGCGACTCGCTGCTGTTCGCCACCCGACATCTCATGGGGAAAGCGATCGCCCTTGTCGCCGAGCCCGACGCTTGCCAGTACCTGGCCGGGATCGGCGTCGGATCTGGCGGCGTCTACTCCGAACTGTACGTTCTCGCGGGCAGTCAGTCCCGGGAACAGGTTGAACGACTGAAAGACAAAACTGACGGTGCGTGCCCGGAAGTCGAATAGCTCCCTCCGCGAGGAGGCCGTAACCTCGATGCCGTTCACACGTACCAGGCCGTCGCTTGCGGTGTCGAGCGCACCCACGACATTGAGCAGTGTGGTCTTGCCGCTCCCGGATGGGCCGAGAACAACGACAAACTCACCTTGGTCGATGAACAGCTCGATATCGGCCAGGGCCATTACCGCCAGGGGGCCCTCCCCGTACCGCTTGGTGAGATCCTTCAATTCGATGAGCATGATTCTTCATCCCTTTTTGGCGCCCTCGGCCTGTTCGGTCGTGAAGCGCTCCACAAGTGCTGGGAACTCACGATCGAACCACGCGTATGCGTCATGGAGCTCCGTGAGGTGCGGCAAAGCCACGTCGCGATCGGCAAAGGTCACCAACGCCCTCGCTGCGAGTTCCTTGGCTCTTACGATCGCCTCGAACGGTCGGCGCACAAGGTTGAGCACGGCGCCGTGGTGGATCGTGAAGTAGTCGCTGCGTTCACCGGGAACTCGGATGCGGTCCAGCATGCCGAGCCCGATGAGAAGCCGGGTCGCGGAGGAAATGGAACTGCCCGATGCATTGAGCGCCTCAGCCAGCTCGGTGCTCGACACCTGTTCGGCCTCGACGATGAGTAGATAACCCCAAACGCGCCCCGCCATGCGGGGTGACCCACTTCGCTCGAATAGCTCACCCATCTCCTCGATGAACTGGAACTCTTCACGATCCACCATTGTAGTTCTCCTAGTTCCCGTACTTCCACAATATACTGCAAGTACAGTAACTTCCGATAGGGCCGAACGACCCAACATATTGGGGACCCCACGGGTCATGCACGGACGACGCGAGAAACACGCCCTGAGCAGTCGACCGTGGTTGCTGTCCCGCCGCCGGGGAACTCATCGTCCTCAACACAGACCGCTATCAGCCTGCTCAGAGCCACTCTTTGATGCTCGTCATCTTTCGCTGTCTCGCGTCAGCTTTCATCGTCTTGTGCACGCGATGTGCACGCGACCGTAGTCAAAGGGATTGACCCAGCTCCCATTCAGACTATAATTATGGTCATGTCAAGAACACTCCCGCTCTCCGAAGTCAAGGCCAAACTGTCAGAGGTCGTCGACGAAGTCGTCACCACCCAAGAACGGGTCACCGTCACCCGCAACGGACGCCCAGTCGCCATTCTGCTCAGCACAGACGATCTGGAGGCCATCGAGGAGACCCTGACAATTCTGTCGGACCCTGCGGCTATGCGCGAGATCCAGCAGGGCCGAGAAGCCATCGCCAGTGGTGATGTCGTCACCAAGGACGACATCGAGACGCTGCGTAGCCAACTCCGCTCCAAGACGGCGTGACAGCTGCACCTTGGGATCTGGTCGTCGCTGCGCCGGCCCGAAGAGCGATTGATCGACTTCCCGAAAAGGTCGCCCTCGCGGTTCTGGACTACCTCGTCGGTCCCCTACTCGAGAACCCACAACGGGTCGGTAGACCGCTACGAGGCGAACTAGTCGGCCTTCACTCCGCAAGAGTCGGCGCCTATCGCATCGTCTACGAGATCAGCGAAATCAACCGGACGGTCCGGGTCATCTACATCGACCACCGGGCAGACATCTATCGACCCCGATAGGCGCTCACGGAGCTGAGAATATGGGGGTCATCCGCTTGGCCCGCTAGCGAACGACACAACTAAGAGTGTCCGACCACCCGAGCGGAGACGTGCCGCTCGGCGTGGTTCGACGTCTCACCCAACTCGTGCGCCCCGACGCCACCTTCGGCGGCACGGTCATGACCGAGGTCGATCGAGACCATGAGCTAGCACGTTGGATCGACCGTGCCCTCAGCTACACCTCCGCGCTACCGCTCAAGCAGTAGCACCGACGACGGAGCCTCCCAACAGCGCCACCGCACTCGGTGGCTGCTGGGGCCGACGGGACCGCTCGCCGACGTGCCGATCTCGCGCACCTCGAGAATTGGGTGATATCGCCCGTACTTGGTGATCGGCTCGCCGTTCGGAGCAGAGCAGACCCGGAATCTGAGTATGCCGACTCGGCAGGCCTCGTCGGACAGCCTTCACACGTCGAAGTGCCCCGTTCGCGCGGTTCGGCCTACTGATCCTGCATCGATCTGCGCTTGCCCGCAGTGGCCTTCGGTGGCTGCGTTCAGGGAAGGACCACGAGCTTGCCAGTGGCCTTTCCTGTTTCCATGTCTGCGTGGGCTTGTGAGATCTCGTTCATCCGGTACGTGCCGTGGATCGGTACGTGAGCGTCGCCTGCGGCGACGTCATCCAGGAAGTCCTGGAGGACATGGGCGGGGAGATCGCTGGCGTCGCCGCCGTAGGCGGTGAGCCGGACACCTCGCGGGAGGTACTCGATCGGGTAGAAGTTCGGTATGGTCCACTGGTTCGAGGAGTTATAACCGAA
The DNA here is from genome assembly GCA_942491345.1 of uncultured actinomycete. Lineage (GTDB taxonomy): Bacteria > Actinomycetota > Acidimicrobiia > Spongiisociales > UBA5794 > JAHEEL01. The sequence continues at coordinate 264,136 of CALOAN010000053.1, forward strand.
TGTTGTGGATGAGCGGATTCGGATAGAAGGGCGGCGTACCCTTCCAAACCTAAGTAACGGGTTCCGCCGGTTGTGGCCGGCGGGGAAGGAGTACGCCTGATGTTGAAGATAGTCCCCGATGACGTCGAGCGCGACGACCTGGCTGGTTCATTGGACGAGCTGGTCGCTGAGGGTGCCCGCCGGATGCTGAGCGCTGGCCTTGAAGCCGAGGTCGCCGATTACATCGAACGCCACCAAGGACTGGTTGACGAGGCTGGTCATCGGATGGTGGTGCGTAACGGGAAGGCTGAGGAGCGGAGTCTGATGACCGGTGCCGGGGCGCTCAGGGTCCGGGCTCCGAGGGTGAATGATCGTCGGGAGGGCCGCCGGTTCTCGTCGTACATTCTGCCGAGGTATGCACGCCGGTCTCCGAAGGTCGCCGACGTGTTGCCGGTCTTGTATCTGCGGGGTTTGTCGACCGGGGATTTTGCCCCAGCGCTCTCCGAGTTCTTCGGGTCGGATGCCGGCCTGTCCTCAACGTCGATCACCCGGTTGGTTGAGACCTGGAGCGACGAATACGAGGCGTTCACCCGGCGGGACTTGTCCGGGTCGGACTTCGTGTATGTGTGGGCCGACGGGGTGCATTTCCGTATCCGCCTCGAGGAGGACCGGCTGTGCTGCCTGGTTGTGATCGGGGTGAAAGCCGATGGCACCAAAGAGCTCTTGGCGTGTTCGGACGGGTATCGCGAATCGACCGAGTCGTGGGCAGGAGTACTCCGGGACTTGAAGAACCGTGGCATGACCGCACCGGTGGTCGCTGTCGGTGACGGTGCGTTGGGGTTCTGGTCGGCACTCGGTGACGTGTTTCCCGAAACGGCTGAGCAGCGCTGCTGGGTGCACGCGACTGCGAACATCCTCGACGCCCTACCGAAACGACTCCACCGTTCGGCGAAGGCCGCTATCCATGACATCTACCAGGCCGAAACCCGGACCGACGCCGACGCCGGGATCGACGACTTCGTTGCCATCTACGGCGACAAGTATCCCAAAGCCGCAGCGAAACTCGCCCGGAACCGGGACGTCCTGTTGACGTTCTACGACTATCCGGCAGCGCATTGGACCCACCTGCGGACCACGAACCCGATCGAGTCGACCTTTTCGACCGTACGGGCGAGAACGAGGGTGACGAAGGGTGCGGGGAGCCGACGTCGTGGCCTGGTGATGGCCTACAAGCTCCTCGATGCCGCCGAAGACCGATGGAGGAAAGTCAACAGTCCCGAGCTCGTCATCCAAGTCCGAGCCGGTATCCAGTTCAAAGACGGAATCCGAGTCGAAAGGAGCACCCAAGAATCAAGGGACGCCGCCTAACCACACCGACCCAATCCACAGGATTTGGCGATATCACTGGTTCGAGAGCATTCCGGTGAAACACACGACACCGTGAACCTTCGTTGCGCGCAGTGTGTCGGGCAGGGTGGGAGTTCCGACGAGTTCGAGGGCGGTATCGACACCGTCCGGGAGGAGTTCGCGCACCTGAGTTGCGACGTTGCCGTCGTCGACCAACGGGTAGTCGACGCCGACGCTCCGGAGGACGTCGGTGCGTTCGGGATTGCGAGTGGTGGAGAGGACGGTCATGCCGAGCTTCTTGGCGAGCACGGCGGTCGCCATGCCAATCGAAGAGGTGCCGCCTCGGATCAGGATCGACTGCCCGGATTGGGCGTCGAGGCCGACGGTCAGGGAGCCGTTCGACGTCTGCAGCATCTCGGGGACGGCGCCGAGGGTGGCCCAGTCGAGATCGCTCGTGAACGGAACGGTCTGCCGTACAGGAACACAGGTGTATTCGGCGTAGCCGCCATCGAAGGTGCGGCCCATGCCGCCCATCATTGCGGCGACTTGCTGGCCCGGTTCCAGCTCCCCGCCCGGACAGGCCGCCACGGTACCGGTCGCCTCGATGCCTAGGACGCGAGGGAACGTCACGCCCTCGGCAAGACCGAGGCGGGTGTGAAGTTCGGATCGGTTGAGTCCGAATGCTTCGACCTTGATCAAGACCTGCCCGGCCTCAGGTGTTGGGACAGGCAGCTCGCGAATCTGGAGCGCCTTGGGCGGTCCGGGCGCTTCGAGCACAACAGCTCGCATCGATTTCCGCACGTTGGTCATGTCCATCCGTCAGTCTGCGCGATCGAGCACCACCACCGGGATGCGTCGATCCGTCATCGTCTCGTAGTCGGCGAACTGACCCATGATCGCAACCAGCTTGGCGTACAACTCGTCACGAAGGGGGCCATCCGCGACGATGGTGGCTTTGGCGGGGAACTGCTCGGTGCCGACCTCGACGGTCACGTCCGGATTGGCGCTGACGTTGAGGAACCAGTGGGGGTGATTCGGTGCGCCGCCTTTGGTTGCGGCGACGACGTAGCTTCCGTCGTGAAGGGCGTAGACGAGCGGGTTCATGCGCAGCTTCCCGGTCTTGGCGCCCGTGTGGTGGAGGATCAACAGGGACTTGCCCTTGAAGAACCCGCCCATGCCCTGGTCAACTGCGCCGCCGTTGGCACGAAACTCCTCGATCACCGGCGTATTGATGTCATCCATTCGTTTGCCTTTCGTCGGGACCGGATCCGTAGGGTCGCGTGATGATCTCCCACCCGACGTCGGTGTGCGGGTCGCTGAAGTAGACACCTCGTCCTCCGTCGTGATGGTTGATCCGACCCGGTTGTGTCCGGCGAGGGTCGGCCCAGTATGGGAGCTCCTTTTCCATGATCCGGCCGAAGATCTCGTCGAACTGGCGCTCCGTGACCAGGAAGGCCAGATGGAGGCCGCGCGGGTCTCCGCTTGTGTCAGCGAAGTCGAGCGTCACGCCGTTTCCGGTCTCGACTTGGGTGAAGTGGCCGAACTCGTTCGGGGGTCCCATGCCCGCGATGTCGGAGAAGAACTCGGTGGCGGCCCGGCGGTCTTTCGCCCAGACGATCAGGTGGTTCAGCTGCGGCTTCATGCGCCGACACCAATCGCTTCTCGCTTGGCGGATGATGCCCGCACCGAATCCAGCAACCGGTGCACTCGGACGGCATCGCTGAAGTCCGGCTTCGCCGAGGCTCCCTTGCGGATGGCCTGGGCCATGCGTGCGTAGGACCGGGCGATGTTGTGCCCCGGCCCTGTCGGGACGGCAAGACCATCCGGTTCGCTCACCGGCACGTCGAGCGGGGCCAGCGGATCAGTGCCGCGTGCGCCCAGGAGTGAGATCGGGGTGATCTGCGGCAGCGCGGCACTGGATGCGACCAGCGTGCCCTCGGTCCCGTAGGCCTCCATCCTCCATCCCGAGCCGTTGTAGGGCACCGAGGCGACCTGGAACGACAGCAGAACACCTCCCGCCAAGGTCCCGTTGAGGAGGATGTTGTCGGGTGCATCAGCCTCGACGGTCTCGCCCGTGTCCACGAGACGCCACTGCGGCACCTGCACGCCGACCGTCGCGGAGACCTCGGTCAGCTTCCCGAAGAGGTACTCGACGTGGTCGAGGGTGTGACCTGCGACGATGGTCAACGTGTTGGCGCCCTTAGCGTCATTTGCCATCCAGGCTTCGTTCGCGCGGTGTGCGAGCGCTCCGCCGCCGATCATCGTCACGTTGACAGACAGAACGTCTCCCACCCAGCCGTCGTCGACGAGCTCTCTGACGTGAGAGAGCGCCGGGTCGTGGCGTCCCTGAAGGCCAACAACGGCGGTAACCCCACTCGCTTCGGCGGCAGTAGCCATCTCCTCTGCTTCCTCCACCGTCGTTCCGAGCGGCCATTCACAGTACACATTCTTTCCGACTTCCAGGAGCGGCATCACGATCGAGTGGTGGTGCGGCACCCTGACCGCAACGGTGACGAGGTCGATGTCGGACTGTGCGGCAAGTTCGCGCACGTCGTGATACGCCCGGGGAATCCCGTAGGTCTCGGCCGCAGCGGCAGCCGAGGTCGGAGAGCTGGTGCACAGCGCAACGAGTTCCAGCTGTTCCACGGCAGCGATCGCCGGTATGTGCGCTGCCGGGCCCCAGCCCCTGCCGCTGGCGTTCGCACCGACCAGAGCAACCCTCAGCCTGTGGTTCACGTCCGCCATCTACCCGTCACCTTTGTACGGTTCGCCCGCACCGGCACCGACCATTCGCTCGGTCTGAGATCGAGGTGTCGCCATGTCGCCTCCTCGGCGTTCGGAATATATGCGCAAGCATACAATATCTATGCGCCCGCATACAACTTTGGTATTGTCGCGTTCATGACTGATTCGCCGGCCCCAGCACCTCGCCCCGCTTCCACCAGAGGTCCACGCCTGTTCAGCGAGGAACAAGCCAAGGCGTTCCTGGGATTGATACGCGCCGGCGCTGCCCTCGAGCGCGCTCTCGACCGAGGCCTAGCCGACGAGCAAGGCATCGGGCTTCATCAGTTCGAGGTCCTCTTGTTTCTCGCCACTTCGTCAGCCGACCACAGCATGCCAATGACGGAACTCCGCCGACGCACCCCCCTGAGTCAGAGCCGCGTATCACGAGTCGTCAGCGGCTTGGAGGCCGAGGGACTCGTTCGGCGGGAAACCGATCCAAACGACAGTCGGGCCGTCACCGTCGTCCTGACACCACAGGGCATGGCGACCTTCGAAGCCGCGAAGCCCGGGCATCACCGCGACCTCGAGGAGCATCTCTTCTCGATCTTGAACGACGCCGAGATCCGCCAATTGGGCACCATCACTACCAAGCTTCTCGCCGCCGAGCAGAACCAACGACGAGAGCGTGCGATCCTGGAATAGAGCGGGCGGAGCCCAAGCCAGGCGGGACCGAGCAACGGTGCACTCGAGGACCGAGCTGACACTGTTATCTACACCGAGCTACCGCCCGAACCACGCCGCTCCTGGTGGCGCCCTTTCGTGGATTGGCTACCTGCGACGAGAGTCCGACAACGCATACACGAAGAACATCATGGTGATGGGCGACTTCAATATCTTCAACGCCGACTGGTCGGACCCGATCTGGAGGGTCCTTGTCGACAGGGGCCTGTATTTGGTGCCGCACTAGACGTACGTCGGTGGGTCAAACATCCGCAATGACCGGGCGTATGACCAGGTGGCGTTCGTCCCCGGCCCGATCAAGGACGCTGTTGAGGAGACCGGCGTGTTCGATTTCGATGGCGCCGTGTTCTCGCACCTGTGGGACACCAAGCCACGGACCGAGTTCATGGCCTACACCCAGTACTTCCTGTCGGATCACCGCATCCTGTGGACGGCGCTGTCCACGACGTGATCTCGACCGGGGTCCGATTCATCGGTTCACGGCTGGCGTCCCATACAACGGATTCACCCCGTCGATCTCCGACGACCTTGACGGCGCAGACGCCCGAGTTGATGTGACAGCTAGCAGCTCTGCCTGTCACCGGCCTCTAGTCGGGTCACGACGGTTGCTGGATCGAGGCCTACGTCGTGGCCGTGAGGCTCAGAGCCATCAGGTGGCTGGAAGCCGGGTGGTTGGGGGGGGATGTAGCCGTGGAATCCTTCGCTCCCGTCCGGGCTGCGAACGGCGAAGAACAACCTACCGGCACAATCGTCGAAACCCACATAGAGCTTCTCGCCATAGGCTGCCCGCATCTCGCCCAGGGTCGAACCGGGACCGACACCCTCGGGCGTGCGGAGCGTCGTTCCCAGCCAAGCTCTCCAACCAACCAGTTCCGGTGCATCGGGCCAGCCGTCTTGGGTTTCGCAGTCGGTGATCACGATGCTCAACTTCTCGGACTCCCAGAATGCCTCGTAGACGTACCGGCACCAGCCGTACCCAGCACCATCGCAATCGTCGAGGTCGTCACACACCGTCCTAGTTCTTGGTAACTGTTCCGGCTCTCCGAGCAGACCGCTCAGGATCGCCATCGTGTCGGTCTCGTTGTCGCCGAACGCAACGGCTCCGAGTCCATCCATGCGCAGTTCCAGCCCCTCGGCGTAGTAGACCCGGATGGCCTGCTTCGTCTCCAGCCCGGTCTGCGGGTCGGTAGCGACGAACGTCGTCGAGTTCCGACCCGGCCCCAGCATCAAATCCAATGCCCAGGACCCGTCTGGTTCGACAGTGGCGTGGTACTTGCCTCCCACGGTCACGGTGCAGTCCGGGTCCGTGACACCGGAGAAGGTGTATCGGCGAGTTGTCACGGTGGCGAGGTGGACCGGATCGAGGACCTCAAGTCGGGGTGGCTCCGGCACCGTCGTCGTCGTAGTCGTGGTCGTCGCAGTCGTCGTGGAAGCTGCGGTTGAGGTGGTCGCTGATAGCGATGGGCTGGTGGAAGCTGCAGTAGTCGAAGACGGAACGACAGGAGCCGTGGTGTCTACGCCGGAGTCGGCAACCGGCGGCGCACAGCCCACCACCACCAATACCGTTGCCAGCGACCACCACACCCGCATGTGCAGCCTCCACCGACAGTGTCACCCCTACGTCTCGACCGGTCAAGGATCAACCTGAGACCACAGCCGACAAGGGCGATCAGGACCATTCCCCATAGACGAGCGGGCCGAATGGCTGGATGATGATGCTGCCGCTGATGGGAGGCGTGCACCGTGCGTATTCGTGAACGATTGGCCGAAGCCGACCGACTGCCGGTTGCGATGGCGGTCGTCGTGCTCGCAATGGCGGCTGCGTGGCTGCTCGGCCTGCTGATCTGGGGAGGGTTCTCCTAGGAGGTGCGTCGTGGGTGAGGTTCTCGGTCTCGACACCTTGCTTCATCTCGTCGCACTCGGCATCGCTCTTGGGTACGGGTACAAGAACCGGCAGTGGCTTGGCGTTGCCCTTGCCGTTGTCTCTCCCTTCGTGTTCGTGGCCCTGCTCGCAACCGGGCCATGGCTGCCTGCCGACGGTGATAGCCGCATGTTGGACACGCCGACTGTGCCCAACGTGGCGGTGGCGTACGTTGTCGCCAACCTCGTGCTTGCGACCGGTCTGTGGCTCACGAGCGTCCCAGCTCAACGAGACCAAGCAGCGAACGACCAGAGCAGTGGCGACGTCACGAGATTCACGGTGTCTCCGACAGACTCTGCGGCGAGGCACAACCGTGCCTTCATGGGAGTCCTCGTTGCGACGCCTCTGGCAGGCGCAATGCTCGTCGTCGTCGCCATCGCAGTGTGGTGGAGCTTGTAGCCCCCACCACGAACCAGAACTAGCAACACGGTTCATGGAACGCGTCCTTAGCCCGACGACGACATCGACCAGGCAGCCCACCTACTCAACACCAGGCCCGACAAACCCTCGAACCCGGACGCAACTGTCGGGTCCATACACGCCGGTATGGCGTACGGATCGTGCCAACGGACCGCGCCGTACCGACGAGGCGCAGAACCGGAGCAGACCGTTCGGACACCGAGGCCGTGACTTCGGACATGCAAGGGCGTAGCCCGAGCTGGCCGGAACCATGACACCCGAGTCCCTGGTTGGGGGCATCCCTAGGCACCGATGTGAGCGAAGCGGGTCCGATAGCCCAGCATCGCTTAGCGGTGGTTGCCGATCCACTCACATCGGCGAGCCTCGCTCGCTCGTTCCCATCAGGCCAGAGCGGGACTCAATCCATTGGCCTGGAGCGCAACGATCGCCTATGGGGCGACCGGCGACCACTCGGTGTTGCTGAGGTCGGAATGGCAGGCCAGCGTCGAATCGGCAGGGTTCACCGTGCCGCCCTCATAGCTGACACCGTCAATCAGGCAGAACCCTTCCACGATGGTAAAGACCCAGACCCCGCTCACACAGGACGCTTCCGTCGCTGCTTGACCGTCGTCGGGGTAGTCGGTCAGGTTGTCGTCGATCACTTCGTTGAGGTCGTCGTCGACACCGTTGCACACCTCGTCGCTGGCCGTGGGAGGCTCCGTTGTGGTGGTCGTGGTGGTCGTGGCGGCCCCTCCAATCTGGCAGATGATGTCACCCGCCCCGTCGAAGCCGATTACCGATTCGCCTTCTTCGGCACAGACCTGGTTGGCGAGGGTGAGGTTCCCGTCAGCCCCATCAGTTCCGTCTTCGCCCGGATCGCCCTGGATACCTTGTTGGTTCCACGACACCGGGGTCTCTTTCTTGTCGCAGCCGTCGGGGCCGTCAGCCAACCTGAGCGTCCCGTCCTTGTCGTTCGCACAGGCGTAGATGACCCCGTCGTCACCGACCTGTGCGATAGCGATTCCGGCTCCCATGACCAGCACGATCACGGTCGCCAGGATGAGGTATCTCCTCATTGCAGTCTCCTTCCCTTCTCACGTCGCTAGCCCCATCCCCCGTAGATGAGTCGGAGGTAGTGGGAGAATCCGACCACCTCGTTCAGGTTCACGACGACGCACACACCGATCGCCAGGACCACCAGGAGGGCGATGACGGCGATGACCGTGACGGCCGTGGTGCTGGGGCTATGCCGCTGGCTTGGGTGTGTGCGGTGTGGCTTCACGGCTCCACCGTGCATCACCTCGGTTGCAGGATGGCTGCACGACCGGTCAGGTCGAATGCCAGCACGGAGAAGCCGAGGGACGGCTGTTGGCTAGAAATGCCCTGCGTAGAACGACTCAGCCCAGGTCCTGACACGGAATGAACGCTGCAGGAGCCGAAACCAACAGGATTGGACGGGAATCGATACGCCAAACAGCTAGCTGAGCGACGCCCAACGCCCCGGCAGCCCCGCAACGAGGCTGCCCCTGCTCCTATCCGGTTGACCACGACCCATTCCGGTCGGCTGCGGCCCTATCCGGCAACGCAGCCTCGTCCCGCGCCGTCAACGGAAACGGGGTGGGTCGTCCATGGGGTGTGAGTTGTCCATGGGGTACGGCGAGAGTCCAGGGCCTACCGCAACCGTCAACCCTGAACACACGTTCGAGCTGACGCGTGGAGTTGCCGTGGGGTTGGGGGCATGTGAGTCGCAGATCGTTCATGCCGGAACGACAGAAACCCCTATGCTGTAGGGGTTGCAGGAGTGGGCGCTACTGGGATCGAACCAGTGACCTCTGCCGTGTGAAGGCAAGAAAGCGGGTCGCCACCACTAGCCTTCTAGCCGTAATCCCTTGTGCTGCAAGGGTTTCAGAGCCCATTGCATTTCATTGTTTCGCGCTGTTTTGCACCCTCTTGCCTACTTTTTGCCTACTTTGGAGATTCGCGCAACCGGATCCTCATCCCAACCCACTAGCGGAACACGGAATCTGACGCGGGTAGGGCCTGACTCCGCCAAAGAACCCTCTGTGCCAGCGAGGGCACCAAGCAATTCCGCCACCTTCGGGTTATGCGCGACGAGCTGGCTCACGGACCGGCATCTGTCGAATAGCCCATCGGATGACCCGATTCGGGTGGGACACGGCGCTGCCCTTCGGTGTACGTTGGCCGTAGGTCTCTTGCTAGTGATCCAACTGGACTCGCAAGCGAGGGTCTGGCAGAGGAACTCCGTAGACGGGGGACACAGATGAAGCGACTCACACAGCTCATGCTTGCCGCGTTCCTGGTCGTGGCGACCATGGGCGTGATCGCAGGGTGCAGCGATGATGGCGGCACAGGCGTCAGCCTCGTGACAACGACGGCATCATCGGGTGGTGATTCGGGGAGTGATACGACGGAAGCCCCGACCACGACGAAGGCGCCGGACACGACACAGGCATCGTCGGGCGACGACTCCGCAGGCGGATCGTCGAGTCCCTCGGACGACTCTTCGAGCAACATGATCTGGCTCGTTGCGATTGGTGGCGTCGTCATCGTTGCGATCATCGCCTTCGCCGCCGGTCGTGGAGATTCGACGAAGACAACGACGGAAACAGTCCCGCCGCCGCCACCGCCTGCCGGCGAAAGTGACGAGTACAGCGACGAGTAGCCCGGTGACACGGAGGCGTAGCCCTACGGCGTCGTGGCCGGCACAACTATGAAGGAGACCCATATGACGCAGCAACCCGGCGGATGGTACGACGACCCAACGAACCGATACGTGTACCGCTACTAGAACGGGACTCAGTGGACCGATCAGGTGAGCAGCAGCGGGAACACCAGCACTGACCCGACCGCCTTGGATCCGCCTGCTGTCACGACCCCACCGGCCCCGGGTACCCAAGCGCCGAGTCCCTCCCAGGCTGCGGTCGCGCCGACGGTTCAAGTCACGCAGAAGAGCGGTTCGGGATTCGGCACCGTCATCGGAGTGATCCTGGCCATCGCGGCTGTCGTGGTACTGATCATCGTGCTGGTAAACAACTCGAGCGATGACTCGTCACCGGCGACAACGGGCGCCCCAGCAACAACAGAAGCTCCAGCGACGACGGTCGCACCGTAGCGACTATCCGAATCGACGGGCCTTGGAACATCGAACATGAAACCGACACGGACGATGCAGAGCGAAAGACAGTTGGTTGGGCCTCATCACCGCGAAGGTCAGGGAAGACCGGATCCGCAAAGTGGACCTCGGGTGGTAGCGGGCGGCCATCCCCGAGTAGTCCCGCTACTGAAACGCTCGATTGAACGCCTCGATGGTGTCGATGTGTGCCATCAGCTCGGATCCCCTGGTGATCGTCGTATGGCGATTGTTTTACCCGGAGATCGGCGCCCGCTTGCCGCGCTGTTGCAGTCCGTCACCCGTCGGCTACGAGAAGGCGCTGAAGAAGTACAGCAGGAGGACGATCGTGATGGTGATTCCGAGAATCGCTGTGAGAATCGACATGGTCCGTGCCGGCACGATCGTGAGACGCTGCCCGTCCTGGTGCTTCACATGCTTGGCGATGCCGTGATACCGGCGCAGACCGAGGAACACAAGACCGTAGCCAACAACAAGGAACGCACCGGCCAGGGATCCCTGGACCCACTCCGGCCAGTCCTCGCCGAGCAGGGTCACGATGACCGTGCCGCCTGCGACGATGGAGAGACCCGTCCGGAGCACCGCGAACAGGGTGCGTTCGGCTGCGAGATAGGTCCTTTCGAGAGCGAGTTGCGAGCTGTCTGGCTGCGCGGATGCATCGGTCGGCGAGGTGGGCGGCTGCGTCTCAGGCACGGCGGGTCCGTGAGACGGTCTCGGTGTATATGGCGGCGCCCGACACCGCCCTCCGAAAGCTGCGGGTTCCGACCAACATAGGTCTCCATTCGTCGCGCGATAGTCGGGATCAGTCTTGCCCGTGGAGGTCGTCGGTGTCGACACCCGTTTCGGGTGCTTCTTGACCAACGGCGCTCGGAGCCGATGCGGGCTTCGAGCCGATGGGCGATGGCATCAGGCCACCACCCCTCCACCGGCCAACCTGACGGACGAATCCGGTCATCGGCGCCGGCCCTCCACCGTCAGCGGCGCGTTCGGATGCTGCCGCAGGCTTGTACCGTTCTCCAGAGCCATCTCCTTCGAGCTGCGAGTCCTACAACCCACAGTCTCGCAAGGAGGACTCACCCTTTCATCAACCGATCACACCAACTCCGCCGGGGACAACCTCCCTGGTTGTCCCAACTAGCGAATCCCGCAAACCCGAGGTGTTCTCAGATGGTGTGCGTGACGGTGCGGTTCTGACCGAGGTGAGTTTGGCCCAGCCGAGGATCCCGTTGTCGGGAGCAAGTCGAGCGTTGTCGGGATTGGGCAGTGGAGCGACGATCGATCACGTGGCTCTGTCGGTTCGGCGCCTCGGACAATCCGGGAGCGGTGTTCGCTTCATACCCGAATCGGGTGGTCCATTGGTCGGTCAGCGGACGACACTTGGGGGTACGCGAGCGCACGTGCTACACACGACTCCAGGAGGAGGTCGACCGCATGACCAAGATTCCAGAGAATGTCCTCACGCCCGACATTCTGAACACCCGACTCGGCAGTCTGACCTTCAAGGACGGTGTGCCCTCCGACGACACCGTCTCGAAGGTCTACGACAACCTCGACTTCACGCGGGTGCTCGATGCCTACATGAGTGCCTACCAACTCGGTGTCGCTGAAGAGCGATGTACATCGGGCTCCTGAGCGTTGGTGCACAGGACAACGGTGGCGTCGCGATCTGGTCGGGTCTGATGGACTCGCAGTCGCTGTTCCTGACGGCAAATGCTGACACGGTCTACTACATCTTCACGCTCGATCTCACCGATGGTCCGATTGTCGTCGAGACTCCGCCGGATGCACTCGGCCTGTTCGACGACTTCTGGTTCAAGCACGTGATCGACTTCGGACGGCCGGGACCCGACCGTGCGGCGGGTGGCAAGTTCCTGCTCATTCCCCCCGGCTATGACGGCCCGATGCCCGACAGCGGCTTCCACGTCGGCTACAGCAGTACCTATCACGTGATGGCTTTCGGCCGCAGTTTCATGGTCGACGACGACCCGAAGCCCACGGTCA
>CALOAN010000054.1:0-16475 GCA_942491345.1 uncultured actinomycete
CGAATAGAAGGTGCCGGGTTCGCATATTTGTACGTTTGGCTAGAGTGCGAATCGAGAATGTGCAAATGCGTGAACCTGAACAGGTGCCATGTACCGCATTGATGCGTTTCACTGGGATTTTGGAAAATGGGTTTTTGCATCCGCCCATCGTCACCTCGGCCCGATCGATCGCGACCGGCACCCGCGTCGTCTTGCCGGCGCCGGGCGCCGCCTCGATCACCACCGAGTTTGCTTGCTCGAGCGAAGCGACAATTTTCGGAATGACCCCATCGATGGGCAGATCTTTCATGCGCATGTCCCGCCAGCCTACACGTCTCAGGGTTGATGGGTTCAATCAATGCTGAGTCTCTCGCAAAACTCGAAGTCGGCACAGTTGGATTGTCATATCCGGATCGACTCCAGGCCGACGGGGGCGCCGGCCCTGCAATGGCTCTCTGCAATTCTGTGGATGGGCTCGCAAACAGACGGCCGGAGATACCAGGCGACACCTGGGTCATGGAGAAGTGAAGGCGCGTGCTTGCAGCGGTTTCCTGAGAGATGCGGTATCGGCGTCGCCATCAGCGAGGAGTTCGTTGGGCTGGATCGTGTCGGGGTAGCGAGAGCCGTGAGCGGGGTGGTCGCTCCGCGGCTGCCGGAGCCACCTTTGGAGGCTGGGGGTTGTGCGGCCATGTTTCGTGGGCAAGCGGTTGGCCCGGCGGCTTGACTGACGAGCCGCAATCGGCCACGTTGAGAAGACCCGTCCACGCTGCGGCAGACACCGAGCGTTGCTGTGGCGACCGCCTGTTCGGCCCGATATCGCGCGCGTTCTCCGCGCGCCACGCCCCTATACCCGCCTCTTCGAGGCACGCTTTGACGAGGTGAGGGGGCAGTGGGAGGAGCGCTTCGAGCGGGATGGAAGACGGTTCTCGAGCTGATGGTCGCAGCGGTGTCGTGATCTCGCCCGAAGAATGAGTTTGCCGGGTTCCTGGTTGAGTTGTGTCCGGAATCGGGGTTGAAGGGGTTTTCTGGGGTGGTTTCCCGGAGAGATGCCGGATGCCGTCGAGGATGGGGGGCTGAAGAGAACGCCGAGGTCTCAAACTGCCGTTCTCAAAGGGGATTCGGACTCGGCATGCGTGGTACGCTCGATGGTGTGTCAAAGCAAATTCCTATCCCCCAACATCTATTTGGAATTCTTGATTGCTCATGCAAAAAAGAAAACCAACGCGGGACTTGGATCCAACCCGCACTTGACACCGTGGCTGCGCGATCGTGTGTTAAGCGACTGCATTTTTCGAACGTGGAGAGTTCTGATGAGACCCATAGCTCTAGTGGCGGCTGTAGCGCTTTTAGTTATGTCGTGCGATGGACAAACTGGCACGGACATTTTGTATGACGCTCCGGAGATTCCGAACGTCATCGATGGAGTAACCTTCGAAGCTGGAAACTGGGAGCCCTTCCTCGCGGCGGGCGACTCGGGTCTGTCCTGGGGTAACCATCGTGCGGTAGTGGTTGTCGACAATGCCGAAGGCGACATGGTGCTTGCTACGATCCCCTGGCGACGCCGGGATGCCAATCCGTCTGCAAAATCGGTTGTGGTGCTCGACGCAACAACGAACGAGCTTGTCGCAAACACCATTGCACTGCGCGTCGAGAATGTCTCGGGTGACGTAGTCTTTCAGCCCAATCCGGGCTCCTCCACCTACCACGTCTACTACATGCCTTGGGAGTCAACGGGCAGTTATTACCCGACCATAACGTATCCGATCCTCGAGTCGACCGCTGCGGCTAACTGGGCAGCGCGTGTACGGGCCGCGGAGTTGGAGGACCTGCCCAGAGCAACAACTACACACATCCAGTCGGTGGATGATTTCCACAGCTTCTTCCCAACCGAGGTCATTGCGACTGAAGCGGAGACAGAAGACTTCATGGCTTCGGCGACAGATGGCTGGATCGTGGTGCCTGAACACCGCGACTACCCAATACGCATGCGACACTTCATTCCATTCTTCTGGGCGGCGCGTGCTCAGACGGAGCCGTTCGCTAGTCAGGCGATGAGGGGAGAGTATTTCACCTTTCAGGTAGCTGTCGTAGCAGGCGACGACGCTGTCAATGACATCGACGTGTCTTTCACAGGCTTCCCTGAAGAACTGACCGAACGGCTCACCTGCTTCAACTGCGGTGGTATCAACGAAAAGGGTGAGATTTTTGAGAAGGATGTAGCTGTCCCGGCAGGCGACGTATTGCCATTGTGGGTTGGCATCGACGTTCCAGAAGACATGTCTACCGGGTCAGTGTCTGGCGAAGTAGTCGTGTCGTCCAATCGTGGGAGCAAGACGGTTCCTGTATCGATCGATATTCAACGGGAACGAGCGTTCAACCATGGATTCAACTCTCCTGAAAAACAGACTCGACTTGCCTGGTTGAACTCGACTGTCGGTACTGATCCCGATCTTGTCATAGAACCGTTTGTACCGGTCAGCGTCGACGGGCATTCTCTTTCCATTCTCGGCCGCACGGTTGAACTGGGCGCCTCCGGACTTCCCGATCAGATACTCAGCTTCTACAGCCCGGAGTTGACCTTTTTTCTGGAAACACCCCAACCGGTGCTCGCCAGTCCACTCGAGCTAACAATCGAAATGGGCGGATCCACTGAACAGCTAGTCGCCTCTGAATATGAAGTGACGCAGAACGCGCGCGGACGAGCCGAATGGACGGTTGAGAGCGCGTCGGATCGAGTGTCACTGCGCGTGGTGGGGGCGCTCGAGTACGATGGAATGCTCGACTACCAACTCACTGTTACTGCGTTGCGCGATATTCGGGTCAGCGACATAACCCTGCCGGTCTCGTTAGTGCCGGATGCCGCTGAATATATGCTGGGTCTTGGTTTCCGTGGCGGCAAACGTCCGTCGCGAGTCGATTGGAAGTGGAAGGTAGAAAATCATCAGGAAGGTGTCTGGCTCGGTGGAATTCACAAGGGCCTTCAGTACGTGCTGCGCGACGATAGGTACGTACGTCCACTGAATACTAATTTTTATCAGAACCAACCACTGATCATGCCGGAGTCTTGGTATAACGATGGTCGTGGTGGCATACGCATCGAGACCAATGCCGACAATGTTACAGCGAACAATTACTCCGGATCGAGGCGTCTCGCGGCAGGTGAGAGTTTGCAGTTCAACATCCGGTTTTTAATCACACCCTTCAAGCCGCTCGATATTCAAACACATTTCCAAACACGTTTTGTACACAAGAGTGTACCGGTAGACTCAGTCATCGATTGGGGTGGTACGGTTGTAAATATCCACCATGCGAACGAGATCAACCCCTATATCAACTATCCCTTCTTCCATCTCGATATCCAGACCGACTACATCGAGGAAGCCCACGCTAAAGGCGTCAAGTTCAAACTCTACTACACCATTCGTGAGCTGACGTATAAAGCGCACGAGCTGTTCGCGATGCGGAGTTTCGGCGACGAGATCCTGAACGACGGCGAGGGCGGCGGTCATTCGTGGATGCAGGAACATATGGAGAGCAACTACCACTCGGCGTGGCACGCCTGGCGGGTGGATGATGCGGCGATGCTCAACAAGGGAACTTCTCGGTGGACCAATTATTACGTCGAAGGGCTCAATTGGTTGGCTGAGAACCAGCACATCGATGGCCTCTATCTCGATGACATCGCATTCAGTCGCGAGACGGTGAAGCGAATGATCACCGTGCTGCACCAGCACCGCGATGAGGTGGTCATAGACCTTCATTCAGCCAATCAGTACAACCCGAGCGACGGTCACATAAACAGCGCCATGCTCTATATGGAGCACTTCCCATTCGTATCACGGCTCTGGTTTGGCGAGTATTTCGAGTACGACCGAGATGAAGACTATTGGATGACCGAGGTCTCGGGTCTGCCGTTCGGTTTGATGGGTGAGATGCTCCAGGACGGAGGGCACCCGTATCGCGGCTTGCTCTATGGTATGACGACGCGCATCTACGGAAATGTGGATCCGCGTCCTGTATGGCAGATGATGAACGAGTTCGGCATCGACGAAAGCCGCATGCTGGGCTACTGGCTCGACAACACGCCGGTTACCACAGACCACCCGCGCGTACTTGCGACAACTTACGCTCGCCCCGATGGGCTACTGATCGCACTGGCCTCGTGGTCGGACCAGGATGAGACGGTAAGTCTCACGATCGATCCGGAAAGGCTTGAAGGGTTTGTCGTCACGAATGCACAGGTGCCGTTTGTTGACGGTCTTCAACCAGCGGCCGACGTCGATCTGTCGAGCGTTGTGGTTCCGGCGAATATGGGGTTGTACTTGCTGGTGCGATAGGAGACCGATTTAGAGATTTTCGTATTGCTCCGCGGGCCGAGATCTTCCTCAACCTGGATCCAGTTGAGGAGTCGGCCCTCGGAGTCTACGGATCCAGGTCAGTGTCCGCTGAATAGATCTCGTTCTATCAACCGCGAGTTTGCTACTCTCCAGGTCGGGAATGCAAACGGATAGGAATTTCCTTTCGCCCACCTCGAAGGTACCTCGCTCACTATCCCTTGAACCTGCACCGCACAATCCGGAAATCTGCTCGATTGGGGTCTTCTGAGGGCCGATTCCGCCGAAACCAGAGACTTCGGTTTCCTGTCACCGTCCCATCGGGCCAATCGACCCCCGTGTAGATGCTGCGGCCGTACTTCCTGCACCATCGGGAGCTGCTTGGCGAGCTCGCCCTGGCGGGATGGGAGACGGTTCTCGAGCTGATGGTCGCAGCGGTGTCGTGATTTCGCCCGAAGAATGAGTTTGCCGGATTCCTGGTTGAGTTGTGTGCGGAATCGGGGTTGAAGGGGTTTTCTGGGGTGGTTTCCCGGAGAGATGCCGGATGCCGTCGAGGATGGGGGGCTGAAGAGAACGCCGAGGTCTCAAACTGCCGTTTTCATAGGGGATTCGGATTCAGTATGCGTGGTACGCTCGATCGTGTGAAAAAGCAAATTCCTATCCCTCGTCTCCGCCGTCCTGAACCGGTTCTTCCTTTTGTTTCTGAGTCTCTGCAGGCGACGCATCTTCCGACGAGGCGCCCCGGATGTGGACGTCGCGTTGGGGGAATGGGATTTCGATGCCGGCTTCGGCGAGTTTCTTGAAGATGCCGAAGCGGAGATCGCTGGCGACGCTGATGTAGCGCGACTCCGCCGTCCATGCCCGGAGTTGGAAATCGAGCGAGCTGTCGCCGAATCCCATGAAGAGGCAGGTCGGATCGGGTTTGGCGTCGACATCCTTGTGGTCGTTGGCGACACCGACGATGATCTCGGCGGCCCGCTCCGGATCGGTGGCGTAGGAGACACCAATGGGAATGACCATCCGGTGACGGTTGCAGTTCAGGGTCCAGTTGACGACCTGCTGCGAAATCAGGTCCGCATTTGGGACGATGATCTCGGCGCCGTCCCAGGTTCTGACGATACTCGCTCGCATCCCGATGGTCTCGACTGTTCCACCGGTGTCGCCGATTTCCAGGGTGTCGCCGATCCGGATCGGACGCTCGAAGAGCAGAATCAGTCCGGAAACGAAATTGTTGACGATGTTCTGCAGACCGAACCCGATGCCGACACCGAGGGCGCCGACGATGATCGTGACCTTGCCGATGTCAAATCCCACGGCCGTGCTTGCGATCACCGCGCCGATGGCGATGACGACATAGCTCGTGAGCCGTGAAATCGTTTCGGGGACACCCTTCGGGAGACCGGCCCGCGGGACGACATCGACGGCGAAGACGAACTCGATGAACGCCGCAATCTTGAACGAGAGCCAGATGATGAACCCGAAGATCAGCAGGTCGCCGGGATCGAAGGAGATATCGCCGATCTCCACCGACCAGGCGAGGGCCTTGCCGATGGTGACGAGCAGCGAGTCGAAGAGCAGAAACGCCCGGAGCGACATCGCCATCCAGCCGACGACCGTCAGGAACGTGATCATGCGGAACACGGTGCTGCGGACCCTCTCGGAGTGGGCCGGTGCGATACCGATCCGGCGAGCGGTGTTGGTGAGAAGACCGACCCGGACCATGGACCGGAGCATCACAGCTACCAGCCACCAGACGAAGGCGGCGAGCAGCATCTTCGCCGAGCCCGTGAGTACGAGGGTGGAAAAGCCGACGCCGCCGACGATGTCGGCGACCGCCCCTGCCGAGAAGAGAACGAACGACAGGCCGATACCGAGAAGAACGGGTTTCCGCCAATTCTCCGGCAGCGTGTCGGGATTCGCCTTCAACGTCCGCCTCAGCCAAATGCAGATCGCGAGTCCCCCCGCCGCCAGGCCGAGCAGCGCCAGACGATAGATGGCGAAACCCTCGGGCACCAGCTTGACTGCCTGCCAGAGGATCAAAAGGATCACCACGTAGCTCGCCGCCGCCCGCAAGGGCTTCGGCAGGAGATTCAACAAGAGGCGGACCACGGCGAGGACGACGACGAGGTTGACGAGCCCGATCCACGCGCTCGGCGCGTTGGGTTCCAAGATGGTGAAGATCATTGCAGTCAGAACCAGGGCGGCCGACACCGGCCGACTCAGGACGGCGACCGCCACCTTCAGAGAGGCGTCCTGTTGCGCCCAAACCTCGGCCTTGCGTCGCATCACGACCATGAACGCGGTCAGCGCCGGCCAAATCAGAACCCAAAGCCAGAGCAGCCGGCGTTGGTCCGAGACAAAGTTCCTGAGGGATCGCTGGTGCTCTTCCCGGGTGGTCTTGAACTGCTGGAGAACATCGCCGTAGTCCGTGTCGCCGCCGAACGCCTTCCACAGGGGCGGGCTGTCGATGCTCACCACGCCAACGGTCCGTTTGCTGCTTTCCTGCTGCAGCTTGATGAGCATCTCGTCGACGCCGCTTTTTTCCTGCGCGACCGTGGCCTGGAGACTGAGAATGGCGTCCCTCGACGACCGGACATGGTCCGCGGCGTCGGTGAGCGTTTTGATGGTGTCGGTGATCTGCTGTCTGATCGCCTCCGGCAGTGATTGACTCGTCTCGTTGTCCTTCGTGAGCCGCCACAGCGCGATCCGCGTGTTGAGATTGTCCAGACTACCGTCGAGAGTGCTCGACTCGGAGGCGAGATCCGTGAGCCACCGTTGGAGCCGGTCGCGCGCCCTTCCCCAGGACCGTTCGGTTTCCTTGATCATCGAAGCCGGTCCCGGCAGCTCGATTTGGGCCAGGGCTTCCTCGCGGAGCTGTTTGATTCGACCCTCTTCATCGGGGAGCTCTTGTTGGATGTCTCGGATGCGTGCGCCGGGTGTTGCGTTCGCAACCGCCAGGCGCGCCACGTCGGTATCCTTCGCGGCGACGGCCGGGATGTCGGATGCCGGAATCGGTGTCGACTGCGGCCTCGGTGTTGGTGGAGGCGTCTGGCCGGAGTCCTGTGCAGCCAGGGGCATCGCCACCATCAGCCCGAGGAAAACCGTCAGCATGAGCGCAGATTCGCCCCCGTGGCGCCACCGCTTCGTCAGTTTGATTCGCATCCCGAGCCTCCAAATGTAGAGCGCGATCGTCTCACGAGATGATACATGGACGTGGGCAAGCTTCTCGGAGCGTTGAGTCGCGGCCTCCCGTCGGGCCTGCACCCAGAGTATTCAACGGTTTCGGCATCGAGGGCGGGCGGAGTCGTCGAGTTCCGACCATAAGCACAAGGTCCAATTGATGCAGTCACGCCACCTGGATATGGTCCAAGTCGTGAGATGAGCGGCGATGGATCCCGATCCCGGGATGCACGCGGATAGATCCACACCGGATCCAATGTGTAAGGAGAATGCGTGATGCTTCGAAAACAGCTTTGGTTTGCTTCCACTCTTTCCCTGGTCGGCATTCTGGTCGCGATGCCGGCAATTGTCACGGGCGCAGCGCTCGTTCCCATGCAGGCGGGGGGCGAGGTCGGTGAAACGGTGATCGTCGGCGATGTGGCCTACCTCGTCCAGGGTTCGGCCGTTTCGGTGTGGCAGCTTTCGTCCGACGGCATGACGGCGCCGGCCCAGGTCGGTACAACCGAACCTCTGCCGGGATTGATCCGCGGCCTCGCCGTTGCCGGCGACTACCTCTTCGCGACATGGGCCAACCAGGATTTTCAAGGGGAGTTGGTTGTCTTCTCCCTGGCGGATCCGCTGGCGCCGGCCCGGGTCCTCGATTTCGCGTACTCCACGGGTCTGTTCCTCCGTCCGGGCGACGTCGTTGCCATCGGTGACGCGCTGATCCTGGCCGATCCCGAGTCGGGCGTCTACTCCATCGACATCTCCGACCCTCTCGCTCCGAGCGTCGGCGCGCAGATCTTCACCTTCGGGCTCGAGCGGCTCGCCGTCACCGGTTCGCACGTCATCGGTTGGGGCTCGGGATTCTCTGGGTTTGCCGTTGAGGTCATCGATGTGACGACCCCCATGATGCCGTCGACGGTCGGCTATTACAGCAGTTGGGGGATCTTCGAGGACGCGGCCGTCGAAGGCGACGTCATGATGCTCGTCGGCGACGGCTTCGAGGTCGTCAGCCTCACCGACCCGACCATGCCGGTGATGCTCACCACGGTCCCAAGCTCCGGCACCTACATCAGGAGCGCCCTGATGAATAGCGGCCTTGCCTATCTCGGCGACGAGGACGGGCTCCAGGTCTGGGATCTGTCGAGCCCTGCTACCCCGGTTGCCGGCGAGCTCGTCAGCGCGCCGGCCGATCGCACCGAATCCGCCGCCATCCACCCGATCAGCGGCGGCAACGAGATGATTCAGTTCACCGGCATGGGCCTTGGCCTGGCCTTCGACCTCGACACGCCGGCGATCCCGACCTTCGAACACGTCTTCGACCTTCCGGTGGGTTCGGACTCCACCGATGTGGCCGCGTTCGGAAACGGATCTCTGGCGGTTTCCGATTTTTACTCGGGTCTTCGTTTGAGCGATGATGAGCTGATGAGCCTCGGCCGGGTCGATCCCGCGATCCAGTACGGCGGCTACGAGAGCTTGACGGTTGCCGGCACGACGGCATACGTGACGTCGTGGGGATACGGTCTGATGATCATGGACGTGGCGGATCCCGTCGCGCCTTCTCTTCTGAGTTCGGTCTATGTTCAGTACGCCAGTGCCGTGGATGTGGGCGGAAACATGGCCTACGTCGTCACCTCGACCAACGGCGGATCCCTTTTCATTTTCGATGTCGCCAACCCGCAACTTCCGGTCCCTCGCGGAACGATGCCGATCAGCCATGGCTGGGATGTCGTCTATCACGACGGTCTGGCGCTCATCGCTGATGAGGACCACGTCGACGCGGGCCTTCGGGTCGTTGACGTGAGCAATCCCGACGCTCCATTGGAACTCGGCAGGTATGGTGACTGCAACTCGGCGGCGGCTGTCACAGCCAGCGGCGACCTCGCATTCCTCGCCTGCCACGATGGAACGATGCACGTGGTCTCCATCGCCGATCCGGCAATGCCGACCCAGATCGGCGTCTACACCGACCCATCGACCTTCCTGCAGGGAAGCTCCATCGGTCTCGATGGCTCGGTGGTCTGGTTCGGCCACACGGGCGGGGTGGACATCCTCGATGTTTCCGACCCCGCTCAGCCGACCCGAATTCTGCGTCAGCAGTTCCCCGGCGCGGTGCGTGGGATGGACGTCGGCGTGGACGGCAACGCCTGGATCGCTGCCGCCAACGCTGGTGTCTACCGGGTGCAACCCGTCATCCACCGTGACGGCTTCGAAAGCGGCGACCTCAGCGCGTGGACCACGTCGATGGAATAGAATGGTCCCGTGTCGAGCACCGAATTCCGAATGAGTCCCCAGGTGGATTCGCAAGAGCATGAAATGAAGGGGGTTGTCCTCGTTGTCGAGGACGACCCCCTTGTTCAAAGGGCGCTTGGCCGGTTGTTCAGGAAGGCGGGCCACCGCGTCGAGCTCTTCAGCAGCCTCGAGGCGTTTCGGTCGAGCGAGCTGCCGGAAGAGCCGGCCTGTCTGGTGCTCGACCTGCATCTTCCCGACGGCAACGGTCTCGAGATCGTCGACGAGCTTTTGGCCGGCGGCACACCGATGTCCGCCGTGGTCATCACCGCCCACGGCGATGTGCCGACCACCGTTCGGGCGATGCGCAAGGGCGCCGTGGAGCTGATTGAAAAACCTTTCGACAACGACCAGGTGCTTGCCGCGGTTGCCGAGGGCCTCGCCCGCGACGCGAAGGACCGAGCGGCGCGCCAGCGCCGCGACGCCGCGTGCGACCTCCTTGCCACGTTGTCGCCGCGTGAACTCGAGGTCTTCGATTTGGTGGTCGAAGGCCTGGCCAACAAGGTTGTCGCATCCCGCCTCGATGTCGCCGAAAAGACCGTCAAGGTCCATCGGGCCCGCGCCATGAAGAAGGTCGGCGCGACCTCTCTGGCGGATCTCATCTATCTCGCCAACACGGCTCGATCGACCGAGCCGTGATCGCGGTCATCGCCGTATTGGCGGCGTTCACGATGGTCGAGCCGACCGGGTTGGATGGCGGCGCAGCCGGCCCGGAGACCATCCCCGAGCTCCTCGCCGCCTCGTGGGCCTCCGCTTCCAGCGACCCCGAGGATTCCAGCGAGCTCGCCGAGCGGGCGCTTGTGCTGGCCCGTGCCGAGGGCGACCGGCTCTCAGAGGCTCGCGCCCTCAATCGGATGGGGGTGGCCGCGTACGTCCAACGCGACTACTCTCGCGCCTACCCCCTGTATGCCGAGAGCCTCCGCCTTGCGCGGCTGGAGAATGCTGACGACGAGATCGCCAACGCTCTGAACAACCTCGGTGTCCTCCACTACATGTGGGGGAGCCTCGATCGGGCGCTGGATCACTACCAGCAGGCGCTGGAGATCCGCCGCAACCAGGACGACCGCGCGGGCCTCGCGCGGGCCTACAACAACCTCGGTGGCGTGGCCGACGCCGCCGAACGATACGACGAGGCCGTCGACTACTTCAACCAGGCGCTCATGCTCTACCAGGAGACCGGCGACGACGCTCTCGTCGCCAACACCATGAACAACCTCGGGCAGACGCTGCTGCAGATGGGGCGGCTCAGCGAGGCCCATGAGCTCTTCACCAACGCGGACGCCACCGCGCAGCGTGTTGGTGACGAGGCCACCCTGGCGACGGCCGAAGACAACATCGGCCGTGTGCTCCTCGCCCAAGGGGAACCACAACAGGCCAGAGATGTCTTCGAACGCAACCTCGAGCGCCGGCGACGGCTCGGCGACCCGCTGGGAACCGCCACCAGCCTGGTCCATTTGGCCACCGCGGTCGCCGATCTCGGTGAGCCCGCCATCGCCGAGCGCGACCTGCAACGGGCTCTTGACCTCGTCCGCGAGCTCCAGGTGCCGCAGTTGGAGCGTGACATCCATCAGAACCTCGCGGAGCTGCAAGAGCGCCAGGGTGATCTTCAGGGCGCCATCCAGTCGCTCCAGCGCTACCACGAGATCCACGCTCAGATGATCAGTGAAGCCGGTTCCCGCCGGCTCACCGAACTCAATGCAATGTTCGAGATGGAGAAGAAGAACGCGGAGATCTCCCGGTTGAATCAGGATCGGATCATCCAACGGAACTACCTCACCGGTCTGATCGGCGCGACGCTCCTGCTCGCGATCGTCGTGATTCTGCTGTGGAGCCGCAATCGAATCCAGGTTCGTGCCGCCAGGGTGATCGCAGACAAGAACACCGAGCTGTCACGGGCTCATGACGATCTCGAGCGGGCGAGCCGAGCCGAGATCGCCCACCTGGCACGCGTGACCTCGCTGGGAGAAATGACCGCGGCGGTCGCTCACGAACTCAATCAGCCGCTGGCTGCAATCCTGACCAACGCACAGTTGGCGGCGGCAACCATCCCCACCGATGGCGACGACGGCGAGGAGTTGCAGGCCACGATCTCCGACATCACGCTCGGAGCTCGTCGGGCCTGGGAGCTGCTCCACAATCTGAGGAATCTCGCGCGCCGCGGCGATTTCGAACGGCGGCCGCTCGACCTCCGGGAGGTTCTGGTTCAGGCGGTCGAGATTGCGAGCGCCGAGGCCCGCCTGCACGCGGTTTCGATCGATCTCGAGACGGCGCCCGATCCGCTCCCGGTGAATGGAGATCCCGTCCTGCTGCAACAGGTCGTGCTCAACCTCCTGCAGAACGCCATCACGGCCATGGCGAGCGTCGAGAACAGCGCGGGCCCCAAACGGGTGAACGTCATCGGGGCCCGCGACGATGGCAAGATCCGCGTTTCGGTCACCGACTCCGGTCCCGTCGTCGACGACGAGGTCCTCGCCAACCTCTTCAGACCGTTCTTCACAACCCGCGACGACGGGTTGGGCATGGGTCTCGCCATCAGCAAACGGCTCGTCGAGGCCCACGACGGAAGGATCTCCGCCCGCCGAGCCGGCGCCCAAGGCCTGGTTGTCTCTTTCGAGCTTCCCTCGACCTGAAGCCAAACACACCCGGAACGAGATAATGGCAAGCTGGAAGCTTGCCGCTACAAAGGCGCTCGGTCGATGTAGGGGCGAGCTTCCAGCTTGCCCTTCAGAGCCATCACCGTTGGCGACGTCACGCCTCGTTCTGTCGACCCCGCGAATCGGTGCCGATGCTCCTGATGCGTCCTTGGTCGTGTCGATCTTATGTTTGAGATCGCTTCCGGCCCCTCCGCGAAAGGGGCCGCCGCTCATTGAATCGGCGCGGTCAGCCGGGCGAGCTTGACGGCGAAGCGGAACCACCAGGGCTTGCGATCGTATTCGCCTGGCTCCATCAACCGCGATTCGGAGAAGTCGGCCTCGAGCATGCTTTCGACCTCGGCGGCGAAATCATCGTCGGCGACAACCGCCGTGATCTCGAAGTTGAGCCGGAACGACCGGTTGTCGAAGTTCGCGGTTCCGACGGTTGCCAACGAGTGGTCGATGAGCATGACCTTCTGGTGCAGAAACCCGTCCTGGTAGCGGTAGAACTTGACGCCGGTGCGGCCGGACTCGTCGAGGTAGGCGAAAGCGGCCAAATAGACGGCGAGGTGGTCCGGCATGTCCGGGATCAGGATGCGCACGTCGACGCCGCGCAGCCCGGCAAGCTGGAGCGCGGTGATCAGCGGCCGGTCCGGTACGAAGTACGGGCTGGTAATCCAGATCCTTTCCTTCGCGAAGTTGATGGCTTCGACGAACATGAGGTTGGCGGTCTCGAGCTCGTCGGCCGGCCCCGACGGGATGATCAGCACCGGGACGTCACGGCCATTCGCGGGTACGGGTTGCCAGCTCACATCGAGCCGCGTACCGGTCGCCCAGTACCAGTCCTCCGCAAAGGAAAGCTGAGCGCCAAGGGCGGACGGCCCCTCGATCCGCACGTGGGTGTCGCGCCAGTGCCCGAACTTCGGGTCGCGGCCGAGGTACTCGTCACCCACGTTGTGGCCGCCGATCCACGCCACCTTGCCGTCCACCACGACGACCTTGCGGTGATTGCGGAAGTTGAGCTGGAATCGGTTGCCCGGGCCCTTCTGAGTGTGAAAGTCGTAGACCTCGATGCCCGCCTCGCGGAGCTCGTCCTTGTAACTCGCCGGGAGGTCGTGGCTCCCGACCTCGTCGTACAGGAAGTACACCCGCACGCCGGCCTTGGCGCGCTCGATCAGATGCGTTTTGACGTCACGGCCGATCTCGTCGTCGTGGACGATGAAGAACTGGAAGAGGACGTAGTCATCGGCGGCGTCGATGCCTTCGAGGATGCTGGCAAAGGTCGCGTCGCCGTCGACCAGCAGCTCGACCGCGTTCCCACCGACGGATGGGATTCCGGCGAGGGCCTCGGCGGCGCGGGCGGTCGGGCTGACCATTTCCGGCGGCAGCATGAACTCGCGAACCGCGGCCCGGGCGTCGTCGGTCACACCTGCGATCTCGTCCATTTCACCCTGGCGCGCCGAGACATAGCCCTGAAACCGGCTGCGCCCCAACACCCAGTACGCCGGCACCGCGACGTAGGGGAAGGTGTTGAGCGCGACCGCCCACGCGATGGCGCCCTGCTCGGTGCGCGTGCTCATGATCGCGTGGATGGACGAGAGAACGCCGAGCACGTGAAACACCACCACGGCAAGCACGATCATGATTCGTCGTCTCCTCTTGTTTCTCATTCGAGCGGGTTTTGAGTTCCCCGCCAGCGGCATCCACGGCCTCGTCTTTGGGCGTTGGTGTATCGGCGTTCAGGATCCAGACTTTCGCGCCGAACGTCGGTGAACACCGCCCCCGGCGGAGGGGTTTTTCCTCCATGGGATGTGGCCCGCAGCCGGCCGTCAGGGTGCCCGGCTCGGGTCCGAGCCGGAGCCGGGCGTGCTCCCCCGCAACGGTCCTACTCGATTCTCTTGACCATCTTCCGCGCAGCGGAACCGATGGAGATCATCGCAAAGCCCGCGAACAGCATGTTGATCCCGACCAGCGTACCGATCGCCCAAAGCCCGGACAGGGGCCACTCCTTGAGCAGCAGGATACCGAGCAGGAAACCCATGGCGGCGCTGACGAGCATCCAACCCCACCCCTTTTCGGGCCGGACGGAGAAGGCCAGTACGGCGCCGAAGATGCCGTCCACCAGCAGGTAGGCGCCCACCATCAGGGTCAAGGCCGCGAGGCCGACACCAGGCCGCGCCACCAGGATCACGCCCGCCAGCAGGGTCAGCGCGCCGCCGATGAAGGCGAGGGTGCCGCGTCCGAACGAGCCGGCGCTGAAGGCGGCGATGAGCCGTGCAACGCCGCCGACGGCCATCGCGAACCCGACCACGAAGGCCACTCCGACGCCGCTCGCCCACGGCATCGCCAGCGACAGAAAGCCGGCGATCACCGTCAATACCCCCAGGATGATGATCATCCCGGCATTCTTCTCCGCGTCCTTCGCCCACCCCGTCAGTTTTTCTCTCATGTCTTCCATTTTTCTCCTCCTCTTGTTTTCAGGTTGAAAATTAATCTCGACTCGAACGCTCTGACGTACTTGTTGACTGCAGCCGGACCCACCGGGTACACGGCTGCAGCCTCATTATTCTTGCGCGTCTCAGTGCGACGATTCCTGGAGAACTTCACCCCACTCATGATCCGGCTCATGACTCCGCCTCGGCCTTTTCGTGCCTGTCGAACCTCCGCACCAACCCACCGGTGAACGGGTAGGTGAACCACAGCGCCGCGCCGAGCCGCGGGTCGAAAAGCGCGAGGAGACACGAACCGGCCGCGGTCGCCAGGATCAACACCATCGCCCGGCTGATCCCGTGTGGGCGCGACGTTTCGCCATCGGTGATGCGGCTCCGGTCGGACACCCGCCACATCCTCCCGAGGGCGATGCCCGCCACCACGTAGGTCGCCGAAAAAACAACGACCGACAGCAGTTGCTCTGGGTGCTCGGCGAGCAACGACGAGGGAAATGGGATGAACGACACCGCACCGAGGAACACGAAATTCCACAACAGGAAGCTGCGGGTGCGGGTGTCGCCGTCGGCGAGCAGGTCGTGGTGCACCGTCCACAGCCGGCACAGGATCGCGAAACTCAGCAGCCACGACGCGAAACGCGGCAGCTGATCGACGAGGCCGGCCGCGAAGACCGACGGGTCGGAATGCGACCCCACATCCGGGAGGCGGAGGTTGAGCACCAGCAGCGTCATGGCGATGGCGAAGACGCCGTCGCTCAACGCGCTGATCCGGCCGGGGTCAAAGGTCGTGTGCTTCATTCATCACCTCGAAGGATCTCCGACCGGCGATCCGGTGCGGGCTGACTCCTTGTGCCACCATCACTCACCAATCCGGATCCTTCTGACATTTCCCGAGACAGAGGAACTTGAGCTGGTTGGTGAAGAAGATCGCGCCGATCTCGAAGCGCGGGCTGCCGGCGCCGCTGAAGCTGTCGCCGTAAGTCGCGGCGATAACCACGCGCCGGCTCTCCCAGCGCACTCCCAGCCTCCACGTCGGCTCGGCGTAGGCCTCCCCCGTGGTGCCGAAGACCTCGCCGACGATCGCGGAATGGGGAATGATCTTGTAGACCGCGACCCGCGTCGAGTAGGTCATTCCCCACGCCGTCTCTCCGCTTTGGTCCTTGTCGAGGTTGACGAGAAACCCCGGCAGAAGGTCCCAGGTCACAGCCCCGTCGCGGAACGGGATCGTGTAGACGGCGTTCGCCCACCACGACTGGAAGGTGTCGGTCACCTCACCCTTCTGCAGGTAGGAGGGGTTGACACCGGTACCCCCCATCACTGCCCAACCGCCGGTCCCCGCCTCGTTCTCGGAGAGCCGGCGTTTGACGTAGAAGATGCCCGAGTAGTGCCCCTCGGTCAGATCGAGCGGTTTATCATAAAAATGGGTCACACCGATATTGAACTCCGTTTCCGGCAGCAGGGCGGCAACGGCAATGAACATCGAGTACTCCTGGCCTACTGTAGGCGCAAACGTTGCGACCCCGTGCGGCGCGACCCACTGGTTGTCCCCGTTGAACTGCTGGGCACCGGCCGGCCCCCCGGTCGCGACGACGAGTGCGAGCAACAGTCCCCACATCGGGCCGACTCGAATT